>CAVYKX010000018.1:137500-264210 GCA_963769215.1 Candidatus Sulfomarinibacteraceae bacterium | reverse complement strand
AGGAGAAGGAAGCGGCCGAAGAGGCGGCGGCCGAGGCTGTGACAGCCGAGGTTGAGGCTGTTGTTGCTGGAGAAGCGGTGATCGAGGCGGAAGCAGTCGAAGCCGTTGTCGAGGAAGTCGCGGAAGCCGAAGCCGAAACAGCTCCGGAACCTGAGGCCGCTGCGCCCGAGGAGGCGGCTGAGGCCGAGAGTGCTCCTGCAGCAGAGCCGGAAGTTCCGGCCGAAGAGGCTCCTGCCGAGAAAGCCGCCGAAGCTGAAGTAGAAGCCGCCGCCGAAAAAGCGGATGCGGAAACAGAAGAAGAAGAGGTGGCCCCGGCCAAGAAGTGAATCGCATTCGCGATGATGAATAACGGGGCCAGGAGCATCGCGCGCCTGGCCCCGAATTTTAGAAAGACCATACGAGAGAGGACAACATGGCAATCACAGCACAGGCAGTCAAGGAACTCAGGGACAAAACCGGCGCCGGGATGATGGACTGCAAGAAGGCCCTCACCGAGACCGGTGGGGACATGGATGAGGCGATCAAGTATCTGCGCACCAAGGGCCTCGCCGCAGCAGCGAAAAAGGCCGGGCGGGCCGCGAACGACGGCATGGTGAAGATCGTCGGTGACGACCAGAAGATGGCGATCGTGGAGCTCAACTGTGAGACCGAACCGGTCTCCAAGCTCGACGAGTTCCGCAGCTTCGGCGACGCGTTGGCCGACCAGGTCCTGGCCAACGGAGCGAAGTCGATCGAAGAGCTGAAGACGCAGCCGTTTTCGGGCGATCCCGAGCACACCGTCGAAGAGTCGGTTTCGCTCAAGATCGCGGTGATCGGTGAGAATATCGTGCTCAACCGGTGCGAGCTGGTCGAGGCCGCAGACGGCAATTCGCTGGGTTCGTACGTCCACATGGGTGGCAAGATCGGCGTGATTGTCGAAGGCTCTGGCGGTGTGACTCAGGAAGCCCTGCACGACGTGGCGCTGCACGTCGCGGCATCTGAGCCGCGCTTTGTCAGCCGCGGCGAGGTGACCGAAGATCTGCTCGAGACCGAAAAAGAGATCGCACTCAGGCAGGCCATGGAGCAGGGCAAGCCAGAGGAGATCGCCAAGAAGATCGTCAACGGCAAGATGGAGAAGTTCTTCGTCCAGGAGGTCTTGCTCGAGCAGCCCTTCGCCAAGGACCCGAGCAAGTCGGTTGGTGCGTACCTCAAAGAAGTTGCCGGTGACGATGCTACGATCACCAGGATGGTTCGCTACAAACTCGGCGAAAGCAGCAACGGATAGCCTGTGGTGCCAACGACTCCGCGCTACCGCCGTGTGATGCTCAAGCTTTCGGGTGAGGCCCTCATGGGGACTCAGCCGTTCGGCATCGAGCCCGCGGTGGTCCGAACTATCGCGAGTGAGGTCGCCGGGGTTGCCGGCCTCGGCACCCAGATTGCGGTTGTCGTCGGTGGAGGGAACATCATCCGCGGCGTGTCGGCGCACGAGCAGGGAATCGATCGGATCACCGGCGATTCCATGGGCATGTTGGCGACCGTGATCAACGCTCTCGCTCTTTCGTCGGCCATCGAACAACTCGACGTTCCGACCCGCGTGCAAACAGCGATCGAGATGAAGGAGTTCGCCGAGCCATTCATCAGGAGACGGGCCATCCGGCATCTTGAAAAGGGCAGGGTCGTTCTGTTTGCGGGCGGCACCGGCAATCCCTTCTTCACTACCGATTCGGCGGCGGCGTTGCGGGCCAATGAGATCGACGCCGAGGTCGTGATGAAGGCGACGAAGGTCGACGGCGTCTACACCGCCGATCCCATGACCGACGACGCGGCCGAGCTGATTCCGAGGCTCACCTACCGGGAGGTTCTCCAACGCGGGCTGCGGGTGATGGATGCCGCGGCGATTTCGCTCTGTATGGAAAGCGAGATCCCGATTCAGATCTTCAATATTCACAAACCGGGTATCATGAAGCAGGTCGTCCTCGGCGACGACGTGGGGTCGTGGGTTGGCCCTGGGGAGGGGATATGAACGACGTTTTGATAGAAACCGAAAAGCGGATGATCGGTGGGGTCGAGGCTTTCAGGGGAGAGCTCTCGAAACTGCGCACCGGTCGCGCGTCCCTGGCGGCTGTCGACGGGATCACGATCGACTATTACGGTGCTCAGACGCCACTCAACCAGGTGGCTGCGCTGTCGGTTCCCGATCCCTCGACCATCATGATCGCGCCGTGGGAACCCAAGGTTTTGGCCGAGGTGGAAAAGGCGATTCTCCGATCCAATCTCGGTCTCACGCCGAATAATGACGGCAAGGTCGTGCGCCTCAACATCCCCGCGCTCACAGAGGAGCGCCGCAAGGAACTGGTTAAGGTCGCGCACGAGGTTGCTGAGAGTTCGCGCAACGAGATCCGCCAGATCCGGCGCGACGGCAACGACCAGATCAAAAAGCTCGAGAAGAACAAGGAGATTTCCGAAGATCAGATGCACGACGGCCAGGACCAGGTGCAGAAGCTGACGGACTCCTATATCGACAAGATCAACTCGATCCTCAAAAAGAAGGAAGAGGAGATCCTCGAGGTCTGACCGCTCAGAGTTTTGAGTTTTAAGTTCTGAGTTATGAGTTCACGCCCGCCCACCAGGTCCGACGCCCCCAGTTCTCCGGATTCTCTGAGTCCAGAGAACTCGAAACCCAAAAGCCAAAACTCAAAACTCGCCCTCGTTTGCGTCGGTAGCGGCTGGGGGACGCGTTTCGGGGGCGACAAGCTCGAAGAACGGCTCGGCGACCGGACGGTTTTTGCAGCCGCGCTTGCGTCACTCACACGAGCTTTGCCGGAAGCATCCGTCGTCGTGGTGGTTCCTGCAGAACGTCTCGAGTATTGGCGCGACCAGCTGTCGTCCGAGTATGCCGGCGCACTCTTCGTGGCAGGTGGGCCTCGTCGCCAAGATTCGGTCCGGATGGGTGTCGAAAAGGCCGCTGAGGGTGGCGCGGAGACTGTCATCGTCCACGATGCCGCGCGCCCCCTCGTTCATCCGGACGACGTTCGGGGGGTGTTGCTGGCGCTCGGCGATGCCGATGGAGCCATCCTGTCGACACCTGTTCCAGATACAGTCAAACGCACGGCGCAGGACGGATCGGTAATCGGCACCGTGTCGCGCGACGATCTCCGTCTCGCCCAGACGCCGCAGGTCTTTCGCGTCGCCTCTTTAGTGGAGGCCTGGAAAAGAGTGGACCCAGCGCACGAGTGGACCGACGAATCTGCACTGCTCGAGCTCGCGGGCATGAAGGTGCGGAGTGTGGTTTCAGGGCACCCGAATCCAAAACTGACGACCGGGGCGGATCTGCGGCTCTTGCAGGCCCTGTTGAGATCCGGTTCATGACGGATTTCCGAATCGGCCAGGGCTTCGATGTCCACCGCTTTTGTGGGCGCGGCGATCTCAAGCTCTGTGGGTTGACGATCCCTGATGAAATGGGTCTGGAGGGGCACTCCGATGGTGACGTGGCGCTGCATTCTGTTGCCGATGCAATTCTCGGCGCGGTGGCCCGCGGTGACCTTGGAGAACATTTTCCGCCGTCGGATGAGCGCTGGCGGGACGCCGACTCCGGGGATCTCGTCAAGCAGGTCCTTGCGATGGCTGCCGGCGACGGTTTCCGGGTTGTCAACTGCGATCTCACCCTGGTTGGTGAGCAGCCGCAGATCGCGCCGCATCGGCAAAATCTCCGCTCTTCGCTGGCGCGCATCCTGGATGTCGACCCTTCGCTCGTGTCGGTCAAGGCAACGACCACTGAGGGTCTCGGATTCACGGGACGAAGAGAAGGCCTCGCCGCCATGTCGGTGGTCCTGATGGAACGAAGGCCCTGCGATGACTGAAGACGTGTGGACTGTTGGATATCACGCGGTTTTGGGAGTTCTCGAGAGCGGCCGTCCGGTGGACGCTCTGTGGATCCAGCGTGGGCGACACGACGAGAGGATGGGGCAGGTCACCGCGACGGCCCGCCGTCGAGGTGTCCGATACGATCTCGTTTCCCGCCAACGACTCGATGATGTCTCAGGCGGTGTCGCACACAATGGGTGTGCAGTGAGATCTTCGCCGGTCGGTTTTGTCGATCTGGACGATTTCTGTACGGGCCCGGATGTCCCGGCTCGGGTCGTCGTGCTGGATGACATCTCAGACCCGCACAACCTTGGCGCTGTCCTACGCACGGCAGCCGCACTGGCGATTGACGGAATTGTCATTGCAGGGCCGTCGGCGCCTCCGCTGGGTGGGGCGGTCTCCAAGGCCGCCGCCGGGCTTCTCGGCCGAGTCCCGATCGCTCGAGCAAAGGTCGCCGCCGATGCCGTTACCAGACTTCGGAATGCCGGGTTCTGGATATTTGGCGCAGATGCGGAGGGGACGTCGCTCCACGATGTGAGTCCTACCAACAGGTGGGTTCTGTGCGTCGGCGCCGAAAACAAGGGGCTACGAGCCAAAACGAGGTCCCAGATCGACGAATTCGTCGCGATCCCGATGGCGGAAGGCGTCGAGTCGCTCAACCTGTCCGTATCAGCCGGAATTCTTCTCTGGGAACTGTGCTAATAGATCGTGTGAAACGTTGAGCGTTAAGATACGGTTGAGACGTTCATTCTGAAATCGGCTGATCCACGTCTTCGAGTGGCAATTCGGATTCGCCGTCCGGCATCCGGCATCCGGCATCCGGGTGGGCGGCCGGGCCGAATTGGCCGTAAAACGCTTGCGCAGAGGGCAATCCTGTGCTATCGTCCCTTTCCCACTGCCTATAGGCGGAGGTGTGTTCTTTCTAATTCAGCGAGATTCGGGAATCAAGAAGCTGCTGGCGTAGCTCAATGGTAGAGCAGCTGATTTGTAATCAGCAGGTTGCGGGTTCGATTCCCATCGCCAGCTCCAATGGAGAAGTATTCGAGTTCAGGAGGCAGGCGTGGCCGAGTGGTTAAAGGCAGCAGACTGTAAATCTGCCGGCATATTGCCTACGGTGGTTCGAACCCATCCGCCTGCACCATCAATGATCCCAAGAGCGCGAGACGCGGGAGTAACTCAGTGGTAGAGTCTCGGCCTTCCAAGCCGTTGGTCGCGGGTTCGAGTCCCGTCTCCCGCTCCAAGAAAGCATGGAGGGTGCCCACGTAGCTCAGTGGTAGAGCACGTCCTTGGTAAGGACGGGGTCACCAGTTCAAGTCTGGTCGTGGGCTCCAGATTTAAAGATCGAAAACCGGGCGGGTTCGTCACCTCGCGAGCCCACGACGCCCGAAACCAGAGAGGGAGGCAATATATGGCCAAGGAGAAGTTCGAGCGGACAAAGCCGCACGTCAATATCGGAACGATTGGTCACGTGGACCACGGGAAGACGACATTGACGGCGGCGATTACGAAGACCCTGGCAGCGAAGGGTCTGGCTGACTTCACGCCGTTTGATTCGATCGACAAGGCGCCGGAAGAGAAGGCGCGAGGGATCACGATCAACACGGCGCACGTGGAGTACCAGTCGGAGTCACGCCACTACGCGCACGTTGACTGTCCCGGGCACGCCGACTACGTGAAGAACATGATCACGGGTGCGGCGCAGATGGACGGAGCGGTGCTGGTGGTGTCGGCAGCGGACGGGCCGATGCCGCAGACGCGGGAGCACATCCTGCTGGCGCGTCAGGTGGGCGTGCCGTTCATCATCGTGTACATGAACAAAGTGGACCAGGTGGACGACGAGGAGCTGTTGGACCTCGTGGAGCTCGAGGTGCGGGAACTTCTGAGCGAGTACGAGTTTCCCGGCGACGACATTCCGGTGATTCGGGGATCGGCATTGAAGGCCGGCGAGAGCGAAGATCCGGACTCGGACGAGTGCAAGTCGATCTGGGAGCTTCTGGAGGCGATGGACACGTACATTCCGCAGCCGGAGCGTGACGTGGACAAGGAATTCCTGATGCCGATCGAGGACGTGTTCACGATTTCGGGCCGGGGCACGGTTGTGACGGGCCGAATCGAGCGCGGCAAGGTGAAGGTCGGCGAGGAGATGGAGATCGTGGGCATCCGGCCGACGATGAAGAAAGTGGTAACGGGCGTAGAGATGTTCCGGAAGCTCCTGGACAGCGGCGAGGCCGGCGACAATGTCGGGCTCTTGCTGCGGGGCACGGAGCGGACCGATGTCGAGCGCGGCCAGGTGGTGGCGAAGCCGGGATCGATCACGCCGCACCACAAGTTCCGCGCCGAGGTGTATGTGTTGACGAAGGAAGAGGGAGGGCGTCACACGCCGTTCTTCCGTGGCTACCGGCCGCAGTTTTTCTTCCGGACAACGGACATCACGGGATCGGTGAACCTGGACGAGGGCGTCGAGATGGTGATTCCGGGAGACAACACGAACCTGGAAGTGGAATTGATTCAGCCGATCGCGATGGAGAAGGGCTTGCGCTTCGCAATTCGCGAAGGCGGCCGAACAGTCGGCGCCGGTTCCATCACGGACATTTTGGAGTAGGGAACGAATATGCGCGGTTGGGCGCACTTTGTCCCCCGGCGGGCCTTCATGGCGGTGTCGCGGGTGAAGTGCATGAGTTTTTTCGCGCAGGCCAGTAGCTCAATTGGTAGAGTCCCGGTCTCCAAAACCGGTTGTTGGGGGTTCGAGTCCCTCCTGGCCTGCCATATTCGTTCGACTGGAGTCGACGGCATGCAGTGGTGGACACGTCTAAAAATATTTCTCTCCGAAGTCGTTGTCGAGACCAAGAAGGTGACTTGGCCGAGCAAGTCGGAGGTCATCAACACCACAACGGTGGTGGTGATCGCCTCGTTCATTTTCGGCGTTTACCTGTACCTTTGTGACCTCGTCTTCTTGCTTTTGAGAAACCAACTTTTCGACGTCTTCAAGGTCTTTTCGTAGAAGGGTGCCTTCATGGCAAAGCAGTGGTACATCATCCACACCTATTCGGGATTTGAGGATCGCGTTCAAAAGACCCTCGAACAACGCGTTGAAGCGTTGGGCATGGAGGAGTTTTTTGGCGAGGTTCAGGTTCCCACCGAGACCGTGGTCGAGGTGAAGAACGGCAAAAAGCGCGAGGTGCGTCGGAAGTTCTTCCCTGGCTATGTATTGGTCGAGATGGAGATGACCGACGACGCCTGGCACCTGGTTCGCAATACGCCGAAGGTCACCGGATTCGTCGGCGCCGGCAAGAAGCCGACGCCGCTCACCGAGGAGGAGGTCAACCAGATCCTCCATCAGTCGGTGGCGACTCAGGAGAAACCGCGGCCGACCGAAATGTACGAAAAGGGCGAGAGCATTCGAATCACCGATGGGCCGTTCGCGTCGTTCAACGGCGTTGTCGAGGAGGTCAACCTCGACCGATCGACCCTGAAGGTGATGGTCACGATCTTTGGTCGTGAGACCCCAGTCGAGATGGAGTTTCGCCAAGTGCAGAAACTCACTTAGGAGTAGCGATGGCCAAGAAAGTAATAGGAGAAATCAAGCTCCAGTTGTCCGGCGGGCAAGCCACACCGGCACCCCCCGTCGGCCCGGCGCTTGGTCAGCACGGACTGAACATCATGGATTTCTGCAAGGCGTTCAACGCCCGCACGCAGAAGGAGCAGGGAATCATCATTCCCGTCGTGATCACGGTCTATGCGGATCGTACATACACGTTTATCACCAAGACTCCGCCGGCATCATTCCTGCTGAGGAAAGCCGCCGGCCTGGACAAGGGCTCGGGTGAGCCGAATCGTGTCAAAGTCGGCACGGTCACCATCGCCCAGGTGGAAGATATCGCCAAGACCAAGATGGTCGACCTCAATGCGGAGTCACTCGATGCCGCGGTCAACATCATCCTCGGCACGGCCCGTTCCATGGGGATCGAGGTCGGTCTGACGTCCGGCGCGATCGAGGTCGAGGAGCAGGAGGTGGCCGATGGCCCGCAGGTCTAAGAAATATCGTGAGTCGGCCTCCAAGATGGAGCGTCGACCCTATCCTCTCGAAGAGGCTCTGGGGCTGGTCAAGGAATCCGCCTTTGCGTCGTTCGACGAAACCGTCGAAATCGCGATGCGCCTCGGTGTCAACCCCCGCCACGCCGACCAGATGGTCCGTGGCACCGTTGTCCTGCCGCACGGTACCGGTAAGAGTCTGACCGTGTTGGTGGTCTGCGAGGGTCCGGCGCAAAAAGAAGCCGAAGCGGCCGGCGCAGACTTCGTCATGAGCGGTGACGAGGCGGTTGAGAAGATTCAGGGCGGTTGGCTCGAGGTCGATGCGATCGTCGCGACGCCGGATATGATGCGCGGCCTGTCCAAAGTGGGTCGCGTTCTCGGTCCGCGCGGTCTGATGCCGAACCCCAAGTCGGGCACGGTAGCGGCTGACGTCGGCCCTGCTGTGGCCGACATCAAGGCCGGTAAGGTGGAGTTCCGCGTCGACAAGACCGCGATCGTCCACGCACCGGTCGGCAAGGTGAGCTTTTCTCACGAGAATCTCGTCGAGAACGCTCGCAGCCTCATCGATGCCGTGCAGAAGGCGAAACCGGCGACCGCCAAAGGGCGCTACGTCCACACCGTCCATCTGTGCTCGACGATGGGGCCGGGCGTCCAGGTCGATCTGGTCAGCCTCGAGATGAAGTAGGGGGAGGGATCATGCTCACCAAAACGCAGAAACACGAGCAGTCTCTGGAACTTCGCGACAGGTTGAGCGAAGTCGGAACGCTGTTCCTCCTCGAAAACAGGGGCCTCAAGGTCAACGACGTGAACAGCCTTCGCTCCGAAGTCCGGAAGACGGATGCTACGTACAAGGTGGTCAAGAACACGGTGGTACGTCTGGCGGTTGAGGGCACCGAGATGGAGGGGATCACTCCGTTTCTGACTGGACCGAAGGTCCTCGCCTTCACCGAAGGTGATGGTGTGGCCCTGGCCAAGGTGCTCAAGACCTTCATCAAGAACCACCCCGAGCTGAGCTTCGAGCGCGCATACCTCGAGGGTCAGATCCTGGAGGCGGCCGAGGCCGAGCAGCTCGCCGAAATGCCTTCGCGCGAAGAATTGTTGACCAAGCTGGCGCAGTTGTTGCAGTCACCGATACGTCGCCTGGCGGTTGCCCTCAACGCACCGCTCCAGGGGCTCGCAACCACGCTCGGCCAGATTGCAGAAAAGGGCGGAGAAACAGAACAAGCCCAGGAAGCCGAAGTGTCCGCGGAACCTGAGGGGTCTCCGGAGCCGGAGAAGGCCCAGGAGGCTGAGGCAGTCGAAGAGGCAGAAGAACCGGCAGCCGAAGCTGAAGCGCCGGCGAGCGAAGACCAGCCGCAAGAAGCTCAGGAATCCGAAGAACCGCAAGAAACCAAAGAATCCTAAGGAGGATCTAAAAATGGCCCAGATAGAAAAGATGATGGACGATATCAAGGGGATGACCGTTCTCGAGCTCAACGAGCTCGTGAAGGCTATCGAGGATGAATTCGGCGTCTCAGCGGCTGCTGCAGCTCCGGTGATGATGGCCGGTGCGATGCCCGGTGCCGCCGGCGGCGAAGCTGCTGAAGAGCAGACCGAGTTCGACGTGCGTCCTGAACTCGATTGGTGACAAGAAGATCAACGTCATCAAGGTCGTCCGCGAGGTGACCTCGCTCGGTCTGAAAGAGGCCAAGGAGTTGGTCGAGAGCGCTCCCGTCAAGGTCAAAGAGGGCGTGAACAAGGAAGAGGCCGAAGAGGTCAAGAAGAAGTTCGAAGAGGCCGGCGCCCAGATGGAGATCAAGTAACGCACAACGCGATCACTGGTCCCTGGCAGTTGAGAGCATTATCTGATGATGCGGGGAGAGACCGTCTCCCCGTGTCGCCATGCCCGGTGAAAACGCCGGGTGAATTGGTCGGGAGGGAGCGTCCATGACCACGAGCCCCATTGGGCGGCTGAGCTTCTCCAAGCACCTGTCCACAATACCGTTGCCGAACATGATCCAGGTTCAGAGGACTTCTTACGAGGAGTTCCTGCAGATGAATCTGTTGCCCGAAGAGCGCCTGTACGGCGGTCTCCAGTCGGTGCTGTCATCGATATTTCCGTTCACCGATTTCCGCGAGACCTGCGAGCTGCAGTTTGTCCGCTACGAAATCGGAAACTGGACCTGTCGTTGCGGACGACTCGAAGGGCTGCATCATCTACGCCTGAATTGCGAGCATTGCGGCGCGACATTCCGCGCCGGTGATCCCCACGAAGACTCGGTGGTCTGCCCCGAGTGCGGCAAGGCGAATAAGAACCGGATCGAGGTGTGCAGCGTCTGCGGCACTTCGGTGGGTCTCCGCCTTCCCTTCTCTGCTGAGGAGTGCCGGGAGCGTGGGATGACCTATGCGGTGCCGGTGCGATTGACCTTCCGCCTCGTGACCTTCGATGTGGAAGAGGACGGCACCCGGCAGGTGCGGGATGTCAAGGAGGAAGAGCTCTATTTCGGTGAGCTGCCTCTGATGACCGACACCGGCACATTCATCATCAACGGCACCGAACGGGTGATCGTTTCGCAGCTGCACCGCTCCCCGGGCGTTTTCTTCACCCTGGAAGGTCCCAACGACTACCTGGCCAAGGTGGTCCCTTATCGGGGTTCCTGGATCGAGTTCGAGTACGACAACAAGCAGATTCTGTGGGTGCGGATCGATCGCAAGCGCCGCCTGCCGGGAACCGTCTTCCTGCGCGGTCTGAGCCCGGAGCTGGAAACCAACAGCCAGATCCTCCGCGGTTTCCACACGGTCTTCGATGTGCGACTCGGGAAGAAGAAAACCTCGGCGACGCTGTTGTTGGATGCAAGAATCCTCGACATCGAGAACGAGCGCCAGAAAGCCCTGCGATTCCGCAAGGTGGCTGAGCCGACGCTGTTCGCCGGCCTGTCGCTCGACACCGCGACGCAGAAGCGCCTTGATAAGGCGACAGTCGAAAAACCGGCAAAGGTTGCGGTCGCCCGAGAAGAACTGGTGGGTGCGATCGTCGTCGATGACCTCGTGGACCAGGAAACCGGGGAGGTCATCGTCGCGGCCAACTCGAGGGTCACCGACGAGGTTCTGGCGCAGGCCGAGGAAGCTGAGATCGACGTCATCAGTCTGGCATTCCCCGACTGGGATCCGGTGGGCGAAATCCTCCACCAGACCCTGGAGAAGGACACCGCTGACTCCCAGATGGGCGCTCGCATGGAGATCTACCGCCGCCAGCGTCCCGGCGATCCGCCGACCGAGGAGTCCGCGACAACCCTGTTCAACGGTCTGTTCTTCGATGAACGGAAGTACGACCTCTCCAAAGTCGGGCGCTTCAAGTTCAATGCCAAGCTCGGTCTCGGCAAGAGCCCCGACCAGCGCACCCTCGACGTGGATGACTTCATGCACCTCGTCGGCTATCTGTTGCGCCTCCACCGCGATCTCGGCCGAGTCGACGACATCGACTCATTGGCCAACCGCCGGGTCCGTACCGTCGGCGAGTTGATGGAGAACCAGTTCCGCATCGGCCTGGTTCGGATGGAGCGCGCGATCAAGGAGAAGATGTCGATTCATCCCGACATCGACTCCGCCATGCCGCGCGACCTCGTCAATTCGAAGCCGGTGATGGCTTCGGTGGACGAGTTCTTCGGTTCCTCGCAGCTGTCGCAGTTCATGGATCAGACCAACCCGCTTTCCGAGGTCACTCACAAGCGGCGTCTGTCGGCCCTCGGCCCGGGCGGTTTGTCTCGTGAGCGGGCCGGTTTCGAAGTTCGCGACGTGCACTCGACGCACTACGGGAGAATCTGCCCCATTGAGACCCCTGAGGGTCCGAACATCGGGTTGATCTCGTCGTTGTCGTGTTATGCACGCCTCAACCCCATGGGCTATATTGAATCGCCCTACAAAAAGGTCGAGAAGGGCAAGGTCCTTGATCACGTGCGGATCACCCAGGTGGGCGATACCGCATTCGAGCTCGGACAGATCGTCCTCAAGACAGACTTTGAAAAGGCAAACGCCTCCGTCAAACGATCGAAGACCAAGAAGGTTCCGGCATGGGGCGAGCCCTATGCCTTCTACCTTGCTGCGTGGGAGGAAGAGAACCTCAATATCGCGCAGGCAAACGCACAGGTCGACGGCAAGGGAAATCTGGTCAATGAGAAGGTGATCGCCCGTTCCGGTGGCGAGTTCCTGGTCCTCGACCGTGGTGAAATCGATTTCATCGACGTGTCGCCTCGCCAGGTGGTGTCGGTCGCGGCTTCTCTGATTCCGTTCCTCGAGCACGACGACGCCAACCGCGCCCTCATGGGTTCGAACATGCAGCGTCAGGCGGTGCCGCTGGTGCGGCCCGAAGCCCCTGTGGTCGGAACCGGCATGGAGTCGGTTGTGGCCGAGGATTCGGGCGCAGTGGTGGTCTGCCGGCGCGCCGGTATTGTCGACAAGGTTGACTGTCAGCGCATCATCGTCCGAGTCGAAGACGAGGAAGAGAGCGAAGGCGAGTTCGGCGCGGACATCTACCAGCTCACCAAGTTCCGGCGTTCGAACCAGAACACTTCCATCAACCAGAAGCCGCTGGTCGAGGAGGGACAGCGCGTCGTCAAAGGCCAGGTGCTTGCCGACGGCCCGAATACCGAAGACGGTGAGCTGGCCCTCGGTCACAACGTGCTGGTGGCTTTCATGCCGTGGCGCGGCTACAACTTCGAGGACGCGATCGTCGTATCGCAGCAACTCGTCAAGGACGACAAGTACACCTCGATCCATATCGAAGAGTTCGAAACTTCGGCTCGCGACACCAAGCTGGGCCCCGAAGAAATCACTCGCGACATCCCGAATGTGTCCGAATCGGCACTGGCTCACCTCGACGAGGCGGGCATCATCCACATCGGTGC
Organism: Candidatus Sulfomarinibacteraceae bacterium; assembly: GCA_963769215.1. Classification (GTDB taxonomy): domain Bacteria; phylum Acidobacteriota; class Thermoanaerobaculia; order Thermoanaerobaculales; family Sulfomarinibacteraceae; genus Sulfomarinibacter. Next base: position 251,452 of record CAVYKX010000018.1, on the reverse strand, counting down.
TCAGGTCCGCCAGGGTTCGATCCTTGTCGGCAAGGTCACGCCCAAGGGCGAGACCCAGTTGACACCTGAAGAAAAGCTCCTTCGGGCGATCTTCGGCGAAAAGGCCGGTGATGTCCGCGACGCGTCGCTGCGCTGCCCGCCGGGCATCGAGGGTGTCGTCGTCGGTGTGCAGATCTTCGCGCGCAAGGGCGTCGACAAGGACTCCCGTCAGCTCGGGATTGAAAACGACGAGATCGAGCGCATTCGAACCAACTCCGAGGACGAGAAGCGAATCATCCTCGAGGTCCGGGACTCTAAAATCGAGCGACTTCTGACCGGTCAGGCCGTGACCGAAGACGTGGCCGTTCGCAAGGGTGGGGAGGTGCTGACACCCAAGGGCAAGAAGCTCACCGCTGAAGCCCTGAGCCGCCTCAGCATCAACCAGGTCAAGTCGTTGCCGCTGAAAAAAGCTGCGCTGCTCGACAAGGTGCGGCTCCTCAGCCGCCAGGCCGAGTCCCAGGTCGAGGTCCTCGACCAGATCAACCAGGAGCGAATCGAGCTCCTTCGCCAGGGTGACGACCTGCCTCCGGGCGTCATCAAGCAGGTCAAGGTCTTCATCGCCATGAAGCGTAAGCTCCAGGTCGGCGACAAAATGGCGGGGCGTCACGGCAACAAGGGCGTGATCTCCCAGGCCCTGGCCGAGGAAGACATGCCGTTCCTGCCCGATGGAAGCCCGGTGGAGATCATTCTCAACCCACTCGGCGTGCCGTCGCGTATGAACGTCGGTCAGATCCTCGAAACCCACCTTGGGTGGGCCGGCCACGAGCTCGGAATGACTTTTGCCACCCCGGTTTTCGAGGGTGCGAACGAGGACGAAATCCGCGAGATGCTGGAGAAGGCCGGCTTGCCCGAAGACGGCAAGAGCCTCCTCTACGACGGCATCACCGGCGAGGCCTTCGAGCAGCGGGTCACCGTGGGCTATATCTACATGCTCAAGCTCAGCCATCTGGTCGATGACAAGATCCACGCCCGCTCCATCGGTCCGTATTCGCTGATCACCCAGCAGCCGCTCGGTGGTAAAGCCCAGTTCGGCGGCCAGCGTCTCGGTGAGATGGAGGTGTGGGCGCTCGAGGCTTTCGGAGCGGCGCACACCCTTCAGGAACTTCTGACCGTCAAGTCGGACGACGTCGAAGGGCGCGCAAAGGTCTACGAGGCCATCGTCAAGGGGCAGGTACCCGAAGAACCGGGATTGCCGGAGTCTTTCAACGTGTTGGTGCGTGAGCTGCAGGCACTCGGACTCGATGTCGAGTTGCTGCAGCAGGATGACGAGTAGGGGGGATGAGTATGGAGCGTTCGAGCCTGAGCGAGGTCCGTAGCTTCTTCGAGAAGCCGAAGCCCCTCAATGATTTCAATGCCATCCGCCTGGGTCTTGCAAGCCCAGAGAAGATCCGGTCGTGGTCGCACGGTGAGGTCATCAAACCCGAGACCATCAACTACCGGACCTTCAAACCCGAGCGGGATGGGCTGTTCTGCGCCAAGATCTTCGGCCCGGTCACCGACTGGGAGTGTTTGTGCGGCAAGTACAAACGCATGAAGTACCGCGGTGTGGTCTGCGACAAGTGCGGCGTCGAGGTCACCAAATCCAAGGTCCGGCGTGAACGCATGGGTCACATCGAGTTGGCGGCGCCGGTTTCCCACGTCTGGTTCTTCAAAGGCCTGCCGTCGCGGATCGGCCTGCTCCTCGACATGACCATGCGCGAGCTCGAGAGAGTGCTGTATTTCGAAGCCTATGTGGTCGTCGATCCCGGCGATACGACGCTCGAGGACCAGCAGGTTCTGAGCGAGGAAGAGTACCGCCAGGCCAAGGAAGAATTTGGTGAGGCCTTTGTCGCGATGATGGGTGCCGAAGCTGTTCGTGCCCACCTCGAGCGCTTGGATCTCGATGAAATGGCGGCCGAGTTGCGCATGATCATGCGCACCGAGACCTCCATCATGCGCCGCCAGAAGGCCGCCAAGAGACTCAAGTTGGTCGAGGCCCTGCGGCGCTCCGGCAACCGTCCCGAGTGGATGATCCTCGAAGTGATTCCGGTGTTGCCGCCGGAGTTGCGGCCTCTGGTGCCGTTGGATGGTGGACGGTTCGCGACCTCCGATCTCAACGATCTCTACCGGCGCGTGATCAACCGCAACAATCGGCTCAAGAAGCTGCTCGACCTGCGCGCCCCCGAGGTCATCGTCCGCAACGAAAAACGGATGCTCCAGGAAGCGGTCGACGCCTTGTTCGACAATGGGCGCCGCGGCCGCGTCATCAAGGGTTCCAACAATCGACCTCTGAAATCCCTGTCGGACAACCTCAAAGGCAAACAGGGCCGGTTCCGTCAGAACCTGCTCGGTAAGCGGGTCGACTACTCCGGTCGTTCGGTGATCGTGGTCGGTCCGGAACTCAAGCTGCACCAGTGCGGCCTGCCGAAGAAAATGGCCCTCGAGCTCTTCAAGCCATTTGTGTATCAGGAGCTCGAAAAACGTGAGTTGGCGACGACCATCAAGATGGCCAAGGAGCTGGTCGAGCTGCAGACCCCGGATGTGTGGGATGCGCTGGAAACAGTGATCAAAGAGCACCCGGTGCTTCTGAACCGTGCGCCGACCCTCCACCGTCTCGGCATCCAGGCCTTCGAGCCGGTGCTGGTCGAGGGCAAGGCGATCAAGATCCACCCGCTCGTGTGTGCGGCTTACAACGCAGACTTTGACGGCGACCAGATGGCGGTTCATGTGCCCCTGTCGCCCAAGGCGCAGCTCGAGGCCCACATTCTCATGATGTCGGCGCGCAACATTTTGTCGCCCGCAAGCGGGCGCCCACTGGCGGTGCCGTCTCAGGACATGGTCATCGGGATCTATTACCTGACGACCGAAAACTACATGGCCAAGGGCGGCGGCAAGACCTTTGCTTCGCCGGAAGATGTTTTCCTGGCGTACAACGCCGGCGTGGTCGGAACCCAGGCGCCGATCCAGCTGCGGTTCTCCGGCACCCTGATTGACCTGGTTGCGCAAGGTGGCAGCCAGGACCTGCTCCACGCCGACACGATCGAGGTCGAGAACATGCTGCTCGAGACCACCGTCGGTCGCGTCCTCTTCAACCTGCAGCTTCCGGAGGAGATGCCTTTCATCAACGGCCAGCTGCGCAAGAAGGGCCTGCAGAATCTCGTAGCCTTTTCGTTCATGAAGATGGGCCACGAGCCGACCGTGGCGCTGCTCGACGATCTCAAGGAGACCGGTTTCGAGTTTGCGACCCGGTCCGGTCTCTCGCTGTCGAGCGACGACATGGTGATTCCGGAAAGCAAGCAGGAGAAGCTCGACCAGGCCTACGGTGATGTCGATCAGGTCGAGACCCAGAGGCGAAAGGGCCTGATCACGGCTGGTGAGCGGCACAACAAAATCATCGACATCTGGCACCGTGTCACCGAGGACGTGGCCAAGGAGATGTTTGTTGAAATGTCGTCGTTGAACCAGGAATCCGGTGAGTTCAACCCGATCTTCATGATGGCCGATTCCGGCGCCCGTGGTTCCCGCGAGCAGGTTCGTCAGCTCGCCGGCATGCGGGGCCTGATGGCCAAACCGTCGGGTGAGATCATGGAGACGCCAATTACCGCGAACTTCCGCGAGGGGCTCTCGGTGTTGCAGTACTTCATCTCGACTCACGGCGCGCGCAAAGGTCTGGCCGATACCGCGCTCAAGACTGCAGACTCGGGCTATCTGACGAGGCGGCTTGTCGACGTGTCGCAGGATGTGATTGTCGTCGAGCACGACTGCGGCACCGAGAACGGCATCGAGGTGTCGGCGATCACCGAGGGTGGCGAGATCCTCGAGCAACTGCGCGACCGTGTGGTCGGCCGCGTGGCGGCGGAGGACATCTACGATCCCATCGAAGACACCCGGATCTGTCCCGTCAATACCGAGGTCACGGAAGAGCTTGCCAACCAGATCCAGGAAGCTGGAATCGAGCGAGTCAGAATTCGCAGTGCGCTGACCTGTGAAACCGAACGCGGGGTCTGCCAGTTGTGTTACGGGCGCATGCTGGCGAGCGGCCGGATGGTGGAGATCGGAGAGGCGGTCGGCATCATCGCGGCGCAGTCGATTGGTGAACCTGGAACCCAGCTCACCATGCGGACCTTCCATTACGGTGGCACCGCGACCCGTGGCACCGAGTCTTCGCGGCACGTCGCCAACCACTCCGGGAAGATCAAATTCCTCAATGTCGCGGCGGTGACGAACAAGGACGGCGAGACTGTCGCCATTTCGCGAACCGGGAAGCTGGTGATTCTCGACGAACGGAAGCGTGAAAAAGAACGATACTCCGTGGCTTACGGATCGCATCTGCTGGTCGTGGACGGCCAGGATGTGGATCCTGGAACGCCTTTGGTCGAGTGGGACGCTTTCACCTCGTCGATTCTGACCGCGATTTCGGGCAAGGTGAAGTTCCACGATATCGTCGAGGGCGAAAACGTCCGCGAAGAGATCGACAAACTCACCGGTCACGCCCACAAGATCGTGATCGAACCGCTGGGTTCCGGAAAACGTATTCCGACCCTCGAGGTGGTCGGCAAGGGGCGTGGCAAGAACAAGGAAATCAGGCGCTATCAGCTACCGATCGGTTCCCATCTCACGGTTGGGGTTGGCGATGATCTGGAATCTGGTGATGTTCTTGCCAAGATCCCGCGAGAGATGTCCAAGACCAAGGACATCACCGGCGGTCTGCCGCGAGTGGTCGAACTCTTCGAGGCCCGCAAGCCGAAGGACCCGGCGGTGGTCTCCGAGATCGACGGCCACATCCGCATCACCGAGCCGGTTCGCGGCCAGCGCCGAATCGTGGTCGAAGGTGAGGGTGACGAGCACCGCGAGTACTCGATCCCGCGCTACGCGCACGTGTCGGTGCAGGAGAGCGAGTTCATCCAGGCCGGCGATCCCCTGACCGAGGGCGCGGTCAACCCGCACGACATCCTGTCGATCCTCGGCGAGAAGGAGATGCAGCGGCACCTGGTGGACAAGATCCAGGAGGTCTATCGCTCGCAGGGTGTGACCATCAATGACAAGCACATCGAGGTCATCGTCCGCCAGATGATGCGCTTCGTGAAGGTTGTCGATCCCGGCGACACCGATTTCCTCCTCGAGCAGCAGATCCCGCGCTATCTCTTCGAGCGCGAGAACGATCGCGTGATCGAGGCCGGCGGCGAGCCCGCGACAGCGACTTCGTTGTTGCTCGGTATCACCAAGGCTTCGCTGGCGACCGAGAGCTTCATCTCGGCGGCTTCGTTCCAGGAGACCACTCGGGTGCTGACCGAAGCCGCGGTCTCCGGCAAGGTGGACAATCTCCACGGGCTCAAGGAGAACGTTATCGTCGGCCGGCTGATCCCGGCGGGCACCGGTTCTCCGCGATACCGCCGCACGATCATTGATGCGGTTCCCGAAGAGGAGATGGAGCCGCGCGAGGAGCCCGATAACCTCTATCGTGAAATGACCGAGGCCGCGACGGCACTCATCGAAGCCAAGGGCGACCAGCCGGTGGCCGAGAAGGAAAGTTAGATCGCGCTCCAATCAACTCAACACGGCCGCCCTTCGGGGCGGCCGTTTTTTCGTGCCGTCTCATGGGCCTGGAACTCCGTGATCTCGCGTGACCCCATAAAGCGTCACGTGCACTGCCCGATCAACGCGCTATCACCGGCGGCGATCTTCTGGGTGAACTGGCGGATCCGGTATCCGGCATCTGGAATCTGGCATCCGGGTGGGCGGACGGTCTGTGGCGAAAAAACGCGCTTCTGTACCGGAAACGCCCTAGAACCGCTTGACAGGACGCGGCATCTTCGGTATTCTTCCGCGGCTCTGACTCATGGCCAGGGCTCACATAAAGAGGAAGCACCCAAGTGGATGCTCTGCTTGGATTTACGAACCCCCGGATAGGGAGCGACCATGCCGACGATCTCGCAGTTGGTCCGCCAGGGCCGAAAAGTAACGACCGAGAAGACCAAAAGCCCCGCGCTGCAGGCGTGTCCGCAGCGGCGTGGCGTGTGTACTCGAGTTTTCACCACCACTCCGAAGAAGCCGAACTCGGCGCTTCGCAAGGTGGCGCGTGTGCGGCTGACCAACGGTATCGAGGTTACCGCGTACATCCCCGGTGAGGGACACAACCTGCAGGAGCACTCGCAGGTCATGATCCGCGGCGGCCGCGTCAAGGATCTCCCGGGTGTTCGCTATCACATCATCCGCGGCACCATGGACAGCCAGGGTGTCGAGGGCCGTCGTCAGCGCCGCTCCAAGTACGGCGCCAAACGGCCGAAGAACTAGGGCGGGGGGAACAAGCTATGCCTCGGCGCGCAACAATCGACAAACGCGAAGTTCTTCCGGATCCGGTGTACAACTCGCGTCTCGTCACGAAGTTCATCAACAACGTCACCATCCAGGGAAAGAAATCGACTGCGGAACGCATCTTCTACGGCGCGCTTGGGCTCATCGAGGAGCGCACCGGCGACGATCCGGTGAAGGTCTTCAAACGGGCCGTCGAGAACGCGAAACCGCAAGTCGAAGTGAAATCGCGGCGCGTCGGCGGCTCGACCTATCAGGTGCCGATGGAGGTCCGGTCGGACCGCCAGCAGGCGCTCGCGATCCGCTGGCTGATCGGGTTTGCCAAATCGCGTCACGAGAAGACCATGACGCAGAAATTTGCAGGCGAGTTCCTGGATGCCGCTTCGAACCGTGGCGGCACCATCAAACGGCGCGATGATACGCATCGCATGGCGGAGGCCAACAAGGCCTTTGCACACTATCGCTGGTAGCGGAGTCAGAACAAGATAACGACAGCAGTTCGCAGGAGATCTTTGAAAACATGTCCCGTGTCATCCCTCTCGCTCAGGTCCGGAATATCGGCATCATGGCCCACATTGATGCCGGTAAGACGACGACTACCGAGCGTGTGCTCTATTACACGGGCATCAACTACAAGATCGGCGAGGTCCACGACGGAACCGCCACCATGGATTGGATGCCCCAGGAGCAGGAGCGGGGCATCACCATCACATCTGCTGCGACAACGTGCTTCTGGCGCGACCACCGCGTCAACATCATCGACACTCCGGGTCACGTGGACTTCACCGCCGAGGTGGAGCGAAGCTTGCGTGTGCTCGACGGTGCGGTGGCGGTATTTTGCGCAGTCGGCGGCGTCGAGCCGCAATCGGAGACTGTGTGGCGGCAGGCAGACCGCTACCGCGTTCCCCGGGTGGCGTTCATCAACAAGATGGACCGCGTCGGCGCCAACTTCGCCGGTGTGACCGACCAGATCCGGACAAAGCTCAAGTCCAACGCGGTCCCCGTGCAGATTCCGCTCGGAAGCGAAGAGGGCTTCGCTGGTGTCATCGATTTGGTGCGCCTCAAGGTCTATCACTACCACGATGAAACGCTCGGTGCCGAGTACCACGAGGAGGAGGTCCCGGAGGACTACCAGGCCGAAGTCGAGGAATACCGCGAGCGTTTGCTCGAAGCGGTTGCCGAAACTTCGGAAGATCTTCTCGACCACTACCTCGGAACCGGATCGCTGACTGAGGAGCAGATCCTCAAGGGTCTTCGCCTGGGCACGATCGGCGGCACTCTGGTGCCGGTGCTGTGCGGCTCCGCGTTCAAGAACAAGGGCGTGCAGCCGCTGCTCGACGCAGTGGTGGACTACCTTCCCTCACCGGAAGACGTTCCGCCGATCGAGGGTTTCCTCCCGGAGGGCGCCAAGGGCAGCAACCTGCGCTACGCCGATGACGACGAACCCTTCGCGGCGTTGGTATTCAAGATCATGACCGATCCGTTTGTCGGTCAGCTGTCGTTCATTCGAATCTACTCCGGCGGAATCGCCACCGGAAACTCGGTAATCAGTACCGGCACCGGGAAATCGGACCGCATTGGCAGGCTCTTGAAGATGCACGCCAACAAGCGCGAGGAGATCTCTGAGGTCTTTGCCGGCGATATCTGCGCAGTCGTAGGCCTCCGCAATGCCGGCACCGGCGATACCATCTGTGATCGCAAGCACCCGATTGTGCTCGAGGCGATGCATTTCCCCGAGCCCGTGATCTCGGTGGCGATCGAGCCCCGTACCAAGGCCGATCAAGACACCATTGGGGCAGCTCTGGCGAAGTTGACGCACGAGGACCCGACATTTCGCGTGTCGGTCGATGAGGAAACGGGCCAGACCATTATTTCGGGGATGGGCGAGCTCCACCTCGAAATCATCGTTGACCGCCTGACGCGCGAGTTCAAGATCGGAGCGAAGGTCGGACGCCCGCAGGTTGCCTATCGCGAGGCGATCACCCGAGAGGCCTCAGGAGAGGGGCTCTTCGTTCGCCAGACCGGCGGCCGCGGGCAGTATGGCCACGTCAAAATTCGCATATGGCCGCTGACCGACGGCAAAGATTTCGAGTTCGAGGACCAGATCACCGGGGGTGTGATTCCGCGCGAATTCATTCGCTCTATCGAGATCGGTATCCGTGAAGCGATGGATCGCGGGGTGCTCGCCGGTTACCAACTCTCGGGCGTCGGCGTGGCTCTCTACGACGGGTCGTACCACGAGGTCGATTCTTCGGAGCTGGCGTTCAAGGTTGCGGGCTCCATGGCCCTCAACGGCGCAGCCAAGGATGCTCGCCCGGTCATCATGGAACCGGTCATGGAAGTCGAGGCGGTGACTCCTGAGGACTACCTCGGCGATGTCATCGGCGACCTCAACCGTCGCCGCGGCCGCGTCACTGGAATGGAGTCGCGCGCCGGATTTCAGGTCGCGACGGTACATGTCCCGCTGTCGGAGATGTTCGGCTACGCCACCGATCTGCGTTCGGCGACGCAGGGGCGGGCCACATACTCCATGCAGTTCAACCACTACGACGAAGTGCCACAACAAATGGCTGATGAAATCGTCGCCCGCGCCACGGGCATGACGGCGTAAGGAGGCAGGAATGGCCAAGGAGAAGTTCGAGCGGACAAAGCCGCACGTCAATATCGGAACGATTGGTCACGTGGACCACGGGAAGACGACATTGACGGCGGCGATTACGAAGACCCTGGCAGCGAAGGGTCTGGCTGACTTCACGCCGTTTGATTCGATCGACAAGGCGCCGGAAGAGAAGGCGCGAGGGATCACGATCAACACGGCGCACGTGGAGTACCAGTCGGAGTCACGCCACTACGCGCACGTTGACTGTCCCGGGCACGCCGACTACGTGAAGAACATGATCACGGGTGCGGCGCAGATGGACGGAGCGGTGCTGGTGGTGTCGGCAGCGGACGGCCCGATGCCGCAGACGCGGGAGCACATCCTGCTGGCGCGTCAGGTGGGCGTGCCGTTCATCATCGTGTACATGAACAAAGTGGACCAGGTGGACGACGAGGAGCTGTTGGACCTCGTGGAGCTCGAGGTGCGGGAGCTTCTGAGCGAGTACGAGTTTCCCGGCGACGACATTCCGGTGATTCGGGGATCGGCATTGAAGGCCGGCGAGAGCGAAGATCCGGACTCGGACGAGTGCAAGTCGATCTGGGAGCTTCTGGAGGCGATGGACACGTACATTCCGCAGCCGGAGCGAGACGTGGACAAGGAATTCCTGATGCCGATCGAGGACGTGTTCACGATTTCGGGCCGGGGCACGGTTGTGACGGGCCGAATCGAGCGCGGCAAGGTGAAGGTCGGCGAGGAGATGGAGATCGTGGGCATCCGGCCGACGATGAAGAAAGTGGTAACGGGCGTAGAGATGTTCCGGAAGCTCCTGGACAGCGGCGAGGCCGGCGACAATGTCGGGCTCTTGCTGCGGGGCACGGAGCGGACCGATGTCGAGCGCGGCCAGGTGGTGGCGAAGCCGGGATCGATCACGCCGCACCACAAGTTCCGCGCCGAGGTGTATGTGTTGACGAAGGAAGAGGGAGGGCGTCACACGCCGTTCTTCCGTGGCTACCGGCCGCAGTTTTTCTTCCGGACAACGGACATCACGGGATCGGTGAACCTGGACGAGGGCGTCGAGATGGTGATTCCGGGAGACAACACGAACCTGGAAGTGGAATTGATTCAGCCGATCGCGATGGAGAAGGGCTTGCGCTTCGCAATTCGCGAAGGCGGCCGAACAGTCGGCGCCGGTTCCATCACGGACATCTTGGAGTAAGAAATGGCGAGCGATAAGATCCGCATTCGTCTGAAGGCGTATGACTACCGGCTGCTGGATCAGTCGGCGACTGAGATCGTGGACACTGCGCAGCGCACCGGTGCGCGCATCGCGGGCCCGATTCCATTGCCCACCCACATTCAGCGGTTCACGGTTCTGCGTTCACCGCACGTGGACAAGAAGTCGCGCGAGCAGTTCGAGATCCGCACCCACAAGCGGCTTCTCGACATTCTCGAGCCGACCCAGCAGACCATTGATGCTTTGATGAAGCTCGAGTTGCCCGCGGGCGTCGATGTAGAAATCAAGGCCTACGGAGCGAGGTGAAGCGATGATACGCGGCATACTCGGTAAAAAGGTCGGCATGACCCAGATCTTCGATGACGACGGCCGGGCGATCCCGGTGACGGTCGTCGAAGCTGGGCCGTGCGTGGTGGTTCAACGCAAGTCGGAGGACGCGGACGGCTACGAGGCGGTGCAGATCGGCCTCGTGGAAAAACGGCCCCGACGCAATGCACCCAAGGCAATCAGCGGACATTTTTCGGCTGCCGGTATCCCGCCGACCCGCTACGTGGCGGAAGTTCCGGTGGATTCGGGTGACGAATCGAAACCTGGTGATTCGGTTCTCGCAGATATCTTTGCCGCCGACGACAAGGTGCATGTTGCGGGGCGTTCAAAGGGCCGCGGGTTCCAAGGCGTGATCAAGCGCCACGGTTTCGGTGGTGGTCGTGCCACTCACGGCTCGATGTTCCACCGGGCTCCGGGTTCGGTCGGACGGTCGGCGTGGCCGTCGCGGGTCTTCCCGGGCCAGAAGATGCCTGGTCAGCTGGGCAACAAGAATGTCACGGTGAAGAACGCCCAGGTCGTGAAAGTCGATGCGGATCGGAATCTGCTCTTCCTCAAGGGCGGCGTCCCTGGAGCCCGGAACAGCTACATCCGGATCGTCAAGGCTTCATGAGGGGATCGGTGGTGTCATGAATATTGAGGTCAAGAACTGGAACAACGAGGTGACCGGCAAGATCGAATTGCCGGACGCCGTGTTTGCACGCGAGGTCAACCAGCACCTCGTTTGGGAAGTGGTGCGCGCCTACCTGGCGAGCCGCCGTCGCGGCACCCACAAGACCAAGGAGCGCTCGGACGTCAAGGGTACTCGCTCCAAGCCCTGGAAGCAGAAGCACACCGGCCGCGCCCGCGCAGGCTCGAGGCAGTCGCCGTTGTGGCGCTCGGGTGGAACGGTGCACGGTCCGCGTCCGCGATCCTATGTGCAGAAGGTCAACAAGAAGGCCCGGCGGGCGGCGCTCCGCGGTGTATTGTCGCAGCGGGTGGCCGAGGGTCGGTTGGTGGTCCTCAACTCGATGGAGATCGACGCGCCGAAGACAAAAGAGTTTGTGGCGCGCCTCGACAAGTTGGGCGTCGCCGGTGAAAAGGTGTTGCTCGTGGATGGTCTCGAGAATCTCAACCTCCACCTCGCGAGCCGCAACCTGCCGCAGCTGAAGATGATCGATGCCGGATCGCTCAACGCCTACGAAGTGCTGAACCACCGCTGGATCGTCGCTTCGGAGCCTGCGTTGCGGTCCCTTTCGGAGGTGCTGTCATGAAGGCGCGGGAGATCATTCTGCGGCCGCTCATCACCGAAAAAACTACCTTCATGCAGGAACGGGAGAACACCGTCTGCTTCGAGGTCGATCGTCGGGCCAACAAGATCATGGTCCGGAAAGCGGTCGAGGAGCTGTTCAGCGTCCAGGTCACGGGCGTTCACATCGTTAATCGAAAGGGCAAGCCGATCATGCGCTACGGGCGCACGGTCAGCCACCGGCCCGCAAGCCGCAAGGCGTACGTGACGCTGGCTGCGGGTTCGAAGACGCTCGAGTTCTTCGAAGGAATCTGAGGAGTTAGTCATGGCGATCCGGTCATACAAACCGACGTCTCCGGGACGACGATTCGTAACCAGCTCCGACTTCAAGGAGCTCACCACGGACCGTCCCGAGAAAAAGCTCACCGAGGGCAAGAAGCGCTCTTCCGGTCGCAACAGCGAAGGACACATCACCTCTCGCCACCGCGGCCGCGGACACAAGCGGCGGTATCGCATCATCGATTTCCGGCGCAACAAGTTCGATGTGCCGGCGCGTGTTGCCACGATCGAGTACGACCCCAACCGGTCGGCCAATATTGCGCTGTTGTTCTACGCCGACGGGGAAAAGCGCTACATTCTGGCGCCGGTCGGTCTCAACGTGGGCGACACAGTGGTGGCCGGCACCAAGGTCGATGTCCGGCCGGCCAACGCGATGCCGATCGGGAACATCCCGCTCGGTACCCTCGTCCACAACGTCGAGCTCAAACCCGGCAAGGGCGGGCAGATGGTGCGATCGGCTGGGACCTCGGCCCAGATCATGGCCAAAGAGGGCAAGTACACGACGCTGCGTATGCCGTCGGGTGAGATGCGCATGGTGCTGTCGTCATGCATGGCCGCGATCGGTCAGGTCGGCAACACCGACCACTCGAATTTGTCCATCGGCAAGGCCGGGCGTTCGCGGTGGCTCGGGGTCAGGCCGCAGACCCGCGGCACGGCGATGAACCCGGTCGACCACCCACACGGCGGTGGTGAAGGACGGAACAAGGGTCGTCATCCGGTCTCCCCGTGGGGTTGGCCGACCAAGGGCGCGAAGACCCGGAAACCCAAGGCGTCAGACCGCCTGATCGTTTCGCGCCGCAAGAAGAAGTAGGGGGAATCATGTCGCGTTCAATCCGCAAAGGTCCGTTCGTGGACGAACACCTGGCCAAGAAGGTGGAGGGCGTCAGCGGCGCCGGCGACCGCAGGGTCATCAAGACCTGGTCGCGGCGCTCGACTGTGACCCCGCTCATGGTGGGTATGACGATCGCGGTGCACAACGGCCACAAGTTCGTGCCGGTGTTCATCACTGAAAACATGGTAGGACACAAGCTCGGCGAGTTTGCTCCGACCCGCACCTTCCGCGGCCACTCGGGCCGGCGGGAGAAGGGCGCGTAGGGGGCGGCATGGATTCTCGCGCGCAATTGAAGTATTATCGCTCCTCGCCGCGCAAAGTGCGGCTGGTAGCGGACATGGTTCGCGGGCAGGCGGTCGAGCCGGCCCTCACCTCGCTCGACCTGAGCCCGAAGTACGCGGCCAAGGATGTCGCCAAGCTGGTGCGCTCGGCCCTCGCGAACCTCGAGCAAGCACAACCCGGAGTCGATGTAGACCGGGTCTTCATCAGCAGGATCACGGTCGACGGCGGTCCGAGTCTGCGCCGCGGCCGTCCGGCTTCGAAGTGGGTTCGGATGCACCGGATTCTCAAGCGAATGAGCCACATCACCGTCGAACTCGCGGTCAAGGAATAGGAGACGCATCGTGGGACAGAAGACACACCCGTACGGCTTTCGCCTCGGCTACAACAACACCTGGCGATCCAGGTGGTATGCCGACGGCAAGAACTATGCGAACCTCCTGCACGAAGATCTTCAGCTGAGACAGGAGTTGCTCGAGCGGCTCGAAAACGCCGCCGTCAGTGCGATCGACATCGAACGCACGGCATCGAAGCTCCGCGTCAATATTCTTTCCGGACGGCCGGGAATCATCATCGGCCGCAAGGGTGCCGAGGTGGACAAGCTCCGCGACGATCTCATGCGTCGTTATGGACAGGACATCCACATCAACATCCAGGAGATCCAGCGTCCGGAGATCGATGCCCACCTGATCGCCGCCAACGTGGCCCGTCAGCTCGAGCGGCGCATCGCGTTCCGGCGCGCCATGCGGCGGGCGATTGAAAACGCCCTTCGCTTCGGCGCCCAGGGGATCAAGATTCGTTGCGCCGGCCGGCTCAACGGGGCCGAGATCGCACGTGCCGAGTGGTATCAACAGGGCCGTCTGCCGCTGCATACCCTCAAGGCCGATATCGATTACGGGTTCAAGACCTCCTACACCACCTACGGCGTGATCGGCGTCAAGGTGTGGGTCTACCGGGGCGAGCGCCACCGGGCGCGCGCCGTCCGTCCCCGCGTCTGAAGGAGATTCGCCATGTTGATGCCGAAAAAGGTCAAATACAGAAAGCAGCAGCGGGGGAAAAACCGCGGCATCGCCGAGCGGGGATCGAGAGTCTCCTTTGGAGATTACGCCCTGCAAGCGGTCGGGCGCGGATGGCTCACCGCCCGCCAGATCGAGGCGGCACGTATCGCCATGACCCGTCACGTCAAACGCGGCGGCAAAATCTGGATTCGCATCTTTCCGGACAAGCCCGTGACCAAAAAGCCCCTCGAAACCCGCATGGGTAAGGGTAAGGGCAATCCCGAAGAGTGGGTGGCGGTGATCAAACCGGCGCGGATTCTCTATGAAATGGAAGGTGTCTCGGAGGACATCGCTCGTGAGGCGATGCGCCTGGCAGCCCACAAACTGCCGATCAAGACCAAGTTCGTGACGAGGAAAGAGCAGCTATGAAGGCGAACGATATTCGTGAACGGTCGGACGACGAGCTCCGCAAGACGCTGGGTGATCTCGAGGAGCAGCTTTTCAAGCTCCGATTCCAGAAGTCGACGGGGCAGATCGACAACCCCATCAAGATTGGCGAGGTCCGTAAGGACATTGCTCGTGTGCTGACAGTGATGAACGAGCGTCAGACCGACGGGAGTGCATGATGACCAGTAAGGAAAAGGCTTCGCGCAAGACCACCAAGGTAGGTCTGGTGACCTCGAACGCCGCCGACAAATCGGTGGTGGTGAAGGTGGAGAACCTGGTAATGCATCCGCTGTACCAGAAGTTCGTCCGGACTTCATCCAAATTCATGGCGCACGATGAAGAAAACGCGTGCAACGAGGGTGACCGGGTGCTCATCGAGGAGTGCCGGCCTCTCTCCAAGCGGAAGCGTTGGCGGGTCCGCAAGGTCATCGAGCGGGCGCAATAGTTGGGGGTTAGCGATGATTCAGATGGGAACCATGCTCATTGTCGCCGACAATTCCGGCGCTCGAAAGGTGCAGGCCATTCGCCAGATCGGCGGATCGGCGGCGCCACGCTACGCGGGCCTCGGCGACATCGTCGTGTGCTCGGTCAAAGAAGCGGCACCGGAGTCGGAAATCAAAAAAGGCACCGTGGTCAAAGTGGTGGTCGTCCGGACCAAGGCGCGCGCACGCCGGCGCGACGGTTCGTACATCCGCTTTGACGAAAACGCGGCGGTACTGGTCAATGCGGAGCGGGAGCCCGTTGGCACCCGCGTGTTCGGGCCCGTGGCGCGCGAGCTGCGCGACAGACGATTCATGAAGATCGTGTCGCTCGCCCCAGAGGTTCTGTAGGAGCAGCCGATGAAGATCAAAAAGGGTGACACCGTTGAGGTCATTTCGGGAAAGGACAGCGGCAAACAGGGCCGGGTCCTGGTGGTTGATCGCGACCGCGAGCGGTTGGTGATCGAGGGCGTGAACATGATCAAACGTCATACCCGCCCCAACCCGCAGAAGAATGTCAAAGGTGGAATCGTGGAACGTGAGGCGCCTATTCACGCCTCCAACGTGATGGCGATTTCACCGGATAGTGGACAACGAACCCGGATCGGTATCCGGATTCTGGACGACGGGCGAAAGGTCCGCGTTGCCAAGGTCGACGGCGCGATTCTCGACCGTTAGGAGGGACGATGGCGCGCTTACAGGAAAAGTATCGAGAGGAGGTCTTCCCGCAGCTCCAGAAGGACTTCGGGCTGACCAATCCAATGCAGGTACCAAAGATCTTGAAGGTCACCTGCAATATCGGCGTCGGCGAGGCCAGTCGCAACGCCAAGCTGCTTGAAACGGCGATGGAACAGCTCGCGAACATCACGGGCCAACTGCCCGAAATGCGAAAAGCGAGAAAGTCGATTGCGGCATTCAAGCTGCGTGAAGGTATGCCGGTCGGTGCTCGGGTCACCTTGCGGCGGGAGAGGATGTTCGAGTTCCTCGATCGTCTGATCTGCATCGGTCTGCCCCGCGTGCGAGACTTCCGCGGCATCTCGGCCAACGCATTTGACGGTCGCGGGAACTACACGCTCGGGATCCGCGACATTCTGGTTTTCCCGGAGGTGGACTATCAGAAGGTCGAGGGGACCATGGGTATGAACATCACCATTACTACGACGGCTCCAACCGACGACCAGGCGCGCGCGCTCCTGGCTGGTATGGGCATGCCGTTCAAGAGTCGTTAGGAGGCACCGTGGCACGTAAGGCAATGATCGCGAAAAGCCTGAAGAAGCCGAAGTTCAAGGTCCGCCAGCGCAACCGCTGCCGGGTCTGCGGCCGCCCGCGGGGCTTCATGCGCAAGTTTCAGCTCTGCAGGGTGTGTTTCCGCAAGTTGGCCCTCGAAGGCTATCTGCCCGGGGTCACCAAGGCGAGCTGGTGAGGGGTTGAGCCATGAGCATGACTGATCCGATAGCCGATTTGTTGACGCATATCCGAAACGCCACGACGGTGCGCCACGACCGCACCGATGTTCCGGCGTCGAAGACGAAGCTCGAGATCGCCAAGATCTTCAAGCAGGAAGGGTTCATCCGGACCTTCAAGGTGATCGAGGAAGGTCCTCAGGGAACCATCCGCATCTACCTCAAATACGCCGATGATGGCGAACCGGTGATCCACGGTCTGCAGCGAGTGTCGAGGCCGGGATGCAGGATCTACCGTGGGGTGGATGATCTGCCCAAGGTACGCAATGGACTCGGGGTCGCAGTGATCTCCACGAACCGGGGCGTTCTCACCGATGAACAGGCCAGGGGCCTGCGAGTGGGTGGCGAAGTCCTGTGTGAGATCTGGTAGGGGGCGCTATGTCACGGATAGGAAAATTGCCGATTCCCGTGCCGAAGGGAGTCGAGATCACAATCGCTGATGATGCGGTCAAGGTCAAAGGCGCCAAGGGTGTGTTGCAGGTCAACCTGATGCCGGGAATCACGGCAGGGCTGGAAGACGGCTCTCTCAACATCCTGCGGGCGGATGAGGAAAACCAGACCCGCGCCTACCACGGCCTGGTTCGGTCGCTGATCGCGAATGCCGTGGTTGGGGTTTCCGATGGATGGTCGAAGCAGCTCGAAATTGTCGGCATCGGCTACCGGGCCGAGAGCCAAGGCAGAACCGTGGTCTTCAACCTGGGGTA
The DNA here is from genome assembly GCA_963769215.1 of Candidatus Sulfomarinibacteraceae bacterium. Lineage (GTDB taxonomy): Bacteria > Acidobacteriota > Thermoanaerobaculia > Thermoanaerobaculales > Sulfomarinibacteraceae > Sulfomarinibacter. The sequence continues at coordinate 234,196 of CAVYKX010000018.1, read as the reverse complement.
TTCGCATCCCATCAATTTCGCGGTTCCGGACGGCATCGATATCGAAGTTGACGGGAAGGCGAACAAAGTGACCGTCACGGGCTTTGATCGCCAGCAGGTCGGCCAAGTCGCGGCCGAGATCCGCGGCCTGCGGCCGCCCGAGCCTTATAAGGGCAAAGGCATCCGCTACTCGGACGAGCGGGTCCGAACCAAGGCCGGGAAACAGGGAGCTACAGCATGAGCCAGGTCAAGGATCGAAAGCAGCGCCGGGTGAGGATGAAGCGCCGCTATCGCGAGGCTGTTCGCGGCACATCCAGCCGACCCCGTCTGTCGGTTTATCGGAGCTTGCGACACGTCTACGCCCAGGTCATCGACGACGAAAAGGGTGTGACCGTCGCTTCGGCCTCGACCCTGGAAGCAGAGGCCGCTGGAAGTCTCAAGGGAACGGGCAACTGCGACGCCGGCAAGGTTCTCGGCAAGCTCATCGCCGAGCGCGCCAAGGACAGTGGTGTCGAAGAAGTGGTCTTCGACCGCGGCGGATTCAGGTATCACGGTGTGATTCGTGCGATTGCTGATGGGGCCCGCGAAGCGGGTCTGAAGTTCTAGGGGTTGCTGAGATGATGAACCGAGAGTCCGAATTCGCAGAAACAGTCGTTCACATTAACCGCGTCGCCAAGGTGGTGAAGGGTGGTAAGAACTTCTCCTTCTCCGCCGTGGTGGTTGCCGGTGACGGATCCGGCAAGGTCGGCTACGGCACCGGAAAAGCGCGCGAAGTGCCGCCGGCGATCCAGAAGGCCAGCGAGCAGGCCCGCAAGGAAATGATCAAGATTCCCCTTGTCGGCGGTACCGTGCCCCACCTCGTGTGGGGACGCTGGGGTGCCACCAGGGTGCTGCTTCGCCCGGCTTCTCCAGGAACCGGTGTGATCGCGGGTGGCGGGGTGCGTGCCGTGATGGAATCGGCCGGCGTGGCTGATGTCTTGACCAAGATCGTCGGCAGCCGCAACCCGTTCAATGTCGTCCGCGCGACCTTTGACGCCATCGACCGTTTGATGACCCGGAGTCAGGTGACGCGTCTTCGCGGAGTCGATATCAACGCTCCGGGAGAGGTCGAAACAGCGCCCGAGCCCGTGGCAGCCGATGCGGAAACCGAGGCCGAGGCCGAGGTCGCGCCGGTGCAGGAGGATGAAGGCTGATGACCGCAGAAAAGAAAGACACGAAGGCGACCGAAGAGAAGGCTTCTGAGAAGCCGGCGGCAAAGAAGGCTGCTCCCAAGAAAGCTGCGCCGAAGAAGGCAGCCGCGAAAAAACCGGCGGCCAAGAAGGCTGCGCCGAAAAAGGAAACCGCCAAGAAAGCGCCGGCAAAGAAGGCTGTGCCGAAGAAGGAAACGGCCAAGAAAGCAGCTCCCAAGAAGACTGCGGCCGCCAAAGCCGACAAGGCGGCTCCGAAGAAGGAACCCGCCAAGAAGACGGAAGCCAAGGCTCCCGCCGAGGCGACCGCAAAAGCGGCGAAGCCGAAGGCTGCGAAGAAAACGGCTGCGAAGAAAACGGTGCTCAAGATTACCCAGGTGCGAAGCCAGATCGGTTTCGCCCAAAATCAGCGGCGGGTGTTGCAGGGGCTCGGCCTCGGCCGCATCGGCCGGACCGTGACCCGGATGGACGACCCGTGCATCCGAGGGATGGTCGCGAAAGTGACACATCTGGTCTCGGTCGAGGAAATGGAAGGCTGAGTCATGGAACTTCATGATCTGCATCCCGCACCCGGCGCGAAGCGTCCCCGCAAGCGGATTGGTCGCGGCCCCGGCTCCGGCCAGGGCAAGACCGCCGGAAAGGGCCACAAGGGCCAGAAGTCGCGGAGCGGCTACTCCCGGCGCTACGGATTCGAGGGCGGCCAGATGCCCTTCGTACGCCGTATTCCCAAACGCGGATTTACCAACATCTTCCGTGTCGAGTACCAGGTCGTGAATCTTCGCGACCTCGAGAGGATCTTCTCGAACGGCGATACGGTGTCGGTCGAGGAACTGGTGGAAAAAGGCCTGGTTCGCGGCGGCAAGCGACTCGTCAAGGTCCTTGGTGACGGCGAACTGTCGAAGAAGTTGACCGTACAGGTCCACAAGTTCTCGGCTTCGGCGCGCGCCGGCATCGAGAATGCCGGGGGCAGCTGCGAGGTGGTGGCGCCGTGATCGACAGCTTCCGTAACATCTTCGCCATACCCGATCTCCGCAGACGGTTGATGTTCACCTTTGCGTTGCTCGCGGTCTACCGGTTGGGCTCCTTCATCCCGATTCCGGGTATTGACCCGGTTGCGATCGCGGAGTTCACCAAGGCGGCCGAGGGCACTGTGCTCGGTTTCCTCAATTTGTTCTCGGGTGGCGCTTTGGGCCGGATGACGGTCTTTGCGCTCGGAATCATGCCGTACATTTCGGCATCGATCATCCTGCAGCTTTTGACCGTGGTGTGGCCGTATCTCGAGAAGCTCTCCAAGGAGGGTGAACTCGGGCGCCGCAAGATTACCCAGTACACCCGCTACGGGACCATCGTGCTGTCGGTCATTCAGGGTATGGGGATTTCGTTCTTCCTCGAGCGTACGACGGCGCCAGGTGGCGCACCGCTGGTACCGGAACACATCCAGGGCTGGGGATTCCGACTCGTGACGGTACTGACCCTGACCACCGGTACGGCGTTCGTCATGTGGTTGGGTGAACAGATTTCCGAACGCGGTATCGGCAACGGTATCTCGTTGATCATCTTCGCCGGAATTGTCGTCGGGCTGCCTGCGGCGATCTTCAACACGGTCACCGATGTGCAGACTGGAGCGTTGAACATCATTACGGTGGTCATCCTCGTCGTCTTCATGGTCCTGGTGGTGGCCGCAATTGTCTACATGGAACGTGCGCAACGGCGCATTCCGATCCAGTACGCCAAGAGGGTCGTCGGCCGGCGCGTCTACGGTGGTCAGAGCACCTACCTGCCGCTGCGAATCAACACCGGCGGCGTGATTCCCGTGATCTTCGCCGCGTCCATCATGTCCTTTCCGCAGACCCTCGGTCAGATGATCGAAAACCGTTGGCTGCAGAGAATTACCGAGGCGTTGGCATGGGGCGAACCCATGTACAACCTGGTGTACTTCCTGTCGATCGTGTTCTTCTGCTACTTCTACACCTCGATTATCTTCAACCCTGAAGATACCGCGGAGAACATGCGGAAGTACGGAGGCTTCATTCCCGGAATTCGACCCGGCAAGAAGACCGCCGAGTTCATCGACAAGATCCTCACGAGGATCACCCTGGTGGGTGCGATCTACCTCGCGGTCGTGGCAATTCTCCCGAACATCCTGATCGCCGGATTCAAGGTCGCGACCATCCCGTTCATCGGGCCGAGTCTCGATGCGCTCCTCCCGGCGTGGTTCACTCAGGGCCTCGGTGTGAAGTTCTTCTTCGGCGGCACCTCGCTGCTGATCGTGGTCGGCGTCGCCATGGACACGGTCAACCAGATCGAGTCGCAGTTGGTGATGCGCCACTACGACGGCTTCATGCGCCGCGGCCGGGTCAAGGGGAGGCGTGGGTGAGTCCTGCCTACTCCAGCCTCAACCTGATCCCCCTCGGCCCTCCCGGGTCGGGCGAGGGAACACAGGCGGCGATTTTCGCCGGCGAATCGGTCGCGCAGGCTATCGAGGCTCCGGTGTCCGTATGATTTGTCTCAAGTCTGAACGCGAGTTGGAAACCATGGCCAGGGCCAATGGCCTGGTCCATCGGGTGCTGCGCGCTGTCGAGGCGGCAGCGGGTCCCGGGGTGTCCACGAGAGAGCTCGACCGGCTCGCCGAGGAAATGATCCGCGCCGATGGCGGCGTGCCTGCGTTCAAGGGTTACCGCGGCTTTCCTGCGACGCTGTGTACGTCGGTCAACGATGTGATCGTTCATGGGATCCCGAGCGGCAAGGCTCGCCTCCGCGAAGGCGATCTCGTGAGTGTCGATTGCGGGGTGCTGCTCGACGGGTTCTTCGGCGATGCGGCAATCAGTTTTGGAATCGGCGAAGTGAGTTCGGAGGCGCACCGGTTGATGGATGTCACCCGAAAGTGCCTCGACGATGCGGTCGAATCCGTCCAACCCGATGCTCGTCTCGGTGATATCGGTGCTGCGGTGCAGCGCCGTGCCGAAGATGCCGGTTTCGGCGTCGTGCGTGAGTTTGTAGGTCACGGTATCGGTCGCGCGCTGCACGAGGAGCCGCAGGTGCCGAACTATGGAAAGCCGGGCCATGGCCAGCGTCTCAAGCCGGGGTTGGTGATCGCGATCGAGCCGATGATCACAGCCGGAAGCTGGCGGGTCCGGATCGACGATGACGGCTGGACAGCAAGGACGGAAGACGGTAGACTCGCAGCCCATTTTGAGTGCTCGGTGGCTGTCACTGCTGATGGCCGCCGTGTGCTCGGTCTCGAGGAGTCAATGAATGCCTAAGGAAGAGGCGATTGAAGTTGTGGCCACAGTTGTCGAGCCACTTCCCAACGCGATGTTCCGCGTCGAGTTGGAAAATGGTCACGAGGTTTTGGCCCATATCTCCGGGAAAATGCGGAAACATTTCATTCGCATCCTCCCGGGGGACAAGGTTCTGGTTGAGCTCTCTCCATATGATTTGAAGAGAGGGCGCATCGTGTACCGCTACAAGTAGGGAGGGCGACGATGAAAGTTCGTCCATCGGTCAAGAAAATGTGTTCAAAGTGCAAGATCATTCGCCGCAAGGGTGTGGTCCGGGTGATTTGCGAGAACCCCAAGCACAAACAGCGTCAAGGGTGATCGGGGAGGTTACTGGTGGCACGCATTGCAGGCGTTGATCTGCCGTCCGGCAAAAGGGTCGAAATCGGACTGACCTATATTTATGGGATCGGTCGCACACGTGCTCGGAAGATCCTGACGACGGCGAAGGTCGAAGAAGGCATCAAGGTCAAGGATCTCTCCGAAGATGAGGTTCTCAGGCTCCAACAGGTGATCCAGAACGAGGGGATGGTCGAGGGTGATCTTCGTCGAGAGGTCGCTATGAACATCAAGCGTCTGATTGAAATCGGCAGCTACCGGGGCATGCGCCACCGGCGCGGGCTGCCGGTGCGCGGTCAGCGGACCCACACCAACGCTCGTGGGCGCAAGGGCCCGCGGCGTCAGGCAGTTGCCGGCAAGAAAAAAGTCGGTAAGAAGTAGGCAGGAGAGTAACTCATGGCAAAGGAACGCAAGGGTGGGAGAAAGCCGCGTCGGGAGCGCAAGAATGTGCCCCATGCGGTGACCAACATCCACGCCACATTCAACAACACGATCGTGACCTTTGTGGACCCGAGTGGTGGAACCCTGTGCTGGTCCTCCGGTGGTCGCATCGGCTACAAGGGCTCGCGCAAAGGGACTCCGTACGCTGCACAGCTGGCGGCGAAGAGTGCCGCCGAGCAGGCCCAGGATCAAGGCGTCCGCTCCGTTGACGTCAGGGTCAAGGGACCCGGTCCGGGTCGCGAATCTGCGATCCGTGCGGTCGCGGCGAGCGGGCTCGATATCCGAAGCATCCGCGACGTCACACCGATTCCGCACAACGGGTGTCGTCCGCCGAAGCGGCGCAGAGTCTAGGCAGGGGAGAGACAATGGCACGATACAGAGGACCCGTATGTCGACTGTGCCGCCGCGAGGGCATGAAGCTGTTCCTCAAGGGCGAGCGCTGCTACAAAGAGAAGTGCGCCATTGAGCGACGAAATGCTCCTCCCGGTCAGCACGGGATGGGTCGCAGGCGAAAGGTTCGCGCCTACGGCCTCCAGCTGCGGGAGAAGCAGAAGCTCCGTCGAATCTACGGTCTGCTCGAGGCGCAGTTCCGGCTGACCTTCGACGAGGCAAATCGCCGCAAAGGCGTCACCGGTGACAACCTGTTGCAGTTCCTCGAGCTGCGGCTCGACAACGTGGTCTACTCACTCGGATTTGCCACATCCCGCACCCAGGCACGCCAGCTGGTGCGTCACGGGCATATCCAGGTCGACGGCCGTCGCGTCGATATTCCGTCGTTCCGGGTTCGCCCGGGGATGGAAGTTGTTGTCCAGGAGAAAAGCCGCAAGAACACTCACATTGCGGAGGCGGTCGATTTCGCACAGGGTCGGGGCATCCCGCCCTGGCTGGAGCTCGATGCCGGTGCCTTTACAGGCAAGGTCTTAGAGAACCCGACCCGTGAAGATATCCGCTTCCCGATTCAGGAGCAGCTCATCGTCGAGCTCTATTCTCGCTAAGGTGGAGGCCGCATGATCTGGCAGGATTTTCAGCGTCCGGCGCAAGTACAGCCGGAAGAAGAAGAACACAGTTCCACCTTTGCGCGTTTCCTCGCGCAACCCTTCGAGCGGGGGTGGGGAACCACGTTGGGCAACGCTCTGCGGCGGGCTCTGCTCTCCTCGATACCGAGTGCGGCCATTACAGCCGTCAAGATCGAAGGGGCGGATCACGAGTTCTCGGCAGTGCCGGGAGTGGTCGAGGATGTCACCGATATCATCCTCAACCTCAAAATGATCCCGCTCAAGATCCACGGGCAGGGTGCTACTTTTCTGAGCCTGGAGGCCAAAGGCCCGGGTGAGGTGACGGCCGGACAATTTGCCGGTTCGAGCCAGGTCGAAGTGATCGATCCCGACGTTCACGTCGCGACGCTTTCGGCCGATGGCAAGCTCAAGATGATGGTCCGGGTGGCTCCCGGTCGCGGGTATGTTCCGGCGGAAGAAAACCAGACCGAGGATCTCGACGTCGGGTTCATTCCCGTCGATTCGGCCCATTCACCCGTCCGAAAGGCGAACTTCCGCGTCGAGATGGCCCGTCTCGGCCGCATGACCAACTATGAACGCCTGGTGCTCGAAGTGTGGACCAACGGCACGATCACTCCAGAAGAAGCACTCAGCCAGGCCGCCCAGCTTGTCCAGGGCCACATGGATATCTACACCTCCCTGGCGGAGGTGGAAGAGGCCGCCCTGCCTCCGGCTTCGGAAGCGGAGCCCGAGGAAGAGGACAGCATCCTCGACGCCTCGATCGAAACTCTCGAGTTGTCGATCCGTTCGATGAACTGCCTCAAGAACGCCAACATCCGGACCCTGCGAGATCTCGTCAGCCGCTCCGAGAAGGAGATGGTGGAGATCCGTAACTTTGGTGAGAAAAGCCTCAAAGAGGTGCGCTCGAAGCTCGAGGTCCTGGGCCTCGGCTTCGGCATGAACCTCGATCTTTAGGAAGCGAGAAACGCAATGCGACACCGAGTTCACGGCCGCAAGTTGGGCCGCACGTCAGCCCATCGCAAGGCGCTGTTCCGCAATCAGCTCAGCGCCCTGTTCACTCACGAACGGATCATCACGACCGTCGCCAAGGCCAAGGAGCTGCGGCCCCTGGCTGAGCGCATGGTGACCCTTGCCGGGACCGGGACACTGCCGGCGCGTCGCAAGGTCCTGACCATGGTGCCCGATAAGGAAATCGTGCGCCGTCTCTTCGAAGAGATTGCGCCACGGTTCACCGACCGCCCCGGCGGCTACACGCGCATCATGCGCCTCGGCCGGCGGCGCGGCGACGGAGCCGAGCTCGCGATCATCGAGTTCGTCGACTACGATCTCGCCGAGCACGAGGAGGGCGAAGGATCTTCCAAGAGCAAGACGTCTCTCATGGACCGTGCCAAGGGCATGTTCGGTGGCGGGGCGAAAGCCGAGGCCGAAACCGATGCTGAAGAGACTGCTGAAGCTGCGGTCGAGGATGCCGGGATCGAAACTTCGGATGCTGCTGAGACGACTGAGGAGCCCGAAGTCGAAGCGGCGCCCGCTGAAGAGCCGGAGCAGGCCGCAGCGGCCGACGAGCCGGCACCCGAACCCGAAGAAGCCGAGGAAGCTGAAGCCGCGCCCGTCGAGGAGCCGGAAGCAGCTGCCGACGATGCCGATGAGGAGAAGAAAGACTCCTGATCGGACCTGGCCTCAAAACCACATGGACGCCGCAGCTTGCTGCGGCGTTTTTTTATGTCCCCGAGACGTACGAAACGAGGGAGTCGGCGACCGCAACGAGCTCCTCGAGCTTCTCGTCGATGTCGTCAGTTGCCGGGAATGTGTATCGAAAGACGAGGAGCACGGGGCGCCCGGGTGCCTGGCGAAGAGCACGAGTTCGTCGATCGAGTCCGCTTCCCTCCCTCTTCCGCCTCCTCGTCCCGCCATGTTGCCCCACGACCAGGCCGCGACACCGTACCCGGTCAGTTTCGGTCGTTCCCGCATCCCGATGGGTTCCCATCTCATCCTGCTCGAAATCGCGGCGGTGGCGATCGACACCCTGTCTGCAGATCCTGGTTGCTGACCGATGTATCGAAGTGAATCCAGATGGACTCGTCGTCGCGGTTGAAATTGAGCATCATCGAACCCGCCGACGAGTTCGAATCCACATACCAATCCTCGACGTAGGGCCCCTCAGAGGGTGCCGACCGGCGGGCCGGGAACGCCGCGTCGGGTCGGGCATCGCTTCGAGCGTCAGCGGAGGTTCCGGTTCCTCCGGCCCACCGCACCCGAGCAAACCGATGAAAACAGCCACCGCGGCACCAAGAAAAATACGTCGCATCAAGGCCTCCCTGCGTGTCACTCTCCAGAATACGATTGTAAGCGACCGCGAAGGAGCCGTCGATCGGATCACACCTGGATTGTGTCTCCGAGCTCCGGAATTTCGGGCTTCCACCCGAACTCTTCCTGGAGTCGTTCGGCGAAAGCCTGCTGCGCCTCATACTCACCGTGAATCAGGACAACCTTCTCGGGTTCCCGTTCACGGCGCCCGAGCCAGACCAGGAGCTCACCCGCATCTGCGTGCGCCGAAAGACCCGTGATGCGTGCGATGTGCGCCTTGACAGGAATCCACTCGCCGTGGATCTTGACCTCTTTTTCGCCTTCGACGAGCCGCCGGCCCTTGGTTCCAACGGCCTGATATCCGGTGAAGAGCACGGTGTTCTTTTCGTCGGGGAGCCGGAGCTTGAGGTGGTGGAGGATCCGCCCGCCGGTGGCCATGCCCGAGGCGGAGATGATGATGGCGGGGCCCTTCATGGAATTCAGCTTTCGCGAGTCCGACGATTTCGGCGTCACCTGCAAATTGGGGGGGAAGATGGGGTTTTCCTGGTCGATGAAGAACTGCCGCATTTCGGCGTCATGTTCGTTGACATAGCGGGTGTAGAGGGAGGTGGCTTCGATCCCCATCGGGCTGTCCAGGAAGATCGGTATCTGCGGCAGATCGCCGTCAACCATGAGCTCGTGGAGGAGATAGAGGATCTCCTGGGTCCGGTCAATCGCGAAAGCCGGAATGATGATGATGCCGCCGCGCCGGATCCCTGCCCGAACCTCGTCGCCGAGGACGTTGCGGGGATCGACATCCTCGTGGAGCCGGTCGCCGTAGGTCGACTCGACGAACAGCACGTCCGAACCGGGTAGGAAACGGGTTCGCGCAGAATCGGTACGCCATAGCGGCCGACGTCGCCGGAGAAGAAGATCGTCTTGCGTTTGCCCCCGGAGACCTTGGTTTCGAGCTCCACCGCAGCAGCGCCGAGGATATGTCCCTGGCGGTGGTAGCGAAAGCGGATGCCCGGGTGGAGTTCCTGCCAGTGGTCGAAGGCCACCGGTTCGAGGAGCTTGAGGGCTGCTCGGGCATCGGCCATGCGGAACAGCGGCAGTGCCGGCTCGTGCTTCGAGTAACCCTCCTTGTTGGCGTAGCGCGCCTCCTCTTCGTTGATATGGGCGGCGTCCGGCAGCAGCACCCCGAGCAGGGCCTTGGTTGGTGGCGTGCAGAATATTTTGCCCGAGAATCCCTGGCGGCAGAGCCGGGGGAGATAGCCCGAGTGGTCAATGTGGGCGTGGGTCAGGACGACCGCGTCCATCGTGTGAGCCGGAGTCGGGAGTGGCTTCCAGTTCAGACGCCGGAACTCGGCCGGGCCCTGGAAGAGACCACAGTCGACGAGAGCGCGGAAGTTCTTCCATTCGAGCAGATACTTCGATCCGGTGACGCATCGTCCCGCACCCAATACAGTGATCTTCATCGGACCTCCGTCTTGATCCTACCGTGGTGAGCCTGGTTGATGTCAACCCGCGCCGACAGCTTTGACACACCGCCCGTCGGATCGCAAACGATGGGTTGGGATGGCCTTCGCTTTCCAACCCCCATTCAGTTCTCAAGGCGGAAGCACGTGTTCCCCGTCCAACCAGTCGACCAGAGCTTCAGCTACAACGCCGTTGCCGTGTGGAGTCAGGTGACAGTGGTCATAGTACTGCTCGATCCGATTGGTCAGCCAGTCCGACCTGGAGAGCGGGCACGAGGTCGAGACACGTGAGATCCAGGGACTCGCACATGGCCAAGAAACTCTGCTGTGGTCGAAAATCCCCGATGTTCCCCGTGACCTGAATCTGGATCGGAAACAGAAAGACAGCGAGATCGTGCCCTCTCTGCCGGGCGGCCATGGAAAGTGTGCGGATGATACGCTTCAGATTCGTCCACGACTGAGGGTTCCAGGCGAGTCCGAAATCCATATGGGCGTTATAGATTTCGTAGTCGAAGCCGTCTCGGGTGTTCCACATGTCCCCGGGTCGCAGCCGCCGATCACCCTGGAACTCCTCGCGCCAATCGGAGTCGATCTCGGGGACGGCCTCATCCGACCACATCTCGAGGCGGAGCGCCTCAACCCGATCGGCGAGAAAACTCAGAAGGCGACTCGAGGAATAGGGTTCTCGCAGCGACCGGGCGTAGAAGCCGCCCCAATTTGAGGAATCGTTGAGATACATGCCCAGCAGAACGAGGTCCGGATCCACGGCGGCGGCAATTTCAAGATAGTGGTAGAACTCGTCCGATGCACTGGCTCCCGGGAGACCGGCGTTGATCACGGTCACTCGCAGCTTTCGGCCCTCGAGACTTCTTTCGAGCAGGGCAGGGTAGGTTTCTTCGAACGAAACGTAGTCGCCGAACGTGATCGAGTCGCCAAGCACCAGGACCCGGAACTCATCGTCGGATTTTGGCCCGAGCTCGGGGTGGCGCAAGCCGAGAGAGTTGGTTTCGATGACCACGTCATTGTGGCTGAGGGAATGGTTGCGGATCGTGGCTCGCACCCCGGGATTGAGACGCACGCCGTGTCGGCCTGATAGGTCCATCACGATTTCGATGCCGACGTCCTGCTCTTTCTCCACCACAACACCTGGGCGGCTGCGTCGGGAGATGGAAGACTCGACCTCCACGACCTGCTGCACCGGCAGAATGAGCCGTGCGGCCCCCTCCGCAAGAAGCACCGTCGCCGCAAGTGAGACCACGGCGATGGCGATCTTGGCCGAGATTCCGGGAGATTTCCTGTTGTCCGCGCCGTCGAAGGTCCCACCCATCCCGCCTGATTCCTCCAGTCATTACTCTTCCACAGGTCCCGGCTTCGGGTCAATCAAAGGGAGCAGCCCAGTCTGCCATTCTTGCGGCACGCCGTTCGAATCTTCCTCCCGACTCAGGGCGTGCGGTGGAGGAGGATGCGTGACAATCGAGAACTGTGTCTCTGAGAGGCGAGAGGCTAGACGGAAGGGCCTTGGGTCCGTAGAATAGAAACGTTCTCTACAGGAGGTCGAAGATGGCAGAGAAAAAGAAGAGTGTCGATGACGCCATCGAAGAGGTGGCGGAAGAGGCCGCAGACGGTCTCGGTGGTTTCAAGGAGTCGCTCGCCAAGGCGCAGCACTCGATGGAGCAGGCGAAAAGCGCGATGCAGGACGCCTATGGAAAAGCCAAGGACTCCGCGGGTGCGGCATCGGATCGGGCGAAAGTCTATCTCGAGGACGCGAAAAAGTACCTTGGCGAAGCGCGGGAGAAGATGGGGACCATGGCCGCCAAATCTCGCGAACAGGCGGATGTCCTGTACGGCAAGGCCAAAGAGCAGTACGAGGGATTGTCGGAAAAGGGCAAGGACCTCTACGCCAAAGCCAAGACTCGAGTTGCCGATGTCGACTTCAAGGGAAAAGGTGACGAGGTCGTTGAATATGTGCGCGACAACCCCGGCAAAGCCGTCTTGATCGCGCTCGCCGTCGGCTTTCTGGTCGGTTACGCCACGCGTCCGCGAGACTGATTCAAACGAGGTGTGAGCATATGGAAGATCCCAAAGCCGATGCGTTGGAGGATGCGACAGAGGACGACCTCATCGACGATCTGAACGCAGCTCGCCGAATCGACGCCGACTCCATTCTCGACTCGCTGGTTCCGGAATCGATCGACTGGCGGGAAACCGTCCGCCGGCATCCCTTCGGCTCCGTTGCCTGTGTCGGGCTGGTCGGCTATCTGGTTGGCCGCACCAAGGGCGCCTCGATCATGGCCGGCATTACGGCAGGCCTGTCGTCTGGCATCATGCGTCAACTGAGTGACGTCTTCGAAGGGGATTTCTTCGATTTCTGATTCGACGGGAGATCTGCCGCACGTGGCAGCGCTGTCGGACGAGAGTGACGGATGACCGGAGAAGCGCCCGTCTCGCGCGCACATCACATGACCCTCGGGAGGAGTTTTCTCCTCTGGATGCTCGGCGTGCTGATCGTCACCATGGTCGTTGTGAGCGCGCTGGTGCTGTGGCACGAACAGCGCATTCTCGAAGCCGAGCTCCGGTCGCGGGCCGAGTTGTTGGCGCAGGTCCTTGCGCTGGCGGCGGTGGACGGCGGTTCGCCGGAACATCTCGCCGTCATCTCCATGACCGACATCCGCGCCGGTGAAGTCAGGGACCACAGCGGTGTGATGTTGTGGAGATACGGTCCCTCGCCGGAGGAGGTCGAGGCTCTCGATACCTGACATCCTGCGGGTGGAGCAGCGTGTCGACGTCGGACGGGGCGCGACGGGCCGGGACGATCCGGTGGACGTCGTGCTGTTGGTGTCACGGGCGCGGGTCCGGTCGCACCTGGCGGTGGCGGCGATTCGACTTCTCATCGGTCTCGGCATCGCGATGACCCTGGCGATGATCGCCGGTCTGGCGCTGGTCGGGCGGGTTGTGCGCCCGCTCCACGAGTTGGCCGCGTGGGTGCGCCGTTTCGACCCGGACGACCAGGACGAACCGCCGCTCTCCGGTGGTCCGTCGGCCGAGGTGCGCGACCTCGCGGCAGCCTTTCGGGACATGACTCGACGACTGGCCGAACAGCGAACGTCTCTCGTTGCCAGCGAGCGTCGCTTCAGGGAGCTGTTTACGGCATCGCCGACACCCCTCCTGCGACTCGACCGGGAGTTGAATTTGCGGGATTCCAACCCGGCCGCCGCTCCGTATCTCGGGGGCAAGAGCGCCCGGACTCTCGGATTGTCGTTGGCCGGTTTCCTTCAGCGACCCTCTGTAGCTGATCTTGCGGAGGCCCTCGCGGCTGCGGGCGACGAGTCGGAAGTCATCATCGATGCCGATTGGCGGCTCGACGACGGCGAGATCGCCGAGGTCGAGATTCGCGCCGGCTGGACGGGCGACGATCGGAGTCAGGGCTTTCTGGTCGCGATCCACGATCACACCGACCGGGTGCGGCGGATGGGCGAACGGTGGCGGCGCACCTTCGACGCGATGGTGGATGGCGTCGCACTGGTCGACGGTGAGGGCCGCGTGATGCTCGCCAACCAGGCGCTCGAGGCCCACGAAAAAGCCGTCAGCAACGAGCTCCGTACTCGGATGCGTGACAGCGCTCCGCTCTTCTGGCGAATGCACAATGTCGGACGTCTCTTGGAGTGTTCGTTGACGGTGCCGACGGGATTCGAACACGCCATTCTGGTCGTGAGGGATGTGACCGAGGCGGCTGATGCCGAGGAGCGCCTGCGGAGCGCCGAGAAGATGCAGGCGGTGGGAACCCTGGCGAGCGGCGTGGCGCACGACTTCAACAATCTTCTGGCCGCGATTCTCCTCCACGTGCGACTTCTCCACCGGCAGCCCGAGGATTCGGGGGAGGCGATCGAAGCGATCCGCGAGCTGGCGGAGCAGGGCACTGAGGTGGTGCGCGAGCTGCTCTTGTTTGCCCGGCGCGAGAGCAGCCCCCCGAGCACCATCGATCTCGTGGAGTTGGTTCAGCTCCAGGAAGCCGTGCTCCGCCATCTTCTCCCGGGCGGGGTGGTGCTCGAATTCCAACTCGACGAAGAGCCGGTTCCGGTCGAAGGTGATGTCGTCGGACTGAGGCGGCTGCTCCTCAACCTGGTTCTCAATGCCTGCGACGCGGTCGGCGAGAGCGGCGGCAACATTTCGGTCCGGGTGGAGCATACGGCGGGTCGCGCGGTGCTCGAGGTGGCGGACGATGGTCCCGGCATCTCCGAGGAAATCCGCGAACACCTCTTCGAGCCGTTCTTCACACAGCGCCGGCGGGGGCGGGGAGCCGGTCTCGGCCTCGCGGTCGTCTACAGCATCGTGTCGGCGCACGATGGAGAGGTCGATGTGCGTTCCGCTCCCGGTGAGGGGGCGCGATTCATCGTGAGGATGCCGCTGGGTGTCGAGGCCGAGATCGAGCCGGTGGACCCCCACCATCTGGAGCCGGGTTCCGAATCTCGTGTTCTCCTGGTCGAGGCGGACGGCAAGGCCGCGGCGAGGCAGATCGAGGCCTTTGCCGGAGCAGGGGTGGATATCCGGCATGCCCCGTCGCTGACGGTTGCCGGGGAGTTGCTCGGCGAATGGTCGCCCGCAGTTGTTGTGGTCTCGCCGAGCGTTCTGGCTGAGGCTCCAGCGGCACGGCTGGCCGAGATCCAGATCCCTGTGATCCTCCTCGCGGACGCCGGCGCGGTTCAGCCGGAGACCCTCGGCCCCCGGGTCGTACGGCTCGAAGCGAACTCCGAGCCAGCCGAGATTCTTGAGGCGATCCGCGAGCTTGCGGACTGACCTACCAACCCATCCGATCGGTCACATGAGTATTGGAGACGTTGGACCTGTAGGTAGGCGCTCTTCTGCCGACGATGTACCGCGTGATTGCCACCCTTGACGATCTTATGGACCTGATGCACTCACGACGTGGAGGCTGATACTCCCAAAATCGTCAAGGACGGCACGTCCGATCAACGCGCTGTTCTGCCATCGAATTTCGATCTGCGTTTATCTGCGTGATCTGCGGTTTCTCCTGGGCGGGTGGACGGAAATCCAAAATCCAAAATTCGACATGAAGGTCGGGTGGGCGGAAATCCGAAATCCGAAATCCGAAATGGGCGGGCAGTGGGATTTCATCCTCTGATAAGCTTCCGACGTGGCATTTGGGAGTCATGACTGGCGGGCGTTGAGTCGGCGGTACGCGCCGTGGTTGCTGCTCGTTGTCTTCTCGCTGACCCTCCATTTATGGCGGTTGGGCGAACGCTCGTATCACCACGACGAATCGATCCATGCGCACGCTGCCTACGTGCTGCTCCAGAACGGTACCTACCGCTATGATCCGACCTATCACGGCCCTCTGCTCTACTACTTGACGGCGGCGGGTTTCGCGATCATCGGCGACTCAGACTTCACCGCGCGGTTGCCGATCGCACTGGCTGGGGTGGCCCTGATCGCCATCGCCTGGGCTCTGCGACGGCCGCTCGGAGTGCGGGCGGCGTGGTGGACGGGCCTGCTCGCGACCATCTCACCGATCTATCTCTACTATGGTCGATTCCTCCGCATGGACATTCTGGAAGCCCTGGTTGCGTCCGCGGCGATGATCGCGGTTTGGCGGGCTGGCCGCGGCAGCTCGAAGGCCTGGATCTGGTTTGGCGTGTGGACCGCGCTCGCCTTTGCCACCAAGGAAAATGCCTTCGTCACCGCCGCCCTGTCCGGAGTGGTTCTGGCCATCATGCTGTTGAGCAACGGGTGGCGGCGGGCGGTTCCGGTGGCCGTGGAGTGGATCAAGCGCCACCGTTGGGGGCTGGTGGCCGCAGTGGGTGCGGCGGTGGTGGTGTCGGTACCGCTGTTCACGGTCGGGTTCCGCCACCCCGGGGATTGGTTCTTTCCCTACAAGGCGATCTCCTACTGGTGGGGCCAGCACAGCATCCAACGGGTTGCCGGGCCGCCCTGGTACCACCTGCCGCGTCTCGCCATCTACGAGTTTCTACCGATCGTCGCGGCGTTGGTGTGGGCGTGGCATCGGCGGCGCCGGATGAACACGGTGGAGAGGTCCCTGTTGCTTTTCGCCGTCGCCTCGGTGGCCATGTACTGTTATCTGGGAGAAAAGGTGCCGTGGCTCGGCGTCCATCAGGTCTGGGCGTTTCTGCCGCTGGCCGGACTCCAGCTCGCGCGGACGTTTTCACGCCAGGGCGTCTGGTGGAGCCGGTTGCTGGCCGGCGCCGGGCTCGCCGCGACGCTCGCGACGACGCTCATCGCCAACTTCGTGCTCGACGAGATCAGCCCGAACCAGGAGCGCGTCGAGGCCTTGATCTACGTGCAGACCGCTCCCGAGGTCGTGGCGCCGGTCAAGGACGGCTACCGTTTGGCGGAGGAGGGTGAAGACCCGGTGGGTGCGGTCGGTGGCGAGGTTGCGTGGCCCTACTCCTGGTACTGGCGATCGACCCCGACGTGGTGGGCGGATCCGCCTCCGGGTATGCGGCCCCCGATCGTCTTCTGCGACGTCGACAAAGAAAGAGAAATCCGCACGCGCCTCGGTCCGGGTTATTCCTCCGAGCGGGTTCCGCTGCGCGCCTGGTGGGTGATGGCCGACAGAAAACCGACCATCGCCGAGGTCGTACGCTACCTTTTCACGCGCCGGCCCTGGGGCGGCATCGGGTCCACAGACACCATTCTGATGCGCTACACGGGGGACACCAGCGACGGCGGACCGCGCGAGGCCGAGGTTCCGGAAGCCCTGGGCGAAGCTCTCGGGGTCGTGAGTGCGACGGTGATCGGAGAAAGCTGGTTGATCGAGCCACGCGGCCTCGCCGTGGCTGCAGACGGCGCCCTTGCGGTGGCCGACGTGAATCTGGGTGACGTGGCATTCTTCGACCCGGATGGCGGATTATCCGAGCTCCGAATTCCGGAGGACCTCAACCAACCGGAGGCTGCGGCCTGGACCCCGAACGGCGCTCTGGTGGTTGCCGACACCTGGAACCACCGGGTGCTCGTTTTCGATCCCGGATCCGGTGCTTCCAGGATCCTGCCCGAGCCGGAAGAGGGTTGGTATGGGCCGAGGGCGGTGGCGGTGGCGGCGGACGGCACCATCGCGGTCAGCGATACCGGGCGAAAACGCATCGTTCTCATAGGATTCAAGGGTGGCGCCCCACAGATCGAGATCATCGGCGGTGAGGGTTCGGGCCCCGGCGAACTGCTGGAGCCGGTCGGGGTCGTCTGGCTCGACAGGAACCGGCTCCTGGTCTGTGACACCGCGAACCGGCGGCTGCAGATTTTTGCGCGCTCCGGGGCTTTTGTGGAAGAAATCGCGCTGCCCGAGGCGTGGAGCGATTTCTACTCCCGGCCCCAGGTCGTGGCCCTCGACGCGCGACGGTGGCTGGTGACCGACGTTCCGGCGCGCAGTCTGTGGCTGATTGACGACGGGGTGGCGCAGAAAATCGACCTCACGGACGCGGGAATCGTTCCTACCGGTCTCGCACTCAGGGGGAACACCCTTTTTGTCGCGGACCAGAATGCCCGTGTCTGGGTCCTGGTGTTGGCGCAGGAACCCTGATCTTTCCCCTTTGCCCTCGAAGCCGCCGATCAGCGATGATCGGCGGTCATCTCCTTTTGTCAAAGGATTTTGAAGTTCAGGACGCAGGCCTTGACGGCCGCTTGGAGGGAGACGCATGCTAAGAATGATGAAATGTTCACTCATTGACCAGTCGATCGTCGGTTGCGTGTGGCGTCGTCAGCGGGGCTTCACCCTCGCCGAGATGATGGTGGTGTTGGCGATCATCACCCTGATTGTGGGAGTGACCATCCCCAATCTGCGCCGATCTGCGGTTCGAGCGGAGCTCCTGGGCGAGGTGCAGATGGTTCGACAGGCGCTCGCCGTCGCACGGATCCACGCCGTCAAGAACAGCCGCCGGGTGGCCCTGCAGCTGCTTCCGGACGACGAGCAGGCGTATCAGGACCTCGAGCCGTTCGCGTGGGTGGACGACAACGCCAACGACATCTTCGACTCGGGCGAGGTCGTGGTCGGGCGGTGGCCCATCGCTCAACAGGTCTTCATGGGCGTGGACGACAGCAGCAAAAAGGCTGCTGGTGATCTGCATGAATTCGGTGGAACCCCCGCCCCGCTTGGGGTGGTCTTTCTTCCGACCGGAACCGCGATCTCCACCGGGAGCAGCATCGGCGTCGGTGAAGCCGCGGTCATCATATCGGACAAGTACGAAAACCGGATACGGCTGACGATCCAGGGCGGTGCGGGAACGGTGGTCGAAGAGATGTGGGACTACTACGAGGAAGACTGGAGCACCAGCTTCAGGTTCTGGAGGTACTGATGGGCCACGACGTCGCGACCCACAAGACATCGCAGCAGGGTTTCACCCTGATCGAGATGCTGGTGGCCATCATGATTTTGAGTTTCGTCGCGTTGGGCATCGCCGGGCTTTTTTCCCACGCCGTGATCAACAACGCCTCGGGATATGACTACGCCCAGCTCGCCACCGAAGCGCGTTTCGCGATGGAGGAGCTCCAGGGCCTGCCCTTCGACGACGACGACCTCGACAAGACCACCGGCGAACCGCATACCTGGGAATCGGCAACCGAGGGGTTCGCCATCACCTACACCGTCGAGGACTACGCCGTCGTCGGCTGGAACCAGTTGGAAGGCGGCGCGTGGCCGGCCGCAACCGGCACCGACGTCAACGTCAAGCGCATCACCATGACCGTTGCGTCCACCAACCAGGTGCTCGAGGGCCGGCGTCTGTTCACGTTCAGCGCGATCAAGATCAAGGGATAGCAGGATGAAGCATTCACATCGCGGTTTCACCCTTGTCGAGCTCATGGTGGCCACGGCGGTCTTCGCCATCTTCATGGTCGGTATGCTCAATCTGCTCGATACTTCGACCAAGGTGTCGCAGCTCGAAAGCTCGCTTGCCGACACCCAGGAAAACGTGCGCTTCGCCGCCTACCACGTGATGCGTACGGCGCGCATGATGGGCGGCGGTGGGATGCCGATGGCGGCTCAGACCGTCAATGGCAACAAGTGGGTCAGCGGTGAGCTGGCAACGAACCAGCAGGGACTCGTCAGCATCCCAGGCTTCGACAACGTGTCCGTGAAGCAGGGAACCGATGTCTTCACGGTCCGCGGTTTCTTCGAGATCGCGCCGTTCTTCACGGAGCCCGGGGATTACCAGGGTGGCGTCGTCAACGTCAGGGAGCAGAACAAGGACGATCAGCTCATCAACAACTTCGGCAACTTCTCGCTCGACTCCCTCGAAGGACGGGGGATCGTCTTCATGGGCAGAGGCCAGTACTGCGTCGGGGAGATCGGCGCCGGCAACGTCTTCACGGGCGACGAGCCGGACCGAGTCCTGGTTCTCCAGCACGGGGACGGGGGCGACGGGAGCTTGTTCGAATCGCTCAACGAGGTAACGAGCACCTACCCGCCCAGCTTTCCAATCTCCCGGGTCGGAGTGCTCGACTCGTACACGTTTTTTGTGGATCCCCAGAACCGGCTGATGCGGGCCCGCGTCTCTGGCGCCGTGCCGCGCGCGGAACCCGTGGCGGTGAATATCGGAGGGCTGCAGATCGCCCTCGGGCTGGACACCAGCGATCCTCTCGATGGCCAGGTTGACGTCTGGAAATCGGCGCCCACGGTTGGCGAAGTCATGGCCGACCAGGTCGCCGGAATGCGCCTGACAGTCCTCGGGCGTTCACCGGTGATGGTGCCAGATTGGGCCGAGCCCGACTCCACCTTCGAAATCGAGGACGGCACCGCCCAGAATATTCAGCCGGGATACAAGTGGCGGCGGATCGAGGTCGCGACTGCGCTGCGCAATTTCCGATATCCGAAGCCGGAGGACCAGTGATGCCGAACCCATCTTCTCCCAATATCCAGACGAGGCCTGCACCGGCCGGGGAGCGCGGTGCGGCCCTGATCCTCGCCCTTCTGGTCGCGCTGGTGCTGGTCTTCCTCGGGATGGGGCTGCTACTGCAGACGTCGCTCGGCCTCCAGGCCTCGGGCACCGACCGCTGGATCACGAAGGCGCTGTACGCCGCCGACGCGGGCGCCCTGATGCAGATCGAGATGATCACCGAAAACGCCATCGGCGCCCCCGGAAGCTTCATCCTCGAGGACGATCCGTCGCTGCCGGGTCTGCTCAAGGGGCAGTTCACGGTGAACATCAACAAGTTCTGCGAGACGCAGCCCGGGTGGGGCATCTCGGGGACCCAGTTCGACCCTGACAACGGTTTCATTCAACGAGAATTCCACATTCAAAGCGTGGCGGAGCGCAACGTCGGAGACCTCGCGGGTCTCACCCGCGCGACGGTCGAGGCGGACGTGAACTACCAGCCGTACCCGGAAGTCGGATTCACGACTGTCGGCTTTTGCTACTGATGCGCGTCGAGGGAGCAGTCATGAGACAACGACAGATCACGAATATCCTGGTGGTGATGGCGGCAGTGCTGGCCGTGGCCGCGACGACGGCAGCTGGAGACGACCGCGACTTCATGCACGAGGTGGCGGCGGCGCCGAACATCATATTCATCCTCGACACCTCGAGCTCGATGGTCGGCAGCCCGGAAACCGCTAATCTTCGGTTGCCGATCGAGGACTGCGACCCCGAAGAGCTGGTGATTGATACGGACGACCCGCCCGACGGCGTGGCAGACGAGCCCGACCCCTACGGCTGCAGCAACGGCCTCAAGGTGCCCTTCACCATGGTGCCGGCCGGTGGTGACGATCCGTACTCGCGGATGGGAATCGCCAAATCGGTGCTCAAGGATTTCCTCGAGGATGTGGGCGAGGCCAACGTCGCGTTCGCCGGCTATGCCCAGGACCAGCCGACGGACGGCTCCCACCCCATCTGGAAGAAGAACTGGGTCTATGAAGCGCGGGCCCAGGACCGGTTCCACATGGTCGATTCGACCTATGCCTACCGCCTGGGATACTCCGAGAACCACGCCGGCGTCCTGCTCGACGTTCCCGCCGACATTCTCAAACGCAAGATGATCGGCTACAAGCTCTACTTCGACCCCGAATCCACCCCTTTGAACGAACGCTTCGGACCGACAAACGCCTACGACACCGGCTACCTCGATGTGCTCGCAGGAGGCGCATTTTCGCCGTTGCCCTACGACCTCATGCCCATCTACTTCGGCAACTGCTACATAGACGAATCAGACGGCTCGACCGTGTGCATGGACAATGTTTTTCCGTTCTTCGACGGCGGCACCTGGTACTACGGGCAGGCGGATGAGAGTGTGGACGACTACCCGGGCTGCAACCCCACGGATGCAATCTGGGACGACGGCTTCGGCAGCCCGGTGCCCGGCGCCTGCGAGAACGAGTGGGAGGAGGAATCCGGAGTCAATATCCTCCAATACCAGCGCCGTGTGCGGCTCGAAATCCCGACCACCTATAGCGGCAGCCCGAACTACTACCTGGCCTCCGACGGCCTCGGCGGTGTGGTCGGCAACGACGAGGTGCCAGATACCGCCTTGAATCAGGACTACGACCTCGATGGTTTCGGCGACCCCGATTACGACGGGAGTGAGACCAGCGACTGGATCCTCTACGTCAACTCGGTCGAGGAGCAACAGGTGCGCACCTGCGCCCCGTCGGCGACCCTGCCGACCTGGACTCAGACCCCCACCTACACTCCGACCTTCACCGAGACCTTCACACCGACCTACACGCCGACGCCGATCGTCGACTGCAGCCAGATCACTGTCACCGATCTTTACAACTACAGCGATAACGACTGGCGGGCGAAAATTACCAATCAGCTGCCGTACGAGCTCAAGATCACCCACACGAAATTTACCTGGGTCCCCTACAGCAGCACCTACTACGTCGACTACTTCAATGTCGACAGCACCGGCAGGGGTGTGAACTACACCTATTGGGGTTACGATACCGCGGTCAAGGACTATGGACCGGTCACCGACGTCGATACCGACCTTTGGGTGGACCCGCCGGACATACTACAGCAGCAGCTACCCCGATCTCAACGGGGTCTGCACCGGCACCGGCTGTAATTACCAGAATTACGAATACTGGTATGCCATTATTTGTGGGTCCAATAAGGGCTCGGGCCGCTTCGAGGTCTGCCTCGACTTCCTGGTGATCGGCGGCGACCAGACCACCAGTCCGGCCTCGGATTGGCTCTGCGAGAACATCTGCGACGAGGACTGGGGAGCGCTCAACACCCCGACGCCGACCTATACCTTCACCGCCACCGAGGTCCCAACCGCCATCGTGTGGCCGACCAGCACGCCGACGAACACATCGCCCCCCGGCAGCAGCACGAACACACCGACCAACACGCCGTGGACCGCGCCGCCGACGAGCCCGCCGTTGCCGACGGCGACCAACACCCCGTTCCCGCCGACGCCGACCCACACGCCGAAGGTCGCGACGCCGACGCCGATCAGCTAGACGGGACAGGAGACAGCCATGCAGCATCATCGACGCATTTTTTCGACGCCAACGCCCTTCGGCGGTTCCGCGACTGGGCGCTGCCTGTCAGCCTCCGTGTGGGCCGTAGCCTGCGGCCTGTTCATTCTGCTCGCGACGGCGCCTTTGGCGCACGCCCAGGTATTCCCCGGCAGCGGCAGTCTGGTTGTCGAGGACAACTTCAACACCTACTCCCACAACCAGAGTGCGTGCTGGACTGGTACCCCCTGGGAGCTGTGGGTGGACGGCGCCTTCTACGATGACGAAGGCGATCAGTGCAAGGGCTACGCCGGTTTCGATAACTGGCCGTTTATCAATACCACCGGCTTCAACAGCAACGCCGACAACGACGACGCCCTCAAACCCGGCCAGCTCACCACCTATGTCTTCTGCCCGCGCGAGTCGGCGATGATGGTCGCCCGACAGTCGAAACCCGACCACCCCTCCTACAACCCGGACGAGTGGACCAACGTCCGCCTCGAGATGGACCTCGAGGTGGTGCAGTTCACCTCCGCAGGCTTCGCCTGGGCGATGAGCATCGACCCGGCGGTCGACGCGCTGTCGCCGGAGCAGATCAAATACCCGTCCGACGGATACGCATTCTGGATCGAGCCCTACGAGCCGCCGCCCAACGACGGCTACCCCGGTTTTCCCAACAGTACGGGTGACCCCAACCGCAGGGGCCGCTGGCGGCTGGCGCGGATCAACGGCATGGACCGGCTATCCAACGTCTCCGGGGTCTACGACTGGACTCGGTTGACCGACCCCCACATCATCGAGCCGTTGGATCCGACCACTGTCTCCACCGAATCGCTGAACTACATGAGGTCGGGTCGCGTTTACACCTTCCAGCTCGACTGGTACTGCGGCCAACTGCGGGTGCGCTACATGATCAAGTGGGCGCCGACGCCCGGCGTCGCCACCGAGTATTACGGCTGTTCGTCGGCCCTCGACGCCGATGGCATCTGCAGCGAGGCCGACCGCGACAACTGCTGGTGCACCCTCACCGAGGTGCCGATGACGGGCCTCGACGCGAGCCCGATCGCGGGGCCGGGGATGGTCGGCTATTATCTCAGCGGCTCCTACTCCGGCATGTGCAGCACGCAGATCGGCGGAAATGACTATGACAACTTCAAGGCCTACGCCCTCCCTCCCGACTGCGGCGTTGTGTGCGGTCCGTGGTCGGGCTGGAACCTGGCCCGAACCGATGTCATCCCCTTCAAATACCTCTACGAGGGAGCCCTTCTCGATTTCTCTGCCGGTCGCAACATCGACGATCCGGACCGGAACAAGATCAATGTCAATACCCGGGAGCCGGTCTACGACTCGACCTATAACAACTCCCTCGACCAAAGCGGCTACTGCAACGGTTGGAACCTGCTCGAGGACCTGCCGACGCCGGCCGGGGCGACCAACGTCGACGACATCGCGGCCTGGCTCGAACCGATGTACAGCGCGGTCGATTACGAACCCAACGGCGCCAGCTTCGACTGGGTGCCGATGTACGACAACAACCCCGCGAGCCCGGACTATGATCCGGTGCCCGTGGTCGCCGACGGCTCCACGCCCGATCAACTCCGCCCTCCTCGAGGCCTTCGACTGGTACGACAGCCAGCGCACCGGCGGCGGGGCGTGGGCCAGCGATCCGTACGA
The DNA here is from genome assembly GCA_963769215.1 of Candidatus Sulfomarinibacteraceae bacterium. Lineage (GTDB taxonomy): Bacteria > Acidobacteriota > Thermoanaerobaculia > Thermoanaerobaculales > Sulfomarinibacteraceae > Sulfomarinibacter. The sequence goes on along the minus strand of CAVYKX010000018.1, from coordinate 210,094 downwards.
GGATTGCCGCAAGTGGTTCGTCGTGCTGATCACCGACGGTGAAGAGGCGTGCGAATTCGAGGCGTGCACCGAGGGCGAGGAGAGATGCTCCTACAACGAAGACGCGGCCGGTTGGTACCGGCCCGATCCGGACCGGGTCTGCGACCCGGGCCAGGCGGCGTCGCTGTTTGCCAACCCGCCCTCCGGGGCCCCCCCGGTTCCGATCTACACCATCGGCTTTTCCGATTCGGTGGCCGACGATTCGCCCCTCGCCTGCATCGCCGAGGAGACGGACGGTCTCTTTCTGCCGGCGCGGAACGCATCGCAGCTCTCCGACGCCCTCTACGAGGTCTTCTATGAACTCGAGGGCAGAGCCAGCTCCTTCGTGCCCTACAAGGTGGCGCCGCCGCCGAACTCGGTTGGCGGGGCGCCGACGCGGGACTATCTCGCGGTCTACCCGCTCTTCACCGCGGCGGATGACGTGACCCTGTGGGCGGGCAACCTTTACGCCTTCCCGTTGAACAAGGCGAATCCGGATCTCGACTGGACCGAGGATTGCGCGCTCGACACCACCGGCATGGCGTGGGACGCGGTAGGCGCCCTCGCCGCCCAGCTCGATCTCCACGACGAGGGGACCCCGCAACGCCACGTCTACATGAGCAGCGACTACTCCGGCGATCTGTTGCGCTACAGTCTGGCGACCATCCCGACCGACTCCAACCTGCGCACCGATTTCATCGATATGCTCGACGTCACGGCCGGGGTCTCCACGATCGAGGCCCAGCAGATCGTGAACTTCGTACGAAATATCTACATGGACGACGACGCGGATCCGTCCACCCCCGGCCCCCCGGCCCTCCCGCGTCCGGGCGGCTATCCGCTCTTCGGTGATTTCTTCCACTCACAACCGTTGGTCGTGAACCCGCCGAACACCTCGACCTACTACTACGACTACGGGTTCGAGGCGGTTGGCGAGGAAGGGGCCCACAACTACGCCCTCTTCATGAAAAAGCACCAGAAGCGCCGGCGCATGATTTTTGTCGGCAACAACGACGGGATGCTCCACGCCTTCGACGGTGGCGTCTGGGATCGCGCCCGCGGGGAGGAGGGCGAGACCTACGACAAGATCCACGACCTCGGAACCGGGGTCGAGCTCTTCGGCTATGTACCGCAGGCGGTCATGAACAAGCTCTACGATTTGACGGCCGGCGGCACCTTCAACCACGTCGAACCGCAGTGGATGGTCGATGGACACAACGTCAAGTCTGACGTCTTCATCGATGCCGACGGCGACACCAACAAGGAGTGGCGCACCGCGCTGTTCACCACGATGCGCCGAGGCGGCCGCGGAGTCCTGGCGCTGGACATCACGCAGCCCGATCCGATTGGTGAATCTCCGGATTACAAGCCTGAGGTGCACAAGTTCGCGGGATGCCGCGACATCGGCTACGGCGATACCAACAGCGACTGTGATGGCGCCTGGCCGCAGATCCTGTGGGAGTTCGCCGACGAGACCGACAGAATCTACCGCCGGCAACTGCCCCGGCGGTCTTTCGGGAGACGATTGCGCACCCTACTGGGATCTCGGCTGGACCTGGTCGCGACCCACGGTGGCGCGCATTGCCGTGTACGATGGCGCCGGCAGCCCCCCTGAAGACACCTTCGTCGTTTTCTTCGGCGGTGGCTGGGACAGCACGAATAACGATCAGACCGGCCTTCATTTCTATGGCGTCGATGTCGAGACCGGGGCCGTCGTCTACAAGTACACCGACCCTGATCCCACTGCTCGTTACGACATGCCGGGCGGCGCCACCGCGCTCGACTCCAACTCGGACGGCTTCCACGACCGCGTCTACTTCACCGATTCCAACGGCAGGGTCTACCGGCTCGAGTTCCCCGACCCGGACGATTCAGCAGCAACCGGGGGCGGTGCCGGGACGATGACCACGATCTTCGATTTCCGCGCGAGCTTCCCCGACCGGCAGGAGTTCTTCACCCGTCCGATCACCGTGCCGACCCTTTTCTCCGGCGGGACCTTCACCTGGGCCCTGGCGCTGGGCAGCGGCGACCGTGCCGGTCTCGCCCGTACCGATTCGGGCATCGACCACTTCTACTTCCTCCTCGACGCGGGAGACACGACAACCCGGGACGCGGGCGATCTGGTGGCGGTCAGCTATGCGGACCTCGACGGCACATTCACCTGCGAGAACAGCGCCCTCAGCCCGTCGACGGGAGACTACGGCTGGTACCTGAGCCTCCGCGACACCGAAAAGGTCATGTACGATTCGACGGTGATCGGTGGATACGTCTACTTCACGACCTTCGACCCGAGCACGCAGACGGCTTCCCACAACGTGCCGAACCAGTGCGGCGCCGAGCCGGAAGACGGTGAGGGAACCGATCCGATCGAGCTCGATGTCGTGTGCCGGGCGTCGGGAATCGGTCGTGCGTACGAGTTGTGGTATGAATGCGGGATGGGAGATTACTCCGAGCACAACGACATCATCTCCGGCAACGACTCTTCGGACACCGGCGATGGTCAGGATGTGTACTTCCCGACAGTGGGCGGGGGCGAGGAGAAGAAGGTTCCCGACATCCCTCCGGCCTACAACGTCACCAACTGGCGACAGGAGTGAGCTCGTGAAACCAATCCTCTGGACCCTCTGTGTCGCGCTGTTTTTCTGCGGTGCGGCGGCGGCCGTCGATGTGCGGCTCAACGACGGCACCGTGATAGATGCCGAGAGCTACAGGCTCACCGGCTCGTACATCATGCTCAAGCTCGCCGACGGCCGTCAGGTCGCCTACGACGTGGCCGACGTTGATATCGAGGCGCTGCGTGCCGCCGAGGCCGCGGCGGCTGCGGCTGCCGGCGCGCAGGAATCGACCGACGCGGAGAAATCCTCCGAGACCCTGGCGAGCGGCCGCTCGCTCAAGGATGCTTCGACTGCGGGAGAGAATGAAGACTCGCCCCTGACGATTTCCGACCGCGATGTGCGACACGTTCGCGGCAGCCAGGTGCAGGGCGAGGACGAGGAAGACGAGGCCGCGAACCCCAGTGACGTGACCGAGGAACATCAGCAGGGGGCGCGGTGATGATCAACGGCCTTCGCATCGACAAGATCGGCGAGGGTCGCTGGCAGATCGGCGGCGAGGTGCTCAACCGCAGCCCGGAGCCGGTGCTGGACGTGTACGTGAAGCTGGAGACCATGCCGTCGGACGGCAGCGAGCCGTGGAACGGCGAGGTGCCGGTGAGCGCGTCCCTCGGGGCGGACGAAACGGCGCCCTTCAGCCACTCCTTTTCCGCGCCGCAACCGTCGGGCAGCCCGGCCCCGAATGTCCGGGCGAGCGTTTTCTGGATGCGCAAAGTGACGACCAGAGTCGCGGATTACACCGGGGCCGGAGGTGTCCCGCACCCGAGCAACCTTCCGTTGCAGCGCAGTGGGGTCACCGGAGTCCAGGTCCGGCCGACGCCGATTCAGTAGGTCATGCCGAAGCAACTTCGCTGGCTGGTGATTGCCGCCGCGGTGATCGTGGTCGCAGCTCTGGTTGTGCTGTTCCGCGGCTGCCGGTGGCAGAGCGCCAGGCCCGCGGAAGATTTTTCCGCTCAGGACGTGCTCGTGGAATCGCCGGATCTCGCGGTCCGGCTGATTTCCGTCGGCGGGACCGCGCACACCGGCTATACCGACTGGGCCTGTCTCCTCGAGTGCAGGGAGCGTGGCGGGTGTCGCGCCGGGGTTCGAATGAAGATCGAGTATCTTTCGAATGGAGAGGCAGAGGTGCTCTTCCTCAGTGGAGTTTTCAATGCCGAGAAGGGCGAAGAAATGCGCCTCAGCCGCCCGCAAAGGCCTGCGACCGCGGTCGACGAGGTCGAGAAGATCACCATCGAGGTGGTCTCGACCTATCGCCCTGATGCGCCGCGACCGACCCCGATCATCTGAGCCGAGGTTTCTGAACCGGTGTGAGCCGGAAAAACCAATGCAGTCCAACCGCGACCGTTTACCATGTGGTGCGGAGGTTGGATGAGCACACGATTCGAGTTGGTTGAGCGGGAAGGCGGTGTCAGCGAGTGGCGCCACCAAGAAAACGGACTGCGGGTGTTGACGGCCCCGACGCCGGTGGCGCCGGTCGTTGGCTTCGGAGTGGTGTACCGGGTCGGTTCGCGCCACGAGCTCCCGGGTCACACGGGCGCCACCCACATTCTGGAACACCTCATGTTCAAGGGCACCGAGCGCTTCAACCGCGAACGCGGCACCGAGATCGCGCGGCAACTCCACCGCGTCGGCGCCGTTTTCAACGCCACCACCTGGCTTGACCGCACAAACTACTACGAGGTCTTGCCGACGGACCGGCTCGCACTGGCGGCGGACATCGAGTCGGACCGTATGCGCGGAGCGCTGGTCCGCGACTCGGACCTCGACAGCGAACGGACGGTTGTCCTCAACGAGCTCGATTCCGGGGAGAGCGATCCCTTCGATCTGCTGATGAAATCTTCCTTTGCGCTGGCTTTTCTCGAACACCCGTACCGCCACCCCACCATCGGCTGGCGCGGCGATGTCGAGCACATGAGCGGAGATGTCCTGAGGCGCTTCTACGATACCTACTACCACCCGGACAATGCCACGGTGATCGTGGTTGGCGATGTCGACGAGTCGACGGCGCTCGACGAAGTGGATCGGCGATTCGGGGAGATACCCCCGGCGCCCGGCCCATTCCCCGAGGTGTCGACGCGGGAAGACACCCAGCGTGGCGTGAGGCGTTTCGAAGTGCACCGGGCGGGAGAGCTCGGATGCCTGGCGCTCACCTGGCACGTCCCAGAAGGCCTCCATCCGGACGCGCCGGCCCTCTCGGTGCTGACCCAGATTCTGAGCGACGGCGTGATGTCCCGCCTCTACCAGCGGCTGGTGGAGACCAACCGGTGTCTGGGCGTGCACGCCTTCGCCATGGAGCTCCACGATCCCGGGGTCTTCCAGGTCTTTGCCAGCATCGCGCCGGGAGTCGAGCATGCCGAGATCGAGGCGGCGGTGCTCGCGGAGATCGAGGCTCTGGCCGGCAAGCCGCCGACCGCGGCCGAGGTCGCGCGGGCGCTCGCCCAGACCCGCACCGACCTCGCGTTTCACCACGAGTCGCCCGGCCAGATCATGACCGGTCTCACCGAGGCCGTGGCGATGGGCGACTGGCGGCGATTCCCGCGAGAGTTGGCTCTGGTCGAAGCGGTCTCGGCGGACGACCTGCGGCGGGTGGTCCAGACCCATCTCCACGAGCAGAATCTCACGGTCGGGTGGTTCATGCCCGAGGGCGGGGAGGGGGCGGTGAAGCATGGCGAGTGAAGCTCTCTTTGCGGAGCGAGTGAGCACGCATCGGCTCACCGCCGGCGCGCGCCTTGCAGTGCTGGTCAATCCACACGCACCCACTGTCACGATCGCCGGCACCCTGCCGAGCCGGTCCGGCGTACACAGCCGGTCGATTTGCGGTGGCGGGGCTGGCTGCTGCGATGCTGGATCGTGGGACCGCTGAGCACGACCGGCTGGAGCTCGCCGGTGAGCTCGAAAACCGCGGCCTGCAGCTGGCGGTGCGCGCCTCTGCCGGCTCGCCGACCATCGTCTCGTTCTCCGCTCAGGGCCTGGCGGAGGAGCTCCCGAGGTTGGTGGCGTTGTTGGTGGAGGTGATGCGCCGTCCGACCTTCCCGTCTTTGGAGCTGGACAAGTTGCGCGAACAGGTTCTGGGGAGCCTGGTCCGTGAGCGGCAGGAAACTCACGAGCGCGCCTTTGCCGCTCTTTCGCGGGCCCTTTTCCCCGAGGGACACCCGCTGAGACGGCGGGAGATCGAGGTTCGCGAGCGAGAGGTGAGGTCCTTGACCCGCGAAGAACTGGCTGCATTCCACGAGGCCGTCTACGGCCCCGCGACGATGGTGTTGGCGGTGGTGGGTCACGTGGATCCGGCCACCGTGGCCTCGCTGTTCGAGGAACAGATGCAGGACTGGTCGAATCCCGGGATCGAGGAACCCTCGTGGCCCGAGGCCGAAGAGCCCGAACCGATCGAGGAGCGTATCCAGATCGCGGACCGGCCGAGCCTCGACGTCTTCCTCGGCCACCGCGGCCGGCTGCTGCGCGGTTCGGAGAACTACCCGGCGGCGGTGCTGGCGAATTCCTGTCTCGGACAATCGACGCTGACCTCGAGGCTCGGCAAAGTGGTGCGTGACGAACACGGCCTGACCTACGGCATCTACAGCCGGTTCTTCGGAACGCTGCACGTTGCAGGTCCCTGGGCCACCTCGGTGGGCGTGTCGGCCGCCAATCTGGATCGGGCGGTCGAACTGAGCCGCCAGGTGATCGCCGACTACGTCGAAAATGGTCCGACCGAAGAAGAGGCGGCGGACGAGCGGTCGGCCCTGGCCGGCGCCTATCGGGTGGGCCTGGCCACCAATTCCGGAGTCGCGCGCGAACTGGTCACTGCGTTGTCAGTCGGCGAGGGCGTGGATCGTCTCGATCGCTTTCCGGAGGATGTGTTGGCCGTGACGCACGACCAGCTGATGGAAGCGATCCGCGAGTATCTCCATCCCGATCGGCTCGTCCTGACAGCCGCGGGCGATTTTCAGGACGACGTTAAAACGTTAGAACGTTAAAACGTTGGAACGTTAGAACGTTTGGTTCATCCGGAAATCCATGAGATCGAAATATAGAACAGGTGAGCCCTGGGGCGACATCGCTACCGTCGCAACCACGAAGTCACAAAGACACGAAGGGAACACGAAGGAACCTCTTGACCCATCACTTCGCGGGCATTTGCGGAGGCTGGAATCTCCAAGTTTTCAGAGTCCGAACTTCTGATGAGTCAGGAAAACACTGAGAAATCCTTTGTGAGTTCTTCGTGTCCTTTGAGTCTTCGTGGTTCAGGGTGTTCAGAGGGGCGGATGGAAACACTGGGAATTTCGGTTGATCGATGCAATTCCGGAGGAGCCAAACGATAGAGTTTTCCAATTTGTACGTCGAGTATCAGGCGGGGGTGGGTGGAACGTTCTAACGTTCAAACGTTCAAACCTTCTAACGATTCAATCCCAATCGACCATCAAGTGGTGCAATTCGCAGTCGAGAAGCGGCCGGAGACGGTCATCGAGGATCTGCTCGACGTCGCGCAGCCTGTGGCGGCGGGATGCATGGATCAACACGAGGTGGCGGCAGCCGAAGCGATCAACCCGCGAAATCAGGTCCTCGAGGTGCATGTGGCCGAATCGGCCGCCCGCTCCCGGTCTCGAGACCGGTAGAACGAGCATTCCACGAGGACGATCTCTGCCGCCAAGACGTCGAGGTCCTCGTCCAGGATGCCGGGGCCGGAGTCGGCGCAATAGCTGAGGAGGTGGCATTCGATCTCTTCGGTGACGGTCTGACCGGCCGCGCGGCGGCTGGCGATCTCTTCTCCGGGAAGATCGGCAAAGGCGGGCAGAAGATGCCGGCGACGCCACACCAGGCGGGAACCCAGGGTCGGCACCCAGTGGTCGGTGGTGAAAAACGACAGGTCCATGTCGTTTCGAAACCGATGAAGATCGCCTGCAGACACAGGGACAACCGTCACGTCATAGGGCTTCCCACCTTCGAGACGCGCGTGGATCGAGAGAATTTCTTCGACCCCTGCGGCGATCTCGCTCGGCACGAGGAGTTGCGCCGGTCCCATCGCCTGAAGGTGGCGCTGGCTCGCCCAGTAGCCGATTCCTCCGAGGTGGTCCATGTGGCCGTGACTGACGGCGACCGTGGTCATGGGCGGGAGGGCCCGGTGTGCTCGACCCGCGTCGAGGGCGAGGTGGAGCTGGGGCAGGAGGATGAGGGTGCCGTCGCCTGCGCGCGAGCCCCCGACGAGATTCATCGGTCCCCAGGAAGTGTTCAACTGCAACTGCCGCAGAGGGGATCGACTCACCGCGACGCTTTCACGAGGAAGAAGTTCGGCTCGCTGCGGGCTTCCGGGAGATCGACGCGGAGGGTCCAGCGGGTGTCGGGGTCGAGAGTCTTTTCGAAGCTCGCCGAGCCGATCGGCACGCCCTCGCCATCGACCAGCTGAACGCCAATGTCGTGGCGGCCGGACGGCGTCAGAATCACCCGTTTGACCGTGCCGCGGCCCTTCCTCTTGATGCCCAGGATTCCGGATTTGGAGAAGTCGAACGGAACCTCGGCCAGAGATTCGCCATCGAGGGTCACTGAAATATTGCCGGAACTCAAGGGCGAGTCGAAGGACAGGGTGATCCGGGCGACACCCGGCACCGGGGTCGAGGCGGCGGGCTGGTCCGTGACCGTTGATGCGCGATCCGTCCGCGGGCCCGGTGCGCTCGACCGGCGCTCGCTGCCGGCCCGCGAGCGCTCGTCTGCAAGCTCGAGATACGAAGCCGCGATCTCGTTCTTGGGGTCGAGCTCGAGGGCTTCACGAAACGAGCTTCCAGCCGCCGAGTAGCTTCCGTTCCGGTACAGCTGCCGTCCCTCGCTCACCAGCGCTGAAACCCGTTCCTGATTGGCGGCGCTCGTGCGTTCCTCCTCGATGGCGTGATGGATGTCGTGCGCCAGCCGGCGGCCGGCCGGCGACGTGGGCGCCTGGTCGAGGGCGGAGCGAACCGCCGCTTCCGCAGCGTCGAGCTGTCCCGCACGGAGCCCGTCGCGGGCGGCGTGAAGAGAAGAGACCGCGGCGTGGAGGTTTCGGGTCGAGCCCACCGACGGACCGGGGAACGGACCGTGGTCGATTTGCAGACGAAGTCCCAGGACGATCGCGAACACGAGCAGGAGAGAACCGGTGATGACGATCCAGATCCAACGCGGTTGGACATCCCACCGCAACCACTCCGGAACCTCCAGGCGATCCTGGAGCTGTCGTTTCCACGCGGCGAACCTGGATTCGCCTGCCGTCGCGCCGGGAGACTGGATCCGGGTTTCGAGAGCCGGTTGGTAGACCCCGGTGCTCCCGGCGTCTTTGGAGTCCCTCTGGACCATCGAGCTGGCGAGAGCCGCCAGGACCTGGGCGAGCTCGGCCCCGCTCTGAAAGCGGCGATCGGGGTTTTTCTCGAGGCATTTCAAAACGATCGGGTTGAGGGCGGCGGGGATGTCGTCGCGCATCTTTGACGGGATGGGACTCGGTTCCTGGACGATGCGCAAGGTGACTTCGTGCATCGTGTCGCCGCCGAAGGGGCGCTGTCCGGTAAGGAGGGTGAAGAGCACCACGCCGAGCGAGAAGATGTCGGAACGGCCGTCGACCTGGTTTCCGGTGATCTGTTCGGGCGACATGAAGTTCGGCGTACCGATGAATTGTCCGTCCACCGTGAGGTTGGAGGTCTCGAGACGAGCGATGCCGAAGTCGGTGATCTTGGCGGAGCCGTTGTTGGTCAGGACGATGTTGGCCGGTTTGATGTCGCGATGGACGACGCCCAGCGAGTGGGCATAGTCGAGAGCGACCGCCACGTCGGCTGCGATTCGCGCCGCCTCGGATGGCCGGAAGCTGTGACCTGCCTGCAGCATCTGCTTGAGGTCACGGCCTTCGACGTACTCCATGGCGATGTACATGAGTCCCGTTTCGGGATCCTCGCCGACGTCGTGGACGGTGACGATGCCCGGGTGGTTGAGCCGACCCGCGGCGCGAGCCTCGCGCGCGAAACGCTCGCGAAACTCTTCCGCCATCTCGGTGTCGAGATCCACGCGCAGCGTCTTGAGCGCGACCCTGCGATCGATGATCGGATCGCGCGCGAGGTAGACCACCCCCATCGCCCCTTTTCCAAGGGTCTCCTCGATCTCGTATCGCCCGATCTTCTCTACAGACATCGCTCTTTATTGTATCTTCTTCCGATCCCGATCCCGATCCCGATCCCTCGTTCCCGAGACCAACTCGGGACCGCGCTCACTTTTTCGATGTGCTCTTCTGCCGACGCTGTACGCGCGTGGTTGCCACCCTTGACGATCTTATGGACCTGAAGCCCTCACGACGTGATTGCGTTGACTCCCAAAATCGTCAAGAGTGGCACGCCCGATCAGCGCGCTGTTCGCCAAGCCCCAAGCCTCAAGGCCCAGGTCACAGCGGGTGGGCGGGAACGTTCCAACGTTCTAACGTTCAACGTTCAAACGTTGCGGCCATCGTGCCTCTCTGGCATCGAACCGGCCGAAACGACGCGGTGGCGGGGCCCGAAGCGGGTCCGGTGCCGGATCGAGACCGGGCATGATCTTTGCTCTAGACTGGCCTTGGGCCTGCTGGCCCATGGGGGAGTCATGGAATCACGCGACAACGAGAAGCAGATCGATCGTGCGGCGGCTCGGCTCGGGGAGATCCAGCGGGCGGTTTCCGAAGTTGTGGTTGGCCAGGACCGGCTGGTGGAATCACTGTTGGTAGCGATGCTGTGCAGAGGCCACGTCTTGCTCGAGGGTGTGCCGGGTCTGGCCAAAACCCTCACGGTGAGGACGCTGGCCGGAGTCATCGGCGGCAGCTTCCAACGCCTCCAGTTCACGCCGGATCTGTTGCCGGCCGACGTCACCGGAACCCAGATTTTCGATCCCCGGACCTCGCAGTTCGTACCGCACCGCGGTCCGGTGTTCTGCAACCTGGTGCTCGCCGACGAGATCAACCGCGCGCCCGCCAAGGTGCAGTCGGCGCTGCTCGAGGCCATGGAGGAACGTCAGGTCACGATCGGTGACACGACCCACGACCTTCCGGAGCCGTTCGTGGTGCTGGCAACCCAGAACCCGATCGAGCAGGAGGGCACCTATCCCCTGCCCGAAGCGCAGCTCGACCGCTTCTTATTCAAGGTGCTTGTCGACTACCCCGCGCCGGAAGAAGAGCGGAAGGTCCTCGAGTATCACCTCGCGGAGTCCTTCCCGACCCCGCAGAGATTGAGTTCAGTCGAAGAGCTTCAGGAGCTCGAAGCTGTTGTCCGTGAGGTCTATCTCGACGAACGCATTCGCTCCTACATCGTGAATCTCGTGACCGCGACGCGCCGGCCGGCCGATGTCGGTCTCGGCGATCTCGTGCCGCTGCTCTCCTTCGGCGCCTCGCCACGTGCATCGATCGCACTTGCCGTCGGCACCCGGGCGCTGGCTCTTGTCAGAGGCCGGTCCTTCGTGACCCCCGAAGACGTCAAGGAGCTCGCGCCGTCGGTATTGCGCCACCGTCTCGTCTTGACCTACGAGGCGGAAGCCGAAGGCGCCACGGTCGAGGAAATCGTCGACCGCATCCTGCTCGCGGTGGAGGTTCCTTGATTCCCGCGTCCGCGTCCGCGCCTGACGGTCAAATGGTGACGGTATGCCCTTTGACCTCGGCCTGCCTACCTCGGCCGGCCGCGGCCCCGGGCCACGGAACGCGATGCCGGCGCGGAGCTCCGAGCTCAGGTGCGGCGGCTGGAAATCCGCGCCAGGCAGGCCATGGAGTCCGGGCTGGCGGGCCAGTACCAGAGCGCCTTTCGCGGCCTCGGTCTCGAGTTCGAGGAGGTTCGCGAGTACCGTGCCGGCGACGACGTCCGCACCATCGATTGGAACGTCACGGCGCGCACGGGTTTTCTGCATATCAAACGGTACCGCGAAGAGCGGGATCTCAACGTGCTGCTGCTCGTCGATCTCTCGTCCTCCACCCGCTTTCGGGTCGGGGGTGATGACGGTTCACGACCTCATCGCCGAGGTCGCGGGCTCTTTCGCCCTGGCCGCCGCCCGCCGCGACCGGGTCGGCGCGATTCTCTTTGACGACGGTGTGCGAACCGTGATTCCGCCGCGTCTCGGGTGGCGCCACGGGCTGCGGGTCGTCCGCGAGGTGCTCGCGGCAGAGCCCCGTGGAAATGGTACGGCGCTGGTCGATGCCGTCCGCGCCGCCGGGCGCATCCTCCGCCGGCGAGGCGTCGTGATCATCCTCGCTGATCAGACCTGTGAGCTGCCGCGACGCGAACTGGTGGCCCTGGCAGGGCGCCACGAAGTGGTGGTTGTGCGCCTGGGAGATGCGCTGCTCGAAAACGGCCTGCCGGGCACCGCCCTACCGGTGGTCGACGCAGAAGGCGGGCGGCGGGGCGTGGTTCGCGGCCCGGCCGCGGTGCAGCGGCAGCCGACACCGCCCGGCATCGATGTGATCGAACTCCACACGGGCGAAGATTATCTGCCGGCCGTACGGGCCATGCTCGAAAGTCGGGAGCGACGCCGTGTGCGCTGAGATTCGGCGAATCGCGTTCCTCCTGCTCGTTGCGGTGACGGCGGCGGCGGGCGCCGTGGCGGACGAAGCACCGACATTCGAGATCGCGTTTCCCGACGCCTCGATCAGCGTCGGCGACCGGCTTCCGGTCCGGGTGACCGCCCGCGGAGGCGAAGAGCTGTTGTGGGGCGAGCTTGGAGTCGGTGTCGAGCCCGACGGGGCCTGGGCCTTGGTGGACGGACCCCGCGGGTTGGCCGGGTCGCGCCCCCCGGCGTGGGAAGCTCGTGCTCGCGCCGATGGAGGTGGGCGAAATCGAGATGCCTCCGATGACCGCGGTCGTACGCGGCGCAGACGGGGCGCCGTTCGAGGTGGCCGCAACCGGGTTGCCGCTCGTCAACGTGGTCTCGGTTCTGCCCCCTGATGAGGAGGTGGACCCGGTCGCCTTGCGCAACCCGCTGGGGGTGGGTGGATTCCCGTGGGAATGGGTCCTGCCGTTGGCGGTGCCCGTCCTCGGATTGGCCGCTGTGCTTGCGTGGTGGAGTCGCCGCCGCAGCAGCGAAGAGACTGCGTCTGTACCGACGCTGGCACCTTTCGATGAGCTCGACGATCTGCTGCGCCGGCTCGAAGGGCGGGTCGGGACCGAACCGGCCGAAGGGGTTTGCGATCGTCTGGCCGCCGGTTTGCGCCGCTATCTGGAACGGCGGAGCGGCGAACCCGCGGCCGAGATGACCTCGTTCGAGATGCGGCTGCTGGTGCGCCGACTGGGTTGGCCGGAGTCGGCGCAACGGGGCATTCAGCAGGTGATGAACACTGTCGATCTGGTTCGTTTCGGGCGCACCTCGATCGAAGAGCGGGAGCTTCGGCAAGCGATCGAGAACAGCCGCGATTCAGCGAGCCGGATCGAGACCCTCCTCCGCCAGGAGGAGGAGAGCGTGGCGGAGGCTGCGGGATGATCCGGTTGGCGGCTCCCCTGTGGCTGGCGCTGGCGGGCCTGGCTGTATTGGCAATCGTCGTGTGGCTTCTGCGCCGGCGTTGGCAGCGGTACCCATTTCCGCTCAGCGCGCGGACCGACACGCGTCGGTTCCGGCGCATGGGCTGGACTACGACCGCTGGGATCCTGTCGGCTCTCGCCTTCGTGCCGCTTGCCGTGTCGCTGGCCCGGCCCCAGGAAGTCTTGTCCCGGCACCTCGAGCATGCCGAAGGGGTGGACATGGTGGTGGCCCTCGACGTCTCGGGCTCGATGGCGGCTTTGGACTTCCAACCCAGCGACCGTCTCGGGGTGGCCAAGGAGACGATTGCGCGATTTCTCGACAACCGGCCCCACGATCGCATCGGATTGGTGGCCTTCGCGGGTGCGGCGGTGACGATCTGCCCCCTGACACTGGATCACGAGGTCGCCAACCGTCTGCTCGATCAGGTGCAGCTGCGGACCCTCCCGGACGGCACCGCGATCGGGCTCGGGCTCGGGACCGCGGTCAACCGGCTGCGGGTCTCGGAAGCCGACTCCAAGGTCGTGGTGCTGGTCACCGATGGATCCAACAACGCCGGACAGCTCGACCCGGCGACCGCAGCCGAGTTGGCGAGGGACGAAGACGTCACGGTCCACACCGTCCTGGTGGGTCGAGGGGGTGAGGTACCGGTGCCGGTGCGGATGCGGGATCCACGCACCGGACGCGAGGTCTCCCAGATCCGCAACGTCGTGGTGGACGTCAACCCGGAGCTGCTGGCAGAGATCGCCCGGAGCACCGGAGGGACCTCGTTCCGCGCCCGCGATCCGGAGGCTCTTGCGGATGTCTTTTCGGAGATCGACCGGATGGAAAAGACCGTTTTCACGTCAACTCGACTGGTTCGCTACCGAGAGCGGTTCGAACCGTGGGCGCTGGCCGCCCTGGTGCTGCTGGTAGCGGGCGCGATGCTCGAGGGAGTGGCTGGGAGGATGCCGTGGTGAGTTTTGCGGAACCTGCCCGGCTCGTTCTGCTGGTGGTACCGGTCTTGGCGGCAGTCTTCGCCTGGTTTCGGCATCGCCGCCGGATGACGCAACAGCGACGCCTCGCCTCGCCTGCGGTGTGGCGCCGCCTCCTCGGTGGTGTGCCCGCAACCGGCGCGGCCCGTCTTCTGGCGTGGTGCGGCGCGGCGGCTTTCCTCGTTGTGGCTGTCGCGAGACCGCAGTGGGGCGAGTTGCCCGCCGAAGAGACGGTGAGAACGCGCGATCTCGTTGTCGCGCTCGATGTGTCGGATTCGATGTTGTGTGCCGATCTGCGCCCCTCGAGATTGACCCGGATCGTCACAACCCTGCAGCGGCTTCTACCCCAGCTCGAAGGCAACCGCGTGGCGGTGGTCGTTTTTGCCGGTGAAGCCTACCCCCTGGTGCCGTTGACCACCGATCTGAGTGCGGTGTCGGTCTTCCTCGAGGGCGTTCAGCCCGGGATGGTGGCCCTGCCCGGGTCGAATCTGCAGCGGGCTGTCGACGGGGCGCTCGAACTCCTGCCGGAAGAGGGAGAGGGCCGTGTGCTGCTGCTCTTCACCGACGGCGAAAACCTCCAGGGCGATGTGACGCAGGCGACCGCGGCCCTCGAGACGGCCGGAGTCGGGCTGCTCGGTGTGGTCGCGGGCACCCAAGAGGGCGGCCCGATTCCCGAGTACGACAACGCCGGCAATGTCCACTACAAACGCGATTCGGGAGGACAACCGGTGGTGACCCGCGCCCATCCGGAAGTTCTGGCCGCAATCACCGATGAAGTCGGGGGCGAGGTGGTGGCCCTCGGAGATCCGGATGTGGTTTTAAAAATCGCGGCGGCGGTCACGAAATTGCGGACCCGCGAAGTCGAGACAACCCGTACAGTGCGGCGGGTCGAACGGTTCCCGTTCTTTCTCGCTGCGGCAGCGGTCCTGCTCTTCGCCGGCTTCGCCCTTTCGCCGTGGCGGCGCTTTGCGGCGGCTGTGGTGCTGCTGGGGCTGGCTGCGCCTTTGCCGGTTGCCGCCCAGAACGCATCGCCTGCCGGTTCGGCTCCCCGGGTCGAACACCCTTCTCAGGCCGGCGATCAGGATGCCAATGAAGAACTGCCTCGGGCTTCGTGGTGGCAGCGGTTGATCCCGGGCGGCAGCCGCCGGCTCGCCCGCAGCGGCGTTGCCCGCTGGCAGGCCGAGGATCTCGAGGCTGCGACGGTGGCATTTGCCGGTGCCGCCGAGCTCGATCCGCAGCAACCCGAACGTCTCTATGACCTGGGGACTGCCCTTGCCGCGGGCGGGAGTCTCGAGACCGCCGCCCCCCTTCTCGAGGCGGCGGATTCCGGAGGTGTGCAGGATGCCGCATTCAACTCCGGCACTGCGGCCCTCCAACAGCAGCAGGTTGACCCGGCTCTCCATTGGTTGAGACGGGCCGTCCTCGCCAACCCCGACGACGTCGAGGCCAAACACAACTATGAGTTGGCGCTCAAGCTCCGAGAGGAACAGCAGCAGCAACAACAGCAGAACCAGGACCAGGAGCAGCAGGACGAAAACCAGGAGCAACAGGAGCAGCAAGACCAGGATCAGCAGCAGCCGACGCCAACACCGACACCTTCTCAAGGTGAGGGTGCCGCACCGACGCCGACGCCGAATCCCAATGATCCTCTCTATGCCGCGCTCGAGCGCGCCGAGGCGGAGGCGCGGGATGCCCTGCGTTCGCCGACGCCGAAACCCGGCAAGGTGGAGAAGGACTGGTGAGATCCTCGAGCATTCGCGCCGCGGCCCTGGCCGTTCTGTTGGCGGTTGGATCGATGGTGTCGGGTGCTGATGAGCCAAGCCTTGAGGTGACGCTCGAACCGCAGAGATTCGGAATCGAGGACGCGACCCAACTCGTCGTGCGAGTCCTCGAACCGGCCGGGACGCCGTCGGTGGATCTGGGAGAGCTGAAGAATTTCGAGGTGTTGACGGGGCCCTCGACCACGAACGAATTCTCGGTCTTCAACGGGGCGGCGACCCGGTCCCTCAGTCTCACCTACGTACTGCAGGCCAAAGAGGTCGGTCCGGCGGCGGTGGGACCGGTTACGGTCCGTTTCGGAGGGACCGAGTTGCAGTCGGAGGTGGTGACCGCGGAGGTGGTGCCCGGGAGCGTGGTTCCGCAGCGGCAGTCGCGCCGGCGGTCACCGTTTTCCTTGGATCCTTTCGACGATATCTTTGCGCGCCGGCAGCCGGCGAGGTCCGCGCGGGTGGTTCTGAGGCAACTGGTAGGCTCGCGCAACGTCGTCCTCGGGCAGCCGGTGATGGCGAGCATTGTTCTCGACACGACCGCCGGTGGAGTTGACGGGTTCGAGTGGGCGACGCCACCCTCCTTCCCGGGATGGTGGGCGCAACGGGTCGAGCCTCCGGAACGAATCACCGGCGAGGTGGTGGAGGTTGAAGGCGTCCGCTTCAACCGCTTTGTGGTCGCGCGAAACGTCCTCGTGCCGCTGAAGACCGGTGAGCTCCCGGTGCCGGCGGTCGAAGCTCGGATCGGCTTCCGCTCCGGAAGTATGTTTGCCCCGCAGCAGGTGGTTGAGCGCGCGACCGAGGGGGTCGTGGTCGAGGTCTCTCCGAGACCGCGTGAGCCGGAGGGCTTCTCGGGCGCCGTCGGCGACCTCCGGTACAGTGCGAGCCTGGAGCCGAAGTCGATCAAGTATGGGGAATCCACCGTGCTTTCGATCGAGCTGCAGGGCAACGGGAATCTGCCGCTCGTGGAGGCGCCTGCGCTGTGGCCCGGGTGCGAAGAATGTGAAGCGTATCCGCCCGAGGAGGAGGGCTCGGTGAAGGTGGATGCCAACGGCGCCCACGGAACCCGCACGTGGCGCACAACGCTGGTGCCTCGGAGCTGGGGCGAGATCGAGATCGAGCCGGTGATGTTGGCGGTCTTCGATCCCACGGCGGGGCACTACCGGCAACACACTCTTGGGCCGTTTCGCCTTCTTGTCGAAGCGCCTCCGCCGACACCCGAGCCCACCCGGGCCGTGGAAGAAGTCGCCGAGCCCGAATACTCGGACGGCCAGACTCAAACCAGCCCCGAACCTCGAAATCAGGAGATAGCCGCGTGGATGTTGATCCTGGGCGCACTGATCGTCGGGCTTCTGACCGGTGGTGGTATCGCCCTGTTCGCCGCGCGACGCCGCAAGGGCTCGCTCCCACCGCGTCAGCCGAATCAGAGCCCCGCCGAACGTGCTCGCGAGTTGCAGGTCGCGGTCGAGCGCTGGTGGCTCGATGCGCGGGAGCGATCCAAAGGACGCGCTCTCGAGGCTGAGATGCAGGAGTTGCGGCGGGAGTTGGAGCAGGTCCGTTTCGCGCCGAGTCGCGCGGATCACACCGAGACCGTCGCCGACCTGGAGGCGCGGGTGCGGAGGCTGATGCGCCTTGCGTGATACCATTATTGGATGGGTTCTCCAGAGGTTTACAGCCTGCCTCTCGGCGATCTCGAGTCATTTCTCGATCGGAAAAGGTACTCGGCATTCGCCATGTCTCAGCTCCAGTTGCCGTCTTTTCTCGGCGAGGTCCTGAGTAAGGCAAACGACTTCGTACCCTCGGCCGCAGGCTCCATCCTCATGGATCGCCCGGTCGAAAGGGGCGAGACCCCGTCCGATACCGCGCTCTATTTCATCGCGACCTTCGGTCGCTCGAGTTCTGGCCTCTCGGCAAGAGTGTTCGCGCGGATCGTGGTGTGGTGGGTCATGTCTATCGTACGGGCGAGCCGTACGTGATGGCCGATCCCAAAAACGATCCGAATTTCTATTCCAAGTTCGACGAGGATCACGAGTTTGAGACGAAGAGCGTGGTCGCCGTGCCGGTGCGGATCGAGCGGACGGTATGCGGTGTCCTCGAGTTGCTGAACCGGTCCGACGGGAAGCCCTTCACCGAACGCAATATGCAGATGCTCGAGATTTTTGCGCGCTACACCTCGATCTCGATCGAGAATCTCCTCGATGCGCAGCGCGCAAACGAAATGGCCCGTCGCGACGACCTCACCGGTCTGTACAACGACCGCTTCTTCCATCACCGGCTGAGTGAGGATCTGATCCGCGCCGATGTCACGCGTTCGACCGTGGCGCTCCTTTTTCTCGACATCGACAACTTCAAAACCGTCAACGACACCCATGGCCATCTCGCGGGGTCGCAGGTGCTCAAGGAATTCGCCTACCTGCTGAGCACCGTGGTCACCGACGAAAAATCGACGCTTGCCCGCTACGGCGGGGACGAGTTCGTGGTGATCCTGCCGGATCACGATCTCGAAATGGCCTGCGAGGTGGCGACCTCGATCCAGAAGGCCCTCGACAAGACGAGGTTCCTGCAGGGCTCCTTCTCATGGGCCGACGGCCCGGTCTATTGGCGCCAACCCTTGACCAGCTCCATCGGGGTCGCCGTCTATCCCCACCACCTTCCCCGTCAGGGGACCACGGACATGAAGAAGAACCTGCTGTTGCGCGCCGCCGACCTCGCCATGTACCGCGGCAAGGAAGACGGCAAAGACCAGATCCGCATCGCGGATTGACGTCTCCGTGCCCGTGCCCGTGCCCGGGATGGGCCCGCGCAGCAGAGGGTGATCGCGAAGCGCTCCGATGTTGAAGGCGCTCTTCTGCCGACGCCACACCGCGTGGTTGCCACCCTTAACAATGATCGGACCAAAGGACAAAGCGATTTCACCCGAGGGTGCCGACATTGTTAAAAGTGGCACGTCCGATCAACGCGCTCTTCTCCGATCGCGCTTGCAGAAATGTGCGGTTATCTGCGTCTATCTGCGTGATCTGCGGTTTCTCCGGGCGGGCAGGAATTCCGAAGCCGAAATCGATCTGCGGTTTCTCCGTGGATCCCAAGCCCAGCAGCCCGGCCACCGCGTCAAAATGGCAGAACACCGGTGGACGGTCCTCCGTATTTCAACCTATGATGGCCCTCTGGATGCAAAATCCTGTGAAATATCGACCGATATCGGTTTTTTTGAGAGAATATCGGCTCAACCGGAAACTTGGCAGAGTTTTTGCTGTTGCATGTCCTGATAGCGGCCGGTGCGTCAGAAAAGACGCCGGTTCATGGAGGTTTCGATGAGAAGCGATACCCAGAAGGTTTTTTCTCTTGCGGCGGTGATCGTCGCTGCGATTTTATTTGGCATGATCCTCTCCGGAGGGCTCGACTTCACGCGGCAGGTGGATGCGGATCTTCCGGAGCCGGTGCCGGCGGCCACGGCCGGCGGTGTCCAATTGCCCGACTTTGCGACGCTTGCCGAACATGTCGTCCCGTCGGTTGTTTCGGTGTACTCCGATGACGTGCAGGACCCGTCCGAGCGTCGGCAGGGAATGCCCAACGATCCTTTCCATTTCTTCTTCGGTCCGCGGGATGAAGGCCGCGATCGCGAGCGCGAGCCGCAGGTTCGCCGGTCCTCCGGTTCAGGCTTTTTCATCACCAAGACCGGAGAGATCATTACCAACCATCACGTCATCGAAGACGCCGACCAGATCAGGGTGCGGCTTTCCGATGACAGCGAGTACAAGGCCGAGGTCGTGGGAATGGACCCGGCCACCGACATCGCTCTTCTGCGGATCACGAACCCGGATCGTGATTTCGATCCGCTCGCGCTCGGTGATTCAGAAGCGGTTCGTGCCGGGCAGTGGGTGATGGCCGCGGGTAACCCCCTCGAAATGGCCCATACGGTGACGGTTGGTGTGGTCTCGGCAAAGGGCAGAGCGCTCGGATTGTCGGCCGAATCGAATTCCTTCGAAAATTTCATTCAGACCGATGCCGCGATCAATTTCGGAAACTCGGGTGGACCGTTGGTTGACCTCTACGGCAATGTGGTTGGAATCAACACGGCGATCAATGCTGCCGGGCAGAACATCGGCTTTGCGATCCCGATCGATGTCGCCCGCCGAATTCTGCCGCAGCTTCGGGAGCGCGGACGGGTGGTGCGCGGCTACCTCGGCGTATCCATCAACAACCTCAATCGCGAGGAGGCCGAGGCCTTCGGTCTCGAGAACTCCGACGGCGCTCTGGTCGAACAGGTGGTTCCGGGGCACGCGGCGGAGAAGGCCGGCGTGCGCCACGGCGACGTCATCGTTTCGGTCGACGGCGAACCTATCGAGAACACGCGCGAGTTGATCGATACCGTGTCGGCGCTGCCTCCGGAAACCGAGGTCGAGCTCGGCATCATCCGCGACGGCAAACCGAAGACCGTCACGGTGACCCTGGAGGAGCGTGACTCGGAGGCCGAAGCGAGTGAAGAAGAAGAAGGCCCGACCGGCGAGGGTGATGTCTTCGAGCGTGTCGGGGTGACGGTGACCGAGCTCAGCCCGGCCGTACGCCAGAACTTCCGAATCGGCGACGAGATCGATGGCGTCGTCGTGACCCGTGTCCGGCCGCTGTCGCCGGCCAGCGAGGAAGGGATGACTCAAGGCCTGGTGATCACCGAGGCCAACGGTGAGCCGATCGCGAGCCCGTCGGACCTTCGCGAAGTGGTCAAGGCGATCGATGGCGGAGGGTACCTGCGGCTTTACGTCTACATTCCGCGAGCCGATGCCTATCGATTCGTGATTCTTCAGATTGAAGAGTGACGCGGAAATAACTGAAACCACAAGGGGCGCGCCGAAAGGCGCGCCCCTTTTTCGTAACCAGTAACCAGTAACCAGTAACCAGTATTCAGTGATCAGTGATCAGTATTCAGTCTGGGCGTTCCGAGTCGGCAACTGACTACTGAATACTGATTACTCATTACTGGGCTGGGCGGGTGGGCGAGTCAGTTCGTCCCCCCCGGCGGAGGTTCGCCCGCCCCCTGCGGCGGATCCGATATCGTCCCGAAGGTGTTTTCGTACATCTGCACGTTGTGGCTGAGAGCTCGCAGGAGTTGCTTGGCCTGAAACGGGTTCATGATGATGCGGGCCACCACCGGGATGTCTTCGCGTCCCGGCAGGGTGCGCCCGAAGTCGAGCAGCACCTCGGAGTAGTTGTGGGCGATGCTGACGAAATTGGAGTATTGGCCGAGTCCGGTTTCGGCGTCCATGGTCAGGCGGGGGGCCTTCGGCGGTTTCGGTGTGGTGTCACTCATGTTGCCTCCATCGAGTCGCTAGAACGGTAGCACGTTGGAACGTTAGCACGTAGAACGTTGTGCACCGAGACAAAAGAGAGGGAATAAGGAGAAGAGGTCGACAACCACCCTCCCGTGCACCCAAAGCGCTTGCGGGTGAACACTTCTCCTTTTCTCGCATCCGCAGAGAGCGCGTCGAAACTCTGTGCCGTTGCCACCCACGGAGGTCGCACACACTACAATCACATCAGTGAGACGATGAAGTGACGATGCGTTCTCGAACTCTTCCGGCGCGCAGCGACCGACCGCGAATGCGGAGCGAGTCGAAATCGAGAAGACGCTGATCCGTGGGCTGATCGAATGCGAGGCCGCTTGCTGCCCGAATCTGTTCACCTGGGCGCGCAGTTGCTGGCCGCAGGACAGTCGACGATGGCCAATCTGCAGTCACTGGCGGCTGTGGCAGAGCATGGGAAGCCTGGCGCGTTTTTTGATTGGTTGGAACAGCGCCGACGAGCACTGCACGAGCTGCCGAGACGGTTTGCCGCCGGAAGCTGGGCGTGGATCCAGAATTCACGAATTGTGCTAACCATTTCGAAATCGACCGCAGTAGCCGCTGCCGTGGAGGGGGCCTGGCGAAGGGGCTGGCCGGGCTCGGCGGTGGTTTTTGACGGAACCGCTTCGGGGCGTGGATCAGACCAGGCGGAGTGCCTGTCCGTGCACGGCAGGGCGTATTCGCAGCCGGACGCGGCCATGCTGCATTGGCTCGACAGAGGCGCGGCAATTGTCGTGGTTGGGGCCGACGGGGTGGGCCCGGAGAGCTTCGTGAACTCGACCGGAACGCGACTCTTGCTGGAGGCTGCTCGCGATCGCGCGGTCGAGCGCATTCTCGTCGCCGACACCGGCAAGGATGTCAGCCAGCGGGTCTTTGACGAGATCGTCGATGGAATTCCAACTCACGAAGATCCCCAGGGACGATCGTGGCCGGTTTTCGAGGTCGATCCCGTTGCGAGTTGGTGAGCGCGAGAATTAGCGAACACGATTCGAATTCTTGATTCTCAATTCTCAATTCTCAATTCTCAATGCCCACACACCCTCCCGCAGGAAGGGGAGGGTGTGTGGGTAATTCAAAATTCAGAATTCAAAACTGAGAATTGGGCGTGATGGGGGGAGGTTGTGTGCTAAAGTTCGCCCCGTGCGAATTTTCATGAAGTTCACGGTGTTTCTGTGCCTCGGCAGTATCCCTTTCTTGTGGGCGGCGTCACCGCCGGCTGTGGTCTCGATCGACTCTCTCGATGGCAGCGCCAAGCTCGATGCCCTGATCGAGCGCGTGGTGGAACGCCAACGCGCGGTGGAATCGCTCGAGGCGGAGTTCGTCCAACTCAAACACAGCTCCCTGCTGCTCGAGGCCGTTGAGTCGACAGGCGTATTCATTTTCCGTGCCCCGGATCTGGTGCGTTGGGACTACCGGCAACCGGATCAGATGGTGGTGCTTTTTGCCGACGATACCGTGACGACATTTCATCCGCTGCAGGCGCGGGCCGAGCGCCTCAAGGTGTCCAGCAAGCAGCGGAAGTTCGTCCGTGTGCTGGCGGGGACTCAGCCTTTGGATGACCTCAAATCGCACTTCTCCATCACCCTGTCGGACCCGGGAGGCTCGGACCACTATCGTCTCACCCTGCGGCCGGTGGGCAACATGCTCAAAAAGAAGCTGCAATCGGTGGAGATCGAGGTCGACCGTTCACTGTATCTGCCGGTTGTCATCGTCTACAACGAAGCCGACGGCGACAGCACACGGTACGAGTTCAACAATGTGGTGATCAACTCCGAAATCGACGACTCGCGGTTTCGCCTCGAACTGGGCGCCGACGTCAAGCTGGAAACCCTCGACGCCTCGGCCGGCGTCAGCTGAGGCCGGCGTCTTACCGTCCTGTTGAGAGAAAATGCTCCCTTTCTCGATTGTCAGTGAAGATTCCGAGACCTCGGCCCGTGCCGCCGAGTTGGAAACGCCCCACGGGGTGGTGAAGACGCCGGCGTTCATGCCGGTGGGCACCGCGGGGACCGTCAAGGGCATGGCGGCGTGGGAACTCGAGCGTCTGGCGCCGGAAATGATCCTCGCGAATACCTACCACCTCCTCTTGCGTCCCGGTCTGGAACGCATCCAGAAACTCGGTGGCCTCCACCGGGTCTTCGGGTGGAACGGCCCGATCCTGACCGATTCAGGGGGCTACCAGGTCTTCTCCCTTGCCAACCGGAGGTCGATGGACGATGGTGGCGTGACATTCAGATCGCACATTGACGGCAGCGAACACCGCCTGACACCGGCCAATGTGATCTCCACCCAGATCGGTTTCGGTGTCGACGTGGCGATGGTTCTCGACGAGTGCCTTCCGTATCCGGTTGCCCGGGAGAAGGCGGAACGATCCACCGAGCTCAGTGTCGAGTGGGCGCTGCGGGGCCTGCAGGAGGCGCAGATTCTTCGTGCCGGGGGATCTCGATGGAGTGGCGGTGTCTTCGCCATCCAACAGGGATCGCTGATCGAGGCTCTTCGGCGGCGATCCAGCGAGGCCCTCGCCGAGGCCGAGTTCGACGGCTATGCCATCGGCGGATTGGCGGTCGGCGAGCCATCCGAGGCGCTGCACGACGGGGTTTCGATGGCTGCCCCGATGCTGCCGGCACAACGTCCGCGGTACCTGATGGGAGTGGGGTACCCCGAAGATCTCCTGCACGCGGTCTCGTGCGGTGTCGACCTCTTCGATTGTGTCCTGCCGACCCGGTCGGCGCGGACCGGCAAGGTCTTCACCTCGGCGGGCGATCTGGTGATCAAAAACGCGCGCCACACCGACGATCCCAGACCGCTCGATGAAGACTGCGCCTGCCCGACCTGTGCGACCTATTCCCGCGCCGTGCTGCGCCACCTTTTTGTCGCCAACGAGGTGACATCGGTGGTTTTGCTGACGATGCACAACCTCTGGTACTTCTTGCGCTTGATGCGCGGGGCTCGGGAAGCTATCATAGCGGGCCGCTATACGCGATTTCGCTCCCGGGTGGAAGAGGCCCGGGGAACGAACGCCCGGGGGCGCTCAGCGCCCACAGACAACGAGAGGTGAATCATGGAAGCTGGTGGAGGGGGTGGCCCCCTTGGAATGATGATGATGTTCGCCCTGATTTTCGGGGTGTTCTACTTTCTCGTCATCATGCCCGCGAAAAAACAGCAGAAGAAGAAAGAATCGATGATTGCAGCGCTCAAAAAGGGCGACAAGGTCGTGACGACCGGCGGTATCTTCGGGACCGTTGCAACGGTCGAAGACCAGACCCTGCTGCTCAAAATCTCGGAAAACACAAAAATCAGGATATCCAAGAGCGCCATCGGCGGTCCGGTCGGTGCTGACGGAACAACCCCGTCAGAGACCTCTTGAGACGGAGGCGAGTGTGGACTCGAAGATTCTGTGGCGAATTGTACTGATTCTGGTGGTGGTCGGGCTGTGCGTGTGGTCTCTCTATCCACCCGGCGAGAAGATCAAATACGGCCTCGACCTCTCCGGAGGTATTCACCTGGTTCTCCAGGTGCAGACCGACGACGCCATCAAGGCGGAGCTCGATGATGCATCGCAACGGCTGGTGAGCCGTGCCGCTGAAGATGGTGTGACACTGCGTCAGATCTCGACCGATATCGACGCCCTGAGCTTCACCGTCGAGGTGCCGGCAGATACCGATGTCGGCGTGCTCCGCGAGCTCGCCGCCTCATGGGTGCCGGGCTACAAGGCCAACCCGTCGGTCGGTGCGTGGACATTCCAGCTGCCGCCGAACATGGACCGGACGGTCCGCGATATGGCGGTCCGTTCGTCGCTCGAGACGATCTGGAACCGGGTCGATCAGTTCGGCGTCGCCGAGCCGGTGATCCAGCGCCAGGGTCTCGAGAGCGACCGCATTCTGGTCCAGCTCCCGGGTGTCGACGACCCGGCCCGGGTCAAGGACCTGATCTCGTCGACCGCGTTCCTCGAGTTTCAGGAGGTCGTCGGCGGGCCGATGCCCGATCGCCAGACCTTGATTGCGAGCCTCGGCGGGACCGTGCCCTCCGACTCGGAAATCCTCCCGGGTGAGCGCCAGGGGCTCGACGGCGAGGTGCTCGGAATCGAGTACTACGTCCTCAAAAAAGCTGCGATCATCTCGGGACAGGAGCTGCGCTCGGCTCGTAGGAGCCAGGACGAGTACGGCCAGCCTGTGGTCAACTTCGCCACCCAGCCGCACGCGGTGGACAAGTTCGGGCAGTACACCGGATCCCACATCGGCACCCGGATGGCAATCGTTCTCGACGACAAGGTCATCTCGGCGCCCGTGATCGAAAGCCGCATTCCGGGCGACGGCCGGATTACCGGGAACTTCTCGATCGAAGATGCCGAGGACCTGGCGCTCAAGCTCCGGGCTGGTGCCCTTCCCGCGACCATCACCTACCTCGAAGAACGGACGGTCGGCCCATCGCTCGGACACGACTCGGTCGTCAGAGGAGTGCGCGCCGCGGTTGCCGGGCTGCTGGCGGTCATGCTCTTCATGCTCGTCTACTACCGTTTGTCTGGGCTGAACGCGAATGTTGCACTGATCCTCAACATCATCATCCTGCTTGGCGCCATGGCCTATTTTGGCGCGACCTTGACCCTGCCCGGCATCGCCGGCGTGATTCTGACGATCGGTATGGCGGTCGACGCCAACGTGCTGATCTTCGAACGGATTCGCGAGGAGCTGAGGGTCGGCAAGACCGTGCGCGCGGCCATCGATACGGGATTCGCGCGAGCCTTCGGGACCATTCTCGATGCCAATCTGACCACCCTCATCGCCGCCCTCTTCCTGTTCAACTTCGGAACCGGCCCGATCAAGGGTTTCGCGGTGACGTTGTCGATCGGCATCCTGGCGAGCGTTTTTACAGCCGTTTTCGTTTCCCGCACGCTCTACATGATCGTGCTTGCGGGCCGCGAGCGGGTCGAGACCCTGAGTATTTAGCGAGGCAACAATGCGCATCATTGGCGACACCAACATTCCGTTTCTTTCATACCGCCGGATCGCCCTCTCAGTGTCGGCGCTGGTGGTGGCCGCCGGTCTGGCCTATCAGTTTTTCGGTCCGGGGCTCAACCTCGGCATCGATTTCGTCGGCGGTACCCAGGTTACGCTCAAGTTTCGGGATCAGCCCGATCTCGGCGATCTGCGAACCGCGATCTCCAATCTCACCGTCGGAACACCGCTGATTCAACGATTTGATGAAGCCGAGAAGCACGAGATCATGATCCGCGTCGAGAATCCGGAAGGTGCGGAAGGCGATTTCACCCGACCGATTCTCGAGCTCCTGCACGACGACCTCAACGCAGATCTCGGCGACCGTTTCGACCTCAACACCAAGGGTTCGCTCGATCTCCTCGAACTCCTGGTCACCGCCGATCCGGATGGAATGGTCGGTGATTTCGAGGCTCGTGAGACCTACTACGAGCCGATGGCTGAATCCGTCCTCGACTACCGCAAGCAGAACGGGATCTTCTTGTCCCTCGACGAGCTGAGTGGAGTCGAGGGGTTGTCCGCCGATTCCCGCTCGTACCTTCAGAACAACGCGGGTGCCGGAGCCTTCGCGCTCCTCGGAGCCGAAAGCGTCGGACCGGCGGTGGGTGCGGATCTGCAGAAGAAGGCGATGCTCGCAATCGCCTTCTCCCTCGTGGGAATGCTGATCTACATCTGGATTCGTTTCCAGCTTCCCTACGCAGTCGGCGCGGTGGCCGCTCTCTTCCACGATGTGCTGATCACCCTGACGGCGATCGCGGTGACCCACCGCGAAATCAACCTGCCGACGGTCGCAGCCCTGCTCACGCTGGTCGGCTACTCGGTCAACGACACCGTTGTGGTCTTCGACCGTGTGCGAGAAAACCTCAGATTGCACCGTGGCGAGGATCTCGAAAAGCTCATGGACGTGTCCATCAACCAGACCCTGTCCCGAACCTTCATCACTTCGGGCACGACCCTGGCGGTGGTGCTGAGCCTGTACATCTTCGGCGGCGATGTCATCAACACCTTTGCCTTCGTGTTGTTGATCGGTGTGCTCGTTGGTACATACTCCTCGATCTTCGTCGCGTCACCGGTGGCGCTCGCGGTCAACAAGCTGCTGGTGGCGAGGCGTGAGCGCAGACGAGCGAAGGGCAAACGCTGACCGAAATCCGGATTTCGGATTTTAGATTTTGGATTTTGGATTTCCCACCCAACCCCCCATGATTGCGGCGGGCGGGGGAAATCCGAATTCTAAATCCAAATTCTAGAATCTGGAAGCTCTGAGAGGGCTCTGCATTTCCTGCAGCGCGAATCCTCTCTGACGCCCCCGGATTTGTAACAGCCATCACATCACCTTGCAGGCAACGACGCGGTTATGGACCCGTGGAGGCCCGTTTCTTGACCCGAACGATAGACTATATAGATGGCTGTGGAATCGCCTGCGGTGAAGATCCGCATCGAGAACATCCTCAACCGGATGGAACGCTACCGTCCCGATCTGGACGAGGACCTCCTGCGGCACGCGTATGTCTTCGCAGCCAATCGCCATCAGGGACAGATTCGACGGTCGGGCGAGCCGTATTTGAACCATCCTCTGGCTGTGGCCTCGATCCTCGCGGAAATGGAGCTCGACGAAGAAACGGTGGCTGCCGGACTCCTGCACGATCTCCTCGAAGACACGGATACCACGGCCGAGGAACTGGAGATCGAATTCGGTCCCGAGGTGGCGCGACTGGTTGTGGCGTTGACCAAGATGGCCGACTTCGAGTCGAGTTACACGAGCCGCGAGGCAACCGAAGCCGAGAACTTCCGGCGCCTGCTGCTGGCTTCGATGGACGACGTCCGCGTGATTCTCATCAAGCTCGCGGATCGGCTTCACAATATGCGGACCCTCGGGTTTCTCCGTCGCGATCGACAGGTCGCGATCGCGCGGGAGACGCTCGAGATCTTCGCGCCGATCGCCAACCGTCTCGGCATCGGAGCCATCAAAACGGAGATGGAGGACCTCTGTTTCCGCTACCTCCACCCGAAGGAGGCGGAGAAGCTCAGCCACGAAATTGAAGAACGCAGGGAGGCCGCCGAACGGTGGTTCGCCGAAATCCAGGAAGTCCTCGAAGGACTGCTGCAGGAAAACGGTATTGAAGGAGTCGTCCTGGGCCGCGTGAAGCACCTGTACTCGATCTCGGAGAAGCTCAAACGGCAGGGCATCGATGTCGCGAACGTCTTCGATTTTCTCGCGTTCAGAATCATTGTTTCTTCGGTCGCTGATTGCTACGCGACCCTCGGTCTGATCCACGGTCAGTGGTCGCCTGTTCCGGGGCGGTTGAAAGACCATCTGGCGATTCCCAAACCCAACGCCTATCAATCGCTCCACACCACGGTCATCGGACCCGAGGGGCACCCCTTCGAGATTCAGATCCGAACCCATGACATGCACAAGATCGCCGAGTTCGGGATCGCGGCGCACTGGAGCTACAAGGAAAAGGGCTCGCACGCTCCTGCGGAGGATTCTCGCGTGGCGTGGTTACGCGCCCTGCTCGACAACTCGGAGGGATCGTCGCCGCGTGAGTTCCTCGACTCCCTCAAGGTCGATCTCTATCCGGACGAGGTCTACAGCTTCACCCCTCGGGGCGATGTCTTCTCGTTTCCGCGCGGTGCGACAATCCTCGATTTCGCGTATCGCGTCCACAGCCAGGTCGGCCAAACCTGCGTTGGTGGCAGGGTCAACGGCCGCTGGGTTCCGTTGAAGACTGAAATCCGGAACGGCGATATTGTCGAAATCACGACATCGAACCGCCAGCGGCCCCACCATGATTGGCTGAGTTTTGTCGCCACCAACCGCGCGCGGTCGAAGATCCGGGCGTGGCTGAAAAAGGAGGAGAAGGAGCGTGCCGTCGAGGTCGGACGCAAATTGGTCGACCGCGAGTTGAGAAAGATCGGCACCTCGCTGCGCAAAGTGAGCGGGAGTGAGGAACTGGCGGCCGTCATCAGCTCCAGCGGAGTGTCCAAGGAGGACGATCTGCTGGCGGCGGTCGGGTTCGGCAAGCTGCCGGTCAGTGCGGTCAGCGGGCCGTTCCGCCGCGACGATGCGGCCGACGAGGAGGTGGCGGAAGAGCTGACGACCCGTTCGGCGCCGGCGTCGACGGCCGCCCACGCTCTCGAGGTTACCGGAGACGCCGACTTCCTGGTCTATCTGGCAAAGTGCTGCAAGCCGCTGCCGGGCGAGGATATCGTGGGATTCGTGACCCGCGGCAAGGGCGTGGCGGTCCACTCGCGAGGGTGCCCGAATGTCAGGAACCTGCTCTACCACCCGGAACGAGAGATCGAGGTTCGATGGGCCCCGAGCGCAGCCACCTCGAAAGCGCCGACGTCGCAGGTCGATGTGGACATGACCTTCAACGACAGCTCGGGCATCCTCGCGTTGATCTCTCAGACCATTTCGTCAGAAGGGAGCGACATCCTCAGCTGCCAGCTGCGCACCGAACCGAACGACACCGGATTTGCGGCGATGACCATTGTGGTTCGCGACGCGGCACAACTCACCCGCATCCTCGGCCATCTTCGGGCGCTCAAGGGGATGATACGGGTGGAGCGTCGCGGCCAGACGGGTGCCGGCCAATGATGGTATGTGACGCCTCAGATTCGCGGGGCTTTGGTGACCTTGCCGGAACGGATACAGCGGGTGCACACCTTCAGGTATTGCGGTCTCCCATCCACCATCGCGCGTACACGCTGGAGATTGGGAAGCCATCGCCGTTTGGTTACATTGTGGGCGTGGGAGATGTTGCTCCCAGTCATCGGGCCCTTGCCGCAGATTTCACATCGCTGCGCCATTCGAATTCCTCCTCACGAACCCCGCACGGGGTTGAATTAAATAGCACAGGTAGCGCCGATTTTCAAGTGCGAGAGAGGATGATGAAAAAGAATTCGACCATTCTTGGAGCACTTTCTGACAAACGAAGGGTACAATGAAAGGGGGTAATTCTTGTCTGAAAGGCGTCAAGTGAAACGCGTTAATTCAAAAACAGTGGCGGGAAAAGTCGGTGCAAAAAGCTGGTCCGAGGAACGCCATGAATTCCATGCTTCCTTGACACAACCTTGTGGAGTCAATTCATGCCGACTGTTGACAAGGTATATTGGTATAAGTGTCGCCTTTCTCTTTGTGATCTATGTTGCTTGACCTTAAGGGAGGCCTTTGGTAGCCTTCAAAGTAGAGGGTTTTATGAACCTGCCCAGAAACCTGTCCAGAAAAACTTCTGCGATCAAGGTGTAAGCCGTGTTTGGTAAGCCAAAAAAACAAGTCGTCGGTTGTGATGTGGGATCGTCTGCGATCAAGATCGTGGAGTTGAAACCGTTGAAAAGCGGAGAATTTCAACTCCTCCACGCGGGTATCGCGGATCTTTCTCCAGAAGCAATTGTTGATGGCGCGATAATGGACTCGTCACTTGTTGTCGAGGCGTTGTCACGTTTGATCGCCGAAAACAGCATCAAGAATCCGAATTTTGGCGGCTCATTGTCGGGCCATTCGGTGATTATCAAAAAAATTCAACTGCCGGCAATGACGGACGCGGAGCTCGCTGAATCGATTCAGTGGGAAGCCGAGCAGTACATTCCATTCGACATCAACGACGTCAATCTCGACTATGTTGTGCTCGAATCCGAGGCCGGGGACACCATGGATGTGTTGCTGGTTGCGGTCAAACGCGATCGCATTGCGGATTACACATCGGTGATCGTCCAGGCCGGGAAAGATCCGGTCCTTGTCGATGTGGATGTCTTTGCCCTCCAGAATGCATTCGAAGCCAACTACGATGTCGATCCGGAGACGATCGCCCTGGTGAACGTGGGCGCTTCGGTGATGAACATCAACGTCCTGTACCACGGCACGTCGATCTTCTGGCGGGATGTCGCCTTCGGCGGCAACCAGTACACGGAGGCGATCCAGCGCGAGCTCAGCCTGTCGCGCGACGATGCGGAGAGGTTGAAGCTCGGCGAGCGTGTCGGAGAGAACACCCTTCAGCAGGTATTGAGCGTCCTCAACAGCGTGTCAGAGGACCTCACCGCGGAACTCCAAAAGACGATTGATTTCTTCGTCGCCACATCATCCGTCGACCATATCGATCGTGTGGTGCTGGCTGGTGGAAGTGCGCAGATCCTCAACCTCGACGAGGTTCTCAGGGAGCGCTTCCAGGTCGCAGTCGAGATCATGAACCCGTTCCGGAATATCCGCTACAGCGAGTCCGACTTCGATCCCGAGTGGATCAACCGGCACGCTCCGGCGATGGCGGTCGCTGTGGGTCTCGCGGTTCGCAGGGTCGGAGAGTGACGCGATGATAAAAATCAATCTGGTTGCTGAAACTCCGGCAGCAGCGGCATCCGCAGTCGATCGGCCGGCATTTTCGCTGGGAGCCAAGCAAGGCGACATCATCCTCATGATCGTGCTTGCGGTGGCCTGCGTCGTGGTCGGCACCCAGTGGTACTTGCTGTCGAGCAAACGCTCCAATCTGCGCGAGGTCGAGCGCGAGCGCCGGCGTGAGCGGGATGAGCTGCTGGTCTATATCCAGAAGGTCGAGCAACTCGAGGCGCGCCGCGAGGCGCTGCGGCACAAGATCGAGGTCATCAACGAACTCAAACGCAACCAAAAGGGACCGGTGCGGATCATGGACGAGGTTTCACGCGCCCTTCCCGAACTGGTATGGCTCACTCAGTTGGGTTTCAAGGGTACGGAGATCACCCTGACCGGTACCGCAATGGATGAAAACGCGGTTGCAAACTACATCTCGAATCTCTTTGCGTCACCGTTCTTCGAGGAACCTGTGGTCAAAAACCTGACGCGCTCCCGCGGCGACACCTTCAATTTCTCGCTTCGCTGCGTTTTCAACAATAATCCGCCGGAGATCGCGGCGGCCGAGGGCTCGCCTCGAGCGGGCTCGGGTCGATGAGGACGGGGGGCTGGTTCCATGGCAATTGATCTGAATACCAAGCCCTGGTACGTGGCAGCCATCATCGGCGTTCTGCTCGGGGCCGCGCTGTTTGCCGTCATGCATATGTATGTTTTCAAGGAGATCGGCTCCCAGATCGAGCGGCTCGAGAAGTTCGATCGACGATCTCGAGCGGGAGATCGAAAAGGGGCGCGCAGCCAAGGCGGATCTGCCGCGGCTTGAAGAAGACATTCGCAACTACGAGGTCGAGCTCGAGCGGCTGCGCCGGATTCTTCCGACCCGCCGCGAGACCGACAATCTCATCAAGCGCCTCAAACAGCTCACCGAAAGAGGCCGGTTCAACCTCACGCAGTTCACCCCGGGGGAACTGGAGGATCGCGGGTTCTACTATGAGTGGCCGATGCGGGTGGGTCTCGACGGGACCTATCATGAGCTGGGACTCTTCTTTGACCGCTTGAGCCGATTCTCTCGAATCATCAACGTCAACGACCTGACGATCAGACCTGTCAAGAGAGCGGGGAGAGCTTCACGGTCCACGCCGATTTCGTGCAGCGCACCTTCATCTACAAAGAAGAGGCGCCCGAGGCGGAGACAGCACAATGAAACGCACCCTCATTCTGTCGTGTGGTCTGATGGTGTTGTTCCTGGGTTTTGGCGTGGCCGGGGCCCAGGAGGCTGATCCACCTGCCGAGGAAGCTGTCCCCGGGTTGGTTGACGAAGAGGTCGACGTCTCGGGAATTGACAAGATTCTGCGCGGTGAAGAGGAAGTCCTCGAAGGCAAGATCTTCAGCTATGACCCGGCGGGTCGCCGGGATCCGTTCCGGTCGCTGCTCGAGGGTTTTGAAGAAGATGAAGAGACCGGGCCTGCAAAGGCTCGCCCGCCCGGGCTCCCGGGAATGCTGATCGAGGAGCTGCGGGTCGAGGGCGTCATCAAGATGGAAAGCGGCATCGTTGCATTCGTCCTCGGACGGGACAACGTGTCCTACATCATCCGACCGGGCACCAAGCTGTACAACGGCGAGGTCGCAGACATTCAGCCTAACAAGGTGGTCTTCAGACAAAACGTCAATGACCCCAATCGACTCAAGCAGTTCGACGAAATAGTGCGAGAACTCACGGACTAGCCGTTGATATGAGAGGAATATGGGGGCCGGCATGATGAAGAAAAACGTCCGCAACCTGGTGGCGATCGCGGCCTGCGTCCTGCTGGGGGCTGGTATGCCGCTCCTCGCCGAGGAGACCATCCCGATGATTCAGGGGATGGGAGCGGAGGCGGGGCCTTCGGGACCTGTGCTCCACGTCCGGGCGACGGGGGAGCTGGAAACCGTCCACTACTCGCCGCAACCCGGCGTGTGGGTGGTCGAGTTGCCAGAAGCGAGCTGGGAAGAAAGCGCTGGACTTTTCCTCGAGCCCGAGCTTGGCATCGAGCGTGCGGAACTCAATCACGTTGAAGA
The DNA here is from genome assembly GCA_963769215.1 of Candidatus Sulfomarinibacteraceae bacterium. Classification (GTDB taxonomy): domain Bacteria; phylum Acidobacteriota; class Thermoanaerobaculia; order Thermoanaerobaculales; family Sulfomarinibacteraceae; genus Sulfomarinibacter. The sequence goes on along the minus strand of CAVYKX010000018.1, from coordinate 176,558 downwards.
GTTTGGAAAGCGGGTCTCGCGCCTCACGGTGTGGCTCGACGAACCGGCGCAGCTGTCGCTGGCTCCGGTGACCGGAGGGCTTGACCTTTCCTTCACCTCCTTCTCCACCCGCGGTTCTGCTGTTGTGCAAACGGCTCCTGCGGCCGTGGCCCGTGAAGAAGTTGTGGTGGCGCCGCGCCGGGCGTCCGCGGGCGGACCTGCGAGTCTTTTCGAAGTGGTCCCGGTCCGTACGGGTGACGGCGTGGTCGTGGAGCTGCGCTCCGACAGCACGCTCGACGTGCGCGCATTCACGCTTCCGGATCCGCGCCGGTTGGTGCTCGATCTCGACGGCGTGATCAACCGCGTCAACGATCGACTGATGCCGGTGAACTCTCCGCTGGTGAGCCAGGTGAGGGTCGCCCAGTTTCAGGCCGAGCCCAGTCCGGTGACGCGAGTGGTCCTGGACCTCCGCGGAGAGGCGACTTACCGGATCGACGAAACGCAGTATGGTGCGGCGATCTCCGTCGGCTCGGGCGAGATGCCGGCGCCGGCCAGGGTCGAGTCGGTCAACGTGGCTGCAGCCGGGACCATCGAGATCACACGATCGAGACCCGAAGCGATCGACGATCCGGAGCCGGCCCAGCCAGTCGTGTCGGCGATGTTTGACGTGCCGGACGAAGAAATCCGGAACGATTCGGTGCAGGGAACATCCGTAGAGAGCCGAAGCCCGTGGGTTGCCGACAACTCGCAGCTGATCGAGAAGGCGGAGGCAGTGCAGGTCCTGGACGGCCCGACAACCCAGGGCGAAGCCTATGCGGTGACCGAGGTCTCTTCTCAGGAAGAGCAGTGGTCGGGCGAACCCATTACCTTGACGCTCAAAGATGCCGACATCAAAGATGTCCTCAAGACCTTCTCGGTGCTGACCGAGCTCAACATCGTGCTCGACCCCGGCGTCAGCGGTTCGGTCACCGTGGAACTTCGCGAAGTTCCCTGGGACCAGGCCCTCGATCTGATCTTGAAGATCAACGGTCTCGATTACGTCCTCGAAAACAACGTCCTGCGGGTGGCGTCGATCTCCAAGCTCGCTCAGGAGAAATCCGCGCAGGCGGCGTTCGAGAAGGAAAAGGAAAAGGCCAAACCGCTCAAGACGATCCTCAAACCGCTGTCGTACGCCAAGGCGAGCTATATCGCGACGCTCCTTTCCTCCGACAGCTACCTGCTTTCGGATCGCGGATCCGTGACCACCGACGAGCGCACCAACACGCTGATCATCCGTGATGTTGTCGACCGCGTCGAAGGTGTTCTCCGGCTGATCGAGTCTCTCGATCAACCGACGCCTCAGGTGGTGATTGAAGGACGAATCGTCGAGACCACCCGCGACTTCTCGCGCGAACTCGGCGTCAGCTGGGGATTCAGTGGAATCATGGACGCGGAACACGGCAACGACACCGGGCTGACCTTCCCGAACTCGATCGGGATCGAGGGCGGCGTCGATCTCCAACGCGGCGCCAGCCTCCTCGCCATGACTTTTGGCGACATCCTCAACACCTTCAACCTTGATTTCCTGCTCGCGGCATCCGAGGCTGACGGCCTTGTCAGGATCGTGTCGACGCCGCGGGTTACGACCCAGAACCTGATGCGCGCTTCGATCCGATCCGGCCTGCAGATTCCGGTGCAAACGGTGGCGAACAACACCGTGACCGTCCAGTACGTGGACGCCACCCTGCGCCTCGAGGTGACGCCCCAGATCACTGCCGAGGGCACGGTCAATCTCGATATCATGATCAAGAAACAGGAGCCGGTGATCGGAGTGGGCGTGGCCGGCGGCCAGAACGCGCCGATCTTCACCCGTGACGCCGAGACCCAGCTTCTGGTTCGCGACGGCGGCACGACGGTGATTGCCGGGATCTATCAAATCAACGATCAGAACAACGAGAATCGGGTGCCTGGCTTGCACAAAATCCCGATCTTCGGGTGGCTTTTCAAGAACAAAGGGGTCTTCAAACGCCATGACGAGTTGCTGATCTTCATTACCCCGAGGATTGTGAAGTACTAGGTGGAGGGTGAGATGAAGCGCTTCCTTCAATTCTGCGTCGTGCTCGCGCTGGCGGTGGTCGTCGGTTCATGCGGCGGTAACAGCACGCTCGACAATACCGAAGCTGCGGTGTTTCTGACGGTGGAGGTCGCGGAAAACGTGCCCGACATCGATCTCTGCGCACAGGATTTCGATCTCACCGTCGGCCGGATGACGATCATGTCGTCAGCGAAGAACACCGAAGCGAATCTGACATCGAGCCAGGACGTCAACCTGACGCGGTGGGTTATCACCCCGTATCGGACTGATAACGCCTCGGCTACGCCGTCGCCGGAGTGGGCCTACGACACTGCAGTCTATGTCCCTGCCGACGGCACAGCGGATCTCGAGAACTACCGCATCTATCCGTTGGAGCTCATGCGGGACATCCCGCTGGCCTACCTGCTGCCGGAAAACGGCGGCTTTGACCCGGAGACCGGCAACACCAACATCCGCCAGAGCCTGCAGCTGCAGATCTTTGGCACGACGATCTCGGGCAAGAATGTCGCCACCGAAAAGGTGTCGATTGCCTACAACTTCTTCTGTCTCGCGCAGTAGTCTTGGGGGTCTGAAACCATGAGAAGGTTTTTTCCTTTTATTGCTCTCCTGGCGTTGGTCGCCATGGTCGGGTGCTCCGGGGACAGTCCCTCGCCGCGGCCGGTTCCGACCGTTGCCCCGGAAGCGTGGGCCATCACCTCGCTCCAAGCCAGCAGCACCGGACCCTTTGTCGACACGGTGATTCTGGTGGAGGCGGATGTGGCCAAGAACGGGTCGCCGGCGCCCGATGGCACGACGGTCACCTTCCAGGCCAGCGGCGGCGCCTTCAGCAACGGCACCACCCAGGCCTCGGTCATCACTTCCAGCGGCAGCTCATCGGTGGCTTTCGTCGCCGATGCTGCAGGTTCGTACTCGATTCGCGCATTGGTCAAAGGGGTCAGCGACGCGATCGTTGTCACCTATCAAGACCGGGCGACCACCGACCAGCTCCAGCTTTTCGGGATTGATCCGAGGCGCGGTTCATACGGTGGCGGCGAGCAGGCAACGATCATCGGGAAGGGAATTCTCGCTCCGGTGGACGTGTACTTCGATCTCAACGGCAATGCCTACCAGGCGATCGTCGCCGGCGTGGTCGAGAGCGATCCGCTCAGCGAAGAGGGTTCGATCACGGTCATCACGCCGGCCTTCACCGGCGTCGACAACACCATTCAGCAGACCGCCGACGTTCGGGTGATCACCAATGCCGGGACCGGCGGCCAGGAGACCGACACCCTCGGCGATGCCTTCGCGCTCGTGCCCGGAGGCGGCCCGGCGATCTTCGGCGTGTCTCCGAATACGGGCCGCTCCTCGGGTGGCGAAGTGGTCAGCATCCTCGGCCAGGGCTTCGGCACCGTGGCCTCGGATCTCAGCGTCAGCTTCACCGAGGACAACGGCGTGGTGCGACTCGGCACAGTGCTCGCTGTTGCTCCCGACGGCTCCCAGATTCAGGTCGAGACGCCGATCTTCAGCACCCTCCCGCTGGAGGGCGACATTCCGATGGACGTTACGGTGGCTACTATTGACGGGTCGGTGACTCTCGAGGACGCGTTCATCGTCCTTGCCGATGATCCGCAACCCGAGATCGCGACCATCTCGCCGACCGCCGGTCCCGAGGACGGCGGCACCCTGGTGACCATCTTCGGTCAGGGGTTCCAGGTTCCGATGCAGGTCTGGTTCGGCGATCTCACGGCCCTCGACGTCAACGTCTTCAACGACACCTCGCCGGCCGGCAACGACCGCATCACCTGTGTCACCCCCGACTACAGCCAGCAGGGCGAGGTTCCACCGGTCGCGGTGGATGTCACGGTCACCAACATGAACTCGGGCAAGACAGACACCCTTGATGGCGCCTTCACCTATGGCGATCCTCTGTACATCACGGGGAACTCGCCGGTCGAGGGCGGGCTCGGAGATCTGGTCATCATCTACGGTTCCGGCTTCGAAGACCCGCTTCAGGTTTTCCTGGGCGGCGAGCTCATGGAGCTCGTGAGCGTCACCGGGACCGAGCTCGTGGTTCGCATTCCTGATGATCTTGCAACTTCGTGTGCCGGCGCGGCTGGAGCGTTCGAAGTGGTGCTCCTCGAATCCGGCAACAGCGCGACGGGCGGCAACTTCAACATACTCGGCAACTCGCCAACCGTGCTCTCGGTGAGCCCGATCATTCTGCAACAGATCGTCGGCCCACCCAGGGTGTGGATCCGAATGACATCTCGATCGTTGGTCAGGACTTCTCGGACGAAGTGCTCGTCTCGATCGGTTCCTACATTCCACCGACGGCCGATGTGGAGCGCACGAGCGAGACCTCCATCGATGTCTTTGATCTTCCGGGAGTGAACGAGCTTGGGATATCTTTCGATACCATCGACTGCACGATGCCAGACGGTGCGCCGGGCCAACGGTCGACGTCGACGCCGATTTCGGTGACTGTGTCCAACTTCCCGGGGAACTGTTCCGACACGCTGGCATGGCGCGATCATCGTCGAACCCGCCGCCTCGGAGCTGTGTGGAACTTCCGCCCGTTCTTATGGAACTCCGCGAATCGAGTTTGGACTTTGGCGAACGCAGACGATGGTCGGCACTCAGCTTCACGATCGAAAATACCGGTGGGGCGACCGTCAATGGGAGTTCGCTGAAAACGATCTCGGACAACGTCTTTTCGGTGAGTCCCACGCAAGGTTTCGTTGACTGGGATGCCACTATCCCCGCAGAGATCACGGTGACCTTCACTCATGCAGGCGCTCCAAGGAACGGCATACAGGGACGCTCACGATTACGGCGGTTGGTGCGGAAGGATCACCGGCAATCGGTGGACGCTGTCGGCGACGACACCAGAGCCCTAGTGGATAAATTCCACCCGCCGGGCCGCAGGGCCCGGCGGGTTTAAAATTTCATGGACTATCGACTCGAGCAGCTTCGCTTTGAAATCCGGGAGGATCCGTCCTCCCGGAATTTCTTCAAGCTCGGCGAGCACCTTCGCCGCGAAGGCGAGTTGACGGAAGCGGTCGATGTACTCCGCAAGGGTCTCGAACACCACCCGCGGTATGTCGCGGCGTGGGTCAGCCTGGGCCGCGCACTCCTCGACAACCGCGACAGCCTTGGCGCCTCCCAAGCCCTCGAACACGCGCTCGAGCTCGACCCCGAAAATGCTGTCGCGGCGCGTGCAGCGGGCGAAGCGGCGATCGAGAACAGTCAGTGGGTGGCCGCGGTCAAGGCCCTGAAAAGGGCGCGCGGGCTGTCGGGTCCGGACGACGAGCTCGACGAGCGCATCGCGTATGTCGAAGGAAAGCTGGCGGAGATCGGCCTCCTGGAGGGCCAGCAGCCACCAGCCCACGCACCCGAGCTCGACGTTTTCGAAGCCGAGCCCGGCCCCGAAACCGAAAGCGATCCGGAGATCGAGATCGAGTTCGAAACGGAAGCCTCTGACGAGCCCTTTTCAGTCGCGTCCGCGGCCGATTCCGGTGTCTGGGACACCACTGACGACGTCTTTGCCGAAGAATCGGTGGACGAGGATGATGGAACTGAGGAAGCGACGATCGAGCCTGAGCCCCAGCCCGAGTGGGAGATGGAGTCCTCGGATGTCCTCGAACCGCCTCCGCTCCCCGAGTCGGTGGCCGCGGTGGACGACGAGGAGGTCTTCTCAGGCGTAGGAGCCGAGACTCAGGCAATCCCCCGTGAGGATATCCTGGCCGCAACCGAGCCGTTTGGCGATGCTGCTGCGGTTGAGGCGGTGGATGCTCCGGCCGAGCCCGAGCCCGAGCCCGAGCCCGATTTCGAACCGGAACCGTTTACGCTCTCCGAGCCCGAGCCCGAGCCCGAGCCCGAGCCGAGCCGAATCCGTGCCCGCGTTGGAGCTCGATCCATTTGCCATGTCGGAAGCGGAGACCGTTCCCCAACCCGTCTACGAACCCGAGCCCGAGCCCGTGCCCGAGCCCGAGCCCGAACCCGAACCCGAACCCGAGCCCGAACCCGAACCCGAACCCGAGCCCGAGTTTGAGCCCGAGCCGGAATCGGAGCCCGAGTTGCCGGCCGACGAACTGCCCATGCCGACCATGACCCTGGCTCGTCTGGCGGTCGAGCAGGGTGATCTCGAGATGGCCGAAAACACCGTGCAGGGGGTTCTCGAGCACGAGCCGGGGAACCAGGACGCGCTCCGGTTGCTCGAGCAGATCAAGGGTGGACCCCCGGATGAATTGCCTCAGATCGCGGCCGAAGACCCGTCGGATCCGCGTGTCCGCGCATTGCAGCGCTGGCTGGAGACGGTTAGACTGACCTCGGAGAGGCTGAAGACGTGAACTTCGAGGAGTCGATGCAAGAACTGCTGGAGAGCTGTCCAGGTGCGCGAGGCGTTGCCATCGTGGATCCGGACGGTATTCCGGTGGTCGTGACTCCACGCGAAGGATCCCTGGAAACTCTCGGCGCAGAGCTCGCGACAATCCTCCGCGATCTCGCAGAAGCTGCCCGGGAGTTTCAGCACGGCGAACTCGAGCAATGCTCGATCTTTGCCGAAAACGCGATCGTCGTGTTGACGACCATTGCCGCCGGCTATTTCCTGGTGTTGGTGCTCGGCCGTGACGGAATCGCCGGGAGGGGCCGCTTCGTGAGCCGGCTGGCGCGCGCCCGCCTCTACTCCGAATTCATCTGAGGTGACAACTTTCATGTACAAGTTCGAAGAAATCTGTGAGCTGATCGAGTTGGTCGGTTCGTCCGGGGTGGCGAGTGTGGAGATGGAGCACGCGGGTTCCCGCGTTCGCATCGAAGGACGCTGCCAGGTCGTGACCGCGGCGCCGATTCCTGCCCAGGTGCCGGCATCGGCTGTCGGAGAGCCTACGGCGGCGGCCGAGCCGCAGCCCGCCGATGCCGCTGCTGCGACCGACGAGGAAGCCGGTTTGCATGCGGTGAACTCGCCGATTGTCGGCACGTTCTACCGCGCGCCGAATCCCGATGCGGATCCCTACGCCAAGGTCGGCGACTTCGTCGAAAAGGGTCAGACGCTGTGCATCGTCGAGGCGATGAAACTGATGAACGAAATCGAGGCCGACGTCAGCGGGACCATCGTCAAGGTTCTTCCCGAGAACGCGCAGCCGGTTGAGTATGACGAGCAACTCTTCCTGGTCCGCCCCTGACGCGGTGATGGACTGAGATGTTCTCCAAGATCCTGATCGCCAACCGTGGAGAGATCGCGGTGCGGATCATTGCCGCATGTCGCGAACTGGGTGTCTCGACCGTGACGGTGCACTCGGTTGCCGATCGCGAGAGCCTCCACGTCAAATTGGCTGATGAATCGGTGTGTATCGGCGCCGCGGATTCCGCCAGCTCGTACCTGAATGTGACATCGGTGATGTCCGCTGCGCAAATCACGGGTGCCGAAGCGATCCACCCCGGCTATGGTTTCCTGGCCGAGAACGCCCACTTCGCAGAGGTCGTCCGCGAGTGCGGCCTCACCTTCATCGGGCCCTCGCCCGACGCGATTCGAATGATGGGCAACAAATCGGAGGCCCGCCGCACGATGGCGGCCGCCGAAGTGCCCATCCTCCCCGGTTCGGATGGTCCGCTCCGCTCGAGTGACGATGCGTTGGAGCTGGCGAGCGCCATCGGGTTTCCGGTCATCCTGAAGGCGTCTGCCGGTGGAGGCGGACGGGGTATGCGGTTGGCCTGGGATGTCGACGAGTTGCAGCGCGCCTACGACACGGCCTGGAACGAGGCCGAGCGGGCGTTCGGCGACCCGACGCTCTATTTGGAGAAGTACCTGGAATGCCCTCGCCATATCGAGTTCCAGGTACTGGCGGATGCCCACGGCAGGACGATGCACCTCGGTGAGCGGGAGTGCTCGATCCAGCGCCGCCACCAGAAGATCATCGAGGAAGCTCCCTCCGTCGCGCTGGACCCCGATTTGCGGTCGGAAATGGGGAAGGCCGCAATCGCAGCCGCCCGCGCAGCCCGCTATGAAAACGCCGGCACCGTCGAATTTCTGCTCGGCGATGATGGTGGCTTCTACTTCATGGAAATGAACACACGGGTCCAGGTCGAACATCCGGTGACCGAGCTCGTGACAGGCATCGACATCGTCAAGGAGCAACTGCGGATCGCAGCCGGCGAGCCGATCTCGGTGCCAAAACGGAAAAAAGTCCGGCCCGAAGGGCACGCCATCGAGTTCAGAATCAATGCTGAGGATCCCGAGACCTTTGCCCCCTCCCCCGGACTGATCACGGGCTTCGCGATGCCCGGGGGCCCGGGAGTTCGCCTCGATACTCATGTCTTCGCCGGCTACACGGTACCACCGTATTACGACAGCCTGATCGCGAAGCTGCTGGTGTACGGCCGCGACCGTGAGGAGGCTCTCGTTCGATCACGGCGCGCGCTCGAGATGCTGCGGATCGAGGGGATCAAGACCTCGGTCGCCTTGCACCGGAGGATCCTCGACAACGAGGAATTCATCGAGGGACGGGTCGACACGCACTTCATGGAACGGTTTCTGGCGTAGCGGGGATTCTCAATTCTCAATTCTTAATTCTCAATTACCACCCTGCCGCCGCGGAGATCGATACGGGTTGCTGTGTGGATGGCGGAATTGAAAATTGAGAATTCAAAATTGAGAATTTTCTATCGTTGTCAGGCGGATTCAACAACTGCCAAGATGAGCTAAGTGGTACCATTATTAGAGATGTCGAACATTTTTCTGGTCGGTTTCATGGGCGCGGGCAAGAGTTCGGTGGGCGAGGCCCTGGGGCACCACCTGGGCTACCGTTTTGTCGATCTCGACGACCGGCTGAGCAAGCGCTTCGGCATGTCGATTTCTTCCGTCTTCGAAGCCCACGGAGAGGCGGCTTTCCGTGCAGCCGAACGGGAGGAGCTCGCGGTCTGTGCCGGTCTCGAGGATGTGGTGGTCGCCACCGGCGGAGGGGCCTTCTGCGATGACGAAAATCGCAGGATCATCCACTCGTCGGATGCGGTGTCCGTGTTCCTCGATGTGCCGTGGCCTGTACTACAGGAACGGTTAGAGAAAGATCACATGGGTCGGCCGATGTACGACAATGCTCCACGGGTACGCGCTCTCTTCGAGGAGCGTCTCCCGCACTATCGGCGGGCCGTGGTGACCACGGTCCTCGAAGGGTCTGAGGTGCCGGCGGAGGTGGCCCATCTCATCGTTCGGACACTTCAGGAGGCGCCGTGCGCTACCTGATTCTGAGCGATATCCACGCCAACTGGGAAGCGGTGCAGGCGATCCGCGCGCATGTCCGGCGAAAACGCTACGATCGCGTCGCCTTTCTCGGCGATGCCGTGGGTTACGGGGCTTCTCCCAACCGGGTGCTGGAATGGCTGCGCTCGTTGGGTTCGAGCCTGGACGTGGTTCGCGGCAACCACGATCGCGTGTGTTCGGGCCTCGACAGCGCGGAGTATTTCAACCGGTATGCAAGGCAGGCGGCCGAGTGGACACTGGAACGGCTTGACGACCGCAACCTCGAGTTCCTGAAGTCGTTCCGCGAGGGGCCTGTCGATCTCACGAACGGGGTGGCGATCTGCCACGGCTCCAGCGTCGATGAAGACGCCTACGTCTTCTCGGCATACGATGCGCAGGTGGCCTTTGCCGGGATTCCACACCCGCTGATCTTCTTCGGGCACACCCATGTGCCATCGCTTTTCATGCTGCGCGAGGACAACGGAAAGCAGACGCTCAAGGTCCGTCTTCTCACCGGGCGGCGTCTGGTCCTCGACCTCGAGCCGGAGAACCGATACCTGATCAATCCCGGTTCGGTCGGCCAGCCGCGCGATCGCGATCCGCGAGCGTCCTATGCGATTCTCGATACCGATCAACAGCGGATCTACCTCTACCGAGTCACCTACCGAGCCTCGGTGGCCCGCAGGAGGATCCTGGGGGCCGGCCTCCCCCCGGTGTTGGGCGATCGGCTGCTCTACGGAGCGTGAAGAATGAAAAGGAGCCGGATTATCCTGTTGCTGATGATTGTCGGCGGCCGGAGTCGTCTGGGCGCAGGCCCCTTCCGGCGCTGAGGCACCGCAGCAGGTATACCTCCTGCAGGCCTTTGACTCATGGTCCATTCCACTTCCGACTGCAGTGACAATGCTCAAGGTTCCACTCGCCTCAGTTCGATTACAGGCGGTTCGCGTGATCGCGTCCAATCCGGATACGATCCATTTGCGCCTCCTCGGGGCGTATGTGATCGACAGAAACCCCGGGGTACGCCTGCAGGTGATGTTGGCGGCTGGACGGCTCGGCCCGCGGGGGCTTCCGCTCGCCCTTCAGGGTCTCGAAGATCCAGTTCCGATCGTCAGACAGGGCGCTGTGTGGGCGGTGTGCCACGGCGGCGCCGAAGCCTGGGGACCGATCTCGAGGCTCCTGGCGAAGGAGAGCGACACCGCCGTTCTGGAGACCCTGCTCGCCAATCTGTGGCGTCTCGAGGGGACGCCCTGGACGAAGGAGGCGGCGCGATACGCCGGCCATGCGGATGCCCGTTTGCGGCGGGCCGCGGCCTATTCATTGTCGCGAACCGGGGAGGCATCTGCGCGCCCGGCCCAACGCGCCCTGGCGGCCGATTCCGAACCGGTGATCCGGGCCACGGCCCTACGCGGCCTCTCGAGAGGCTCACTGTCAGAGGAGGACCTGGCGATCCTTTTGCCGGCGCTCGGTGATCCCGATTGGCGGGTCCGTGCGGCCGCCAATCAGGTCTTGGCAGCACAGGACGGAGTTGAGGTCCCGCCAGAGGCGGCTCGGGCGGTGATTGACGACTTTGCTTCGCCTCATCCGCACCTAGCGGTATCGGCGATCGCCGCTGCAGGGAATCAACCGGAGGTGGGATCCGCCGACGATCTGCTCGCAGTCGTCAACGCATCCGACCGGTGGCTTGCGGCAGAAGCCCTGGCTGCATTGGCCGAACGGGATGATGAGGCCGCCGCTGGTGTTGCCGAGACCTGGGTGGAATCGCCGGAGGAGTGGCGGCGACGAGCTTCGGCAACGGTCGCAGCCGCCGTCGGTTCCAAATTCGAAGAACTCGCGGCCGCGGACGAGGCGGCCGGCGTGCGGCTCGCCTGGCTCGAGTCGCTTGACAGGGAGCAGTCGTCGGCGCGGCGGGAACGGCTCCTGATGGTCGTTGCAAAAGATGCCGACCCGGCGGTACGCACCCAGGCCTTGTCGCTCCTCCGTACCGCTGATGCCGCGCCCGAAGTCGACGAATTGCTGGGCCTTTATGCATCGTGGTCCAAAGATGCGATGCCCGATGCTCGTGCGGAGGCCCTGATTGCGGCGATAGCAGCGTCCGAAGATGACGTTGAATTCGAGTCGATTCTCGAGATCGGCCTGGCCGATCCCGATCCCGCGGTGACGGCGATGGTCGTCAACGGTGCGCGCGGTCTCGGCCGCGAGATTCGCCTGCCGGCCCGCGAACCGCGGCACGGACAGCGGTGGTACGAAGAACTGCTGCGATGGGCGGGAGAACCCCGGTCGCTCGATGTCGTCACCGACCGTGGGACATTTCGCATCAGCCTGGATCTCGACACTGCGCCCATCACCGCGCGTGAGATCTGGGATCTGGCGGAGGACGGTTTCTACGACGATCTCGGGTTTCACCGGGTCGTTCCCAACTTCGTGATTCAGGGCGGCGATCCTCGTGGAGACGGATGGGGTGGGCCAGGTTTCGTGATTCCGGATGAGCCGTCGCTGGTGCCCTTCGACTCGTGGCGGGTCGGGGTGGCGACCTCGGGTCCGGAAACCGGCGGCTGCCAGCTCTTCGTCACGCTGCTGCCGGCGGATCATCTGACCGGACATTACACGAATCTCGGCGAGGTCACGGACGGCCGCAAGGTCCTGACCGAAATTCGAGTCGGCGACCGCATCCACACGATCAAGACGGTGACAGGCGCCGAGCCACCACCGCTCAACGACGAAGGCGATGGAGCAGACCAAGCGAGGCCGGTCAGACCTTAGGTGCTTCCGGAATTCCGTGAGGTTGGCGTTGCGTCCCTCGTGAACCGATTTCGGATTTCGAATTTCGGATTTCGAATTTCCACCCACCCACCCAGGAGAAACCGCAGATCACGCAGATAACCGCAGATTCTCGGTCCCGGATGTTGAAGACCATCGATTCATGGCCACAGTCCACCTCCTTGAGCGTCATAAAAAACGCGAAGACGCCAAGCCCGCCCTCCCCACCACCCCGCGAAGACGACGCAGAGCTATCTGAAATTACTCTCGGTTTCGATCTTCGCACTCTCGGCGTCGTGGCGGCTCCCAAGCGACAGAAGTGAAAAGGGCGTCGAAAGCTCGCTGTTGCACTCGCGGTCTCGCGCTTGCAGAATAGCGCGTTGATCGGGCGTGCCATCCTTGACGATTTTGGGAGTCAACGCAACCACGTCAGGACCGCTTTGGGTCCAGAAGATCGTCAAGGGTGGCAACCACGCGGTGTGGCGTCTGCAGAAAAGCGCTTCCCAGCAGGTCCACCGCCTCGATACCTCATGTGACCGGATGGGGATGAGTCGACCGCGCCCGCTGGGCGCGAGTAACCTGCTCGCTGCCGCGGAACGCTGCACTTCGGGAACGGGAACGGGAACGGGTAGGGGAACGGTTCAGGTGCGGGAGGAGGGTTGGGAACATTGAACGTCTTTGCAATCAACCTTCAACGATTACTTCGGTGCTGCCGGTGGCACCGACTTCGTGACGAGTACCCGGGTCGCCCGACCGTCCTCGATGGTTTCGACCTTGAAACGGAGGCCGTCCCAGACGACGGTGGTTTCCTCGTCGACATCATCCGCGCAAAGATCCGCGACCAATCCGCCGACGGAGTCGATATCCTCCCGCCGTTCGATGGCCCGGAAAAGGACCGACTCGAGACGGCGAATGGAGAGGTGGCCGGCGACTTTCCACCCGTCTCCGACGGCCTTGACCGGGCTTTCGTGGCCTGCATCGAATTCATCTTCGATCTCGCCGACGACCAGTTCGAGCACATCCTCGAGGGTCACGAGGCCGGACAGACCGCCGAATTCATCGAGGACCAGCGCAACGTGCTGGCCGGTGCGGCGGAAATCCTGCAGCAGCTCGGGCAGCGAACGGCCTTCCGGGATGAACAGGGCGGGCACCACCAGAGTGTGCCATGAGGTGTTGTGGTCGATGCGGAGTAGCTGCTTCGCGTGCAGAACGCCGACGATGTCGTCGGGTGAACCTTTGATCACCGGGAAGCGGCTGTGAGGCAACTCGACGATGAATCGCTGCAGGGTCTCGAGGTCCCACGCGCTGTCGACTGTCGCGACCATCGGTCTCGGAACCATGACCTCGCGCGCCACGGCCTTTTGAAAGCGAAGCACCGATTCGATCATCCTCCGGGAATCGCGGGGAAGGTAGGCGTGCCGGTGGGCGAGGCGGAGCATGAAGACGAGGTCCTCCTCGGTGACCGGGAGTTCGGGAGGTTCTCCGGGAGAAAGGAGTCGAGCCAGCAGCCCCAGCACCTTGTTGACCGGGGTGAGAACGAGATCGAGGACGTACAGCACGGGTGCGACCTTGGCGGCGATCCACTCGGCATGGCGTTGAGCCAGCGTCTTCGGCGTGATCTCGCCGAACACCAGGATTCCGAGGGTCATCAGGCCGACGACGACGGCGAGGCCTCCCTGTTCGGAAAGGCTGTAGGCGATGCTGGTGGCGAGGGCGGAGGCAAGAACGTTGACGAGGTTGTTGCCGACCAGGATGGTGATCAGGAATTCCTGCGGGGCGGTGGCCCAACGATCGAGACCGGCGCGTGTGAGACGACCGCCGCGCTGGCGCAGCGCCTCGAGGCGTGTTACCGGCAATGACGTGAGAGCGGTCTCCGAGGCGGAAAAGAAGCCGGAACCGAGCAGACAGAGAACCACTGCGACGACCTCAGAGCTCACTGCGTCTACTCCCGGGTTCCTCCATGAGCTTCCATCCTAGCCGGTATCGCACCGGAGATCCACTCGCGGCCGCCCGTTAGAACGTTCGGCTCATCCGGAAATCCGAGGGGTCGGGATCATCCCGTGCCCGTCTCCGTCTCCGTCTCCGTGCCCGACGTCCAGCGGCAGCGACGGCGTTCAGCGGCAGGTACAGGAGACAGCTGACAGCGGCAGAAAACAGCGACGGCAATCCGGGGCAGCGAGCAGTATCTGCGGCGGCATGGTCACCTCCGGGTCGTTCATGACGCGTGGTAGCCGCTGAGGTATTCGATGTCAAGGGCAAGCAGGGTGCGGGGCACCCTTGACATCGAATACCTCAGCGGCTTGGGAAGAAGGAAATGAACGACCCGGAGGTGATCATGTCCAAAACCGTCGCAGAAACCAAACTCGTTGCCCACGAAAAGGCTGTCGAAGCAGCCGGGATCGCCATCGCGCTCGTCATCAGGGTGCCTGCACCACTGAAGTCGATTGCCGATCAGGTGATCCGCTCGGCTTCCTCAGTGCCTGCCAATCTGGCGGAAGGCCACGGTCGTACCGGAAGAGTTCGCATGAACCACTGGAGGATTGCGTATGCCTCGGCCAAGGAGGTCGAGAGTCATCTGAGGCTGCTCGCGCACGTCGGAGCGATCAATCGCTCTCGAACCAACGACGCATTGGAGGAGTTCGATCAGGTCCGGGCGATGACCTGGCGGTTGCTCAATCCAAATCCCTGAATTGCGGACATCCGCACCGGTCGTCTGAAAGCTGTCGCTGGCGGCTGCACCTGCCGCTGCCTTCAGCCGCGGTCGCTGTTCTCTGCCACTGTCGCCGAAATCCGGTTGGAAGACCGTCTCACCTCATGGAATTCCGGATGAGCCAAACGTTCCAACGTTTCAACGTTCTAACGTTCTAACGTTCTAACGTTCAACGTTCAACGCCTTCTCTGTTGATCGTTCCGGTCGTCCGTTTGCCCCTTTTTACCTCTCTCGAACCTTTGACGGTGCTATCCTTTCCTGCACTGATATGCACACGGTGGTGAATACACCGCACGGGAGGTTGGAATGAGCAACGGCGAACAGGTTCCGGCGAAGAAGGGGCTTCCTGTCTGGGCGTGGATCGGGATTGGCTGTGGGGCGATGATCGTCCTCGCGATGATCGTGGTGACAGTCGGCGGCTTCCTGGTGGCCAACAAGGTCAAGGACGTGGCTGCTGACTTCGAGGACAACCCGGCGATGGCGACTGCTCGCATGATCGTCAAGCTCAACCCCGAGCTGGAAGAGGTCTCGACCAACGAAGAGGAAGGCACCATCACGGTCCGCAACACCGAGACCGGGGAGGAGATCACGGTCAACTTCGAGGAAATCGAGGACGGGAAGTTCAGTTTCAAGACCGGTGATCGAGAGGTCAACATCGATGCCAGCGATCTCGATGACGGCAACCTCAAGGTCACCGATGGCGAAGACAATGTGGTGTATTCGGCCGGTAAGGTTTCGGAGGACGTGCCCGACTGGGTGCCGCTCTACCCTGATACCGAGCCGACCAACCGTCACACCATGAAGGCCGGCGGAGAGAGCAGCGGCGGATTCGAGATCGAAACCGATGCGAGTGTTGAAGAGGTCTTGGAGTTCTACCGCACGGCCCTCGAGGAACAGGGCTACACCGTTTCCGTCAACACCTACAGCCAGGATCAGACCTCGGGCGGCATGATCAACGGCAGCAGCGGAGACGCGGGCCGGACCGTGATCGTCATCGTCAGCTCGGAGAACGACGGTCCGACCAAGGCGGGCATCAATTTCACGGAGAGATAGTTCTCGTCACCGCCAGTTCCGGTAGGATCTGAGGTTCGCAGTTCCGTTACCAAAATCCTTCAGGTAGCGGACCCTGGGCTCTCGGACTACCCGATCTGTTCTGCGAGCTTCTGTGCCAGTTCGACAAAGGCCTGGGCGGCTGGAGAGTCGGGCCGCTCGAAGACAACCGGTTTGCCCGAGTCGCCGCCGGTAACCACCGCCGGGTCGAGTGGAATCGAAGCAAGGAGCGGTATCTCCAACTCCTCGGCTGTCCGCCGTCCCCCACCGTCACCGAAAACGTGGTCGATGTGCCCGCACTCGGGGCAATGGTAGGCGCTCATATTCTCGACGATGCCGAGGACCGGGACCTCCAATTTTCGGAACATGTGGAGGGCCTTGCGAGCGTCGACCAGCGCGACATCCTGGGGCGTCGTGACGATGATCGTTCCCGCCATGGGTACGTTCTGGCACAGGGTCAGCGCCACGTCGCCGGTTCCGGGTGGCAGATCGACAAAGAGATAGTCCAGTTCGCCCCATTCCACGTCGCCGACGAACTGTTCGAGAGCCTTTTGCAGCATGGGTCCACGCCAAATGACCGGCTGGTCGGGATCGACGAAGTAGCCGAAGGACATGACCTTGACGCCGCCGACAGCGTCGACCGGATGGATCTTGCCCTCCGGGTTGCCCTCGGGTTCGTTTTCGGTCCCCATCATGATCTGTTGGGACGGTCCGTAGATGTCGGCGTCGAGAAGGCCGACGGTATGGCCCAGGGCGGCTGTTGCCAGGGCGAGGTTGGCGGAGACGGTGGATTTTCCGACTCCACCCTTGCCTGAGGCCACCGCGATCACGTGGCGGACGCCGGGGATCTTGTCGGCCCATGTGGAGGGCTCTTCCGGTGCCGCGGTCGGTCCCGGCTGGACTGTTGTCAGCAGCGGGTGAACGGTGACGCTCAGTTCCTCGATGCCCTCGACCTTCTTGAGCGCTTCCTCGACGGCAGCGCGAACCTCACCGGCGATCGTCGGTTGCGGCGCCTCGACTGCGAGCACGACTTTGACCGAATTTTCTTCAACCTCGATACCGCGCACCGCACCCGCCTCGACCAGGCTCATACGCCCGCCAGGCGCTGCGATCTCGTGCAACTTTTCGAGGATCATCTGTTGTGTCAGTTCCATTGGACCTCCATCGGCGTTCTCCGCACTGCAGATAACGGCGCAAGAGTCTACCGCATTTCCGATTCCATCATCCCGTGCCCGTGCCCGTTCCCGTACCCGAATCGCGTGCTGCCTCAGACATTGGCAACACGCTCCGTTGTTCGGAGCGCTCTCCTGCGAACGTTTTACCGCGTGATTGCCACCCTTAACAATGGTCGGGACCACAGGACTGACTGTTTGGACAACGAAACTCGCCGACAATTGTTAAAAGTGGCACGCTCCGATCAACGCGCTGTTCTCCGGAATGCTCCAAGAAAAGCGCGTCCAAATCTGGGTGGCGCCAGGTGCCATTTTTTGCATCGTCTGCGATGTTTGTTGCCAAAGTTGCTCCATCGGTGGGCCAACAATGCTAAAGGTGGCTCCTCATTCTCAGTGGCGCCAGATACTCGGTGGCGGTGCAGAGAACCTTGTGCCCCGTCGGGAACCGGTACGGGTAGAGGAAGCCCGACTACAATCAGTAATCGACTCGAAGGAGGACCGATGCCTGAAGCATCCAACGGCGACGTGAAGATCTTCTTCGAAGACGAAGGAGCCGGCGAGGCGGTCCTGTCTGATCCACGGGCACACGATGGACCGGCGGATCTGGGACGCGATGATGCCCGATTTACAGGATGCCGGCCTGCGAGTCATCAGGCCGGATCTGCGGGGTCACGGCCGCAGCACGCGCCCTGACTTCGGCTACCACGTGAGCCACCACGCCGCCGACATGGTGGCGGTCCTCGATGAATTGGGGTTGCGGCGGGCGGTGGTTGTCGGCTACTCGATCGGTGGTGCTGTCGCTCTCGAAATGGCGGTGACCATGCCCGACCGGCTGGCGGGGCTCGTTCTCGTGTCACCCGTCATGCCCGACCGGCCGTTTGAGCCCGAGTTCATGGAGAACCTCAAACAGGTGGCGCGGGTGGCTCGGAGCGAAGGTATCGTGGCGGCCATGACGGGACCGTGGGCGAAGAACCCACTTTTTGAATATTCGTTCACAAAACCGGGCATCAGGGACGCCGCCGCGGCGATCACAAAGGATTTTCCCGGCGCCGAATATCTGGCGACGCAGCGGGACAATGTGGAGCGCTCGTGGAAAGTGCCCGATCGCCTTTCGGAAATCGATTTTCCGGCAACGGTTGTGGCGGGCGCAGAGGAGATGCCGGGTTTCATCGCCTTTGCCGAAGAAGCAGCCGCCGGCATTCCCGGAGCGGCTCTCGAGCTTTTCGACAACTGCGGCCACCTCGTCCCACTCGAAGAACCGGAGCGCCTGCGCATCATAATGTGGCTGGCGCTTCCGGCTAACACGGATCCCGGGTAACGTTGAAAAGGGAACGGGGAAAAGGAGACGATGCGAAGACTGCCCTTTGTCGGCTCCCCTTTTCTCCTCTGCCCCTTTTCTCCTCCGCTCGGTTCAGCCGAGCTCCGACCGAATAGCCTCCGCAAGGCGCTCGGCGAGCGCCTCGATCTCGTCCCCATCCTCGCCCTCGACCATCACCCGTGCCAGGGGTTCGGTGCCGGAGTATCGCAGCAGCACCCGGCCGCGGTTGTCGAGGCTGGCGGTGGTCGCTGCGAGCTCGCGGGAGACCGCCGGCAGGTCTTCGAGCGGTCGCCGGCGAGCTACGGGTACGTTGAGAAGGACCTGCGGCAGCCGCTCGAGATCGGACAGAGTGGACACCGGCCTCCCGAGTCCTGACGCGATTGCGAGGAGGTGGCTGCCGGTGATCAGGCCGTCGCCGGACACGCCGTATTTGGAGCAGATGATGTGCCCGGACTGTTCGCCGCCAAGGACGCAGTTGCTTTCCGACATCGTGAGCCATACGGCACGGTCGCCCACCGGGCATCGGATCATTTCCATGCCCTCGCGCCGGAGACCTCGCTCGAGGCCGTAGTTGCTCATGACCGTCGCCACCACCTTGCCCCCCGGGAGTTGGTCGGCTGCCTGCAGGTGACGGGCCCAGGCAAGGAGAATGTCGTCGCCGTCGAGGACGATTCCGGCCTCGTCGACGAGAACCGCACGATCGGCATCGCCGTCCAGGGCGAGACCGGCGTCGGCGCCAATTTCCACGACCGTTGCGGCGAGTCGTTGAGGAGCGGTGGCCCCGCAGTCGGCGTTGATGTTGAGGCCGTCGGGCTCGGACGCGATTGCGGTGACGCGGGCGCCGAGCCTTTCGAGGAACCGGCGTGCGAGCCCCGAGGCGGCGCCGTTGGCCGCATCAACGACGAGGTGCATTCCGGCGAGGGGTTCCGGATTCTCGTGGCTGGCGACGAGAAAATCGAGATAGCGATCACTGAAAGAGGGGTCGATTTCCGGAAGCTCCGGCCCCGAGAGGGCTTCAACCTGATCGACCCTGCTTTCGATGTGACGTTCGATCTCATCGGCCAACTTCTCCCCACCGGGACCGATGATCTTGATGCCGTTGTCGTGGGCGGGGTTGTGGGAGGCGGAGATCACGACTCCAACGGTGGGATCTCCTTTCTGAAGCAACTGGGAAACGGCAGGGGTCGGCAGCACTCCAGCCCAGATGACGTTTCCACCCCGTGCCTGGAAGCTCGAAGCCAGCCATGAAGCTATTGGAACGGTGGACGCCCGGGTGTCTCCGGCGAGAAGGATCCGTGCCTCCGGAGATGTGTCGATCAGATCCTCCGCCAACGCCACGCCGAGACGGCGCACGGTGTCCTCGTCAAGTGGGCGCTCGAATGCGCGCCCGCGGATGCCGTCGGTGCCGAAGAGACGCTCCATGGTTGTCCTTATTTCGGTGCCTGTGAGTTCGATCGTTGTTGTTCTGCCAGCATTCGAGCAACCCCCACCAATCTGCTGCCGCTTCAATCCTGGTCGTCAGGAGTTTCGCCTTCCGGCAACGGTTCCGGAACAATCGTGACGGTGACCTGAATCGGACCGAGCCCGATGGCTCGCAACAGGGGGTCGGGGAGAATGGGCTGCGCAACAGCCTCCACCGGTCCTGCCGCTCCCTCGACCGAGACCGAAGTGGTCTCGACAAATTCCAATGCCTGAAGCAGGCTCTCGGGGCCTTGAACGGTAAATTGCGGGGGAATGACTCGTACCTCCTCGACCACGAATCCGGGCGTGGGGACTCCGTCGATCACCGGTCGCACGGGCACGAGGCGCGCGTCCTGACGTTCCAGTTCGAGAGTGATTGCCGGTGGGTCCACGCTGACCACGGCGACTTCGGCGGGCAGCGGGATGTCGCGTTCGTTGATCGGGTAGGAATTGAGGCCCGGCCGTGCATCCGAAAGGTCGAGAAGGACCTCCGGGGTGTTGCTCGAATCGAGCGCCCGTGACAGCGGTCCCCTGAGTTGGAGCGACACCGTGTCCGGAACGCTGGAGGTCAGGATCAGATCGCGGGGAATGTTGACGAGGGTGAGTCGCGCCTTGACCCCGCGCACGGAAATGTTCTCGCTGCGCTGTGCGGCCAGGACGTACCAGAGCAGAGAGGCAGCGATGAGCGCCACGAGAAACTGCATGGGATAGCGCGGACGAAGGTTCACGACGTCGCCTCCCCGGACGAGTGCAGCTGGAACAGATGCTCAGCAAGGGCGTTGCGAAGAGTTGTTTCATCGAGCGGGCGCAGGAGTTGTTCGTCGACCGCGAGGGAAATCGTGCCGGTCTCCTCGGAGACCACGACAACCAGCGCGTCTGTCTCTTCGGTGAGCCCGATTGCGGCGCGGTGCCGGGTGCCGAGCTCGGTGGAGAGCTCGTGGGACGTGGTCAACGGGAGAAAGCACGAGGCGGCGACGATCTGCTCGCCCCTGAGAATGACGGCTCCGTCGTGCAGGGGGGTCCCGGGAATGAAGAGGTTGAGGACCAAATCGTAGGAGAATCGTGCATCGAGGGGAATTCCCGTGTCGGCCCAGGCGGCCAGAGAATCACGCCGCTCGATAGCGATCAGAGCCCCGATACGGCGCGATGCGAGGGCCTGTACGGCGAGCGCGAGCTCGTTGAGCATCACCGGTCCCTCTTCCGGTCGGACGTTCCAGCGAAACGCCGCCGTCGATCCGAATGCGGTCAGCATCCTGCGGATCTCCTGCTGAAAGAGCACGATGATGGCGATCGGAAGAAAGACCAGGAGCTTGCTGAGAATTGTTGACAGGGTGATGAGATTGAGCGCTGAGGCCGCGAGATAGAGGCCGAGGATGATGACGATGCCCCACAGCATCTGCATGGCGCGGGTGCCCCTGAGGAGGACGAGGAGCGCGTAGATCAGAAAGGTGACGGTGAGGATGTCGGCGACATCGGCGATCGAGACCTGGAGATCGGTGATCTCCCGCAGCACGCCGAGGAGCCAGCTCATGCCGATGCCTCGCGAAGGCGGCCGGCAATCTCCAGGAACTGGACCGCGGCGGCAGAGTCGTGGACCCGAACGACGGCGCGCGGGATTTCGATCGCCGGGATCAAGGCGGCAAGAGTGCCGGGGAGGCGCGCCTCCAGGACTGCGCCGGTGAGTCGCCCGATGAACGACTTCTGCGATGGGCCGATCACGATCGGGTGGTTGAAGACACCGAGATCGGGCAGCGCTGCAAGCAATGCGAGATTTCCGTCATCGTCCTTGCCGAAACCGATTCCCGGGTCGAGCCACACCCGGTGGGGAAGGATGCCTGCGTCTACAGCTGCCGCCGCCCGGCGCCGAAGGTGTTCGTGGACTTCGGCGACGACGTTGGTGTAGGACGTGTCGTCCTGCATGCTGCGCGGCTCGCCGCGAATGTGCATGAGAATGATGCCGGCGCCGTGTTGTGCAACGAGATCAAGCATACCCGGCTGCGCACCGGCGGTGACATCGTTGACCAGATCTGCGCCCGCTTCGAGCGCCTGCGCCGCGACGTCTCTCTTCGAGGTGTCCACCGAAAGGACCACGTCGGGCCATCGCCGGCGTATTTCGGAAATGACTGGAACGACTCGGCGCTGTTCTTCGCCGGCGTCAACCGGTTCCGCCCCTGGGCGAGTGGACTCGCCGCCCACATCGACGATCGTGGCGCCACCTTCAATCAAATTCTGTGCTTGGCGCAAGCCGTCTTCGAAGCGATAGGCGCGGCCGCCGTCGGCAAAGCTGTCCGGCGTGCAGTTGAGAATGCCCATCACTGCCGGCCGCTTTCGCGGCCAGATGCCGTCGAGGCGTGTGGTCCGACCCCTGGACGTTCCCGTCACACCGATTGCGACACCTCCCCTTCGGTTCGCTGTTTCTGGCGTCTGATGCGTTCGATATCCACCTCGGAGTGCTCGCCGATAATGTCGTAGATCTCCTCACCGTCGAGGACCTCGTGCTCGAGCAGGGCGACAGCAATACCTTCCAGTGCTTCGCGGTTGGCGCCGATCAGTTTGCTGGCCGCGTCATAGGCGGCCGTGATGAATCGGCGAATCTCGTCGTCGATCTGGACGGCCGTCGCCTCCGAGAAATCCTGGTGGCGGGCGAACTCTTTGCCGAGAAAGATGGACTCTTCCCTTTTGCCGAAGGTCAGCGGACCCATGGCCGTGCTCATGCCCCACTCGCAGACCATCTTGCGTGCCAATTCGGTTGCTCGCTCGAGGTCGTTGCCGGCGCCGGTCGTCATATTTTCCGGTCCGAATATCAGCTCTTCCGCCAGCCTTCCGCCCATAAATACCTGGAGATTCGCCTCGAGGTAGGTGCGCGGATAGGTGTAGCGATCCTCGAGCGGGAGCTGTTGGGTCAGACCGAGTGCCATACCGCGAGGGATGATGGTGACCTTGTGGAGGGGGTCCGCCTCGGGAACGAGTACTGCGACCAAAGCGTGGCCGGCTTCGTGGTACGCGGTCAGGCGTTTCTCCTGCTCGGACATGACGAGCGAGCGTCGCTCCGATCCCATCATGACCTTGTCTTTGGCAAACTCGAAGTCCGCCATGTCGACCTTCATCTTGTTGAACCCCGCCGCGCGAAGGGCTGCCTCGTTGACCAGGTTGGCGATATCGGCCCCTGAAAACCCGGGAGTCGAACGAGCGATGACGGCCATGTCGACGTCGGAGGCGAGCGGTATCTCGGTCGTGTGGACCTTGAGGATGCCTTCGCGTCCTTTGACGTCCGGCGGGTTGACGACGATCCGCCGATCGAATCGTCCCGGGCGCAAGAGCGCCGGGTCGAGGACGTCGGGCCGGTTGGTGGCTGAGATCAGGATGACGCCCTCGTTGGACTCGAAACCATCCATCTCCACCAGCAGCTGGTTGAGTGTCTGTTCACGCTCGTCGTGGCCGCCGCCGAGCCCGGCGCCGCGATGGCGGCCGACGGCGTCGATCTCGTCGATGAAGATGATGCAGGGAGCATTCTTCTTGCCCTGTTCGAAGAGGTCGCGCACCCGCGAGGCCCCGACACCGACGAACATCTCGACGAAGTCGGACCCCGAGATCGAGTAGAAGGGAACACCCGCTTCGCCCGCCACGGCCTTTGCAAGCAGGGTCTTGCCGGTGCCGGGCGAACCCATGAGGAGAACACCCTTGGGGATTTTGCCGCCGAGGCGGGTGAATTTTTTCGGGTCCTTGAGAAACTCGATGATTTCCTCGAGCTCCTCCTTGGCTTCGTTGACACCGGCCACGTCTGCAAAGGTGACCTTTTTCTGATCTGGATTGAGAAGCCGCGCCTTCGACTTACCGAAGGACATGGCCTTGGTGCCGCCCGACTGCATCTGGCGGAAGAAAACGAACCACAGGCCGACCAAAATCAGCAGCGGCGCCCACGAGAGCAGAGCCGTGAGCATGCGGCCGTCGGACGGCTTCTCGACCTTGATCTCCACGTCATGAGCGCGCAGATCTTTGACCAGATCGTCGTAGCCGGGATTGTAGGTGTAGAGGTCGTAACGTGGGCTTGTGGCACCCTCGTCAATTGCCCCTGTTGATCGAACGAAGATTTCCTCGCCTTTGATCAGAACGCGCTCTACCTGACCGTCGGCGACCCGGTCGAGCAACTCGGAAAATGCGATCTCGCGACTGGTGGTGTTGTAACCCCGGAGCACCTGCAGGATCAGCAGAACCCCCACCAGAATGACGACCCACATGAGAACGGTTCGAACGGTTTGATTCACGCTTATTTGTCCTCCGGCGCCTGCACTCCGCGGCAGCGCCCTTGCTGGAACCTCATTTCACCCCGGTTTTGTTCCCGAATCCCGGGGCTTTATTCCTCTTCGGCGATACAGAGGTCTGGTTGATTGGTGTGCTCGCCGTGGCTCGGACCGAGACCGTAGCCGACCAGGAAACCGTCGGGAGCGTCGTTGAATACAGCATATCGCGCGTCGAGGTTGACGCTCCGCATCTGTGGTTTGTCGATCAGCGCTGCGACGCCGATGGATGCCGGGTTTTGTTGGCTCAGATGGGTGATCAGATAGTTCTCGGTGACTCCGGAGTGGAAGACATCTTTGAGGATCAACACGTGGCGATCGCAGACGTCGACCTGGGTGGCGAACGTCAGACTCACGACCTCGCCGTGGTCGCCGATTGACGATGTGACGCTGACGAACTCGTAGTCGACTTCTCGCGGGAGCATTCGCGCGAGATCGACCAGAAAAAACGCAGCGCCCTTGAGCATTCCGACCAGCACCAACTCGCGGTCGACGAAGTCTTTGGCGATCTCCGCTGCAACCTCCTGCAGACGCTCGTTGATGCGGTCAGCGCTGTAGATAACTCGCAGATTGCTCACTCCGCATCACCTCCACAAGATGGCCTCGCCGACAGGTGTCCACCGCGCCTTGCCAGACCCCAGGAATCCAGTGAATTCTATCACCTTTGCAGAATACGGGCCACGCCTGACGGAGGTGTCTCGGTAAGGC
Source organism: Candidatus Sulfomarinibacteraceae bacterium (assembly GCA_963769215.1). Classification (GTDB taxonomy): domain Bacteria; phylum Acidobacteriota; class Thermoanaerobaculia; order Thermoanaerobaculales; family Sulfomarinibacteraceae; genus Sulfomarinibacter. Next base: position 151,818 of record CAVYKX010000018.1, on the reverse strand, counting down.
CCGCGAGAAGATCCGACTGACTCTGACCGGCGTGCCTTCGATCTCCACCCGATCACCCGGTTGCATCTGTCGCATTGACAGGACTGCGTCCGACAGAATATGGAAAGACCGTCGCTGATCGGGGCTGGGTTCGCCCTCATCGCTCACCCGGACCCGCCAACCCGGCAGGGGCAGATCGACGGTCTCACCCACGACAAGTGTCCGTGGAGAGAGCTGCGGATACTGCGGCGGTTCGAGCCACAGACAGCCCCGCGCCGAACGTATCGTCCAGCGGTGTCCGAGTGTGACCGCACGCGGCTCGCCGGCCGCGAGCAATCCCTCGAAGAGCTCCGTCTGACGGCGGGATACTCTCTCGATGCCGGCCCGGAGCGCCTGCCCGTGGAGCCAGCGCACCCGGAGAGGGGCCGGAAGATCGCGGATATCCGCCGTGGCCACTCCTCCATCCGGGTCCCAGGGGTCGATCCACCGGGCCCGGCGGCCAGTTCACTGGAAAAGTAGGCTTCGTCGGATGCCAGCGACTCGGCCAGATGCATGAGGTGTTTTCGCAATGATGGGCTTGCCGTTTCGAGGTCCGGGAGGATCTGGTGGCGCACACGGTTGCGCAGCAGGCTGAGATCGCGGTTGGAACTGTCTTCCCGCCAGGGTTGGTCGAGGTCTCTCAGCCAGGAGATGATCTCTCCCCGGGTCCATGGCAGGAGAGGGCGAACCACGCCGGTGGGGGTTCTCTGAGCGATACCGGAAAGTGCGCGCGGTCCGCCACCTCGCAGCAACTGCACGAGAACCCCCTCGGCCACGTCATCACGGTGGTGGCCGGTTGCTACGGCGTCAAAGCCCCCGGTGGCCTTGAGATCGAGGAGTGCCTCGTACCGAAGGCGCCGCCACGTGCCCTCTCGGCCGGCCGACATTGCCTCGGTGGGGTCAAGCCGGAGGATGTGGTACGGGATTTCGCTTTTCCGACAGAGATCCTCGCAGAATGCGGCATCTTCGTCGGCTTCGTCGTCGCGAATGCCGTGGTGGACATGTGCCGCTTCCAAGGTCAATTTCAAAAAGGGATCGGAGAGCAGCCGCAGCAGAGCAACCGAGTCGGCGCCCCCGGACAGGGCGACCAGAATCCTCGCGCCGACCAATTCCGGAAAGTTGGCTTTGAAGTGGTTTGAAAACTCGGTTCGGGTCATGCGTCATCATAACCAATTCAGGCCCGCGCTCTCAGCAGAGAGCGCGGGCCTGAACTGGTGGCGGTGGGTGGACTTGAACCACCGGCACAGGGCTTATGAGACCCCTGCTCTACCCCTGAGCTACACCGCCCGACCGAGAACTATAACCGGAGATCTCACGACCTGTCTACCATTGATTGGCAATGGATGAAGGTGGGCCAGGGGCCACCCAGCAGCGGCACCGGAAATCGATGGTGTGAGGAGGGCTGGTTGAGGCCGACCTTCTCGGTCATGGGGGTGTTTGCCGTCGCCTGGGGTGAGGCTGAGAGCCGTAAGAGAGTTATACTCGAATACATGGCGACCGGTGAACTTGACGATCCCCTTGTTGTCTGTCCGCTGTGTGGATTGGAAATGCCCGAAAGCCAGTTGCAGCCATGCTCGATATGTCGTAGCCTGTGCTGTCAGTACTGTGCTCTTCTCGATTACGGTCGAACATTCTGTTCGAGCCGGTGCCGAGGGTTCTTCATGTGGGGCGATGGCGAGCCCGATGAAAAGGACTTCTGACTGCGATGGGTCGACGATACGATGAACTGATGGAGAAGGCGGATGCGGTGCCGGTTTTGCGCTCGAACGCCGGCCGCATTGTTGTCGCCCAGAAGGCCGAAGGTGCCAGGGTTTTCGATGTCGACAACGTCGGTTTTATCGACTACATCGGCGCCGGGGGCTCGACCATCGTCGGCTATGCCAATCAGTTTGTCCTCGATGCGGTCCGAAAAGTCCTCTCCGGCGGCGTGCCTGAGGGATTCCATGTGCCGCTGGAGGTCGAACTTTCCGAGACGCTCGGACAGTTCATTCCCTGGGTCGAGAGCTGGTGGTTCTGCCGAAGCCAGGACGAAGCATTCCGCAACGTCCTCGACTGGGCGCGCCAGAAGACTGGCAAGAAGCGTTTCCTGGTACTCGACGGCGGTGCGCCCCTGCGCGTCGGCGCTCCTCCTGATCTGGCCATCGATCCCTCGAATCCCATTCGCGAGGTCCGTGGTTGGGATGTGGACAAGATCATTGCTGCGCTCACCAGTGGTGGCTCGAAGATCGCCGCCTTGATCCTCGATCCTCTGATGGGTCGCTTTGGGGTGATCCCCCCGCCGGATGGCGCGCTCAAAGAAATTGCTGAAGCGTGTCGCGACAACGATGTGTTGCTGGTTCTGGATGAACGCGTGTCGGGTTTCCGGGTCGACCGGGGTGGCGCAGCTGCCCGAGCGGGAATCGTTCCGGATGCCGCGGTGTACGGTGCCGCACTCGGTGGCGGCTTCCCGATCGGTGTCGTTGGGTTTCAAAGAGGTCAACCCCCGTTCAGCTCCTTCGATCCGCTCCCGACGCCTCATCCCGTGGCGCTGGCGGCGGCCGAGGCCATCCTCTCCATACTGAAGAATGACGCCGTCTACGAACAACTCGAAAAGCGCACGGATCAGCTGGTAGAGGGTCTCTTGGCGCTCGCCGGTCGGTTTTCCAGACCTATGGTCATCAATCGCGTAGGATCTGTGTTTGCGCTGTATTTCACCGACCGGCCGGTGACCGATCACCGGGCCCTGAAAGTCTGCGACGGCGATACCTACCGACGAATGGCGGCCGCGTTGCGTGACGAAGCCATCCTGATGCCGCCCGAGATGGGGAGGGCCGCGTTCCTATCCAGCACGCACGGCGCCAAGGATATTGACGTGACCCTGGCGGCATGCGAGAAGGTACTCTTGAATCTCCATCAGGAGGACCTTCCCTGACCGATGTCCCAAATGAACATGCACGAATCTGAGAGCGAAGGCCGCGAGCGCGTCTTCCTGGCCGCAGTGGTGGTGCCGGGTCTTCCGAAACCGCTGGTGGAGGAGCACCTGGACGAGCTCGAGCGTCTGGTGGATACGGCCGGCGCCGAGGTGGTGGGCCGCGGCCTCCAGGAACGCAAAAAGATCGACCCCGCCACGATGGTTGGCCGGGGTTTCCTCCAGCGACTGGCCGATCAGTGCGAAGACGAACGGGTGGACTCGCTGATATTCGACGAGGATCTGACCGCCTCTCAAGTCCGGAATATCGAGCGCGAGCTTCCGAAATCGGTCAAGGTGCTCGATCGGGCGGCGGTGATTCTCGATATCTTCGCCCAGCACGCGCGAAGCCGGGAGGCGCAGACGCAGGTCGAGCTCGCGCAACTCAGCTACCTGTTGCCCCGCCTGACCCGTCGCTGGCGACACCTTTCCCGCCAGGCCGGCGGCATCGGCACCCGCGGTGTCGGAGAAACCCAGCTCGAGATCGATCGCCGGCTGATCAATCGCCGGATGGCCCAACTCCGGGGGAAGCTGGAAGTCATCGAGCGTGATCGCCGCCTGCGCCGCGATCGCCGCGTCGACCTGCCGACCGTTGCGGTTGTCGGTTACACCAACGCGGGGAAGTCGTCTCTCTTCCGCCGCCTGACCAGGGCAGCCGTCCTGGTCGAGGATCGCCTATTCGCGACCCTCGATCCGCGGGCGCGAAAGGTCGCGTTGGGCGAGGAGGTCATGGCGGTGCTCACCGACACGGTGGGTTTCATTCGCAAGCTCCCGCACGATCTGGTGGCGCCCTTCCGATCGACCCTCGACGAGGCGACGGTCGCGGATCTCGTGCTTCACGTTGTCGACGCGGCCCACCCGGCTTGGGAGGAGCATCTCCGGGTCGGCGAGGAGGTCCTCGATGGTCTTGGCGTCGAACGCGAGCGGACGCTCGTGGTCTTGAACAAGATCGATCTCCTCGGTTCTGTTCGCCCGCGCTTCATGGGTCGTGGGGCCGGTGCCGTGGCGGTGTCGGCGAATACCGGGGCCGGGGTGCAACAGCTCAAAAACACGGTCCGCACGACCTTGTTGTCGGCTCCCGACGTGGCGATTGTGAAGGTGCCGCTCGCCGAGCCCGAGATGGTGAAGATCGCGGTCGGTATGCCCCACCAGCTGGCGCGGCGGTTCGGGGATGAGGATCTGCAATTAGCGATACGGGCCGATCAGCTGTCGCTGGCCGAAAGCGGATTGGAAGAGTATCGGATCGAAGAGTGGGGGCGCGCGACAGCCGACGGAGGAGTGTGATGCCTGTTTATGAATTTCTCTGTGAGAGCTGCAACCGGATTTTCAGCTTTCATTCGTTCAAGGTGGCGACCGAGAAGGTGCCTACGTGCCCGAAGTGTGGTGATCAGGATCTCAAGAGAGTGCCCTCGCGATTCGGAGTCTCTGCGAAGGCGCAACCGGCAGCAGGAGGGTCCGAGGCCGGCGACGGGTTCGATGATCCGCGGATGGAGCGCGAGATGATGAAGTTCGCGTCGGAGCTCGAGGGGATGGACGAAAACGATCCCAGGGCGATGGCGGCGGCCGTCCGCCGCATGACCGAAATCGCCGGCGAGCCGGTGACTCCGGCGATGGAGGAGATGATCCGCCGCCTCGAGGCGGGTGAAGATCCGGAAAAGGTCGAAGAAGAACTGGGCGACGCACTCGAAGAAGAGATGGGAGAGGAGGACGGAGGAGGTTTCTCGGGGGCTGCGCCAACGCGGGACAGCGGTTTGTACCCGATGTAGAAGCGGTCTTCTGCAAACGCGCTTCCCGCAATTGGAGCCACCCTTTGCATTGACCGACCTGGGGCGATGACCGGTTTGAGCGTCACGATGCGGACGATGCAAATAGTGGCACCTCCCGCCGAGCGCGCCCTTCTGCGGGCACTATCCCGCGTGGTTGCCACCCTTAACAATGATCGGACCCGTCGTCGATCCGATTTCAGCTTTGAAAGTGCCGACATTGTGAAGAATGGCACGCCCGATCAGCGCGCTTTTCTGCGGGCGCGCTTCGGCCTGATTGAGTGGGCGGATCCGGCATCTAGCATCATGAGTCTGGGTGCGTATAGCGTATAGCGTATAGCCCATAGCCCAGAGCGGGCGGGTGGCCCCATGTCTCTCTGGCTCAACAGACCTTCAAGGAACCAGCACGATCTTTCCGAAGTTCTTCCGGTTCTGAATGTACTGGTGCGCAACAGCGGCCGTCACAACCACAAAGACACGAAGACGCCAAGTCAATCACGAAGGATATTTCCAGTGGCGCCCAGCCACTGGGTAGCCGGTTGATCAAAATCAGGTTCACGTGTTTGAAAGCCCAACAGGTGCCAGGTCAAGTAGAGCCACACTCAGAGAATTTTCTTGGTGACGATCTTTGTGTCTTTGAGTCTTCGTGTTTGTGACGTGGGTGGTTGGGCGGGATCTGCGCTATCTGCGGGCAATCGTGGGTGGCGGGCGGAAATCCGAAATTTCTACGGAGGGCGTGGCTAGGCAGCGACTCTCTTGCCGATGGCCGGGCTGCGCAGCGTCAGGAGATCGATTTCCGGTGGGGCTCCGACCCGGACCGGGACCGCACCGACTCCGACGCCGCGCGAAACATAGAGGAAGGCCTCCTCGCGGCGATACGGGCCGGCAATGTAGCGGGTGCTGAAGCGGGCGACGTTGAGGTTGCGTCCGGTGAGCGCGATCTGCCCGCCGTGCGTGTGGCCCGCCAGGGTGAGGTGGGCGCCGGCTGCAGCAGCGCGGTGCCAGCCCTGCGGTTGGTGGCACAGGCAAAGCCGAAATGATGTGGGGTAATGACTGAGGATCGAAAAATCCGGCTGGCGGCCTTCGCGCGCCTGCAGGTCTTCGATGCCGATGAGAGCCAGCGTGGATCCGCCACGATCAAAGGTCACGCCGCTGTTGACCAACGGCTCGATGCCGGCCGCTTCGAGCGCCCATTCGGAACGTACAGGGTCGATGAAGTGATCGTGGTTCCCGAGAATTCCCCAGACGCCGAGCGGCGCCTCGATTCCCTGAAAGCCGCGAACAAAGGTCTCGGCGTCCGAGGGTCGGCGGTCCATCTGGTCCCCGGTAAAGGCGATCAGGTCCGGGTTGAGCCGCATCGCCAGATCGCGAAGCCGCGCCATCCGGTCGGTGCTCATATAGGGCCCGGCGTGGACGTCCGAAATCTGCAGGACCTTGAGGCCGTCCCAGGCCGCCGGGAGCGCGGCCAGCTCGAAACTCCGGCGGCGGACCCCTGGAAGGTCGAGAGCGTTGGAAAAGCCGTAGCCGGCGATGCCAAGGGAGCTCGCTGCGGTCAGAGTCGCATTCTTCAGGAATTTTCTACGCGTCTGCAATTTGCGGGGGGCCTCCGGCGACCGCGGTCGCCGGGGCGCCACGGGTAAGTTGACTTATTATAACACCAATTGGAGATACAGACATTCCGGGTGCGGATACAATGCGGCGGCGTGAGCTATGAAGGAGATGTCCATGACTGATGCGCAAACCGACGGGGGATTCCCGGCACCGCAGCCTTCTTCGATGTACCGATGGGTGGTGCTGATCATCATCAGCCTGGCGATGTTCAGTAATTATTACATTTACGATTCCATTGCGCCGATTGCCGACATGCTCAAATCGGATCTCGGGTTCTCAGGACGAAAACATCGGCCAGCTGTACTCGGTCTACTGCATTGCGGCGGTGATCGTGCTGCTGCTTGGCGGGGTGATCATCGACAAATTCGGCACCGCCAAGTCGACGATCTTCTTCGCCTCGATCTGCACTCTGGCCGCGATCCTCAACGCCATGACCGCGGATCTGACGTCATGTTGGCAGCCCGCTTTCTTCCTCGGAATCGGTTCCGAACCGCTCATTGTGGCGATCACAACTGCGCTGGCGAAGTGGTTCAAGGGCAAGGAGCTCAGCTTCGCCTTCGGCATCAACCTGACGATCGCCCGGCTCGGATCGGTTTCTGCGGACTGGTCGCCCACGTGGGCGAAGTTTGCATACGACGGCTGGCAATGCCCGCTGATGGTCGCGGCGGTGATCGGACTCTGTGCGTGGTCGCCGCGATCACCTACGGTGCCCTGGAAGGCATCGCCACGACGGAGATTCGGCCTCGGCAAAGCGGGAGAGACCGACAAGCTCGTGCTGGTCGGATCTGTTCCGCTTCAGCCGTTCGTTCTGGTTCGTGGTGCTCTCTGTGCGTGACCTTCTACTCCGCGATCTTCCCGTTCCGCGTCCTTCGCCATCAAGTTCTTCATCGAAGCCGTGGGACTACACGCGCGAGGCGGCCGGCCAGTTCAACAGCGTGCTGCCGTTCGCCGCAATGTTCGCGACGCCGCTCTTCGGCCTGTTGGTGGACAAGGTGGGCAAACGGGCGTTGTTCATGGCCTTTGGGTCATTCCTGCTCATGCCGGTCTACGTGATCATGGCCTACCATATCGCGCCCCTGTGGGTGCCGATCATCGATGATGGGCATTGCGTTCTCGCTCATCCCAGCGGTGATGTGGCCGTCGGTGGCCTACATCGTCGAGGAGCGGCGGCTCGGCACCGCTTACGCGGTGATGACGCTGATCCAGCAGATCGGTGTCGCGGGGATGAACTGGCTCATCGGATGCACCAACGACGCGTTCCAGGCCGGCGCGTCGAACCCAATGGGCTACGCCCCGGGGATGTGGATTTTTTCAATCCTCGGATTCCTCGCGCTCTTCTTTGCCATCATGTTGCGGCGTCAGGAGACCGGGCCGAATGCGCACGGCTTGGAGACCATCACGGCCAGCTCGAAAACAGGCTGACGTTACGTCAGTCTGATTCCTCACCAGTAATTTCGGCGCAGAGCGCCGAAATTACTTCTTGAACAGCGCGTCAAACGCCGCCCGCGGGTCGTTCGGCGTGCCGCCCGTGCCGCCCTGCTGGGCCTCGATCTTGAGGTCGCGGACGGCCTTGGGGCTGAAATACTTGCAGTCGTTGCCCTTGGTCTTGCTTTCCATCCTCGCGGTGATCGGTTTCTGGCACTCGAACCGCGAGCCGGTGTTGAAGAAGGTGCAGTTCGCACAGGAGTGCAGCGCGTCGCCGCACGACGTGCAGGTGGTGGTGGTGGCGATCTCCGGGTCGGCCAGCTCGTGCCCGCAACGGGCGCACTTGAATGCGACGCGGGTAGGAGCACCCAGACCGCGTCCCCTGGGCGCGCTGTCATAGCGCCTGACGCCGTCGGTCTTCGGTCGTTCGTGTTTGCGTTGTGGCTCCCGGTCCCGATCGTCGTCCTGATAGCCGCGGTGTCGGTACTTGCGGTCGCTCATGATGCAACTCCACGGGGATCTTCGACAGGTGGTCGATGATCAGATACTAACCTCCCGATGCCAGATACCAGATGTCGACACAGATACCAGGATACCAGATGCCAGATGCCAGAGGCCAGAGGCCAGCATGCCTGATGACGTCGCGTCTTGCGATACGGTTGACATCGAGAGGGGCTCAGAGTGCATACCGGTCATCCGTCTCTACTTCGCCGCCGCAGTCCACGTTGGCGAATGACTCTTGCCTTCCGAGGTGAGCTGGTGCGGCACGCCATCGGAATCGGTGATGAAGATCTGGGGAGTGCCGGTCGCGGTCGGAAGCAAAGGCCAGCATCGAGCCGTCGGGCGAGAAGCACGGTGATTCGTTGTTGCCGGGGCCGGGGATGACCGTCGGTTCGCCGGTGATGGTGTCGATGGTGGCGATCTGGAATCTGCTGCCGACCTTTGTCGTGCAGGCGATGCGGGTTCCGTCGTGGGCCCAGGTGGCCTCGTCGTGGAACCCGCCTTCGAAGCTCAGCCGGCGCACATTGGAGCCGTCGGCGTCCATCAGATAGATCTGCGGGGAGCCGGAGCGGGTCGAGGTGAAAGCGATCTGGCGGCCGTTGGGCGCCCACGCGGGCTGGGTGTCGATGCCGCGGGCGGTGGTCAGCCGCCGCGGATTCCCGCCTTCGATCGACATGACGTAGATGTCCATGTTGCCGTCGATGCTCGAGGCGAAGGCGATGCGCTTGCCGTCCGGCGAGAAGGTGGCCGACGAGTTGACGCCGCCCTTGTCCCACAGCAGGCGCAGATAGCCCTTCGTGCGGAGTCAGCAGGAAGAGGGCCGGGGCGCCGCGGAGGAAGGAGGTGAAGACCATCTTCTTGCCGTCCGGCGACCAGGTCGGCGCGAGGGCGATCGAGCCGTGCTTGGTCAGCTGTTTCGGGTTGGAGCCGTCCCAGTCCATCACCCACAGCTCGGGCCCGCCGGCTCGGTCGGAGATGAAGGCGATTCGCGAGAGGAACGGTCCGGGCCGTCCGGTGAAGACCTGGACGAGGTCGTTGGCCAGGGTGTGGGCCACGACCGGCGATGGCGTTGATTCCGGCCCGGTATCGTTTGGCGAACGCGAACTCGCCCGACACCAGGTCGACCAGTCGCGCCTCGACCACCAGCTGGCCGCCGGCGCGCACCACGGTGCCGCTGAGCAGGAACTGCGCGCCGATGGCCCGCCACCGCTGGTTGAGGACCTCCGGTCGCGGGTCGTCCTCGACCAGGGCGTAGAGCCGTGGGTCGACCACCGCGATCGGCGCCGCGGCGCCGAGATCGTTGTCGAGAGTCGCCTGGAATTCCGAGGCGGCTTCGGCCGGTGTCCCCGGCAGCACCATCAGCGGCGGCGTTGCGACTGCTACCCGGCGCAGCCCGGGCTGGGTGATCTCGAGGTAGAGCTCGTCCTGGGCGAACGCGGGCAGCGACCAGAATCGCTGTCACTGTGCAAGGCGTGCAAGTTGTCAGGAAACTTCGAAAACGTCATCATCTTCTACTCCGCAAAACTCAGGTGAACGGTGAGGCTCGGTTTGCTGTAGGCGGGTGGCAGGGGGGCAGGGGATTGGCGGCGTAGAGCGCGCGCAGTGCTGCCCGGTCGAAGCTCGGCTGCCCGAGCTCTCTTCGAGGCGAATCGATCTCAAGACGCCCGCTCTTGAGGATGACGAAACCCCACCTGGGCGCGGGTGCCGGGGGGCACGCGGGTTTGTACCAGCGCGATTCGATCAGCGCCAGCATGCGCTCGATGTAATAGGTGAAGTGGAAGTCGGATGGGATGCCGGCCGTGCCGCCGCCGGCGTCCTGCCCCACCGACAGCCCGCCCCCACCCCCACCTGGTGCGGCGGGGGGAGGCGTTGGCGCGGGTGTCGCGGAACGACTCGGCCGCTCGCATGGCGTCGGCGCTGGCTGCCGGGTTTTCCGGCTCGGCAGGTGGCGCTGTGGGACTGCGGAGGGTTTGGGTACGGCGGTGGGCGGTGGGTTCGTTGGCTGGGGGACGGGTGTCGACCTGCGCTGCGGCCGGGTCGAGGGCGCCCGCCGGACGGGAGCCTGGGGGCGGACCAGCTTGACCGCCACGACCGGAAGCTGCACCGGTCGCGAGGCGGCCCTGCGGCCGACGAGATAGGTGGCGGCCGCGACGCCTCCGTGCATGACAGTGGCGATGATCACCCAGGGCAGCAGACGAGGCCGGGCGCGTTCGCGATCGACGAGGACCTTGGTAACCGGATCCACTCAGCTTCCCTCTGGATGGGTGACCATTCCCGACCTGCTCGACGCCCACCTGGTCGAGGACCGCCAGGACCCGGACCACGAAGCCGTAGGGCAGGTTCTCGTCCGCCTTGAGGTAGACCGGACGCGGGCTGCCGGCCGAGCAGGGCGCCGAGTTGATCTGCGAGCAGCTTGATGTGGACAGGTTCGTCGCCGAGCAGGATGATCTGATCGGAGGTCAGGGTGAGGATCACCGGTTCCTCGCTCTTCGAGGTCAGGGCCGGTGCGTCCTGCTTGGGGAGGTTGACCTTGAGGCCCTGGACCAGCATCGGCGCCGTGATGATGAAGATGATCAGCAGCACCAGCATCACGTCCACCAGTGGCGTGACGTTGATCTCCGCCATCTGATCGAGATCTTCGGTGACCTTTCCGGCCATCGACGCTCATCGCAGTCCTTGTTTCGATTTTGGTTTCGGATCTCGGAATTCAAACCGAGTGGCGCCTCCAGCGATCGGTTTCCGCGGATTTCGGCGGGCAGAAAAACGACAGTTCAGAAATCCGAATAAGCCGAATCATGTGCTAGGTGAAGTTCCTCTCCACCAGATTCAAAAACTCCAACTCGAAGTCTGCCATCTTGCGGCGCATGACCCGGACCTTTGCGAGGAGATGGTTGTAGGCGACGACCGCCGGGATCGCCGCCAGAAGACCCGCGGCCGTGTTGACCAATGCCTCGGCGATGCCCGGGGCGACCGTGACGATGGAGGTGGAGCCGGTGGCGCCGATCGCGTGGAAGGTGTTCATGATGCCCCACACGGTGCCGAAGAGTCCGATGAACGGCGTCACGCTGGCGGTGGTCGCGAGCATCGGAAGGGCGCGCTGGAGGCGCTCCAGCTCGGCTCCCATCGGCCCGCTCCAAAGCGCGGGATATCCCGTCCAGGCTCTTCACCTTCAGCGGGTCTTCCGTATCGGCATCGCGCCGGACCGTGCGGATCTGCGCCTCGAGTTCGGTATATCCGGCCTGGAACATTCCGGCAAGGGGCGACGCGCGGTACTTGGAAGCGATAGCCGCCGCCTCGTTCAATCTCGCGGCCTCGCGAAAGACCTTGAGAAATCGCTCGGAAGCCCGCTTTGCAGCGCTGAGCTCTCGCCACTTGCCGAGAATGACCGACCACGAGGCGAGAGAAAAAATGATGAGGATGACGAGAACGACCTTTGCCACCCAACCGGTCTGCAGAAAGAATTTAACGATTTCCACGGGCGGCATTGTATGCCATTTAGCCGAGCCTGCCACGTCGGTGGCCCGGAGTCGGGGTGACGCGGAACACCCCGAATCACGAACTCGAGAATTGACAGCCACCCCACCCTGCGCTATAACGCTCCAACCTGGTGTGCCCAGGTAGCTCAGACGGTAGAGCAGCGGACTGAAAATCCGCGTGTCCGTGGTTCGATTCCGCGCCTGGGCACCAACAATTCGGGGCGGTACTCTTCGAGAGTGCCGCCCCGAATTGTTTTTACCCTGCGCTGACTCTCACCTTGGATCCGTGATTTTCAGTCCGCTGCTCTACAGGGGAGTGTGAGGGGGCTTCGCGTCCGCGCGGGCCCCCTCACAGTTAAACCGCAGCGGACGGCCCGGAGCGGAGCCGCGCCTCCGAGGCGCGGCGGCGCGGAGGGGAAAATCCACGTGTCGCAGTGGTGCCAGCTGCGCATCGACAGGTGGTCACGAAAGGCGCCCGACGCTTCGATCGCGCTCTGCTGCAAACGATGTCACCGCGTGATTGCCACCCTTAACAATGGTCGGCACCATAGGTCGGACGATTTGGAGCGTTGAAACTCCCGACATTGTTAAAAATGGCACGTCCGATCAACGCGCTGTTCTGCTGGCGCGCTAGCAGAAAAGCGCGTTTCAGCGGGAAGCGCCAGGTGCCATCTTTTGCATTGTCGGAGTTTGGTCTTCGCTGATCGTGTGTGTCGTGCGTGGTCGGTCAATGCTAAAGGTGGCTCCTGATACTCAGGTGGCGCCACGAGAACTCAGCGCCCGATGCGCACGGGCGCGCCGCAGATACTCGCTGCCTCACGGAGGACCGGCATGAACCGAACGGGCACGTGCAACGGGTATCGTGCACGACGGTCTCGACTATCATCCCCCCATGGCAGAAACCAAGCTCGGCATCCTCATTTCCGGCACCGGCTCCAACATGAAGTCCATCGTCGCGGCGTGCGATACGGGCGAGGTGCCGGCAGAGGTCGCGGTCGTGATCTCCAATAGGGCGGACGCCCCTGGAATCGATCTGGGCCGCCGAGCACGGTCTGCCGACGGCAGTGTTCTCCCACACCGATTATCCGGACCGGGAGGCCCACGATCGTGCGGTCGCAGTTCGTCTCGTTGAGGCCGGGGTCGAGTGGATCTGCCTTGCCGGCTATATGCGACTGCTCTCGTCCGTCCTCGTCGATGCGTTCCCCAACCGAATCCTCAACATCCACCCCGCGCTCCTGCCGTCGTTTCCCGGCCTGCATGGGCAACGCCAGGCGTGGGAGTACGGTGTCAAGGTTTCGGGCTGCACGGTCCACCTGGTGGATCTCGAGCTCGACCATGGGCCGATCGTGGTTCAACGCGCGGTGCTCGCGAATGACGACGATGACGCCGATCAACTCGCCGCTCGTATCCTGGCAGAGGAGCACATCGCCTACCCCGAAGCCCTTCGCAAGTTGCTTGACGGAATCCTGGAGCCTCGACGGCCGCCGGGTTATTTTTTCTTGAATTCATATTGCGTTTGAGACCTTATTAGGAATAATTCCTGATTAAGGACCAAAATCCCTCCAGATGAGGGATTGTGTGTCGTCGGTTGCCGATCCATTATCAATATGCAAGGTGGAAAAGCTTCCGGGCCCCAGTGAGTGATACCATCTGGTATCACTCCATTTGAAAACCAGGTTCCACGGGGGAAGGGTTTCAGGACCTCTCAACGAGGCGCCCTCCATCCTGTCGAGAGTTCCATCCAAGACATGCCTTCCTTGCCTTGGAACTCTTCCCCCTTCTTTTTGAATTCTCCGCCCACGGATCCGCCGCCGGGCGGGGTTTTTGACGAGTACGAGAGCGCAAAACGGAATTCCTCGAGAAATTTGATCGCAGGGGGTTGACAGCCGCTCGCAGCTTCCGTATTGTTGCGCTCCCCATAGCGTTGGGGAAGGCAGAGAAGCGCCGGTCACGGCACCGAAAAGTGCTTGACAGGACAGCCGAATTGCCCTAGATTGATAAGCCCGCCACGGGACAAGGCTCTTTGAAAACTGGATCGAGAGAAACCAACGGACCTCTGTCATTTGGTCTTTTAGACCAAGCGACGGAAAAAACTTATGAGTTCGAGTAATAGAGAACTCTCTATTGAACTGACCATCGCGTCTTTGACGTGATGTTCGACAGTTTCAACTGGAGAGTTTGATCCTGGCTCAGAATGAACGCTGGCGGCGTGCCTAACACATGCAAGTTGAGCGGTAAGGCCCCTTCGGGGGTACACGAGCAGCGAACGGGTGAGTATCGCGTGGGTAATCTACCTTGAGGTGGGGGATAGCCTCGGGAAACCGAGGGTAATACCGCATGAGTCCTCGACGACATAAGTCGACGAGGGGAAAGGCGGGGCTCCTTCGGGACCTGTCGCCTCTGGATGAGCCCGCGTCCGATTAGCTTGTTGGTGAGGTAATGGCCCACCAAGGCAACGATCGGTAGCCGGCCTGAGAGGGTGAACGGCCACATTGGGACTGAGACACGGCCCAGACTCCTACGGGAGGCAGCAGTGGGGAATTTTGGGCAATGGGGGAAACCCTGACCCAGCGACGC
>CAVYKX010000018.1:0-135000 GCA_963769215.1 Candidatus Sulfomarinibacteraceae bacterium | reverse complement strand
GCTTTAGGGCTAGCCTCACGTGATTCGTGACGGTGGTAGAGCACTGAATGGACACGGGCCCTTCCCAGGGTACTAACTCCAATCAAACTCCGAATGCCGTTAACGTATAGCGTGGGAGTCAGACTGTGGGGGATAAGCTCCATAGTCGAGAGGGAAACAACCCAGACCGCCAGCTAAGGTCCCCAAATAATAGCTAAGTGGGCAAGGATGTGGGGTTGCCCAAACAGCCAGGAGGTTGGCTTAGAAGCAGCCATCCTTTAAAGAAAGCGTAATAGCTCACTGGTCGAGCGACCCTGTGCCGACAATTCACCGGGGCTTAAGCTATTTACCGAAGCTGCGGATTATGTTCTCTTCGGAGAACACAATGGTAGGGGAGCGTTCTGTGCGAGATACAAGGTAGACCGTGAGGACTGCTGACGGCGCACAGAAGAGACTCTGCCGGCACGAGTAGCGATAAAACGGATGAGAACTCCGTTCGCCGAAAGCCCAAGGTTTCCTAGGCAAGGGCAATCCACCTAGGGTGAGTCGGCCCCTAAGGCGAGGCCGAAAGGCGTAGTCGATGGGAAACAGGTTAATATTCCTGTACCACTCAAAGTTCGTTTGTACGATGGGGTGACGCAGAAGGGTAGGCCAGCCTGCGACTGGAGGTGCAGGTCGAAGCACGTAGGGGGGTCTGGTAGGTAAATCCGCCGGACCATTCAACTCTGAGGTGTGATCACGAGTCCTCTTTTGGACGAAGTGGTTGATCCCACACTGCCAAGAAAAACCTCTAAGGAGAGCTTTGGGTGACCGTACCGTAAACGGACACACGTGGGCGAGGTGAGTATCCACAGGCGCTTGAGTGAACCCTTGTGAAGGAACTCGGCAAAATTGCACCGTAACTTCGGGAGAAGGTGCGCCCTCATTACGTGAAGGCCCTCGCGGCTGGAGCGGAAGGGGGCTGCAGTGAAAAGGCCCAGGCGACTGTTTACTAAAAACACAGGACTCTGCAAACGTCTCAAGCGGATGTATAGGGTCTGACGCCTGCCCGGTGCCGGAAGGTTAAGAGGAGGGGTTAGTCTTCGGACGAAGCTCTGAATTGAAGCCCCGGTAAACGGCGGCCGTAACTATAACGGTCCTAAGGTAGCGAAATTCCTTGTCGGGTAAGTTCCGACCTGCACGAATGGCGTAACGATCTGGGCACTGTCTCCACAAGGGGCTCAGCGAAACTGTAGTACCGGTGAAGATGCCGGTTACCCGCGGTAAGACGGAAAGACCCCGTGAACCTTTACTACAGCTTGGCACTGGTTCTGGATGTTGTATGTGCAGCATAGGTGGGAGGCTTTGAAGTCGGAGCGTCAGCTTCGGTGGAGCCACCCGTGAGATACCACCCTTACTGCATTGAGAGTCTAACCTTGGCCCGTTATCCGGGTCGGGGACAGTGTCTGGTGGGTAGTTTGACTGGGGCGGTCGCCTCCCAAAATGTAACGGAGGCGCCCAAAGGTACCCTCAGGCTGTTTGGAAACCAGCCGTAGAGCGCAAAGGTGTAAGGGTGCTTGACTGCGAGACTTACAAGTCGAGCAGGTACGAAAGTAGGGCTTAGTGATCCGGCGGTTCCGAGTGGAAGGGCCGTCGCTCAACGGATAAAAGGTACTCCGGGGATAACAGGCTTATCCTGCCCAAGAGTTCACATCGACGGCAGGGTTTGGCACCTCGATGTCGGCTCATCGCATCCTGGGGCTGAAGCAGGTCCCAAGGGTTCGGCTGTTCGCCGATTAAAGCGGTACGTGAGCTGGGTTTAGAACGTCGCGAGACAGTTCGGTCCCTATCTACCGTGGGCGTAGGAGACTTGAGGAGATCTGTCCCTAGTACGAGAGGACCGGGATGGACGAGCCTCTGGTGCACCAGTTGTCACGCCAGTGGCACAGCTGGGTAGCTATGCTCGGAAAGGATAACCGCTGAAAGCATCTAAGCGGGAAGCCCACTCCAAGATAAGGTCTCCCGGGCTTTGGCCCCTGAAGACCCCAGGTAGACCACCTGGTTGATAGGCGGGATGTGGAAGCGTGGTAACACGTGGAGCTAACCCGTACTAATCGGTCGTGCGGCTTGATCACACATTTATTTTTTTTATTTGGTTCAGTGTGCGCTATATTTGACGCGCTCGATTTTGGTTGTAGTTTTTTTCCGGTGGTTATTCCGGGGGGAAACGCCCGATCCCATTCCGAACTCGGCAGCTAAGCCCCTCAGGGCCGATGGTACTGCACCCCTGTGGTGTGGGAGAGTAGGTCGCCGCCGGGAAGTTGTTACGATAAAATGCCCCGCGATTTGCGGGGCATTTTTTTTGATGCTGGAACGCGTACTGTATGTCTGGTCCGCCGCCCCCCGGGTCGATCTGCCCCGTCAATGTTCCGAAGGGCATTCGGCTTCGTTTGAACGATCTGCACGTTGACCACGATTGAACGTTTCTGACCGGATCCGCGCATCCCGCGCTCGATGTGCCGGATCGCATCTGAACGTGCAACGTTGCCGACGGTCTGACGATCCTGAGCCGCTCGATGTGACGAATTCGGCCGCTGACCGGAGTAGAATGTAGCCCCCGGTTCCGGGGTAGGGAGGTTTCATCATGCGTCTTCACGGATTATCGCTGCTGTTTCTTTTCGTCCTTGCGGTTCTGCTGGCACCGGTCGTTGAAGCTCAACTCAGCGACCGATTATGCAGATTGGGAAGAAGGGCCCCGAGGGGTTTCTTTCTGACCAAGAAAGAAAAGAAGCAGTGGTCGAAGATCACCACGGACGCCGAAGCCGAAGAGTTCATCGAGCTGTTCTGGGCGCGGCGCAACCCGAATATCAACAACCCCTTCAACTCGTTCAAGGCCGAGTTCGACGCCAAGGTTCGCTTCGCCGACGAGAATTTCGGGTACGGCAAACGCCGTGGCGCCCTTTGTGACCGCGGGAAGGTCCTGATTCTGATGGGGAAACCCGACAGCCGGCAGGTCGGCGCCCCCTCCGACATCGATGGTCAGAACGGGCCAGACCGACAATACTCTGGGACTGACCGAGGTGTGGTACTACAACCCCGCGACCTTGCCCGAGGGCTTCAAGCTCAAGGGCGCCCGCCTCCTATTCATGTTCTACGAGGAGCAAAGGGACTCCAATACTTTCACCCTCTCGCGATCGAACACGGAGTCATACAAGGCATTGGCTGCGCTCGGGGACGCGCCGGAGGTCTACCTGCTCCACCCCGACCTCAAAGAGGTTCCCAAGCCGGTTTCTTTCGCCCGAGCGAAACCCGCATCGGATGCCCACCTGGCGTGGTTGGATGAGACCGAATCGCCCGTTCAACGATGTCGCGATCGTACTCTCCGAGCTTGGAGTGACCGATGCTCTCAGTCGTCCGCTGTGGGTCCACATCGAGCTCCCGCCGGATGCACCGGAACTCGACCTCCTGGCGGGGCGGGTCAAGACCGCCGACGGCGAGGTCATCAGCAACTTCGAAGTGGCGGCGGAGCCCAACAAAGGTCAACTCGGATCGGTGTATCACCTGTCCTTCCCCGCTGCCCCGGGATCCTACGTTGTCGACATCGTCGGTGCGGCGGGCGGTGTGCCCCAGGTGACCACGACCGTCGAGGGAGAGATCTCCACGATCCCGGAGACGGAGACCTGGATGTCACCATTGTGGTTTGGCGTATCGGCGTCTCCAAATTCGGAAGCGTTGCTTGGTGAAGCGTTCACGATTGGCGGATGGCACCTGATGCCGTTTTCCGGTCCCGAGGTCACCCGGTCCATGGAAGTTGCCTATTTCGGGTTCATTGTGCGGCCGAAATTGACCGAAGAGGGAGCGATTGATCTGAAGGCGCGCCTCCAACTGAAACGGGACGGCAACAACCTCGGGCGCCCCTTCAATTTCCCGCTGGATTCGTCGCAAATCATCGGCGATCTCTATATGTACGGAAATTCGGTTGCGCTTTCCAACTTGCCTGAATTGGGGAACTACGAACTCGATTTCAAATCACCGAGGCCGGTGCAGACATTTCGGTCGAGAGAACGCAGCCCCTGGTCGTCACAGAATAGCGAGGAAGTCAGAGCCAGTACTCAGAGCAGTGAGTCATCGTTGGCGGATCGTTTTCGAGAGCGCCTGGTACTGATTACTGATCACTGGATCTGTTCTGGCTCCGGCTCTGTCCCTGTCTCTCACGTCCTGCATTCTCCGTACTTCTCCCCGGCTCCCGGCCGGGGGATTGGGGACGGCTCACGTGGGGACACCGAGTTTGGGCAGCAGGAAGTACTGCAGTAGGATCCACACGGCGACGACAAGCAGGATCGTCAGACCGTCGCTCACGCGACCTCCTCGACGCCCCATTGGATCATGTGCATCTTGTGTCCGCAGGCGTCACAGTAGGCACACAGCGCCTCCTTGAGAGGTTGTACCTGGTCTGCCGCAACCACGGTGAAAAAGATCGACGATGTTTTCGGGTGGGCGCGCGAACCCATGCGGACACCGGACTCTCCGATACCGTGGGCGCCGGGAATCTCCGAGTACCCAGTGATCCCGTTGCGCTGGAGCAGCACCTCGAGCTCCTCGCGGCACTCGGTGTCGACGATGATCATCAAGAGCTTCATCTCGTCTCCCATTTTTCGGCCTTCAGCTTTCCTTCAATCCGAGCTTGCGGAAGATGGTCATTGCCGGACACCATTTTGTGAAGGCGGATTGCAGGAGATTCAGCCCGACAAAGGCGGTGAAGAGATACCAGTAGGGGCTCACCCAGTAGCCGAGGGCGAGGGTGATCAGGATGACGATTCCGGCCATGGCGCGAAGAGCCTCGTTGACGGTCATTTTTTCCTCCAAGGTTCAATTTCGGATTTCGGATTTCGGATTTCGGATTTCCCAGCCGCCCTACCCTGACGATTCACCGGGGGTGGGTGGGCGGAATCCGAATTCCTAACTCCTCATTCCTAATTCATCAGTCAATCTCCACAACGTTTTCAGGTCCAACTAATTTCAGATACATGTAATACAACACCGGGATCACACCCAGAGTGAGGGCGGTCGAGACGATAATGCCGGAGATCATGGCCAGGGCGAGACCCTGGAAGATCGGGTCCGAGAGCATGAATGATGCGCCGACGATGGTCGAAAGCTGGGTCAGGAAGATCGGAACGAGACGCACGGCGCCCGCCTTGACCACGGCCTGTCTCGAGGGGCTCGCCGGCCTGGAGCTCCAAGTTGATGAAGTCCACCAGCAGAATCGAGTTTCGAACAATGATGCCGGCAAGTGCGATGAATCCGATCATCGATGTGGCGGTGAAAAAGACGCCGAAAAAGCCGTGGGCGGGCAGGATGCCGACCAGGGTCAAGGGGATCGGCACCATGATGATGATCGGGGTGATGAAGGATTTGAACCAACCCACCATCAGAACGTAGATCAGGACCATCACCACTGCGAAGGCGATGCCCATGTCACGGAAGACCTCGTAGGTGATGTGCCACTCGCCGTCCCACTTCATGATGTAGCGGGTGCTGTCTTCGGGCAGCTTGGTGGTGATGATCTCCAGCTCCTCGCCGAGCGGTGTCATGATCTCGTCGAGCCGCGACTTCATCTCGAGGATGGCGTAGACCGGTGCCTCGAATTGACCGGCAACCTCGCCGTAGACGTAGGTCACGGGCTGCAGATTCTTGTGGTAGCGGCTGCGCTCGCGCTTGCGGTCGACGACCGACGTGATCTCCGACAGCGGCACCATCTGGCCGTCGCCGCCGTGCACGGTCAGCTGCAGGAGGTCGTCGACATGCGCCCGTTGCGCGCGGTCGAGGCGAAGGATGATGGGCACGGGTCGCGGCTCGTCGGGTCGTGGACCAGGCCGGCATCCGCCCCGTCGAGAGCGACCCGGAGGGTCCGGACAACCTGCTCGGGAGTGATCCCTGCAAGCATGGCTTTCTCGCGATCGACGTGAACCTCGATTCTCGGTCCTGCGGCCTCGACCTCCCAGTCGACATCGACCACACCGTCGGTGGTCGCGAAGACCTCCTTGACCTGCCCGGCGACGTCGAGCCGGCCCTCGAGGGTCGGTCCGTAGACCTCGGCCACCAGCGTCGAGAGCACCGGCGGCCCCGGTGGGATCTCGGCGACCTTGATGTCCACACCGAGACGGTCGGCGATCGGCAACAGCATCTGCCGGACCTTGTTGGCCAGTGCGTGCGACTTGTCGGCTCGTTTGTGTTTGTGGACGAAGTTGACCTGAATGTCGGCCATATTGCTGCCGTTGCGCAGGAAGTAGTGACGCACGAGGCCGTTGAAGTTGAAGGGCGACGAGCTTCCGACATAGACCTGGAAGTCGGTGACCTCGGGCATCGAGCGGAATGTGTAGGCGAGCTCACGCGCCGCGGCGTTGGTCTGCTCGAGGGTGAACCCCTCGGGGGCGTCGATCACGATCTGAAGCTCGGACTTGTTGTCGTGGGGCAACATTTTCACGGTGGTGAAGCCTACCGCCACGGTGCCCATGGCGAAAATCAGCAGTGTTGCGACACTCGCGAGGAAGATATAGCGCAGAACGGACTTCTTGATCATCGGATCCATGATCCAGGAGTAGAGCCTCGAGATCTTGCCTTCTTCGGGGAGTTCGGGGTCCTCGGGTGGTGCGCCGGTCGCGTCCTCTTCATCGGAAGACGACTTCTTCCGGAACAGCCGGTAGGCCATCCACGGCGAGATCGTGAAGGCGACCATCAGCGAGAACAGCATGGCCGCCGAGGCGTTGATCGGGATCGGGCGCATGTACGGGCCCATGAGGCCGCGGACGAAGGCCAGCGGCAACAGGGCTGAGATGATCGCAAAGGTGGCGAGGATTGTCGGGTTGCCGACCTCGTCGACCGCATACACCGTGGTCTGTTTCGCCCCCGCCCAGCGCAGCTTGATGTGGCGGTGGATGTTCTCCACGACCACGATCGCGTCGTCGACGAGAATTCCGATCGAGAACACCAGGGCGAAGAGACTCACCCGGTTGAGGGTGTAACCGAAGAAATAGGATGCGGCGAGGGTCAGGGCGAGGGTCACCGGGATGACCACTGCAACCACCGTCGCCTCGCGCCACGAAAGCGTGATCCACATCAGGAGAATGACTGCGATGGTTGCCGAATAGAGGTGCTTGAGGAGCTCGTCGGCCTTCTCGTCGGCAGTCGCGCCATAGTCCCGCGTTTTGAGGATCTCGACGTCCGAGGGAATCACCCTCCCGCCCAATCGATCCAGCATCCGGTCGAGGTCGCCCACCATGTCGACTGCGTTGGTGCCCGGCTTCTTGGCCACCGCGACGGTCACCGCCGGAACATCCACCCCGGCGCCTGCGAGCCCTTTCTCGGGAGCGGCCGGGCCGGTGCCGAACCATACATACGAGGCAGGTTCTTCCGGGCCGTCGACAACTTCAGCAACGTCTGAAAGGTAAATCGGTTTTCCACCATAGGCGGCGATGACGAGGTTGCCGACTTCGTCCTGTGAGCTGAAGAACTGGCCGACGTCCACCACCACCTCGGAGTTGGCGATCGCCGTGCGCCCGGCGGGAAGACGCCAATTGAGGCTCTGCAGGGCCTGGTAGGCCTGGAGAATCGAAATGTTATAGGAGGCCAGGCGCTCGCGGTCGAAATCGACCCTCAGCACCCGCCGTTGACCGCCGATCACCGAGACCTGAGCCACCCGCGGGTGTTTCGTGAACTCGGCCTTGAGCTCGTCCGCGATCGAGCGAAGCTCGGTCGTCGATGCGTTCTCGTTCCACAGCGTGTAGGCAACGACCGGCACGTCGTCGATGGTGCGCGGTTTGACAATCGGCTGCATGACGCCGGTGGGCATCTGGTCGAGCGCTGATTGGATCTTGGTGTGAACCCGCACCGCGGCCTGGTCGGGATCGGTTCCCACCAGGAAGCGAACCACGATCAAACCTCCGGAAGGGTTGGATATCGAGTAGATGTACTCGACGTTTTCGATTTCGTAGAGGAGCTTCTCGAGCGGTGTCATGACGCGGTTTTCCACCTCTTCAGCGGTGGCGCCCGGGAAGCCGACCATGACGTCGATCATCGGGACCTTGATCTGGGGCTCCTCCTCGGAGGGGGTGACGATGACCGCAAAGAGGCCGAGGAGAAGAGATGCCACGACGATCAAAGGTGTCAGCTTGGACTCGAGGAATGCCTGTCCGATGCGTCCGGCCATGCCGAGCTTGCGGCGCGTCATCTTGAGGCGCAGCGCGTCGCGCCGTGCCGCTTCGATGTCCGCCGGGTTCGGCTTTTTCGAGCCGGGATTGCCCGGAGACGTGCCGTTCAGCGATTCGTCCCTTTCTTTACTCATCGTCCCAACTCCAGGGGCGTGCCGTCGGCCACCGGGCCTGGCGCGTCCAAAACAACCGTATCCTCGGGCCCGAGGCCGGAGAGTATTTCAATCAGTCCCTCGCCGGTCGTTGCGCCCGAGGTCACAGCCCTCGTGCGGGCTGTGCCGTCGTCGCTGCGAACCACAACGAGCTCGAGCCCGCCCCGGCGGTGGAGGGCAGCTTCGGGTATGACGAGGCGCTCTGTGACGTCGCCCTCGATGGTCGCTCTTCCGCTGAATCCGGAGGCAATGTCGAGACCTCTCAACCCGACCTTGACGATCAGGGTATGGGTGGCCGGGTCGGCCGACGGTACGATCTCATCGACCACACCGATGACGGTCCCGAGGTCGGGACGGGCGTCGAAACGGACAGGGATCTCGTCCGCCACCTTGACGCGACCGGCGTCACGGGCGCGGACGGTGAGCCAGATCTGCTGGTCCTCGAGCGACTCGACCTGGACCAGTGGGCGCCCCGGAGCGGCGAGGTCGCCGACCTCGACCAGGGTCCGGGTGACCCGGGCCGAGAAGGGAGCCTTGACGGTGGACTCAGCGGCCACCGACGACGCGGCGCGGACCGCACCCTCGGCCTGCGACACCGCGCCGCTGGCCTGTTCGTACTGCATGCGGGCCATGTCGAGTTCGAGGTCGGAGGCGGCGTTATCGGCCTGCAGGGCCTTGAACCGCTCGTGGTTTCTCTCGGCGAGGGAGAGAGCTGCTTCGGCCTGCGCGAGCGCTCCCTGTGCCTGGGCGAGTTGGCCCTGTGAAGTCTCGGGCTGAATCTCGACCAGTATCTGTCCTTTCGAGACGACGGATCCAGCGTTCACGCGGAGGGCCACGACGGGTCCCATCACACGGCTCGACACCGCCGCTTCGCGGGAGGGCTGGACGACACCACGAACTTCGATTGGTCGGCTCGCGGTCAAAAGCGCGACTTGCGTGGTCGTGATCGTCAGAGCTTCAAGGTCGGCCTCGGCGGTCTTCGGTTGGTCGTGGCCGCAGGCCGTCGCGGCGAGGATGGCGAGAGCCGGAAGAACGATGGTGAAAATACTTCGCGCCTTCATTTGGAATCCTCCATGGTGTCGATCAGGGTCGCTCCCGACACGTACCGGAGACGGTGGGTATCGAGGGCAACGTCGTAGCGGGCGACCATCTCGCGCATCTCGGCCTCGCGCAGGCCGGTCTCGGCGTCGAGGAGGTCGATCATCTTGTCGAGGCCTTGTTTGAAGCGGCTCTCGCGGACCCGCACCGCCTCGGTCGCCGCCTCCAGCGAGGCATCGGCCGTTGCTTGCCGGTTCCTTGCGGTCGCCAGGTCTTGCCATGCTTGCTGGACCTCGAGCCGCACACCTTCCTCGAATCGTCGGATATCGGCTTCGAACGAGGCTGTCTCGTGGCGCGCGGCGGCGCGGGCGGCGTTGTTCGATCCGCCTCCGAGCAGGTTGATTCTCGCGACAGCCATCAACGATCCGGAGTGGCCGTTGGAGCCGAATATCGTGTCGTCGTACAAACCGTAGTTTCCGAGAACCGCGACCTCGGGGAAAAACCCAGGCCGGCTGGCCTTTTCTTCGAGCCGGCCGGCTTCGAGCTTGCGGCGTGCCGCCTCGAGGTCACGGCGTTGCTCCACGGCGGCCGAGATCCAGTCGTTGACGTCGCCTCCGACCGGCGCCGCCGGCGGCAGCTTGGCTAACGATCGTGGCAGCGTCTGGTTTGCGCCCATCTGGAAGTTCAGAGCTGCCTCAGCAAGCTGGGCTCCGTTGGTGGCCTGGGTGAGGAGATCATCCGTCTGCGAAAGGTAGACCCTGGCCTGGAGCACATCGGCTTCGAGGATGACTCCCTGGGCGGCGTACTTCTCGGCCAGCCGGACGTGTTCTGCGGTCGCTTCCCGCGCCTTTTCGAGCAGCGCCTGGTGCTCGCGCGCCTTGGCGAGATTGACGTATGCCGTGATGGTCTCGAACGCGACCTTCTGCTGTGTATGTGAGTAGGAGTAGTCCTCCGAGGACGCCATGGCCTCCGCCTGGCCGACCCGCGCCGAGAGCTTGCCGCCCGTGTAAATCGGGAGCTCGAGATCGATCTTGGTGATAAAGGTCGACAGCGCATCGGGGTTGTTGGGATCCGACATGAAGAATTCCTCCATGTCGAACCGTCCCTGATTCAGAGTCAGCGCAAAAACCTCGGCGGGGTTGTTCGAGTAGACGAAGCTCTCGCTGAGGCCGATCTTCGGCAGGCGGTGGCTTTTGCCCCCGTCCAGTCGTTTTGTTGCCGCCGCTGCGCGCTCGCGCGCGGCGTGGACCTCGGGGTTGTTGTTGAGCGCCGCGTCAACCGCTGAATCGAGAGTCAGCTCCTGGGCACCGACCGCGGTCGCTGCGACCATTGTGATGACGAGACTGAGGTTAATTCCACGCATCAACGCCTCCCTCATTAGCGTATAACCATTTAGGAATATACATGAATTCTACCCATTGTCAAGGATCCCAGGTGTCCCATCCCCCATGCCATTTCAGAATATGTGTGTAAGAATGTTTCTTAATAAAATCCAGCTCACACTATCTTTTCGCAAAATCGGGACAGCGGTGCCGTCATCATACACCACGTCTTTCAGGAATTGGAATCGAGAATTATCCGGGCGAAGTCAGCAACAAGGGCGAGTTCATTTTGCCCCTGCAAATTCGGTGTCGAGCCGAATTTTCTGTAGGGACGGCATCAAAACCGCGGCTGGCGCTGAATTTCGGGAACGGGTACGGATCAGGTGGGGACTCTGATCTCCGGGTTGGTGCCATCGTGCTCGGAGGCAAATTCCCGCAGAGTCAACCGAGCGGTTGTGCCCTGCCCGACGCCCGCACTCTCTAAATTGAGGGTGCCGTCCATGAGTTCGGCAAGTCGCCTCGAAATGGCGAGCCCGAGGCCCGTGCCGCCTCGCTGGCGCGTCGTGGACCCATCGACCTGGTAGAACGACAAGAAGACCTTGCCGAGCTCTTCTTCGGCCATTCCGATCCCCGAGTCCCGGACGGTGAACACGATCAGCTCATTCTCTTCCTTGCAGGCGACGGTGATCGCCCCACCGCGGTCGGTGAACTTCATTGAATTCGACAGAAGGTTGGTCAGCACCTGCGAGGTGCGGTCCGGATCCGCCCACAAGACGAGCTTGCTGTCCCGGCCTTCGATTTCGAAGTTCAATCCCTTGCTCTTCATCTGGTGCTTGAAAAGGGTGGCAATGTCATCGAGGATCTTGCGCACCGGGACTGGAGCAAAATGGACCTCGAGACGGCCGGCCTCGATCTTGGCCAGGTCGAGCACGTCGTTGATGATGTTGAGCAGATTCTCCGCCGATTCGTGGGCAATCTTGAGGAATTCACGCTGCTTCTCGGGGTCCTTGACCGCACCATCCATGATGAGGCGGAGAAAGCCGAGGATTGCAGTCAACGGAGTCCGAAGCTCGTGCGAGGTGTTGGCGAGAAACTCCGACTTGAGCCGGGAGGCTTCGAAGGCGACCGCACGTTGCTCGTCGATTTCGCGAACCAGCTGGGAGAGGGAGATCGCACCACCGAGGAGGAAACCGATCTGAGTCAGGAGGTCGATATCGTCGGCTGCCAGGTTGAGCGGAACATCGGATGTGGTGAGAAGAACTCCGGCGCGGCGGCCGGCAGCCATCAGGGGAAGGTAGGTGAGGTGGTGGATATCGTGCTCGGATGCGAGCCACGCAGCGATCTCCTCGTCAAGGGTTGCACCGGCCGGCGTGGTCTGCGGCAGACCGTTCTGGAACGTCTCCCAGCCCGGGTGATCCTCGGCCTTGATGGGGCGGAAGCGTTCTTCTTCAAAGGCTTCCACTCCCGGTCCCGTCCCGGTTACCAGACGGAGACCGCTGCCACCCGAGATCGGGCGATAGAGGAGGAGGGACTTGAGCGGCAAAAGGTCCCGTCCCATTTCCAAAAAGAGTTCGAGCACTCGCTGTTCCTCGACTTCACCTGCAACTGACTGTGCGAGGTTGGAGAGGAACGCGAGCCGCGATTGCCGCGCCTCGGCGGCGCGTCGGGCGAGGTGGAGATCGGTAACGTCGATCGCCATCACCTGGATCAGCGTCTCGTTGTCCACGGGATCGACCACGGGTTGCATCTGCGTGTTGAGCCAGTGCACGGTGCCTTTGGAATCCTCGACCCGCAGCATTTCCTCCCAGCTGCTTCTGCCACCCTCTAAGACAGTGGGAATTGCAGAGTAGATCTGGGGGCGGTGGTTGGCGTGGATGCGCTCCATCCACTCCGTGCCATGGGGTGATTGGCCGGTGCCGTGGGGTATATCGAAAAGCCTGCTCGCAGCCTGGTTCGCGTAGCGAACATTACGATCACGATCGACAGAGAGCACCAGGACCGGCAACGTGTCGAGGAGGATCTCCATCCGGCGACGCAGTCGTTTGAGCCGGTCGGATAGGGCGGTCTGGGACTCCAACAGCGTCACGTTTTCGATCACGGCGCCGATGGTTGGTGTGGCGAGGCTGAGTCCCACCAGCACGTAGCCCCACATGAAAGGGCTGTCGTAGAGCTCCTGCGACCACGAGAGGTCGATGTGGGCGACGGCGGTGAGAACGAAGGCCGCGCCGAGCCACACTTCTCTCGGCTGGCGTTGCTCGCCACCGCCGAGCATCGGGATGATCGCTGCGAGCAGGAAGACAGTCGCCAACCCGGCCTCGATGGCTCCGATGCCGAGAACCAGACCGCGATCCCGGAGCATATCGAAGATCGCCCACACCACCACCGCGGCGCCGAGCGCTCCCAGGGTGCGAAGAGCCCGCCTCCCGGATCCGAACTCTCCGCCACCTCGAAATGTGAAGAGCAGGATCGAGGCTGCGAGGGTCTGGGTCACGACCCAGGACAGCTTGACGA
This sequence comes from Candidatus Sulfomarinibacteraceae bacterium, assembly GCA_963769215.1. Lineage (GTDB taxonomy): Bacteria > Acidobacteriota > Thermoanaerobaculia > Thermoanaerobaculales > Sulfomarinibacteraceae > Sulfomarinibacter. The sequence continues at coordinate 121,809 of CAVYKX010000018.1, read as the reverse complement.
GAGCATCACGCAGGATCTCCGATTCGACCATCGGTTCGAGTGCCAGCAACAGCATGAAATGGCACGCGATGGGCAGAAATACGTTCTTGACACGGCGGTCGAATTGATCGCCGAGGAGTTGCCAACGGACCTGGAAGAACCAGGTTGCCAGCGAAGCAAGGAATGCGTTGAAGCTCGCGAGAATCAGGTATTCGGTGCGATTGCCGGTCCATATGATCTGCGACTGGAGAAGCGCGACCGCGAGACCGGCAACCGAGGCGCCAAGGACGGCGGAAAGCCGATCCTTCGGCCCTGCGATCTCGGTCGCGACGTAGACGCGGCCGACAGTCATAACGGGCGGGTATCCGGGCTTGCGCTGGGCACCAATCGAGTATACCGCCAGGAGGCGCACGAGGAGTTGATTTCCTGGATCTCTCCGGTAGACTCTCTGCGTTCCAGAAAATTTTCGTGAATCTCCCGCAGGACGGAATTCTCAACGCCTGTCGGTGGGTTTCAAGAGCTACGGAGGATATACGAGATGAGACGATGGTTGCCTGTATTGATTTTGACATTGATTGTGGGCGTCGTGCCCGCACTGGCGCAAGAAGCTGCGGAGGAGGAAGAGAAAGAACCGGCGTGGAAAGGCTCGTTGGGTCTTTCGTGGGTCGCCACCTCCGGAAATACCGACACCAGCTCCCTCGGCCTTGACTTCGGTCTCGAGCGCAAGGCTGAACCGTGGGGTTTGGCGCTGATCGTCAAGGGGAATCGCGCCGAGGACCAGGGCGCGCTCACGGCCGAGAACTACCTGTTCAGCGGTCGGGCTGTGCGAAAGCTCAGCAAACGGTGGGAGGCCTTCGGTGGTCTGGCGTGGGCCAAAGACCCGTTTGCCGGATTCGATTCGCAGACGGTGGCGTCCGTTGGTGTGACCTACCTGGCTGTCGAGTCGGAGCACCACCTGCTCAGTTTTGACGGCGGTCTGACCTACACCTGGGAGGACCAGATTTCACCGGTCGCCCCGGCTCCGGTGCTCGTCACGAACAGCATCGACTTTGCCGGTGGCCTCCTCGGCCTCAAGTGGGATTGGCAGCTGAGCGACAACGCCAAGTTCCTTCAGCGTCTGGTCGTGCTGCCCAATTTCGACGAAACGTCGGATTGGCGGCTGAATTCAACGACGGCCCTCGAAGCGGCGGTGAACTCGTGGTTGGCGCTGCGCCTCGGGATTGACGTCCGCTACCGCAACGAGCCGATCGGCGAACGCCAAGAGCACCGATACGACCTCGACCGCGTCAGTTGTCTTCAACTTCTGATGCTCGCGCGCGGTCTGCGCGCTCAACCTGTTATTTCATGATCGGCCCGCAAGGCAGCGAGCCGAGTAGGAGGAACTGATGGAACTACTGCAAGGTGCGCTCGACACCGCCTGGAATTTTGTGATCAACAACTACACCCATGTTCTCGCAGCGCTCGTTATTCTCGCTGGTGGGCCGAATGGCGGCCGGCTGGGCGCGCAAAATCACGCGCAAGGGCCTCGAGCGGGGAGAGGTGGATGCCACCCTGGTCCCCTTCGTTGCAAAGCTCGTTTATTACGGTGTGCTCGCGGTCGTTGTGATCGCCGCGCTCAATCGCCTTGGTGTCGCCACGACCTCGGTTGTCGCGATCTTCGGTGCCGCAGGCCTCGCCGTCGGTCTCGCGCTCCAGGGGACCCTCGGCAACTTCGCCTCGGGCGTCATGCTTCTGGTCTTCCGGCCGTTCAACGTCGGTGATTTCGTCGATGCGGGAGGAACCATGGGTTCGGTCGAGGAAATCGGGATCTTCAGCACCACGCTCAAGAGCCCCGACAACATCAAAATCACGGTGCCCAACTCCCAGGTCTATGGTGCGACCATTTCCAACTTCAACGGCTACGACACGCGGCGCATCGACATGGTCATGGGCATTTCGTACGACGACGATATCCAGACTGCAATCGACACCATTCGTAGAATCGTCACGGCGGACGAGCGCGTTCTGGACGATCCGGCGCCGCAGATCGCGGTCTCGAACCTCGGGGATTCTTCGGTCGACATCATCGTCCGTCCGTGGTGCGCCGCCGGCGACTACTGGCCGCTTCGATTCGATCTCAACCGCAGCCTCAAGGAAGGCCTCGAATCTGCCGGTTGTTCGATTCCCTACCCGCAGACCGACGTGCATCTGCATGAGGTCGCGAGCTGACGCAGTCATTTCAGACAAAACCGGAGCCCGGTGGGCTCCGGTTTTTTCGTGCCCGTACCGTACCCGCAAGCCGGAAGATGGCGTGGCGCTCCGTTGTTAATGGCGCTCTTCTGCATGCGATGTCCGCGTGGTGCCACCCTTGACCGACCATATGGTACCTTAAGACGTCAGATGACGTTAATGGGTTTCCAGCTGCGTCGGAGGGATGCGATCATCGGGGTCTTCTGCGGTGCGCTCCCTAAATCCCCTGTCATTGCCGTCACTTTGTACCCGCCGAGACAGAGGTCTGGGCGGGTGGGCGGGAATCCGAAATCCGAAATCCGAAATCCGAAATTTCCGCGCGCTGTCCTACCCCGCTACGGCGATCAACTCCCGGTAATCCTCGATGACCTCGGCCGCATGCGTCTTCGGATCGACGTCCGGATAGGTCTTGAGGATGATGCCGTCGCCGTCAACGAGGTACGAGACCCGTTTGGCGAACGGGATCAGCGCACGCGACGCCCCGACGGATTTGGCGCAGCTCGTGGTCGCTGTCCGAGAGCAACCGGAACGGGAGGTCGTTCTTCTCCGCGAACTTCCGGTTCTTCTCCGGGCTGTCGTAGGAAACGCCGAGGACCTCAATTCCGAGCTCTGAGAGATCGTTCCAGCTGTCCCGCAGCTGGTTGGCCTCGACCGTTCAACCGGGGGTGTCGGCCTTGGGATAGAAAAACAGCAGGTACGGTTTGCCGGCCAGGTCCGCGCTGGCAACCGTGGTCCCGTCATGTGCCGCGAGCTCGAATTCGACAAACGGTTCTCCGACAGCGAGCATGTCATCATCTCCTTCTGCAAAAGCAATGGTTGTGGTCAGCACGAGTGCGAGAGCCGCCCAGGACGCGAATTGGTTGGTTTTTCTCATCTTAGACAGCATAACGCGGTCGGTGACCCGGAGCATTCCCTTGACCTGCTTGGAGAGACCGCGCTAAGTTCGTACAGAGCTCATCGTGGGGGGCAATATGGCAGGCAAGGCCGAACTCGTAGATCGGGTCGCTGAACTCACCGGGTATCCCAAGACCCAGGTGGCGATGACCTATGACATCCTCTTCGAACTTGTCGGTGAGGCGCTGGCGCGAGACGAGAAGGTGACGGTGCCGAACTTCGGGACCTTCCACGTCTCGCAAAGGCCGGCGCGATCGGGCCGCAATCCAGCCACCGGTGAGGCGATCACCATCGCGGCATCCAAAAATGTCCGGTTCAAAGTCTCGAAGAACCTGAAACAGAATCTGTAGGTTATTCTTCGCTGCTCACAAGGCGGCGGCCCAAAAGCAACGCCAGCTGCTCGTCGAGCGACATCGCCGGCTCGGCGTCTTCTCTCCCCACGGCCACGACACCACAGCGATCTGCTTCTCTGAGATATTCATGCTCGCCTGGCATGGTGGTGGCCAACAACTGCAGCGGAGTCCGTTCTGCGCCTTCACCTTGATCGCGGCGCCGCTGACCCGGTCTCCACCGGGCATCGTACCGCGCATGATCCAGGACTGCTGGGCGTTGAATTGGTGCATCAGCCGGCCCATGGGATCGTTCCACTGGGCGAGCCGCGCCTCGGTTCGGGGATCCGGCCTCGCCGTGAGCGGGATGTCGTTGATGCCGAGCGAGAATGTCACCTCACCGGCGTGGATGGCGGCCGGCAGCAACAGGAGCGTGATGATGGTGAGAATTCGTCGCATGATGGTTCCAACACCCAATGTAGTGCTTCTTCTTCCAATTGGCCAGCCAGGGCGGGCCGAGGCGGCTGGCGGGGTACACTGACTCAGTGATCTTACGCGCCTTGCGACCCGTTGGTTTCTGCCTGGTCATTCTGTGGACTGTGCTCACCGGGTCAGTTGCCGATGTCGAGAGCGCAGACTACGAGATCGAGGTCGCCCTCGACCCTGTCGACCCACGTCTCGAAGGCTTCGAGAGGATCCGGTGGACGAACACCGCCGACATCGCGACCTCCGAGCTCTACTTCCACCTTTACCTGAACGCATTCGCGAACTCCGAGACGACCTTCATGCGCGAGGCCGCGGAGTCTCCGCTGGAGTGGTTTGTTGGAAGATCGGGAGACCGGGGCTGGACCAGGATCACGAACCTCGAGCTGAACGACGGAGTCGATCTCCTGACGGCGCTCGAGTTCGTGCGGCCCGATGACGCCAACCCGCAGGACCATACGGTCGCCCGAGTCGCATTGCCCCGCGAGATCAGGCCGGCGAGGTGATCGAGCTTGGAATTGGCTTCGAGGCCAGGCTGCCGCGGATCTCCGCCCGCACGGGTCACGCCGACGACTTCCACCTCGTCGCCCAGTGGTTTCCGAAGCTCGGCGTTTTCGAGGGCGAGGCCGGCTGGAATTGCCACCAGTTCCACGCCACGTCCGAGTTCTACGCCGATTTCGGGTCCTACGAGGTGACGATGACGATCCCCGAGAACTGGGTGCTCGGGGCGACCGGAGTCGAGATTGCCAGAACTCCGGTGGCGAACGGCCGGCAGTCCGTCACCCATCGCGCACAGCGGGTCCACGATTTCGCGTGGTGCGCGGCTCCGCCCGAACTCATGGCGGTGGTGGAGAGCGATTTCGACCCCGGCCGCGACGTGCCCATGGCCTGGCTCGAACGCGCTCGCTCGCTGCTCGGAATGAGCCCCGCCGACCTCGAGCTCCCTCCGATGAAGATCCGGCTGCTCGTGCCGAGATATCAGCGCTCCCTGGCCGATCGGATGGTGCGCGGCGCCCGGCTCTCGATCGCCTGGTACGGTCTCCATTACGGTCCGTACCCCTACCCTCAGCTGACGATCGTGTCGCCGCCTCGCGGCGCCGAGGAGGCGGGTGGGATGGAGTACCCGACCTTCATCACGACAGGCGCCGACAGCCTCGATGCCTATTTTCCGTTCTCCCGGTCGTCGGGCATCGAGGCGGTCACGGTGCACGAGTTCGGCCATCAGTATTTCCAGGGATTGCTCGCCTCGAACGAGTTCGAGGAGGCCTGGCTCGATGAGGGTGTTACGACCTATACCGAGGTCGAGTGCATGACCGCCATAGTCGCCGATGGGTTGGTCCCAGAAATCGGGAGGAGATCGTTCTGGGAGGCAGAGCGCCTCACCCTTGCAGTGCCGAAGGTGCCGATCACCGTCGGCAGAAAATCTTGGGAGCACCGGCGGTGGTGGACCCATTTCCTCGCCTCCTACGCCAAGACCGCCGTCGCCATGAAAACTGTCGAAGGGTTGATCGGGTCGGAAGCGATGGCCCGCGGCCTCCGGAACTACGTGGATCAGTTCTCTTTCGGCCACCCTACGGGGCGCGATCTCGCGACGGTCCTCGGGGAGAGCGCCGGCCGCGAACTCGGGTGGTTCTTCGACCAGGCGATCTGGGGCGATCAGACCCCGGACTGGGCGGTGACGTCGGTTCGGCATCGCGAGCCGGAAGCGGCGGACGGCTTTGCATGGCGCGGCGGAGAGTGGCGCGAGATCTCTTCGGAAGACGACACTGCGCACCAGGACCGCTGGTTGGTCGAGGTTGAGCTCGCCCGGCTCGGCGAGTTCATCGGCCCGGTGGACGTCGAGCTGACCTGGGAGGACGGCTCGACCGAACGCCGAAATTGGAACAGCGATACCCGCTGGGTGAAGTGGAGGATCGGTTCTTCGCAGCGCCTTGTTCAGGTCGTGATCGACCCCGACGGTGTGTGGGCACTCGAGACGCGACGTGCCGACAACTACTGGAGAGATCACCGCGTTCGCCGCGATCACCCGCTCTGGTGGGTGCGCGACGCATTCGGGCTCTTGGGCCAGTTGACTCTGAGGTTCCTGTGAAGGTGGTGGAGCGGCCCTCGCCGAGTGTCGGCTACCGCCTCGCGCTTCGGCTGCGCAAGCTGGTGGGCGCGGTGTGCTTCGTGTCCGTGGCGGTGTTCTTGCCCGTGCAGTTGATCGTCTTCGGGGCAACCGGCGGGACGCGCGCCAATCTCCCGGTCGGTGATCTTCCCCCCGGCGAGGACCTTCTGCTCCTGATCGAGCTGATTCGGCCGGTGGCAATCCCGCTGGCGCTCTCGTTGGCCCTGGGGGTCGCGCTGTTCGCAGCGTGGACGGTGCTGTGGCACGGCGGAACGGTCCGATGGTGGCTTGGCGCCGGAGCGGCTCGGGTGCGGCTGGCCGAGATCCTCGGCCACGGAGTGGTCTGGTGGTGGCGGTATTTCCGGCTCGCCCTGATAGCGGCCCTGGTTGCGGCTGCGGCGCTTGGAGCGATCTGGGTGCCGATCCGTCTGGTGTCGCGCATGGCTGGAAGCGGTGGCGAAATCCTCTTGCTGGCCGCTGGAATCCTCGTGACGGCGGTTGCGCTCGTCCTTACCTGGCTCGCCACGCTGAGGGCATGCTGGCTGCTTGGCGAGTCGGGTCGCCGGTCGGCTGTAGTTGCGTGGTTCCGCGGGTTTGGCGCCGTGATGCGCCAACCGATTCGCTCGCTTCTGCCGGTGGTGATCTGGGGCATTCCTGGTTGTGTTCTGGTTGTGATTCCGATATTGATCGAGGCGTCGTTCGCCGCCGTGGCGATGCCGATCTGCTGGCTCGCCGCCGCCTTCTGCTGGGTGGCGCTCTTCGTGTCCTTCGCGCCGCAGAACCCGCCCGAAGAGTGGGTCCGCAAGATGCAGGCGCGCGCCGCCTCGCGCGTCGCCAGCCCACCCGAGAAGTCGGACACCTATCGCACCAGTCGAATACCCACCCAACCGCCCGAGAGACGTTAGAACGAGTGAAACGTTGAACGTTCTGAACGTCTGTCAACCGGGCGATCGGCACCTCGTGTCAATGCGTCTCCGATGCAATTAGACGTTTTTCTGCGCTCGCCTCGACCGCTCGTCCTGCCGGGTGGGTGGGCGGGAACGTATTAACGTTCAACGTTCTAACGTTCTAACGTCTACTTCGCGTCCTTCAGCCGTTTCGGGCCGGCGGCGGCGACCGCGGCGGGGCAGCCGGATGCGTAGAGCTTGAAGTTCTCGATATAGCGTGCGGCCAAAGCGTCGTAGCGCTTCCAGTACTCGTCCTTGTTGCCCCACGAGGTCGAGGGGTCGAGAACATCCTCCGGCACATCGGGACAGGACAGCGGCACCTCGAACCCGAAGAGCTTGTCCTTGCGGTACTCGACGTTGTCCAGAACACCATCGAGCGCGGCGTTGAGCAGGTTGCGGGTGTGGCGGATCGAGATCCGCTTGCCGACGCCCCAGCCGCCGCCGACCCAACCGGTGTTGACCAGCCAGCAGTTGGCGCCGTGCTTCTCCATCTTGGCGCGCAGCATGTTCGCGTACTGGAATGGGTGGTGGACCATGAAGGGCGCGCCGAAACAGGCTGAAAAAGCGATCTCCGGTTCGATGCCGAGACCGATCTCGGTGCCCGCGATCTTCGAGGTGTAGCCGGAGATGAAGTGGTAGACCGCGTGCTCGGGGTCGAGGCGCGCGATCGGCGGCAGCACGCCTTGCGCGTCGCAGGTCAGGAGAATGACGTTTTTCGGGTGCGATTTCACCCTGCCCTCGGGCACCACGTTGGGGATGAAATCCAGGGGGTAGGCGGCGCGGGTGTTCTCGGTGAACCGGTCGTCGTCGAGATCGAGCCGTCGCGAGGTCCGGTCCTGGACCACGTTCTCGAGGATCGTGCCGAATCGGCGGGTGGTGTCATAGATCTCGCGGTTCGTGGTCCGCCGACAGCCGGATGACCTTGGCGTAGCAGCCGCCTTCGAAGTTGAAAACGCCCTCGTCCGACCAGCCGTGCTCGTCGTCGCCGATCAGCCGGCGCCGGGGATCGGCCGACAGCGTCGTCTTGCCGGTTCCCGAGAGCCCGAAGAAGAGGGCCACGTCTCCGCTCGTCGCCGACATTGGCTGAGCAGTGCATGGACAGCACGTCCTGGAGGGGAAGCAGGAAGTTCATCACGGTGAACATGCTCTTCTTGATCTCGCCGCCGTAGCTCGAGTTGCAGATCAGCGCCAGGCGATCCGCAAAACTGAGGATGATGGCCGTCTCCGAACGGGTGCCGTCGATTCGCGGATCGACCTTGAACGAAGGCGCGGCGATGACCGTGAACTCCGGGACGTGGTTCTGGTACTCCTCCTGGGTCTTGGGCAGGATGAACATGTTGCGCGCAAAGAGCGAGTGCCAGGCGTACTCGGCAGATGACCCGGATCGGCATCTGGAACTCGGGGTCAGCGCCCACGTAGCAATCCTGGACAAAGAGTTCCTCGTCCTGGAGGAACGCCTGCATACGAGATACCAGCGCCGAGAATTTCTCGGGCGCGTAGGGCCGGTTGTACTCACCCCACCAGATCTTGTCTTCGGTGGACGGCTCCCGCACGACGTACTTGTCCTGAGCGGCGCGGGCCGACCACTTGCCGGTGTTGACCACAAACGGACCGCCGTGAGCCATGAATCCTTCCTGGCGAAAGGAGGCCTCCTCGTAGAGGGCCGGCTCGGGCAAATTCCAGTACACGCGGTCGATGTGGACCAGACCGTGATTCTTCAGGCCGTAGCGGCTTTTGAGGTCACCAGCCTGATCGGTGGCGGGCGTCTTGAATTTCAGGTACTTACTCATGTCCAGTCCCTCACCAGCTTGCGCTCGCCGATATAGAGCTCATTGGGGGAGTTGGGATCGAGCGCCCACTTGATGCGCTCGATGCCCTCGGTGATGTCCTTGATCGAGCCGCAGAAGCTCAGGCGGAGGTGCCCCTCCTTACCGAACTCGATGCCGGGAACGGTGACTACCTGCACCTTCTCGAGCAAAAACTCGGAAAGCTTGACCGAGTCCTTTCCATAGTGGCTGAAGTCGGGGAAGGAGTAGAAGGTGCCGCCTGGCTCCTCGAGACGAATGCCGTCAAAGGCGGCCAGTTCCTGAATCAGCACGTTGCGGTTGTTCTCGAGCGTCGTGCAGAGGCTGTTGACCGATGACTGAATGCCGTTGATCGCGCCCACGGCGGCGTGCTGCAGCACTGCCGAAGGGCCGGAGGTCTCGTGACCCTGGATGTTGGTCATGACCTCGATCAGCTTGGTGTTGGCGACCGCCCAGCCGATGCGGAAGCCGGTCATCGCGTACTGCTTGGAGACCCCGTTGACGATGATCAGCTTCGAGTTGTCGGTGCGGTCCTTGGCGAATTCGTAGGCGTTGACCGGCTCTCGGCCGTCGAAGATGAGGCGGTGGTAGATGTCGTCCATGATCAGCCACAGCCCGCGCTTCTCGCACAGCTCGACCACGTCGCGCACGAAATCCGCCGGGTAGACCGCGCCCGATGGGTTGTTGGGGCTGTTGAGGATCACTGCCTTGGTATACGAACCGATCACCTGCTCGATGTCCTGGATGCGCGGAATGAAGGAGCCGTCCTCGGGAAGAACCGGCACCGGCACGGCTCCCACCAGTTTCACCATTTCCGGGTAGGACACCCAGTATGGGGCGGGGAAGATCACTTCTTCCTGGGGATCGAGAATGGCGTGCAGCGCGGTCATGATGGCCTGCTTGGCGCCGCCGGCCGCCATCACGTTCTCAGGCTGAGGCCGCCACCCGTAAAAATCCTCGGTGTAGCGGATGATTGCCTGCTTGAGCGCCGGGATCCCGTCCGGAGGCGTATAGCGCACCTCGCCCGAGGTGAGGAGCGCGGAGGCCGCGAGGATCGCGTCCATGGGTGGTTTGCCCTTGGGTTCGCCACCGCCGAGGTGGATCACCGGGTCGCCCTTGGCGCGCAGAATCGCCGCCACTTCGTTGAGCTTGAGGGTTGCGGATTCGCCAATTGATTTGGCGATCAAGGAGAGGCTCATGACTGCCACTTCCCTTCTGCCGTCGCAATTTTGCGGCGGGCGACGGATTATTTCAGATGATCGTGAAAATATCCACTAATCCTTTATATCAAATCAATTGACGTATACATTCTGCACATGAGTATTTAGATTCATGTTCAAAATCATATGCTCAATTGAGACAACCTCGCATGGATGACCAGATAACCGTGGAGGTCCGAGATTATGGGGCTCGGTCGTCGTGTGCGCTCCTACCGGCGAACTTCCGGCCGCGCCAAAGTCCACAGTAGCTCGCTGCAACGGGCGTGAGGGCGGGAACTCAAAACTCAAAACTCAAAATTCAAAACTGGATGGTGTGGGTGGGCGGAAATCCAAAATCCAAAATCCAAAATCCGAAATTGGCTTCGGTGAGATTTCGAGAGGCTCCTGATTTTTCCCTTCTCCCCACGCGCTTCCTGTGGTTAGATCCCCTCATGGACAATCCTGATATCGAACGCCTCGGACGCCACGGGAACCGACTCAAGGATCTTCGGAAGCGGGTGCGGAACCGCGGAGATGGCGAGGTGATCGTCGACGGAATGCGATTGGTCGGTGATCTCGTGCGGTGGCGCGTGCCGATCCGCGAGCTCTACCTGGTGCCCGAGTTGTTCGATCATCCGGAGGCGTCGGTGTGGGTGGAAAAGGCGAGAACCGTATTCGAGCTTGAAGTCCCCGTGCTGGCGGACATCGCTCCCACCCGCAATCCTCAAGGCGTGCTGGCGGTGGTTGGGGAACCAAAGCCGCGGCCATGGTCTGCCCAGAGTGGAATCGCCCTGTGGTTGGATCGGGTCCAGGACCCCGGCAACCTCGGCGCCATCTTGCGTTCGGCGGCCGGTCTCGGCGCCGCAGCCGTCCTGATGTCTCCCTACTGCGCCGACCCTTTCGCCCCGAGCGCGGTGCGCGGCTCGGCCGGCGCGGTCTTTCGAATCCCGATCGAGCGCAAGGTGATCGCCGAAGAGGCAGTGGAACGAGTTCGGACCGTAGGCGGTGAGGTTTGGGCGACGGGCGAGGGTGGCAGACCGGTAGCGAGCTGGCGGCCATCGGAACCCTGTCTGCTCCTGGTCGGTTCAGAAGGAGCGGGTCTCGATCCGGCCGTGGCCGAGCTCGCCGACGGCACCGTCACCATCCCGCTCGGCGGCGAGATCGAAAGCCTCAACGTCGCAGTCGCCACCGGGATCCTCCTTCAGCACCTGCGGCGCTGAAGAAATTTTGAATTTTGAATTTTGAATTTTGAATTCCCGCCCACCCCGGCCGGAGATGCAGATAGCGCAGATGAGCGCAGATGAAATCGGGTTGTCGATCCTGGTCCCTTTGCGGCTGAACCGGGTGAATTAAGAGCGCCGGAGGCGCGGCAGATTTTAGCCTGGGGCGTGAGCCCCAGGAAAAGGGCATCGTCAAATACACGAGCCCCTGAAGGGGGCGGCAGATTTCTGTCGCAACCGACGTCCGCCTTCAACACATCCAGTCAAGTTGAACCACAGAGGCACAAAGACACAGAGAACAACACAGAGAAAATCTCTACGTTTGGGCGGTGGCAGCCGAGTGACGAGTAATCGCAAATAGAGACGCTCCGCAACACCCCATGATAGATTCTCTCTGTGTCTCTCTCTGTGACCTCTGTGTCTCTGGGGTTATCCGTTCGTCACAAGGCGCACGGCACCCTTGGGTCCCTCAACCACCTCGCCCACAATGCTGCTCCCGGCAGTCGCCGTACGATCGCCTCGGCGTGCTCGGGCAGGACAGAAGCCAGCAGCCCGCCGGAGGTCTGCGGATCGAGGCAGAGATCGACCCGCAGCTCGTCGGCCCCGTCCTCCACCTCGAGCACCGCTTCGACGCTCGTGCGGTTCTTGCCCGCGCCGGCCGGCACCAGGCCGGTCGCGGCCGCATCGAGCGCGCCCGGCAGCAACGGCAACGCCGAAAGGTCGATTTCGACCGCCACCCCGGAGGCTTCGGCCATCTCCGCTACATGCCCCACGAGGCCGAAGCCGGTCACGTCGGTAACTGCATGAGGCTGGACATCGAGTAGGGCCGTCGCGGCGTCGCGGTTGAGGGTCGCCATCCACCGCAAGGCGGTCGAAAGGTGGTTGGGATCGACCATCTCGGCCTTGGCGGCAGTGGTGATGACTCCCGTGCCGAGCGGTTTGGTGAGCACCAGAACGTCGCCCGCCACGGCTCCCATGTTTCGCCAGATCTTGTCGGGGTGGACCGTGCCGGTCACAGCAAGCCCGTACAACAGTTCTTGACCCTCGACCGTATGGCCGCCCGCCAGCACGCCGCCGGCCTCCTCGAGCGCCGACAAGCCGCCGCGGAGGATCTCCTTGAGCGCATCCGCCCCCAGTTCCTTGAGCGGATAGCTGACCAGATTCATCGCGGCGAGCACGGTGCCGCCCATCGCCCACACGTCGGACAAGGCGTTGACCGCGGCGATGCGGCCGAAGGCATATGGATCGTCGACCATCGGCGGGAAGAAGTCGGTGGTGTGGATGATCGCGATCTCGTCCGACACGCGGACCACCCCGGCGTCGTCGGCGTATTCGATGCCCACCAGCAGGTCGTCTGACTCCAGCCGCGGCAGACCGCAGAGGATCTTCTCGAGGAGACCCTTGGAGAGCTTGGCGCCGCATCCGCCATAGGCCGAACCGGCGGTCAGCTTGATCACCGATTCCATCACGGGAGCGTCGAGGGCGCTCGGCGTCCAGCTCTCACCGCGACGCCGCCACACCGACTGGGGCTCGAGGTCGGCGCCGGAAAGAGCATCGTGCAGTGCGCCGGCATCCTCGGCTCGCGCCTCGAGCACCACCCCGCACTGCGAGCTCACCGCCCGCGGCGCCGGCACCGCGTCCACGTCAAGCTCGGCGCTCCCGCGCAACGCGTTCCGCGCGCATCACACGCTGGACGGAGCCGAACACAATCAGTAGATCTCGCGGCTTGATCAGATTTGTCAATTTCGCTCCAGCATACACAATACAGAATTCTGAATTCTTAATTCTCAATTTTGAGTTCCTACCCATCCCCCCGTGGATCCGGGCTGGGTGGGGGAAATTCAAAATTGAGAATTCAGAACTGAGAATTCATGATGTCGTCATCATTCTGACGGCTTCGACCAACGCGTCAACATCCTCTTCCGTGTTGAACGGCCCCATGCCGGCCCGGATCGTGCCGTTCGGGAAGGTCCCGATCCGCCGGTGGGCGGCAGGCGCGCAGTGGAGGCCGGCGCGGACGCAGATGCCGTGCTCGCGGTCGAGTTGGGCTGCGACTTCGCCGTTGTCCCGGCCATCGACCGTGAACGAAAGCAGTCCGGTGTGCGGGGCGTCTGTCCTCCCACCCGTGCAACGTCGACGCCGGGGACACTCGCCGGAGCCCGGCGGCCAGCCGCCGCGCCAGCCCTTCTCGTGCTCGTGGATGGCCTCCACGGTCTTTTCGCGCAGCCACGGCAGGCCGCGCCGAGGCCGACCGCGCCGGCTCCGTTCGGCGTGCCGGCTTCCAATCGGTCCGGCAGGTGCTCCGGCATTTCCTCGCTCTCCGATCGCGAGCCCGTGCCGCCACGCATCATCGGTTCCACATCGAAGCCGTCGGCCAGCAGCATGACGCCGATCCCGGACGGCCCGAGCAATCCCTTGTGGCCGGAGGCCACCAGGGCCGCGGCGCCCAGCTCGACAAAGTCGAACGGCAGGCTGCCTGCGGTCTGGGCCGCGTCCACCACAACCGGCACCGGCGCCACGGCCATGGCGATCTCAGCCACCGGAAGCAACGCGCCGGTGACGTTGGAGGCGTGGCTGATCACCACCAGGGTGGTGTCCTCTTCGGCGACTCGCCCCGCGACGTCCTCGGCGGTCGGCACGCCGTCCCGTCCGGAACCGGCGACCACTGCGACCTCGATTCCACGGTGCGCTTCAAGCCACCGCAACGGACGCATCACGGCGTTGTGCTCGAGGGCGGAGACGACCACCCGGGTCCCGTGCCACAGGTAGGACGACAGCACCGTGTTGAGCCAGAAGGTCGCGCCCGGGCCGAACAGGGTCCGTTCGGGGTCGCCGCCGAGTAACGAGGCGACGTCCTCGCGCGCCCCCTCGATGGCGCGCGAAGCCGCCACCGTCAGACGGTGGCCGCCGCGTCCGGGATTGCCCGAAGCGGTGTCGAGGAACTCGGCCATCGCGGCCGAGACTCCGGGCGCCTTGGGAAACGCCGTCGCACCGTGGTCGAGATAAATCGTCACGGTCTGACGATCGATCCGGCGTCGGCGAGGCGGGACGCGATTTCGAGCATGTCGGTGACCCGACCCACCCGAAGTTGGTCACCCAGTTCGAAGAAGTTGAGGCAGGTGCCGCAGGCAATGATTTCGATCCCCGAGGACTCGAGATCGCGAATATCGTCGAGCAGCACCGAGCCCTTGCAGCACAGCTTGACGCCGTCGTTGTAGAAGAGGATTGCGTCGGGTTTGCGCTCGAGCTGCGCCTGGGTCTTGAGGAACGAGCGCATGAGGAGAGCGCCGAGCTCGTCGTCTCCGGTGCCCATGGTCGCTGCGCAGTGATCTGAACGACCAGCGGGCCGCTGCGGCCGCCATTTCCGGGAACGGCGCAATCGAGCAGGTCTTCTTCGCCCGGCCGTTCTCCGACAGCTTCGGCTCCGGCGGTGATCTTGACCACGAAACTCCCATCGCCCGGGTCCTCGATCCCCACCTCTGCGCCGCGCGATGTCGCGAACCGGGTCACATTCGACCGGCTGAGCTCGTCCGCGACGCGCATCGCGATCTTCACGCTCGCCGGCATCGAGAAGGTCCCGGAGCTTGAGCACCGGTCCCGGACACGCCAGGTTTCGAACATCAATTTCTTTCATTCTCTCTCCAGCCGCCTAGTGTAACGGCGAGTCGCCGCATTTTCATGCCCTTTCTTCAGCCCTTTTTCCGAGATGGCGGCTTCTGCCGCCATCTCGGAAAAAGGTGGAGTATGCTAGAGGTAGCCCAATCACAAGGAGGTGCCCATGCTCGGTCGTGGCGTCCTGAGTCGTCTCTATACGTTGACTCAGCAGAGGACTTATACCCTCACGCTGTATCTGGATATCGACCAGAACAAGCAGGCCAACCGCAAAGGTGGCTTCATTGTGCAGGCGGAGGCCCTGGTCAAGGAACTCAAGGCCGGTCAGAAGAAAAACGACCGTCTTGATACCGCCTGCAAGCAAGCCCTGGGCCTGGTCGCGTTCCATGCGACCAAAGGGTAAGGCCGCGCTCATCGTGGTCCACCCGGAGACCGAGCTCCGCGAAGTCCACCAGATCGAGCTTTCCTTCCCGGCTGCGATCCACTGGCGGCGCGGCGCCTTCCTCCGGCCCGTGGTGGAGGCCATGGACGAGCACGAGCGCTACGCCGTCGTGCTCAGCGACAACAAACGCGCCCGCCTCTTCACGGTGGTGATGGGCGAGCTGACCGAGCACGAGGACCTGATCTCCGAAACCAGCGCCCGCAGCCGGTCGCTCGGCGCCGACCAGATGCGCTCGCAGAAGCGCCGCGACCGCCGCCGCGAAGACGAAGTGGCCTTCCACGCGAAGCGCGTGATCGACGCCCTCCACGACCTCTCCCTGCGCCAGCCCTACGACCGGCTGATCGTCGGTGGCACGCCCAAGGCCACGGGCCAGCTCGTGCGCCTCCTCCCGAAACGAATGCGCGGCAAACTGGTCGACACCGTCAGCGTGCGGCTCGGCGGGTCCGAAAAAGAGATCCTCAACAAGATCCTCGCGGTCCAGACCCGGATGGAGCGCGATCGCGAGAAGGTGCTCGTCGATGGCATCCTTGCCGAACTTCACGATCGCGGCAAGGCGGTGGCCGGATTCGCCAGCGTCCTCGACGCCGTCAACCAGGGCAGGGTCTGGACCCTCGTCTACGGCAAGGGCTTCACCGCCAAGGGCGGCGAGTGCGGCTCCTGCAGCGCCTACTCACCGCACGCCAAGGGCCCCTGCGTCTACTGCGGCGAGGATGTCCACCCGCTGCCCCAGTGCGTCGACCGCCTCAGCCAATCCGTCCTCGAAATGGGCGGCAAGGTCGAGGTCGTCGACGGCGACGGCAAGAAGAAGCTCGCCAAGCCCGGAGGGATCGCGGCGTTGTTGAGATATTGAGCGTGGAGAATTCCAGGTCTCAATTCTCAATTTTGAATTCCCACCCGCCCTCCCGGGCAATGGGGGGATGGGTGGGAATTAAGAATTGAGAATTCGAATTGAAATTGAGAATTCAGAATCCGCCCCTGGTATGCAGATCATTCCGTTCCACTTCGAGCATTGTCAATTTCCACATTTACACATATCCTGTGTAAATGAAGAACGTCACCATCGCACTCGAAGAGTCCCTTCTCCGCGAGGCTCGGCGCATCGCCGCGGACCGGTCGACCACGCTCAACGCCATGCTTCGCGAGTTCCTCGAGGGAGCTGGCTCGGCAGGAATCCCGTGCCGTCAAGGCGCGCAGCCGCATCGTCGAGCTCTGCCAAAAGACGCAGGCCGAGGTCGGGCCGCGCACCTGGTCCCGGGACGAGATCCATGAGCGTTGATTCGTTCCTCGACACCAACGTCCTGATCTACGCTGTGTCGTCGGATCCAGCCGAGGCCCCGAAGAAGAAAAGCGCTGGAACTGATCGAAAACACCGACTTCGGCCTCTCAGCCCAGGTGCTGCAGGAGTTCTATATAACTGTCACGAAGAAGATCGCTCTCCCGCTACCTCCCTATGACGCCGTTGCCCTGCTCGAGCAGTTCAGGAATCTCCCCGTCGTCTGGACCGACTACCCCTCATCGTCGCCGGCATCGAGACGGCCCTGCGTTTCGAAATCTCCTACTGGGACGGCGCGATCATCGCCGCCGCCGAACGCCTCGGCGCCGCAACCCTCTACACCGAGGACTTGAATCACGGCCAGCGCTACGGTTCGGTCGAAGCCATCAATCCCTTTCTGCCTGGGGACGCGGACAGCGTGCACGAGGAGCCGGAACCACCCTACGGCCGCTAAATACGATCAGCCCGAACCGGACCCTTTTTCATCCCGAGCAGCGCGCTTCCTTTTGTAGGCGGGTCCTTCAGGGCCCGCCACCAACCGCGCTGGGTTTCTTCCACGACATCAATTTTCGGAACGACCCGTTGGCGCACCCTAAAGGATGTGCCTACATTTTGTGTCGCCTGTCGGGCGGGTGGGCGGAAATCCAAAATCCAAAATCCAAAATCTCAAATCTGACTCATTCCATTCCTTCCATTTCCAGTCTCCACCATTCCGGCACCTCTCCCAGCCCGGGAACGGGCCGACCTCGATCTTCCAGCCGGTGGCGGACTCGGGGTCGCGGACGACGCGGAGGTTGGTGAGCGTCTTGAGCTTGGCGATCAGCTCGTCGTGCGGCAGCGTGTGGAGCGGCGGCTTCGAGAGGTCGGGCATGGGCCAGAGGCGGAGGGTCTTGTCATCTCCCGATGAGGCGACCCACGTTTGTCTGGCGAGATCGCGATACCGGCGACCGGTCCCTCGTGGCCGGCCAGAAGATGGGCCTCGCCGCCATCCGTTCGGCCGACCCAGATGGAACCGTCCTTTTCCCCGCTGGCCCAGGTCGTCCCGTCCGGACTCAGTGCCAGCGCCCGCCCTCCCCCGGATGTCCAGCCCCCGCACTTCCCCTGTCTTCAGGTCGTGAAGAACTGCCCTGACCCGGTTGCTGGAGATCGGACAGACCTCATAGCGAGGCTCCTCCGGCGATCGGAGGCCGTACAAAGACGCAGGCTGCCGCCGGGCGGCGCCTCGAGGATCCTCTCGTGAGGTGCCGGTTTCGAGGTCCCACCGGAGCAGGCCGTTTGACCCGCCGGTGTAGAGCGTGGTTTCGTCCACAAACGCGATGGAGCCGATGAAATATGTCCGTCCTCCGGGTCCTGCGGTGGATCAAAGACCCTCGACTCGCCGGAGGAGAGATCCCAAACCCGCAGAGTTGGCCGGCCCTCGGACACATAGCTCGCGGCCGCGACCAGCCGGCCGCTCGGGGAGAAGGCGCCAGTTATTTACAAGATCACGTCTCGGCAATCCCTCGAGCTGGCGGGGCTCTGCACCGGTCAACGAAACCAAGAAGATATCCCTCCCGTAGCCCGTCGAGAGAACATTCTCCCCGGTCGGGTCGACGGCCAGTTCCATGCCGACGATAGGTCTCCGGCAGCTTCACGTCTACGACTTCGCGGATCTTCGGCCCCGGGAAGCGGCCACAACCGCACCCGATCCTGCCCCCAGTGGGTGACCAGGTAACGGCCATCGGGTGTGAACGCCACGGGCCGCCGATACTGTGTTCCATAGCCATCGACCACAATCGGAAACGGGCCTCTAAGCGGCCAGAACGAAACCTCGTGGAGGTCGTTCGTCGTGGCAACAACCCACGTGCCCTCTCGGGTGGAAGTCGGAGTGCGAGAAGTACCAGCGTGCCGCTGCGGCGCAGCTCGATCGGGCGAGCGCCGGCCAGCCCCTGGAGGTCCCACAGGGAGGCCTTGCCTTGACGAATGGACCCATCGGCATCAACGGCCCAGCGGCCGGCCGGGTCAGGTTTGAGCCGGGTCGTTGCGGTCTCCGGCTTGCGGAGCCGCCGGCCCGGCACCGAGGTTCCCTCGGCCGTCGTCCACAGCATCGATCTCGCCGCCTGCTGTCACTCGAGTAGAGCCCCTGCGGTCGTCCCCCAGATCCCGATACTCGGGCTGTCTTGGACGAGTGCCGGGCGATCACCCTGTCGCGCGTTCCCGCGCGCAGCCGGAAGCGGACGGGAGTAGAAGCTGTCACCCTTGGTGTAGATCCACGCTCGGTCCGCCGGGATCGAAGAGCTACTCGAGGCGCCAACAGCAGCCCAGTTGATAAGCCCGAGCTCTTCCGGCTCGCCCTCTGGCAGCTTCCACGCCCTCAACGCAAAAACGACTCCGGTGGCTTCCGTCGTCGACGTCAGGTCGTTCTGACCTCTGCAAAGAGGTGCGTCGTCGCCGACCTGCCAGGACGCCGTCCCACCGAAATCGATCTCCCGCACCAGCCGCCCCTCCGGCATCGCCCAGATGCGGGCCCGGCCCTCGGTCCAATGGCCGGTGACCAGGAGACCGTCGCGTCCAGGCGCATCGGATCGGGCCGGAGGCAGACACGGCATGGCCGCCGAGGACGACCGGCTGCCCGCCCATCTTCGCCGTAGACCAGCACGTTTTCGTTGGCTATCCCCGCCACCGCGAGCCACCGCCCGTCGGGGCTGAAGGTCGGCACCGCGAATTGGCCGCTCAGCTGGTTTCGCGAGGTCGAGGGCGCGCAGCGGCGGGCCCGCCCACAGCGCCCTGACAGCGAAGATCCGCGCCTCCTGGGTGTCCGCCAGCTCGAGGCTCGAGGTGGCGTAGGCCAGCGCCTCGGTGGGATCCGTTTCGAGCTGGACCTGGGCCAAGCGCGAGGAGCTTGCGGCCTCGGCGCGGCGGGTCTCGAGGACGCTGCGGCGCCACAAGGTGCCGACCACGCGCGAGCACCGCAGGAGACGACGATGCCGCCGCCACCGCGATCCGGCGCCGGCGCCTCCGGCGCGTCGCGAGCGAGGTCATGGCCGAGGCGAACGCCTCCTCGAGTCTCGGTGAGCCCGCCCGGGTAGCGCTCCCGCCACAGGCGAACTCCCGGTAGGCCGACCGGTCCACAGCGTGTCGTCGGTGCGGCCGTGCTCGTCCCAGGTCCGGGCCGCCTGGCGGAGCTGGTCGCGGAGCTGGGCGGCGTCGGCGTCCTGGGTCTGCCAGCGCACCAGGCGCGGCCAGTTGGCGAGCAGGGACTCGTGGATGATCTCGACGCGGCGGGTCGGCTCGTCGTCGTCTTCGCGGACCTCGTACGAGGTCAGCAGCCGGGCGTCGATCAGCTGCACGAAGCACCGTCCTCGGGCGATTCGCTCGTGCGAATCGCTGAATACGGACAGCAGCTCGTTCCATTCGCGGACGGCGCGGGTGCCTTCGGCGGTGACGAGGTTTCGGAAGAGCTCGCGGACGATGGCGATGCGCTCGGTGCCGATGCGGTCGATGGTCGCCTCGGCGTGGCGGGCGAGGGCGCCGCCGACGCCGCCGATGTCGTGGTACGCCTGGCGGGTGAGGAGGCCGGTCTCGCGGTCGCGCTTCTCCCACAGCCGGGCGGCGGCGAAGGCCAGCAGCGGCAGCGCGCCGCGCTCACCCTCGACCTCGGCGAGCATCTCGTCCACCAGCTCGTCGTCCTCGAAGCGGTAGCCGCACTGCAGTGGCCGGCTGGACCAGCGCGCGGCGGAGGGCGGCGCCGGTCGGCGGGCCGAGCAGGCGTGAGCTCGGAGAAGACCGGCTGCGAGTGCGTCGTGCTCGTGGCAGCGGATCGAGAAAGTCGTCCCGCATGCGACAGCAGCACGTGGACGTCGGCCTCGAGCACGAGGCGGCTCGAGCAGCGCTGCAAAACGTCTGTTGCACTTCGGCGCGTTCTGGGTGAAGAGCTCCTCGAACTGGTCGACGATCAGCAGCGGCTGCTCGTGGCGCTCGGCGCCAGCGGCCGACACGACATCGACGGCCACATCGGGCTCGTCGAAGCGCAGCAGCTGATCGACCGCATTCGGCGTCGCCCTCGACATCCGCGACCAAGCGCGCGGCCGAGCGCAGCGCACGGGTCGTTGCCGGGCGTGCAGACGACGCATCGCCCACCCGGCGGTCGCAGCCGGGATCAGGCCCGCCCTGAGGAACGATGTCTTCCCGGCGCCCGACGGCCCGACCAGCCGCGAGCATCCTCGGCGGCCCCTCGAGCTTGCGCCACATCTGCTCGACCTCGGCCTCGCGGCCGAAGAAGTACTCGGCGTCGTCCTCGGTGAACGAGGCGAGCCCGGGGTAGGGGTGGAGGTCGTCGGCGCCTTCGACCCGCAGGGTCACGTCCTCGAGCGCGCGGACCAGGGTGTGGGCGGTGTTGAAGCGGCGCTCGCGGTCCTTGGCCACCGCCTTTTTGATGACCGTCGGCCCACGGGGTGTCCGGGACCTTGGCAGGCTCGGAGCGCACGCCTTCCCAGACGCTCTGCCGCGGCTCTGAAGCTCTTGATGCCGTCCGGGCTCACCATCTCGGCCAGGACGACGCCGGCAGAGTAGACGTCGGCTCGCGCGTCGAGCGTCTGGCCCGCCGCCTGCTCCGGCGCCATGTAGGCCGGGGTGCCGGAGACCGAGCCGCCGCCCTCGGTCTCCTGCCGAGCGAGGCCGAAGTCCATCACCACCACCCGGCCGGCCCGGGTGAGCATGATGTTCTCGGGCTTGATGTCGCGGTGGACCAGGCCGACCTTGTGGATGGCTTCGAGCCCGGCCAGGAACTGCGAGGCGATGTCCTGGGCTTCCTTGAGCTCGAGCGGACCGCGCTCCTGGAGGACGCCGAGCAGCGTGGCGCCGTCGACGTACTCCATCGACACCAGCTCGCGGCCCTCGATCTCGATCAGATCGAAGATCCGGCAGACGTTGGGCGACATGACCTCGCGGGCGGCGCGGACCTCCTGGCGCAGCAGCTCGAGCCGGCGCTCCGATTTGAAGAACTCCGGACGCAGCGCCTTCAGCGCCACCTCGACCCGGAGCTTGAGGTCGAAGGCCTTCCACACCTCACCCATGCCCGCCGCGCCCGAGCATCTCGAGAATCTGGTAGCGCTCGCCGAGGACCTGACCGGAGCGAACGTCCCCAGCCCCTCCGGCATGTCGAGGGTCTCGCCCTCGCCTTCGGTGCGGGTGGGGAGGTGGTCGTCAGTCATGGGCCACACATCTGTCGCCCCTCCGGGGCTTGGCTGACGCAAGATTCCGGGACTTACGCTGCAGGCGTCCCGCCTGCGCACTCGGGCCGTCGGGCGGCCTCGCTCGAAGATCGACAGAGTCGTCCGTGGTCATCCAGGACAGGCTTCTCTGCTCCCGAATGACGTACCCACCCGCCCGGCACGCGAGACGCGTGCCCCACAAGGTTCTCTCGACGGCGCCGGACCTGCTTGTGGGGCAGCCGTCCCGGCTGCCGGGCGGGTGGGTGGATACGGCATCCAGCATCCAGCATCCAGCATCGGGACGGGCCGGGTGGACGGCATTCCGAATTCCGAATTCCGAATTCTGTATTTCGCTATCCCCTCACCCCATCCCAACCCCTTCGGAATACCGGAGGTTTCACCCTCTGTGCGGGTCTGCAGGTTCGGTTGGTGCCCGTCGTCAGTCATGTGCTGCCCTGATTCTGAGAAAGAGCTTAGCACTGCTGGCTTGAATCAAAACTCCACCCGGAACCCCAACTCGTACCGGCGAGGCTGTTGCCACTCGATCGCATCGCCGAAATCGTAATCGCCGCAACCGGTGACACTGCCGCAGATTTCGTCTCCGGTCTGCGAGTTCGTGGCATTGATCACGGTTCCCAATATGACCAGACGGGTTGGTCCGACGCGGAAGCCCTTCGAGAGTTGGAGGTCGACCTGATGGAGGCTGCCGCCTTTCCCGCTGCCGCGGGGCTCGACGAAGACCGAGCCGTACGGCGTTGTCCATTCGTATGGTGTCCAACGAAACTCGGACTGCCACCAACCGTCGAAGGCGAGCGAAAAGTCGTATGGCAGTAACCAGTAGCCGTTGAGCTTGACGCGGTGACGGCTGTGGTCCGCGAGATGACCGTACCGGTTGACGAAGTGCTGCGGGTAGAAGTCGAATTCCCCCGTCGCGCCGGTGTTGTAGTCCATCGAGCCCTTGGATTCGGAAATGGACCTACGATGCGAGCAGGTGCAGGTTCGAAAGGGCACGGCTTTCGAATCGGAAGATCAGACCCTTGTAGTCCCACGTGATCTCCGGCAGGTTGGCGACGAGATAGTAGTCGCAGGCGCCGTCGGGGTCAGCGTTCCGGATAGTTGCCGTTGCAGGTGTCGTCGAAACCGTTCTTGCTGTTCTTGTTCACATACGTGATCTCGAGGGCGTTCTGTCGAAGAGCTCGCGCTCGATTCCCACGATCCACTGATCGGCGTAGCCGGCGCTCAGATCGTCGGCGACCCGTGAAGGCTCGGCAGCCGTCACGTTTCCAGGCGGCAGGACCCACCCCGCGGGGTCCCAGCTCTCCGGTCCCTGCGGTAGCCGAAGCCGTTGGCTCCGCGAATGCGGCACACTCTTCCGGATCGGCCGAGACGAAGCTCGAACACGACAGCCACCACTCGGTGGGGTAGTTCGTTTCGTTGGTGAGGTAGGAGAGAATGGCGGTTCCCGGATGCATGAACCGTCCCCACGAGGCGCGCACCGCTGTCTTTCCGTCGCCCCCGACGTCCCAGGCGATCCCGACCGCGGTTGGAACTTCGAGATGTCCGCGACCTCGCCGGTCTGGTTGTCGTACTTGACGCGGTCCCATCTCACTCCCAGCTTGGCGGTCAGATTCGGCCGCACGCTCCATGCGTCCTGCAGGAATGCCTTGACGAACTCGCCTCCGTACTCCAGCGGCCCTCCGCCTTCGGGCTACCTGCATGACATATGGGAATGGCGCATCATTGGCATCGACGACGTCCTGGAAGAAGTACCCTTCGGCTCCCGCGGCGCACGGCTGCCCGCTGCCGTTTGAGCAGTAGCTGTCGCCCACGAGATGATCGCCGATGCCGAGCCCGGCCTTGACCTCGTGCTGTCCCGCAGCCGTCGAAAAACCACGACACGTCGGTCGACGCCTCGCTTCTTCCATCGGTCCCACTGATCTGGGATCCGTAGTTGCCGTACGATTCACCGCTCACCAGATTGAAATGGCCGATGGTCGTGAAATCGCCGTCGGCCGGCAGACCGGTTTCATACCATTTTCGGCGCGCCAATCCGGCTCCACAGAGAATCTCTGGAGATAAGACTCCCACCGTTTCCAGCGATGTGATGGACGGTTTGTCGACCCAGGTGGACGTGGCCTCGGCAGCCCGAAACTGTGATGAGCCGGCGTTGTCGTTGACCCAGGGTGAGTACGAGTACTTCCCGACCACCGACCACGAGGTGCCGGCCAACCAGGTCAGCTTGCCGAAAAAGACTCGGTCTCATTGCGTCCTGTGTCGTCGGCGCACCGGTCGGCGTTGTCTTTTTCGTCCATTCAGCTGTAGCTCGCAAAGAACCACAGCCTGTCCCTCAGGATCGGTCCTCCGAGCGTGGCCGACAATCGAGCATTCTCCGACTCCTGTTCGTTCGGGTCGTAGTGTTCGCCGGAGGTCTCGAAGGAGCTGCCGGTGTATCGCGGCATCGAAGCGTGCCGTGAAACTCGTTGCCGCCGGATTTTGTGGAAACGTTGACCACCGCACCCGTGGCCTGGCCGAACTCGGCCTCGAAGCCGGCGCTGTGGACGGCCACCTCCTGGATCGCATCGAACGGCAGGTTCAAGGCAGCGGGGTTCGGATATCGCTGATACCAGTTGGTGGAGTCCATGCCGTCGAGGAGATAACCGCCGTCCTGAGGCGTCGAACCCATGACGCGACGGAAGTCCTGTTCGAGGCCCCGGCCGTCTGCGTGATGAGGTTCGACCAGTCGGCGCTCGTTTCGGTGATGTAATCCGAGGTGAAGGTCTGGCCGGCGGACACCTGAACCGGGTCCACTACTGGAGTCGTCATGGTGACCTCGATCGACTCGGAAAACGAGGCCTGGGGCAGGGTCACGTGCACGTTGGTGACCCGATCGAGGCGCACCTGCACCTGCTCCAACTGGCGGGGTGCATAGCCCGACATGCTCGACCAACACCGTGTAGTAGCCGGGCGCCAGGCGCGGAAACCGGAAGCTGCCGTCGGGGCCGGTGGTGGTCAGTTGTTCAGCGCCAATTTGTGCTGGTGAGCTCGTCGTTACGGAGACTCCTGCCAATGGCGCTCCGTTCTCGTCGATCACGATCCCTCCGAGCTGCCCGGTCGTGCCGGCGAATGCCGGAGCCGCGACCAAACCCAGAAACACGACGACGATGAAAAAGGTCCCGTTCCTCATGGTGCCCCCCGTTTCACAGATGGCTGGCGACTCCAGCCGAAGAAACCCTTCGTCCCAAGTACCATCGAGCGCCCTATTTGTTGGATTTTCTTGCCCAAAAATATGAGACATGTGGCAGAAATAAGCAAGAAATACTGAGACTGAATTCCATCATCTCCACCTGTATCGGCGAATTCACTGTCGCCAATTTGGATCGAGGGGCGCGGAAAGTCCTCAGAGAACAGTTCGGTTTTGGTGCGACTGTTGTATTGGTTGTGTGACCTTCCAGATCGAGCGTTTCGTTGGGTGATTATTGACAGGTAGAAAGGAAAGATGTAAATTTGGAATCGCTAATTCCGAAATGGGCCACAAAATGGAATATCAAACTCGATTTTTCAGTGAACCGAAGCAAAGCTTCTTCCTCTTCGGCCCTCGCGGCACGGGGAAGTCGAGCTGGATCCGGCACACCCTGACCGACGCGCTGGTGGTCGACCTGCTCAAGCCCGAGGTCTTCCGTGAGATGAGCGCCCGTCCCGAGCGCCTCGCTCAGCTCGTCCTGGCAAATCGCGAGCGGGCGCCGGTTGTGGTTGACGAGGTCCAGCGCGTTCCCGAACTCCTCAACGTGGTCCACGATCTCATCGAGAGTCACCCGCGGCTGAGGTTCGTGCTCACCGGTTCGAGCGCCCGCAAGCTGCGCCGCGGTGGCGTCGACCTGCTGGCCGGGCGGGCGGTGTACCGCACGCTCCACCCCTTCATGGCGGCCGAGCTCCCCGGGTTCCAACTCGATTCGGCACTGGTCGAAGGGCTGCTCCCGGTGGTCGTTGCGGCCCCCAGTCCGGCTGACGTCCTGGGCGCCTACGCGACGCTATATCTGGAGGAGGAGGTGCGGCTCGAGGGCTGGACGCGGGACATCGGCAACTTCGCTCGCTTCCTCGAGGCCGTGAGCTTCTCGCATGGCGCGGTGCTCAATGTCAGCAACGTAGCTCGCGAGTGCCAGATCGAGCGCAAGACGGTGGCGGGTTATATCGAGATCCTTGAGGACCTCCTGCTGTCCTTTCGGCTTCCTGTATTCACCCGGAGGGCACAGCGACAGACGTCGGCTCACCCAAAGTTCTATTTTTTTGACGCCGGCGTGTACCGGTCGTTGCGTCCCAAGGGACCCCTGGATCGGGCGGAGGAGATCGACGGCGGCGCCTTTGAGGGCCTGGTGGCCCAGCATCTCCGCGCATGGATCGCCTACTCCGGACGGGACTGCAAGCTCTTCTATTGGCGGACCCGCGCCGGGGTCGAGGTCGACTTTGTGGTCTATGGCGAGGACGGGTTCTGGGCGGTGGAGGTCAAGAATACAGCGACTGTACGGTCTCGGGATCTTCGAGCCCTCAAGAGTTTTCGAGACGACTACCCTGAGTGCGAGCCCATCTTTCTGTACCGCGGCGAGGACCGCCTCCTCGTCGACGGCGTGCTGTGCGTGCCGGGTGAGGAGTTTCTGAGTGGGCTGACGCCTGATCGCGATTTGATTTGACCATTCCGAATTCCGAATTCCGAATTTGACTCACCATGTCGGCACCGTTTCCCACCCCGGGAAGGGATCGTGGGTCAGCTTCCAGCCGGTGGCGGACTCGGGGTCGCGGACGACTCGGAGATTTGTGAGGGTCTCGAGCTTGGCGATGAGCTCCTCCCGCGGCAGGGTGTGGAGTGGGGGCTTGGAGAGATCGGGCATGGGCCAGAGGCGGACGGTGGTGTCTTCGCTACAGGACGCGATTCGGCAGCCGAGCGACGCCATCGCCTATGGCTCGATCGTCCAGGGTTCCTCCCACCACTCCAACCGGCGGTGTCGTTTCAGAAGCGGATAGTCCTGCCGTTGCAGCTCGAGAAGGATCCGGATCTTCTCCTTGATCGGAAGGTGAGCCTGCCTCCGGTGCCACTCACCTTTCGCACGAAAGAGAGCCGCGATCTGGCCCTCCATCGGTCTCACCCGATCACTCATCACCCCTCCAGGACTCCTCAATCCCGTAACGACTCAGAAGGCCATCGAGGAGCTCACGATCGATGTCCGCTGTTTCGAGGAGCTGGAACGCACGCTCCCGTCTTTTCCTACCACCGGTCTGAAATGCAATTGCGACCAGGTGCTCGGGAGGCGTGACCCGCACCGGAACGTCGTCGTAGTCGTGCACGCGAGCTTCGGTGATTGCCGCTTCTACGAGGTCGTTGTACGCCGGGATGAGCTGCACCGGAACGCCGTGGATGATGACGTGCTCAGCTCTGGGCTCGAACCCGCGCGATTCCAGCCAGGCGTAAATAGGTGTCAACACGACAATCGTCTCCTCCGAAGATGGCAGAAGCACAAACACATCAAGGTCATAGGTCCGCGTCGGTTCCGCATAGAACAGCACGGCCATCGCCCCGCCGATAGCGTAATCGTCGATGATGCCATCCGACTTCATTTCGTTGAGGATGCGAAAAACGTCGGGAAGCGATGCCACGCTGCCTGCCTTTCTTTGGCCGGTTCCTCCGCTCACGGAAAAGGGCGCCGGCACGGGCACCATTCTATATGACATCGGGCACCACCGATGATCGGCCTCGTCACGCTGTCAGTTCCGAATATGCCGAGAATTGCCTCCTCTTCGCGGGCACGGTCACCATGTCGGCACCGTTTCCCATCCCGGGAAGGGATCGTGGCTGAGCTTCCAGCCGGTGGCGGACTCGGCATCGCGGACAACGCGAAGGTTGGTGAGGGTCTTGAGCTTGGCGATCAGCTCTTCCCGCGGCAGGGTGTGGAGCGGTGGTTTGGAGAGGTCGGGGATCGGCCAGAGGCGGAGTTCTGTGCCGGAGGAGGCTGCAATCCACCGGCCTTTGGGGTCAACTGCGATATCGAAAATTTCACCCGGGTTCCCGAGCAGCAGATGGGGTTCCTCACCGCTCAATGACCCGACCCGAATCACGCCGTCGACATCGCCCGTGGCCACGAGCGTCCCCGCGGCATCCATCGCGACCGCGGTGATTTGGTCTCCGTGGGAGCTCAGAGATCTCGTCTGACCTGTGGCGAGGTCGAGCAGCATCGCTTCACCCAGATTGGCTATGGCGCCTCGGACGCTCCTGGCGGAAGAAAGCAGAACTTTTGAGTCATCTGCAGTGACGGCAAACCTTTGTGTGGGTCCTTCGAAGAGAGTTTCGTGGTCACCGGTTTCGACCTCCCATCTCAACAGGCCGTTCATGCTCGCAACCAACAAGTCGCCATCACTGGTGAAGCGAATGAAGGGGGCGCCGGAACGGACGCTGCCATGTTCGAATACCCTGGAGTTGTCGCTCGAGGAGAGGTCCCAGACTCGAATAATGCCGGACGCTCCACCTGTGACAGTTGCAGCCGCGGCAAACCGGCCGTCGGGGCTGAACGCTGTCGAGCCTGCCCATATTTCGTCGTCGGGTGCCGTCAGTCTACGCGGAGGCCTCCCGTCCAGCGAGAGGAGCTGGGCTCCCGTCGTGTGAGTTCCTACCAGGATTTGGTCTCCCTCCGGAGATGCAGCAACGCCGTACGCATGGTTCCGGGCCTCGTGCAGGATCTGAGCCGGGGGAATAGAGTCGCCGTCCAGACGCCAGAGCCGGACCATCCCGGAAGCTTCAATAGTGCTTGTCGCGAGCCACCCTCCGTCAGGACCAAATGTCAGGAAGCCGGCGCGTTCTCCGTACTGCTTGATCACATGCGGGTAGGGACGCGCCACGGGCCACACGCTCAGCCCTACAGACGTCGAGACTGCTATCCACTGACCTTGAGGATGGACCTTGAGGCGTCTGAGGTCTCCCACGTCCCTGAGTTGCATGATGACGGGATCGGAATCGGCAGGTGCGCGCAGCGGCCACATTCGGATCTTCGGGTCGGGGTTCATAATGCTTATGTGCTGCAGCTCGACAGGATTCATTTCCGCCCCACCGCTGGCCCCACCTTTTCCGAGCTCGATGTGGCGCAATAGATGAGGTTCGTCTGCGTCGAGCGACCAGATCCAGATCTCGACCTCGTTGGTCTCTCTCAGATATCTGAAAATCTCGAGGAGCGAGGCATCATCCGATAACCTCAACCTGCTGATCTCGGCCGGGCCTTGCAGCTCCTTTGACGGGACCTCCCCGTCCGAATCCCAGATCTGAATGTGATTGTCGGCCGTTTGTGTGACGATTATACGGCCTCTGGGATCGCATTCGATATCAACAAAATCCCCTTGGATGTGGTGTAAGGGTCGAGGTCCGAACAGGCCGTGTTCACCAAACTCGATGACCTGCACACCGCGCCCGCCTACGTAGGCGGTCCATCCGCCATCCGGTGCGGCAGAGCACATCGGCGTTGACCCGAAATTGAAGGGCAGCTCTCCAAGGCGTTTCGATGTCCCATCGAAGCCGTGAGCGTCTACAAAGAACTGTTCGTCTTCCTCTACGATGAAGAGGACCCGCCGTCTCCCAAGATCCCAGTAAAGCCAACGGGTGTTTTCGGAGAAGCCCGAACGCCCCAGGGAGAGCAGCCGTTGTTCGGGCGCCGACCACAGTCCCCAGGGCTCGTCGTTACCGTACGACAGCGTTGCGAACACGTCCGAGTCATCACTCATCCGCACACGGACCCAGCCGTCGTGCACATCGTCCAGAGCATGAACGCTACCATCCGCACCGATCACCTTCAATTGGTGAGGTGACTCATCCATCGCCTGCACCAGCCATTGACCATCGGGCGTGAATGCGATATCCCACGACCGCTCTTCGTTGACCACAAAAGCTGTCGGGCCCTTCCACAGTGCGTTGAGAGCGAGCCGTCGAGCCTCGGAGCTATCAGAAAGTTCGAGGCTTGCCGTGGCGTACGCAATTGCGGCTGAAGGGTACGACTCAAGCTCCACCTGCGCCTGAGAAAGCAGTCCCGCCGCCTCGGCGCGCAAAGTCTCGCGAACGCTGCGTCGCCAAAACGACCCGACAACGGAGGCCAACAACCAGTGCGGCGATCGCTGCCGACACGACGATCCGGCGCCTGCGCCTTTTCGGCGTCCGTGCGAGATGATGTCATGGCCGAGCCGAAGGCTCTCCTCGAGTTCGGTCAGCCCGCCCGGGTAGCGCTCCCGCCACGTTGGAACTCTCGGTACGCGGTTCCGGTCCACAGTCGGTCGTCGTGCCGGCCGTGCTCGTCCCAGGTGCGCGCCGCCTGGCGGAGCTCGTCCCGGAGCTGGGCGCCATCCTGGTCCTGGGTCTGCCAGCGCACGAGGCGGGGCCAGTTGGCGAGAAGGGATTCGTGGATGATTTCGACGCTGGCGGATGGGCTCGTGTTCGTCCTCGCGAATCTCGTAGGAGGTGAGCAGGCGGGCGTCGATGAGCTCGCGCAGGACCTCTTCGGCCGATTCGCCTGCGAGTCTTCAAAGACCGACAGCAGCTCGTCCCACTCGCGAACGGCGCGGGTACCTTCGGCGGTGACGAGGTTGCGGAAGAGCTCGCGGACGATGGCGATGTGTTCGGTGCCGATGCGATCGATTGTCGCCTCGGCGTGGCGTGCCAACGCTCCGCCGACGCCGCCGATGTCCTGGTAGGCCTGGCGGGTGAGGAGACCGGTGTCGCGATCACGCATCTCCCACAGGCGGGAGGCGGCGAAAGCGAGCAGGGGCAACGCACCACGCTCGCCCTCGACCTCGGCCAGCATCTCGTCCACCAGCTCGTCGTCCTCGAATCGGTAACCGCACTGGAGCGCCGGTTGAGTCAACGACCGCCTGAGCGCAGCGCCTGTCGGCGGGTCCGAGTGGCGTCAGTTCCGAGAAGAGCGGGCGTAGTGCCTCGTGACGGTTGCAGTGGATCAGGAAATCGTCCCGCATGCTGAGCAGGACATGAACATCCGCATCGACCACGAAATGCCCGAGCGAGTCGGCAAAACCGTTGCTGCGCATCCATGGAGTTCTGGGTGAAGAGCTCCTCGAACTGATCGACGATCAACAAGGCCCGCTGGCTCTTCTGGCGCCATCTGCCAACGGCAGACATGGGAAGCACTTGCACCGCCAACCGCGAGCTCGCGAAGCGTTTCGACATCCCCGCCGAGCTCTTCGACTACGGCGCGACGCAGTGAGGATTCGGGGTCGTTCCCGGCGTGCAGACGATCTCGGTCCAGTCGGATTTTTTCGCCGCAATCAACCCGGCCCTGAGAAACGATGACTTGCCCGCACCGGATGGCCCCACGAGGGCGAGCATCCTAGGCGGTCCCTCGAGCTTGCGCCACATCTGCTCGACCTCGGCCTCGCGGCCGAAGAAGTACTCGGCGTCGTCTTCGGTGAAAGAGGCGAGACCGGGGTAGGGGTGGAGGTCGTCGGCGCCCTCGACTCGGAGTGTCACGTCCTCGAGCGCCCGGGTCAGAGTGTGGGCGGTGTTGAAGCGATGCTCGCGATCCTCTGGCCACCGCCTTTTTGATGACCTTGGCCCAGGGCGTGTCGGGGATCTTCGCCGGTTCGGATCGCACGCCCTCCCAGACGCTCTGCGCGACTCGTAGATCTTGATGCCGTCCGGGCTCACCATCTCGGCGAGCACGACTCCGGCCGAGTAGACGTCGGCTCTCGGGCTCGAGTGTCTGACCCGCCGCTTGCTCCGGTGACATGTAGGCCGGAGTGCCCGCAGACCGAGCCGCCGCCTTCGGCTTCCTGGCGGGCGAGACCGAAGTCCATCACCACCACTCGACCGGCGCGGGTGAGCATGATGTTTTCGGGTTTGATGTCGCGGTGGACCAGGCCGACCTTGTGGATCGCTTCGAGACCGGCGAGGAACTGCGAGGCGATGTCCTGGGCTTCTTTGAGTTCGAGCGGTCCGCGTTCGTGGAGCACGCCGAGCAGCGTCGCTCCATCGACGTACTCCATCGAAACGAGCTCGCGGCCGTCCATCTCCATCGAGGTCGAAGATCCGGCAGACGTTGGGCGACATCACCTCGCGGGCGGCGCGGACTTCCTGGCGGAGCATGTTCGAGCCGCCGCTCCGATTTGAAGAACTCCGGCCGCAGAGCCTTCAGCGCCACCTCGACCCGAAGCTTGAGGTCGAAGGCCTTCCACACCTCGCCCATCCCACCGCGCCCGAGCATCTCGAGGATCTGGTACCGCTCGCCGAGTACCTGGCCCGGAGCGAAAGTCCCCAGCCCCTCCGGCATGTCGAGGGTCTCACCCTCGCCTTCGGTGCGGGTGGGGAGGTCGTGGTCAGTCATCGGCTGGCCCTGGGCGCGTCCATCGCGACAGAAACTCATCTGAGGTATCCTCGTTGAGGAGGCCCCGTTTCATGGATTCGAAGGATCTGCTCGCTGGACGCATCACCGCCGTGCTGGTCGGTTCGTCCGGAGATCCTCGAAGCGTACCTCTTCGGATCCCGCGCCCGGGGTGAAGGCCAGGCGCACAGCGACATCGACATCGCTGTCTTCATCGATGAAGGACAGATTGAACCCGGCCCCTTCGGATACCGATCTGAATTGACCTCAGCGCTGATGAGTGGTCTCGGCACCAATGCCGTCGATGTCGTGGTCCTCAACCGTGCACCGCCGCTCGTGTACCACCGTGTTTTGCGAGACGGCTCGCGTCTTATTGCTCGCGACCTCCGTGCAACAACGGTTCGCGAGGGCCGGGCCCTCTCGCGCCACTGCGATTTCGCGCCGCACCTGGCGAAGATCGACGCCATTCTCGGCGCTCGCTCGCCGGTTTTCGGAGAGGTTATCCATGGGCCCGGGCGAAATCGACGTCCAGATCATACGTCGGCACCTGGCCGCTCTTCGGGAGTCGCTCCAGGTGCTTGCCGGCCACAGTGGCGTGTCTCCCTCGAAGAACTCGACACCGACACCGAGTTGCTCTGGGTGGTGGAACGCGGTCTCCAGCTGTGCGCACAAAACGCGCTCGACATCGCGACCCACATTGCGGCCAGTCGGGGCCGCGATGTGCCGGATTACGCCAGCGCCATCGACGAACTCGGGCGCCTCGGGGTGCTCGATCACGAGCTTCGCGCAAGAATTTCGCAATGTCGCGGGCTTTCGAAACGTCCTGGTGCACGGCTATCTGGACGTGGACCTGGATGTCCTGCACGAGCTCCTGCACGACCGGCTCGGCGATTTCGAGTCCTTTGCGGCCCACGTCGAGTCCTACCTGGAGAGTCTCTGAACCCCGCCCTTGCCAGGCGCAGGGTGTCGAGCTCGGAAGGCATCGCACAAAACTCGAGAGTCTCGCCGGCACGCGAGCCGTTGAGGGACGAGGCATCTGTCGCCCCTTCAGGGCTTTTTTTATTTTTTTGACCCTATTCCTGGGGCTCACGCCCCAGGCTAAATAAATGCCGCCGCTTCGCGGCTTGTTGACGCAGGGAATGCAAGTGCGGGCTGGAAGCCCGGCACCACAATTGAGTCTGGCCGCTTGTGGTGCAGGCTTCCAGCCTGCACATTCCCTCCCTGGTCATCCCGGGTGGGTGGGCGGAATTCCGAATTCCGAATTCCGAATTCCGAATTCGAGCCTTCGTCCGTCGATCGGGCGAGGCTCGGTTTCAGTTCATGTCACAGAGTGCTCGGTCTGCGTGGGTTCGCCTTCGACGAGGAAGCGGAAGCGGGCGACGCTGCGGCCGATCCAGATCTCGTCGCCGTTGGCGAGGAGGGCGGGCTGCTGGAGGCGCTCACCGTTGAGGTAGGTGCCGTTCTTGCGAACCGAGGTCCTCGATGGTGGCGGTGGTTCCGGCGATCATGATCCTGGCGTGGCAGCGCGAGACCTCGGTGCGGTCGATGCAGATGTCCGCGTCACCCGTCCGGCCCACGATGTTCGGGCCCTGGGAGAGTGGCACGTCACCGTCGGTGCCGAGGAGCTTGAACGGCAGGGACACCTCGCGGCCGGGCGAGACCGATGCGGCGACCGCGTCACGTCGGCCACCAGCCGGTAACCGCGCCGTGGGATGTTCTCGATGAAGGAGGGGTTGCGGGCGTTGTCGCCGAGGGCGGCTCGGAGTTCGGCGATGACCTGGGTGAGCGCGTGATCGGAGACGAACTCGGTCTGCCAGACGGCGTCGATGAGGTCCTGCTTGGTGGCCAGCTTGCCGGCAGCCAGTGCCAGGTGCACGAGGACCTCCATGGCGCGCGGCCGCAGCTTGACCATTGGCCGTCATACGAGATCCGGTCCAGAGAGGGCTCGACCAGCCATTCGCCGAGTCGAAACGCCTGCCGCGGTGCCGCCCCCCCGTCGTGTTCCTGTTGCATGTTGGAAAAGTATAGGAGTTACGTGCGATTGAGGGCAACTCGCACGGCGAACAGGAGTCTTCGGATTCGGTCTGTCGAGGCATCCACGGCTCAATGTGGGTTCCAGTTCGGACCGGGATCCTCTGAAAACGGTACGAATCAAGTATGAATTTCGGTCAGGGAGCGGATGAGAATGAGGAATGGTCGAACTTGGAAATGTCCGCCCCTCCCCGAGTGTCGGGATTTCCGGGAGGGTGGGAATTCAGATTCGGTGTGTCTTCGTTTCGCCAACCTCTCGAGCATCGGCACAAATCCGAATCGGGCCGGTGACGTGAATGTCATCGCGGATCATCTCGTTCTCGGCCCCGTGCACCAGGATTTCTCCTGAGATCTCATCCAGGAAGGTACCTTCGGAGCTTTCGGAGGTTTCCGAAGAATGATCCGCTGATCGTCTCGCCGGCTTTAATCTCCACTGCCAGGAATTTGTCGGCGAGGCCGTAAATGAGGTCGACCTCGGTTCCTGCGCTGTCCCGGTAGAACGACAGGTTTGACCGCCGCCCCTGGTTGAATCGGTGTTTGAGCGCTTCCACAACGATCATGTTTTCGAAGAGAAAGCCCTTGAGCGGGTGTGTGGCCACCTGATGGGGAGATTCAATTCCCATGAGGTACGAAGCGAGCCCTACGTCGAGAAAGTACAGCTTCGGGGACTTGATGAGTCGTTTTGGAGATGTTCGCGTGGAACGGCTGCAGGAGGAAAACTATGTAACTCGCCTCGAGAATGCTGATCCACTGGCGCGCAGTTGTGTGGGATACGCCCACGTCGTTGCCCAGGCTGTGGAGGTTGAGAATCTGTCCGACCCTGCCGGCGCAGAGGCGCACGAACTTCTGGAATGCAGACAGATTTCGAATTTCGCTCACCTGCCGCACGTCTCGCTCGACGTACGTCTCGAAGTAGTCGCCGAGGGCCTGCGTCGGATCGAGATCGTGATCGTAGATTCTCGGGTAGAACCCCGTGTGAATGAACCGATCGATATCCATGGTTTTTCGCGCCTTGAGAGCCTCCGCGATTGAGAATGGAAGCAGTCTCAAGACCGCGGTCCTCCCGGCGAGCGACTGGCTGACAGCTTCCACGACCCGAAACTGCCGGCTGCCCGTCAGGACAAATTGCCCGTTGGTCCGGTTTTCGTCGACGGCTACCTGGATGAACGACACGAGATCCGGAGCCCTCTGGATCTCGTCGATCACCGCTCCGCCTTCGCAGCCCCTGAGAAAGCCCCGTGGATCTTCGGTAGCGAACTCCCGTGTGTCAGGACGCTCGAGGTTGAAGTAGTGGAGCTTTGGGAACGCTGATCGACACAGTGTCGTTTTGCCCGACTGCCGCGGTCCGGTGACCGTCACGACCGGATTCTTCTTGAAAAGAGCGGTCAAGGTCGATGTGATCTCGCGTTTGATCATGGTTCGACTTTATCATCATTCTGTGTAATATGAAAGTAATACTTTCAAATTACATAAGAACAATTCGAGGCATTCGGCCCGCCCACCCTCAGAAACCGGGAGTGGTGGGAATTGAGAATTGAGAATTCCAAATTCAGAATTCAAACGGGGATCTTCTTGATCAGCTTGGCGACGGTCTTGAAGTCGGAGGTGTCGCAGCGTTCGAGGAGCTCGAAGAGGGCGGACTCGGTGGAGGTGATGACGGCGCCGGCGGCGGCCATGCGGTGGAGGGCCCACTCCTTGTCGGCGGGGCGGCGGGAGTTGACGGCGTCGTGCGGGACGTAGACCTGGATAGCCCGCGATCGATCAGGTCGAGGGCGGTCTGGAGGACGCAGACGTGGGTCTCGATACCGGTGACGACGATCTGTTTGCGGCCGCTGTCCTCGACCGCCTTGCTTCAGGCCGTCGTCGCGGGCGCACGAGAAGGTGAGCTTGCCGGGGGTATCCTCGCCGAGGATGGCGGCGAGCGACGTGACGGTCGGGCCGAGGCCCTGCGGGTACTGCTCGCTGGCCAGGACCGGCACGCCGAGCTCGCGGCACGCCTCGATCAGCACCTCGAGCGTGGGAGGTGGCCCTGGTCGGCCATGACGGCGTTGATGCGTTCCTGGACGTCGATGACCAAGAGCGGCGCGATCCGCTCGAGTAGTCCGCTCATTTGGATTCTCCGATTGGAGATTGTAGACGTTCGCCGTTGGGCTCGTCTGCACGGGCGCGTCGAGAGGATGCCAGGCACGCCACATTCCGATGTAGGACATCGACATTGTTGGAGCCATGCACCTCGGAGGGAGGTTGCCCGCTCGACGAACGTGCACGCTCCAACGTTTCGATCTACAATCCCCCGATGGTCGACGAACCGCGAAAACAACGATCTCGAGGCGGAGGAGCCCCAGGCTCCGGCCGGAATCGCGGAGGCGAAACGAAGCCCCGCGAAGCCGGAAATTCCGATCGAAGGTCTCGCCACCGGCAAGGAGCCGTGGCGTTCGGGAAGCGGCTGCGGCAACCGGCTGCCCGCCTACGGATGCGCCGTCGGCGTGGCGCTGCTGATCGCGGCGTTGATTGCCGGAACGTCGATGATGCGGCGGACGGTGTGGCTGAACTTCGAACGGTCGCGCAGCGCGGTGATGAACGGCCTGCCCCAGGGCATCTCACCGGCCGAGGCCAACCGCACCCGAACCAACCTCAACCGTTTTCGTGCGGTCCTTGAACGGCAGGATGACCCCTATGAACAGATGGGGGAGTTCGTGATCCGGGTCCGCGAGCTCTTTGCCGACGGACGCATCACCGACGAAGAGCTCGAGCTGTTCAACCTGATGATCGAGCGGTGGATTGAGGAGTCGGGGATACCGACCATGCAACTTGGAATTTCGGATTTCGGATTTCGAATTTCGGAATTCCCATTCCGACCCGCCCGAGATCGCAGCGGGGGGTGGGCGGAAATTCAAAATTCAAAATTCAAAATTCAAAATTCGTCCCGGCATGAGCGAGTTCGTCCTCAATACCGAATTCGAGCCTGCCGGTGATCAGGTTGAAGCCATCGAGCGGCTGGTGGAGGGGGTCGACGGCGGGGTGGCGTTCCAGACGCTGCTCGGCGTCACCGGCTCGGGCAAGACCTTCACCATGGCCAAGGTCGTCGAGGCGACGAACCGCCCGACCCTGGTCCTCAGCCACAACAAGACCCTGGCGGCGCAGCTCTACCAGGAGTTCAGGGCCTTTTTCCCCGACAACGCGGTCGAGTACTTCGTCTCCTACTACGACTACTACCAGCCCGAGGCCTACGTGCCGTCGACCGACACCTACATCGAGAAGGAGACCTCGATCAACGAGGAGATCGACCGCATGCGGTTGTCGGCGACGCGCTCGCTCTTCGAGCGGCGCGATGTGCTCATCGTCGCCTCGGTGAGCTGCATCTACGGTCTCGGGTCGCCCGAGGCCTACTTCGGCATGCTGCAGCTCTTCGAAAAGGACGTCGAGGAACCGCTCGACGACGTCCTCCGGCAGCTCGCCAAGATGCAGTACGAGCGCACCCACCTCGACCTCGCACCGGGGTCCTTCCGGCTCCGCGGCGACATGCTCGAGATCTTCCCGCCCTACGACGACACCGCGGTCCGGGTCTCGTTCTGGGGCGACGAGGTCGAGAGCATCGAGCGCATCGATCCGGTGCGCGGGGTGGCCATCGAGGAGCTCGACCGGCTGCCGATCTACCCGAGAACCCACTACGTGACGCCGCGGTCGCAGCTGTTGGCGGCGATCGACGGCATCCGGGCCGAGCTCGACGAGCGGCTGACGGTGCTCAACCAGGACGGCAAGCTGCTCGAGGCGCAGCGGCTCGGACAGCGGACGAACTTCGATCTCGAGATGCTGACCGAGCTCGGCTACTGCCAGGGCATCGAGAACTACTCGCGCCACCTGACCGGCCGTGCGCCCGGCGAGCCGCCGCCGACGCTGCTGGACTACTTTCCGAACGACTTCCTGTGCATCATCGACGAGTCGCCACGTCACGGTGCCGCAGGTTCGCGGCATGTTCCACGGCGATCGCTCGCGCAAGCAGACGCTGGTCGATTTCGGTTTCCGGCTGCCGTCGGCGCTGGACAACCGGCCGCTGACCTTCGAGGAGTTCGAGGAGCGGATCCACCAGGTGGTCTTCGTCTCCGCCACGCCGGGGCCGTACGAGCTCGAGCACAGCGAAGGCGAGGTCGTCGAACAGGTGATCCGGCCGACGGGTCTCATCGATCCCGAGGTCGAGGTGCGGCCGGCGACCCACCAGGTCGACGAGCTGCTGGCCGAGATCCGGACGGTGGTGGCGCGCGGCGAGCGGGTGCTGGTCACCACGCTCACCAAACGGATGGCCGAGGATCTTTCGACCTATCTCGCCGAGGTCGACGTGCGGGTGCGCTACCTGCACTCGGAGATCAAGACCCTCGAGCGATCGGCGATTCTGGCCGACCTCCGCAAGGGCGAGTTCGACGTCCTGGTCGGCATCAACCTGCTGCGCGAGGGCCTCGACCTGCCCGAGGTCTCGCTGGTGGCGATCCTCGACGCCGACCAGGAGGGCTTCCTGCGCTCCGAGACATCGCTGATCCAGACCATCGGCCGCGCCGCGCGCAACGTCGAGGGTCGCGCCATTCTCTTCGCCGACAAGGAAACCGGGTCGATGCAGCGGGCCCTGGCCGAGACCCGCCGCCGGCGCATCAAGCAGGCCGAGTACAACACCGAGCACGGAATCGAGCCCAAGACCATCATCAAGGATGTCGCGAGCCCGCTGCTGGCGATGTCCGAGCTCGACTACTACGGTCCCGGGAAACCGGCACTGCGGGTCGGTAGCAGAGACGACGAGATGCCGGACGATGCCGTGTCGCTCAACAAGCTCATCACCGAGCTCGAAAAACGGATGCGGGCCGCCGCCAAGGCGCTCGAGTTCGAGGAGGCGGCGAGGCTGCGGGATCGGCTGAAGGATCTGAGAAGGCAGCAGATCTACAAGAGCTGAATTCTCAATTCTTAATTCTCAATTCTCAATTCCCACCCACCTCCCAGTCAATCGTAGATATCACATTCGTTTTTGTTGTCGTTGATTGCCAAGCTTGACGTTGGCGCGCACGAGTAGCGCCTACACGTGAATCGAGCGAGCTCCTTTTGTAGGCGGGTACTTCAGTGCCCGCCAACGGCACTTCATTTGCCGAATGCCTTCAATTCGTCTGCGACACAACCCTCCGGGAGGGCGGCAATTCAAAATTGAGAATTGAGAATTGAGAATCTTGCGCGTCAGGCGATCCTGACGGCGATGAACCCCATGTAGGCGATGAAGAGCGCCAGCATGAACACGCCCTCCCAGCGGTTGATGCGGCCGTCTCGGAGGACGAAGATCCCGACGATCGCAGTGGCGGCGACGAGAATCGGGATGTCCCACCGGATCACGTTGATCGGCACGGAATTCGGACGGATGGTGAAGGCGGTGCCGACGACGAGACCGAGGTTGAAGATATTCGAGCCGAGAACGTTGCCGACGCCGATCTCGCTCTGGCCCTTGAGGACGGCGATAACGGAGGTCGCGAGCTCGGGAAGAGAGGTGCCGAAGGCGACCACGGTGAGCCCGATCAGCGCCTCGGAAACACCAAAACGGTGGGCGATCTCGACGCCGCCGATCACCAGGAGCTCGGAGCCGCCCACAAGCACCGCGATGCCGACGACGGTAATCGTGACGTGGCGGGTCATGGTGCCGGCAACGACGGTCGGCTCGGTTTCGTCGCTGGTGGCCTTGACGAGGGCCATGGCCATGAATGCGAAGAAGATCACGAGGAGGAGCAGTGCCGTTGGACGGGAGATAAATCCGTTGCGGGCGAAGATTATGAGCACCAGGGCAGGGATGAGGCCGAAGAGGAGGTCTCGATAGAGCAGGCGGCGGCGGCCCACGACATGGATCGGTACGATCGCCGCCGCCACCCCCAGGACCAGGAGCAGATTCATGATGTTGGAACCGACCGCATTGCCGAGGCTGAGGCCTCCGCTGCCCCGGAGAGCGGCCATCAGCGATACGGCAAATTCCGGCATCGAGGTGCCGAAACCCACAACCGTGAGGCCGACGACCATGGGCGCGATCCCCAGCCGCAGGGCGAGACGCGACGCGCCCTCGACCAGCCACGACCCGCCGAAACCGAGCCCGACGATGCCGCTCGCGAGGAAGAGCCACGGTTGGATGAGTTCCCACGTCATATAGAATGGCATCCTAACACTGTGGCCTGTGGAAAATCGTTGAACATTGGAACGTTGAACGCTGGAACGTTTCTACCCGCCCTCCCGGTGCTCCTAGTACTCAACGTGTAACGTTCTAACTTTGAAACGTTTAACGATTAGAATGGAACGCCGAAGCTGACGAAGAACTGCCCCCGGGGTTCGCCCGGGTCGCGGTTGACCCTCCAACCGTACTCGGCGCGCAGCGGACCCGCCGGTGTCCGGTATTGAATTCCGATACCGGGGCCGAGTCGGATGTCACCGAGGTCGATCGTCGACGGCGATTCCCAGACGTTTCCGATGTCGAGGAAGACGGAGGCGAAGAGCTCGCCGGCGATCTTCCGCCGGTACTCCATGTTGAGGAGGATCGTAGCGTTGCCGCCGATCGGGATGTCCCTGGAATCGGGATCGTTCGGGTCGGCCGGAATGATGGTCTGGCCGGGGATGCCCAGCGTGTCGGTGTTGAAGGCGCGGTGGGTACTGCGCCCGCCTCCGAAGAACCGATAGGCAAAGGGAATCTGCAGGTTCTCCGGTAGGGCGGGATCGCCGTCGAAGGGTTTGATCGCGCCGAGCCGGAGCCCAATGGCGCCGTATCCCCGGAAGATCGGCCGATAGATCGTGCCCCGGGCGAAGAACTTGATGAAATGGTTGTCTGCCTGGAAGGCGGGAAACGCATACTGGAGGGAGGCGGAAGCGAAGACGCCCCTGATCGGCGCCAACGGGTTGTCGCGGGTGTCCCACTCGATACTCGGTGTGAGCGATGCCACCTTCGATTCCTGGAACTCGTTGTTTTCGTTTCCGGGGCCGACGATCTGGATGTTGTCCGGTTGGATGATCTCGTACTCGTAGCGGAGCCAGGGCCGGAAGGGGCGCTTGAGGCGGTCGCCGAAGTCGATCCAGAGCCCCCGCCGCAACAGGTCGCGGTCCGCCAGAACCTCGTCGGTACGGTAGATGGCGAGATAGCCCGGGATCGCGAGCCCGAAGATCCTCTGCCTGCGCAGCGACAGAGAATATCGCTGTTGATTGCGCGACAACGAAACC
The DNA here is from genome assembly GCA_963769215.1 of Candidatus Sulfomarinibacteraceae bacterium. GTDB lineage: Bacteria > Acidobacteriota > Thermoanaerobaculia > Thermoanaerobaculales > Sulfomarinibacteraceae > Sulfomarinibacter. Next base: position 80,491 of record CAVYKX010000018.1, on the reverse strand, counting down.
TCCGCCGCGAAGGCGTACGCGCGGCCGAGGAGGTTGAGGTGAGACCAGCCGAGGATCAGGCGGGCGGCGTCCTTGTCCGAATAGCCGACGCCGAAAAGATAGGATTTCTGTTCGCCCTCTTCCAGCCGGACCACGATGTTGCGTTCGGCCCGGTGTTCCTGGCCGGGCATTGGCACGAGCTCGGCGCGACGGAAGAGCCCGAGTTCGAAGAGTCCGCGTTGAGCATCGAGCAGCCTTCTCCGTGAAAGGGGCTCGCCGGGACGCACCCCGGCGCGCTCCACGACTCCAGCCACCAGCTGCTCTCGCGTGTGGCGGAGGCCGGCGATGATCACGTCGCCGACGCGTACGAAAGGTCCCGAATCGATCCGGAGGACGACCACCGCCCGCCCGGGCTGTGAGGTGTCCACGTCCGACTCCACCCGACCCTCTGGGTAACCGGAGTCGGCCAGGGCCTGTTCGAGTCTTTGTTGGGCGCGTTTCTCCGCTCCAGGGCTCCACGGACTGCCGTCAGCGAGCTCGAGAGGCTGCGCGTCGAGCTCGGCCGCCGCTTCCACCGGCAGACCCTCGATGCGGACTTCGGCCACGATCCATCGAAGGCCTTCCTCCACCGGGAAGAGTACGCGGACGGAGCCGGTGCCGTCCTCAGGCATGAGCTCGGGTTTCCGAACCACCGCGAATGGGAAGCCCTGGCGGTGGTAGAGATCTTCCACCGACTTGCGATCGGCATCGAGGGTGGCGTTGCTGATCCTCTGCTTGAACCGGCCGCCCGTGCCGCCCGTCTTGACCTGGACCGTGTCTCTGAGCTGCCGATTCAATACGTGTTCGGAACCAGGAAATTCGACCGCGGAGACCTTGAGCTTGGGTCCTGGATCGATCGCCAGGTGCAGTATTGTCTCCTCCGCGCCGGGTTCGAGGTCGGCGGTGACATCTGCGGTGAGATAGCCCAGTTCCTGCAGTCGCTCCTGCACTTCCTCAGCGAGGGCCTCGGTCTGCGCGGGGTGAATCTCTTCATCGGCCGGGTCCGGAATCGCGCGGTCGACCGCCTTCGAATTTTCGGGCGGTGCCTCGAGATCGAGACGGTAGAGCGGTCCCGGCTCGATCCGCAGCAGAAGATGAGCCGAGGCGACGTCGATCCGTCGTTCGATGTCGAGGACTTCGGCTTCCCAGAAGCCCATCATGCGCAGGTTCTTCTCGGTGCGCGTGCGGATCCTGTCCTCGAGCCGCGCGGTGAGTTTGGCCCCTATCTTGAACTTGGGTTGCGCCGCTGCGGCAACGTTCTCGGAATCCAAACCCAGGAGCTCCACGGATCCAACCGTGAGCGGGGCGCCGGCGGTGACGTCGACATCCACGGCGACGGTATTCGACGGACGGTCGAAGCCGAGGTAGACGTCGACCGCGGCACCCACATAACCGCGATCTTCCAGCCGTCGTTCCACCCGCCTCCGGCTCGCCTCGATACCGCTTTCGGTGACCGGGTCGCCGACCTCCATCTGCATCCATCGCCGGACCTTGACTCGAAGGAGAGGGTTCTTGGTGCGGATCTTGACCTGCGAAATCTGCGACCGGTAGCTCAGCCGCACGGCGACATCGACACCGTCCGGGTTCTCGGCCGCTTCGATCTGCATCCACTCGAGCTCGCCGCCCGCGTACATGGTGGTGATGATCTCGCGCAGGCGTGCGCGGTCCAGATGACGACCAACGCCGAGTTCGAGGATTTCGATCAAACCCGCTTCGTCCAGAGGACCGATTGACTCGACCCGAACGCTCGTGATCTTCGGGCCTTCTTGCGCCGCAGCGACGACAGGCGCCGTCAAGAACAGCCCGACCACCGCGATCACGGCCAGGACGTGCCGGCCGTGTGCTGTGCGCAGTGGGGTTCGAGTCACCATGGCATTGCTTCTCAATAGGGTCGCCGGAGTTTGAGGTCGAGTGAATAGGATCCATCTTCGTGCTGCGCGGCTTCGAGGAAGAGGCCGGGAGCGAGGTACCAGCGGCTGACCACGATCTGTTCACGCTCGCCCGACAGGGTCGACTGGAGGATGACCGTCCACGATGGAGTGAGCTGTTTGATGACAGAGAGCCGGGCGGTCGGGTTGCCTGTGGAGTCGGCGGCGAAGGGATCGACGCGAACCTGGTCCACAGGCAGCAACAGCTCGCCGCGGCGGCTGAGAACCGAGGTGAGCTCGCTCGACAGGATCGACGAGGCGAGCCCGAGTCCCATGGCGCTGCTCCCCATGCCGCTGCTGCGATAACCGACCCCGAGCAACGAGTAGATGTCGGGAGCACTCAGCGGAGGTGTGGACACGGCGGTGGAAACGAAACGTTCGAAGGTCCCTGCGAGGTGGATCGAGATCTGATATTCCTGGACCCACGTGGACGCCTGCAAGTCGATAAATGGTTCGATCGCCTGGGGATTCGAAAAGCTCAAGCTTCCGCGTTCGATCTCGTAGCGGTTGCCGAGGAGGGTCGCCTCTCCGCCCTCGAGGACCTCCACCTGTCCGATGAGACCGGGCTGGTTTGACGTTCCAGTCACCTCGAGGGAGGCGGAACCGGTGAGCCGAACGAAGGGGCTGCGCAGGTCGATGGTGTCCTCGGCCTCCACGTGGAGGGCGAGGTTGAGACCGCCTTCGCTGGTCGAGCCGCCGGTTGCGGAGACCCAGCCCAGGAGCATTGTTGCCAGGTCTTCTTTGGTGGTCAGAGCCATGCGGTCGACGGTGACATCCCCGGACAGCAGAAGATCTTCGATCGGGCCGTTGAGCCTCCAGGTTCCTGTGAGTCTCGCATCGAGGTTCGGGAGGACCTCGAATCGGAGGCCGTTCGCGGTGCCGGTGAGGGAGAGGACGATGGTGTCGTCGCTTTCACGAATGCGCCCGCCGGCGCGGCCTCTTCCGCCCATGAAGCGGAAGTCCACGCCCTCGAGAATGACGTCGCCGGATGAAAGCAGGACCACTCCTTCGACCTGCGAAATGATGCTGCGGGTGCCGGGAAGCCGGAACGACCCTTTGTGGATCTCGGCGATGCCCTCGAAGATGGGATCTTCGACCGTTCCGAGGATTTCCACGATCGCGGTGGCGCGGCCCGCGGGCTCCCAATCCGGCAGAAGGAAGCGGAGCAGCAGGGTGTCCATGGTGCCCGAGAGATTCCCGCGCAGTTGACCCTCGTCATCGACGGTCCAGCGCACGAAGAGCTCGTCGTCGCGGACCCGCAAACGCAGGCCTGGAACCACGAAGCCTTCATCGGAAATGGAGAACTCTGCCGGCTCGATGAGATGGAGCGGCTGATCTGCGAGCGTCAGGTCGAGGTCCGTCAAGGTGCCTTCGAGTCGCGGCAACGCCTCTTCTTCCCAATCGACCGCGAAATCGGCGTGGGCGGTTCCGTTGAGGGGCACGCCCGTGGTGGGCGCGAGGTGTTGGAGCAGGGTCTGGGCCGATGTGAGATCCATCTCGCCGGCGCCGCGAAGAGCGCCGTCGTCACCGCGAACGAGGGTGGCGCGGGCTTCGGCCGCGCCCTCGAGAGTCGCAGCCAACTCGACCGCCTCCGGCTCGATCTGGACCTCGAAACGCGCCTTTTCGGAGACCGCCACCAGGTCGGCCGTCGGACGGTCGGAGAGCGGCAGATCGAAATTCAAGGTGACGTTGGCGGATTCTCCCACGAGGCCGACAGCTGATTCCCCGAGTGCCTGAAGCGGCATGTTGGGCCAGGCCATGGCGCCGCCGATTTCCGCTCCGGAAACGTGCCACCAGATGCCGCCCTCGAGGCCTTCTTCGCAGCTGAGATTCTGGCAGGAGAATCTGCCGTCAGCGAGCTCAATATCGGCCGACGCGTTACCGAGGGTGAGTCCCGCCAGGGCGAGATCCGAGAATTCGACCTTCCACGACCCCTGAGGCAGCATGATCGGACCGCCGAGATCCCCGGTCAGAGAAACCTCTCCTGCGTCGACCCATTGATCGAGGTCGATCCACGATGCGATGGCCGCCGCAGGAATTCCACGGCCCGTGATTTCGAGGTCGAGCTGGTCGTTGCCGGCGGCCTCGCCCCAGGCGAGCCCACCTGCGATCTCGCCGAATCCGTCGGCGATCTGATATCGCGCCGAGTCGATCCGAAGCATCGAGTTGCTGATGGTGAAGTCGGAAACCAGCCGATCGAGCTGGATCGGGGCGTAGGTGAGGGGTTGGGCGTCGATCCGAGCGTTGATCACGAGTTCGGAGAAGGGGCCGCTGAGGTTGACTTGAAGCTCGCCCGTGCCGGAAAGCTCGTTCGGGAGGATGGTCGAACCGACCCAGGTGTTGACCAGCGGTCCGATCTCCTCGAGCACCGCCGGCCGGGCGGTGATGGACCACGCCGGTTCCCAGTTGCCGAGGGTGAGGGCGCCCTGCCAGCGCGCCCGTGAGGCGCCGATCGACAACTCCTCCGCGTTGAAGCGCAGAAATCCTTCTCCGGTCAGATCGACTTCCAGATTGCCGTCGACCGGGAGGCCGGGGGAGGCACCATGGACCAGGACATCTGCGTGTCCAGTTCCCGCACCCAGAGATTTCCCATTCCATGTGCCATTGATCGAGGCATCGAGGTTTGCGGCGAGTCCCGCTGATTCGACACCGATATTGCCGAGAAGACCGGCGAGCGAGGTTCCCTGCGTGTCGATCGTCACCGAGTGTGGGTAGCGCCCACCGAACTCCCCGAGGACGTAGGTGCCCCGGATCGATCCACCGTGGAAGCGCCCCCGGTCGAGGGTGCCGCGAAGGCTCTTTCCGACCAGTTCGATCTGCCCTTCGGCGTTGTCGATCGAGAAACCTGCAGCCTCCAGATGGCGCGCCTTGATATCGGCCTGGATTATGGCGTTGGCATCGGTGTCGAGGGTGACCGAGACCTCGGCCTTGCCGTCGAGCAGGCCTTTGGTGTTGATGAATTCATCAAGCCACCCGATGTCGAGGGGGCCGTTGATGTCGAACCGGGCCCCTCCGGCGCCCACGCGCCCCCGACCCTTGAACTGGAAGCCTTCGCTTTCCAGACGGTAGCTCGAGAAGGTGATCCCGCTGTCGGAAACCGCGAATCGCGTGTGCAGCGCGGTATCGACGGGTTGCATCTTCCCGATCTGTATGTGGGCCCGCGCAATTTCAGCGAATCCTTTCGCGATATCGTTCTCGCTCGACCATGCGGCGCGCACGCCGCCGAGATCGACCGCGAGCCCTCCGGGAAGATCGACCCCTTCAAACTCGACGTCGTCGAGCACCAGGTGGCGGACCCTGAACTTGAGCTGCGGACCCCCTCCTCCCGACGACTGCGGAAGACCTGCCAGCGAGAGGCGGACCCCGTTGGCGGCAACGGTTCCCAGCTCGACGGTCCTTTTGGTGAGCCAGATCCTCCCCAGATCGATCCGCAGGCCGTCGACCTCCGCCGAAATGCCGGCGGCCTCGAGCCGTACTCCCTCGAGGCGGAGGCTCGGAGGCAACAATCCCCAGTGGAGGTCGTCGATTTCGAGCTCCGCGTCATAGTCGGCCGCCAGGTTTTCGATGGTTTTGATCGCAACGCGGCGAATCGGCTCGGCCTCGAAGACAAAGCGGAGCAGAAGCCCGAAGAGGAGGACAAAGGCGACGGTCGCCAGCACGGCGATCACCGTGCGTTTCAGGTGGCGGTATCTCACCCGCCGCGCTCCCCCCATTTCAGCTTCCTGTGCAGAACCTGGAAGTACGAACGGTTGGTGTCGGTGATCAGGTGCACCGGGTCCTTGCAGCGATGAATCCGCACCAGGTCTCGGGTGTCGAGCGGGAAGCCCTGTTGGCCGTCGAGGGTCAGGTAGACCTCTTCGGAAAGGCTCTCGAGACGGATTTCGACCTCCGAGTCCATCGACAGGACGATGGGTCGATTGGTGAGCGCGTGCGGGCAGATCGGGGTCACAACGATGACCTCGAGAGTGGGATACAGGATCGGGCCGCCCGCCGACAGGTTGTAGGCGGTGGAACCGGTGGGTGTGGCGACGATCAGCCCGTCGGCCTTGAACCTGCTCACGAAGGCTCCATCGACATGGACGGACATCACCAGCATGCGGGCGAGTGCGGATTTGTTGACGACCGCATCGTTGAGGACACAGCGGGTCACGGGATCACGATCCGGGGTCTCGACGGTCACTTCGAGACGTTCTCGCTGGACCGTGTGAGCTCGCCCCTCGAGGGCCGCGTGCAGCATCGGGAAGAGCTGCTCGGCCGGGTGTTCGGTGAGAAAACCGAGGGTCCCCATGTTGACGCCGAGGATCGGAGTGCCACCGATCACGCCGCGCGTTACCGACAGCAGGGTCCCGTCACCGCCGAGCACGACGACCAGATCGACGGCCGCGGGCAGCGCCTCCCGATCGATGTCATCGGTGCTGTCGAGTATCTTCGCCGACTCGCGGTCGATCACGGGTTCGAGGCCGAGGCGTTCGAGCTCGACCAGAAGCTGCCTTCCGAGTTCGGCAGCCTCACTGCTGGGGGTCTTGAGAACGACCCCGATGCGACGGATCTCAGACTTCGCCATCGCCGCCTATTCTACCCCGGTGTGAGGCTATTTTTCGGGCAGGCAAGCGCTGAGCTCTTCGTTGGATTCTGGGCGCTCCAAGTGTCCAGTAATCAGTAATCAGTAATCGTTTGTCGAGACCGATGCGCGGAAACTGAATACTGAAACACTGGTTACTGATTCCTTTTGTCTCTACCTGGGGACCCAGATTACCCATACCATATCTGGTGGTGATGAGTCTCAGGACCACTACATCTTGTGGTTTGGTCCCCGTGTCGATTTATTGAATTCGGAAGCTCCCCAAAAGCACGTATCTATTTGAGGCCCAAACCCTTGACATGCTGCGCACGGAATCTCATGATGGAGTGGTCAGAAGTGGTCCAATTAGGTCTGAAGTGGAAAAAACCGTTCGAAGAAGGCCCACTTCATTGGTGTAAGGGAGCAGTGTGGAACGTTTTCGAGGTGGATTTCCGGCAACCATCGACGCCAAGGGGCGCTTCAAGCTCCCGGCGCGTCTGCGGGAACAGCTCGAAACCGGCTTCGGCCGTGAGGTCTACGTGTGCTCCTTCTTCCCTCATGAGCTTCGAGTATACCCGCTGCCGGTGTGGCAGGGCGTTGAAGAGCAGCTTCTGAAGAAACCGGCGATGAAACCGGCGGTGCTCAAGCTCGTTGAACGCGTCAACTACGGTCAGCTTCTGGAGATGGACGATCAGGGACGCATCCTCGTTCCTGCATTGCTGCGGGAGATGGTGGATGTTGAGGGTGAGGTCGTGGTCTCCGGGCGCATCAACCACCTCGCAGTCACCAACCGCTCGCGGGCAGCTTCCTTCATCAAAGAGGCGTCGCTGAGCGATGAGGAACTGGAAGAACTCGCGCAGCTGGAGCTGTGATGGAGGACCCAGGTGGCCTCTGTCCATCTTCCGGTTCTCACCGACCACGTGGTGGATTTCCTCGTGCCGGCCGCTCCCGGGTTGGTGGTCGACGCCACGGTCGGCCTGGGAGGACACACCGAAGCTCTGCTCCGGGCGGCACCGGGCTTCCGGCTCGTCGGACTGGACCGTGATCCCGGGGCCCTTGTCCGGGCCGGGGAGCGACTGCGCGCCTATTCGGACCGCGTGCAGCTTGTCGAGGCCACATTCGATCAACTCCCCGAGGTTCTCGAGCGGATCGAGGAAGACCGCCGGCCGCGATTCTGGCCGACCTCGGGTGCTCGTCGTTGCAGCTTGACACCTCGGAAAGAGGATTCTCGCTTTCAGGCGGACGGCCCTCTCGACATGCGCATGGGCGGCCGGGGCCGAGACTGCGGCCGAGCTGGTCAACACGCATCGCCTGGGAGGAGCTGATGCGCGATTCTGCGCGACTTACGGGGAAGAGCGGCGGGCGCGGGCGATCGCGCGAGCGATCGTGCGCCGCCGCGAAAACTCCCCCGTACGCACCACCGCCGAGCTGTGCCGCTTGGTCCAGCAGGTGGCCGGCGGGAGAGCGGGTCGCATCCACCCGGCGACCCGCACCTTCCAGGCCCTGCGAATCGCGGTCAACGACGAACTCGGGCAGCTGGAGCGATTTGTCGAACCGGCGGTTCGTTCTCTCCGGCCCGGGGGCAGGTTGGCAATCATCGCCTTTCACTCGCTCGAGGACCGGATCGTCAAACACACCTTTCGCAGGCTGACCGGCCGCTGCACCTGTCCGCCGGACCTCCCGGTCTGCCGGTGCAACCCGAAACGCCTGGTGAAGATCGTGACCTCCTCGCCGGTGCGACCCGACGAGGGCGAAGTGCTCGACAACCCGCGGGCTCGGTCGGCACGGTTGAGGGTGGCCGAACGGACCGAGGAGGCCTGAGCATGGATTTTCCTGTTCTCGGGCCGACGAACCGTTTTCTGACTCCGCAGCGGGACCGGCGCTGGCCGCATGTTCTGAGTGCCTTGCTGACGGTTTCGGTTCTGGTCGTTGCTGCACTCGGCCTGGTTGGATGGCCGCGCCTCAAGAGCACCTCCATCCACTACGAGCTGATCACCTTGAGGGGTCAGGTGAAGGAACTGGAAGAGCGGGAGCGGAGCCTCAGGCTGGAGCTCGAACGCGAGCGCAGCCCGGAATCGCTGGCGGCACGTGCTCGATCCCTCGGAATGGTGCCGGCGGCGCCGTCCGGTCTGCCCGCAGCGCCGCCTTCGGAGATTCTGCGATGAGCCGCCGCCGGTTCCTCGCGGTGATCGCCGTGCTCGCGCTCGGAGTCCTTGCTGTGCTGGCCCGCAGCTTCGAGATCACAGTCTTCGAGCACGCCGAGTGGCAGCGACAGGCCGTGCGCCAGCAGCAGAAGGTGATCGAGGTGCCGGGGTCCCGCGGCACCATCCGGACTTCCGACGGCTATGTGCTCGCTACTTCGGTGGACCGGGTGGCCATTCAGGTCGACACCAAGGTGCTCGAGTACCCGGAGATCTTCGTGCGGGCCGCGGCGCCTCTGCTCAACGCATCCGAAAAGGACTGCGAGAGGCGAATCCAGAACGGCGGAAGATCGGTTTGGCTGGCGAAGCGCGTTCGTCGCGAGGTGGCCGATCAGGTGCGGGAGCTCGCTCCGCAGGCGGTGGTGATGGTTCCCGATTTCGCCCGTATCTACCCCCAGGGCTCGCTGGCGGCGCCGGTGGTCGGCTTTGTCGGCCGGGAGGAGCTCAACACCGTCGGCAGGGCGGGTTTCGAGCATTCGTTCGACGCTGTTCTGGCCGGGGAACCGGAGCAGTACCTCGCGGTCAACGACGCAATCCAACGCAAGGTGAGGCTGGAGCGGCTGCACCGGGGACGCGCCGGCCACGATCTCGAACTGACCCTCAACGCCAAGCTGCAGGCGCGGTGTGAAACAACCCTCGCCGCGGCCCTGAAGAATCACGATGCCACTGCTGCGTCGGCCGTGGTTGTCGATGTTCGGACCGGATCGATACTGGCTCTTGCGTCGCTACCGTCCTTTGACCCCGCCAACCCGGGGGCATCGCCCCCGGGGAATTGGCGGCTCCGGCCGGTCCAGGATGCCTTCGAGCCGGGCTCGACGGTCAAACCCATCATTGCGGCGGCAGCCCTTGCGAGCAACGTTGTGAGGCCGAACGAGCGGTTTGACTGCCAAAAAAAGGGAACGACTGTCGCCGGCCACTGGGTTCGGGATCACGCCGATCCCGGGATGTATACCCTCGACGAGGTGGTCGTTTTCTCTTCGAACACTGGCATCATCGAGGTGGCGCAGAGGGTGCCTGAGGACAGCCTGTGGAATGCCTTCGCGGCATTCGGATTCGGGCGCCGCACCGGCGTCGGGTTCCCGGCCGAAGCCCGAGGACTGATGCCGCAGACGAAATCCTGGTCGACGGTGAGTCGCGCCTATTTCGCCCTCGGACAGGAACTCACCGCCAGCCCGTTGCAGCTGGCAATGGCCTATGCGGCGATCGCCAACGGCGGGTGGCTCCTGAAACCTCAGCTTCTGGTGTCGAGGTCGGCCGATGGCGCCGCCGACGGCCGGTCGCGGGTCATGGACGAGGCGCTTGCAGGCCGCCTGCGCAGCATGCTCGAAGACGTGGTTCGGGACGGGACCGGCGGACTGGCCGCGATTCCGGGCTATCGAACCGCGGGTAAGACTGGAACCGCGCAGCGAGCCGTCTCGGGTTCCTTCGACGACGAGCACCACGTCGCGTGGTTCGCCGGATTCTTCCCGATGCCCAATCCCCGCGTCGCCATCGTCGTGGCCATCGAGAATCCGGCGATGAACGACTTCTGGGCCTCGACCGTGTCGGCGCCGGTATTTGCCGACATCGCCCAAGCATCGGCCTGTCTGCTGGATTTCTCGCCGACCGAGCCGGTTGCTCCGCCCGATATCCAACTGGCTGCTCGGGGTTCGCAAACCGTGGAGGACGACGCGTGAAGGTGGAGACCCTCCTCCGGCGCCTCCGCGACGGCAAGCTCGCCGGCGATGGCGGAGTGCGCGTCAAGGGCATGACCCACGATTCGCGACAGGTGGCGCCGGGGAATCTCTTCGCAGCGATCCCGGGCGAGCACGTCCACGGTGTGAAGTTCGTGGACCAGGCGGTCGAAGCCGGAGCTTCGGCGGTGCTGAGCGATCGCCAGCGGCCGAAGCGGATCGACCTCCCGTGGATCAAGGTCGGGAAACCGCGGCCGGCGATGGCGCGGGCGGCACTCATTCTCGCCGGAAATCCACAGAAGAAGCTGCGGTTGATCGCGGTCACCGGGACCAACGGCAAGAGCACCACCGCGCACCTGATCAGCATCATTCTCAACGCCGCCGGTTTGAAGACCGCCTTTATCGGTACCTTGGGAGCGCAGCTGCCCGACGGCACCGAGAGAGCCTGCGAGCGAACCACTCCCGAGGCCACCGATCTCGCAGTGCTCCTCCGCGACGCCGTCAAGGCGGGGGCGGAAGCGGTCGCGATGGAGGTTTCTTCTCACGCCCTCTGCCAGGATCGCGTGGCAGGCCTGAACTTCGAGGTTGCGGTGTGGACCAATCTGACCCGCGACCACCTCGACTATCACCGCGACATGGAGTCCTATTTCGAGGCCAAACGCCGGCTGTTCACCGACCATCTGGCGGCAAACGGCCGCCGCGTGCTGCCGGTTGACGACCCCTGGGGTGCGCGGCTGCTCGACGACCCCCTCGAAGGCGACGTCTCCTGGGGTCTCGATCGGGGCGCGGTCTGCGCGCGGATGGTCGAAAGCGACCTCGAGGGCAGCCAGTTCACTCTTCGCCTCCCCGAAACCGAGATGGCGGTCCGGTTGCCGCTTGTCGGCGTGCACAATCTTCGCAACGGACTCGCGGCCGCTGGTGCGGCCCACGCCGTCGGGCTCGGAGCCAAAGAGATCCGGCGTGGGCTCAAGCGCGGAACACCGCTGAGCGGCCGGCTCGAGCGGATCAAGACAAAGAGACCGTTCCCGATTTTCGTTGACTATGCCCATACGCCCGAAGGACTGCGCGCGGTCTTGCAGGCCCTGGAGCGGGTCACCGACCGCCGCCTGATTGTGGTCTTCGGCGCCGGAGGGGATCGAGACCAGGGGAAACGGGGTCCCATGGGTTATGCAGTGGGCGAGCTCGCGGATCTCGCGATCGTCACCTCCGATAATCCGCGCTCGGAGGACCCTGCAGCGATTGCCGAGGCGGTGGCCGATGGGGTACGGGCCGCCGGCGCGAAACCAAAGGTTGTCCTGGACCGTCGCGAAGCGATCCGGGCCGCTTTCGAAGAGGCTGACGAACGGTCGCTGGTGCTGGTCGCGGGCAAAGGGCACGAGGCGTTCCAGACCGTGGGTGACGTCAAGACACCATTCTCGGATCAGGACGTTGCGCGGGCTGAAGCGCGGAGGGGCCAGTGAACATGACGGTCTCCGAGCTCGCCCGCGTCATCCACGGCCGCGTAGAAGGCGTAACGGACGTCCGCGTCCTGGGTGCCGAGGTGGATTCTCGGCGTCTCCAGGCGGGGGATCTTTTTGTCGCCCTGCCGGGCGCACGGTGCGACGGTCACGCCTTCGTGAATGCGGCGCTCGAAACCGCGGCAGCTGCACTGGTGCGCAGCGACGCTGAGCTCGATCCACCACCCACCGGCAAAGCGCTGGTTCGGACGGCAGATCCTCTCGCCGCCTATCACGAGCTCGCCGCCCATGAGCGGCAGCAACGTGGGTGGACGATCGCAGCCGTCACCGGGTCGGTCGGGAAGACCACGACCAAGGATTTCCTCGCTGCCCTCGTCGGCTCCCAACGGCCGACCGGGGCCAGTACGGGCAACCGAAACTCGACCCTCGGGCTGCCGGCGGAGCTGCTCTCGCAGAGCGGCGAGATCGAGGTCTTCGTCGCAGAAACGGGGATGAGCCAACCCGGCGAGCTCTCTCTCCTTGGCGGCATCCTACGTCCGCAGGTCGTGCTCTACACGCGGATCGCACCTGCCCACACCGAGTTCTTCCCGGACCTCGACGGCATCGTCCGCGCCAAGGCGGAGCTGATTCCGTGGCTCGATCCCGATGGCGCGCTGGTCATCAACGCCGACGATCCGCGCCAGAAGGACTTTCCGAACCAAACGCCGGCCCGAGTACTTCGATATGGAAGTCTCGAAGCTGACGCCCATGTTGAAGGGCTGGAGGACAAGGGGCTTCTCGGGAGCCGTTTCCGTCTCGTTCTGCCCGATGGCGACGCGGTGATCGATCTCGCGCTCGCGGGTGTGCACCAGGTTGAAAACCTGCTCGCTGCGGCGACTGCCGCACACGCGCTCGGCGTTTCGGTGGATCAAGTTGCGGAAGCTGCCCCAGCCCTCAGGGCGCCGGAGCACCGTGGGCGGGTCCTCGACATCGGTGACGGGATCACGGTGGTCGACGACAGCTACAACGCGTCACCGCTGGCGGTGCGCCGGCTGTTCGAGCTGCTGGCTCGTGCGCCGGGACGGCGGGTCGCCGTGATCGGCGAGATGTACGAGCTCGGTGAGCTTGCGGCCGAGGCCCACCGCCAGGCAGGGCTGGAAGCGGCAGCTGCGGCCGATCTGCTGGTCGCGGTGGGCGGTGCCGATGCGAGCTCGATGGCGGCCGCAGCCCGCGACGCCGGGATGGCGGAAGATACGGTTCTTCTCGCGGAGAGTGCCGAAGGGGCCGCGAAGCTCTTGCGCGGCGTTCTTCGCAGCGGCGATGTGGTCCTGGTGAAGGGCTCGCGTGGGGTCGGGCTCGACCGCACCGTGGCGGCCCTGATGGGGGAGGAGGCGGCCTGATGTTGTACTGGCTGGTTCAACCCCTGTCCGACACGTTCATCGGTTTCAACGTGTTCCGGTACCTCACGTTCCGTACCGGGCTTTCCATTGCTACCGCCTTCTTCCTCAGCCTCGTCATCGGGCCGTGGTTGATTGATCGGTTGCGGACCCTCCAGGTACGGCAGGCGATTCGCGAAGAAGGCCCAGAACACCATCAGGTCAAAGAAGGAACGCCGACCATGGGAGGCATCCTGATTGTCGGCAGCTTCGTTCTCTCCACCCTGTTGTGGGCGGATCTCGGAAATCCCTACATCGTGACCGTGCTGCTGGTGACGCTCGGCTTCGCGGCGATCGGGCTGTTGGATGATTGGCTCAAGGTGCGCCGGCAGCAGAACCTGGGCCTGACAACCCGACAGAAGTTGCTGCTTCAGGTGTTCGTTGGCGTCGCCGGGGGTCTGATGGCGCGGGCGGCGGCCATGCCGGCGCCGCACGCGGGCGGTCTGGCCGTGCCCTTTTTCAAGGACGTGCTGATTCCATTGGGGATGTTCTACGTGCCGTTCGTGGTGCTGGTGCTCCTCGGTTCGTCGAACGCGGTCAATCTCACCGATGGGCTGGACGGGCTGGCCGTCGGAGCCATCGCGATCGCTGCGACCACCTACACCGTCTTCGTCTACGTCGCCGGCCACGTTCGGATCGCGGAGTATCTGCGGATCGTGCCGGTTTCGGATTCCGGCGAGGTGGCGATCTTCACCGGTGCCATCGCCGGAGCCGCGATCGGTTTTCTGTGGTTCAACTGCCACCCGGCGCAGATCTTCATGGGCGATGTCGGATCGCTCGCGCTGGGTGGTGGAATCGGGATCGTGGCGGTGGTCGCCAAGCAGGAATTGTTGCTCGTAATAGTCGGCGGCCTCTTCGTTCTCGAGGCGATGTCGGTGCTGATCCAGGTGGCCTCGTACAAGCTCCGCGGCAAACGGGTCTTCCGCATGGCGCCGTTGCACCACCACTTCGAGCTCCTGGGATGGACCGAGACCCAGGTCGTTGTTCGTTTCTGGATCATTTCCGTGGTCTTTGCCCTCGCCGGCCTGGCGACCCTGAAGCTGAGGTGACGGTGGCCTTCGAATCTCCTTCCCGTGTGCTGGTGGTCGGGCTCGGCCGATCGGGTCTCGGGGCTGCGCGTCTTGCCGCCGCCGGCGGCTCGGAGGTGTGGGTGACGGATCTTCGATCCGAAGCCGAGCTGGCCGAACAGCTGAAGAAGCTTCCCCACGCCACCAGAACATTCCTTGGCGCCCATCCGGACTGCTGTCTCGACGGAGTGGGACTGGTGATCGTGTCTCCCGGTGTTCCACCTCACGCGGAGCTGCTCGAGAGCGCCCGCGCCCGCGGAATTGCCGTCCTGACCGAGGTCGAGTTTGCCTGGCTCCACCGGCCCGACAAGCCACTGGTGGCGGTGACCGGTTCCAATGGCAAGAGCACGGTGACGGAGCTCGTGGCGGACATGGTGCGCGAGGCGGGCCGCACGACGGCGGCGGGCGGGAACCTCGGCACTGCGGCCTCGAGCATGGTGCTGGTCGACGGTTGGGAGACCTGGGTGCTCGAGATCTCGAGCTTTCAGGCCGAACTCTTGACGGCCATGCGGCCCGATGTCGCGGTCTTCCTCAACCTGAGCCAGGACCATCTGGAGCGCCACCCCGATCTCGAGAACTACCTCGCGGCCAAACGACAGCTCTTCGCCTTCCTCCAGGAAACCGATGTAGCGGTGCTCAACGCCGACGATCCGGCGGTGGTGTCGACCTCGAGTGCGGCGAAAACCAGGACCTTTTCGATCTCGAAGCCGGCCGATGCATGGCTCGACGGCGACCGTTTGATCGTCGATGGCGAGCTCCTGATGACCGCTTCAGAGGTCCGGCTGAGCGGTGCCCACAATCTTGCCAATGCTCTCGCAGCCACTCTGGCGGCGCAGGCGCTCGGAGCATCGCGTGAGGCGGCGCGGGCTGTGTTGAGGACCTTCGAGGGACTCAAACACCGCCACCGTACGGTTCACGAATCTGCAGGCGTGCGGTGGGTCGACGACTCCAAGGCCACCAACGTGGGTGCGACCCTTGCAGCTCTTGGAGGCTATCCCGAGGCTTCAGTGCATCTGATCCTGGGAGGTCAGGCCAAGGGTCAGGACTTTTCGTTGCTGCGCGATGAAGTGCAGAGGGCCGTGGCGCGGTTGTACCTGATCGGTGAGGACGCGCCCGTCATCGCCGCCGTACTGGCCGATGTGGCGCCGGTGGAAGATTGCGGCACCCTCGCCGAGGCCGTGGACCGGGCTCGCTCGCAGACGACAGCCGGTCAATGGGTCGTGCTCGCCCCGGCGTGCGCTTCATTCGATCAGTTCGCGAACTACGGCGAGCGTGGCGATCGCTTCGCCGAGCTTGCCCGGGAGGAGGTGGCGTCGTGCCCATAAGGCAGCGCTTCGACCGCCTCCTGCTCGGCGCGACGATCCTCCTGACCGCCATTGGTCTCGCGATTCTCGCCTCGGCGTCGTGGCTGATGGCCACCGAGCGGTACGGCCGTCCGGGATCGTACTTCTTCACGTGGCAGGCGGCGACCGCGATGATCGGGCTCGGGGTTCTGGTGGTCTGCATGCACCTCAGAACCTCGTTGTTGACCGAGCGGCGCTTTGTCGCGGGCGCTCTGATCGCGGGCTGGGTTCTCTTGCTGGCTGCCTTTGCGCAAGCGCCCGTGGCCAACACGTACCGCTGGATCAGCATCGGTGGGCTCTCGCTGCAGCCGTCCGTGCTGGTGAGGCTGGCGCTGATTCTGGTTGTGGCGATACTGCTCGACGAAGCGCGCCGGGAGGGTTGGCCGTGGCAGCGGCTCGGTGTCCTGGCAGGGGTGACCGTGGCGACGACCGCGGTGATCGTCGCCGAACCGGATCTCGGTTCCGCGGCGCTGATCCTGGTCGTGCTCGGTTCGATGGCGTTCGTCTCGGGCATTCCAATTCGAATTCTCGCGGCGCCGGCGGTTATTGGTGTGGTGGCCCTGATCATGGCGATCATCGCGTCGCCGTACCGGTTGGCGCGTGTCCGCGCCTTTCTCGATCCTCAGGCCGGTGCGGCTGCAAGCTGGCAGAGCACTCAAAGCCTGGTCGCGATCGGCAGCGGGGGAGTATTTGGCCGCGGTTACGGTTCGGGGCTGCAGAAGTTGTTCTTCCTCCCGGAACCCCACACGGATTTCATTTTTGCCATCACCGGCGAAGAGCTTGGGTTCGTGGGTTTGGTGACCCTGCTCGCGCTTGCGGGCGTGATTGCGTGGCGCGGTTTCGTGATCGCCGACCGTCTGGAGGACTCGCGGCGGGCCCTGATCGCATTCGGGATCACGATCGCGTTCGCCGTGCAGAGTCTGGTGCACATGTTCGTGTCACTCGGTCTGCTGCCGCCGAAAGGGATTCCGCTGCCGCTGGTGAGCTACGGCAAGACCGAAATGCTGGTGACGATGGTTTCGATGGGCATCCTCCTCAATCTTTCGCGGGAGGCCAGGGCATGAGCCGGAGGGTGGTGATTGCCGGCGGCGGTACTGGGGGGCACATCTTCCCCGGTCTCGCGGTGGCGCGCGAGCTGAAAAGCCGCGAGGTCGAGATCCACTGGCTGGGAGCCCGTCGAGGCCTCGAAGCCGAGCTCGTGCCCGAGCGCGGAATCGCCATCACCCTGATGAATCTCGAGGGCATGCAGGCCCGGAGTCCGGCGGCCGCGGCCCACGCCCTGGCTCTGCTGCCGGCCGCCGTGTGGACGGCCGTCCGCACTCTGACGAGTCTCAAGCCGCTGGCGGTCCTGGGAGTCGGAGGCTACGCCTCGACGGCGGGCCTCGCGGCGGCGGGGATGCTCGGTGTGCCCATCGTGCTCCAGGAGCAGAACTCGATACCCGGTTGGACCAACAAGTTCCTCGCACCCTTTGCCGACCTCATCTGTTGCGGATTCGAGGACGCGGTCGGCGCGTTTCCCTCGATGCCCGGCGAGTGGACCGGAAACCCGGTGCGGCCGGATTTCTTCGAGGTGCCGGACGTCAGAACCCAAGGCCCGTTCCGGCTGCTGATTCTGGGTGGCAGCCAGGGATCGCTGTATCTCAACCGGATGTTGCCGCGAGCCCTGAAGTCCTTGATCGACGGTGGCGCTCAGATCGAGATCAGACACCAGGCCGGGGTCCGGTGGGCCGAAGTCGTGCGCACCGCCTATCAGGATTTCAAGCTCGAAGCCAATGTCACCGCATTCCTCGCGCAGCCGTGGCAGGATCTGGAGGAGGCCGACCTGGTGGTGGCGCGTTCGGGAGCCTTGACCATTTCGGAGCTCGCTGCAGCGGGCCGTGGGGCGCTGTTGGTTCCTTTTGCGGCCGCCGCCGGGAACCACCAGGAGTTCAACGCGAGGAGCCTCGAGAGGGCAGGCGGCGCCGTGGTGCTGACTGAGGAGAGGCAACACCGGAGCGTGTGGCGTCGGTGCTCGGCAAGCTGGTGGGTGATCGCGAAACCTTGCGAAGCATGGGTGAGAACGCGCGACGAGTTGCCCTGCCGGGGGCCGCCGGAAGATTGCGGAACGAGTCCTGGCAGTTGGCGGTGCGATATGACGGTGCAGCACCTCCACCTGATGGGTATCGGCGGCGTCGGAATGTGCGGCATCGCCGAGGTGCTCCTTAGCCAGGGGCTCACCGTCAGCGGCTGCGATCTCGCCCGGAGCGAGCGGACGCGGTATCTGGAGGGTCTCGGCGCGGTGATCCACGTCGGGCACGAAGCGGCCCACGTCGAGACCGCCGATGCGTTGGTCGTCACGGCGGCGGTGCCGCCGGAGCCCCGGAATTGGTGGCTGCCGCCGAGCGTGGCCTGCCGATCATCCGCAGGGCGGAAATGCTCGCGGAGTTGATGCGCTTTCCGGCGAGGAGTTGCCGTCGCGGGGACTCACGGCAAGACCACGACGACGGCGCTCATCGGCCATCTCATGACGGCGGCTGGTGCAGATCCGACGATCATTGTCGGCGGTCGTGCTCACTTCCTCGGGACCCACGCCCGGTTCGGGAAATCGACGCTGCTGGTGTGCGAGGCCGACGAGTACGACCGGTCCTTCCTCGAGCTTGCGCCCCACCTCGCGGTGGTGACCAACCTCGAAGCGGAGCACCTCGACTGCTACGACGGCGAAGAAGATCTGATGACTGCGTTCGCCACCTTCGCCAACCGGAGCTCGGTCTTCGGCGCGGCCATCCTGTGCGCCGACGACCCCGGCGCCTGGAATCTGCGGAGCAGGCTTCGGCGGCGGGTTGTGGGCTACGGCACCTCAACCGAGGCCGAGGTCCGCATGGAGATCGTCGAGGCCGACGTCGAGGGTACGCGATTCGACGTTCTGCACCAGGGTCGTCCGCTCGGCCGGGTGCGGCTGGCGCTGCCGGGAGTCTTCAACGCTCTCAACGCTCTCGCGGCCATCACGGTCGGTCTCGAACTCGAGGTGGTCTTCGATGTGACCTCGCCGCGGCCTGCGGTGAGTTCAACGGCGTGGCCCGGCGATTCGAGGTGCGCGGTGAACGGGATGGTGTGACGGTGATCGACGACTATGCCCATCATCCCACCGAGCTTCGCGCGGTGCTCGAGGCGACCCGCCAGGCGATGCCGGGCCGGCGGATCGTGGCCGCCTTCCAGCCCCACCTCTTCAGCCGAACCCGAGATTTCGCCGCCGAACTCGCATCGGCTTTGATGGGGGCGGAGGTTGCCGTTGTGCTCCCCATCTATCCGGCTCGGGAACAACCGATCCCAGGTGTCGACTCCACACTCGTGATCGACGAGGCGAACCGCCTCGGGCATCCGTGCGTGGTCGAAGGACTGGCGCCTGGAGAGGCGCGAACTCAGCTCAACGAAATCCTGCGCGCGGGAGATGTGCTGCTGACAATCGGCGCTGGTGATGTGGACATGCTCGGTGAAGCGTGGTTGGAGGGCTCGCCATGACTGGCGACACCCAACGATTCCTGCCGGAAAGCCTGCGGCCGCCGGTGGCCGGACGGAAGTCGCGCCGCGGCTTCGCGCTGCTGACTGTGGTGCCGGTGATCCTGTCTGGCGTTTCCCCAGTGGCAGGTGCAGCACGTGCAGGTTGATGGTTGCCCGAAGCTTCCGGCCACCGCCGTCGATTCTCTGCATGAACTGGTGGGTCAGCCCGCTTTCGGCCTCGACGTCAAGGCTGTTCGGGATGCTGTGGAGGTGTGGCCGGGAGTGGGTGAGGTGTCGGTTGAACTGGAGCTGCCCGGCACCGTGCACGTGCAGGCCGAATCGACTCCGATCCACGGCAGCGTGCGGGTCGGCCGAAGCTGGCACGGTGTCGGCCCTGACGGCCGGCTCGCGGGTCTCGTGGAGATCGCTGTTCCGCCCGTTCTGAAGGGATTTGACGGCGAGACGGAACGCAGCCGGGGACTCGCTGCCACCCGTCGCCTCGATGAGGCTTCCGGCGGACGGGTCATGGAGATTCGCCGTGTCACGCCGGCGGACTACCGGGTGCAGCTAACGGCCGACGGTCGTGATGGCATGCTGGTGATTCACGTGAACCCTCAGGGTTCAGTAGCCGAGAGCGCATGGTGCTCGGCGGTCGCCCAGGGATCGCCGATGCAGCCGTGGGCGGATCTGCGATGGCCGGACCGGATGGTGATCGGGGGTGGGCAATGAACGAGATGCGCCCCCTGGTCGGGATCGATCTCGGTTCTTCCAGCGTGTCGGTGGTGGTGGGCGAGATGGAAGACGAACGCCTGGTGGTCCGCGGCTGCGGCCAGGCCCGCCATGACGGCGCGCGCAAGGGAATCATCGCCAGCCTCGACGAGGTCTGCCAGGCGGTGCGGGTGGCGGCCGAAGAGGCCGAGGCCATGGCCTCGCTGCCGGTTGAAGTCGCGCAGGTCGGGCATCGGCGGAACGCCGATCCAGGGCATCCCGTCCACGGCATCGGTCCCGGTCACGGGACGCGACCGCACGGTGACGTCGGATGATCTGCAGCGGGCGCTTGCGGCCTGCGCCCAGGTGTCGATCCCGGAGGACTACCGCGTGCTGGACATCATCCCGTGCGGTTTCGCGCTCGACGGCCAGCCGGGAATGGACCATCCGGTGGGCATGCCGGGAACCCGGCTCGACGCCTCCGCCTATGTGCTGTACACCAATCGGACCCACGCCGAGACGGTGGAACAGGCGGTCAATCGCGCCGCGGTGGCCGTCCGACCAGCTTGTCTTTGAACCGCTGGCCGCCGCCGAAGCGGTGTTGACTCGCGACGAGACGAGAGCTCGGCTGCCTGCTCCTGGACATGGGCTACGCCACCACCGAGTGGGTGCTCTTTGCCGAGGGAGTGGTCGCGTCGAGCGGGCGGTACCGATCGGCGGCCGGCACTTCACCGCCGATCTGGCGGCCATGCTGAAGACCACCACCGCAGCGGCAGAGCGCAGCAAACGCCAGGTCGGCGCGGCGCTCGACGCGGGACGGGCTGGAGAATGCGGCGGTTGAAGTGCCCGCTCTGGGCGGCGACGGCAATCAGGTCCACTCGGCGCGCCTTTGCCGCAGAGGTTCTCCACGAGCGTGCCCGTGACCTTTTCATCGGGGTCCACAAGGTACTGGTGAGCCAGGGTCTCGACCGCGTGCCGCGGGCCGGTGTCGTGCTGACCGGAGGTGCGTCGCAGCTCGAGGGCCTCGAGGATGTGGCCGAGACCATTTTCGGTCACCGCGTGCGGCTCGGGTGCCCCGCGGTGCCTGGCCGGGCTGGTCGAACCGGTGTCCGGACCCGGAGTGGGCTGTCGCCTGCGGGCTGATTCGCCTGCAGCACAGCCGACGAGATCAGATGTTGACGGCGAGAGCGAACCGGAGCGGCATCATGGCCTGGCTCCGTAACGCCCTCGGAGATTTTTTCGAAATGGGAGGTGGACATGATCGAGTTTGACGATGGAACTGTGGGTGAGCGGAGCGAGACAGAGGACGAGGAAGGCACGAGCCTTCGCCTCGTTGGAACGGAGCCGGCGATTCTCCTGGACGAGACACCGGCGCCGGCTCGCATCAAGGTGATCGGAGTCGGAGGCGGTGGCTGCAACTCGGTCAATCGGATGATCGAGGCCGGCTCGTCGGGTGTCGAGTTCATCGCCGCCAACACCGATGCCCAGGCGCTCGCGAATTGCCGTGCGCCGGTCAAGCTGCAGCTCGGTATGGAGCTCACCCGGGGCCTCGGCGCCGGCGCCAACCCGGAGGTCGGGCGCAATGCCGCCCTCGAGGCGGACAAGAAGATCTTCGACCTCCTCGACGGGGCCGACATGGTCTTCATCACCTGCGGCATGGGAGGCGGCACCGGCACCGGCGCGGCGCCGATCATCGCCCAGATGGCGCAGGACGTGGGCGCGCTGACCGTGGCGGTGGTGACCAAGCCCTTCTCCTTCGAGGGCTCGCGGCGACGCGAGCGTTGCCGACGAGGGCATCAACCAGCTGGCCGAGCACGTGGACACCCTGATCACCATTCCCAATGACCGGCTGCTCAAGTTCGTCGAGCGCAACACCAACTTCACCGAGGCCATGAGCATTGCCGACGATGTGCTCCGCCAGGCGGTGCAGGGCATTGCCGACATCATCACCGTTCCGGGGCTGATCAACCGCGATTTCGCCGACGTGCGCACCGTGATGAAGGGCATGGGCCACGCCATCATGGGCATCGGCGTCGCCTCGGGCGAGCACCGCGCCGTCGAGGCCGCCCAGCAGGCCATCGCCTCGCCGCTGCTGGAAGAGACCTCCATCGAAGGCGCCCGCGGTCTGCTCATCAACATCACCGGCGGTGAAGACGTCACCCTCAACGAGATCAACGAGGCGGCCGAGATCATCACCGAGGGCGCCGACCCAGACGCCCAGATCCTCTTTGGTGCGGTCGTCGATCCCGAGCTCGAGGACTGCGCTCAGGTGACCGTCATCGCGACCGGCTTCCACGGTGTTCCGGACGGAGCACAGATCCCGGCAACTCGAGGCCAGGCCGCAACCTGAAAAGACTTTTGAAGAAGAGGCGAGCGCGCGGAGCAGCCGATTCCTGGTTCCTGGCGGACCAAACTCGGAGTACGGCATCAACCAGACTGACGATTACGAGATTCCGGCAATCCTGCGCAAGCAAATGGACTGACCGGCTGGCCACCCTTTTCGGTTACCGGGCAGCTGCCCGGTAGCTATCTGACCCCTCCCGCCAACCACCTCCCGGCGGGAGGGAATTTTTGTCCGCCGCCCGGCCCGTGAGAACGTTTGAAGGTTAGAACGTTAAGACGTTCCCTACCACCCTCGCGGTCAATCAGCTTGGACCCTGGTAACACAACGTGTAACTTTCAACGTTCTAACGTTTCAACGTTCTCCGCCATTGAGCCCATTGGGCGAACCGAGTAACCTGTCTCGGTGAGTACCGAATACCGTCTCATCACCATCCCCCCGAGCCATTACTGTGAGAAGGCGCGGTGGGCTCTGGATCGCGTCGGAGTTTCTTATCGCGAGGAGGGACATCCCCCGCTCCTCCACCTTCGGGCGGTCAAGGCGGCCGGTGGCGTCAGCTCCACTCCGGTGTTGGTGACGGACGACGATGTCCTGTCCGATTCGACGGACATTCTGCAGTACCTGGACGCCAAATACACCGATGCCTGGCGGCCTTATCCCATGGACTCCGATCTGCGCGTCGAGTGCGAAGAGCTCGAGGATGTCTTCGATACGCGGCTCGGACCGCATACACGACGAGTGGCCTACTTCCATCTCCTGCCACAACGCAAGCTTCTGACCGAGGCGGTCTCTCCGGGCGTAGGCCGTGGGGAGCTCGTGACGTTCAAGATCTTGTTGCCGGTCGTGAGATGGCTGATGCGCCGCAGTATGAACATCACGCCTGTTTCGGCACAGCGCTCGCTCGACCGTGTGCGGACAGTTTTCGAGATGGTTGCAGAAAGACTCGTTGGCGGCCGGCGCTTCCTGATCGGAGACCGATTCACAGCCGCCGACCTGACCTTTGCAGCCCTGGCGGCGCCGGTACTGTTGCCGAGGAATTATGGTTCGGTTTTGCCGGCCCTCGATGCCGTGCCGGCGGAGTACCTGGCGCTCATCGAGGAGTTCCGCTCCTTGCCCGCGGGCGCTTTCGCTCTGCGGATGTACCGGGATCTCCGTTGACCGCCCGCGATGTGGTTCTCGAGCTTCCCCACCTGAGGGTCGCAGCCCGCGAGTGGGGTCCGGAAGACGGGCGTCCGGTGCTCGCGCTCCATGGGTGGCTCGACAACTCCGCGAGCTTCGATCGCCTCGCTCCCCTGCTTCCGGAGCTCCGGCTTGTAGCCGTGGATCTCGCCGGTCACGGCCGTTCCCAACACCGGTTGGCGGCGCAGACGCACTATTTTATCGACTGGGTTCCCGAGGTTGCCGCGGTGGCCGACGCTCTGGAGTGGGAACGCTTCTCGCTGATCGGCCACTCCATGGGGGCCGGAATCTCGTCGTTGGTGCCGGCCGTTTATCCGGACCGGGTAGAGCGTGCTGTGCTGATCGAAGGGGCCGGTCCCTTCGCCGCGGATGCTGAAACGGCGCCGGCGCAACTGATCTCGGCGCTTGCCGATGAGGCGCGGTTGGACACCGCATCCGTCCGCGCCTTCCCGGACCTGGATACCGCGATCACCGCTCGAGCTCGAGACACGGAGCTCGATCGCGAATCTGCGAGGATGCTGGTCGAACGGGGCACCGAAGAGGTTGACGGAGGAATCCGCTTCACCCATGACCCGAGGCTCAGGACCAGGTCCCGCCTGCGCTTGACCGAAAATCAGGCGCTCGCATTCCTCCGCAGCATCACCTGTCCGGTGCTGGCGATACGAGCGCTCCAGGGCTGGCCGTTCCA
This sequence comes from Candidatus Sulfomarinibacteraceae bacterium, assembly GCA_963769215.1. Taxonomy (GTDB): domain Bacteria; phylum Acidobacteriota; class Thermoanaerobaculia; order Thermoanaerobaculales; family Sulfomarinibacteraceae; genus Sulfomarinibacter. The sequence goes on along the minus strand of CAVYKX010000018.1, from coordinate 56,435 downwards.
GGAAGAGGTTCTGAACGGGCGCATGGACGCGATTCCCGACCTCCGGCGCGTCGAGATCGAGGGCGGCCACCACGTCCACCTCACCCACCCTGAACGGGTGGCGCCGCTGACATGATTCTATGGATTTGCTGCCCTCGGCCGCCATGACGAACCGTGGCCCTCGGGTCTCGCGATCGACAGACGTTAGAACGCTCTGACCCACACGTTCAACTGTTCAGAACTGTATGAGCGGCATCGAACTCAGCGCGATGCTGCCGAGCTTGAGGCGCACGTCCTTCTTCTCTCCTTCGCGTTCGATGGTGACGGTCACAACGTCGCCTTCGCGGTGGCGTTCGAGGAGCAGACCGAGCTCGCCGCCCGACTGCACCGTCTCTCCATCGAGCGCCACGATCACGTCACCCACCATGACCCTCCCGCGGCGGTCGCGATATGCGGGTCGAATCCCGGCCTTTTCTGCGCTGCTGCCCTTGTCGACTCCGATCACCACCGCCCCCTCGATGCGGGATCGGCGGACGATGTGGTCCGAAGCCAACTCGACTCCGAGGCTCGGCCGTTTCACCTTGCCATAGGCGATCAGCTGCGGCACGACCCAGTTGACGGTATCCACCGGAATGGCGAATCCGACGCCGGCATAGCCGCCGGAGGGGCTGACAATCGCGGTGTTGACCCCGATGAGCCGGCCGGCGCTGTCGAGCAACGGCCCGCCCGAGTTGCCGGGGTTGATGGCCGCGTCGGTCTGGATCACGTCGCGGATCGGAATTCCGTCGGTCGATTCGATTTCGCGGCCGAGAGCCGACACGATGCCGGTGGTCAGCGTCTGGTCGTACCCGAAGGGGTTGCCGATGGCGAGCACGTTCTGGCCCACCTTGAGATCATTCGAGGTGCCGACGGGGATCGGCCGCAACCGGTCGCGCGGAGCTTCGATGTGGAGCACTGCGAGATCCTTTTCCTGCGCGTAACCCACGAGAGAAGCGGGCCAGGTGCTGCCGTCGGCCAGGGTCACTTCCGCGCGGTCGGCATCGCGGATGACGTGAAAATTGGTGACGATGTTGCCGCGGTTGTCCCACACGAATCCGGAGCCCGTGCCGCTCGGGATCTCCATGACGTTCATCCTGAAGAAATCGCGGCGCAGGGAAACAGAAGTGATGTAGACGACCGAAGGAGTGGCCTCTTCAAAGAGTTCGGTCAAGCTCCGTTCACCGACGGTCAACTCGCCACGGGGCGCCACCGAGCGGGAGGCCGGTTCGGTGTGCCGAACGAGTTGCGAGGAGGCGAGCGAGCTCACCGCCATCCCGGCGGCGAAACTCAGAATCAGCCCGATGCCTACCAGCTTGCGTTTCTTTGCCATCTCGTCCTCCCGCCGAAACCGTCTCGAATATGAACCATACCCGAAAACTCATCGGATGTTGAGGTCGAGCGCCCGGCGAAATCGAAGACGGGCTGCCGACGGCACGCTTCTCCGAGAATCGGACTCCGATGTGCCACAATGAAAGGGAGGAATTCGGGGATTTCGAATCGTCCTGAAAGGTCGAAGAGCCCGTTGGCGGGAAGGGAACGCTCATGAAGAATCTCATCACCATTGCGGTCGTGGTCGTCGTCGGTCTGGTCGCGTTCAACTATTTTCAGACCGGAGAGTTCAGCATTCTCCCGGCCTCTAAGAGCGTGGAGGAGCAGGAGCTCAACCGCCTCAAGGGCGATTTCACCCGTGCGGCGCAGGAGTATCGCCAGGCGGGCCGGCAGGCGGGTCTCGGCGGCATCGACTCGACCGCCCAGGCCGAATCAGCGCTCAAGGCGGTTGACGGCGTCGAACGCGATCTCAAACTTTTGAAGAAAAGGACCACGGATCCCAAGGTGGTGGGTAAGATCGACGCCCTCCTCGACGAGGTCAGGCAGTACAAGCAGGACGTTCGCTGATCGCCTGCGTCAGGAGTAGATATCCGCCTCGAGGCTGATGCCTTCGATGGCGGTACGAATCGTATCCGCCGAGAACCCACAATGATGCTCGAGAGCTTCGAGATGTTCTCGAAGGGGACCCGAGTCAATTGGGCGCTGACCAGGCTCTCGAGGTGAGCCACGCTGGGCGGCGCCGCGTCGACACCGAGGAGCGATGAGTATCTCTCGAAAACGGCTGCTTTCGTCACTTCGGGAATTCCCTCCACCGGCACCGAGTATATCTACCGGCGGTGTGGCAACATTGAGGAAGGGGGATTCATGCGATACGAAATCCACGGTGAGCTGGCGCAGGTGGCGAATCTGAGCCTCGAAAAGGGAGACAGTTGTTGGGCGAGCAAGGGCTCGATCGTCGCCATGGACCCGAATCTTGGATGGACCCTCAAAGTGCCCGGTGGCGCGAGTGGTGCGGCGCGGCGAATGATGTCGGGCGAGGGTCTCGCCATGACCTTCATTGAAGCGTCCGCCGACGACCAACGGGCGACTCTGGCGGCCAACCAACCGGGCAAGATCATTGCCTGGAATCTCGACGATGGGCCGGTGATCACGACCCGTGGTTCGTTCGTCGCAGCATTCGGTCCCAGGGTGGACATCGATGTGCAGGTAGCCAAGAGGGCCGGCGCGGCATTTTTTGGCGGTGCCGGCCTCTTTCTCCAGCACATCTCGGGTTCGGGAACAGTTCTCGTCCATGGTTCCGGCGACTTCATCGAGCGAGATCTTGCCGAGGGTGAGGCGGTGCTGGTATCGACCGGCAGCCTCGCGGCGTTCGCCGAATCCGTAGACTACGACATCCAGGGCGTTGCCGGTTGCCGCCGCATGGCTTTCGGCGGCGAGGGGTTGTTCATGACCCGCCTCACCGGTCCGGGACGGGTTCTGATGCAGTCACTCAAGCGGGAAACGCCCGGCCCCAAAGGACCCCGTAATCGATAATCTGGTCGGCTAGCCCAAGCGCACGCGGTAGCGCAGCCGCGCAATGGTGAGGATGATCACGGCGAGGGCGCTCATGATCAGGGCCTCGGGCCACAGGACGTCGAGGCCGACGCCTTTGAGAAATATCCCGCGCAGAGCGGTGATGTAGTAGCGCAGGGGGATGCCGTAGGTGACCCACTGGAAGATCTTCGGCATGTTCTGGATCGGGAAGACGAAACCCGAAAGATAGATTTGCGGCATCATGATGACAAAGACCGAGATCATCATCGCCTGCTGCTGGGTGTGAGAGAGCGTGGAGACCAGCAGGCCGAGCCCGAGACAGCAGATCATGAACGGAGCCGTCAGCAGCACCAGGGTCAAAAAGGAACCGCGGAGAGGGACCTCGAACCAGAAGAGCACGACTGACAGCGCCGTCAGGAACTCGATGACACCCACCAGCGCATAGGGCACGAGCTTGCCGGCGATGACTGCGCTCGGTGTGAGAGGCGTGACCAGGAGCTGTTCCATGGTCCCGATCTCGGTCTCGCGGACGATTGCCATCGATGAGAGCATCATGGTCATGATGAGAATGATCAGTGCCAGAACCCCCGGGACCATGAAGTAACGGCTCACGAGGTCGGGGTTGTAGAGAATTTTCGGCCTGAGCTCGAGGGGCGTGCGGGCGCCCTCTGATTCGGCAGCCGTCTGCAACACCCCCTGGGCGTAAGCGAGCCCCAGGGTGCCACTCATGGCGTCCGAGCCATCGGTCACGACCTGGACTCTGCCGGTGCGCCCGGCGGCACGGTCGGCGCCGAACCCGGCTGGGATCGTCACGCCTACCTTCGCTGCGCCCTGAGCCAGGAGCGGATCGAGGCCATCCTGGGTATCCACTGCAGCAACCAGGCGGAAATAGGTGGAGGAGGTGAAATTCTCGATGAGTTGACGGCTTGCCGGCGACCGGTCGAGGTCGCAGACGGCGAGCTCGACCATCTTGATGTCGGTCGTGGCGGCATAGGCGAGGATCGTCAACTGCACGATCGGGGCGATAAAGAGCACCGGCGAGGATCCGCGGATCGCGCTTGAGCTGAATGAGCTCCTTGACCAGCATGTTCCAGAGCATCCTCATCAGAGACTCCTCACCATACGGATGGTCGCCAGCAGCAGCACGATGCTCGCGTAGATGATCAGGGCCGTCGCCTGGAGCCACCACATCTCGGGTCCCGTGCCCTTGAGCACGATCGAGCGCAGGGCGGAGATGTAGTACCGGGCGGGAACGATCAGAGTCACGAACTGGAGCGCCTTGGGCATGGAAGAAATAGGAAAGATAAATCCGGACAGCAACAGGGTCGGGAGCATGGATGACAGCAGGCTGAGCTGGAAAGCCAACTGCTGGGTTTCGGCGATGGTCGAGATGAAGATGCCCCACCCGAGTCCGCCCGCCAGGAACAGCAGGGTGACCACCGCCAACCAGAACAACGAGCCGTGAATCGGCACGTCGAAAAGGGCCCATGCCAGGAAAAGGGAACCGGCGGCCGATACGGAACCCACAAGCAGATAGGGGAGGGCCTTGCCCAGCAGCAGCTCGATGGCGCGGATCGGCGTCGCACGCATCGACTCCATGGTTCCCCGTTCCTTTTCGCGGACGACGGCGAGAGAAGTGGCGATCACCGACGACATCATGAGGATGAAGGCCAGCAGGCCCGGCACGAGGAAGATCGATGATTTGAGGTCCGGGTTGTACCAGACGAGAGGCCGCGCTTCGTAGGAGGCCTGGATCTCGATGTCGTACACCGCCCCGATCTGGGATGCAACGATCTGGCGGGCGTAGCCGAGGACGGTGTTGGCGGTCTGCGCGTCCGAGCCGTCAAGAACGAAGAGGAGGGCGGTGGGTTCGCGTGCAGCGGCCTTGGCTGCAAAGTCCGCCGGGATCACGATCGCCGCCTGGATGACTTCCGAATCGAAGAGGTGGTCGAGCGGCCGCTCATCGTCGACTACCGCCCTCTGGACGAAGTATCCGCTCTTGAGAAAGGCCTCCGTCACCCGGCGTGAAGCCGAGGTCTTGGAGAGGTCGACGACCCCGAGGCGGATGTCGGTGACGTCGAAGCTGAGGGCGAAGCCGTAGATCATCAGCAGTACCATCGGCATCGCAAGCAACGCCAGAGCGGTCCGCCAGTCGCGCTTGAGCTGGAGAAGCTCCTTGACCGCGGTGGCGAGGATGCGGCGGATCATTTCTCTCGCGCCTCCTCGGCCTCTCGAATCGAACGGATGAACACGTCCTCCAGCGAAGGCGCCACGGGGCGCACGCTCACCGAAGCGAAGCCTTCGCCTTCGAGCGGGCTCTGAATCGTGGCGGCGACCTCGGGGTCGTGGACCACGGCGTGCAGGTGTTCGCCGAAGAGGGCCGCGTCGATGACGCCCGGCAGCGGCTCGAGGCTTTCGAGAGCCCGCGGGGCATCCCTGCACTCCACCTCGAGCACCGTGCCCGCTGGGAAAATCTGTTTGAGCTCGGCGATGGTGTCGAGGGCGAGCAGCTTGCCGGCGTGCATCAGGGCGACCCGGTGGCACCGCTCGGCCTCGTCCATGTAGTGGGTGGTGACGAAGACGGTCACTCCCTCGGCCGAAAGATCGTCGATGAGATCCCAGAACCGGCGCCGCGCCTCGGGGTCGACGCCGCCGGTCGGCTCGTCGAGAAAAACCACGGGCGGGCGGTGGAGCAGGGCGCACGAGAGGGCCAGGCGCTGGCGGAATCCTCCCGGGAGATCGGCGACGAGCGCGTTGCGCCGCGACACCGAGCCCGGTCACTTCGAAGGCCCACTGGCGGCGATCTTCGAACAGCTTGCCCCAGACACGGTGGGTACCGGCCCAGAAACGCAGGTTCTCGTCCACCGTCAGTTCGCTGTAGAGCGAAAACTTCTGCGACATGTAGCCGATTCGGGTCTTGATCTCCGCCGAGTGGGTGGCGATGTCGAATCCGGCCACCGTGCCGTTCCCGGAAGTCGGTTTCAGCAGACCGCAGAGCATGCGGATGACAGTGGTCTTTCCGGCGCCGTTGGAGCCGAGGAAACCGAAGATCTCCCCCGGCGCGACCTCGAAAGACACCCGGTCCACGGCCACGAAATCGCCGAAGACCCGGGTCAGCTCGGTCGCCGAAACCATGATTTCGGTGGCCGAGGCGCGGTGGCGGGGCTGGCCGTCACCGGCCCACCGCGCGGCGGAGAGTCGCCTCCGCCAACCAGGCGCTGACCCGCGTCCTCACCTGTGCCACCTCGGCGGAGGTCAGATCGGCCTGCGCGTCGAGGAGTTCGGAGAGCATGGCAAGCCCGGCGGCGTAGCGCTCACTGGAAGCTTCCTCCCAGGCCTCTGCGGCGGCCGCCGACGCGTCGGCCGCGCTTACCGCCTCGAGTGCTGCTCGCAGGTCGAGTCGGGCTGTTTCGACCTCGAGCAGAACCCGTCTTTCGAGCTCGCCGCGGTCGGCCCGCAGAGCGCTCTGTTCGGCGTTGACGGCCGCGACCTGCGCCTTGGTCCTGTTGCCGTCAAAGAACTGCCAACTGGCGCCCAGGGAAATACCCCACGAGTCGTTGCCCTCATCGACGGGTGGCAAGTAGCGCTCGTTGGGTCGAGCGTACCGCCAGTGGGCGGAGAGCCCGACACTGGGTATCCGGGCGGCGTTGGTCGCTTTGGCGCGGGCCCCCAGACCCTGAATTCGGGCATCGGTGACCATGAGCTCGGGTCTTTTTTCGAGCGCCTCGGCCTGGAGATCTTCGAGTTCCGGTGGAGCCGCTGGGACCTCATCGGTTTCGGTATCGGCGAGAACGACGGCCGCCGTTGGTTCGAGGCCGAGAAGCGAGCGCAGCGATGCCAGCGCCTTTTCTTCCTCGGTTTCGGCGCGGATGACATCCACGTCGGCGGCGGCGGTGCGGGCTTCGGCGGCGAAGACATCAGCGTTGACAGCCATGCCCGCGTCGCGCAGGGCACGGGCATCGTCCAGCAGGCGGCGGGTGCGGTGAGCTGAGCTGTGGCCGACGTCGACGCTCGCCGCCGCGGCCACCGCCGACCAGTAGTGGGTCCGGGCCAGATAGGCGAGATCGAGGGCGGTCAGCGACTGCGACCAGGTTGCCGCAGATTCGTCCTGTCGTGCGGCTTCGCGGTTGGCGGCGATGCCGCCTCCCGAGTAGATGGGTTGCGAGAGCCTCAAATCGGCGCTGTAGGTGTTTTCGATATTTGGGAAAAGGATGTAGACGGGTTCGTCCGGGTCGTCTGTTGGGACACCGAACTCGGGGATCGCGCTTCTCTGGACGACATTTGCGTGGGCCGACAGGACCGGCAGCCGCGCCGCGTCGGCGGCCTTGACAGCCGAAGTCGAGGCTTCGACGCGATCGGCGGCCGAAATCGTCAGGGTCGAGGCCCGGATCGCCATGCGTGCCGACGTGTCGGCGTCGAGCCGAACGCTCTGCGCCCATGCCGGGAGGCCGGAAAGCAACCAGGGAAACTGCGAGAAGTTGGTGGGGTGTCTTTCATGATGCCTCCGTCGACATCTGGTTCTCGGTGAACGGGTCAGGTAGAGGAAGGCGTCCTCCAGCCCGGCGGGGACGACGTCGATCTTCTCGACCTGACGTCCCGGGCACCGAGGATCTGGCGGATCGACTCCGGCGAGTGCTGTTCACCCTGGAGGTGTACGTGGAGCGTCGTACCGAAAACGCTGACGTCGGCGACCCTCCCGGGCGCTCAGGATGTCGGCCGCAACTGCGCGCGGCGTGGCCGTGACCTCGAGAATCGTCCCCGGCATCATGTCGGGGATCTCCTGAGGCCGGGAATCGGCGAGGATCGAGCCCTCGTGCATCAGCAGAACCCTCGTACAGCGCTCGGCCTCGTCGAGGTATGGCGTGGCCACGAAGAGCGTCAGCCCTTCATTGACGAGGTCGGCGAGCAATCGCCAGAACTCGCGTCGCGTGACCGGGTCGACCCCGGTGGTCGGCTCGTCGAGCAAGAGAAGCTTGGGAGAGTGGATGAGGGTACATGCCAATGCCAGCTTCTGCTTCATGCCGCCCGAGAGGCGGTCGGCGATGCGGTCGGGAAAGGGGGCGAGACCCACGAGCTCGAGAAGCTCGCGGCGGCGCTCCTTCCACCGCGGGACTCCGTACATGAGGGCGAAGAACTGGATGTTTTCGTTCACCGTGAGGTCGGTGTAGAGCGCGAAGCGCTGGGCGAGGTAACCGAGGCGGGTGTGAAGGGCGCGGCGCGCCTTCCAGCAGTCGTCGCCAAATGCGGTCGCCCTGCCTCGGTGGCCTTTTGCAGACCGCCGAGAACCCGTAAGGTCGATGTCTTGCCGGCGCCGTCCGGGCCGATGAGTCCGACCACCTCACCCGGCCGGACCTCGAGCGAAACACCGTGCACGGCCTCGTCTCGCCGTAACGGACGACAGTCGCGTGCTGCGAGGAGAGGTGGTCGGTCAGCGCCGATCCGGAGCCGCACCGAAATAGGCGTCCGCCGGCATGCCGGGTTTGAAGGTGCCGTCGGGTTGTCCAGCGCGGACCTTGACCCGGAAAACGAGCTTGGCCCGCTCGTCGGGCGTCTGGACGTTTTTGGGGTGAATTCGGCAACCGGCGAGATGAACGACACCGTGCCTTCAAATGCCTCGCTGTCGCCATCCACCCGGACCTCACCGTCTGGCCGAGATTGACCTGCGAAAGGCTGGGCTCGTCGACCCAGACCGTCAGCCAGGGCCGCTCGAGATCGGTGAGCACCGCGATCGGGGTTCCGGGCGGCAGGATCTCGCCGGGTTCGGCGACCCGGGATGTGATGATGCCGCCGCTTGGGCGAACACGGTTGCGTCGGTTATCTGCTGTTCCACCGCCGCCACCATGCGCCTCGGCCGCGGCGCGTTGGCTCGAGCGGCCTCGATCTCCTGCCGTCGAGGTCCGGCCACCAGTTTGTCGAGTTGGGCTCTGCGCGGCGGCGACCGCACGATCGGCCACCTCGTGGCGGGTCGCGGCGTCGTCGCGCGATTTCTCGGTGGCGGAACCCCTTTCGGCGAGCCCCACGAGACGGTCGAGATCGCGGCGGGCGGCGTCGAGCTCGGCCTGGGCCTGGGCGAGTTGGTCCTCGGCCCGCCGCAGGTCTTCGGCACGGCTGCCCGCAAGCAGCAACCGGAGCTGGGCGTCGGCGGCCTCGACCTTGGCCCGTGCCTGGGCGAGCTGGTGCCCGGCATCGACAGTCTCGAAACGGCCACGAGATCGCCGTCGCCACGGTGTCCCCTCCTCGAGCGGCGCCTCGAGGAGTCGTCCACCGACCTTGGCCGCGAGACGGATCTCGGTGGCCTCGATGTGGCCTGAGGCGTGGATGGACCCGTCGTCGTCGGCTCTTGTTGCAGCCGATCGCGAGGAACAGGGATGGTGAGCAGGCAAAGTGGTCGCGGCGGTCTGTTCTCTTCATGACGATTCTCCCGGTTGCGGGATTGGCGATGCCGTTGAGCACCAGATCGCCGAGGAACTCGCCGATGTCGGTTCGGCGTCGGGGAGCCCGAGTCCGGGTCCGAGTTCGGCGACACGGTCGCGAAGCGGACCGACGGCGTTGAGAATCAGTGATGCGCCGATCAGTGTGAGGTGTGTCATGACCGGGTTGGTCGAGCGGAACTCGCCCTCCTGGTCCTTCGGCGAGGAGCCGCGCACGGTCTCCGATGATTCGCACCATTCGCTCGAGGATTTCCGGTTGGAGGTGGTTGCCGCGCCGGAGGCAAACTCGCGCAGCACGATCCGTGGGTGGTCTGGAGGTTTCCTCATGGCCTGCGACTGACCGCGATGACCGCGCCCGGAGCCGTTCACTGGCGGAGCCGTCGGTGGCGAGGACTTCTGCGAGCACTGCTTCGATCCGGTCGAAATTCCGGGTGAGCACGGCGGTGTAGAGTGCCTGTTTGTCGCCCACGTGGTAGTAGAGCATCGCCTTGTTGACTCCGGCCTGGAGGGCGATCTCGTCCACCCGGCCCCGGCAAAGCCTTCCTCGGCGAAGGCTCTCGACGCGGCATCGAGGATCTTGTCACGGGACGAGATTGGCGGTTCTGCGGGAGGGTGGTTGATCTCATTTTCATTGACTAACCAGTCAGTTTAACTAAACAGTTAACAACATAGGTCGCGCGAGTCGAAGTGTCAACCCGTCAAAAGACCGGGTATCCTGGGAGCGGAATTTTCAATGAGATCCGAAAGTCCGCCGTGGGAAAGGACGATGCCAATGAACTTCGAGCCATCCGATTCCCGTCTCGCCGATTCGCCCTCCGTCAGGATCGGCGAGAACACGCGCGCGACGTTTATCGGCCGTACCTATTTGCACCTCTTCGGCGCCATCATCGCCTTCACGCTGATCGAGGTGTGGCTCTTTTCGAGCGGGCTGGCCGATCCCATTGCCCGGTCCATGCTGGGCGTCAACTGGCTGCTGGTCCTCGGCGGTTTCGTCGTTGTGAGCTGGATCGCCAGCCGCGCCGCCCACACCGCGAAGTCCCTCGGTGCGCAGTACGCCGCGCTCGGCGCGCTTCGTGGTGGCCGAGGCTTTGATCTTCGTGCCGCTGCTCTATATCGCCAATCACTACGCGCCGGGCGCCATTCAGAGCGCCGCGACCGTCACCCTCATCGGATTTGCCGGACTCACTGCGGTCGCTTTCCTCAGCCGCAAGGACTTCTCGTTCCTCGGCAGGCCTGCTGAAGTGGGGCGGCATCCTGGCCCTCGTCGCGATCGTCGGCGGCGTGCTCTTCGGCTTCAACCTCGGCACCTGGTTCTCGGTCGCCATGGTCGGCCTCGCCGGCGGCGCGATCCTCTACGACACCTCGAACATCCTGCGCCACTTCCCTGAGGACCGCTACGTGGGTGCCGCCCTCGAGCTCTTCGCCTCGGTGGCTCTGATGTTCTGGTACGTGCTGAGGATCTTTCCTTCGCGGGATTGAGGATTATTCCTCGTCGTCCGCCGGGATTTCGAGTTTCGGCTTGCCGGCCTTCTCGCGGATCCGGTTCAGCGTCTTGGCCACCGACGGCCGTTTGACGAGCCTGCGCTCGAGTCCGTACTTGCCCGGGAAGTTCGCCAAGGACACGCCGATCAGGATTGTCAAAATGCCCTGGCCCGGCAGCACTAGCATCGCGATGCCTGCCAGAATCAAAGTCCAACCCACGAGGTTCTTGAGAATTGTCAGAGTGAGCCAGACGGCGGGATGCTGACGGGTCTGGTGAGCTGGATCCCGGTGGTGGCGGACGAAGTAATCCTGCGGAAGGAAGATGATGACCAGCGGGAAGACCACGAGAGTGACAACGAAGAGCAGCAGTGACAACAAGCCGAGCATCTCCAGGAGTTCCTGGTACTCGCGCACCCAGCTCACGATATCCGGCATCTGGACTTCCCCCGTGCGCACTGCGGCCCTGACGATTCTCAACTCTGCCTGAACACAGTCTACTCGGGCACAGGACAAGACCCGCAACAGAAGTGGATTCGAAATCACTTCGGCGGATGCAGGGCTCAGGACGAAATCCGGTTGGCTTGGAGGCCCTCGATGTCGGCACGCATTTTCTCGCGGTAGTGCTCCACCGCTGCCGGATTGCTCATCACCATGTCGAGTTGGCGGGTGTGCATCGAGAAGGTAGCCAACGACCCTCAGGTCTGCTCGATACTGTCAGCCTCGAGGCCGGTACGACGGGCCGTGACCACGTCCGATGTGATCTTGACCTCGAAGTCCGTGTCGATCGAGGATTTCACCGATGAACCTCGCCCTGGCGACCTTGCGTTCGAGATCGGCGGCGCCGCCCTTGAAAGAAAAGCTCAGATAATTTTCTTCTTTGCGCGGTCCGGCGAGGGCCTCGACGTTGGTGAAGTGAAAGCCGAAGCGCGACTGCAGATTCATGAAGTGTTCGGAAACGATGAAGTAATTGCGGTTGGCATACGGTTTATTGAAAGGAGAAGCGAGGGCTGGGTTGGCGGTGGCCTCGAAGAGCACCGAGGCCAAACCGCGCCCGCTCACCGCGGGCGGACCCTCCCACGGCACCGCGATCATTCCATCCCACAGCGCGAGCATGGGGCCGTTTGCGATGTCCTCGAGGCGAACGAATTTTCCGGTGACCGGTTTGTTGAAAGCACCCCCAAGATCGAGAATCCACCACTGCATGGGCACGTTGTGGTGGAGTTGTTTGCTGGCATACTCCGGAAACGTGGTGTCGGACCCGAAAGCAAAGATTTCGCGCACCGCCTGCTCGTGGCAGAAACGCGTGATGTCGTGAAGCGTGCGGCAGGCTGACGGCGTGAAGTCGATGCCCTCCGGGTCGAGCAGGTTGAGCGGGGCGATGTGTCGGAGTGCGGCGCGAAGTGTCTTCAGGACCGGAGTCTCGGGGCGAGATTCGGGTGGTTTCTCCCGACTCACCAGAAGAGACTCGATCCGGCCCGGATAGACGGCGCCACCCGTGGCGTCAACCGTGACCTCCTGGCCGTCCTCCAGCCCGTCCAGACAGCCTGCACCGAGGATCGCCGGCACGCCAAGCTCGCGCGCCACCGTTGCCAGATGACCCGCGACCCCGCCCTCTTGGGCAACGACCGCGGCCGCACGTCCGAGGAGGGCCGCCCACCGCGGCAGGGGCTGTTCGAGTACCAGGACCGCTCCTTCCCGGCAGGTCAGGGCGTCACTGTCCCGGCTGACTCGGTGGACGACCCCTGCGGCTGCTCCGGGGCTCGCGGTGACCCCACCCTCAACAACGGGTGGAGGTGTTCCCTCGGGCAGGGCTTCGCGATCGACGGCGAGAGATTGAATCAATGGACGACATTGCAGAATCATCACCCGTCCTGATTCGGAGATCGCCCACTCCACATCGACGGGAGCGCCGAAATGTCTTTCGAGGCGCAACGCGAGGTCTGCGATTTGCAGGGCCTCTGCATCACGCAGCGACGGCGCGCGTTGGTTTTCCAGTGAAACTTCAGCGCGCCGCACCCCTTCCCTGTGGTGGAGGACGAATTGGTTTGTTTTGACGCCGATCTGTCGTTTCAGAATTCGCGCTGGTTCTGTTCGTTCCACGATGAGCAAATCGCTGGCGAAGCGACCGTCCACGATCGCCTTTGGCAAGCCCCACGCGGAACTGATGTAGATGTTGCGGTCGTCCCGGTCGCCGGGGTTTCCGGTGTAGGCGACACCCCCTGAACGCGCGTCGATCATCTCCAGGCAGCCCACGCTCATCGCCACGTCGTCGTCGCGCAGGCCGCGCTGCAATCGATAGTGCATGGCCTGGGGCGTGTATTTGCTGGCGACCACCTCCAGATAGCTGCTGACGAGATGTGTGCGGCGGACATTGAGCAGCGACTGGTATTGGCCGGCAAAGGATGCCCCGGCCGAGTCCTCACCGAGAGCGCTCGACCGCAGAGCAAAGGTGGTCGCTGCAGCGGGTTTCGAGATCTTCTCAGCAGCAGCATCGATCGACGCAGCGATGTCTTCGGGGACAGTGGCGGAGAGGATCAGACTCTGCAGCTCGGAGCTGAGGGCGAAAAGTTCGTCCAGCTCTTCAGCCTGATGCGCCAGAAGGAGACGGTTGATCTCCGGTTGCAGGTCATTGGCCGCGATGAATTGTTCGAAGGCTGCAGCGGTAATGACAAACCCGCTGGGCACCGCCATACCGACGACGTTGGCGATCTCACCGAGATTTGCCATCTTGAGACCGGTGACTTCGGAGTGGTGCTGATCGATCTGATCAAGCGGCACGACCAGAGGTGCGTCCGTGGGCCTGGGGACGGAGGCAAGCTCGAGGTCGATTGCAGTCTCAATGTCCTGCAGGCGATCGTAGAGAGAGGTGAATTTGTCGGGCGCGAGGGTGTTGAGGTGGCGGACCATCTGGAAGACGCTGACCCCGACGGCTGTGGAGTGAGAACGAACGAACGACATCCCGAGAGGCGTGCCGCCCGCGGCGGCCCGCTCCATTTCCGCCATCACTTCGAGAGCCTTTGTGTTTGCGGCCAGCAGCAGTCGCAGCGCATGGTATCGGGTTTGGAAGACCTCGCGCGCCGCATCGGGATCCGGCGTTTCCTTCGGTGCGCCGCTGAGGCGCTCGATCAACCGCCGCAGCCATCCGGGCCGGCGCATACCTACCACCGAATCCGGGATTGGTTCACTCCCCGTCACCGGACGTGTCGGCCCGATCGCTCAGGCGGCGGATTTTCTCCTCCTGGAGCTCTTTTTTTCGGTAGGCATCCTCGATTTTGTAGACCAACTCGTCGATGTTCAGAGGTTTGAGGAGGTAATCGAATGCCCCGATCTTCATTCCTTCCAGCGATGCTTCCATGCTGGCGTGCCCGGTGAGCAGGATGACTTCGACCAGGGGGTGCGAGGCCTTGATCGTCTTGGTCGCCTCGATGCCGTCAAGATCGGGCATACGGACATCGAGAACCACGACATCGATCGGGTTGTTTTCGAGGGTCGCGAAGGCTTTTTCGGCCCGGGTCGCGGTGTAGACATCGAACCGTCGGAGTGTGAGCCGTTTCGCCGTCGCCTGGACGAAGGCTTCTTCATCATCTACCAGGAGCACTGAAACGGCCATCGCCATCACCTCCTCCGCCGGAGCGCGGATCGCGCTCCTTCGACTGCTTCCTTTTCGCAGCCCATCCTATCGCGATTGAGCGGGTCAGTGCGCGGCCAGCTCGAAACCGAGACCCTCGAAGATGTACATGATCCCGTATCCGTACCAGACGGTGTACAGCACATAGAACAACAGCGAGAAAAGAACCGTGCCCCAGCGGTCCTTGATCGCCTGGGCTTCGATCCCGTAATAGTTGTACGCGCATTCGACGGTTTTCGCCTGTACGGTATGGGTGAGTTGAGCCGCAGCGAAGAGCTTTTGCCGGTTGAGGTCTTTCTCCATTGCACCGAGTGCCTGCCACCAGGCGTGGAGCGTGGGCCGCGCGTCCATTCCGTATCGGTCAAGGTGGTCCTCTCCCCGATTGTGATAGGCGGATTCGGCATCCTCGAGGCAGGCCCCGAATATCAGCTCGAGGTCTCCGTTGACCATCAAGTTATTCTCTTCAACCGCAGTCGTCGCCCCTGTTTGCAGGAAGAGCGGTTCGGCCGCCCGAGCGGTGATTGAGTCTTTCATTTTGAGGTTGAGGGTTACGACCTCGCTGCCGTGTTCGTCCACGAGGTGTTCGACCTTGGGGATGTAGTATGCCGAGCCCTTGGAGATGGAGTTGTAGAGATTGTCCATGTAGTTGAGCGCATTTCCGCCATCGATCAACGGCAGGAAGATGGCGATCATCACGGCGATGAAGGTCGCCATCAAAAACATGCCGATACCGAGCTCCTTCTTCTTGATCCTGTTCATGACGACACCTCCGCCCCACGGAGTCTTCCGAGATTGCTGAAAAAGGTGTAGAGAACCCATACGGCGAAGCCCCCGATGACCAGGAAGAAGGCCCAGATCCCAATGCCGTCAAGAACGCTGATGACGCCGGGTGAAAGAGAAATCACCTCGAGATCCGAGAGCTTTCCCGGAAGGGCAAAGATGCGATTGATGAAGCCTGCAAGCACCGCCATCGCGTAGAAGCCGCGAATTGTGATGCCCTCAACGACCTTGGTCACCATGGCGCCCACCTGGACGCCGAAGAGCGAGCCGATGAGCATGCCCATGGCCAGCGTATAAAAGATGAATCCGTAGATCGCGTACTGGCTGATGGCGGCGTAGCCGGCGGTGAATACGATCTGGAAGATGTCAGTCCCAACAGTGGTCATGGAGGATACGCCGAGGGTATAAACGAAGATCGGGAAGGTGAGGAATCCACCACCCACGCCCATGATTGCCGCCGCGAAGCCGACCAGGAAACCACTCGCGATCAGGAACCACGCCGAGATGCGGCGCCCTCCGGGCACCAGGTTCTGGTCGAAGGTGATCATCGGCGGTGCGTTGATCGCCTGCAGTTTTTTGGGCAGGTCCCCGAGATCGGCGCCTTCAGATCGTCCACCGTGGGCGTCGCCGCCGGCACCGGGCTTTTTCCGGGCCTTGAGATAATCCGTCATCGCATAGGCGCCCAGGCCGCCGAGCATGATCGAGTAGATCGTGGTGATGAATGCGTCCGAAAGAACCGGGTTGATCTCGTAGAGGACCCGGTTGATGACGCCGCCCAGGGTGGCGCCACCGATCGCTCCGATCAGGAATGTGAATGCGAGCGGCACCGAAACATTACCGAGTTTGCGGTGAATCACGCTGCCCATGATCGCTTTGGCAAAAATGTGGAAGAGGTCAGTGCCGACCGCGAGAATGCCCTTGATGCCGGCCGACATCAAAGCGGGCGCGATGATGAATCCGCCCCCTGCGCCGATGCAACCTGTGATGAGGCCGGCGCACAGCCCGATCAGAATCGAGGCGACAAAGATCCCGGTCGAGTAATAGGCGGGACTGTAGGCCTTTTTGCCCCCGAGGATATCGGGCAGGGACTGCCCTGCAGCGGCCGCCTGATCCATGACCTGGGCGGCTGCCCAGGGTCCGAAGACAAGGATTGGGATCACCAACAGAACGAGGATGAACAACCTCTTTGGATCGTGCACGATCCTGTTCGATGTCTCGATCTCCCACTCCGCGTGGGCGCGGGTCGCCGCAGTCATATACTCTCCCAAGGTCCTGAAAAAATTCACAATTCCCCTCCAAATACATCGGGTGTCAACAATGGATCGTGCCGCCGAAAAATCGTCATCGGAATGGTCCCCCGCCGATTCTCAGGCGGACTCCGAACTCATCGCGGCGCGGATCCTCGCGATCAGCGGGTCGAGGCCGATTGGTTTGATCAGATAGTCGAACGCTCCGTGGGCGATGCCGTCCCTTGCTGCGCGCTCCGAGCCGTGACCGGTCAGGATGATCACGTGCAGAGCGGGGTCCATTCTCTTGAGGACCTTGAGGACCTCGATACCGTCCATGTCCTCCATCTTCAGATCGACGACTGCAAGGTCGAATTCCCAGTTGCGCAGTGCTCGGATCGCTTCTTCGCCGCTGGAGGCGGTCGTAACCTTGAACCCGCGGTGAATGAGCCGTTTGGAGAGTACCTCGAGGTATCCCACCTCGTCGTCCACCAACAGAAGTCTGATCGCGTCCTGGGGTTCAGCCATGACGTCCCCTCAGTCTCCTCGCCTGAGCCCGATAAGGGTCGCGCGTGCTTCCAGGATCCTGTTTTCGTGCTCGCGCTTCTTTTCGGCCGCCACATTCAGTTTCTCGATCAGAATCTCGAGATCGCATGGCTTCATCAGGTAGTCAAAGGCGCCCTGCTTCATTCCCTCGATTGCGGACTCCACCGTGGCGTGGCCGGTCAGCATGATGACCTCGATGAGAGGGTGCCGTTCCTTCATCAGTGCGAGTGCCTCGAGCCCGTCCATCTCCGGCATTTTGACGTCCAGAATGACGACGTCGGTCGTGGTCGGTCCGCCACCACCGAGTTTCTCCAGGGCCTCCTGGCCGCTGTGTGCGAAATCCACGCGAAAATCCCTTTTGGCGAGGCGTTTCGCGAGGGTCTCCACGAACGGGGCCTCGTCATCGACAATCAGCACTGATGCTCTGATCATGATTCCTCTCCTTCGATCTCAGACCCAGCCGCCACGTCGTGCATGGCAGCATTCCTCGGGAAGACCACGGTGAATGTTGTGCCCGTTTCGATTTCGCTTTCCACCGTGATCGTTCCACCCATCTTTTCAACGATTCCGTAGCAGATCGAGAGGCCGAGACCGGTGCCCTGGCCCACTGGTTTGGTCGTGAAAAATGGATCGAAGATTCGGGCAATGTTGGCCTCGGGGATTCCCTTCCCGGTATCACTCACCTCGAGAACGACACCGTCTTCTACCGTTCGAGTGGAGACGGTGACAGTTCCTCCCGGCCGCTCGATGGCATCGATCGCGTTGTTCACCAGATTCAGCAGAATCTGCTGGAGCTCCGAGGGTGCGGCTTGGATGGGAGGCAGATCCGGGCTGAGATCGGTCTCGATACGGACATTCGCGTAGCGGGTTTTCTGTGAAGTCAGGCCGGTCACCTCGTCGACAAGATCATTGAGCGTGACCTCGCGAACCGTTGGATCGGTTTTCCGGGCGAAGCTCAGGAGCTTGTAGGTGATTTCCTTGCACCGGTCGCCCTGGGTGCGGATTTGTCCTACCGCGCGTTCGATTTCTTCGAGGTTTTCACCCGAGACGGGTGTGCCCTCCGCGAGCAGATCGTCGATCCAGCCTGCTTCCTGAACCATGATGGCCACCGGATTGTTGATCTCGTGGGCGATTCCCGCTGCGAGCTCGCCGATCGAGGCGAGGCGCCCGGTCTCGATGACCTGGTGCGTCATGACCGTCCGGTCATGGTGGGCCTCGGCAAGTCGTTGAGCGAGGCGTCGAGAAATGAGGTAGCCCATGATCAGAGCAATGACGGAGACGATGATGAGCACCGCTATGGCAAAACCCTGGACTCTGTGGAGCTCCTCGTAGGCGTCTGACGTTTCTTGCTGATAACACAGGAACCACTGACCGTGTTTGAGAGGAGAAATCGTGAAGATCGATGATCGGCCGAGCTGATCTTCACCATCGATGACGAAAATCCGATCGGATCGAATCTGCCCATCGAGGAGGCCCACGTAGGGAGAGCGGTTGAGAGCGACCTCGAAGCGTGGGTTGGTCTGAAATTCGCCCTTTCGGTTGATGATGAACGCGAAACCAGTGTGCCCGATTCGGATATTTTCAACTAGAGCGTTGAAGGCCTCGAAGTCGATGGTGGCCTTGACGATGAAGAGCTCGCCCCCGAACGTCCGTTGGGTGGCAACGATGAAATGCGGTGTGCCCCGGAGACCGGCGAAGACGTCGCTGACGTGACTCTCGTTGGCGAGTGATTGTTGGAACCACGGGGCGGACGAGTAGTCAGCCATCTGGAGGTTGAATGGCCCGGCGTACGCCACCTGGATGCCGTCGGAGTTGATGAGGCCGAGATCGACGAATGCGCCGTGATACTCCTCACGCATGAGGTTGAGCACCCGTCGCAGAAATTCGGGTTGGTTCAGCCTCTCGATGGGGTGTTCGCGGGCGATGACCCTGACATCGCTGAGACGGTCGTCGATAAACGAGTCGACGATCAGACTGTGGCGCTCGATGATTGCCATGAGCTCGTTCTCGACCTTGCTCTGGTAGACCTTCTGGAATTGCTGGAGATTGATCGCAGCGGTGATGACAAGAGGGACCAGGACGATCAGTGCCAGCCCGGCCACTGCTGTTCGGAATCGAATCCGCGGGCCAATTGCGTGGTCGGAACCGTCTGCTGGTGTCATGAGAGCTACGCACCTCCGATCGACACCCGAGGAGATAGCAAGGCGTGTGCCAGGCAGGATTTTCCCGGTCTTGGCAGCCATCAATCCGCTAAGATCAACAACTGCGGTCTTTCCGCGACTACTGCGAGAGAGGCTGACAGAATCTAAATGTCAAGATTCTTTACATTGGTGTCAGGATATTTGTCAGATTTGAGTTATTGAAGTCCGTGTTTGCGCATCTTGGCGAGCAAGGTCGGCCGTGATACTCCCAGCAATCTCGCGGCCTTGGATCGATTGCCATCGGTGTGGCGCAACACCTCGGCGATGGTCTGCCGGGTCACGCGATCAGTGACCGTCTCGAGCAGATTTGTGGGGCTGTCGGCCAGCGCTCGCCGGAGGCTCTTGGTGAGTGCCTCGTCGGTAGGATGAAAAATATCGGCCGGTTGCTCCTGCGAACCCAGCAAAAGCCGTTCGATCGTTTCGGGACCGACATGTTGTCCGCGACTGAAGATGAGGCACTGTTCCATCAGGTTGGCAAGTTCACGGACATTTCCGGGCCAACTGTGAGCACTGAGTACCGGATAGGCTCCGGCTGACAATCCCGGGTTTCGGACGCCGAGTTCGAGGGCGAAGCGTTCCATGAAATAGTCGCAGAGGAGCGGCACGTCGTCGGGCCGATCGGCGAGAGCCGGAATATGGATCGGCACCACATTCAGTCGGTAGAAGAGATCGCTTCGGAATCGCTCGCCAGCTATTGCCGCTTCGAGATCGCAATTGGTGGCGGCGAGGATCCGGACGTCCACCGGAATCTGCTCCCGCCCGCCGATACGTTCGATCTGGCGGTCTTCCAACAAGCGAAGGAGCTTCGCCTGGATTGGAAGCGGCACATCACCGATTTCGTCGAGGAACAGGGTTCCTCCGTCGGCCTGTTCAATCTTGCCGATCCGGCGTTGGTCGGCGCCCGTGAACGATCCTCGTTCGAAACCGAAGAATTCGCTCTCCAGAAGCGTTTCCGGTATGGCGGCGCAGTTGACCACGACAAACGGTCCGTCGACGCGTGCCGAGTGCTGGTAGATAGCGCGGGCAACGAGCTCCTTGCCGGTGCCCGACGCACCTCGGATGAGAACCGTGGAGTTGGTGGGAGCGATCCGGCCGATCGCCTTGGAAATTTCCTGCATCGGTTTGGAGCGCCCGATGATCGCCTCACCCGCGGCCTCGCCGCGTGTCTGGCTGATCGCCACCGGTGACCTCATCAGCCGCCCGGTTTCGAGCCCCTGGGCGATCGTGACGAGAAGATCGTCGTCAGAGACGGGTTCGAGGAGATAGTCGAAAGCTCCTGCCTTGATGACCTGAATGGTTTCTCCGGTCCCGCCCTGCGAAGACACCACCACTACCGGTATTTTCGGTTCAGAGGCGCGGATCGCAGCAACCGCGTCGCGCCCGGACGATTCCCCGAGCGGAAGACAGAGGAGGACCAGGTGCGGACGGCGGTCGGCCATTCTGCCCCACCGCGTCGTGGATCGTCTCTGCGAGGGAGACCCGGCAGTCGGATCGATCGAGCAGCAGCTTCTCCAGTTTTCGTAAGGAGCGCCGATCTCGATGGACCACCAAAACCCGGTTCACAGGTCGAGCATAACTTGGATTGGCTGCGTTGATGAAATTCAAACAGCACCCTGGCACGATTCCAGGGATCTCGACCTCAGCGGAATCCTCGAGGGCCGGCTCAGATCTCGGTCAGGCCTCGACGCAGCCCGGCTGTCCGGCGCGCTCCAAGTAGCCATGGGGGTGATTGTCCGATTCTGGCGGCCGGACGACTGTTGGGCGTGCCGATGCGGTAGCGTCCTCGATGGAAGCAGTATCATGCGGCGGGTCCGAACGATCGTTCAGTTTCGGGAGGCGTCGCGCATGAGCCGTGTTCTGGAAGAACTGCTGCATCTGCTTTCGCTCGAGGCCGTCGGCGAAGACGTGTTTCTGGGTCAGAGCCAGGATCTGGGGTGGGGTCGGGTTTACGGCGGGCAGGTTCTGGGGCAGGCTCTGTCGGCGGCTGAGCACACGGTCGAGCCGAACCGGCTGGTGCACTCGCTCCATGCGTACTTTCTCCGGCCCGGCGATCCCGACCAACCCATCGAGTACCGGGTTGAGCGGACTCGTGACGGCCTCAGCTTCACCACTCGGCGGATCCGCGCCGAGCAGGCGGGGCGCCCGATCTTCTTCATGGCGGCCTCGTTCCAGATCCAGGAGACCGGACTCGAACATCAGGATGCGATGCCGGAGGTCCCGGATCCGGACGAACTGATCTCGTCCAACGACCTCATCTTGCAGCATGCCGAACACCTTCCCGCGGCAGTGGTCGATTGGGCCATGATGGACTTCCCCATCGAGATGCGGCCGGTCACGGTCGGCGACCCCATGAATCCCGTCCCCTCGGAGCCGGTCCAGCAGGTCTGGTTGCGGGCCGAGTCGGATCTCCCCGACGGCCCCGCCCTCCACCGCTATCTACTGGCCTACGCCTCGGACCTCATGCTGCTCGACACAGCGCTGCTGCCCCACGGAACGAACTACTGGCAGGGAGGCCTGCAGATGGCCTCGATCGATCACGCCATGTGGTTCCACCGCGACCTCAGAATGGACGACTGGCTGCTCTACGCCATGGACAGCCCCAGCGCCGCCGGAGCCCGCGGCCTGGTCCGGGGCAAGTTCTTCGATCGCAACGGGGTGTTGGTCGCCTCCGTGGCCCAGGAGGGGTTGGTACGACCAGTGAATCGTAACTGAAGGTGAGATCGAACCCAAAGAGAAAGCCTCCCACGAGGGGAGGCTCGAGAACGATGGTACGCCCGACGGGATTCGAACCCATGACCTTCGGCTCCGGAGGCCGACGCTCTATCCAGCTGAGCTACGGGCGCATAAATATGGGGTGAGCGATGGGGATCGAACCCACGACCACAGGAGCCACAATCCTGTGCTCTACCAACTGAGCTACGCCCACCACAAAAATATGCAGTAATGGTCCGCCTGAGAGGACTCGAACCTCTGACCTACGGATTAGAAGTCCGTTGCTCTATCCAGCTGAGCTACAGGCGGAGGTGTCCAGAGTGAGGTGTAATTGGTGGTCGGGGCGAGAGGATTTGAACCTCCGACCCCCTGCGCCCAAGGCAGGTGCGCTACCAGACTGCGCTACACCCCGACATGCTGGGAGTCCACTCACACATTAGAAAGAACAACCACCCGAAGGCGGGGAGTGAGTATAGGTTTCATGCGGCTCGGGTGTCAATGGCAGACGCGGCCCGTTCGGGCCGCAAATTCGGAATTCGGAATTCGGAATTCGGAATTACCGCCCATTCCTCCCTGGAATCGATATGGCTTTGAGGGTGCAGAGACAACTCAATACTCAAAACTCAAAACTCATAACTTGAACCGAGTGTCAGAGGTGGTCGAGACCGAGTGCGTCGAGGCGAGGTTTCACAATTTCCTTCTGTTTCGCAATAACCTGCTGAGCTCCGTGCCAACCGACATCGACGAGCTCGTTCAACTGCTCGCGTGAAAAGGCCTCGCCCTCGGCGGTTCCCTGAACTTCGATGAGCTTGCCGTCGCCGGTGAAGACCAGGTTGAGATCGACGTCGCAGTCGAAGTCCTCGCCATAGTCGAGATCGACCCGCGCCTCGCCACCGACCAGGCCGACCGCGACCGAGACGATCTGGTTGGTCAGCGGCCACTCGCTGAGGAGGCCCTGCTCGTACATGCGGCACAGGGAGAAGACGAGAGCGATCCAGCCGCCGGAAATCGAGGCGGTGCGGGTGGAGCCGTCGGCCTGCAGGACGTCGCAATCGATGGCGATCGTCCGCTCGCCGAGCTCGTCCGCGGTTGACCGCCGCCCGGAGTGAACGGCCGATCAGCCGCTGGATCTCCTGCGATCGCCCGCTCGGGTGGCCCTTCTTGACCTCGCGCTCGGAGCGGGTGTCGGTGGCACGCGGGAGCATGGCGTACTCGGCGGTCACCCATCCCTCGCCGGAGCCCCTCAGGAACGGTGCCGTTCGATCGAGAACGCTGGCGTTGCACAGCACGACCGTGTTGCCGGCGCGGTAGAGCACGCTGCCCTCGGGGTAGCGAATGAAATCGGGTTCGATCGTGATCGGGCGGATGTCGTTGGGCTGACGGCCGTCTGGGCGCATGGGGTTCTCCTTGTCGGGAGAGAGTATAGACCCTGTTGAATTCGGAATTCGGAATTCGGAATTCGGAATTCGGAATGCCACCCGCCCGCCCGGTGCGCCAACGTTGGCGGGAGCTCCATCGTGTATCGTGTTGGCCATGGGGTTTGATTTGAAAGTCGCGGTATATCGCCGAAGGGCAGCAGCGGCGGTTGGTCTATTCATGATGAGCGGGTTGGCGGCGTCGGCGCAGGAGCTGGTGCCTGCTTCCTACACGCCGGCACCTTATGGCGTCAATGTTCTCTCGCTTGCCACCATCTACAACACTGGAGATCTCGCCTTTGATCCGTCCGGGCCTATCGAGGATGCCAGCGCCAAGATCCTCGGTTCGTCGTTGGGTTATGTCCGCACCATGAATATCGCGGGCCGGTCGGCCAATATCGGGATTGATCGTGCCGTATGTCCTCGGTGATCTCGAGGGGCTTTACCTCGGTGAACCAGGCATCCGCGGAACGGTCCGGGATCGGCGATATGGCTTTTCGAGGGGCCATCAATTTGTATGGCGGTCCGGCGATGAGCCCGAAAGAATTCAGGACATACAGGCCAAGACGCTGATCGGAACCAGCCTGATTGTCAAGGGCCCGACCGGCCAGTACGACTCGTCGAAACTCATCAATATCGGGACCAATCGGTGGTCGTTCAAGCCGGAGATAGGCGTCGTTCACGTCATCGGACATTGGGCTATCGACGTCTACGTTGGAGGCTGGTTCTTCACCGATAACACCGATTTTATCGGTGGAATGACCCGGGAGCAGGACCCGATCCTCTCCACCCAGTTTCACGTGCGGTATCTGTTCAAACCGTGGGTTGTGGGCGGCCGTCGACGGCAATTTCTGGCGGGGTGGCCAGACGACCGATGGCCGGCGCGCTGAACGACGACGAGCAGAGCAATTCCAGGGTCGGACTGACGGCTTCCATGAGTCTCGGTCGGAGCCAGTATCTGCGGGTTGGCGGCCAGCCGCGGAGCCTTCACGCGGATCGGCGGTGATTTCTACTCGATCGGCCTGTCGTACGGCTACAGCTGGATGAAAAAACCGAAGCCTTGAATTAGGAATTAGGAATAGGTGACAATACATCGTAGACCGATTGAGTGCCATTACATCGTAGTACTAGCTGAGTTTCGGTATCACCGTAGAGCATTCTTCCTTGGGGGGAAGGATGCATGCGAAGAGACAGGGAGCAAGACCGGCAGTCAGCGATTCGGCGGTATCTTGGCCGGGGAGAGTCCTCATGCCAATATGGACGATCTCTGGGCTACTCGAAGCCATGGTTTTACAAATGGTTTCAGCGCTATCCGTGAGGGTGTCGGAGGATTGGTATCGCAGCCGATCACGTCGTCCAGAAACCCAGCCGACAAAGACGAGCAGCGATGTCGAGTCAACCGTACTTGCAGTGCGTGATCGTTTGAAGAAAGAGGGCATTTTCTTTGGTGCGCAGGCTATTCAGTGGGAGCTGGAAGACCTCGAGATCAGAGAGCCTCCCTCCATTCGTACGATCGGACGCATTTTGGTCCGAAACGATCAGGTGGTTCGCCGGCAGGGGCGATACCAGCCAAAGGGCAAGAAATATCCGATGCCTTGTGCCTGGGCATGCGGGCGACGTTCATCAGAGCGACTTTGTCGGACCGTGCTATCTGAAAGGCTCGGTGCGCTTTTACAGCCTGCATAGCGTAGATCTGGCGACCCGCCGTTGCGCGGTGGAACCGATGATAGAGCGAGGGGCTCAGGCCTCGGTCAATGGATTCTGGTCGTCGTGGATGCGCATGGGGCTTCCCCGACACCAACAAGTAGACAATGAAGCCGTTTTCCTGGGTAGTCGTCGGCATCCACGAGGCATGGGCAGCTTAATTCGGTTGTGTCTACTGCTTGGGATAGAGGTGTGGTTCATTCCTCCTGCAGAGCCCTGGCGCAATTCCGTGGTCGAGAAATTCAACGACCACTGGCGCTACAAGTTTCTGCGCCGAGTAGTGATGGATTCCACTCCGCAGCTCCGCGAAGAGAGCCTCAAATTTGAGGATCGACACAATCGCACGTATCGCTACAGCGTGCTTGCTGGCAAGACACCTTTGTCTGTGCTGGACTGCTGCAGACAGCTTCGATTCCCACCCAGCGAACAACCGCCCACACACCCACTGTCAAAACCAGAAACGGGGCGATATCACTTTGTTCGTTTCATTCGCAGCGATGGAATGCTGGACATTCTCGGGGAAAAGTTCCTCGTGCCTCCTGAGGCTGTCTACGAGTATCTCCGTGCAACGATCGACGTCGGCCAGCAGCGACTGAGCCTGTTCCTTGACAATAAAAAGGTCGACGAACATCCCTATCGGTTGCGATGACCTCCCACACCGCAGTGCCAAAAGCTGTGGAATCTGACGTGTCTGCGGAAAACGCTCCGCGTTTCCAGCAGCCACTTGGAAAACCCTTCGGGTTTCCCACAGCTACCACAGCCTCGACGACGACGATTCTACGATGTGTTGGCACTTGATCGGTCTACGATGTCATGGCACTTGTGAATTAGGAATGAGGAATTAGGAATGCCGCCCGCCCACCCAGGATGATCCGGTCTGGGGAGGTTGGTAGGAAATTCCTCATTCCTCATTCCTCATTCCGAATTAAATATCAACCACCTCGAGGTGCTCGGGATCGCGGCCGAGAATCGCATTGGTGATCCGGAGGAAGCGGTCGGAGGCGTCGGTGAGCTGGATGTGGACATCGCCGACGACGCCGCCGGCAGTGTCGATCAGCTCGGAGTGGTCGCTGAGGACTGCGTCGGCTACCGAGCTTGCCGAGTCGACCAGCTGTACTTGAGGACCGACTACACGCTGCAACGACGGTCGCAGCAAAGGGTAGTGCGTACAGCCGAGGATGATCGCGTCGACCCCCCACGCCAGCATGGGTTCGAGATAGAGGCGGGCGATCTGATCGGTGACATCGTGGTCGCCCCACCCCTCCTCCGCGAGCGGCACGAAGAGAGGACAGGCGGCGGCGCGGACCTTGATCGCCGGGCCGAGACCCGCGAGAGCCGTCTGGTAGGACTCCGACCGGATGGTGCCTTCGGTCCCGATGACGCCGATGCGTTCGGCGCCGGTCAACAGGGCTGCTCGGACGCCCGGCAGAATGACGCCAAGGACCGGCACCGTCGAGACCTCCGCCAGGGCCTCGAGGGCGAAGGAGGACGCGGTATTGCAGGCGACCACCAGGAGCTTGACGTCGTGCGCCGCCAGGTGGGACGCGGCGTTGAGTGCGTAGCGTCGAACGGTGGCAGCGGTCTTGGTGCCGTACGGCAGCCGGGCGGTGTCGCCGAGGTAGACGAATCGCTCGCCGGGAAGACGTTCACGAAGGGCTTTGAGAACGGTGAGGCCACCGACTCCTGAGTCGAAGATCCCGATGGCCTTTGATTGTGCGTTCATGACTCGGAGATGAAGCGCTTATTGAGGACCAGAGGTTTCGAAAGATCGAGATGGCCGGTAAGTGTTGCCACCTCGTGTCCTCCGAAGAGAATCTGTACCGCGATGATCTCGGGACAGTTGAGGATGATTGAATTGACGACTCCATAGGCCAGCAGCAATTCGGTACTCGATCCGGTGAGCTCCTCGGGCGGAGCGGTGAGATCGACAAAGGCGTTGCCCTGCTGATCGACGAAGACCGCTTCCATGGAAGCCTCGTATGGAACCACCGGGGCCAATCTCGAGGTATTGGTCGGCCCGGCGAGCAACTCCCGCATGACGATCTGAATTCGCTCGTGCACCTCGTCGGGCAGCGGGACCGAGCGAAGCTCCGGGTGGAGCATCCCGTCGGCGCCGGTGTAGAGGAGGATGATGCGTTGCTCGGGAGCCGGTGTCGGCGTCGGCAGCGCCTCGATCGGCAGAAACTCCTCCTGCGCGACACGGGGACTTCCGCCCTGCAGCAGCCACAGCAGCAAAACCACCGCGGCGACCGCCGCCAATACGATTAGAACCACCCGCAAGTTCATCAACGCCTCACGAAATCCTCGATACCGGCGGCGATGGCTTCAGCGACTTGCTGCTGGTACTCCGGTCGAGTCAACCTCTCGGCCTCCGACGGATTGGAGAGGAATCCCACCTCCACCAGAATCGCAGGCATCGTGGCTCCGGTCAGGACTACGAACGGAGCCTGTTTGACTCCGCGATCGCGAAGGCCGAGGCGGGAGTTGAGATGTCCCTGGACCGAGAGGGCCAACTGGGCGCTTTCGTTCAGGACTTCGGCCTGAGCGAGATCCCAGAGAATGAGGTCGAGGGCGGATTTTTCGCCTGAAGATTCTCCGGCGCGGTTTTCGAGGTCTGCGGTCGCGGCGGCCGCCTCATCGGTGGCACTGTCCAGACTCATGTAATAGGTCTCGGAACCGGTCACCGACGAGAATGTCGATGCGTTGGCGTGGAGCGAAACAAAGACCGGGGCTTCGAGCCGGTTGGCGAGGGCTGTGCGATCGGTGAGTGCGCGGCTCTGATCACCGTCGCGGGTCAAGCGCACGGCCTGTCCACGACTCTCGAGAACACGGGCCAACCGGCGCGCCACCGCCAGCGTGATGTCCTTTTCGGTCAAGAGACCGTCCCGGGACCGTGCGCCGATGTCGTCGCCGCCGTGGCCGGGGTCGATGACGACCGGACGCGGACCGGTGCGACGCACAACCGGCGCACGAACCGGTGCAGGGGTTGGGGTGGCGCGCGCCGGCCCGAACTCCATGGTCACCCGCGGCGGCCCATCCAGAGCGTGCCACGACAGCAAACCGATGCCCGGGCCGAGGTGGATCTCTACGAGCTGATCGATACTGGTGATCGAACGCACGCGTCGAGAACGAAACGGCACACTGCTATCGAGTTGTGGAGTGGCGTCGTCGAAGCGCACGACCACACGGTCGTCTTCGGTCTGTTCGACTTCAGCGTCGGTTTCCCGGCTGAGGGTCAACACCAGCGTCGTGGTTGTGCCGAAATCGGCAGCCACCGGCCGCAAGGTCACCGGATCGGCGAAACGGGCGCCGCGCGCGACGCGGTAGCCGCGCGCGATGGGTTCGAGGTGGAAACCGAATGGGCTGAGAAGCCAGCGCTCGAGGTACGACAGACTGACGGCGACTCCTCCGGGCGACGTGACAGGTGCTTCGCGCGCTTCTTGAAGGTTGCCGTCGACGAGCAACACCTTGTGTTCGACGGCGAACTGGATGACATGACCTTCGTACAGCACGCCGTATGTCCCGGCGGACAGGGAGAGCTTGGCCTCAGCGCCGATGAGTTCGAGAATCGGCAGCGCCTCGACGCGCGATCCAAAGCGAGGGACGACGATCGCGCGATCGTCAAAGTGGAACTCGAGCGTTCGGTCGTAGTCCTGGGCAACCGTCTGGCCCACGCAGAGGGCCAGCGCTATCAGCAGAAGCGGCAGTCTTCGTTTCAAAATTACTGAACTCCTCAGGGGCGGACTCGTGTTCCGGGAGATTCCGGATTCAAGGGCCAGCCCAGAGCTGTCGCGAATTGTAGCTTGCCCGGGCTCTGTCGGAAACTCCGGTTGATCGAAAGCGGCTTGCCAGGGCGTAGTTCTGACCCGCTCTGACGTCGAGGGGAATTGTTGCCCGGCTTCGCTTTCAGCTACGCCGTGACACCGTTCTCCCGAACTGCGTTCGAACGAAGCTGGCTGCCAGGGCGAGTTCTCGACCCGCTTCGACGTCGAGGGGGATGCCCGGCTTCGCTTTCAGCTACGCCGTGGAGGCTTCGTTCCCGACCCGGGGTCGAGAACGAAGCCTGGTGGAGGCGGTGGGAATCGAACCCACGTCCGAGGAACTTCGATCGCCGGTTTCTCCGTGTGCAGCCGGCTGTTAAATCTCGCCCGATGGTCGGTCAGCAGGCGTCCTTCCATGCGGGCCAGCCCGAAAAATCTCGGTCACCGGGTACGGGCGTGCCGGCGACCCAGCCCATCTAACTTCGTCCATTCCAGACCGACGGGCCGAGCCTCGGAATGGACGTGGCTACTTAAGCAGCCAGTGCGTAGTTATTGTCGGCAGTTGTAGTTGCCTACACCCGTTTTACGAGCGGATGGCCCTCGACACGCTACCGACGACCGAAAATGTTCCCCGTCGAACCCAGTGCGCCCCCAGATTCGGCAGTTGCGGAGATTCTACCACCTGGCGGTGACAACCTCCTAACTGAAACTACGTTTCGCCGTCACATTTCATTCCCGATCCCGAAATGGGCCGTCGGGACCGGGAACGGGACCGGGATCGGAGAACGGCTTGACCTAACGTTTCAGCCCTGCCATCCTTGATTCGTCCCACGCTGAACAACCAAGGAGAAAACTATGCTTGCGAAGGCGTATTCTGCCACGCCGCGCGGTGTGGAGGCATTGTTCGTAACTGTCGAAGTGGATCGCATCCGTGCGCAGCAGCCGTCGGTGACAGTGGTTGGTTTACCGGATACTGCGGTGCGCGAGGCGCGCGAAAGGATCTTTGCGGCGATCCGACATCTGGGGCGACGCTCGGAACCCGCAAATGTCGTGATCAACCTGGCGCCCGCGGATCAGAAGAAGGAGGGGACCGGGCTCGATCTGCCAATGGCCATGGCCTTTCTCGCGGCTGTGGGCGACGTTCCTGCAGCAGTTCTGGAAGATCGCATCCTCTTGGGCGAGCTGTCCCTCGAAGGGCGGCTTCAGCCTGTTCGAGGGGTTTTGCCCATCGTTCTCGCAGCACGCGAGCGTGGGATCGATGAAGTGGTGGTGCCGTCCGCGAACCACGCGGAAGCCGAGGTGGTCTCCGGGGTGAGAGTGATTGCAGCGTCGCGCCTTGGCGAGGTGGTGCGCTACCTGCGTGACGGGAGAACTTCCACCAGTGGTGACCGCGGCGATGAACGCAGTTCGATCCTCGGTTGGCGACGCGACCGACCTTTCCGATGTGATCGGCCAGGAGCAGGCGCGGCGCGCCCTCGAGGTGGCGGCGGCTGGCGGCCACCATTTGCTGTTCATGGGTCCACCGGGGAGCGGAAAGTCGATGCTCGCGAGGCGTCTTTCGGGAATATTGCCCGCAATGAGTAGGGAGGAGGCGCTCGAAACGACCTGCGTGTACTCGGTTTCCACACGGGTGCCGAGACCCTTCGGTCTGCTGACCGCCCGCCCGTTTCGCGCTCCCCATCACACGACTTCGTCGGCGGCGCTGATTGGTGGCGGAGCGAGTCCGCAGCCGGGCGAGGCGTCGCTTGCCCACCACGGCGTGCTCTTCCTCGACGAACTCACCGAGTACCGGCGGGATGTTCTGGAAGCTCTACGGCAGCCGCTGGAGGACCGCCAGGTGACTGTGGCGCGAGCACAGTCGACCATGACCTTCCCCGCGAGCTTCCAGCTGGTTGCGGCCGCAAACCCGTGTCCCTGCGGATACCTGGGAGACGATCGCCGGGAATGCACCTGTACGCCGGCCGCGGTGCAGAAATATCGAGCGCGGCTCTCCGGTCCGTTGCTCGATCGTCTGGATCTCCAGGTGACGGTCCCGGCGGTGCCGTGGCGCGACTTGTCGGCGGACCGTCGTGGAGAGGCGTCGGCGATCGTGGCCGCGCGCGTCGCCCGGGCGAGAGACCTGCAGACTGCGCGTTTCGACGGCAACGGTTTGAGTTGCAACGGAGAGATGGGCGCCGATGCGATCCGCCGGTGGGCGCAGGCGGGTACGGATGGCCGCCGCTTGCTCGAGCATGCGTGCCGGGGACTCGGTCTGTCCGCCCGCGCCTACCACCGAATCCTGAGGGTGGCCCGGACGATCGCCGATCTCGCCGAGGAGGACCGGATTTCCTCGACCCATCTCGCCGAAGCCATCGCCTACCGGAGTCTTGATCGGAACCCAACTGCGCGTTCGACGGCCGTTGGGGAATGGAAGCAATCGTGAAGAACTCTGTCGCCCCTCCGGGGCTTGTCGATCTTTGTTGCCTTGATTCCTGGGGCTCGCGCCCCAGGCTAAAGTCTGTCGCCGCTCCGCGGCTCACACCCCGTTCTTTCAATCGTGGGGCTCGCGCCCACGGCGCAATTCTGTCGTTGCTGTGCAGCCACAACCCAATTCCCCCAACCCTGGTGCTGGTGGAGACGCTGGCGGTCCATCAGTGCTCCGCGGCTCACACCCCGTTCTCTTCTGGCAAAGTCGTGTGGGCTCGACGCCGCACGGCGCAACTTCTGTCGTTGCTGTGCAGCCACAACCCAATTCCCCCAACCCTGGGGTTGGCGCTCACACCCCGTTCTTTCAACCCGGGTCATGGCGCTCCAGGACACGGTTTTTCGCTGCTCCGCAGTTCGATCGAATCTCTCGACCATGGAGGTCGCGGTTCTCGGGGTCGGGTCCCACGGGGCGTCGAATCGGGTTCGAACGTCGAGGTTGTGCCTGCGGAGCGCCGGGAGGCGCGGCAGATCTTAGCCCGGGGCGTGAGCCCCGGGGGAAAGCCACCCTCTCATATTTAGCCCCAGAGGGGCGACAGAGCGCAACTGGGGCGCGAGCCCCAGGAACAGGAGCAGAAACAAACAAACAAGCCCCTGAAGGGGGCGACAGAAGACTCGCGGGGTGAGGGAAATGGGATGGATTCCAGCGATAATCCGCCTCCGGGCAACGCGGGTATTGCGGACCGATCTCAGACTGATTTTCAGGGGCTTGTGAAAAGATTGACAAGCGGTGAAGCACCGTTAGAATGATCGCGCCCGACAGGAGGAGGGGATATGGAACATTACGTCCCGATTCTCATCTTCACCCTCGTGGCGATCTCCGTTCCGATCATCATCCTGCTGATAGCACGGTTGATACGGTTCGGCTCGTACGATCCGGTGAAGGCTGAACCTTACGAGTGCGGTATCAAGGCGACATCGACTGCCTTTGATACCCGTTTCTCGATTCGCTATTACCTGATTGCCGTCCTCTTTGTGGTCTTCGATGTGGAGACCATCTTCCTCTTCCCGTGGGCGGTCATGTTCGACAAGCTGGCGTTGTTCGGATTCATCGAGATGATGGTCTTCCTGGCCATTCTGCTCGTTGGATACGTGTACGCGTGGCGAAGGGGGGCTCTCGAATGGGCCTGATCGAGAACCGGTTCTCGAAGAACATCATTACGACGACCTACGACACGGTCTTCAACTGGGCGC
The DNA here is from genome assembly GCA_963769215.1 of Candidatus Sulfomarinibacteraceae bacterium. GTDB lineage: Bacteria > Acidobacteriota > Thermoanaerobaculia > Thermoanaerobaculales > Sulfomarinibacteraceae > Sulfomarinibacter. The sequence goes on along the minus strand of CAVYKX010000018.1, from coordinate 24,012 downwards.
GACGCTCGTCGCTGTGGCCCATGCAGTTCGGTCTCGCGTGCTGCGCCATCGAGATGATGGCGACGCTCGACCCGCGCTACGACATGGCGCGGTTCGGCGCCGAGGTCTTCCGCGGCTCGCCGCGTCAGGCCGATATGATGATCGTCGCCGGCACCGTGACCGAGAAGATGGCGCCGGTCGTGAAACGGCTGTACGACCAGATGGCGGATCCGAAGTGGGTTCTGGCCATGGGTTCGTGCGCCATGTGCGGCGGTCCCTACAAGACCTACGCCGTCACCCAGGGTGTAGACCGCATCATTCCGGTGGATGTCTACATCCCTGGCTGCCCGCCGCGCCCGGAAGCGCTGCTCTACGGCTTGATGCAGCTCCAGCGCAAAATTGATCGCGAGACCATCGCCCGCACCCGGGCGTCCTGAGGTGGAAGATGAGCGACGAGAAGCCCACCACGCCGCCTGAAGAGACCCCGGCCACCGACCAGCAGGCCCCAGAGGAGCAAGCGGCGCCTGCAGCCGAGGACAAACCTGTCGAAGAAAAACCGGCCGAGGAGAAAAAACCTCTCTCCGACGAGGAGAAGGCGGCCAAGATCGCCGAGGCGAAGGCCAAGGCCGCCGCCAAGAAGAAAGAGGCCGAGGACGCCGAGCCCAAACCGCCGTGGATCGAGAAGCCCGTCCCGCCGATCCACGAGGACGCGACCGACGATGCCGATGCCGTGGCCCTCAATACCGAGATGCCGGGCGTCGTGTTGGCCGCGGACCGCTATGCCGGTGAGGTCACACTCAGCGTTCCAGCAGAGCACATCGTCGAAGTGTGCCGTTTCTTCAAGCGCGACTGCGACTACAAGTTTCTTGTCGATCTCACCGCGGTGGATTGGCCGGAGCGAGAAGAAGGACGATTTGACGTCATCTACTGGCTGCACCGCCACGACGACTCCAAACGCCTGCGGCTCCATTGTGTGCTGGCCGAAGACGTGCCGATCGCCAGCGTGGTCGAGGTATGGAAGACGGCCGACTGGATGGAGCGCGAGGTCTACGACATGTTCGGGGTCGTCTTCGAGGGCCACCCGGGTCTCGAGCGGATCCTGACCTGGGAGGGCTTCAACGGCCACCCCCTGCGCAAGGACTTCCCGGTCGAAGGCATTGACACCGGCGCGGCGATCTATCCTGACGTATATCCGCCGGGAGGCGGCCCCCAGGTCGAGGAAGAAGAAGCCGAGGAAGGGGGCGCGTCATGAGCGGGCCCGACCAGAGTCTCTTCGACGTCGAAGAGATGGAAATCAATTTCGGGCCGCAGCATCCCGCCGACCCATGGCGTGCTGCGGGTCAAAATGAAGCTCGACGGCGAGAGGATCATGGAGGCCAAGCCCATCATCGGCTACCTCCACCGCGGAACCGAAAAGCTCTTCGAGACCATGGACTTTCCGCAGTGCCTCCCGCACACGGACCGCATGGATTACGTGGCGGCGGCAACCAACAATCAGGGATTCTGCGTCACCATGGAGAAGCTTCTCGGGGTCACGATTCCACCGCGTGCGGCCTACATTCGGATGATCCTCGCCGAGCTGCAGCGGCTGGCTTCGCACCTGGTCTGGCTGGCGACCCACGCCGTCGACATCGGCGCCATCACGCCTTTTTTCTACACCTTCCGCGAACGCGATGCGATCCTCGACCTCTTCGAGGAGTACTGCGGAGCCCGGCTGACCCTCAACTGTATGAAGATCGGCGGCGTGCCCTTCGAACTCCCCGACGGTTGGGTGGATCGCTGCTCGGAGCTGGTGGACGGGTTCAACGCCCACATCGATGAGTACGAGAACCTGCTCACCGAAAACCGAATCTGGAAGAAGCGCACCATCGACGTCGGTGTCATCACTGCCGACGAGGCGATCGAATGGGGCCTCACCGGCCCGCCCCTCCGGGGCTCCGGCGTGATGTGGGATATTCGCAAGGTCTTCCCGTACGATCGCTACGACGAGATCGACTTCGAGATCCCGATCGGAAAAAAGGGCGATACGTACGACCGGTACCTGGTGCGGATGGAGGAGATGCGGCAGTCGGTGAGGATACTCCGCCAGTGTCTCGACAAACTGCCGGATGGTCCGTACATGGCCAAGGTGCCCAAGATCATCCGGACCAAAGAGGCGGGCATGGTCTACGGTGCGGTCGAGGCTCCCAAGGGCGAGCTCGGCTACTTCATCGTGGCGACGGAGAAAGGGACCGCTCCCTACCGCTGCCACGTCCGTCCGCCGTCCTTTGTCAATCTGCAGACCTTGCCTCTGATGGTCGAGGGACGATTGGTCGCCGATCTCATGGCCGTCATCGGCACCCTCGATATCGTACTCGGGGAGATCGACCGATGAGGAGACGTCATGACCGACCCTCTGATGCTGCAATCGGCATCCCCCTGATCAAGATCGTCGTGATGCTGGCGTGCTCCTGCTGACGATGGCCTACCTGACCTACGCCGAGCGCAAGATCCTGTCCTACATGCAGGTCCGCATCGGCCCCAACCGCGTCGGCCCCAGGGGCTGGTTGCAGCCCATCGCGGATGGGCTCAAGCTCTTTGTCAAAGAGGATCTCGTGCCGGGCGGCGCCGAGCGCTTCGTCTTCTTCCTCGCCCCGATACTGATCTTTGCTCCGGCCATGCTGGTGTGGTCGGTGATCCCGTGGGGTGAGAACTTCATGATTGCCGGTGTCGAGATCACGCCGTTCATCGCCGATATCAACATCGCCGTCCTCTTCGTGCTCGCGGTGTCGTCGGTCGGTGTCTACGGCATCATCCTCGGCGGCTGGGCCTCCAACAACAAGTTCTCCCTGATGGGCGGGCTGCGGTCCGCGGCACAGATGGTTTCGTATGAGGTGCCGATGGGTTTCGCGGTCGTGTCGGTGCTGCTGATGTCCGGAACCCTGTCGCTGGTCGGAACGGTCGAAGCGCAACGGGACGCCGGGGTGTGGTTCATCTTCCCGGGGATCCTCGCCTTCGGGATCTACTTCATCTGCGGTGTCGCCGAGACCAACCGAAACCCCTTCGACCTTCCCGAGGCGGAGGCCGAACTTGTCGCCGGTTTCCACACCGAGTACTCGGGGATGAAGTTCGCGTTCTTCTACCTCGCCGAGTACATCAACATGATGGTGGTGTCGTCGCTCGCGGTCATCTTCTTCTTCGGCGGCTGGCTGCGGCCCTTCCCCAACGTGGAGTTCCTGGCCTTCCTCGACCTGATTCCGCCGTTTTTCTGGTTCTACGGCAAGATGCTGGGCTTCATCTTTGTTTATATCTGGTTCCGCGGTACCTTCCCGCGTTATCGCTTCGACCAGCTGATGGAGATCGGCTGGAAGTGGCTGCTGCCCCTGTCGCTGGCCAATGTTGCGGTGGTGGCGCTGGCCGTTCTGCTCCTGAAGGGATGAGTTCATGAGTGTAGGTGAGTTCATACGCAAGTTGATCCCCACCGACCTCTTTGGTGGGATGGCGGTCACGGGTGGTTATCTCTTCCGCAAGAAAGAGACGATTCAATATCCCGAGAAACGCATGCAACCCAAGCAGCGTTTTCGCGGGCTCTTCGGCTACGACGAGGAACGCTGCATCGATTGCCACCTGTGCGCCAAGGCCTGCCCGATCGACATCATCTTCATCACCGACCACACCGAGGTCGAGATGGTGGGTGAGAAGAAGAAAAAGAAGAAGATCATCGATCGCTACGACATCGACGTCAAACGGTGCATGTTCTGCGGTCTGTGCGAAGAGGCGTGCCCGACCGAGCCCAAGGCCGTCTGGTTGACGACCCTGAGCTACGAGGCCACCGTGTACGAACGTAACGAGGCTCTCTATTACGACAAGGAGCGGCTGGCAAATTGGGAAGGAATGCTCGGCTTCCCGGGCGTCGTTCTGCCCAAGGACGGCCAGGACCCGGCCAACCCAACACAGAAGATCAAGAGCGAACCGGCGGCTGGCGAAGGAGCGGCGTGATGGATTTTCTGGTCGCGAATATCGAGGCAATCGTCTTCTATGTGGTTGCGGCCCTCACTATTGCGGGGGGCATCGGGGTGATCTCTTTCAAGAACCCGGTGCACTCCGCTCTCGCCCTGCTCGGGACCTTCGTGATGGTCGCGGTGTTGTTCATCCTGCGGCACGCGGAGTTTCTGGCGGCGGTTCAGGTGCTGGTCTACGCCGGCGGGATCATGGTCCTCTACCTCTTCGTCATCATGCTCTCGCGGATCAAGGACCTTCAGCTCGGAGCAGGTCTTCCTGTCCGGCGTCGCCCCGCTTGGCTATCCTCGGTGGCGTGCTCCTCGGCGCACTGGTGGCGGTGGGTATCCTGCTCGGAACCATGGCTGTCGGTGACGGCGGTCGCGGCCGCCCTGCAGGCGGTGGGTGACCAGATGCCCGGCAACACTGAAGCCGTGGGGTGGGTTCTCTACACCAAATATCTGGTCCCGTTCGAGGTCGTATCAGTGGTGCTGCTGGTGGCCATGATCGGCGCCATCGTCTTCGGTCGGCGTGACGCGGAGCTTGTCGCACCGGGGGAGGGGGTGGAATCGTGATCACCGCCGACCCCTATGTGGCGCTGTCCTTGATTCTGTTCTGCCTCGGCCTCATCGGTTTGATGGTGCGGCGCAACTTCATCACGGTCCTGATGTCCGTCGAGCTGATGTTCAACGCCGTGAACATCAACTTGATCGCTTTCTCCTTTCGGCTCGGTGACCTTGCCGGCCAGGTCTTGGCGATCTTTGTGATCACCGTTGCCGCCGCCGAGGCGGCCATCGGTCTCGGACTGATCATCGCCCTGGTCCGGCTCAAGGACACCGTGGCCCTGGACCAGGCTAACGAGATGCGGGGTTAGCCGATGATCTTTCTACGACCTGATCTGGCTCGTGCCTCTGTTCCCGCTGGCGGGAGCGGCGTTCAATGGCCTCGTTTCCAACCGGCTCGGTCTCGAGAAAAAGGTGACCCACACCGTGGCGCTGATCGGTTCCGGTCTCGCCTGGCTGTGGGGCTGGGCGGCGGTGATCCAGTGGTACTTCAACGAGGACATCCACCACCCTTACGTCGTCAAGGTCTTCGAATGGATCTCGGGCGGTGAGCTGACGATCTTCGGCGGCCGGGTGGTTCCGCTCGACATCGCGGCCTCCTTCCAGGTCGACGCGTTGTCGGCGGTGATGGTTGGCTTTCGTCACCTTTGTCGGCTTCCTGATCCACCTCTACTCGGTCGGTTATATGCACCACGAGCCCGACCGGGATTACGCGCGCTACTTCTCGTATCTGAACCTCTTCATGTTCGCCATGCTGACCCTGGTCATCGGCTCCAACCTGCCGGTGCTCTTTGTCGGTTGGGAGGGTGTCGGCCTCTGCTCGTACCTGCTCATCGGCTTCTACTTCGAGAAAGACTGGTGTGCTTCGGCCGGCATGAAGGCCTTCATCGTCAATCGCATCGGCGACTTCGGCTTCCTGCTGGCGATCTTCTTCGCCTTCTTCTACTTCGGGACTCTCGAGTTCGACGGCCTCTATCAGGCCATGGCGAACGACCACCACCACGTCTTTGCCGGCGCGGCGACCATCATCGGGTTGCTGCTCTTTGTCGGCGCGATGGGTAAATCGGCGCAGCTGCCGCTGTATGTGTGGCTTCCCGACGCGATGGCCGGCCCGACCCCGGTATCGGCACTGATCCACGCTGCGACCATGGTCACGGCCGGTGTTTATATGGTGGCGCGGTGCAACTTCTTTTACCAGGCGAGCCCGACGGCGATGCTGACGGTCGGGGTCATCGGTGGGGTGACCGCGGTCTTTGCCGCGACCATCGGTCTGGTGCAGAACGACATCAAGAAAGTGCTGGCGTACTCGACGGTGTCCCAGCTCGGCTACATGTTCCTGGCGGCCGGTACCGGCGCGTACATCGCCGCCATCTTCCACGTCGTCACCCACGCGTTCTTCAAGGCCTGCCTCTTCCTCGGTTCGGGCTCGGTGATCCACGGCTGCGGGGGCGAGCAGGACATCCGCAAGATGGGCGGGCTCAAGAAGTACATGCCCACCACCTTCTGGACGTTCCTGGTTGCCACGATCGCCATCGCCGGAATCCCGCCGCTGGCCGGGTTCGTGTCCAAGGATGCGATCCTCGCCAAGACCTTCGAGGCCGGCATGACCAACCTCAACGGCCACGGCAACGTGTACTACCTGCTCTGGTTCCTGGGTCTGGCGGCGCGGCGATGACGGCCTTCTACATGTTCCGTCTGGTCTTCATGACCTTCTACGGTTCGTTCCGGGGCGGTGAAGAGGCCGAACACCACGTCCACGAGTCACCGTGGACGATGACGCTGCCGCTTCAAATTCTGGCGGTGCTGTCGATCGTCGGCGGCGTGCTCATCGGCTTCCCGGGTCAGCTCTTCCATCTCGAGGGATGGAGCTTCATCGACCGGTTCATGGAGCCCGTGGTGCTGTCGCACGGCGAGCACGGGCACCACGCGGTCAGCCTCGGCCTGGAGTGGGGCCTGGTAGTGCTCTCGGTGGCGGTGGCCCTGGGCGGCATCCTGTTGGCCCCGGCATGTACCTCAACAGAGATCCAGAGTTCGCCAAGGCCAACGCCCTGGCCGAGCGATTCCCGCTGGTCTACAAGTTGCTCCTCAACAAGTACTGGGTGGACGAGATCTACGGTGCGACCTTTATCGCGGGCACCATCAAGCTGTCGCGCTTCCTCTGGGATGTCGACGCCCGGGTGGTGGATGGTGCGGTCAACGGCACCGCGCTGTCGACGGTGGGCTCGTCCTTCATTTCCGGCGTCTTCGACCTCAAGGTGGTGGACGGCGCCGTCAATCTGGTGGCCACGATCTACGACGTGGCAAGCCGCTGGTTCCGACGCCTGCAGGTCGGTTTCGCCCAGGGCTACGCCATGGTCATGGTCTTCGGCGCGGCGGTGCTGCTCGGCATCTTCTACGTCATCAAACTCTGAGCTAGGGGACGACGATGGATTTTCAATTCGGCTGGCTTCTCAACCTGATCGTTTACTTGCCGCTGGTGGGCGCGCTGTTGATGATGGCATTCGTCAACAAGGAGAACTCCACGCGCGATCAAGGGCTTCGCCACAGCGGTGGCGGCTCTCGACTTCGTGATCTCGATCCCGTTGTGGTTTCTCTATAAACCCGACGGGGCGGAGTTCCAGTTCGCGACGGTGATGGAGTGGATCCCGTCGGTCGGTGTGCAGTACATATTCGGTGTCGACGGTTTCGCCGTGCTGCTGATCCTGCTGACGACACTGCTCGGCCTCATCGCCATCTACAGCTCCTACACCGCCATCACCGAGCGCCAGAAGGAGTACTACATCTTCCTGTTGCTGCTGCAAACAGGGATGCTGGGCGTCTTCTGCTCACTCGATTTCATCCTCTTTTACGTTTTCTGGGAAGTCATGCTCGTCCCGATGTACTTCCTGATCGGCGTGTGGGGCGGACCGCGGCGGCTGTATGCGGCGATCAAGTTCTTCCTCTACACCCTGGTCGGCTCGGTGCTCATGCTGGTCGGCATCCTGACCCTCTATTTCTACAACGCCGGTGGACTTGCAGCGATTGGTCTTCAGGGGCTGGGCAACGAGGCCGACATTCTCGGTGACTCAGCTGTACTCCATTGCACCGATGATCCCGCCGGAGGTCCAGTTCTGGGTCTTCCTCGCCTTCTTTGTCGGCTTTGCCATCAAGGTCCCGATGTTCCCATTCCACACCTGGTTGCCCGACGCCCACGTCGAGGCGCCGACGGCCGGTTCGGTGATTCTGGCCGGCCGTCCTCCTGAAAATGGGGACCTACGGTTTCATCCGCTTCTCGCTGCCGATCCTGCCTGATGCGACCGTCAAGGCGGTGGGGTGGATCGGGGTCCTGGCCATCATCGCCATCGTCTACGGAGCGCTGGTGGCGATGGCGCAGAAGGACATGAAGAAGCTGGTCGCCTACTCGTCGGTGAGCCACATGGGCTTCGTCATGCTCGGCATGTTCGCCCTCAACGAGGCCGGCCTTCGCGGCTCGATCCTGCAGATGCTCAACCACGGCGTTTCCACCGGCGCGCTCTTCCTGCTCGTCGGCATCGTCTACGAGCGGCGGCACAACCGGATGATCGCCGAGTACGGCGGTTTGGCGAAGGTGATGCCGCTGTATGCAACGTTCTTCATGATCATCACCATGTCGTCGATCGGGCTGCCGACCCTCAACGGCTTTATCGGTGAGTTCACCATCCTGATCGGCGCCTTCCACCACTCGTGGGTGTGGGCCCTGTTCGCGCGCCTGGGCATCGTCCTCGGCGCCGCCTACATGCTGTGGCTGTACCAGCGGGTCTTCTTCGGCGAGCTCTCCAACGAGAAGAACAAGGATCTCGCCGATCTCAACCGCCGCGAGCAGTGGACCCTGATCCCGCTGATGATCCTGGCATTCTGGATCGGCCTCTATCCGAAGCCGTTCTTCGACCGCATGGCGCCCACCGTGGACCGCGTGCTCGAGAGTGTGCGGTGGCTGTGCCCGAGTTCGAGACCGCCGCGGGCCACGTGGCGGAGATCGCCCACGAGCCTGCTCGCGAGGCTGACGGGAGAGCACGGGGAGTAGGTCATGACGATGACCCTCGACCAGTTCGTACCATTTCTGCCGGAGATCTTCCTCGCCATGGCGGGCTTTGTCGTGCTGCTGCTGGGCGTCTCGATGGGTCGGCGCGGGCATCCGGCCGCTGTCGCTCATGGGCGTCGCCTCGCTGGCGGTGACCGGCGTGCTGGTGTGGCTATTCGGCCGCCCGGTCGACGGCGCCACGACCATCCTCGGCGATATGCTGGTGGTGGATTCGCTGGCGGTGTTTTTCAAGCTGCTGGTGCTGGCGGCTGGAGCCGTGGCGATCATGATGTCGGCCGGCTTTCTCGAGCGCTCCGGCTATGGCGGAGGCGAGTTCGTCTCGCTGATCCTCTTCGCCACCGTCGGCATGTTTGTCATGTCCTCGGGCGCGAGCCTCGCCAGCCTCTATGTCGGTCTCGAGCTCATGGCGCTCTCGGTCTATGTGCTGGTGGGCTTCTTCAAGCTCGAAGTGAAATCCAACGAGGGCGCGGTCAAGTATTTCGTGCTCGGCGCCGCCTCATCGGCGATTCTGCTCTACGGAATCTCACTGGTCTACGGCGCCCTCGGGACCCTGGACCTCGCGACCATCCATGACACGCTGACGGCTGTCCCAACCACCAACCCGATGCTCGTGTTGGGGATGGTGCTGGTGAGCTTCGGCATGCTGTTCAAGGTCGCGGCGGTGCCCTTCCACGTGTGGTCACCTGATGCCTACGAAGGGGCTCCGACACCGGTGACCGCCTTCATTTCGGTGGCGCCCAAGGCTGCTGCCTTTGCCATGTTCATGCGCATTTTCATGCATGCCTTCGCGCCCGGTGTCGACCAATGGCGAGTTGTGCTGTGGGTGGCGGCGGCGGCGACCATGATCTTCGGCAACGTCGCTGCCCTGACCCAGGACAACGTCAAACGTATGCTGGCCTACTCATCCATCGCTCACGCCGGTTACGCCCTCATGGGTCTGGTGGCATTCAATGCCATGGGCGCCTGGGCGCTCCTGATGTACATGTTGGTCTACGCCGTCATGAATCTCGGCGCCTTCGGTTTTGTGATCCTGCTCGAGTCGAAAGGCTATGCGGGTGAGGTGATCGGGGACTATGCAGGGCTGTCCCGACGGCACCCCGGTGCGGCACTCGGCATGCTGATCTTCATGCTCGCCTTGGCCGGTATCCCGCCGACCGCCGGTTTCATGGGCAAGCTCTACCTCTTTGCGGCTGCGGTCGAGGGTGGCTACGTGGTGTTGACGGTGATCGCGGTGATCATGTCGGCGGTGAGCCTTTTCTACTATTTCCGCATCGTTGTTCAGATGTACCTGAGGGATGGCACCGAAGAGGATGCGGCTCCCGCCGAGATGCTGCGCGACCGCTGGACCGAGGCAATGATTGTTGTGTGCGTTGTGATCACTCTGGCGATCGGCGTGTTTCCCGCGCCGGTTGTGGGTTGGGCCAAAAAACGCTGCGGGTTCGCTTGGCCTGATGTAACGCGAAGACTGCTGCGACAGCGCGGCAGCAGGAGAGGTCGAATCGATGGCGCGTCGAACCAAACAGCTTCGCAGGGCGCGCATCTGGCTCGACGTCTCGATCATCGGCATCCAGTTTCCTGTGGCCATCGCGCTCGGATATCTTTTCGGGCGCTGGCTCGACGGGCTCTTCAAGACCGAGCCGTGGTTGACCATTATTTTTGCTCTCCTCGGGATCGCTGCAGGCTTCGTCAATCTGTTCAGGATAACGGCTCAGGCGAGCCGGGCGGAAGAGCAGCTCTCCGCCATGGAAGCCGCCGAAAACGAGGAATCTGGTGCCGATTCGGACGACTCCTGATGGCCGCGAGTTCTCCCTTCGGCGCGTCGTCCGAAACACGGCCTGGTTGGTGGTTTTGGGTGCTGTCATCGAACTTGTGCTTTTTCGCACTTGGATTGGCGCTTTGAGCTTGACCGCGGCTGGGGTGGTGGCTATCATCAATTTCCGATGGCTGGAAGTGATCGTGCACCGGGTGCTTCAACCTGGGAAGGCGCAACTTGATCGCTGGACCTTGCTGCGCATCGTCGGTCGCCTTTTTCTTCTTGCTGGCATTCTTGTGGCGCTCATGATGGTGCCGCGAGTTGATCCGGTTGCTGTGACGCTCGGTTTCTCGGCGCTGGTCGTGGCCCTCATCATCGAAGGGCTCCGCGGCGGCCGAGTCGAAGGAGGATGAGTTGGACCATCCAGTCTCGTTTCTTTACGATCCAATCAACAAGCTCCTGATTGCTCTTTTTGGGGATTCAAGCCATCGCTATCAGGAGTTGATGGGTCTTCACGAGGCCGGTTATTGGCTGCCGGACCACGTTGTCATGTCCATGCTGGTTGTGGTGCTGGTTGCCGCTGTCATGATCCCGACCAGCCGGCGGCTGTCGATCGAGTCTCCGGGGAAGATCCAGCAGGTCTTCGAGGTGCTGATCACCGGCCTCGTGGATTTGATCGAGGACGTTGTGGGCCACGGGTTCGGCAAACGATTCCTGCCGTTCATCATGGGGCTCGCGGTCTTCATCTTCGTCGGCAACATCTTCGGGCTGTTCTACTTCGTCCAGCCGCCGACGGCCAACCCCAACACGACGTTCGCGCTGTCGATCACGGCGTTTCTCTTCTACAACTTCGTCGGTATCAAGGACAACGGACTGTTCAAATATCTCAAACACTTCGCAGGGCCGCTGCCGCTTCTGGCGCCCCTGATGATTCCGATCGAGATTATCTCGCACCTCGCGAGGATCCTGTCGCTGGCGTTGCGCCTCTTCGGCAACATTTTCGGAGAGCACACTGCGACGGGTATCTTCTTCATGATGTTCCCATTCCTTTTGCCGTGGCCGATGATGGGCCTGGGTATCTTTGGCGCTTTGCTTCAGGCCTTCATCTTCATCATGCTTACGATGGCGTACCTGAACGGTGCGGTCGGAGCTGAAGAACATTGAACAATGTCTTAGAGACCAACCTTGAAGGAGGATGAATATGACTCGTAAATATGCAGTTCTGGCAGTGATTTTCGTGGCGCTGGTGGTAGCGGCCCCGGCCATGGCGCAAGAGCACGCTGAAGCGGCAGGCGGTTCCAGCAGTCCCTGGGGTCTGTTTGCTCCGGCGATCGCGATCGGCCTCGCAGCTGCGTTCGGTTCCCTCGGTCAGGGCAAAGGCCTTGCCGCGGCAGTGGAAGCCATCGGCCGCAACCCGGGCGCGGTGGGTCCGATCCGTATCACCATGATCATCGGTCTGGCCCTCATCGAGTCGCTGGTGATTTACGCGCTGATCATTGCCTTCCTGTTGCTTCCGTAACAACAGCATTCGGATATGCAGCGAAAGGAGCCCTTCGGGGCTCCTTTTTTTTGGCTCTGCCTCGCTAAGAGTATTGGTACGCCACGGCAGCCGTCACAACCACAAAGACACCAAGGCACCAAGTCGATCACGAAGGATATTTCCAGTGGCAGCCTGACACTGGGCAGCCCGTCAGTCAAAACCTGGTTCACGTTGCTTCAAACCCACCGGCAACGAAGTCGATCAGCGCCGCACTCAAAAACCGTCTTTGTGATGATCTTCTGTGTCTTCGTGCCTTCGTGTTTGCGGCGAGGGTGGTCGGGCGGAATCTGCGTTATCTGTGGGCCAATTCGGGCGGACGGGTGGTGCTGCAATTTCTCCATGCCCCCTGGCCCGCAGCCGGATGCACATGAATAATGCGGGCTGGTTTTCCGAAGACAAGGCGGCAGAGTAACGAGATGGAGAAAGCGACCATAGGGGCACGCATGAGTGAAGATGTGTCGAGATCCTTTCTCGAGGTAAATGTTTCTTAGGTGAAACAAATTCGTTCGAATTCTTTTTGAAAATGATTCTTGACATCAATGTTTCATTTATGTATCATCCTCGGACTGGAGGTCTCGATGGCACAGATAGCAGAACCGAGGATGTGGGATTTCACGACCGGAAACCTGCCCTACCGCGAACAGCTCTACAAGAGCGCGCTGCGCATGACCCGGTCGGTGGAAGACGCCGAAGACCTCATCCAGGAGACCTATCTCAAGGCGTACAAGTACTACGCACGATTCTCCGAGGGCACGAACTTCAAGGCGTGGCTCTTCAAGATCATGAAGAACACTTTCATCAACTCGTACCGCAAAAAGAAACTGCAGCCGCCCAAGGTCGATTTCGACGATATCCAGGAAGGCCTCGAGGAAACTCTGGCTGCCAAGGCACACGCCTCGCTGGACGATCCGGAGAATTGGCTGATGGCGGTCGAGATGGACCACGAGGTGCGGGAAGCGCTCCTCAGCCTGCCTCATGACTACAAGATGGTGGTCCTGCTCGCTGATCTCGAAGGATTTGCCTACAAAGAGATTGCCGAGATCCTCGCAGTGCCGGTCGGCACGATCATGTCCCGCCTCTACCGAGGCCGCCGCATGCTCGAGAGGGCGCTTTTGAGCTTCGGCACCCGTTACAACTACGTCAACACGCCGCCCGAACGGCTTCGCGACAACAAGATCAACGTCGATGAGTATTTCAATAAAGAGGTGACGGCCAACTGAGTCGAAACTCGGCCGAAGCCATTTTCACGCCGGTTCGGGACCCCTCCTTCCCCCGTCCGGCGTCTTTTTTTTGTCCGATTTCGAGCCGCATTCGTTTGCGGTCGACTGACGATGCAGGAACGGTATGCTGTCGAGAGAAACGACTGCGGCCCGAAATCGGAGAAGGAGAAAAGATGCAACAGGTTTGGATTCCGAAGATCGGCGAACCAGATGTGCTCGAGCTCCGCGAAGCACCTGATCCGGAATCGGCGCCCGGTGAGGTGAGGGTCAGAGTCGAGGCTTCGGGAATCAACTTCGCCGATATTCTCGCTCGAATGGGACTTTATCCCGATGCACCGAAGCTGCCGGCCGTAGTGGGTTACGAGGTCGCGGGGACGGTAGACGGAGTAGGTGAGGGGGTCGAGGACTTCCGCGACGGCGACCGCGTGGTCTGTATGACGCGATTCGGAGGATACTCCGACGTGGTGTGCGCACCGCAAGCCACCATCCGGGCCATCCCGGACGACCTGACGTTTGAAGGTGCTGCGTCGATCCCGGTCAACTACCTCACGGCGTGGTTGATGCTCGTTCGCCTGGGCACCGTGCGCCGAGGCGAAAAGGTGCTCGTCCATGCGTGCGCCGGCGGTGTCGGCCTCGCGGCAGTACAGATCTGCAACCACTTCGGAGCCGAGGTGATCGGAACTGCATCAGCCGGCAAGCACGACCGGCTGCGTGAAATGGGAGTGGCCTCGTGCATCGACTACCGCACCCAGGATTTTGAGGAGGAGGTGTCCGAACTCACCGGTGGACGGGGCGTCGACATCGTTCTCGACGCCGTTGGCGGGGATTCGTTCGCCAAGAGCTACCGCTGTCTCGACAGCTTTGGACGGCTCTTCGTCTTTGGCGTCTCGAGTCTGGCTCCCGGTTCCAAAAGACGCATCGGAGCAGCGCTGATGGGTCTGTGGCGGATGCCGAAGTTCAAACCCCTGAGCCTGATGTCGTTCAACCGGGGCGTCTTCGGGGTCAACCTCGGCCACCTCTGGCACCGCGGCGACGAGATGACGGCCATGCTCGGCGAGATCGTCGACCTCTTTGCCGACGGCACCTTCAAGCCGGTCGTCGATCGCAGCTTCCCGTTTGCCGAAGCGGCCGCCGCCCACCGCTACATCCAGGACCGGAAGAACTTCGGCAAAGTGGTGCTCACGCCGTAGGCCGTTGAGCTATCGGTCGAGCCTCATGCAGAATTCGAAATCAAGCGGGCGAGGAATTCTCTGACAGGCGTAGGCGGGTCGTTTACGGCCCGCCCGCGTGAGGCTGAGATTTTCGTCCGGGTGGCAGGCCCTGAACCCGCCTACGTCTTTGAGAAGCGTCAAGCCGATGTGGACCCCCGCCCTCCCCCAAATTCGAGGCGATTTCCGGGCAGGGACGGCATACAGGCCGCCCTCGGCGATCGTTAGACGGCTTTTGCACGTGGCTCAGCCCTGAGCAATGAGGTCACGCGACGGTGATGCCATAGCCCTTAGCCCATAGCCCAAGATTCAGGCCTCAAGACCTCTCTCAGTACGGCACCGGGCGCGGCGGACCGACCATGACCGGCGGCGGACGGTAGCCTCCGCTCCACCCGTAGCCCCATCCCGGTCCGTAGCCGCCGTAGCCGCCGTAACCGACGCCGACGTAGACGGTCGAGGTTCCGTCGTAGCCGTCCGAGCTGCACGCGGTCCAGGTCAGGGCCGCAACTACAATTACCAAAAAAAACAAGATCCGAGAGAGCGTTTTCATTGTGCGGCCTCCTGACGGCTGCCGATCTGGTAGAGAAAGAGCACCGCGCCGGTGGGGTCCTTGATCAGAGCCACCGCCCCTTCCGCAGGGTGCTCGGCTGTCGAGAAGACAAGCGTGCCGCCAAGCCGCGTGACCTCTTTCAGGGCCGCGGCGAGGTCCGCAACCGCCACGTACGGGGCCCACCCCGGCTCCACATTCTCGTACTCGTCGGGGATCGTGACCATGCCGGCTCGGGGAACGCCCTTCGACATCAGGACGTCGTACGCCTGGCCTTCGCGCTTGAGTTGGCCGTATTCGAGGCCGATGGTAATCACCGAAACTACGAGAGGCGCTCTACTGTGTCCGCTGCGGTGCCTGCTTGAATATCTGTCCCGTGTACCGCCACGCCGGAGGTCATGCTTACGGATTTACGTACTCGGGCCCGATCGGCGCGACCATCACGCCGACTCTGGTGGGGCATGACCAGGGCATCTGGTTACCCTTCGCGTCCTCCCTTTGCGGCGCTTGCAGGGATGTGTGCCCGGTCCGCATCGACATCCCTCATCTTTTACTCGAGCAGCGAAAGCAGGTCGTTCAAAAGAGAATGACGTTAACGCGATGGGAACGAGTTTTCGTACGACTCTTTGCATGGACCGCCTCTCGAGAGAGCCGCTTTCGGATGGCAAGCAGGTTGAGTTACTGGCTATCGCGAATATTCGTCCGGGACGGTCGGATTCGGCGGGCGCCTATGCTGACGCCCTGGACGCGGTCCCGTGATTTTCCTGCTCCGGCCCATAAAACGTTTAGGCAGCTTTGGGCAGACACGCGAGGGAATCATGGCAACGGATGAAAGCCGATTCCTAGAAATCGTTCGCTCGAGCCTGGCGGGAGCTCCTTCTCGATCGAGCTGCCGAACCGCTCCCGCCGATGGAACCGTCGCACCCTTCCGAGAGCCTTTCCGAACGGCTTTGTCGCGAGGTCGTGACGGTGGGCGGCGCCGTCTATCGGGTGCGGACTCGGGAAGAAGCTCGCGACAAAATTCGCGATATTCTCGTCGAAATCAAAGCGGAGCAGGTGGTTCGGTTGACCACCAAGCTTGTGGAGGAGATCGATCTCGACGACGCATTGCGCGAGCGTGGGATGACGGTCACGGCCTGCGATATCCGCCGGGATGATGATCGGCAACGCCTTCGCGATATGGAGTTTTCCGCCGATGCGGGCGTAACTTCCGTAGACTACGGTGTGGCGGAAACCGGCTCGTTGGTGGTTCTTGCGGCCCCGGGCCAGGGCCGCGCCGTCTCGCTTCTTCCCCTGTCCACATTGCTGTGCTTCGTGCGAGCGACATCGATTATGAGCTCGGAGAGCTGTTCGAGCGCATCAAAGGCGACCATGGGAAGTTACCGAGCGCCGTCACCTTTATCACCGGTCCCAGCCGAACCGCCGACATCGAGCTCGTTTTAACAGTGGGCGTCCATGGCCCGAGAGAGCTTCATCTTGTGCTTTTAGGTGACGGGTAGTCCGCTCGAAAGTGCCTTTGTTGACCTCGTTCTTTCCGCACCGAGGACTTAAAATCCCCGCGCTTTGGGCATGCGGGTCCCAGCCGTCGCCTGATTGACTGTCAGCTCCAGTTACGGCTGGCAGGTCAGTCCGCCCCCGGAACAACATGGCTTAGGCATCCATACTAATTTCTTCATCGGAGGGAGTTCAGAAAGAAAGGTGGATGTCCGGATCGCTCGGAAAGCGGCGAGCCTTATGTGATGCTTCTTTAAGATGATGAGTTGGAAAATACCTTCCTCCTACCGCTCGCGTCAATGTGGCGACCTCGTCTCGAGAGCGCTACTCTATGGCTATGGACCGAAACGAAATTCTCGAAGTGCTTCGAGCGTTTGAAGAGGAGAAGCTCGAGTATGTTTTGATCGGCGCGGCGGCGATGGGTTTCCACGGTATCGTGCGAGCCACCGAAGACCTCGATTTTTTCATTCGAGCCACGGCGGAGAACGTAGAACGACTCAAACGCGCCTTCCGTCGGGTTTACTCCGATGACCCGAACGTCGATGAGATTGCCGCTGACGACCTATTGGGTGAATACCCCGCTGTTCGATACTATCCGCCAAGCGGGGACCTCTACTTCGACGTTATGACCCGACTCGGTGACGCTGCTGCGTTCGACACGGTCGAGTCGGTGGTGATGGAGGTTGAGGGGATTCGCATCTGGGTTGCGACACCACGTGCACTGTACCGGCTCAGAAGGACACAATTCGGCCTTTGGATCGACAGGACGCGGAGGCTCTGAGGCAGCAGTTCGATTTGGAGGAAAAGTAGCTTGCCAGTCGAGAAATACCATTCAGGGAGGAGATGAACGCCGCGCCAGGCAAGGTTTCGCGTGGAGATGGATTCGACCGGTTCCTTCGGCACTGTGCCCGATATTGGACGCTCGCTCCCTCGGGTTTATCCGCGTGGCGTGGTGAAGTTCAGGTCCTTAGACGAGGCCCAAGCAGCACGGGCCGAGATCGCCAAGGAGAACGCCCGCAGGTTGCGAAATCGCATGCCACCAAGCTGATCCGTCTGTCGGGTGGTTCACCCGTGCTTCGCTCGTTCACGAGGTCGCACCTCAAACCTTTCGTGGATCTCCTGCATTCTCCTGCGGTCGTCGGGGGGCAAGGCTTCGGTCCAGGCCGGTTCTTCTCCGGCTTCGGGCAAGATGTGGCCGTATTCGACCATCGCGGCGGCAGGAAGCTCCTGCAGGTAGACCCAGACCGCGAATGGTTCGACCCCCGCCGCGGCGGCGACATCCGCAGTCAGGCGGCGGATCAGTGCCTTGAGGTCTAGGGCACTTCGCCCGGCGCGAATGCAGCCGGAGACGAAAAGGTGATCGTGCGCCAGCGGCGTGCCGCCGATGAAGTGGTCGGCTCGGGGTACCTGCTGAAAGATGACCTGCGCGAAGTGTGTGGGCGCTCCCGTGATCTCGGCGTGGGCGAGCGTCACGACGCGGGCGATGGCGCTCTTTTGTTTGGGATCCAGCGAACCTGCCGCAGCGATACAGTTATAGGTCGGCATGGGGTTCTCCTTTTCGGGCTGACTGCCTATTGCTCCTTGCCAGGCACAGCCTGGCCTACCGGCTGCTAACTGCTGACTGCTTTCTCAAAACCTACGCGATCGAATGATATTGAACGCCAGCCAGAGACCGATGAAGGCGGAAAACAAGTAGCCCACGACACCCATGGCCGGGACACCGAACATACTCGGTCCGACGGTCGTGGAGATCGAGCATCGAGGATCCGATGATCAGAGCGGCGAGGATGATTCCCAGAGTGAGACGACTCGAGGCGTTCTCGAGCGTTCGGATCAATCCGCTCAGGTTCTCGTGCTCGAATCGAATGGCGAGATCACCCCGTTCGATTTTGTTGGCAATGCGGGCGATCCGCCGGGGAATCTGCCGTTGCATGGCGAGGAGCTGAGAAAACGACGAGCGTAGCTTTTTCAGGATGATTGCCGGGCGGAACTGTCTCGCTGCCAATTCCTTTACGTAGCTCTCGGCTTCCGCCACGACATTCAGGTCTGGATAGATCAGGCGAGCCGTGCCCTCGGCCGTGATCAGAGCCCGGATCATGATCACTAGGTCGGGAGGTAACCGGAGCCGGTTCTCGCGGATCAAGGTGCTGATGTCGAGGAGCAGGGAACCGATGTTCAGATCCTTGATAGGAAGACTTCCATAGTATCCAGGATCTCGAGAAGCCCGCGCTCCAGGGCCCGCCGATCGACGTCCCCTTCCGCTGCGGCCATGGAGATGAGCGTGTCGGCCAGTCGGCCCGAGTCCCGTTCGATCACCGATGTGAGGAACAGGAACAGCTCGTATCGGTCGCCCTCGGTTAGACGCCCCACCATCCCCCAGTCCAGGAGACAGAGCCCTTTGTCTTCCGACAACAGAAGATTTCCTGGATGAGGGTCGGCATGGAAGAATCCGTCCTCCAGAATCTGTTTGATGGCCGATTTCAAGCCCTGAACCGCCAGCGCGCGAGGATCCGTAAGGGTTTCCGTGTCGAGGTCGCGGAGCCTTTTGCCATCGATGAACTCCATGACCAGCATTCGTTCGGTGCAGTGCTCTTCGTAGACCTCGGGGATGTAAGCATCTTCGTCGCGTCGGTAGGCCCGTGCGATCTTGATATTTGCAGCCTCGCGTATGAAGTCGATCTCCCGCAGGAAAATCCGGCGGGTCTCACGGACGAGGTTGGGGAGATCGTAAGGGCGCAGATCCTCTGAACGTTCATGGATTCGAACGGCGACGGCTTCGAGAATATCGAGGTCTTTCTCGATGGTTCTGCGAATTCCTGGACGCCGGACTTTGACCGACACGACCCGGCCGTCCTCCTTTAGCACGCCCCGGTGAACCTGTGAGATCGAGGCTGCTGCGACCGCTCGGGTCTCGAGATTCGAGAAGACCTCATCCACCGGACCGTGTAGTTCCGTCTCGATAACTTCCTGGATCTCGGAAAAAGGGAGTGCGCTGACGTCGTCTTGAAGCTTGGTGAGCTCGCGAATGAGACCGGCGGGAATAGAATCGGGCCGAAGACTCATCATCTGGCCCATCTTGACAAAGGTAGGACCGAGATCTTCCATGGCGAAGCGGATACGCTCGTACGTTCCCAGGTTGCGTTCGGGCTTTTGGATTTTCTTGGCGAGCCCGATGCCGGGGAGCTCGAGCCGTTCGACCAAGTCGTCGAACCCATATTTCAACAGGGTGAAGACGATGTCCTTGAAGCGGCCGACCGTCGCGAGTGTTCTGATGTCCACTTAGGCTTGGTCTCGAGTTATTTGTTGCTTTCAATCTCGGCCAGTCGCTTTTCGAGGCTCTCGAGCTTCTTCTTCACTTCCTCGAGCTCCGACTGACGGCACACATCCAGGCTGTCCAGGCCTTTTCTTGTCACGTCGGTGACGGCGTTTTCCATTTCCGACCACCTCTTTTCTCCCACCTCGACGAGCTCGTCCGTTAGCTTCTGAGCATCCTCGCGACTCAGTTTGGCCTGTTCGACCAGCTTCTTGGTGGCCTCTTCGACCTTGTCCTTAGTCAGGAAAATGGAACCGAAACCCGCCAAAAGGCCCTTTTTGATGTCTTCTAACATATCGTCCTCCTATATTGGACAAACCAGTCATTTCGGGATCAAGCTAGAAGTATTAACAATGTAGATATAGCCTTCTTCATCCACGCGCGCCATATCACCGGTGCGCATGCAGCCGGCGATTATCGCTTCACCGGTCAACGCCGGTTCTTTCCAGTACCCCTGCATGATATCCGGGCCTTTGACAATGATCTCACCGATTTGACCGGGAGCCGCTGCCTTGCCCATTTTCATCAACAACGAATACTTCCGAATCAAATACGGGTCTTCCGCCCATGAGGACAAGCGTTCAGGGTTGTTTTGAAGCGCATCGATATGCTCCTTGGCAGTTAAAAGTGTAACGATCGATGTCGTTTCACCAGAGTCCATACCCTTGAAACGAGTATCGGACCAAAAAACTCGAATGCCTGTTCAATCCTGGCAACCGACATGGGGGCAGCGCCGTACATGACGGTTTTCAGACTACTGAGATCATATGTGTTTGCTTTGGGATGGTTTGAACCATGTAGTCGGTCAGCACTAAAAATGTGGGTGACTTTCTCGCGCTGAACGGTCTCTAAGTATTCCTCGACATCAAAGCGGTTTAAAATAATAGTGCCCACGCCCATACATATCATCGGCATCAGGAGCATGCCGCTGGCATGGGTCACGGGGCCCACAACGGCCATTCGATCACCTCTGGCAAGCATGACTTCCGGTGCCATTAAAAACTTTCGGATGACGGCCAATCTATTTTCAAAAGATTGCATGGCCGCTTTCAGTTTGCCGGTTGTACCCGAAGTATAATGAAGTACGGCCAGATCCGCCAATGCAACTTCCACCGTGGGCGGAACTGCCTGGTTTTCGGCCAAAAATTCCTCATAATCTTTTTTTCCGTTAACTCGATTTTGGATCGTGATAACATGCTGATCGTTTCAAATTGCTTTTCAGCCTCCAATATGGATTCCACATGTTGGGGACCTGCAATAATTACCCTGGCCTCTGAATTGTTTAAAACATGAATGACTTCAGCCTGTGAGAGACGTGCGTTTACGGGTACTTTTACGAACCCGGCCTTGTAGCAGGCCACCTCCATTTCGGCAATTTCGATCCGGTTCCATGCTTGCACGGCAATTCGATCAGCCCTTCTGCAGACCGAGAGAAAGCAAGCCGTTGGCCAGTCGATTGCTGCGATGTTCAAACTCGGAAAAGGTCAGACGCTTCTGGCCGCAGATTAATGCAGTTTCATTCGGCCAGTGTCTGGCACTGCGTGTCACATATCTTCCTAAATTCATTTGCTCCCCTGATTTTTTTTCGTTCAACTCCCAATTCTATTTCCGTTGCCTGATAATTCCTGATACCAGAATGTCTCCAGATCAGCTTGCTGGCCGTATCCGAGCATGTCGTCTATCTTGACAAAAAAGAGATAAGCTGCAGGAAATGTTCTATAAACCAGCGGGAGGCATCGTGCAATTTGCCGTCGGGTTGTTCAACGCGCATGACCGGATGCAATTGCCGCACTCGCAACCGTTTTTGGACCAAAATTTAAAGCATTTCTCACCGTCAACATACCATTTCAAAGAACCACCGGCATTGGAAATATTTCTTGCCTCTGTTGTGCGGGGGCCATCGGTGATGGCCTGACCGGGACAATGTTTGGCGCATTTTTGACAGGCATCACAAAACTCCGGTTACGCCAAACTCAATGGGTTGATCCACTGCCATCGGTAGGTTGGTAAAGATCTGGCATAATCTGACTCTGGGGCCCAATTGGGGCGTAATCAGAATCCCGTTGCGACCCAGTTCCCTAAGTCCGGCCTGCACGGCAAAAGGGACACTGAGGGCAGTGTGATTGCCGGAAGGTATGGCTTTGTATCCCAACTGGCGCACAAATTGGGCCATCAGCCCGGCGGTAAAGGCCATCTTGGAGTAACCCAAACCCGTTGTTCCCCCACAACTGAAGGTGGGTGCATATTTATAATAGCGGTAATCCATGGGAACGGCCATATTAATAACATATTGATATTCATCCGGAATGTCTATTTCATACGCTTCGCGTTTCATAAAATCGAAGCCTTTATCCATATCCAGCGCCGATCTAATTTACATATTCCGACACTGCTGGAACCGTATAGCGTAGCTGCCAATTTTACGACCCGGGCATTGTATTCCGGATTGTTGTTGTCAAACGTCAAACCGTCCGGCAACACAGACAACCCCTGGATTTTATCTTCCCAGCTGAAAAGGCCGAAATCGCTTTGCATCACACCCCGGGCATAAGCAATTTCGAGAACCAGCCGGCATTCCGGAGAGCCATGTCTTCATGGCGATAGCCGGGTTTGTCCTTGGGTGCAATCAGGCCCCAAAAACCCTGGCCTACTTTTCGAAGCTCAGGGTCCGGCGCGGTAGTTTGAACATTTCGTTCTTTTGGTCAAATGGTAGGGCATTGCCGGCTTCATACTTCTTTTCAAAATTCATCTGTCGTGGCATTTGTGATCTCCTTTATATTCTCAGGCAAAAAGGCCTTATACGTTTAAGATTGATATGGCCGCAAAAAGGCGCAAAAAGCACAAAAGTCAAATTTCAAGGCTTGTAAATTCAACGTGTTACAATGAATAAAAATCAAAATTCCGACTTTTTACGATTCCATCAAGATTCAGTGTTCGATAAATAGGGAATTAAGCATTTTCAAAGTTTCGTTAGCTATTAACGCAATCAATATTTCTTGCCGAGATCCCTTGTCAGTATTTGGCGATCCTCGATACTGGTTTCTGGATACTGGGTGCTCTTCCATTTAACTATACAATACCTGTTGTGCAGCATCGAGCAACCAGCATCCAGCATCGGCATATTAAAAGCAACTGCACCAGGAATATCTGAAATGGCAAATAGATTTAGACAATGCAATAAATTCCACTTTTCCAACATTCCATCGTTCCATTATTCCACTATTCCGACTATACACAATGAAGCCATACACATGAAAACAACACAATTTCAACATGTTAATATATTACGACCAAAAGATTCAGGTTCATATCTGTTTCACCAAACCGTTCATGAATATCGTTTCGGGAATCTTTTCACGAATTTTTCACCATCAACCGAGGTCTGGTTGAGGACCCATTGATGCATCATTCCGTCATGCACAGCCATGAACGAAAGCCCAGCCAAGTCGGGATCCAGGTCCTTTTTGAAAAGACCTTCTTGAATACCCTGCCGGACCAGCCGCTCATAAATTCTTGATATTTCCGGTATACCTTTTTTAGCGTCGGTTCAAACTCAACGTCCGCATTCAGTTCAGTAGTAAGGGAGGGTCGGAAGACGCATAGATCTTGATTTTCTAAGGCAAATAGGAGCAAAGCTGATTGCGTGATGAAATTTCGCTAAGGCATCACCGGGAAATTCGGTTATGCTTTGTATAAATT
Source organism: Candidatus Sulfomarinibacteraceae bacterium (assembly GCA_963769215.1). Lineage (GTDB taxonomy): Bacteria > Acidobacteriota > Thermoanaerobaculia > Thermoanaerobaculales > Sulfomarinibacteraceae > Sulfomarinibacter. Next base: position 658 of record CAVYKX010000018.1, on the reverse strand, counting down.
TATCGATAAAACGGAGTTCGTATTCTTCAATGATACGGATCAGGAGCTCATCTTTGCTGTTGAAGTGGGCATACAGGGCACCTTTAGTCAAACCCACTTTGCGTGTGATATCACTGATGGAAGTGCCATGATAGCCGTTGCGGACAAATAAACCAAGTGCGGCCTGTAAGATTCGGTTGACAGTATCCTCGCTGCGCTTCATGGCTATCTCCTGGGCGCCTGAGTTGTGCTCAGTCGATGGTTGGGATATTAGATAGCTTACAGGTACTGTACTGATACCGTTCATTTGAAATCTTGGATAAAGACACCAATTAACATACTGAACGATCAGTATTTTTATAAAGAGCCCAAATCGATTTGTCAAGGACAGATTCATTGTCATTGCCATTTTCATTTCAATGTTCATATTATTGATAAGCCGAAAGAGAGGAAAAACCAAAAACGGCTTAGATTTGAACAAATTAAAATTCAACTTAACAATTATGAATTAGCAGAATATTGAGTTGATATTATTGAATTTACAGATAAAGAACACAACTATATGGAAAGTGATGACAAAAGAGAATCCGGCCACGATGACACCCGTCATAAAAATTTTGAGTGCGAAGACAGAACCCGTCTAGGATGTGACCCGGGTATCGATGTGGCCGGATAAATC
>CAVYKX010000017.1:0-159870 GCA_963769215.1 Candidatus Sulfomarinibacteraceae bacterium | reverse complement strand
CTTCTGGCATAGGGTTCTCCTTTGCGCCACCGAGTATCAGGAGCCACCTTTAGCTTTGTCTGCCCCAAAGGCTCAGTCGCTCGGAATTCGAACTCAGACAATGCAAAAAGTGGCACCTGGTGTTGCTCACCGGTACGAGCTGCTGCTCTCAACACACCAGTTCAATCAGCGGAGCGATCGGAAGAGCGCTTCCAGTCGGAGGCGCCAGGTGCCGGTCTTCACATTGTTGGGAGCATTTCGTTGAAGTGGATATGTCCTGTGGTCCAACATTGCTAAGGGTGGCTCCTCATACTCAGTCGCGTCACGGAGAACCCAGTGCCCGATCCTTTGCGGGAAGCGCACTCTGAGATAAAGCGCACCGACTTCAATGGGGCCAATTTCAGCACTTAAACACCGAAGCTCCCCCTCACCGTAGAATGGACAGTGGCTGAACCACATCACGTCGATGGTTTTTCAAGTCGACAGTTTCAACGATCCGGGGAGAAAAAACTGAACTTCCACCGCTTCGCGATCGTCACTCTTCTTGTTCTTTCGACTTCTCTCGGCTTCGGCCTCAGACGAAGAGGGCGAGATGCTCCTCGCCGATCTCGACGGACCCGAGCATTTCGACCTGAGCCTCGAAGGAGCCGACTACTACTACTGGCTGACGCCAATCAATGGTCGCGTCGTTCTCAACAAGAATGCGTGCCGGCAGAGGAGGACTGTGATCACAACGTGCTGGTCGTCTGGGACGAGCACGGCGAAAAAATCTTCGAGCGGGTACCGCGTCACGACATCACGGATATGGCTGGCGGCAGAGTCTTCGATACCGCACTTCTCGGCACGAATCGACTGTTCCTGTCGACGGTCACACAGGCAGAGGGATACCCCTGGATCCTGGCGGAATACGACCTCGACAAGGAAAAGATCGTTCACCGGTTCCCGACCGCACCGGCCCGGTGTCACGGACTGTACGGCGATGATGAAGGAACCATCTGGTGTTTGGGTTCTGATCCGCAGAAACGAAGAGATGGCCAGGACTACGACCTTGTTTACCTTTTTGACGACTCCGGCACACTTCAGAACAGCTCCCTCCCGCGATCGACATTTCCGGATACCCACAAGGCCGCCTGTTGCCGGAGAGACTACTTTCTGGGATCGGACGACAACGTGGCTTTGTGGCTCTCCGAAGCCAACGAACTCATCAGATTCGAATTGGACGGATCGGTCAGAGATCGCCTCTCCCTGCCAACCCTCGAGGGTCAGAAGAGGGAGCGGTTGGCGATGGCTCCTGACGGCGGTGTTTTCGCGATGCTGATCACTGCACCGGACGCTGAAGATGCCGACGACCCAGACACCTGGACTCAGGGACTGTACCGGCTCACACCTGATGGAGGATCGTGGATCCCACTCCAAGATCCCCTCGTTCAATTGCCGATGAGAATCGAACTCAAAGGAGCAGACGAGTCGGGACTCATCCTGCTGGATCGCGAGACGTTTCAACTTCTCTGGTATCCCTACGACAAGTTCGTGGCCAATAACAGCCCGCAGATCACGCAGATAGACGCAGATTTTGAATTCGGATTTCGGATTTCGGATTTCGGATTTCCACCCACCTAACCACTCTCAACTGATTTCGACTTGGCATAGGGTTCTCCTTTGCGCCACCGAGTATCAGGAGCCACCTTTAGCATTGTCTGCCCCAACGGCTCATTCGCTCGGAATTCGAACTCAGACAATGCAAAAAGTGGCACCTGGTGTTGCTCACCGCTACGAGCTGTTCTCTTAACGCACCAGTTCAATCAGCGGGGCGATCGCAGAAGAGCGCATTCGGCGGAGGTGCCATCTTTTGCATTGTTGGGAGCAACTCATAGCCTTCAGGGGCGCGTGGAGTCCAATCAACGCGAAGAGTGGCTCCTCTCGGGAAGCTCGCTCGCAGAAAAGCACGTTGATCGGGCGTGCCGTCCTTGACGATTTTGGGAGTCAACGCAATCACGTCGCTTTCACACCAGGTCCATAAGATCGTCAAGGGGGGCAACCACGCGGAAGCGCGCCGGCAGAAGATCGCGATGAATAGAGGAGCGCCGGCCACATCCCGTCGGGAACGGGGACAGGGACGGGAACGATTTGGCATCGCCTGCGGTGACAGCCACTCCGTGAATAGGAGAGACCTCTGTCTTGAACGGTGCCCTGGAATCCCCAGAAGCAACTCCGGCGCAAAGTCTTTTTTCACTCGCGGCCCTCAGAAATTTGCGGCGGGAGGTCGGGCGTCTGGAGGCCGACGTATATTTCTGAGGGTGGGCGGGCGGGGGGCGGGGGCGGGACAAATAGCCCGAGGACGACCCGTTTCCCGATGAGCCGGCCGGCGCGCCGTGGGCGCGCTCGGGCGCTCATGGCCTCACCGGAGAACGCTTGTGTGCTTCGATGAGGCCATGAGCGACCGGGGCCGCGATCGCAGATCGCGGGTGGCGGGCGGTGTCCCCCTGACCAGGAACGTGACTAATCAGCGAGAGGACCGAGCGTCGGAACGAGGTCGGCAGCGGTGTTCATGTCCGAGGCCATGTACCTGTCTTCCTCGAGTCGCGGGACCTGTTCGCGCAGACGCGCAGCGGCTTCTTCGAGACGCGGCGAGGTCTTGAGCGGCCGGTGGAACTCGAGCGCCTGGACCGCCGCGAGATACTCCATCCCGAGGACCTGCCGGGTGAGTTCGACGACCCGGGCGAGCTTGCGGGCCGCCCATGTCGACATCGACACGTGGTCTTCCTGGCCGGCCGAGGTCGGAATCGAATCCACTGACGCAGGATGCGCCAGGGTCTTGCACTCCTGACACCAGAGCCGCGGCAGACACCTGGACCATCATGAAGCCGGAGTTGAGCCCGGCGTCAGAGACGAGGAATCGAGGCAGACCGGAGAGGGACGCTGTCGACCATCCTAGCCAGCCGCCGCTCCGAGATCGAGGCGACATCGGTGAGCGTGACGCGAGATAATCGAAGACGGCGGCGATCGGCGCACCGTGAAAGTTGCCACCGGAAATCACCCGGCCCTCGGCAAAGACCATGGGGTTGTCGGTGGCCGAATTGAGTTCGATCTCCAGCACCCGGTGGGCGTGCTCGAGGGCATCGCCGGCCCGCGCCGTGGACCTGCGGTGAGCACCGCAGAGAGTAGGCATCCTGAACCCGGCCGCATTCCCGGTGCGATTCGCGGATCTCCGAGCCCACGAGAAGCGTCGAGCATCCGCGCCGGCGCTGACACCCTGACCGGGATGGGGCCGCGCAGCGTGTACCGCCGGATCGAAAGCCGCGTCTGTCCCTGCCATGGCGTCGAGGGTCAGGGCGCAGATCACGTCCGCTGCATCGAGCAGTCGACTCGCGTCGGCCACGCCGAGCGCGCCGACAGCAGCCGAAGCCTGGGTACCGTTGATCAGGGCGAGCCCTTCCTTTGCACCGAGGTGCAGAGGCTCCATACCAACCTTCTGCCAGCGCCTTGGCGCCGGACAACCGCTCTCCTCGACAATTGCCTCCCCCTCGCCGATGAGCACGAGCGCGAGGTGGGCGAGCGGCGCGAGGTCGCCCGAGGCGCCCACCGATCCCTGGCTCGGCACCACCGGATGGACTCCGGCTTTGAGGAGTTGGAGGATCCGCTCGACCACCAGCGGGCCGGCACCCGGCATGGCCGGTGGCGAGGACATTGGCACGCAGCAGGAGCATCGCCCGAACCACGTCCTCGGGAAACGGCTCGCCCACCCCGCAGGCGTGCGACCGCAGAAGATTGAGCTGCAGCTGTTCGAGCTGATCGGCTGAGATCCGCACCTCGGCCAGCTTCCGAAACCGGTGTTGATCCCGTAAACCACCCGCACCCGAGGCGAGGATGTCCTCCACCACTTGCCGAGCCTCGGCCACCTTGGACCGAGCCCCGCCATCGAGGATCACCCCCGCCCCGCGCGCGCCACCGCCTCGACCCCGTCGATATCGAGGGTCCGACCGTCTACCAGCACCGGTTCAGTCATCAGCAGCACCCTCAGCCGGCAGCGAGCTGGTCGACGAGCTCGATGTAGCCCTGCATCGCTTCGTCGGCCGACATCCCGCGCCGCTTCTCCCAGGCGTCGTACTTGGCGGCGCCGCGAAATCGAAGCCCGATGGACGCTCTCCCTGCACATCGCCGTCGGTCGCCTGCTTGTATAGGCTGTAGAGCGCGAGCAGGTCGTCGTTGGAAGGTTTTTCAGAAAGGCTCTTAGCCCTGGTTTGCGCTGCTTCGAAATCTTCCTTCAAGCTCATGGATCCCCCTGTCGCATCGATTCACGGCATTGTACCGGGATGGGATTTCCGATTTGGATTTCGGATTTTGGATTTTGGATTTTGGATTTCCGCCCACCCACCCCGGGAGAAACCGCAGATCACGCAGATGAACGCAGATTCTCGAATTCGGAATTCGGAATTCGGAGAATTTTCCCCCACCCTGCGCTGGCAGAAGAGCGCGTTGATCGGACGTGCCATCCTTGACGATTTTGGGAGTCAACGCAATCACGTCGCCTTGCTCAGGCCCTGATCGATTAAGGGGAATGACGGGGGCTCAGCGCTTCAGGATCGACGTCGCGGAGCTGTCGCATAGGTCCAGCAGATCGATCACGAAATGGCCTCCGCCGGGTCGGCCAATGCGAAGGCAACTCCGGGCGCGCTCGCAGAACAGCGCGTCCGGCCAGAACAATGCCCCGTTCGCCAATCGCACACCGGTTGAACCAGACGCCGCCTGCGTTTCCACCGGATGTGCCCCGGGGCCTGTACCAGATTGTTGGCTCTCATGCACTGTGTATCTCGATGAGTCAACAAATCGTTGACTCTTCTCGGTATTCGATCCTGACAACGTGAGTAACCCTGGCGCCAGGTCTAATTCCACCCCCGGCCCTCAGAAATTCATGGCGGGAGGTCGGGCGGGTGGGGGCCGACGTGGATTTCTGAGGGTGGGCGGGCGGGGGGCGGGGGCGGGACGAAAAGGTCCGAGGGCGATCCGATCTTCGAGGAGCCCGCCAGCGCGCCGAAGGCGCGTAGGGCGCTCACAGCTTCAGCGAGGACTCTCGGGTTCGTCGGTGAAGCTGTGAGCGACCGAGCCGCGATCCCCGCGATCGTGGACGGGCGGGCGGCCCAATCAGTAGGGCGAAAACCCGCCGTCGGACCAGAAGTCCTGGCGCACCCCGTTGTAGAGCCTCTGCAGCGCCTCGAGGTGTTCCTGCTCCCAGTCGGCCAGGAACTGGTAGAACTCCCTGACCTCCTGTCTCGGAGGTGTTCTGAGCGGCGCCGGAAAAGTACTTGATCGCATTGGTCTCCAGAGTCATGCCGATGGACAGCGCGCCGAGCTCGAAGTCCGCGCCCTGCGCCTGTTTCTTGAACTCGTCGGTGAAGATGGTGTCGGTGAAAGCCTTGAGATCAGGGTCGCGGCGCGGCATGTGAATGCCGCGAGACCCTTCTCCTCGTACGAACCGATCACGGACTGCAGATACGCCTTGTGCTGCACCTCGTCCCGCGCCAGCTTGTCGAAGAGCTCCTGGACCGCAGGCTTCGCGGCACGTTCGGCGGTCATGGAGTAGAAGGTGTAGCCGTCCACCTCGATCTGGTAGGCCTTCTTCAGAATCTCGCGAATCTCATCGTTGTCTTGTTTCATCAACGCGTCTCCGTTTCGGTTCCCAGCTTCCAACACCACCCTCAAGGTCCAGGTTCTCACGGTCCAGCGGCTCCGGCGGGATCGCCGCCTCTTCGATCGGGCACCCAGGCGATAGCCCCGGTGGGGCAGAAGGGCACGCACCGCGGCTCGCCGCCGCAGAGATCGCACTTCTGGACGCAGTGATAGGTCTCGTCCCACAGCATGTTGCCGAAGGGGCAACGCGGCGACGCACATCCGGCATGAGATGCACCGCGAACGCACCATTTCGATCGCACCGGTTTCCGGATTTCGCACCAGGGCCTCGGTCGGGCACACGGCTGACGCAGCCCGCTTCTTCGCATTGGAAGCAGACGATCGGAGTGCCAAGCTCGGGACCTCGGCGAAAGATGTTGATCCGGGATCTTCGCCGGCCGCCCCTCGGCGCCGTGGGCAAAGGCACAGGCCAGCTCGCACTTGCCACAGGCGATGCAGCGTTCCACCGAAACCTTGTAGATCATCTTCATCACTCCTCACCACCTGCAAGTTCTCGAAGGTCCCGGCCATCTCCCGACGTTTGCTGGCATCCGATTTCTCGAAGTACGAAATCCGGCACTCCGCTGCGTTCAGAGAAATGCTCGGCCTGGGCCTTCGTGATCACCGCCTGGCCGGTCTTCGGGTCGCGCAGCATCTCGAATTCCTTGCCCCAGATAGTCCTTCGGTGGTTCGAAGTCTCGAAGGGGATGCAGATCAGTCGGGCAGATCTCGGCGCACGCCAGGCAACCGATGCAATCGGGCGGCGGCTGGTTGAAGGGCGGTGCAATCTCGCGTCCCCAGCCACGATTGACGCGCGAGATCGCCGAAACACCGATGTGGTCGCAGACCCGGGTGCAGAGACCGCAGAGAATGCAGTCGGTTGGGCTCGGGGTTCGGAGTGTACGAGGTCTCTTCGATCCCGTGCTCCCTGGCCGATCTTCTGGATCAGCGGCGTTTCCGGGCATCGGGCCAACAGCAGATCGAGCACCACCCGCCGGGTTTCGATCACCCGCTCCGAGTCGGTGACCACCGTCATTCCGTCCTCGACCGGGTGGTTGCAGGCAGTGACCATCTTGAACCAGTCGTCGTCCCAGTTGGCCTGCGACATCTCCACGACGCACAGGCGGCATCCGCCCCACGGCTCGAGGCCATCGAACTGGCACAGCGTTGGAACCTCGACACCCGCGACGCGCGCTGCGTCGAGGATGGTGGCGTCGGGATCAACCTCGACCCGACGGCCGTTGACGGAGAGCGTCGGCATCACACCACCTCCGCTTTCTCGATTTCATGTTTGGGGAAGGTCCGAATCGAATCCGTCGGACAGACATCGAAGCACGCCCCGCACGAGATGCAGGCCTCGTGGTCGATCGACGTGCATCTCCTTGATCACCCCGGAAATGGCGTCGACCGGACAGGCCTTGAAGCACAGGTGGCAGCCGTCGCAGCCGTCCTCGAGTCTCGAATGCGGTCAGCTCGCGGCAGACTCCGGCCGGGCACGCATGCTCCCGAATGTGGGCCTCGTACTCAGCGCGGAAGTACCGCAGGGTCGAGAGCACCGGGTTCGGAGCCGATTTGCCGAGCTCGCACAGGCTGCCGAGCTGCATGCCGGCGGCCAGCCGCTCGATGAGCTCGAGATCGCCCTCGCCGGCCCTTGCCGTCGATGATGCGATCGTAGATGTTGAGCATCTGGGGAAGGCCCTCCCGGCACGGCGTGCACTTGCCGCAGGTCCTCGTCGAGGAAGGCGAGGAAGTAGCGCGACACATCCACCATGCAGGTGCGGTCGTCCATGACGATCATGCCGCCCGAACCCATCATCGAGCCGGCCTCGGTGAGCTTCTCGTAGTCCACCGGCAGATCGAGCAGCTCTTCCGGAACGCAGCCGCCCGATGGTCCGCCGGTCTGCACCGCCTTGAACGGCCGGTCCTTGAGAATGCCGCCGCCGATGTCGTAGATGATGTGGCGCAGGGTGGTGCCCATGGGCAGCTCGATGAGGCCCGTGTTCTTGACCTTGCCGACCAGGGAGAAGGCCTTGGTGCCCTTGACTCTTCTCGGTGCCCATCGAGGCGAACCACTCGCCCCCGCGATCGATGATGGCGCCGATGCCGGCCCAGGTCTCGACGTTGTTGAGCACCGTCGGCAGGTCGAAGAGGCCCTTTTCGGTGGAGTGCACGTACTTGGCGCGCGGCTCGCCGGTCTTGCCCTCGAGCGAGCGCATCAGGGCCGACGACTCGCCGCACACGAAGGCGCCGCCGCCGCGCGAGATCTTGATGTCGAAGTCGAAACCCGAACCCATGATGTTCTCGCCGAGCAGCCCGTACTTCCGGGCTTCGCTGAGAGCGATGGTGAGATTGACCACCGCCAGCGGGTATTCGTCGCGAACATAGATCTAGCCCTCGTGGGCACCGATCGCGTAGGCGCCGATGATCATGCCTTCGAGCACCGAGTGCGGGTCGCCCTCCATGATCGAGCGATCCTTGAAGGCACCGGGGTCGCCCTCGTCGCCGTTGCACAGCACGAAGCGCCGGTCACCGGGCGCCGACTTGCAGGAACGCCACTTGCGAGCGGTGTTGAATCCGGCGCCGCCGCGCCCTCGCTGGCCGGAGCCGGCCGACCTCGTCGATGACCTCGTCCGGCGTCATCTCGAAGAGTGCCTTGGCCAACCCGGCGTAAGCTCCCTCCGCTATGGCGTCGAGAATCGCGGTGGGATCGATGCGGCCGATGTTGCGCATCGCCACCCGAACCTGGTTCTTGTAGAACGGGATCTCGTCGTACTGCTCGATGCGGTCACCGCTCACGGGTTCCTTGTAGAGCAGCCCCTGGATCACCTCGCCACCGATCAGCGTCTTTTCGACGATCTCCTCCACCCGGCCCGACTTGACCTTGGTGTAGAGAATTCCGGACGGCTGCAGCGCCACCAGCGGCCCTCGTTCGCAGAAGCCGTGGCAGCCGGTTGATTTGACAAAGAGATTGACGTCGGCATCGAGGCTCCGCTTGGCGATTTCCTCCGCGAAAGCCTCGGCCACCTTCTTTGCCCCTGAGGCGAGGCACCCGGTTCCGCAGCACACCAGGACCTGCTGGGAACGTCCCGCCTCGATCTCCCGCGCCTGGGTCTGCAACGCTTCGAACTGGTCCCTCGACTCAATTCTCATCGTTGCCTCCCTCGGCCAGGTATTTGGCCATGCGGGCGGACTTGGCGCTGCCCCAGTACTTCTCGCCGACGATCATCACCGGCGCCATGGCACAGGCGCCGACGCAATTGACCGTCTTGACGGTGAATTTGAGGTCCTCCGTAGTTTCATCGGGACCGATCCCGAGCTGGCGCTCGAGTTCCTCCACCAACTGGCCGGCACCGCGGATGTGACAGGCCGTCCCCGTGCACACCTTGACGATCGTGTCGCCCTGTGGCTCGAGCGAAAAAGCCTTGTAGAAGGTAGAAACCGAGAAGACCTTGGCCAGGGGAACGTCGAGCGCCTCGGCCACCCGCTCGAGCACATCGCACGGCAGGTAGTTGTAGGCGCGGTGGACGTCCTGCAGAACCTGGATCAGCGCCGGTTCTTCGGCCGGATATTTCGCGAGAATATCTTCAGTCATGCTGAGGTCGGAACACGGAGTTTCAGCCATCAAGCCTCCATCTCCTTGTGCGCCGCTCCGAGCTCGTAGCCCTTCTGCAGCGCCTCGATGTTGACATCGATCACCGCCGGTTTGGCGGCGAAGGTTTCGCGGATGACCTCGATCACCTCGTCGATCGACACCGCGTCCGTGGCCCCGAGGTAGGCGCCGAGTGCGACCATGTTGGCGCCGCGCGGGTTCCCGAGGTCGGTGGCGATCTGATTCGCCGGCACTTCGATGACGGTCACGTCGTCGCGTTCGGAGCCGCGGTTGATCAGCGAGGAGTTGATCAGCAGGAGCCCACCGGGTCGGATATCCGGCTCGAACTTCTCCAGAGACGGCAGATTCATCGCGAGCACCGCCCGCGGTGAGCGAATCACCGGTGACCCGACGGGCTTGTCGGAGACCACCACGGTACAGTTGCAGGTCCCGCCGCGCATCTCCGGACCGTAGGAGGGCAGCCACGACACCTCCTTGCCCGCGTGCATGCCCGCGTAGGCGAGCATCTTGCCGATGAGGAGGATCCCCTGCCCCCCGAACCCGGCCATGATTACTTCGCTCTGCATGCCCCCTCCAGTCAACCGCTCAACGGCATCGGTTCGCGGCTGCCGCCTTCGGGCGTTTTGAAGATCCCTACCGGGTAGTACGGCAACATGTTCTTCTCCAGCCAGGTCATTGATTCGGAGGGTGGAATACCCCAGTTGGTGGGGCAGGTCGAGAGGATCTCCACCAACGAGAAACAGGTGCCCTCGACTTGATAGGTGAATGCGCGCCGCAGCATCTCCTTGGCGTGGACCGCCACCAGTGGGTTGTGGACGGTGGCACGGGCCACGAAGGCCGGGGTGCGCAGAGTGGAGAGCAGCTCGGCCATGCGGATGGGATGGCCGGTGGTGTCCACATCGCGTCCGAGCTGGCAGGTCGTGGCGACCTGGCCGGGCATGGTGGTCGGCGCCATCTGCCCGCCGGTCATGCCGTAGATGGCGTTGTTGACGAAGACCACTGTGACCTTCTCGCCGCGGTTGGCGCAGTGCACGATCTCGGCCATCCCGATGGATGCGAGGTCACCGTCACCCTGGTAGGAGAAAACCATGAGATCCGGGCGCGCCCGCTTGATGCCGGTTGCGACTGCCGGAGCCCGACCGTGCGATGCTTCGTGGAAATCAACGTTGAAGTAGTTATAGGCCAGAACCGAACATCCAACCGGCGCGATACCGACGGTCCGTTCGCGAATTTCGAGTTCGTCGATCACTTCCGCCACCAGGCGATGGATCACGCCATGCGTGCAACCCGGGCAATAGTGGGTCGTGACCTCGGCCAGAGCCTGCGGCCTGGCAAACACGGTCTCAGCCATGATGCACCTCCTCCGAGCTGCCATCGAGGATCGATTTCACCTTGCTCACGACTTCGTCCGGCGACACCAGCATGCCGCCCATCCGGTTGTAGAAATGGACCGGTCGGCTGCGTGCGAGAGCCAACTGGACGTCCTCGATCATCTGACCCGCGGACAACTCCACGACGAGGACCGAACTCGCCCTGGCCGCCGCATCACGGACCGCTTTGTAGGGGAACGGCCACAGCGTAATCGGTCGCACGAGGGCCGCTTTGACGCCCTCTTCCCTGAGCTCCTCGATGGCCGTAGAACAGACCCTCGCCACCGTGCCGTAGGCGACGATGAGGACATCGTAGTCGTCGTCAGTGCCTTCGGTGCCGTATCGCACTTCATCCGCTGTCATGAGGTCGTACTTGGCGGTGAGCTTGATGTTGTGTTGCTCGAGCTCCGCAGGATCGAGGAAAAGGGAGTTGATGACGTTGGTGGGCCGGCTGCCGTCGCAACCGGTGGCGGCCCAGGTCTTCGGCTCGAGCTCCTTGATGGGTTGACGGCCGTCGTGGAATTCCACGGGCTCCATCATCTGGCCGATCAGACCGTCGCCGAGGATCAACACCGGGTTGCGGTAGTAGTCGGCCAGATCGAAGGCATCCTGAACCAGATCCGCAGCTTCCTGGATTGACCAGGGCGCCAGCACCAACACACGGAAATCTCCGTGTCCCAGCGCTCGGGTCGCCTGAAAGTAGTCGCCCTGGCTCGGCAGAATCCCGCCGAGTCCCGGACCGGCCCGAACGATGTTGACAATGACTACCGGCAGCTCGGAACCGGCGAGATAGGAGATGGCCTCTGCCATCAGCGACACTCCGGGCGATGACGACGAGGTCATCACGCGTTCACCCGACCCGGCGGCGCCATAGATCATGTTGGAGGCCGCCACCTCTGATTCCGCCTGGACAAAGGCGCCGCCGATCTGCGGAAGACGCATCGACATGTACTCGGGTATTTCATTCTGGGGCGTGATCGGGTAGCCGAAAAATAACTTGCACCCGGCCTGCACCGCCGCCTCGCCGATGGCCTCCGAGCCCTTCATGAGTTTTTTGGTCATGCGGTTCTCCGATCAAATGCTCGACGGAACATCGCGTCCCGCATCCGTGACCGCGTCCGAAGACCACTTTCTGGCTCAATGCCCATTTCGGGCACGGGCACGGGCGCGGGAACGGGGAAGGTCATCGTGGAAACTCCCATCAGTAACTGAAGTAGTGATACATCGTCCCGTTGACCCTCATCTCGATGGCCATATCGGGACAGGTAATGCAGCACAGCCGGCACCCGATGCAGCGCATCTGCTCCACCACCTCGGCATAGAAATAACCTTTGTTGTTGATCTGCTTGCCCATGCCCAGAATTTGCTGCGGGCACGCCGAAACGCAGAGCTCGCACCCCTTGCAGCTGTCGGGGCTGATCACGATCTGCGGCATGAACGCTCCTTTCTCAGTTGACCACGAAGAGCGGTCCCGTGGTCCTCCGCTCCAACGACTGGTCGAACGGCGGTCGCACGATACGCCGCATCGTGACCACCGGACACTCCAGACTTTCGGGATCGATGTCTGCCGCGACATCGCCACTGACCGTCACCGCCACCAGCGGCACACCAGCCGTCCGGGCTGTCTCGAGTGCCATGCGATAGCCGTCCAAGATCACCTCGGGAGTGGTTTCATCCATGAGGTGGGTGTTGGAGATGAGCCCGGTCACGGGCAAACGCCCCACGGCTTCGATCTCCCGCACCATCTTCAGTGCGGTTCTCGGATCGGGAGTGGACGGACGCCGAAAGTTCAGAACCAGCAGACAGTCTGTGTCGTCGCGCGGAATCACGTCCGACAGCGAGCCCAGAACCCTGGCGCCGGTATCGTCTCCGCCGACATCCATGATCAGACGCCTCTGGTTCTGTCTCAGGTGGCTGCGAATCTGCGGGACGATGATCGGAAGGTCGGCGTGAACATTTGCGCCCGTTGGCGCCAGCAGCTCGATACCCGCATCGTCGAGAATGGCCCGAGCCGACCTGGAGCGGAAATAGGGCTTCACCACGTCGAGGTCGGCGAGGGTGACCGGCACACCTGTTGCGGCAATCTCGAGCGCTCCGTTGAGAGCAATCTCGGTCTTGCCGCTGCCGAAGTGGCCGACGAAAACTGTCACCCGCTTCCGATACATCTCCGCGTCCCTTCCATTTGGATTCCAAGCGACCGGAGCATCAGGATAACCCGGACGCCCTTGATGCTCAAGCTATGTGAAGATTTTCACGAATGCAAATGCAGAAATGAGACACAGTTACAGGAATAAATCTCCAAAATCGATCAATTTCAGCGATCTTCCGCGCTTTGTCGAATTCTGCGAGCCGCGCACTCGGCGTATCCGGCACAGCCGCGGCACACATCATCCTCGATGAAACCAAACTCGCTCGGCGCACAGACCGTGATCGACGGATCTTTGGCAGCATCGAGTTCCGCCAACAGGGGCTCGTCCTCGGGCGCCACAACCCCAGCCTCGCGAGCTCTCTCTGCGGCCGCTCGAACAGCCGGGTCCCAGTTCTGGTTTCGGCCGGTCGCCTGCGCGCTTTCGGCACCCACCGCCATATCCGCCTTGCGTTTGTTGAACTCGAAGGCGATCTTGCGTCGACTCGGCATCCGGCGCGTGGCAAGAAAGAAGAGATAACCGGCTGAGGTGCCCGCGATATTCGCGACACCGGCGAGAAGGCCGAGAGTGAGGCTCGAGTAAACGAGGAACGCGGCCGCGATGATGGCCAGGTATTTCACCTTGACCGGAATGATGAAAAAGAGGCGAAACTCCACTTCGGGGTACACGGTCGCGAAGGTAAACAGCAGGCAGGTGCTGAAGCCGGTATCGCCGTAGAGAACACGCCCGAGAGCCCACGCCGTCAACGATGCTCCAAAGGTAGCAATCAACCAGAAGACCAGAAACCTCGGGGAACCCCAGCTCTCTTCGAGTGGGCGCGCCATGATCCACAGCACGAGCATCGAGATGAAGAACCAGAACATGCTGCTGCCGTGAACAAACTGGTAGGTCACCAGAGTCCACGGACGGCTCGTGACGAGCTCTGGAAAGAGGGCCAGGGCCTGCTGGCTCGCCTCCATCATCCCCGCCAGAATGAACACCGCAAAATGGGCGAAAATCAGGCCTTCGGTCAGGTGCCATTGTTCTCTCTGCATCAACGTCTCCCCAGGCGTCGCTCCATCTCCTCCTGAGAGAGTCGGAGGATGATGGGTCGCCCGTGCGGGCATCGGTAGGGGTTCTCGGTTGCCACCAGGTCGTCGAGCAGGGAGCGCTGCTCCTGCGCCAACAACCGGTGGTTGATCTTAATCGCTCCGCGACACGACAAGTCTGCGGCGAGTTGTTCTTCGAGTTCCTCGGCCGCGCGTTCCGGAACACCGTCGAGGGCAGTGGCGCGATCGAGAATTTCCTCGACAACGCGATCCACTTCCTCTTCCTCGAGCTCTGGCGGCACCGAGGAGAGGCGCACGGTGTCCGGCCCGAAAAGCTCCGCTTCGATACCCACCCGCCGCAGCAAATCCTCCACTGCGGGCAGCGCACCGGCCAGGGCCTCACCGACCTCGATCAATCTGGGATGCAGCAGACCCTGCGAAGGGGCCTTTTCCCCCGCCAGCCGCCGACGGATCAGATCGTAGAGCACGCGTTCGTGCGCCACGTGCTGGTCGACGATCACGAGACCGTGAACGTCCTCGAGCAGCAGAAAACTGTCGCGGTACTGTCCGATGAGTCGACCGAAGGGAGTGTCGGCGGGACCAGGGGTGGCGCCTGATCTGGATTCGACCCGGTCGTGATCTGCGGCCGACGAGGCACTGTCAAATGGCGATGAGATCGAATGCGTTTCCGCAGCTTCGCTGTACGCGGGGTGTTCGAAAAGCGGCGATCCTCCCGATGAGCGGTTACGCAGCAATTCGCCGTACCCTCCACGGGCTGACTCCGACACTCCGGGGTGGGCACGGTCTCCCTCATCGAGACGACTGATACCGACGCGGCCCTGTGACGCCGCGATCCCGTGGCGCATCGCGCGTTCGATGAGCGAAAAAATCGCTCCCGCGCGGGCAAAACGGACCTCAGCCTTGGCCGGGTGGACATTGACGTCGACCTGATCGGGAGGCAGCCGAAGGTCGATGGCCACTCTCGATCCGCCAAACCCGGCGCCTGCCGACCGAATCACCCGCATCACGGCCCCGACCAGCAGCCGGTCGCGCACCGCTCTGCCGTTGACCAGAAAGATCATCTGAGGCCGGCCGCGGCCGGTTCCCGGGGCCAGCATGCCTTCGATTGCCGCTCCTCCACCACTGGCGGAGAAGGCAACGACCCGATCCGTCTTGCGCCACAGATCCTTGAACCGGCGAGACGGGTCCGCCACCGCCGGCGCGTCAATCAGACATCGAGGTCCGTGCCGGAGAAGAAACGCCACATCGGGCCGGCTCAACGCGGCACTCCACACAGCCTCCTGAACATGACGGAGTTCGGTCTCCGGCGATCTCAGGAATTTCCGCCGGGCCGGTACGTTGAAAAACAGATCCCGGATCTCGACGGTCGTGCCGCGCGCACGCGCCGCACCCTCGGCGCCGAGGATCCGTCCCCCCTCCACAGTCACACGAACACCCCCCGTGGAAGGATCGCTCGAGGTCAGGAGAACAAAACGAGAAACCGCCGCAATCGACGGCAACGCTTCGCCCCGGAAACCGAGGGTGCCGATATGGTCCAGATCTTCGGCAACATTGATCTTCGATGTCGCGTGGCGTTCGAGGGCCAACACGGCGTCATCAGCGTCCATACCGCCGCCGTCATCCGTGACGCGCACCAGGCTGCGACCACCATTGCTCAATTCCACCTCGATGCGGGTTGCACCCGCGTCGAGGCTGTTTTCCACTAACTCCTTGACCACTGATGCGGGACGTTCCACAACCTCGCCGGCGGCGATGCGGTTGACCAGGTCGTCGGAGAGTACGCGGATTCCAGACACGAGGAACATCATACCTGTGCCGGGTGGCGGGCCGCCCACCTGCCCGTTCGAACGTTTGAAGGTTGGAACGTTAGAACGTTTAAGGTTTCCACCCACCCTCCCAGGCACTCAGGGTTCATCGATTTACGTTTTACGTTTTGTTCATCCGGAAAAGCGTGGGGTCAGCAGCCAAGTCCACGTTATCTTAGAAGTTTCTCGACGGAGCTCACAGCAAGTGCCTTGGAAGGCCGAAGAACCACAGAGGCACAGAGTTCACAGAGGGCATCACAGAGGTCTATATTTTTTCGTATGGGAGACCAAATCGATCTGCTGGAGCACAACGCCTGCTTGGTTTCCATCGCCGACATTGTGGATTTCTCTGTGTACACTCTGTGCTCTCTGTGACTCAGTGGTGGTTCTTGCCGCGGCTCTCGGTAGCACCTCGACAACCGACTCACCTCACGGATTCCGGATGAACCGACGATTCGAATATCGGCTTGCGGGCAGGGAAGAGGGGTCACTTCCTTTTCTTCTTGGAGACGGCTCTCTCGGTGTGGAAGATCGAGGTGTCCGGTTTGGAGTCCGGAGTGATCACACGGCCAGAGTCAGCGAGATCTTCGCGGATCAGCAGATCGATGAGGTGGTCGCGGACTCCGCCCTTCCCGGCCCTCTTGTAGAGTGCACGAACGGTGCTCGACTTCAAACGGATGCCGGTCATGTGGTGGAGGTACTGGCAGAAAACTCGCGAGCGCGACACGAACGACGCGATCAGCAGCAACAACAGCACGCATACCGCGGCCGCCGCACCGAGTTGATAGAGAGTGGATGGACCCAGGTCGAGTGCCTCGAAGGACATATTCACCTACCGTCATCCTCCGGCCCACCGCCGCTGAGCGCCAGCGTCTCATCGACTTCGCCGAAGTAATTTTCAGGAACCAAGAGCTCGCGTCCTTTCGATCCGGCGGGCGGTCCCACCAGACCCTCCTTTTCCATCATATCCAAGAGTCGCGCCGACCGGGTGTATCCGAGCCTCAATCGGCGCTGGATATACGAGGCGGAAGCCTTCCGCGTGGTGACCACCAGACGCGCCGCCCGGTCGTACATGGGGTCCGTCAACTCCTCGCCGTCTTCCATGACGGTCCGCCGGTTTCCGCCGCGGTCGGGTGGACCGAGCGGTGCGTGAGTCAACACGTCGCGTTGATATTCTGGTTTGCCGAAGCGCTTGATATAGCGCACAACGCTGGCGATTTCCTTTTCCGTCACCAGCGGTCCGTGGAGCCGGATCAGGTTTGCGCTGCCGGGCGGCAGGAACAGCATGTCACCCCGGCCCAACAGATGCTCGGCACCCATCGAGTCCAGGATGGTCCGCGAGTCGAATCGCGATCTCACCTTGTAGGCGATTCTGCACGGGAAATTGGCCTTGATGATGCCGGTGAGAATATCCACCGACGGTCGCTGCGTGGCGCAGACCAAGTGCACGCCGACGGCTCGTGCTTTCTGCGCGAGGCGGGTGATGGACTCCTCGACCGCCCGCGATGACGTAATCATCAAATCCGCCAACTCGTCGATGATGATCACGATGTACGGCATCGATTCGAGATCGGGCTCGTTCCCGTTGGCCTCTTCGGCCAATTTCTTCCTGGCCCGGCGGATCTGAACCGGATCGCGCAAGAGTTGGTTGTACTGCTGCAGATTCCGAACGCCGAGCGCCGCCAGAACCCGGTAGCGGTTGTCCATTTCAGATACCGCCCAGCCAAGAGCATTGGCCGCCTTTTTCGGGTTCGAAATGATCGGCGTCAGAAGATGAGGGATATCGCCGTAGACCCCGAGTTCGACCATCTTCGGGTCGACCATGATGAACTTCACCTCGTCCGGGCGAGCCTTGTACAGAATCGACATGATCATCGCGTTGAGCCCGACCGATTTCCCCGACCCGGTAAACCCGCCGATCAGCAGGTGGGGCATCCGCGAGAGATCCGTGAAAAAGGCCTTGCCGCGGATGTCGACTCCGAGGCTGAGAGTCAACAACGACTGCGCTCGCTGGAATTCCGGCGCCTCGATCAGCTGACGGAGGCGAATCACCTCCGGATCGGGACTCGGCACCTCGATGCCGACCGTCGCGCGCCCTGGAATACGGTCGATGCGAACCGAGTCGGTGCGGAGGGCCAGGGCCAGATCCTCGGACAGATTCTGGACCGCCGAAATCTTGACCCCCGAGTCGAGCCGGAATTCGTAGGTCGTGATGACCGGACCCGTACGGATATTCACCACCTCGCCACGGACTTTGAACTCGTGGCACTTGGTGGTGATCAGCTTGGACATCTCGATCAGAGCGGCAGAGTCACGCTCCGGTGCTTCCTCGGCAACCTCGAGAAACGCCTCCTTCGGGAGATCGTAGGACTCCAGGTCTTCGACGAAATCGAACTCCTCCTGAAGCTTGCGCTTGGCTTGCGGCGCCTTTTTTTTCGGAGCAGCCGGTTTCTTCGTCCGATCGGCTGCGGCGCTGCGACGCTTTGCCGTCGCCTTCGCAGGCGCCTCTTCAATCACCGGTTCCTCCGAATTCTTTCGGACAATCCGAAAGCGACCCCGCCCCTCGACTTCTTTGACCGTCAGAGAACCCTTGTAGTCTCCATTGCCTTCGATGCGATTGATCTGGCGTTCGATGACCTTCTCTCGCGCCCGCGTCTCTTCCTTGGCACGCCGACGTTCAGACCGTTCCCGCCGGCGCTCGAACCACCAGTCGCGGCTCCGTTCCGTGAGCCGATCGGCCAACGCCCCCGCCGACGCTCCTGAGAGGAGAAGCACGCCGACCACGAGCAGAAACACCAATACGACGATCCCACCCACGGGCCCCGCGAAACCGCCCAGAAGCTCGGTCTCAGCGAGACCGACATATCCCCCGGTGGAGATCCGTCCGTCGCGAAACGGAACATCGTTACCGAGAAGGCTCGCAAACCCGGGGAGGGCGAGCAGAACCAGTCCCCACCCGACAGCGGTGAGCTTTGGATTGGTGATCGGTGATTGCCGCAGCAATCTCCAGCCCAGCACGACAGCAGCCACAGGGATGAGAAAGGCCGCGACTCCGATAAAACTGAAGAGAGCAGCCGAAAGGGTCGCGCCGAGCCAGCCGGCAAGATTGTCCGGCGAAGAGCGTAGAGTCGACGCGTGAAACGGACTCGGGTCCATCGGCGAGTGCGTGAGCAGGGCCACCAGCACCAGGAGCGCACCCAGCATCAAGGCGACCGCGATCGCTTCACGGACTACGCGCTCCCTCATCGAAGCCCTCCCCACGAGATGGCGAGAACGACGATTCCCAGAGGTATGCAGTACCACGCGAAGCGGTGGAAGATTTTGCTCGACAGGCTCCCGATCACGAGCTTGATGGCAAAGTAGCCGGTGATCCCTGCCGCGATGGCCCCCACGAAACAGGCGACACCGAATCCGATGTCGGGCCGATACGGAACCCGCCACGAGCCTGCGATCTCGAGGACGGTGGCTGCGGCGATGGCCGGCACTGCAAGGAGAAAAGAAAACCGCGCCGCCCAGACCCGCTCGAGACCACCGGCCAGACCGGCAACGATGGTCATACCTGACCGCGAAAGACCCGGGAAGATCGCCAATCCCTGTACGAGACCAACTCCGATCGCTTGACGCCAGGTCATCTGAACTTCACCGAGTGGACCGCCCGCCATCCATTTTGTGGCGCCGACCACACAGCCGGTGAGCACCAACGCGACTCCGATCCACGCCGGAAGGGAAAACGCTTCGACGGCAAATCGGCGGCAGCGGAAGAGCGATAAGGGCGGTCGCCACCGTACCGAGAACCAGGAGACCGAGCAACCTGCGGCCTCTGGCGTTGCCCATCCATTCGATGATCTGACGCCTTTCAAACCACACCACCGCAGTCGCCGTCCCAACGTGCAGCATGGCGTCAAATACCACACCGGGTTGTTCGAAACCCGGGATCAGCATTTGGGCGAGCGCCAGATGGCCGGACGAAGACACCGGAAGAAATTCCGTCACTCCCTGCAGAATGCCAAGCAGCACAGCCTGCCACAGCGTCATCCCCACGCTCCGGCGGGCCGCAGAAACCGCCCCGGCCGGCAGGTCGACCGACAGAATTCAGCGCACAAATACATCCTCCTAGAATGGTATCACTTCCAGGCAAATGATTGCCAGACGCCAACTTATGGCTCTTTTTTCAGAACCTCTGCAAGCCTGATCCAGCCCGCGAGCGTGATCGTTCCCGGCCGGCTCGTGGGGTCGAGGCCGGCGGCTCTGATCTGCGCCGCCTCGAGCCTCGGTGAGAAGGCGTTGGTCAGCATTTTTCGCGCCCGGGTGAGCCCTTTCGACGCCAGGGCCAGGGCCTGATCCAAGACATCCCGGCCGTACGCGGATCGCTTGAGGTCGAGCACGACGACGCTCGACATCACTTTGGGACGCGGCCGGAAGGCTCGCGGAGGCACGTCAAAGATGAGCCTCGCGTCCGCCCACGCCGCGCGTTCCAGCGCCAACAATCCGTGGCCGCTGCCTCCAGGTTTGGCAACTACCCTGTGAGCCACCTCTCGCTGCAGCATCACCACCAGACGGCTGAAGAGATCGTGGCGCGGCATCAATCGGCGCAGAATCGCCGTCCCGACGGAGTACGGGAGATTCGAAGCAGCTTGCCACGGCGACTCGGCGGCCAAGAGACCGTCGAGATCCTCGGTCAGGGCATCGGCGCACAGCACCTCGAGATTTCGATCGCTGAATTGCTGTCGCAGCTGCGGCGCCAGGTTTTCGTCAAGCTCGAGAGCCAGAACCCGCTCGAATCTCTCCAGAAGCGGTTCGGTCAAGGCCCCTCGCCCTGGTCCGATCTCGAGCACTCGAGGCGGATCCTCGGAAAGTTCGGCCGCAATGCGCTCCGCGACGGTGCGATCCACCAGGAAGTTCTGACCGAGACGGCGGCGCTTGGGACGACCCATTTCTCAGATTTCGGATTCTGGATTTTGGATTATGGATTTCCGCCCGCACACCCGGATGCTGGATGCTCGATGCTGGATGCTCGATCCGCCCACCCAGCCGGACATTTCAAATTCGGAATTCGGAATTCGGAATTCGGAATTATCCCCCGCTCCCCCCCATGACCGTCGGGTGGGCAGGCGGCAATTCCTGATTCCTAATTCCTCATTCCTAATTCGCATCATCAGCGTCTACAGGCGGCAGCGAGGGTGGATGCGAATTTTTCGACTTCATCGACAAGCTCTTCGCAGTCGCCGAGGGCGCCGATTCGGCTGACGATGGCCGATCCGACGACAACGCCGTCGGCAAGAGCCGCCACCTGGGCCACTTGCTCCGGCGTTGAGATCCCGAAACCCACGGCAACTGGAAGCTTTGACGCCCGTCGCGCGGCACGGACATTGGCCTCGAGCTCCGCATCGAGATCGCGCTGCACGCCTGTCACGCCTGTACGAGATACCAGGTACAAAAACCCGCTTCCAAACCTGGCCGTCGCCTTCATCCTCTGCCTGTCCGATGTTGGCGTCACCAACATGATCGGGTCGAGTCCGGCAGCCGCGAGCGGTTCCTCGAAGAGAGACATCTCTTCAACCGGCACGTCGGTGAAGAGCACACCGTCGACCCCAGCGTCCGAGGCATCTCTGGTGAACTCTTCGATTCCGTATCGGACGATCGGATTTGCATAGCTGAAGAGGACGATCGGAACGTCGAGGCCCTGGCGCAACACCTTGACGGCCGCCAGAACCCCTGCCAGTGATGTTCCCGCAGCGAGGGCGCGTTCCGCCGCTCGTTGGTTGGTCAGACCATCGGCCACCGGATCCGAAAACGGAACCCCGAGCTCGAGCACATCGGCGCCGCAACGCACCAGCGCATGAGCAATATCGACGGTGCGTTCGAGACTCGGATCACCGGCGGTAACGTAGGGCACGAAGGCTGCCCGTTTGTCTCGCTTCGCGGCGCGGAACGCCTCCTCCAGCCGGCTCATGTCGAGCTCCCATCCACCAGGCTGACCTCACTCAAGTCCTTGTCTCCACGGCCCGACAAATTCACGAGAATGTTGGTACTGAGAGACATGGACGGTGCGGTCTTGATCGCGTAGGCAACAGCGTGGGCGGACTCCAGGGCCGGAACGATACCCTCGCACTCGCACAAGAGGTGGAAGGCGGCAATCGCCTCGTCATCGGTAACGCTCGTGTATCTGACCCTGCCGCTCTCACGCCACTGCACGTGTTCCGGGCCCACCGCGGGATAGTCCAGTCCGGCGGATACCGAGTGGGTGGCGAGAACCTGTCCGTCGCCGTCCTGGAGAACCGTGGTTCGGGTGCCGTGCAGGATGCCCGTGGCACCGGTCCCCGTGAACCTGGCGGCGTGGTCCCCGGGAGCGGGTCCGCGGCCGCCGGCTTCGACGCCTACAAGGCCAACCGCCTCGTAGGGGATGAAGGCGGTAAAGATGCCGGCAGCATTGGATCCGCCGCCGACGCAGGCCACCACCAGGTCCGGCAACGTGCGTTTGGCTTTCTTGAACTGGGTGATCGCCTCTCGTCCGATCACCGTCTGGAAGTCTCGTACCATTTTCGGGTAGGGGTGCGGGCCGAGAACCGAACCGAGAATATAGTGGGTGGAGCGCACATTGGTGACCCAATCGCGCAAGGACTCGTTGATGGCGTCTTTGAGCGTGCGAGCGCCTGAATCCACAGGAACCACCTCGGCGCCCATCAGCCGCATCCGAACCACGTTCAGTTCCTGGCGGCGCATGTCCTCAGAACCCATGTAGACACGGCACTCAAGGCCGAGAAGTGCGGCCGCCGAGGCGACCGCGACGCCGTGCTGACCGGCCCCGGTCTCTGCAATCACTCGCTGCTTGCCCATTTCGCACGCCAACAAACCTTGTCCCAAGGCGTTGTTGATCTTGTGGGCGCCGGTGTGGCA
This sequence comes from Candidatus Sulfomarinibacteraceae bacterium, assembly GCA_963769215.1. GTDB lineage: Bacteria > Acidobacteriota > Thermoanaerobaculia > Thermoanaerobaculales > Sulfomarinibacteraceae > Sulfomarinibacter. The sequence goes on along the minus strand of CAVYKX010000017.1, from coordinate 137,346 downwards.
GAGGTCTTCCCGTTTGAGCCAGATTTTCGAACCGCCGAGGCGAGCCGACAACCGGTGCGCCTGATACAGCGGCGTCGGCCGACCGACGAAGTTCTTCAAAAGACCGTCGAGTCTCGCCCGAAAAGTCTTGTCGCGGCCGGCTTTTCGATATGCCGCCTCGAGTTCGGCGAGCGGCGCCATCAATGTTTCAGGGACAAACCGTCCCCCATAGTCACCAAAATAACCGCGAGCGTCGGGGAGCTTCTTCATGGGCGAACGATTCTACCTGAATCCGCAGCAGGAAGTTCTATGTGTTGAGATTTAGTTTGGTTATCCGATGCATGGATGACATCGGGATTTTCCACCCGCCCACCCGAACACTTGAACCAGAAACTCGAAAAAAGGAGACACAAGACTGAAGTGAGAAGAGGGTAGAAATTTTTCTTGTCTTTGTGACTTTGGATTGCGACGGCAGCAATGGCACCCCTTCCCGGCCACCTCGATTTCTCTTCGATCTCATCATCGATGAGCCAGTTTTGAGTTCCGACCACCCACCCGCGGCAAGCGTCCCGGGCGGGCGGGGGAACTCAAAACTCAAAACTGGGTGCTACTCGGGTCGCAGCTGCTCGATGACCTCGGCGCTGACCCACCAGATGTCTGAGCTGCCGCGGCCTGGCTCGGTCGACGACGCCACCAACTCGGTGATCGTGGTTCCGGCAAGCGGCTCATTCGTCGTCGCCGTCGAACGCGAGGACATGAAGAAGAGGTACTTGCCATCCGGCGACAGCGAAGCCGACCACTCACGTCCCTCCGGCTGGTTGATCGCCGGTCCCATATTGATCGGCTCGGACCACGTATCGTCGTCTGAGCGGAAGACCACATAGTAGTCGGCGCCCCCGAGGCTGTCCTCGCGGCCCGCCGCGGGCACGATCGCAAAGCTCTCATCCGGCGCTACGTAGACGTTGAACCGATTGGTACCACAGTTGACTTCCGGCCCGAGCTTTTCAGGCGCGGTGTAAACGCCGTCAACAAGCCGAGAGCGATAGGTGGCGGATTCGCGGCCCTCTCCCTCTCGGGTGAAATAGACGGTTCCGTCATTGGTGACCGACGGGAAATACTCAGGCGCATCGGAATTGACGGGAGCCCCCAGGTTGTATGGCTCCCCCCAGCCGTCGTCCTCGCGATCCATCACCCAGATGTCCTGATAGACCCACCCGGGTTTTTCTTCCTGGCCCGGTTGAGGCCGGGTCGAGAGGAAGAAGAACTTCTGTCCATCGGGGGAGATCGCCGGTTCGATATCGAGGTAGCGACCGGAGAATGGAGCCACGACCGGCTCGGTCCACACGCCGTCTTCTTCTCTCGTCACCATGATCATCGTGCTGCTTCCGGCGGTCACGGAGAAATAGATCTCTGAACCGTCGGGCATCATGGCCACGTCACGCGTGGCAAGACCGGTCGACACGATTCCGGGCGCGAAGAGTTCCGGTTCGAGCCCGGGAGGCTGCTGGCCGAGATAGGGGCCGCGGAGCTCTGGAAAGCTACTGACAGCCTCCATTTCGGGTTGATTGGCACAGGGCGAACACGCAATCACAGCAAAACACAGCACACACATCAGCATCCGCACAGATTTCATGAACTCCTCCTTCAGGGCTTCCTACGAATTCAACACTCAAACGTTTGGCCCATTCGGTATTTCATGGGGTGAGTCGGCTGCCGCCTGGCGAGAATCAGGGTCAAAACCACCACAGAGTCACAGAGCGCACAGAGAAGGACACAGAGGAGTTTCAAACACTGGCACCAGGTGTGACCCGAGCGCTTTGAGGATGCAGCATATCGACAGGTTCTCCCATATTACGAAGAGAATGACTCTGTGATGCTCTCTGTGAACTCCGTGTCTCTGTGGTTCTTCGATCCCTCAAGAGCCCTCGGCGGTGCAGGCTTCGGATAGGCAAACCAGGGCTCGTTTCGAATATGTACTCGACCTCATGTCTTCCCGGATGAACCAAACGTCTTAACGTACGGACGTCCTGACGTTCGTAATGAAATCCCGAACTTTGGCGTGGTCCTTGATGGCAGGGGAAGCCTCGACACCGGAAGAGACATCGACCAGATAAGGTCTGACAGCTCGTACCGCATCGGCCACATTGTCGGGGTCGAGCCCACCCGCGAGACCGAATCGAAGCCCTTCAGGTCGTTCGATCAGAACGTCCCACGCCCAGGTCGTGCCATCGCCGGCGCCGGGGTCGAAGAGGGGGAGGCAGCGCTCGGAGAGCCACGCCACACGATCCCAGTCAACCGTCGCGCCAACCTTGACCCGGCGAATCACGTTTTCACCGATGGTCATCGAGGTACGAATCGGGTTCGTCGCCGTGGAGCTGAACCCAATCGAGATTCAGAAGGTCTCGAATGTGTTGGACCTCGTCCAGTGGAGCATCGAGAAACACGCCGACCGTCTGTACATCCCCGATATCTCGGATCCACCCCGCGCGTTCGGGATTCAGAGCACGCGGCGTGCCCTGTCTGAAGACGAATCCCAGAAAATCCGCGCCGGCTGCTTTCGCTGCGTCGGCGTCTTCCGGTCGGTGATTCCACAGATCTTGACTAGCACCCGTCTCCTTCTCCATACCCATGCTCGTGGTCGCGCGCGTGCCCGTGCCCGAGAAGAAGCACGTACAGCCTCTTCGGGATCCTCGGCTCGCACCAGATGCTCGCCGACCAGGAAGGCCCCGTAGCCGGCACGGTGGAGCCGCTCGAGATCCTCTTTGCTGCGGATCCCGCTCTCGGCAACCCGAATCCGATCCTCAGGCAGTTCCTGCGCCAATTCTTCCACCCGGTCGAAATCGCGTTTCGAATGTCGCCAGATCGCGAGCATTGACTCCGATGATCTGCGCACCGGAATCGATGACCATCGACGGATCCTCATCAGCGAAGATCTCCAGCAGCACCTCGATCTCGAGATCCGCAGCCAGGGTCAGCAGTTCGTCCAGAGTCTCGCGGTCGAGGAGGCGGGCAATCAGCAGCACGGCATCCGCGCCGAGGACCGAGGTCTCGAAGAGCTGACGGCGGGTGACGATGAAATCTTTTCTGAGGACCGGCAACGACACCGCGCGCCGCACCGCGGCCAACCATTCCGGGTCGCCGTGGAAGAAATCCGGCTCGGTGACGACCGAGATCGCCGCCGCTCCACCGGCGGCATAGGATCTGGCAAGGTCCGACGGATCGAAGGGATCCCGGATCACACCGGCCGATGGAGACGCCTTTTTGCACTCGGCGATCACCGCCGGGCCGGGCACCGAGAGAGCCATCCGCAGTGAGCGGCCCCCAACGTTTCGACGGGTATCCGATGCCGCACGCGCGGCTTGCTCGAGAGCCGGCATTTCGGGGGTTGAATCCAACCGTCGAAGAACCGGCTGCGACGATTCGATCAAGGACGGATTCAGGCATTTCGACTCAATTCTCCGGATCGCCGCGCCAGTTTCTCGAGGCGGTCGAGAGCGGCACCGGTCCGCAAGACCTCGCGGCAGATCTCGAGACCACGTTCCAGGTCTGGTGAATGATCGGCCACGTACAAGGCTGCGGCGGCGTTGATGGCAACTGCTTCCGAGGCCGCCGACTCCTCCTCGCCCCCGAGGATGGCGTTCATTCGGCGCAGGTTTTCGGCCGCATCGCCGCCCTTGAGCGATTCAGGATCCGAGGAATCAATCCCGAGGCGGTCAGGCTCGACCCGCCACTCACCGGCCACTTTCCCGTTTCGCACCTCGATGACCGTCGTCGGCGCACTGACCGAGATTTCGTCCAGCCCGTCGTCGGAGTGGACGACCAGACCGTGCTGCCGCCCCCAATTCGGCCAGGGCGGAGGCCATCAGGGCTTGGACCTCCGCGCCCCATACGCCGATCACCTGGCGTTCGACGCCGGCCGGGTTGGTCAGCGGGCCGAGCAGGTTGAAGACGGTCCGCACTGCCGAGGGACCTGCCGCACCGGCATCACCGCCCCCATGGCCGGGTGCAGCCGCGGCGCGAAGAGGAAGGCGATGCCCACTTCGTCGTGCAGCGCGGCCATGCGCTCCGGCTCGAGATCGAGGCGCACGCCCGCAGCCTCGAGCACGTCTGCCGAGCCGCAGCGGGACGACACCGAGCGGTTGCCGTGCTTGGCGACCGCGCACACCGGCCGCCGCGGCAACCACGGCCGCGGCGGTCGAGATGTTGACGGTGTCCGCGCCGTCGCCGCCGGTGCCGCAGGTGTCGACCGCCCGCTCCGGCGCGGCGATACCGGCACGGCCACCGCTCGCGCTCGCATGGCCCGGGCCGCGGCCGCCACCTCTGCGCCGGTCTCGCCCTTGATGCGCAGGGCCACCAGCACGGCCGGCCACCACTGCAGCTTCGACCTCACCGTCCATCACCGCGCCGATGAAGCGCTCCATCTCTTCGCGCCGTCGAGGTCCTTGCCGGGATCAGCCGCGTTGAGCAGCTGCTTTGTGTTCGATCGCGTCATGACAGCCGAATGGGTTCCTCGTTCGAGCTCGACTCTGCCCAGTCTCGCTGCAGCGGCACGCCGGCGATGTGGAGGAAGTGCGCCAGCAGCTGCATGCCGTGGCGGCAGAGGTAGGACTCGGGGTGGAACTGGACGCCGAAGTGGGGACGGTCGCGGTGCTCGAGGCCCATGATCACGCCGTCCTCGGTCCAGGCGCGTGATCTCGAGTTCGTGCCGGCAGCGCTGTCGCGCTCCACCACCAGGGAGTGGTAGCGGGTGGCTTCGAAGGGCTCGGGCAGGCCCTCGAAGATGCCCGTCGCCGCGTGGTGGATCAGCGAGGTCTTGCCGTGCACCGGCTCGGGCGCACGCACGATCTGCCCGCCGTGGACCGCGGCCAGCGCCTGGTGGCCGAGGCAGATGCCGAGCAGCGGCAGGTCGGCCGCGCGCCCGACCAGCTCCATGGTGATGCCGGCATCCTCGCGGTTCGCCCGGGCCCGGGCGAGATCACGATCGCCTCCGGGCCGGCGGCCGAGCAGCTCGTCGACCGGCGCCGCGTCGTTGCGCACGCACCTCGATCTCGGCGCCGCTGATCTCGGAGAGCTCCTGCACCAGGTTGTAGGTGAAGGAGTCGTAGTTGTCGATCATCAGGATCATCGACCTCGGCACCCTGCTCGTTCCGAATTCGCCGAGTTCCGGAATTCGGAGACAAGCTCCACAATTCCTCGTGCTCGGCGGCAGCTTCGGCCATGGCCACCGCCTCGATCAGGGCATTGGCCTTGTTGCGCGCACTCTTCGAGCTCGCGACTCGGGCACCGAGTCGTAGACGATGCCGGCGCCGGCCTGCACCTGCACGCGCCGCCCGCGCTCCACCAGGGTGCGGATGGCGATGCACGAGTCGAGATCGCCGTTGATGTTGCGGTAGCCGACCGCGCCGCCGTAGACACCGCGCCGCACCTCCTCGAGCTCGTCGATGATCTCCATCGCCCGCACCTTGGGCGCGCCGCTGAGGGTGCCCGGCCGGGAAACAGGCGAAGAGCGCGTCCCAGGCGTCGAGCCCGTCCGGCAGCTCGCCCTGCGACCTCGCTGACCAGGTGCATGACGTGGCTGTAGCGCTCGACCTCCATCTCCCGCGCGACCTCGCACCGTGCCCGGGGCCGCCACCCGGCCGATGTCGTTGCGGCCGAGATCGACCAGCATCACGTGCTCGGCGCGCTCCTTGGGGTCGGCCAGCAGCTCCGTCTCGAGCCGCCGGTCCTCGTCGCGGTCGACGCCGCGGCGGCGGGTGCCGGCGATCGGGCAGGTGGTGACCGTCGCCGTCGCGCACCCGCACCAGCATCTCCGGGCTCGAGCCGAGGATCCGCGCCTGACCGGTGTCGAGGAAGAACATGTAGGGCGACGGGTTGGTCAGCCGCAGCATGCGGTAGATTTCGGCGGCGGTGCAGCGCGGCATGCGCCGCCAGCGGCGAGACAGCACGACCTGGAAGATGTCGCCGGCAAGGATGTACTCGCGAGCTCGCGCGCACGCCTTCAGGTAGTCGTGCTCCGATGGAGTGTGCATCGCCACCCGTGCCCACGGTCGTCCGCCGTTCGGGGAATCACGTGCGGGCGCGGGCCCTGCTCGCCGCCGATCAGGGCCCGGCGCATCGGCGCCAGACGTCGATTGGCGCCTGCCCACGCACCGTCGGCATCTCCCTCGATCCGGGCGGCCGCCACCAGCACCAGGCGCTGGCGGGCTCGGTCCAGAGCGACCACACCGTCGTAGAGACCGAACCATGCTTCGGGCAGGCCACCCTCGTCGCGGCCGGAGTCCGGAATCTGCTCCACCAGTCGAACGGCGTCGTACCCGACGTAGCCCACCGCTCCGCCGGCAAATGGGGGCAAGCCCTCGACCGGCGCCACCGAGCCAAGATCGGTCGCTCGCCGCAGCACCTCGAGCGGCGCGCCCGACTCGGGCGTCCCGTCGACAAGACCTGCCCCGCCTCGCATCTCGACGATGCGAAAGGGATCGGCGCCGACGAAGGAGTAGCGGGCCGCCCGCTCACCACCCTCGACGCTCTCGAGCAGGAAGGGATTGCGGCCGGCGGCGGCCAGGCGCGAGCAGACCGTGAACGGGGTCACCGTGTCCGAGGTCAGCTCGTGCACCACCGGCACCACATCGTGGTTCTCGGCAAGCTTCAGGAACTCCTGTTTGTTCGGACGGACCTCCATAAAGCCTCCTCGGAAATCCAAGAGGTCATTGTGACCTAACCTCCCGAGCCCGGTCCACTCGCCCAGATTGCCTGTTCAGCGCGAAAATGACTTGGCCGGAGAGTGAGCGACATGTCCCGTACATCTCCTAATTCCTGAGCTCCGTCATTCGGGCTGATGCCCCACGACCCGTCGTGTACAATCCCGCACTCGAGAGGAGGAGAGCATGTCCCGCCCCGTCATCACCATCGCCGAACTTTCGGACCACGCCGACCAGGAGGTCACCCTGAAAGGTTGGGTCTATAACTGGCGCAAGAAAGGCAAGCTGCGCTTCATCATCCTGCGCGACGGTTTCGGCTATCTGCAGTGCGTGGTCTTTCGGCCCGAGGTCGGACGAAGCACTGTGGGAAACGGCAGTCTCGTTGACCCAGGAGACATCAGTGGAGATCACCGGGCACCGTGGCGGCGGACGACCGCGCACCCGGCGGATATCGAGCTCAAGGTCTCTGGAATCAAGCATCGTCCAGTTGCGCCCGAGTTTCCGATCGGCAAAAAAGAGCACGGGCCCGATTTCCTGCTCAACCACCGCCACCTGTGGCTGCGATCGAAGACGGCAGCACGCGATCATGCGCGTCCGCTCGGAACTCGAGTTCGCGATCCGGGATTTTTTCCAGAGCCGCAGCTACACCCTCATCGACTCACCGATCCTCACCCCGGCTGCATGCGAGGGCACCTCGACCCTCTTCGAGACCGAGTATTTCGGCGACACCGCCTTCCTCTCCCAATCGGGCCAGCTCTACCTCGAACCCGCAACCGCCGCCCTCGGCAAGGTCTACTGTTTCGGACCCACCTTCCGCGCCGAGAAATCCAAGACCCGCCGCCACCTGACCGAGTTCTGGATGGTTGAGCCGGAAGTTGCCTGGCTGCGCTTCGAAGGTCTGCTCGATCTGTGCGAGGAGTTCCTGTCGGAGATCGTGTCACGGGTACTCGACCGCTGCACCGAGGACCTCAAACGCCTGGAACGGGACACCTCGATACTCGAACCGACGACCCAGCGTCCCTATCCGCGACTCGACTACGGTGACGCGGTCACGAAGCTGCAAGAGCTTGGTTCGGATGTCCAATTCGGAGAGGACTTCGGCGGCGACGACGAGACCATGCTCACCGAGCTCTACGACCGGCCGCTTCTTGTCACCCGCTACCCAGCCGATATCAAGGCCTTCTATATGCAGCCCGATCCGGCGGACCCGAGCCGGGCACTGGCGGTCGATGTGCTGGCGCCGGAAGGCTATGGCGAGATCATCGGCGGTTCCGAGCGTTCGGATTCCCTCGAACACCTGGAACGTCAGATCGCGGCCCACGATCTGCCTCGAGAAGCGTTCGAATGGTACCTGGACATCCGCCGCTACGGATCCTTCCCCCACTCCGGTTTCGGCATGGGAATCGAGCGCTGCGTCGCCTGGATCTGCGGGATCTCGCACCTGCGGGAGGCGATTCCGTATCCGAGGTTGATCAACCGGCTGAATCCCTGACGCGCCGCAAATTTCGGATTTCGGATTTCGGATTTCGGATTTTCCGCCCGCCCACCCGGGATGGAATCAGCCCGAAGAACGTCGCTTGAGATAGGCGATTGTGGCCCCCCAGCCGCCGCGACCGGGCGGGGCGTCGTGGAATCCTGAAACGAGCGGATGTCTGGCAAGGAGCCTCTGGACCCGGTCCCGTTGCACGCCGATGCCTCGGCCGTGAATCAGTCGGACCTCGCCAAAACCCTTTTCGAACGCTGTTTCGAGGTAAGCATCGACGACGTCAGGTACGTCGCGCGGTGGAAACGAGTGGAGGTCGATGTTGTCCTCAACCGGAATCTCGAAGGGTTCTTCGGGATCGAAATCCTCGTCGATATCCGATTCATCAACGGCTTGCTCGAGATCAGGAGCACCAATTGGACTGCGAGATGCACTCAGCAGGACCACCGCCGTCATAATCACCAACACAGCACCAAACACGCCCAGGCCGATCCAGGCTCTGGGCCCAACAACTCGCGCCAACGGCCACGTGGCTGCCGCCGCAACGGCGAAGACAGCAACTTTGGTTGCCACATACGCGAATTTAACCTTCGGGTCTCTGAGGGGATTCTTGCTCACGCCGAGAGTTTATCCCGAATTACCGGGGGGCTGGTTGGAAATCCGAAATCCGAAATCCGAAATCCGAAATCTAGCTCTCAACCTCTTCAGTCTCCATTGAGGTGACCGTGTATCCGAGCTTCTCGATCTTGGTCTTGAGGTCTTCGACCTTCACCTTTCGCGGGTGGTACACGGCTTCAGCGACACCATTCTCGTGGTCGGCCGAGGCCTCGATCACGCCATCGAGGCCTTCGAGGGTGGCCGTGATGGTCGACGAGCACCCGTCGCAGTGCATCCCCTCTACTTGAAAGGTCGTTTTGACGGTGTCCGGCCTGCCGCCGGCTGCGGAGAGCGGCGCGAGAGCTGCGATCAGCAAGATCACGGGTACGAATCGAACAAAGGCTTTCATGCTCTACTCCTCTTCGAAGATCTGACGTCCCGTCACCGGCACAGCCGGCCCACCGGCCGACGCCTCGGCGAGTCGATAATAGATCGTCATCCCGTCCCGGCGCGACTGGACGATCCGTCCCGTCCGCAAACGGCTCAGATGCTGCGAAACGGCCGCGGGCGTCATTTCGAGAACCGTCGCCAGATCGCAGACGCACAACTCACCGACTTCGTCGAGGAGCGCGATGATCTTGAGCCTGGTTTCTCCAGCCAACAGAGCAAAATGGTCAGAGATTCGGCGGAAGTTTCGCGAAGACGCGAGAACTTTTCCCTTGAGAGCGATAAGCTCTTCCGGAGATCTGTCCGGAGACACACAGTCTGGTTGAGGAAAACTCACGAAAGGCCACCTTTCCATCTCTCAGCACGACCGGCGGGTTTATGTTTCTAAATCCGCATATCGCTATTTTAGTATTTTCTTAAGGAATGTCAAGACCCGGTTTCTGGTTTTGACATTTGGAGGCGGAATGACAGAGCCCATCGACGACCTCGAGGTCTGGTTAGACGGCGAATGCGCAATGTGTCGCAGTTCACAGAGATTCTGCGAAAAACGGGATCCGAACGGGCGTCTGAGGTTTCAGGACTTTCGAGTCGCTGCTGATGCGGATCTTCCTCTGAACCGCGTAGCCCACGAAACATCGATGTGGGTACGGGACAGCAACGGCACCCTGCTCGAGGGATTTGCAGCGTGGCGCAGAATCATGGCCGAGCTTCCGGGCTGGCGATGGCTCGCCGCCCTCTCGGGCATCGCGCCGATACGGTGGTTCGGACCGACTCTCTACCGCCTCGTCGCACGATTTCGTTTTGGGCTGCGCTCAGACTGACCTGGGCCACCCCGGAGCCGGAACACCGGCAGCGACGAGACGCTCAAAGATCGACCACGATTCCCACCGCCCGTCGAGAAGCCAACCCACCCTCTTCACACCGATGACCGCGTTGCTGATCCACACTTCGTCCGCTTCGTCGATTTCCGACACGTCGAGGTCACACTCCTCAGCACGAATTCCGGCCGCCGGGAGATTTTCCAACAGCCATCCTCGCATGATCCCGGGAAGACACCGTGCAGGCGCCGGAGGCGTCCGCGCCACGTGACCCTGGACGACCCACACATTGGCGACCGAAGTTTCGAGGATTCGTCCGGCGGCATCCACCAGGATGACATCGTCTGCGCCTGCGGCCGCCGCGCGCTGTCTGGCGAGGTCCCATGACAGCCGCGACAGTGTCTTGTGTCCTGCAAGCGGCGGAGCAGCGTCCCACCGGTCGACGGACAGGCGCGCCGGGGGACTCTCCGGGCCGGCCACTGCAGTCGCAGCTGCGGTGGCTTCGACGGACCAGCGGCCGCCACCAACCATCCGAACCACGACCCGAAGTCGAGCCGGACCTTCGATTCCCGCGGCGCTGAGAAAGGCGCAGATCTCAGTCTCGTCTGGGACCGAAACCCCTGCACGGGCGCCAAGGAACCCCGCGCTGTTCTGAAGTCGTGATCGGTGGCGATCCCAGAGCAGCGGAATGCCCCCATCACAACCCGCCGTGGTGAACGCCCCCCAGCAGTTGAGGGCCGGTTCGCAAGCACCGCCGGTCTCGATCAGCTGACCATCACGCCATCGCACGGTGCCGTCCTTCCACGATCTCCAGCCAACGCGCCACCTTGAGTCGCGACTCCTTCTCCTCGGAAAAGGGATCTGATTCCCACACAATGCCGCAGCCGGCGGCGAATTCGAGGCGCGATCCGACCCTCCAGGCGGTTCGGATCGGCAACGCTAACTCGAGGTCACCGTTGCCGGCAACAACACCGAATGCACCGCAGAATGGACCGCGGGGAACCGGTTCGAGTTCAGTGATCACCGACATCGCGGCGAGCTTGGGGCAACCGGTGACTGACCCGCCCGGCGCCATTGCCGCCAGAGCCTCCCACCACTCGACTCCTGCGCGTAAACGCCCAACCACCCTTGCCACCCGATGGTGCACGGCTGCATACGAATACACCGAACCTGGATCTGCAACGTGAACCGATCCGGTTTCTGAGATGCGGCCGAGATCGTTGCGCTCGAGATCGACGATCATCGCCAACTCGGCCCGCTCCTTGGGATCGTTTTCGAGGTCAACGGCCAACTTCCGGTCATCTTCGGGTGAAACACCGCGCGGCCGCGTACCCTTGATCGGCCGCGTCTCCAGACGCTCTCCACGCCGCTGCAGAAGCAACTCCATGGAGGCACACACAAGTTCGCCTTCATCGTATTTGACGCTTGCCAGGTAGTCGGGAATCCCGCCAACCGCGGCCGACGCGGCCAAAGCGTCCAGGGCGCCGGTCCAGCCCTCCACCGTCAGTCTTCGGCAGAGATTCACCTGGTAGACCTTTCCGGCAGCAATCCGTTGCCGCACGTTCTCGACATGGTCGCGGAATTGAGCGGCATCGAGGCTCCACCGCCGACCGTATTCAGGTGATTCAGGCGTCACGTCATCCAAATCCAGGGCACTCTCGCTCCTCTGAGGCTCGAGGACCAGCAAACCCGGCGGCGCGGCATCCGCTTCGCTTCTGCACGGGAGGCCTCCAGCGAGGCGCGCTGTCTCCTCGTACCCGATCCACCCTACCGCCCACGGGGAAGAATCTCGAACCCGCCGCTTCGGCCATACATCGAGCAGGGCGGACCGAAGATCGGGCCAACTGCAGCATTCCCTCCCGTCGTCCTCGAGATGCCATGCGGCACCCCGGTTGATCAGACAACGCGACCCTTCCCACGATCCACGCCATGCATCCCATCGAGGACCGAGCAGGTGGGCTCTGTTCGTCACCCGTCGACTGCAAACGTCTCGTCGATGTCCGAGATCACGGCCGCCAATCGTCCACCGCCACAGGCTCCCCTGCGCTGAAATCTCCGTCGATCCTGGCCACGTAGATATCTTCGTCGAACTGAAGAGGCCGGTATCGCGGCATACAGAAAAACAGCCACTTCCCGTCGGCGGTGGGTGCTGCCTGCGTCAAAAGAACTCGATGCGGGCCGGGAAGCCGCACCGCTCCCACCTGGGCATTCCTGAAAACCAGCTGCCGATCCTCCCGGCAGAAGAAGAGTTCACCCTGCGGGCCCGTACGGGGATTCCACTCCGTCCCAAAAGTGCAGATCCGCGGCTCGAGGGGCATCGCACCGCCTTCGTTCTTCGGATCAAAGAGAAAGAGGTCGCCGCGCTCTCTGCCGCCGCGCGCCGACACGAACAGGATCTTGGATTGGCTCCCGGTGAGAAACACCGCGTCATGAGCGTCGGCCCCGAGCTCCTCGATCATTTCTGGCGCTTCCCAAGAGGCTGCAGCGCCGGGTCGCGATGCGAGACCTACCCAGGGGAGGGAGTCGACGTCGGTCACGGTCACCAGGCACCTCGTTTCGTCCTCACTCACCCAGGTCACGCGCGTCTGGATCGATTCTTCGAGACCCGGAAAACGAACAAGCTCCGGCGGTGTCCAGCCATCCCCAGTGAGCTCGGTCCGATAACTCCGCTCGACATTTACTGCACTCTCGGACGGCATCGCCAGACCCTCGCGCAACGCTCCGTGCCACTCCTCGCTCTCGGTCGCCGGCGGTCGCAGCTGGGCGGTGAAGTAGAGGACTGTCCCTCCAGCCACCGGGACGGGAGCGATTTCGACTCCGGCGCTGTTGATCAACTCGGGATCATTCAACTCCGGAGCGTCCTCACTTTCGAGGTTCGGAAGCCGCCAGAGCTTGTAGGTCGCGAAATCGATGATCGTGTCGGCTTCCACCCGGAGGTCGTTGGAGCCCATCAGGTTGGTTGTCCCCGGGACCGGAATAACAACGATCTCGGTGCCCGGATCGAAATCCTCGAGTCGCGCAGGCCGGTCGCCGGCAACGACAACAGTATCTTCCCCGACGGCCACGGTCGCGATAAGACTCTGCTCCACACCCGGAGTCGGTTTGCCGGACTCTTGCTCGGCCGCTCGGATCAAGCGCGGTGGCCCGACCTGGATCCGCACCATCCACCTCGTCGGGTCCTCTTCGTTTCTGTTGACCTCGAGCAAATTGCCAAATACCTCGGTGTCCTGTTGCGGCGGAGGGGCGCGCCGGATCCACGAGATCGCAGCCGCCGGCAACGACCAAACTCACTACCGCCAATGTCGTCAACGTCAATCGTGCCATTTCAGAGCCTCCTACATAAGACCTCGGCAGGGGAAGCGCCCGCTCTCCCAAACCGCAATTCCAACCGCGCCGGCTCAGGGGGCAGGCCTCCCTGGGCGGCTATAACAGCATACCCGCGACGGTCGCCGTCAGCCACGACGCGATGGCGCCGCCAAACATGGCCTTGAGCCCCAGTTTTGCGAGGGCAGCGCGGCGCCGCGGAGCCACCGCGGCGATCCCACCCAGTTGGATGCCGATGGACGAAAAGTTCGCGAAACCGCACAGGGCGTAGGTAGAGATGATCATCGCCCGGTCGAGATCAAACGCCTCCTGCGACATACGTCCCGAGCAATCCGTAGGCAACCAATTCGTTGAGAGAAAGCTTGATTCCGAGGAGGTTTCCGACCAGTCCCGCATCTGCCCACGGAACACCCATCAGCCACGCCAACGGCCGCAAGACGGTGCCGAACAGAGTCTGCAGGGAGCCCGGGAAGATCCCGGCAAACTCTCCGTTCAACCGGCGACATCCCGCCCGACCCATAGGTCACCCAGGCGCCGTGGAGCAGCCGCCGTCGACCAGTGAATCAATCCAGTTGAGGCCCACATCGACTACCGCGATCAGGGCGATGAACCCGATCAGCATCGCGCCCACGTTGACGGCCAGCTTCAGCCCGTCGGTGATGCCGTTTGCGGCCGCCTCGATGACATTGCCACCGGACTTCGATGTCGGGCATCTCCACATCGCCGGCTGTCGCCGAGTGTTCTGTTCCCGGGTAGATGATCTTGCCGACCACCAACGCCGCCGGTGCCGACATCACGCTCGCCGCAATCAGGTGGCCGGCCGGAATGCCCATCGCGATGATAGGCGGCAAGAACACCTCCGGCGATGGTGGCAAAGCCCCCGACCATGATGGTCAGCAGCTCGGATCGAGTCATATCGTTGAGAAACGGCTTGATCAACAGCGGGGCCTCGGTCTGGCCGACAAATATGTTGGCGGTACACGACAGGGTTTCGGCGCCACTCGTGCCCACCGTCCATCGCATGAAACGGGCCAGCGCCTCGATCACGACCTGCATGACTCCGAGGTAGTAGAGAACTGCCATGAACCCGCCGAAGAAAACGATTGTCGGCAGCACCTTGAAAGCAAACTGGAAACCAAACCCCGGCCACATCGTCGACGCTCCCGGGAAAGAAGTACTGGCTGTCGGCCAGATTCCCGAAGAGAAAGCGGGCCCCGTAATCGGAGAGGCTGAGAAAATACGAGACCTTTTCGCTGAACATACTGAAAATGACCTGACCGTAGAAATCCCCAATAACGAGCCACGTCACACACAGCACGACGAACAAGGCACCCAGAGGCGCCTGAATCGATGGGAACGGTTTCCAGCGGCCGTTGACCAGAAGCAGGACCAACAGGACGATGGCTGCGATGCCCACAACCTGTGAACCCAGAAACCCGAGGGCCACTCCAATCGCACCGGATCCCGCCAGAATGACCGCGACAGCACCGGGCCCGCGATCGGGCCGGACTCGATCCTGGCGAAGGAGGTACACCGCCACGAGGCCCGCCAACACGCCCATACCGACGAAACTCCAGTAGTCTTCGCGCAGAATGATCACCGCGAAGAGGAACTGCAGACCCAACCCCCACAGCACAACCCGCAACCTGACCTCGCGCCGGTGATAGGACATGGCCCATGCAAGGCCGAGCAGGACCAGCACACCGAGCACGCCGATAAACCGCATACATTCCTCCCGGGATGCCACTTTACACCGGCCGGCGGCCCTATAATGACGAAACCGGTGGCGCCCTCTGGCGCCGCCAACGCCAAGGTGGGAGTCAACGGCATGCCGATGGACTTTGAAACTGTGAGATTCTTGAGGGTCATATTCGCGCTCGTCTTCGCGTGTGTCGGCATCGCAGCCGGTTTCAAGTACTACGGATTGTTGGGCAGCGCCGGCGGCGCATTCATCGGCTACATCATTGGTTGGAATCTTGTCGATCTCGTCAAGGGGCGCGCCGGGAAGTGACACAGACCTTCGCGCCGAAGCACCGGCCTCCCAGCCACAGGTCATGAATCGCGAAGAATTCGAATCCGCGGTCGCGGAGGCGCTCGACAATCTCCCGCTCGAGTTTGCGGAGTTGATGTCCAACGTGTCGATTCAGGTGCACGAAACGCCCGACCGGGAGACTCTTCTGGATCTCGATCTCGACCCGAAACGAGATACCCTGTTCGGCCTGTACACCGGCGTTCCCCTTGATCAACGAGGCGGTTGGTATGGCAACGTCCTGCCGGACGTCATCGTTCTCTACCGGCAGCCCCTCCTCTCCGCGTGCCGGAGCCGCCCCCGCCTGATTCATCAGATCCAGCTCACCCTGCTGCACGAGATCGGACATCACTTCGGCCTCTCGGAGGAGGAGATGGCTGCCTGGGAGAAGGAATTCGAAGGGGCTTGAGATACTGATTCAGCAGAACCCGAATTCTCAGTTTTGAGTTTTGAATTTTGAATTCCCCACCCACGCGGTTCGATCTGCCGGGCGGGCGGGATCGGAACTCAAAACTCAAAACTAAGAATTCAAAACTCGTAGCGTCATTGCTTCTGAGATCCGGTATCCTCCTGAACATGGCATCGCAACGCCAAGGACTCTCTTCATCCGATCGAGGCGTCACGGCTTCACGCGCGACGGGAACGCGTGTTTCTGATTCTCGCCGGCATCTTTCTGGGCACGCTGGCGATGCTGAATATTCTCGGAATCAGCCGGTTCATCAAACTCTTCGAAATTCAGACATCGGGCGGCGTCCCGATCGTCTTCGCCATTGCAGTTGGTGTTCTGCCCTACCCGATGACCTTTTTGTGCACCGACTTCATCAGCGAGTTCTACGGACGAAGACGAGCGAACTTCGTCGTCTTCGTCGGTCTGCTCCTCAACATCTGGGTCGTGATCATCATGTGGCTCGGTGGCGTGCTGCCGGGTTTCGAGCAGCTCGACCCGGCCACAGGAGAAATGGTCCGCGACGCCGCCGGCCGCCTCCCGGTCTTCTTCGAGATCCGCGCGCTCACTTTCGGCGCCGTCACGGCCTCCATGATCGCCTACATGGCCGCTCAGTTCTGTGACGTCTACGTCTTTCACTTCTGGAAGAAGCTGACCAAGGGCAAAATGTTGTGGGTGAGGAACAACGGTTCCACCATGATCAGTCAGCTCGTGGATACGACGGCAGTCATTCTCATCACCCACTTCTACGCGCACGCCCTGCCCATTGATCCCGCGCAACCGGTCGGCCGTCAACTCGCTCTGTTCATCGCAACCGGCTACGCCTTCAAATTTACCGTCGCCGCGGTCGATACCGTGCCGTTCTACATCGGGGTCCGTCTTCTCAAGGACTATCTTCAGATTGATCCGACCGAAGAGCACGACGAAGCTGTGGAACGCTAAACCTCATCTCGCGACTGCTTCAGTCGGAAATTTCGGATTTCGGAATTTCGGATTTCCGCCCACCCACCCGAATTAGTCCACAGATCACCCTGCCTGGACGCGGACAGCTGATGGTTTGCATTGTTCTGGTTTCAACGAGTATTGGCTTTGGGCTTTCGTCGGAAAGCGCGCGTGCAGAACAGCGCATTGATCGGACGTGCCGTCCTTGACGATTTTGGGAGTCAACGCCACCACGTCGTGAGGGCTGAGGGTCCACAAGATCGTCAAGGGGGGCAATCACGCGGTGTGGCGTTCGGAAAAGAGCGCCCTCAACATCTGAGCGCGATGCAAGCATCCGTGGCCACTGGGACGTCAGGATCGAAAGGGCGACCCTCAGTACTTGGCGGCTATCGGATAGCGGCGGCCTACTCCGAACGCTTTTGCCGTGATCTTGATCCCCGGTGCCGCCTGCCGGCGCTTGTACTCACTGCGGACAATCAGGCGCACGACCTCGCGGACCACACGCTCATCGTGGCCCTGCGCGATGATCTCCTCCACTGACCGGTGTTCTTCCACCCAGTCCTCGATGATCTGGTCGAGCACGTCGTATGGCGGCAGCGAATCCTGGTCGGCCTGATCGGGACGCAGCTCGGCCGACGGCGGCTTGGATATGGTCGATTCTGGGATGACCTCACTGCCCGTGTTGAGGTGGCGGGCGAGATCGTAGACCAGGGTCTTGGGTACGTCGGAGATCACTGCCAACCCTCCGCACATATCGCCGTAGAGTGTGCAATAGCCGACCGCCACTTCCGACTTGTTGCCGGTGGCGAGGAGCAACCTGCCGGTTTTGTTCGACAGCGCCATCAGTACGGCGCCGCGAATCCTCGCCTGAATATTTTCCTCGGTCACATCTTCGGCATATCCGCTGAACGAAGGGGCGAGGCCATCGAGATAGGACTGAAAGATCTGGTCGATCGGAATGACGCGAAAGTCGATGCCGAGATTCGAGGCCAGCTCCCGGGCGTCGGTCACACTGCCTTCAGAAGAGTACCTGGTGGGCATTGCAACCCCCAGCACCTTGTCGGCACCGAGAGCCCGCGCTGCAATGGCCGCGGTCAGAGCCGAGTCGATGCCGCCCGACAGGCCAAGCAGTACAGAATCGAATCCGCATTTCCGTACGTAATCCTCAAGCCCCAACTCGAGGGCCGCCAGTGCTTCCGCCTCCCGGGATTCGGCAACCCGTCGAAGATCTCCCGTCGGACCAGCTCTTCCCTTGCCGTTCGACAGCGCCTCGTCCGGGACGTCGTAAACCAGCAGATCTTCTTTGAAGTCATGGGCCCGAGCCACCACCCGACCCTCTCCGTCAAAGACCATGGAATGACCGTCGAAGACCAGTTCGTCGTTTCCGCCCACTTGGTTCGCGTAGACGAAGAAACGGCCGGAATCCTCGGCATATCGGCGCACAAGCTCACGACGCTCACCGGCCTTCCCGAGTTCGAATGGGCTCGCGGACAAATTGATCAACAGCTGCGATCCGCGATGGATGAGCTCGAGAATCGGGTCACGGTGGTACAGGCTGCGGCCGTCGAGATCCGGGTCGGCCCAAACATCCTCGCATACCGAAACACCGATCCGGACACCCCGAAATTCCATCGGACGCACGTCGGCACCGGGCTCGAAATAGCGTGCTTCGTCGAATACGTCGTAGGTCGGGAGAAGGCATTTGTGGTAACGATCGACCACCTGACCGTGGTCACACAGTGCAACAGCGTTGTGCAGCGATTTGCCTGTGCCGCTTTCGTTGACGTCGACAAATCCGACCAGGATTCCCAAGCGGTCATCGCTCAGCCGAGCAATCTCCTCGAGCTGCGCGATATTGCGATCGACAAAATCACGACGCTCGAGAAGATCGCCGGGGGGATACCCGACTGTAGCCAACTCGGTGAAGACCACCAGATCGACTGCCTCGCGACGGGCATCTTCGACCGCCGACGTCATCGCCTCGAGATTGGCGTCGAACGCGCCGGTGAGGTAGTCAATCTGGGCAATCGCGATTCGCATGAGCCGTTTTCTCCGGTAGACAAGGATATACCGGCCGCAAGTCTGCAGTAACACTCCGCCGGGCCTTGAAGATCGCTCTAGAAGTAAAAACACCGATCCCGCCGGGTTGCCGGCGGGATGGCGAGGAAGGAGGTGAGTTGAAACGATTTTCTCGTCCCTGATCTCACTCTTTTCTACGGAGATGCTGACGGATGCGTTTAGCGGTGCCTCGGGTCCCTGTGCTAGCATCCGAAGGAGATATATTTAAACTTCAACTGCGCTGCATCGTCAGACGAGAAGGAGCGTGAGATGGCGGATCGCATCGGCCACTACAGTATCGTCGCCGAACTCGGGCGCGGCGGAATGGGTGTCGTCTACAAAGCGCACGAGGAATCTCTCAACCGATTCGTGGCCATCAAGGTCCTCGGCGAGCACCTCACGGAGGACCCGGCCCACGTCCAGCGCTTCATCCGCGAAGCACAGAGTGCGGCGAGACTCAATCATCCGAACATCGTCCAGATCTACGCCGTCAATCAGGAAGAGGGCAAACACTACTTCGTGATGGAGTATGTCTCCGGAAAGAGCCTTCAGCAGATACTGCGCAAAGGGCCGTTGGAGCCACTCCAGGTGGCGCGAATCGCTCTCCAGACAGCCTCAGGACTGCAGGCCGCCCACGAACAGAACATCATTCATCGAGATATCAAGCCGGCGAACCTCATGATCGATGAACGCGGGCTGGTCAAGATTGCAGATTTCGGGCTTGCGCTGATGGGTGGAGGAGCTTCCAGATTGACCGCCACCGGGATGTTCATGGGCACCCCGGGATATCTGTCGCCGGAGCAGTGTCTCGACCAGAACGTCGATCACCGCACCGATATCTACTCCCTGGGGGTCACGCTTTTCGAGGCGCTGAGCGGAAAGGTGCCATTCTCGGCGGACAGCCCACTGGCGCTGCTCCGTCAGATCGTGGAAGTGGAGCCGCCGGACCTCAAGGAACTGAACCCAGAGATTGATCAGGAACTGCGTTCGATCGTCGCGCGCATGATGGCCAAGGACCGCGATCTTCGGGTTTCGAACTGTGGCGAGCTCATTGGCGAACTCGAGGCCTTTCTCACCGCTCGTGGCGCAGCCGGAAACCTGGTCGAACGGCTGGCGGCGCCTGCCTCGGGCGACGGGCCTCTTCCACCAACAGTCGTTGCCGATAACATCGAGTCCGAGCCGACTCTGGCGGTGCCGAGTGATGGGATCAAGGCCGGTCTCCCCTCGGTACCACCGCCGGGCACCACGCCGGCCGTTGCAACCGAAGCTCCAGTGGTGGAAACCGCGCCGCTGGAAGAGCCACCGGCAGACGGCAGCCGCCGACTGGCTCTGGTGGCCGCGCTCGTAGTCGTGCTCGGGCTGGCTGCAGTGGTCACCGCAGGCCTGGTTGCCTGGCGCACCGGCCTTTTCGACGTCGCCACACGAATGCTCGATTCTGAAGAAGCCGTTTCATCCGAGGAATCAACGCCGGTCGAAGATTCCGCAGGAGAACCGCCCGAAGTGGCACCCCTCGGCGAAGAACAGGTGGATTCGGACAACGATTCAACCGCGACGTCTTTCGAAGAAGAGCAGCCCGCCGCGCAGGGCAGTCTTCCGACATCGAATCAGAAGACGATCGAATCGTCGTCGCCATCAGCCGAACAGTCGTCACAGTCCATGAGCTCAACCACCCAATCGCGAGAAACCATGACGGCGCCGAAGGGCGGAGCCGAAGCGCCACCCCGTCAACGCCCGATGCCGGTTGCACCTCCCCCACAGGGCACGGTTGTCATCGCCGTTGGGGAAACCCTCTTTGCAGGTGAGGCAGAGACCTTCATGGAGGCGGCCCTGACCCGCGCCGGCATCGAACTGGTTGATGAGTACAGCATTCCGGGGGTCTCCGCCATCATCGCCGGCGACGCGGACCGCGCCCCCGGCGATGTCCACCGCCTCTTGCGCCCCTACGCGCGGAGCGCCGTCATGATTCGGGTCGAATACCTCGGCGAACGGCCGCTGATGTATATGGGACAGCGAGACGTCGCTTTCCAGGCCCGAGTATCGATCGTCCCGATCGACCTCCACGGCCGAGCTCCGACCGCCAACCCGACGAAATTCAGAGTCGAGTACACCCAGCTCAACGCCCAGCGGGTGGCCGAAGAGAAGCTGCGGGCACCGGCACGCCGCGTGGTGGAGTTGATCAGCAGCTACTGAGTCACGGAGGTACGACATGAGCGCCATGACCGCGGCGATCCTCGTTTTGGCTCTCCAGACCGCACAACCCGCCCCCGTCGGCACGCCCGCGCAAGGTCTTCCTCTCGAAGGAGGCGCAGCCGAGGAGTTCCTGAAGACCGCCAAGATCCGCTCCGTTGGGAACTTCCCGACCCACGGAGTCACGCGGCCCAAGAAGGTGGAACTCAGCGATGGCGAGCGCACGCTCTTTGCGGTATTCAAGACAATCGATGAGTACGCGCAGAGAAAAGAGTTCCCCGACGGGAATTCGGAACTCAACTTCTCCGACTCGTGGAAATACGAGATCGCCGCCTACGAGCTCGACAAACTCCTCGGCCTCGGTATCGTGCCGCCGGTCGTCAATCGGTGGATCCAGGGCAACGAGGGATCCCTCAGTCTTTGGGTCGAAGGCTCGATGACCGAGTGGGAAAGGCTCAAAGTCAAGAAAATCTCAGCTCCAGACACCGTGGCCTGGAACAACCAGATGTACACCGTCCGGCTCTTTCTTCAGCTGATCTACGACGTCGACTACAAAAACGTCAACAACCTGTTGGTGACTCCGGATTGGAAGGTCTACAAGATCGACTCCTCGCGAGCGTTTCGAAACCACAAAAAACTGTTCGCCGAAGAATCGTTGGGTCGGTTTTCACGCACCGTGCTCGCGTCTCTCCGCCAGATGACCATGGAGCAACTCGAAGGGAGTCTCAGTCAGTGGCTCTCGAAACGCCAGATCAAGGCCCTCTGGGTGCGCCGCGGTCTGATCCTGGAGGTTGCAGATCAGATGGTCGAGGAAAACGGCGAAGACACGGTGTTGTTCGACTGAGCCAACTCTCCTCCGCATCCCGAGGTTCAATGTCTGAACGTTCGGCTCACCCGAAATTCCATAGGATCGAAGAGGACAACGATGTGAGCCCCGGGGCGAGATCGCCGCCGTCGCAACCACGAAGTCACAAAGACACCAAGGGAACACGAAGGAGTTTCCTGACCCATCACTTCACGAACGCTCGCGGAGACGGGAATCTCCACGTCTTCAGAGTCCGCACTTCTGATGAGTCAGGAAAACATTGAGAAAACCTTTGTGATTTCTTCGTGTCCTTCGAGTCTTCGTGGTTCGAGGTGTTCGCGAGGGCGGGTGGAACACTCCAAATTTCGGTTCGTCTCATGCGATCCCGGATGAGCCCACGTTACGACGTTCTTACTCTCTGTGTTCAGTCCCTTCTGCCGCCGAGCAGACCTGCCCGCACCAGAAAGTACAACAGGGTCGAAATGGACGAAGCCACAGCCGCCACATAGGTCATGGCCGCCGCATTCAAAACCTTGTCCATCCCGCGGCGCTCGTCAACTCCGACGATGCCCTTCTCCACGACGAGCGCCTTGGCGCGGTTCGAGGCGTCAAACTCGACCGGTAGCGTCACGATTTGGAAAAGTAGCACTGCGGAGAACAGCACCGCGCCGACCATGACGACATTGGCGGAAGAAAAGAAGAGCCCTCCCAACATCACGATATAGCCGAGGTTGGAGCCGATGCTGGCAGTGGGCACGAGGGCCGACCGGAGCTTGAGCGGGCCGTAGTGCCTGGCGTGTTGAATGGCATGGCCGGCTTCATGAGCAGCGATGCCGACCGCAGCCAGGGAACGCGAATCGAATACACCATCCGAAAGGGCGAGGGTCTTGCTGACCGGGTTGTAGTGGTCGCTCAGCATGCCACGCGAACGACCGATCTTGACGTCGTTGATTCCGGCACCGTCGAGAATTCTCTGCGCAGCCTCAGCGCCGCTCATACCCGACGAAACCGGCACCTTGGCATAGGTCTTGAAGTTCGACTTTGTCCGCCAGCTCGCCCACAGCGAAAAGAAGAAAGCCGGCGCGATAAACAGAAAATACATGGGATCGAAGTACATGGGGATCCTCCGCCGAAATGGAACCGTGACCGAATCTACTCACGGCACATGATACTACCGGTGAACCCGCGTAAATATTCCTCGATCTCGAAGCTCTCCAGGATCTTCCAAGCTCACAGGCAAATTGACGGTTTTAGGGGTTTTTGTTACCATTCCGGCTGTTTAAGCAGTCATCTGGCTGTAAAAAGCACTCAAGGTAGGCATCTATGAATCTTCGCGAAGGTCTCAAACGGCTGGTTCTCGGCCCCGAACAGCAGGCGATCCCGGTGCTCGGTCGCAACGACCGCTGCTGGTGCGGTTCCGGCAAGAAGTACAAGGCGTGCCATCTCTCTACCGACGACCGTAAGCGCTCTGCCGAGCGCAGCGGCGTGGGCGGCCCCCGCACGGGCGGGATGTTCTAGGCGGAAAGGATCGAATTCGGAATTCGGAATTCGGAATTTCCCCGCCCCCCCCGGCACGACCACCGACCGCACAAATACCGCCAGATTCACATCCATTGCCTGTGATGGCAGTCGTTCCGACAAAGATGCTGGATTCTGAATGCCGGAGCCGATCGCCGCCACACCGCCGTACGAGCGGAATAGATCCTGCCTTTGTCGAAGCGAATAGCATTCGTCGAAGGGCGGCATGTATGCCGCCCCTACAGATCCCTGCGCGCGGCAATCTGCTCGCAGAAAAGCGCGCCGCAGGAACCAGCCCATTCGCAGGCCCGACACAGGCGAGGGCACGAGTATGGGACTAGAATGACGTATTGGCGTGTTGAATCTGCTAGGAGAGATACATGGCCAAACTGGAAATTCTCGACCCCGAACAGCGCGACGATGGTGGCGGCACGATCGACAAGGTTCTGGCCCAGGTCGTCGACGAACTGCAGGCGCAGGCCGACGAGCTTGCAACGCCGCTCAGAAAAACCTTCACCGGGCACCCGTTGCCGTCGCGCTCCGAGGTCGTACATATGGTGGAGCTCCTGCAGTCGGTGATCTTCCCAGGCTACGTTGGCAACCGCGACGTCACCGAGGAAAGCCTCGGCTTCCACATGGGGTCAGCCCTGCACAAGGCTTCGCTGATCATGGTTGACGAGATCCACCGCGGGCTCTGCTTCGCCTGCCAGCGCGACAAGGTCGATCGAAGACCGGAGGCCTGTCTCAGTCAAGCGAAACGGATCACAACCGATTTTCTCCGGCGCCTGCCGGAGATCCGACGACCTGTTGGCGCTCGATGCAGTGGCAGCCTACGAAGGCGATCCTGCCGCGTCGAGCCCATCCGAAGCGATCTTCTGCTACCCGGGAGTCCTGGCCCTCACCTGTCACCGAATCGCCCACGAACTCTACAAATTCGGCGTACCTCTGATTCCACGCATCATCGCCGAACATGCCCACAGCCGCACGGGTATTGATATCCATCCCGGTGCAACCGTCGGTAAAAGGACTTTCATCGACCACGGCACTGGTGTTGTAATTGGTGAGACCGCCATCATCGGTGAACGGGTACGCATCTACCAGGGCGTGACGCTGGGCGCCAAGAGCTTCCCGATGGACGATTCGGGCAACCCGATCAAGGGCATCGATCGTCACCCGGTGATTGAAGACGAAGTCACCATCTATTCCGGGGCCACCATTCTGGGGCGGGTGACCATCGGCAAAGGCGCGGTGATCGGCGGAAACGTGTGGCTGACCCGCGACGTGGCGCCGGGAGCCATGATCTCTCAATCACGACCGAAGACCGAACGGTTCGAAAACGGCGGCGGAATCTGACGTTCGACGATTCAAAGATCGATTCATCGAATTGAATGGGCCACATCGAAATTTGGAGTGTTTCCACCCACCCACCCGAACACCTTGAACCACGAAGACTCGAAGGACACGAAGAACTCACAAAGCCTCTCCTAGTGCTTTCGTGAGACTCATCAGAAGTGCGGATTCTGAAAACGTGAAAATTCCTGCCACCGCGAAAGTCCTCGAAGAGAGAGGTCGAGAAAACCCTTCGTGTTCCCTTGGTGTCTTCGTGACTTCGTGGTTGCGACGGCCACGATGTCGCCCATTCGGGACTCACCTCGAATTTCTCTTCTATCTCACGAGATTTCGGAGGAACCCAGGTTTGAACATTTCACGATTCCACCCTTCCGGGCGTTGTGAATGTCAAGTTCTCAGGTCGTCTCGGAGGCGGCGGAGTTCTTCCGTCAGAGCATCGACCTTTCGCTCGAGGATCTTCGGTGTTGTCCATCATCATCTCGTCCACGAAGACCGCATTCGCCAACGAAAGTCCCAGAATCCCACCGATGAGTACGGCCGCGACAAAGAAAAGGCGGGTTCCCGCGATCAGGAGCCCGGGGTCCGACTCGCCCGAAGCCCTTGCGCGCTCCTCGATGCCCTCGGCGATTTCGTTCCAGCCTTCAACGGTGAATACCTGGAAGATGGAATAACCCGACGAAATAGGGTTCCCGAAGTGATCCGGGTCGAGATCGCGGAACAGCAATGTAGCCATCACGGCAAGGATGAGATTGATCAATATGAGGGCGAGGAAGACGCCGATCGAGGCGCGTAGCGCCCGCCGGACTCCGTTGACCAGGTGGTCGAGGTTGGGGATGAAACGAAGCACCCTGAAGAGCCGGAACAGGCGGCCAAGCCGCAAGATGAGAACAAAGGCAAACTGGCTGACATCGAGGAAGGGACCGAGCAGCGCCGGCAGGCTCAGAACGACGACCGTGAAATCGAATCTGTTCCAGTTGTTATCCCAATATCCAACCCATCCATCCTGCTGGATCTTGATAAGGGATTCGAGCAGGAAAAAGACCACACAGCAATAGTCGATCCAGAACCAGAGATTTGCCGATGGCGTCCCGGGAGCAGCCATTTCGTGCAATACCAACGCGGTGGCGTTGAGAACGATGACCGTCATCACCAGACGATCGGACACGAGCCAGTTGACAACCCGCCTCATTGGCCCTCCCCGAAAACACGCGGTATATCCAAGCTAGCACGCGGAAGGTCGTCGCGAGCTGGCGAACCGGTGTCGATTGGCGCTCTTACTTCGAGTAGTAAGGACTGGCGCCGGCCGTGTGGTCGGTGTCGTCGAGCACCCGCTTGATCTCCGGCACCTCCTGGAGGATGGCGCTCTCAATGCCCTCTTTGAGGGTCACCTGCGACATGCCACAACCCTGGCACCCGCCGCCGAACTGGATGGTTGCAGCATCGCCATCGACGCCCAGGAGTTCGACCCACCCGCCGTGGCCGGCCAACGATGGAGCGATGCGCTCGTCGATGACCTTCTGCACCTTCTGCGCCAGCGGATCGTCCCAACTCACCTCTGCCTGAGGATTGTTGAACATGAATCCTGTCCCGGTCGTGTCGGAGACGAAATCGACGGTCGCGCCTTCGAGCCACTCGGCGCTCTGGGGATCGAGATAGACATTGAGTCCCTCCTGATCGACCACCACATCATCTTCCTTGGTCTCACCTTCCATGACCAGCGCCAGCTCATACCGGAATTGGTGCTTACCAAAACGGTGTGCGACCACGCGAACGCCAAGAGTCGGGGTCTCGCTCAAGTCCATATATTCGCGAACTTTCTGTCTCGCGGTGTCTGAAAACGTAGCCATCTCAACTCTCCTCTCGGAATCAAATCCGGCGAAGCCATCGTAGCAAAGAACAGATCAGTGTTTTAAGGTGCTCGAGTACAGGCGTTTAACGCAGGTCATTCATCGAGTTCAATTTCAGCGAGCGCCGAGTACCGCCGAAACGGTTTGGGTCTCGCCGTCTCGGAGCACGGTCACCTCGACCGGATCGCCCGGTTCCCGCGCCTTGAGAAGCGCCGAGAACGATCGCAGATCAGCTATCGGCTCTCCGTCGAGCGCAACGATGACATCGCCCGTGAGAATTCCAGCGGTTTCCGCTGCCGAACCCGGCATCACCTGCTGCACCCGCACGCCGTCGCCTTCAAAAGAGAAATCCGGCATGGTGCCGAGGCTGGCTCGCCGTTTTTCCTGCGATTCTGCAGGGGGCGCGGGCGCACTCTCTCCTTTGGCCGCGATCGTCACTGTCAAAGGATCCGTCCGTTCAGCGAGGTACCCGACTGCTTCGTGGGCGGCCTGGGTCACGACCACCATCCCGTCTGCGTCGATTCTGGAAGCCGTGTCCGACGGCCTGTGATAGTCCGGAGTGGGGCCCGTGAAAAGCTGGATCGCAGGAATTCCATTCTCGATGCACGCGACCTGATCGGAGGCGTCGAGGGGCTCCGAAACCACCGAAACCGGCGCTCCGGTCGTGTACCCGACACCCATGAATATGAACCGCCACTCGCGAGCCGTGTCGGCATTGAGGACGAAAAGCTTGCCATCCGAGAGTCTGCCGACCGTATCGAGGTTGATACAGGCAAATGGCTGCGATTTTTCGCTCAGGGAGGAGAGGAGATGGCGCGATCCAACCAACCCGGCCTCCTCACCGGTGACGACCGCAAAGACGACCGGACGCGGGCGAGGCGGTTCGGCCGCCATGGTCTTGGCCAGTTCGAGCAGGACCGCAACCCCCGACGCATTGTCGTCCGCCCCCGGGTGGACCTGACCCTTATTTTCGCCCCGCGCATCCGGCCATCCACGGCCGAGGTGATCGAGGTGGGCGAGAACGACGACCGGCGAATCGGACAGAGATTCGTCGCTTCCGGCAACCCTCGCTACGAGATTGACCAGCACCATTTCACGAGCAGGTTCGCCACCGGTCCACGACCAGCTTTGACGGAATCCCTCGTCGCCCGCCGCTTCCACACCAATCGCTTCGAGCCGCGCTTCGACCAGATCAGTCGCACGATCAAGGCCGTCGGTCCCGAGACCCCTTCCCTCGAGCTCCGGATCGGCAAGTTCGGCCACCGTCTTGCGCAGAACCTCGGCGTCATACGGCGGTGGCAATTCGGCCAGCGGCGCTCGCACCGGGAGTTCGAGCTCAGGCATGGCTCCGCCAGTCAGATTGCGAACCATCGGCGAGGACAAAGGTTGCCACATCCCTTTGGCGACGTTTTCCGGCTCGGGACCGCGGAACCCCAGGTACGAGTACCGCGTGTAGTGGGGCAGTTTTCTCCCGAGTCCCGGGATGGCCGTGATCGGCGCAGCCGCAACCCAACCCACGGCATTGCTGGGATTCCCCTCGGCGCGCGCTACCAGCGCCACAGAGTGATCCATTCGAGAAAGAGAATCTCGTGCAAGAGTGACTGAATCAGCGCTGACCTGAACCCCCTGATCAACCACACGCCGGGCGACCTCTTCACCGAATCGATTGTTCCAGCCCAACACCCACGTCGCGGTGTCGGGCAGAACCTCGAGCTCCGAATCGAGAACGACTTTGGGTTCTTCCGGCCGCGCCCAGTCCTCTGCCAGTTTTCGCCAGGCAGTGGTCTCGTCTTCAGAAGCTTCAGATGGCAGGACAAACAGGGGATTCTCTCCGCCAAACACGGTCGACAGGGCCGGCGGCACCTCGAGCGGGTCGAGTCGGCGCATCACATCGAAGGCCGGATCAACATCCACCCTGAGAGGTCGTGCCGGACAGGGAACTTCGATGATGCAGTCGCGCCCGCACGAGCCCGCCTCAGCCCACACGGCCTCTTCTCGGCCCTCGACGGTCACAGCCACCGGGACCGTGATCGGGAACGGATCCTCACCTTGAATTTGCCGGAGGTGCACCGCAACTCGCCACGGCGCCTCCCCGGGCAGACCTTCCTCTACCCGAGCTTCCCGAATTTCCAGTCGTGGCGCTCCTTTCCGCTCCACCCATTCCTCGATGAACGGCACCCAGTCGCCACCGGTTTCATCGGTAAAGGCCTCGGCGATATCCGAAAACCTAGCTCGTGTAAAACGGTGTTCTCGATCGAAGAGCGACAGCGCCGCGAGGAAATCGTCGTCCCCGACAGCGCGCCGCGCCATGTGAAAAAGCATCAGGCTCTTTCCGTAGCCGACAGCCTCCGTGGCGGCCGAATTTCTTGAGCCGAATTTTGACAAAGGAAAGTCCTCGCCCGACGAAACCATATCCGTGTACTTTTTGAGCGTCGCGCGACGATAGGTCGAACCTTCACCACGTTGTTCGGCAAAAAGATGATCGGCCAGATATGCGGTCAAACCCTCGCACCAGTTACCGGTCTCGAAGTCCACGTAAACCGAATTCCCCCACCAGTTGTGGAGCAGCTCATGTGGATAGGAAGAGGTGAGAATCCAGGGGAATCGAATCACTCTGGGCCCGAGCAGGGTAAACCCCGGCATCCCGTACCCGGTTTCCCAGAAGTTTTCGACCAGGGCAAACGAAGCGTAAGGGTACGGCGGCAACATACCCTCGTAGAGCACGAGGTAGCGGGCGGTGGCATCGAGGTAGCGTTGCGCGAGGGACGGATCGTCGTCATGGAGAAAGACGAAAACCTCTACTTCACCGGCCCGCCGCGTGTATTCGTGCCACGGACCCGCCACCAGATAGATTTCCTCAGTTGGATGCACAAGCTTCCAACTCGTCAATCGCGATCCATCCTCGAGGATTTCGTGCCGGGTGCGCTGCCCCTGCGAAACGGCGTCCCACGGAGGGTGCATCGAACCGACCTCGAGATCAAACGTCAGCAACCCATCCCCGAATGTCGGCACCCAAAAGCTGGTGCCGGCCAGAAACACCCCTTGCGGATCGATGATCCCGGGAGTTTCGGAGAAGCTCCTCTGATATTCCTCGCCCTGCGTGGCGAGCGGGTGATGGATCTCACCGCCGTAGACAAACTCAACGGGTTCTGCCGCGCCTTCCCCTGCGGTCAACATATAGGCCTCGAGCGGCACGTTCTTCGAAACTGTTTCGGTGGTTGCGTTGATACCGAAAAACCCCGCCTCGACCGGTCCTTCCAGCCTTTCGAGCCGCCAGCCCGGTGTCACCACCCGCGGCGAAAGCCCGGCGTGAAGAAGCACGCGATAGGCGCCGTTCTCGTCGGCAGAAACTGCCTCCCTAAAACTCACTCGATCCATCACCTGCAGAGTGTGTGCATCGGGCTGGATCTGAACCTGCAGTTGATGGTGTACGGGACCGGCGGCGGCACACGGCACGCCAGCCCACAGCGCCACAGTCAGACTCATCAGACCGGCTTGTCGGATCATCATGATTCCTCCGCCGGACATTCTACATTTTCGAGCGGAATGCTCCCTCCGGTGCTACCGTTGACCCATTGTGAAGAGCGGAGTGTTCAGCGCAATCCGCTTCGAAAAAGGTGGACCCATGATCACGCTCATCTCCGGCACGAACCGCCCCGGATCAAACACCCTCAAAATCTCGCGGGTCGTCCACGACCTCCTCCACGGTCACGGCGAGGAGGTGTCATTCGTCGACCTCGCCGAGCTGCCCGCGGAAATCTTCTCCTCCTCGAGCTACGGAGACAAACCGGCGGCATTTGCACCCTTTCAGGATGCAGTCTTGGAGACCGACGGCATTTTGACGATCGTTCCGGAGTACAACGGGTCGTTTCCCGGCGTCCTCAAGTACTTCATCGACATGCTTCGGTTCCCGGACAGCCTGTACGAAAAACCTGCAGCGTTCATCGGCATCTCCGCCGGCCAATGGGGTGCGGTCCGGGCCGTGGAACACCTCGAGATGATCTTCCAATATCGCCACGCCCACCTCTTCGGGCGACGGTGCTTTATTCCGGGCGTTGCAACGGTCTTGGATGATGCGGGTCAGATCAAAGAACAGGGGCTTGCCGAACGCCTCGAGAAAACGGTCCTTGCATTTGCAGTCTTTTGCCGCAGGCTCGGCGCCGCCATCTGACCCCCGGGCCTCGGAGTCATTCAGTTCAATCCAATCTCGTGGACGCGTTCGAGATTCCGGGATACGATGCCTTGCGTCTCGAGCCGAAGAATTCTCGACAACGGAGGTCGATATGCAGAGTTGTAGGATCCTGATTGCGGTCTTTCTGGTAGTCATTTTCGCAGGAGTTGCTGCCGCTGACCTCAAAGTGACGAAAATCAGTCATCGCGACGCCTTTACCATGATGGGACAGACCCAGCCTGCAGCCGACGAGGAGCAGACCACCTGGATCGGCAAAGATCGCATGCGCATGATGCAGGGCGACTCGTCGAACATTGTCCGGCTCGATACCAACACGATGACGGTCATCAACCACCCCAAAAAAACATACAGCGTCATCGATCTGCCGATCGATCTCGAGAAATTCATGCCGCCCGGCATGGCCGAACAGATGAAGGCCATGATGACCTTCGAAGCGACGGTGACTCCCACCGATGAGTACAAGACCATCGGCGAATGGAAAGCGCGCCGCTACGATATCGAGATGAAATCCCAGATGATGACCATGACGGCGACATGGTGGGCTACCACCGACATCAATCTCGATCAGGAAGCATTCGGCCGTATGTATGAACAGGTTGTCAGCATGCAGCCGGGAATGGCCGACGTGACCGACGAGATGAAGAAGATCAAAGGGCTTGTGATCGAGCAGGACACGACGATCACGATGACCATGATGGGTGACAATTCGTTCAAAACAAGTGAAAGAACCACCGCAGTCGAGGACCTCGACCCACCGGCGGGAATCTACGACCCACCCGCCGACTACACCGAAAAAGAATTCAATTTCATGGAGACGATGCAGAAATAGCCTGGCGCCGTATCGTTCAGGCGATCAGTTTTCGACCCCGGAAGACCATGAAGCGACGAGGAGTGTGACGTCGTCGTACGGGGTGTGACCGCCCGTGAAGGCCTCGATCTCTTCGAGGAGGAAGTTGACCGCTGCCTGTGGTTCTGCCGGAGCTTCCGCGATGATCTGGGCGAGTCGATCCTCGCCAAAGAAGTCGCCCTCGGGCGACTGTGCTTCCACGACGCCGTCGGAGTACGCGACCACAAGATCACCCTCCTCAAGGCTGGCCTCGAGCATCCGGTGACCGCCGACCCTCATGGCACCCAACGGCAGACGGTGTTCCGGCATCTCGAGACAACTCACAGTTCCTGAATTTCGCCGCACCATCGGCGGCGGCTGGCCTGCAAGGGTGTAGGACAGCAGTCCCTCGCCGGGACGAAAACCCAGATAACCGAGGGCAACAAAGCTCCCCCCTGCTGGTTTCTTCGATGACGCCCACTCCGCAAGGCGTAGAGCCTCTCGTTGGCGAGCTCGAGGAGCTTCTCCGGTTCGGGATGTGCAAGAGCCACCGATTTCAGTACTTCGTGCGCGGCCATCATCATGAGCGCACCGGAAATGGACTTTCCGGACACATCGCCGTAGACGACCACGTGTTCTCCATCGATCTGGCCCGGCAGCTCGGCGTAGAAATCTCCGCCGACTTCCTCTGCCGGTCGGCAGACCGCCGCCAGGCTCCAACCATCGGCTGCAGCCAACTTTTCAGGCAGCAGCGACGACTGAATCGACGCAGCGATCTTGAGCTCCCGTTCGAGTTCGGCCTGCCGTGCGCGTTCATCGAGGAGGATGCTGGTCTCGAGCGCGATCGACGCCTGATTCAACAGCCCTCTGAGAAGCTGCAGCTCCTCCTTCTCGAAGGCGGTCTGGCCGGCTTTTCCGGAAAGCAGGATCACCCCGACCGAGCGGCGCGTCGTCGCCAGCAGGCCGGCCAATTCGACGCCTTCCGCGGCAAGTTCACCACTCAGCTGGTCGACTTCCGGCGAAAGCAGCCGCAACGGCGCCAGCTCGTCGAGCCGCACCAACGATCCCTGCCGTTTCAGCTGATCGTGGAGAATCCCGATGATCGACAACTCCTCGGGGAGGTTCTCGGGTCCCGCCTGGCGGATCAGGGAACGACCCGAAACAAGGTACAACGCCGAAAACCGCAGGCCGAGCAGCTCGGGGAGGCGCTCGACCAGCTGGGCCACCACCGGCCCGATCTCCACCTCCCGAGTGAACGCCTCGCCCATCTCGACCATCGCACGCTGCAGACGCAACCGCTCGGCAAAGAAGAACCGGTCCACCGGCCCCTGTAAGCGCTGCCGCAACGGTTCGAAAAGCAGCACGATCGCCAGCGCGAATATCACCGGGAAATAGGGTGAGGCGGCAATTTGCGTGCCGCGGAACAGAAGGTTGAACGATGCGATCCCGAGAGCGTAGACGGCCGTTACCATTGCGGTCGTGACGGTGTAGAGAAGGCTCTTGCGCAGGATGACCCGAATATCCAACAGGCCGAAACGGATGATGGCGTATGCAAAGGTGATCGGCACCAGAATAAGCGGCACGACCCCGTAGAACAGGAACCGCTCGGTGTTGAGGAAGGACGGGAAACCTACCGACGAGAACGATGAATGGTACGACCCCGAACAGGGTGCCGAGGAAGACCAGACCGGCGCCCCGTCGTTGGCTCTTGTCCGGCAGATGGCGAGCGCTCAGTCCCAGGGCTCCGAGGCCCAGCAACATGTAGCCCACCATGACCCACCAGTTGGTCATTGGTGCGCCGCTGATCAGGGCCAGAGACTCTCCCGTTCGCCGGGCCCACAAGACGGTGCCGAGGTAAACGATCGGCGGCAGCAGATAAATGGGCAGCATTTTGGCGCTGATGCGAGAGATCCACCCGAGGGTATCGGCAATCGGGTCGCGCCTCCATTCCCAGATGGGTCGGGGATAAATCAAGAAGAAATGGAGAAAAGCCGCCGGCAGAAAAAGCAATGCCATGGTGCCGGTCGTGAGCACGAAGGTGTCGACCCAGGAGTACGAAGCCGGACGCAGCCTGCACACGAGGAAGAGCATGAAAAGGCTGCACATCGTGAAGAAAACCCGCGCGGCCGGCAATCGCGGCTGCCGCAAAACAACGAAGGCGCCGACCCCGAAGAAAAGAAAACCGAGCAGCGCGGCGTAAAGATAGGTCGTGTCACCAATCCGACGCCGGCCGAGCTCGACCTCCACCTCGAAGATCCTCCCGCCCGAGCGAACCAGATACGACACCGAATCGCCGATGTTGTGCCGGTTCAGGAGTTCCTGGGCGTGGGTTTGAGAATCGAGGAGGAAGGTCCGGTCGATACCGACGATCACATCCGCGGGCCGGATTCCCGCGCGATCGGCACCAGAACCCGGCACCACAGCGCGCACGACCCGCGCACCCGGGACATCGGCCTCCAGAATCACGCCGTCGTAGGGGTGCGGCAGGAACATATCCGCAACCGAAAGGGCGGCTATCAGGAATGCCAGGATCCCGGGCGCCAACGTCACCGTCAGACGCCGCTGCGACCGTTGCATCAACACATCATACGCGTCTGCGACGCATCTTGTTCGCGAAGAGATCGCAAAATCGAGGTGAAGGACCGCGAAAAATCGACATTCTGACCCTTGAGATGCCGTCTCGGGGCCTTTGGTTGTATGCTCGCGCTCAGTTTTTCGGATTGAGCAGCCGCCGTTCCCGTCTGCTGTACCTGCCGCTGAATGCGATCGCTGCCGCAGGCGCTGAGATTCGGGCACGTGCCGGGGTACGATAACCCCATGGAGTTCTCCGTCGAGCACCATCTCGAGGAATACCTCGCCCACCTTGCTGTGGAACGCAATCTGAGTCCACGCACGCTCGATTCCTATCGGAGGGATCTGCGACAGTTCAGTTCGTGGCTCGCGGACCGGAAACTGGATCTTTCCAACGTCGAGCGCGCCACCCTCAGAAACTACCTCGGCGCCCGCCGGGACCTCGGCCTGTCCGCCCGGTCTTCGGCTCGAGCGCTGTCAGCGTTGAAGGGCTTCTACCGGTTCCTTGTGCGCTCGGGCGCTCTGGTAGTGGATCCAACAGAAAATCTGCGCTCACCGAGTCTCTGGCAGACTGTGCCGCACGTCCTCACCGGCGAAGAGATCGAGTCCCTCCTCGGGGCTCCAGACATCAATACCACCCTCGGCCTTCGCGACCGCGCGATGATCGAAACCCTTTACGCCACCGGCCTGCGGGTCTCCGAACTCGTTGGGCTCACCCTGGACAGAGTGCGCCTCGACCCGGGGTTCGTACGCGTCATCGGCAAGGGCCGCAAGGAACGCCTGGTACCGCTCGGGGAGAGCGCAATTGAATGGATTGATGCCTATCTGCAGCAAGCACGACCGGAGCTCAACCGCAAACATGTCTCCGAGATCTTTCTCAACCATCGCGGCGGCCCGCTGACCCGCCAGGGCTTCTGGAAAATCCTTCGAAAACACGCTGTCAAGGCGGAGATCCGATCAAACATCAGCCCCCACGTCATCCGCCATTCGTTCGCGACTCACCTGGTGGAAAACGGCGCCGATCTGCGGGCGGTACAGATGATGCTCGGCCACAGTTCTCTCACCACCACCGAAATCTATACCCACGTCGCTCGCGAGCGCCTGCGGCGGCTGTATGACGAGAAACACCCGCGCGCGTAGCGCGCGAATTCTGAATGAGGAATTGAGGAATTAGGAATGCCACCCACCCACCCCGCACGCTCAGAATCATGGGGGGGCGGATCGGGAATTCCGAATTCCGAATTCCGAATTCCGAATTCGGAGCGTGATCATCGCTGTTATCGCGATGCTCACCGTTCTCGCTCCGAGTATCGCCAGCGCCAAGCTCGCTGTTTTTGTCGACGGCCGCGTCCTCAAGGTCGCTGACGCGCACCTTGACGGAGAGGAGATCGTTCTGGACCTCAGGGGTGGCGGAACGCTGCGGGTGCCGGCGATACGCATCGACCGGGTGATCGCCGACGAGGTCGAGGATTCGACCACCGCCGATGGATTGGATGAGCGCGATTGTCCGTCTTCGTGGACCGAGGACCCGTTGCCTCCCGACTTGCCCTTTGGTTCATCAATCACAACAGCCGCTCGCACAGCGGACCTTCATCCCTGGCTGGTCGCGGCAGTCGTTCGGACCGAATCGGCATTCGATCCGCAGGCTGTGTCTCGGGTTGGTGCGTCCGGGCTGATGCAGTTGATGCCGGCCGCCGCTGCCGACCAGGATGTTGTCGACGTCTTCAACCCCTCTGAAAACCTCCGCGGCGGGACCCAACACCTTCGCGCCATGCTCGACCGGTTCGACTCGCTGTCGCTCGCCCTTGCCGCTTACAACTCAGGAGCTACAACCGTCGAACGGCACGGGGGCATCCCGCCGTACAAGGAAACCAGGGACTATGTCCGCAAGGTGCTCGACCTCTTCTGCCCGTCAGAACGTTAGAGACGTTCGAACGTTGATACGCTGGTATTGGATGATTGTGGGATGGAACGTGCAACATTCAAACGTGCAAACGTGTAACGTTGGATTCGGGGTTGGGTGGTAGACTTCGTCCGAGGAGTCAACGATGATTCGAAAAAACACGATGCTCGTTTCGATCCTCATTCTGGTTGCGATCACTCTGCTTCCGGGCTGCGGTGAAAAAGAGACGCCCGAGCAGCAGATTGAACGCATTCGTTACAACCACGAGATCATCCCGGTTGCCGCCAAGACCCTTTACGATGCAAATGGAGAACCGGCTCTGTTGGTCGATCTTCAGGTAACGAATAAGGGTGGCGACGCTGTGGATAACCTCACGGTCCTGGTGCAGGTCTTTGGCAGCGATGGCCTGGAGAAGAACTCCCAAAGAGTGACGCTCGACCTCGCCGGGGTGCGCCCCGGCATCGGTGCTCGGGTGTCTGCTTCTCTCCCGGGCGTCGAACTCCTCGACGAAGACGAGGTCAGGGTTGAACTCGAGGCGAATCTGCCTCCGGACGTTCTCCGCGGGCTGCCGGAGTACGCCGAGATCGCCAGCGTCAGTTGACGGGCCCCGGCGGCAGCTCAGACAAACCGAAACGTTCCATGAGGATGTTCCGCATCCGCGGAAGAACATCCGACTCAAAAACCGCGACGGAATCCGGGGCGAGCTTCAAGACCGCCTTCCGGGTCGCTTCGATCAGACGCAGGCCTTCGCAGAGCCGCAGCTCGGGGTCCTCCTGCAGCGTTCTACAGGTGACGTCGAGCATGAGCTCACATCGCGCATCGAACAGGGAATGGTCGGAGGTCATTGATGCTGCATCCACCCCCGATAACGAAGGAGCGAAGCGTGCTATTTCAAGATCCTGACGCATTTCTCGTAGAGGTGGAGACGATCGCCCGTCTCGGAGCCGAACGCCTCATGGAATTCTGGCGAACCCTCGACCCGAGCCAGATCAACGAAAAGGCTCGCAACGACCTCGTTTCGGCAGCCGATCTGGCTTCCGAACGAGCCATTCTCGATGCGATTCAAGAGCGTTTCCCGGATCACCGCATCCTGTCCGAGGAAGCGGGCTGGTCGCGCACCACGGGCAGTGGTCCCACCTGGATCGTCGATCCCCTCGACGGCACCACCAACTTCATCCACGGCATGCCCCAGTTCGCGGTCTCGATTGGCGTTGCGGTGGATGAGAAGCTCGAGTTCGGAGTCATTCTCGACCCCTACAAGAACGACGTGTTTGCGGCGGCCCGCGGCCGCGGCGCGACCTGGAACGGTAAGGCCTGCACGATCAGCCAACGCTCCGGTCTTGGCGGCACGCTTCTGGCGACTGGGTTCCCCTTCAAGGCTCACCGCCTGCTCGACGCATACCTCGCGATCTTTCGTGATGTCTTCCTGCGCTGCAAGGCCATACGACGCCCAGGGTCCGCTGCCCTCGACCTGGCGTACACGGCGTGCGGGATCTTCGACGGGTTTTTCGAATTCGAACTCTCGGCCTGGGATCTTGCGGCCGGTGCTCTACTCGTAGAAGAGGCCGGCGGCGTCATCACCGACATGGACGGTGGAAGCGATTTCCTCAGCAGCGGGAACGTGGTTTGCGGAGCGTCGGGTGTGCATCGTGAACTGCTCGAGGTGGTGCAAAACCACCGCGAGGGATGGCGCGAAAAGCCGGGATAATGTGTCGTACATCACTGTTAAAGTATTGTGAAGCGATCTCGCGCGGCTATACTCCCTGACGTGAGTAACGAAGATCAACCCACCCTCGGGGGGATGCGGGAAAAGGTGCAGGAAGCGGTTTCGTGGACCCGCAACGAGCGCTACGACGAGGCGATTGATGTCTTCGAGGACTGCCTCCCCACCCTTTCCGCCGATGGTGATATTCAGGACAAGCGTTTTGCGGCGGCCGCGTTTTCCTACTATGGACTCTGCGTGGCCATGGTCAGACACAAATATGCCGACGCGCTGAAGTACTGCAACATCTCGGTCAAAGCCAATTTCATGGAACCGGAACACCGCATTAATCTGGCGCTGGTCTTTCTCGAAAGGGATGACCGGAAAAACGCCGTCGAGAACCTGGAGGCCGGCCTTCGCCTCCAGCCCTCGAACAAACGGATCCACAAGATCTTTGCCGAGATCGGGCGGCGAAAACCGGTGATGTTTTCGTTCTTGTCACGAAGGAACCCGCTCAATGTGTGGCTCGGCCGGCTGCGCGAACCGAATACCGGATGAGTTGCGCAGCATCGTGCGAGGTGACAGCTCGCAGATTTGTTCTTGCCTCCAGACGGATCCGGGTTTATCCTACACGTTGTGAATTTGTTCACGTGGCGTGAGCGCTGCGTGGATTTCATCCCACGAACGGCCGGATGGGCTGTCTGAAGTCCAATCCCGCGGAGGTTTTCCATGACAGAAAAACGAACCGTAATGATTGACGGCAATGAAGCCACAGCATCGGTGGCGCACCGCATCAACGATGTCTGCGCCATCTACCCGATCACCCCCTCATCCAATATGGGCGAGTTCGCGGACGAGTGGTCGGCTCAGGGTAAGACCAACATCTGGGGTGTAGTCCCTGACGTGATCGAGATGCAGTCCGAGGGCGGCGCCTCGGCGGCGGTCCACGGTTCGCTCCAAGCGGGCGCCTTGACCACGACCTTCACCGCTTCTCAAGGACTGCTCCTCATGATCCCGAGCATGTACAAGATCGCCGGCGAACTCACATCGGCAGTCTTTCACGTGTCGGCCCGAACTCTGGCCACCCATGCTCTCTCGATCTTCGGCGACCACTCGGACATCAACGCTGTCCGTCAGACCGGATGGGGCCTGCTGGCTTCAGGACCCGTCCAGGAGGCGCACGACATGGCGTGCATCGCCCAGATGGCAACCCTCTCGAGCCGGATCCCCTTCGTCCACTTCTTCGACGGATTCCGCACCTCTCACGAGGTTTCCAAGATCGAGTATCTGGAAGACGACGATCTGCGCGCCCTGATCGATGACGATCTCATCCGCGCCCACCGCGACCGTGCGCTGTCGCCCGACCGCCCCGTGGTCCGCGGCACCTCGCAGAACCCGGACACCTTCTTCCAGGCCCGCGAGGCCATCAACCCGTTCTACGAAGCCTGTGCAGGCCACGTAGCCGACGCCATGGAAGCCTTCGGCAAACAGATTGGACGCAAGTACCACCTCTTCGACTACATCGGAGACCCAGAAGCTGAACGCGTCGTTGTGATCATGGGCTCGGGTGCCGAGGCGGTCCACGAAATGGTGGATTGGCTCAATGCGCGCGGCGAGAAAGTCGGCGTCCTCAAGGTCAGACTCTACCGTCCCTTCTCCGCCAGTCATTTCATTGCCGCACTGCCGAAAACCACAAAGAAACTGGCGGTCATGGACCGCACCAAGGAGCCCGGCTCGATCGGCGAGCCCCTCTATCTCGACGTTATTACCGCACTCCACGAGTCGCGAACCACTGGAACCAGCCGCTTCGACGAGGAGCCGGTGGTCGTCGGCGGACGGTACGGGCTGTCGTCGAAAGAGTTCAACGACACGATGGTCAAGTCGATTTACGACAACCTCGCTGCCGACAAACCG
This sequence comes from Candidatus Sulfomarinibacteraceae bacterium, assembly GCA_963769215.1. GTDB lineage: Bacteria > Acidobacteriota > Thermoanaerobaculia > Thermoanaerobaculales > Sulfomarinibacteraceae > Sulfomarinibacter. The sequence continues at coordinate 97,711 of CAVYKX010000017.1, read as the reverse complement.
AAGAATCACTTCACAATCGGCATCGTCGACGACATCAGCCATACCTCGCTTCCGATGGACGACGAGTTCACGATCGCCGGCGACGACGTCTTCCGCGGGCTCTTCTACGGCCTCGGCTCGGACGGCACCGTTGGCGCCAACAAAAACTCGATCAAGATCATCGGCGAGGAGACCGACAACTTCGCACAGGGCTACTTCGTCTACGACTCGAAGAAGGCCGGCGCTGTGACCGTCTCCCATCTCCGTTTCGGGCCTGATCCGATCCGATCGTCCTACCTGATCCGGAAAGCCAAGTTCGTGGCATGCCATCAGTGGGTCTTCATCGAGAAACTCGACATGCTCGGCTACGCAGAGGAGGGCGGCACCTTCCTCGTCAACTCGCCCTTCGGCCCTGACGAGATCTGGGACCACTTCCCCCGTGAGGTCCAGCAGGACATCATCGAGAAGCATCTCAAGGTCTACTCCATCGACGCCACCGAGGTGGCCCGCGAGACCGGCATGGGCCGCCGCACCAATACCATCATGCAGACCTGCTTCTTCGCCATCTCGGGCATCCTGCCTCGCGACGAAGCGATCGAAAAGATCAAAAACGCTATCAAGAAGACCTATGGCGCCAAGGGCGATGAGATCGTCCAGCTCAACTTCAACGCGGTCGACGGAACGCTAGCCAACCTCCACGAGGTGAATGTGCCGGACGCGGTCAGCGCGACCTTTGAGCGCCCGCCGACAGTCTCCGATGAGGCCCCCGACCTGGTCAAAAGAGTCACTGCTCTCATGCTGGAAGGCAAGGGCGACCTGCTGCCGGTCAGCGCGTTTCCGCCCGACGGCACCTGGCCGCTCTCCACAACGCAGTGGGAGAAGCGGAACATCGCCATCGACATTCCGGTGTGGGACGAGGAGCTCTGCATTCAGTGCAACAAGTGCGTCATGGTCTGTCCGCACGCCGCAATCCGGGCCAAGGTCTACGACCCCGCCAAACTGGACGGTGCGCCCGAGACCTTCAAAGCGGTTGATTACAAGGCCAAGGACTTTGCCGGCTCCAAGTATTCCCTGCAGGTGGCCCCGGAAGACTGCACCGGATGCACCCTCTGTGTCCGGGTATGTCCGGCCAAGGACAAGTCGAACCCGAAGCACAAGGCCCTCGACATGACCTTGCAGATGCCTCTCAGAGAACAGGAGCGCGAGAACTACGCATTCTTCCTCGACCTGCCCGAAGTCGACCGCACCAAGGTCAAGATCGACGTCAAGGGCTCGCAGTTCTTCCAGCCGCTCTTCGAGTACTCGGGAGCGTGCGAGGGCTGCGGCGAGACTCCGTACGTCAAGCTCCTCACCCAGCTCTTCGGTGACCGGCTTCTGATCGGTAACGCAACCGGCTGCTCGTCGATCTACGGCGGCAACCTGCCGACGACCCCGTACGCGGAAGACGCCGCCGGACGCGGCCCGGCGTGGAACAACTCATTGTTCGAGGACGCCGCCGAATTCTCGCTCGGTTTCCGGCTCGCCATCGACCAGACCGAGGCCGCCGCGCGGCGCCTCCTCAAGAACCTGGCGGGGCACGTTGGAGACCAAATGGTGGACGAGATCCTACTCGCCGACCAGACAGACGAAGAAGGGATCGCCGCCCAGCGTTCCCGGGTGGAAGCCCTGCGCGCGAAGCTCGAAGGCTCAGACAGCCCCGACGCGAAGACCCTCGCCCACGTCGCCGATTATCTGGTTCGCAAGAGCGTCTGGGCGGTCGGTGGTGACGGCTGGGCCTACGACATCGGCTACGGCGGTCTCGACCACACCCTCGGCATCGGCCGCAACGTCAACCTCCTGGTGCTCGACACCGGCGTGTACTCCAACACCGGCGGACAGGCTTCGAAGGCGACGCCTCTCGGCGCCACCGCCAAGTTCGCAATGGGCGGCAAGGAGATCCCCGCCAAGGACCTGGGAATGATGGCCATGGCCTATGGCCACGTCTATGTCGCTTCGGTGGCCTTCGGCGCCAAGGACAGCCAGACAGTTCGCGCGTTCCTCGAAGCGGAGTCCTACGACGGGCCCTCGATCATCATCGCCTACTCCCACTGCATCGCCCACGGCTACAACCTCGCCGACGGCCTCGATCACCAGAAGGCGGTGGTGGAATGCGGCGCCTGGCCCATGTACCGCTTCGACCCGCGTCGCACGGCCATGGGTGAGAACCCGCTCAAGCTCGACTCGAGAGCGCCGAAAATCTCCTTCGACGAGTGGGCTCTTTCCGAGACGCGTTTCCGGATGCTCATGAAGACGAACCCCGAGCGATCGAAGCGCCTCCTCGAGGAAGCCCAGCGAAACGTCCAGGCCAAGTACCAGATGTACCAGCAGCTGGCCAATCTCCATTACGGCGATTCCGACGCCGAAACCAATTGAGGGAGGGAACGATGGACCTCAAGACCACCTATCTCGGACTCGAGCTCAAAAACCCGATCATCAGCGGTTCCTGCCCCCTTGGCGCCAATCTGGACACCGTTCGCCACCTCGAAGACGCCGGCGCAGCAGCGATCGTGCTGCCGTCGCTCTTCGAGGAGGAAATCATGGGCGCCGCCCGGGCGCAGATGGAGATGGAATCGGCGGGCGCCGGTTTTGCCGAGGCTTCCTCCTATATCCCAAACCCCGACGGATACCACGTCGGTCCGGACCAGTATCTGGACCACCTTGGCGCCGCCAAGGAAGCAGTATCGATTCCGGTCATCGCGTCCCTCAACGGCACCTCGCCGGGCGGATGGACCCGGTACGCCGAAAAAATGGCGGCCGCAGGTGCTGACGCCATCGAACTGAACACCTACTACCTGGCCACGAACGCCAACGAGACCGGCGCAGCGGTCGAGCAGCGGACCATCGATATCGTCGCTGCGGTCAAAGAGGCGGTGTCTGTCCCGGTCGCAGTCAAGCTCTCACCGTTCTACTCCTCGCTGGCCAATCTGGCGAAACAGCTCGAAGAAAAGGGTGCAGACGGCCTCGTTCTCTTCAACCGTTTCTATCAGCCGGACCTTGACATCGAGGAGCTCGATGTCGTCCCCAACCTTCGCCTTTCGACCGCTGACGAGCTGCGGATGCGGCTCCGCTGGCTGGCGATTCTCTCGTGCCAGGTCGGACTCTCCCTCTCGGCCACCGGCGGCGCACACAATGCCGTTGACGTCATCAAGGCTGTGATGACCGGCGCCCACTCGGTGCAGATGGTTTCCGCGCTGTTGATCCACGGACCCGAACACATCACCCGTACGCTCGAGGCGATCGAGTTCTGGCTCACCGAGCATGAGTACGAGTCGCTGCGGCAGATGCAGGGTTCGATGAACATGGCCAAGGTCCCGGATGCCGCCAAGCTGACCCGCGCCAACTACATGAAGATGCTGGATAGCTGGCAGCAGTAGCTCGTACCGATCACAACAAAAAGGGCGGCCTCGGCCGCCCTTTTTTCAATTTCGGAATTCGGAATTCGGAATTCGGATTTCCGCCCACCCCTGCCACGGAGGCGATCGGAAAACGCCGCGCTCCTCGGAGGTGCCATTTTTTGATACTGGATGCTGGATCCACGCCACCCAGGAAAAGCTCGCAAATCACGCAGATAATTCTGTCCTGCATCTGCGCTCTATCTGCGATATCTGCGGTTTCTCCGACTTCGTCGCTTCCTAAAGTCTGGCCCTCACCTCTTCCAGGAGGGCCTCGAACTCCGGTGTTCCGCGTAACGAGTCGAAGTCATCGTCTTCGAAGATCCGGTTGTTCGCCCACCCGACCTCGAGGGCGCGATACAAGGTGGCCAGCGCGGCATCGCCGTCACCGCTCAACGCAAGCATGCAGGCCTGGTCATAGAGGTTCCAACCGGACGAAGGATGGTTGGAGCCGAATATCTCCTCCCGAATTGCCAGGCCACGTCGATACCACTGCAGGGCTTCGTCGTACTCCCCTCTTCTGGTAGTGGTGAAAACCGAACAGCTCGAGGGTCCGGGCCACACCCAGATGTTTGGATCCGTGAGATTCCTCCGCGATCTTCAGAGCTCGGTCGAGGTTCTCGCGTGCACCTTCGACATCACCACGATTGGCTAAAAGCAACGCATACGTCCCCAGGGCCCAGAGGAGATCAGGATGTTCAGGTCCGAGCGTCCGCTCACCGATTTCCAGGGCGCGCTCGTACCCTTCTGCGGCTTGATCGAGGTTCCGCTGGCGTCGATCGATTTCCGCCAACTGAGTCAGTGGGAAAATCAGATTGGGGTGATCGGGACCGAGAGCTTCTTCCTGGATCTGGATGGCGCGCTCGAAAAGGGATCGTGCCTGATCGAGGCGAAGGGTCTCCAGACTGCAGCGGCCAAGCGCAGCAAGAAGCCCCCCAACCAACGGATGATCGGGTCCGAACCTCTCCTCATACAACCCCAACGCATGCTCGAGCAGTTCTTCCGCAGCCCCGTAATCGGCAACATCCATGAGCATTGCGGCGTAGGGCCAGGTCGTGTGGACGACGATCGGATCGTCCTCCAACCCACCGGCGCGGAGGATCTCCATCGAGCGCTCGAACGACGCACGCGCAGTCTCGTATTCACCTATTCGTAAACTGGCACCACCAGAGAAGCCGAGACTCGAAGCGACCGTCCAGTGGCCCGGGCCCAGAGTCTGCTCGTAGACCCCCGCTGCCCTCTCGAAAAGTCCCCGCGCTTCCTCATAGTCAGCAATCCAGTATTCGAGCCATCCTAGGGAAACGCAGCTTTCCGCCACATCCGGGTGGGCGGCACCAAGATGTTCCTTACGGAGGTGGAGGGCCTCCTCGAGCAGCGGCCTCGCCTCGTCGGACCGGCCGAGATTCCGGTACGCGTTGCCGACTGTACTCAAGAGCCGTGCACGCACCAACGGCTGGTCGGTGAGTTCGCTCCGAATCCTCTCCACACCCCGGTCAAGCATCGCCGAGATCGACGAAATCTGACCCATCTGAGCTTCTGGATCGAGATCCGCAAAGACGCCGACCAGCAGCTCCGACACTCTGCGAGCGGTCTCTGCCTCATTGCGCGCCTTCACGAACCCGACCGCCGTGCCGATCACTCCGGCCAATACGGCCGTCAAAACCAACAAGGCTGCAGCTACGCCCGCCGTGTGACGACTGACGAATTTTCGCACCCTGTAGGCGGTGCTCGGCGGGCTCGCCTCGACGGGTTCGTCACGTAAATACCTCGCCACGTCCGCAGCCAGTTCGGACGGCGAGCCATACCGACGCGTCCGGTCTTTCTCCAGCGCCTTCATGACGATCCAGTCGAGGTCACCGCGCAGGGTCCGGGCCAAGCCCTGGATGTCCGTGCAACGTCGTTCGGCCGCATTCTGCGACGCATTGCCGAGACTCGAGACCCTGGTGCTCGGCCGGGGCGGTTCCTCCTCACGAATACGCCGACGCATCTCGTCAAAGCCTGCAGTCCGCAGTTCTTCTGAATCGAAGGGTTGCGATCCAGCCAACAACTCATACAGCACGACGCCGAGAGAGTAGACATCGGATCTGGTGTCGACATCGAGGCCGGTGAGTTCCGCCTGTTCCGGGCTCATGTACTCGGGTGTGCCGATCCACTGTCCGAGCTCGGTGAAGAGGGTGCGTTCGGTGAGACGCTGAGAGGTCGCCTTGGCGACACCGAAGTCGATGATCTTGGGAACCGGCCGGCCATCTTCGACCGCCACGAGAATATTCGACGGTTTGATGTCTCGGTGAATGACTCCCTTCTGGTGAGCGTGCTGAACGCCATCGCAGACCAGCATGAAGAGATTCAACCGTTCCTGGGTGCTCAACCGCTGGGCATCGCAATACTCGGTCAGCGGCACCCCCCTGACATATTCCATGGCGAAGAACGGGCGGCCCTCGGCGGTCGAACCTGCCTCGTAAGCCTTGGCGATGTTGGGGTGATTCATGAGGGCCAGGGCCTGGCGTTCGGATTCGAATCGGGCCAGGACTTCCTTGGTGTCCATCCCCCACTTGATCAGTTTGAAGGCCACCCTGCGTCGCACCGGTCGCTCCTGCTCAGCCTCCCAGACCTCACCCATCCCACCCTCACCGAGCTTCTGGAGCAGGTGGAAGTTGCCGATTCGCTCTGGTGGACGTCTTTTTCCCGACGGATCAGCCGCCGCGCAATCGAAATCCAACAGGGCCTCAACTTCGCCCAGGAGTTCGGCGTCGCCCTCGCATGCCTGCTCGAGGTACGGCGCTCGCTCATCGCCCGGCAACTCGCAGGCTTTCAGAAAGATCTCCTTGGCCCTCCGGTGACGTTGGGTGGTCATGACGAGCCCGCCTCCGACAGTCTGAGGCGCAGCCACGCCTGGGCGTGGCGCCAATCGTTCTCGACGGTTCTTTTGGACACGCCGACCACCTCGGCAACCTGCTCCACCGTCAACCCTCCGAAGAAACGCAGCGTCACGACCTTTGCTTCGCGCTCGTCGATTTCGGCCAGTTGCTCGAGGGCCGTATTGAGATCAAGCAGCTGCGCTGGATCGAGAACTTCCCCACCCAACGGTCGAAGGGCGTCGGACAGGGTCACGTTCTGCCACCCGGCACCTCTTTTCAAAGCCCCTCGTTCGCGCGCATGGTCGACCAACAGACGGCGCATGACCCTGGCGCCGACGGCGTAGAAATGAGTCTTACCCTTCCAGTTGGCCCGGGTCTGGTCGACCAGCTTGAGATAGGCCTCGTGCACCAGCGCGGTCGGCTGCAGGGTGTGGCCCGGGGTTTCCCGGATCATATAACCCCTCGCGAGTCGGCGCAGCTCGTCATAAACGACCGGAAACAGCTCCTCCGCTGTGGCGCGATCGACATCTCCGGCGCCGCTCAGGCCCGAGATGATCTCCGTCACGCGTTTTTTTGAATCGCTGTCCACGCCCCGCCTCCACCCGTCAGCTCCGCTCTCGGGCCATTTTATGGGAGTTGCCACGAAATCACTCGTGCCCCTTAGGTTCATACGCGCTCGATCACCGGACCGTTTCAGAGTTGCGGGGTTTCTGACGCGAATCCGCGTTACCGGGTGGAGATCGAAATTTGAAGAAATACCGGAGGCAAACATGAAACGAACAATAGTTTTGATGGGGATTCTCGCGTTGTCCCTGGCGTTGACGCCAACGGCAGATGCCGGCGAAAAAGGATGGAACCTCAGAATCTTCGCAGCAGGCTTCGACCCGAGCCTCGACCGGATGGTGCCCGCCGAGAATCCGGATGAGGTCAGGGTCAGGGCCGATTCCGATCTCGGTTTCGGCGCCAGCCTCGAGTATCAGTTCAGCAACCTCCTCGGACTCGAGTTGGGATACATGCAGGCAAGCCCGACGATCGAGTTGAGCGCCGACGATATTCCTGGCTATGGTGACATCTCGATGACGGACTCGATGTCCACCCGGGCCATCACCCTCGACCTCAACTTCCATCTGACACCCAACAGCCCGTCGTTCGACCTCTTTCTGGGCGCAGGAGCCGCCAGCATGGGTTACGGAAACCTTCACTACATCGAACCAGACGGAGATTCACTGGACCTCGAGGTCGGCAATGATCTCACCTATTCCGCCAAAGCCGGTCTCGGAATCGCACTCGGCAAAAACAGCAACTGGGCGGCATTCGGCGGGCTCCGCTACATCTGGTCGGACCTCGAAATCACACAGGAAAACACCGCGACTTTTGACTTCAACGTTTTTTCGTTCAGTGTTGGAATCACATACAGTTTTTGATCCGTCGCAGCTTCGGAGGCGCTTCTGATGGTCCCTGTCCAGTGACGAACGCACTGCGCGTGTAGCACGAAGCCTGACTGAGGTTTCGGGAATTGACAATCCCAACTCAGGCCCCTATATTTTGAGATAGAGACACCTGATCAGTTGTCAACATCGAGAGATTGCGGAGCATTGGGTGACCGACTTTCACCAACGCGGTCCAATCACCACCCTGCCTCGGCTGGTGGGACCGGACGTGGAGCGGCGCGAACGCGACCTTGTGGACTTTGCTCGATCCAGGCCCCTCATCCTGATCATCCCCTCGTTGATCACCGAACTCGACGAACCGGCGTTGGCGGGGATGGTCCGCGAGATCCGTAAGGCGCCCTACATCGATACCGTCGTGGTTTCACTGGATCGCGCCGATCAGGACGGTTATCACCGCGCCCTCGACTACTTCCGCGAGGTCGGTCACCGGACCGTCGTGTTGTGGAACCACGCGCCGTCGATCCTGGCGGTTCGTAACCAGATGGCGGATCGTTTTGCCGCCGTCACCCAGCGCGGCAAGGGCCGCGCTGTCTGGATGGCCATCGGCTTCGTGCTCTCCGAGGGACGCGCCCAAGTCGTCGCCTTCCACGACGCCGATGTCGTGAACTATGACCGGTCGCAGCTCACGAACCTCGTCTATCCCGTGTTCGATCCGTTGCTGTCGTTCGACTTCTGCAAGGCGTACTATGCGCGGTATAGAGACCGGCTCAACGGCCGGGTCACGCGGCTCCTGATGCGGCCGCTACTGCAGGCCGTTGAAACCACTGTGGGCCGTACAGACTTCATCTCCTACCTGTCCGCCTTCCGCTATCCGCTCGCAGGCGAGCTCGCTTTCTCCGCGGACCTCCTGCGCCACATTCGTATTCCGAGCGATTGGGGCCTCGAGGTGGGCCTGCTGTTCGAGGTGCTCCGCCAACGATCGCCGCGCCGCATTTGCCAGGTGGACATCGCCGATCAATTCGAGCACAAGCACCAGCCCCTCTCGCCGGATGATCCGACCGGCGGGTTGCACCGCATGGCGATCGACATCGTCAAGCACCTCCTGCGAATCCTGTGCTCGGCCGGAATCACCCTTCCGGGCGGGTACTTTCAGAGCATGCGCGTCGCCTATCAGCGCTTCGCTGAAGACGCAGTCGCGGATTACCTGGCGGTAGCGGCCTTCAATGGCCTGGTGTTCGACAAAAACGCTGAGGAGGAGGCGGTCGATACCTTCTCGCGGGCTCTGCAGGAAGCCTGCGAGCAGTTCGTCATCCAACCATTGGGCGCGCCATCGCTGCCCAACTGGGCGCGTGTGGACTCCGCGATTCCGGACGCGGGTGCGAGGTTGGTAGCGGCTGTGTCCGACCTCGGGGGAGTCATCAACACATGAAGGTTCGCGCCATCTTTACCGACCTCGACGGAACCCTCCTCGAACCGGACGGGTCGCTCCGTTCCGAGGCGATGTCGGAGATCCAGCGCCTTACCGCCACCGGTATCCCGGTCTGCCTCGTCACCAGTAAAACAGCGAGGGAGGTTGTCGGGCTGCTCGCGCGGTTGCGCCTTGAGACCCCAGCTGGCTTCGAGAACGGCGCCGGTATCGTCGACGGCATAGGTTCGGTGGTCTTCGACCCGGCCGCGATCCCGGCGGCGGAGCTTCGACTGGCGGCCGCGAGACTTCGTTCACGAAGCGGCGCACCGCTGAGAACTCTGGATGAGCTCGACGATTCCGAGCTGACCTCCCTCACCGGGCTGCGTGGATCCGAGCTCGCCAAGGCGCGGGATCGGCAGGCGACGGTGCCTTTGTTCGTGGCGCCAGAATGGGACAGCACACTGCACGCAACACTGGGCGCGCGGCCCCGGATGCGGCTGGTGCGGGGGAACCGTTTTCTGCACCTCCAGGGCGACCACGACAAGACCACCGTCATGAAGCTGCTGCTGTCCCGGCTCCCTTCCCGTGAAGGTCTCGTCATTTCATGCGGCGACAGCCCCAACGATCTCGAACTGCTGACTGCGGCTCAGATCGCCGTCATCGTCCCGTCGGCTGCAGGTCCCAGCGAGGAGCTGGTCATGAAAATCCCCGGCGCACAAATCGCGCCGCAGCCCCATGGCCGCGGTTGGGCGATGGCCGTGCGGGAAATCGTCGAAAGGACAACGTTGTGGCGATAAACGATGGAACTTCGTTGAGGGACCTTACCCGCGAGCTGCTCGGCCAGATCGCGCCGGTTGATCTGCTGATCGGGATTCCATGTTTCAACAACGGCGACACGGTCGCCGCGGTGGTCGAAACGGCAGCCGCCGGACTTCGCGAGCACTTTCCGGAAATGAACAGCTGTATCGTCGTCGCCGACGGCGGATCTACCGTCGACGATTCCCGGGAGAGTGCGCTGGCGACAATCCAACGCCTCGAAACCCACGGCGTCGTCGGAATCTACCGCGGACTCTCCGGCAAGGGCTCGGCGGTCCGCATGATCCTCGAGGCCGCGGGCGCGGTCGAGGCGCGGGCGCTGGCCCTCCTCGATGCCGACCTCCGGTCGACGACACCGATGTGGATCGAGCGGTTATTTTGCCCAATCGTTCACGAGGGCTTCGAGTTCGTGGCGCCGCTGTACAACCGATTCAAGTACGACGGGACTATCACCAACAACGTCACCTACAACATGTTGCGCTGTCTCTTCGGTCGACGGATCCGGCAGCCCATCGGCGGAGAGTTCGCGCTGGCCGGCGAGCTCGCAGCAAACCTCTGCGAACAACCGGTGTGGGACTCGGACGTTGCTCGTTTCGGCATCGACATCTGGCTCACCATCCAGGCGCTGACGCGCGGCGTGCGGATCTGTCAATCGCGTTTGGGAGTCAAGGTCCACGATGCAAGGGATCCTGCTTCGAGCCTGGAGCCGATGTTCCGCCAGGTCGTCGGGACGCTGTTCGCCCTGATGGAGGACACCGACACATCATGGACGGCAATCCGAGGAAGCGAACCGGTCCCGACTTTCGGCGGGCCGGTCGATGACGAACCGGAGGCATTTCCGATCGACTTCGAGAGCCTTGTGGAGCACTTTTTCGTATCGTGGGAAACCTTGAAGGGCGCTTGGCGCGGCATCCTCTCCGAGGCGACCTATGCGGAGCTTGAAATCCACGCGGCCACCGGTCGCACGGCCTTCGACCTGCCGACCGATCTGTGGGTTCGCATCCTGTTTGAGTTCGGCGCCACGTTCCACCATCGCAGCACTGCTCGCCGCCAGGTAATCGAGGTGCTGTCACCTCTATACTTCGCCCGGGTCGCGTCGTTCATGAACCGTACCCGTCGGCTCAGTAACGAGGATGCCGAGGCGGTCGTCGAGGAACAGGCGAAGGTATTCGAGCTTCGCAAGCCATACCTCGTGTCCATGTGGAACAACCAACAGTGGCATCAAGGGGATGAATCCTGACAAATTGAGTTTCAGCGGAGGTCGATACCGCCGAAACGATCGCGCGCCTGGAACCAGGGGGCGATCCGTCCCTCCAGTTGATGCCGGATGCAACATAGTGAAAAGGGGAAGAGGGAAAAGGGGAAAAGGAGATTGCCTTCATCGCTTTTCCAGTTTTCGGGAGAGGAGGGCGAATCCAACGCCATCCGGCATTTGGGATCATGGTGGACTGGCTCGGAAGATCAGCCCGAAACGAAGGGATTGGACGCACGCTCCCGGCCGATCGTGGTATCCGGTCCGTGGCCGCACACAACTCTCGTCTCGTCGGGCAAGGTATAGAGCTGCTCGCGGATCGAGTGCTCGAGCACCGGGAACGAACCGCCTGGGAGATCGGTCCGGCCGATGGAGCCGGCAAACAGCACATCGCCGACGATGACCAACGGTTCATCTGCTCCCGATACGACAAAACATACGCCTCCCGGCGAGTGGCCCGGGGCATGGCGCACTTCGAGATTGATGCCGCCGACGGACAAGGATTGGCCGTGTTCGAAGTTCAGATCGGGCTCGGGCGGGGCGTCGACTTCGAGGCCGAACATCTGCGCCTGCACGGGCGCGTTGTGATAGAGGTCGATATCGCCGGGATGGAGTCCAACCGGGACATCTCCTCCGAGCAAAGCCGAAAGTTCGGCAGTCCCTCCCACGTGATCGAGATGGCCATGGGTGTGGAGAATCATGGTCGGTCTGAGGCCGCTCTCACGAATCCGCTCTGCGATTCGCTCGGCTTCCTCGCCGGGATCGATCACGACCAGCTCTCCGGCTTCAACGTCGCCAAGCAAAACACAGTTGGCCTGAATCGGGCCGACCGCGAAAACGTCAAGAAAAATCTTCATATCTCACCCGCAGTTTCCATTGACGTTTTCGCGAATTCCGAATTCCGAACTCACGGGAACACCTTTTCAAACCAACAAGACCCATGAGTCTCGCCATCTTCGGGGCCGCCTTTTCGCCCTCTTCAAGGACTTCGGTGTGGGTCAGGGGCCGATCCACGAGGCCGGCAGCCGGGTTCGCCGCGAACGACAGCACCAGGACCTTCATCCCCATGTGGCGGGCCGCGATGACCTCGGGAACGGTCGACATGCCAACCACCGTTCCGCCAACCGAACGGAGCATGCTGATTTCCGCCGGAGTCTCAAACGACGGACCGAGAAGCGCCACATAGACGCCCTCGTGAACCGGGAACCCGGCCTCCTCAGCCGCCGCGCGTGCGACCTCACGGAGTTCGCTGTCGTAGACCGCGCTCATGTCCGGGAACTGCGGACCGAACTCCGTTCCCCATTCCCCGACCAGCGGGTTGGAGCCCTGAAGGTTGATATGGTCCCTGACAACCACGATCGACCCGGGTTTGATCGCCGGATCGAGAGAACCCGTGGCGTTGGTGGCGATCATGGTCTGGGCGCCTAGCAAACCCGCCAGCGAATCGGCGCCACGACCTCCTCCGGACGATAACCCTGGTACAGGTGGAAGCGCCCGTTGAAAACGATCAGTGTCTCGTCGGCCCGACGCCACAGGGTCGCGGTCTGCCGGTGGCCCATCAACGCGTGCAGAGAAAAGGGCAAGAGGTCGTCGAGGTCGATCTCCTCGGCAGGCTTCCATCCGGGTACCGTCATTTCCAAGCCGGATCCCGCCACCAAAGCTCCGAGGACTCGCCCCGGCTGGAAGCGCTCGTGGAAGTCGCTGGCGATTCTTCTCAGACGCCCCGGTGTCAGATTCGCGCTCATGGCGCGAAGACTAGCACAGAGGACAAATTCTGAATGAGGAATGAGGAATGAGGAATTCCCATACACCCCCCCGGATAGCTTTTGAGAATACGGTTGTGTGGGCGGCATTCCTAATTCCTAATTCCTAATTCCTAATTGAAACAGTGATCCCTGCCGCTACCCACAGCGTTCCGGTTCTGCTAGTGTTGCGCCCGCAATGCCGCGCATTCGCCTGCACTCGCTGAGGCTCACGGGCTTCAAATCGTTCCCCGACAAGGTGGAGCTCACCTTTCCGGGGAAGGTGTCGGCGATCATCGGCCCCAACGGCTGCGGCAAGTCGAATCTCGTGGATGCGATCCTCTGGGTTCTGGGCGAGCAGAGCCCCTCCCTGATGCGTCTCAAACAGATGGGCGACGTGGTTTTTTCGGGCACGAGTTCCCGCCCTGCCCTAGGCGCCGCCGAGGTGACCCTTGTTCTGGAGTCCGACGACGGGATCTGGAAGGAAACCGACGGTCGCCTCGAAGTACGCCGGCGCGTGTTCCGAACCGGACCGTCGGAATACCGACTCAACGGCCGCACCGCGCGCCTCAAAGACGTATTCGACGAGCTTGCCGGTGTTGGTCTCGGAACCCGGGCCTACTCCATCATCGAACAAGGCCGCGTCGGCCAGGTTCTCTCGGCGCGCCCGGTCGACCGCCGCGCGTTGCTCGAAGAGGCGGCCGGGATCACCCGATACAAAGCGCGCAAGCATGAGGCCGAGCTCAAGCTCGAACACACACGGCAGAACCTGCTGCGACTCGACGACGTCATCGGCGAGGTCAAACGGTCGCTGCGCCAGATCAAACGGCAGGCCCGGCAGGCCGAGCGCCACCAGAAACTCGAAATCGACCTGAAGGACCACTTTCGGCGGCTCTTCACGATCGAGGCCCACAGCCTCGAAAAACAACGAAACGACGTGACGCGGCGGCGTGGCCAGGCTCAGAACGAGGTCGCTGCAGCCGCGGCAGCTCTCGGCGGCTGCGACTCGGATCTCGGGCGCGCGCGCGCCGAACTCGATGGAGCTCGAATCGAGACCGACGCGGCACGCGAAGAGGTTGCGACCCTGCTCGGATCACGAGAACGCCTCGAGGCATTCCTCGAACGTTCGGCCGACCTCCTGGACAACCTACGAGCATCTCTCAACCACACGAAGACGGAATCGGCGAACCTGACCTCCAATCGGGGAGCCTTGGACGACAGGATTTCCAGCGCACGAGCCCGCCACGAGGAACTGCTCGCGGAACTCGAAACGGTGCGCGAGGGGCTCAAAAAGACCGAAGAAGCGCACCAGGCGGCTGATTCGCGACGCGGCGAGGCCGAGCAGAATGCCTCTCAGCTGCGTCAGGATCTCCTGAGGACCATTTCGACCCTCACCGGCAGCCGCAACCGCCTCGGCGAACTCGAGCGCGAAGGAGACCGCCTCACCTACGCACTCGGACAGCTCGATCAGGAATTGCAGCGGCTCGAGGTACGGCGAACGGAGCTGACCGAAAAGGTCGGCGAAGCCGCGGATCTCAGCCGCTCGGCTTCACAGACCGCCGAAGAACTCGCCGCCCGGCGACGGCAGCTAGCAGACGATCGGGCGCGACTTCGCGAAGAAGCGACCGCTGCCAAGCAGCAAACGGAGTCTCTTGGGCACACTCTGTGGGAGCTTCGCCACCGCCTCCAGGGAGTCGAACGGGAACTCGCCCGGCACGCGGCCGCAGCAGAACACCTGGCCGGGGTGCTGCCGGAGAAGCTGATGGCCGGGCAACTCGGCGATTACCTCCGCCCGCCGGCGGAACTCGCCCCGCTTTTCGACCGGGTCTGGCGCGAGTGGCTCGAGCTGCCAGTTGTTCTCACCGCGGGCCTTGATCCGGAACAGCTCGACGCTCTCAGCGGGCTGGAGGGCCGAATTCGCCTGGTAGCGGCGGGCGATGCCCCCTCTTCCGCCGCCACAGCGAGCCCCGACGAGGCGCAGGATCTCCTGACGCAGGCAGGCATCGACTCCAAACATCTCGGTTGGATCTCGCGAGCGTTACCGCCCACATTCCGTTGCGACGATCCCGTCACAGCGCAGAGGATCGCCGACAGGCACCCACAGGCGATCATCGTGTGCGGAGACGGCGTACTGCGCCACGGCCGCGTCCTCGAACCCGCGACGACTGCCGGCCAGCATCCCGGCGCCCTGGTGCTGCGAACCACGCAAACGGAGCTCCGCAACCAGATCGAGGATCTCTCGAATCGTACCGAGGATTCGAGCGGCCACCAGCAAGAGGTCACCGGCCGGCTGGACGTCCTGACTGAGGAGCTCAGCGCTCTTGATGCCGAACTGATTCAGGCCGAGCAGGAGAGGGCCCGGACCACCGCCGTCGAGGGCAGCTTGATGCAGGATCTGGGACGCATCGAGAGGGAGTTGGAGTCCCTGAGCGGGGAAAAGGAGCGCAGCCGAACCCAAGCCACGGAAATCGCCACGCGCCACACCCGACTCGAGGAAGAAGTCGCTGGTCTCGAGAAGAGGAGCCATGAACTCGAGAAGGCGGTCGAAGAATCTGCGAACCGCCTGGCGCGGCGCCGCGAGGAGACCGCGGACGCTCTTCGCGCACTCGACCGCTCACGCACAGAGGAACGAATGGCGGCGGAACGAGCCGACGCTGCGGGAGGCGAGACCGAGCGGCTCGCGGAGGAGATCTCCTCGGTCGATGGAAGGGTTCGAAACCTGGCCGCCGAAGCCGAGCGCCTCATGGGTGAGCAAGGTCAAACCGAAGAGGATGTCGTCCGCTCCCGCACCCGACTGGCGGAGGAACAGGGCCTCCTCGCCGCTGCGAGAGACCACGAACGTCGGCTGGCTGAGAAGGTCGACGCCATCAACACAAAGGTGGGTGAGCTCGAAAAAGAGGTCCGTCAGCGACGGGACACTCACGAACAGAAGCGCGATCTCCTGCACGAAATCGAGGTTGAACAGACTCGGGCCGAAGCCGACTGGGAACGTCTCCGAGAACACGCGGCCGATGAGCTTTCCCTGGCGATCGAGCAACTCCTGGAGGCCGAGCCCGACAGCGAAGACGAACCTGAGGCCCTGCGCCTGGCAATCGACGGGATTCGCACCAAGATCGAACGCTTGGGCCCGGTCAACCTCCTCGCTCTCAAAGAGCTCGACGAGCTCGAGGAGAGATCGGAGTTTCTCAGCGGCCAACGCAAGGACCTGGTTGAGGCTCTTCGATCCCTGGACGAGACCATCCGAGAGATCGATGCCACCTGCATCGAGCGGTTCGTCGCCACCTTCGAGCAGGTCAACGGCGTTTTTGCCGAGACTTTCAGCACCCTGTTCGGCGGCGGCACCGCCCGTCTCGATCTGGTCGACGAAGACGACCCCTTGGAGTCGGGGATCGACATCACCGCTCAACCGCCGGGGAAGAAGAACCAGTCGGTGCAGTTGCTTTCGGGAGGCGAAAAGGCGCTCACCGCGCTCTCCCTCCTGCTTGCCCTGTTTCGAATCAAACCCTCGCCCTTCTGCATCCTCGACGAGGTCGATGCGCCGCTCGACGATGCAAATGTTGAGAGATTCTCCGACCTGGTCGAGGCTATGACGGAACACACCCAGTTCGTACTCATCACCCACAACCGCCGTACGATGACCCGTGCCAACCTCCTCTATGGCGTGACCATGGAGGAGCCCGGTGTCTCGAAGGTCGTGTCGGTGCGGGTCGAGGATTGAGTCAGGGGTCCGGATTTCGGATTTCGGATTTTGGATTTTGGATTTCCACCCACCCTCCCATCTCACCCGAATGGCGGCATCTCACATATCGAAGCGGGAAACGCTTCCTATTTGGGCTCGCGGGAATTTCGTGAAGTGAGGCTCAGGCAATTCAGGGATTTGGATTGAGCAACCGCCAGGTCATCGCCCGGACCTGATCGAATGCCTCCAAGGCATCGTTGGTTCGAGAGCGGTTGATCGCTCCAGCGTACGCGAGCAGCCTCAGATGGCTGTCGACTTCCTTCGCCGAGGCATAAGCGATTCTCCAGTAATTCATCCGAACTCTTCCGGTACGGCCGTGGCCTTCCGCGAGATTGGCGGGCACTGAGGAAGCCGAGCGGATCACCTGATCGGCAATCGACTTCAGTGGTGCAGGCACCCTGATGACGAGCGCGATGGCGCTGCCAGCAGCTTCGACGGCCTTTTCGTGGGCGATGAGTTTGGTTTCTGCGACGGCGTTGGACATGGTCACCTCCGGGTCGTTCATACCGCCCTTCACAAGCCGGTGAGGAATTCGATGTCAAGGGTGCACCGCACCCTGCCTGCCCTTGACATCGAATTCCTCACCGGCTATCCGTATTTTCTGAACGACCCGGAGGTGACCATTCCGCCGCAGCAACCGATCGCTGCCATGGATTGCCGTCGCTGTCTTCTGCCGCTGTCAGCTGTCTCCTGTACCTGCCGCTGGACGCGGTCGCTGTCGCTGGACGCCGGGAACGGGGACGGGACGGGGACGGTTCGGGCACGGGCACAAGCGCACACCGACTCCACGTTTTCCCGGATACGCCCACTTGTTTGCTATTCTCCGGCGGATGACCCCTGAATCCTCCACCTGGCGACTGATTCTCGACGGCGATCACACCGGTGCGCGCAACATGGCGCGCGACGTGGCGATACTGGAAGCCGTTTCCGAGAACATATCACCATCGACACTGCGCCTTTACGGCTGGTCACCCCCATGCTTGACGCTTGGCCGCCATCAAGGACACAGAGGCCGCCGACCTCGATTTCTGCCGCACCGAGGGGATCGACGTCGTCCGGAGACCCACCGGTGGGCGCGCGCTGCTGCACCATCTGGAACTCACCTATTCCGTGATCGCGCCGCTGGGGAAGGGTTCGTTGCCGCGCGCGCTCCAAGAGGCTTACCGCCGCATCTGTGGGGCATTGGTTCGGGCGATGCAATCACTCGGCGTCGATGCCAAGCTGACCGGCGGCGAGGTCAATCTGCAGCTGCCGGGCCCTCGGACAACTATCCCCTGTTTTGAAGCTCCCGCCGGCGGCGAGGTTGTCGTCGGCGGGCGCAAATTGATCGGTTCGGCGATGCGGGCTCACGGCAAAACGATCCTGCAGCACGGGGCCATCCTGCTTGACTGGAACGCCCAGCCTCCAGGCCGGCGCCATGGGACTCGTCGACGACAGCGGCCTTCGGCCCCACATCACGACGCTGAGCCATGAGCTGAATCAACCACTTGACCGCAACGAACTGGAAAGAACGATCGCGCAGGCATTCTCTGATGATCTTGAGATCACCTTTGCACAGGGCCGGTTGTCCGATGACGAGGCTGCGCGAGAAGCGGTTCTTGCGGCATCATCTGCGGTCAACGATTGACCCTTCAGTTCTCCTCGGCTGCCTGATTTTCCTCTCGAATTCTCGGCTTGATCAGCGGCAGAAGAGCCAGAGCGGGCATCGCGAGGGCGGTGGTCGCGGCGAAAAACACCGCGTAGCCGAAGCTCTCGACACCGATTCCGGTAAAGGCGCCGGCCACATCTCGTGTGAACGCAAAGAGCGCCGAGAGTATGGCGTACTGAGTGGCGGCATGCTCCTTGTCGCAGAGGTTCATGAGAAAGGAGAGGAACGCCGCGGTGCCGAGCCCCTGGGTGAAGGACTCGATCATCGACGCCACGTAGATGCTTTCACGCGGCAGCTCGACGCCCGCAATCACCACGTAGCCGATATTGGACACCATTTGTGCGAGGCCGAGCCACAACAGCGATCGAAAAATCCCGATCCGGTTGACGATCCAGCCTCCCGCGAGCGCGCCGAGAATGGTCAACACCACGCCGAGGGTCACCGAAATGGCGCCGATCTCGGTCAACGAGTAGCCACGATCCACCCAGAATGGTTTGACCATCCGGCCGAGGGTCGAGTCGCCGACCTTGTAGAGCAGCACGAAGAGGAGTACCGGCACCATCCGCCAACGGAAAATCCATTTCAGGACCGGGCGGATGGCGTGGCGACGGGCGGACTCGTCCAACGGCACCCGCGGGCTGATCCACGCCGCCAGTGCCAGGGCGAAAAATGTCACGGCAAGCGCAACCCAGAGGAGATCCCAGCCGGTGTAATCTGCCAGCATCAGGAACCCTCCACCACCCACAAAGAGGGCCACCCGAGCCGCAGAAACCCTTGTGCCGTTGATGCTGCCGACCGTCTTTGGGGTCGAAACATCTACCGCGTAGGCGTCGATGGCGATGTCCTGGGTCGCTGAAGCGGTGGTGAAGAGCAGCAATAGCCCCCACATGAGAATTGAAGGGTGGGAAGCGTCCTGGGGGATGATCGCCAGTGTCGTTGCGCCGAGAACGAAAAGCGCCGCCGTGATCCAGTGTTGGCGGCTGCCCCAACGATCTACCAACGGCGCCCACAGGAGTTTCCAGGTCCAGGGCAATGAGAGGAGGCTCATCAGTCCGATTTCTCGCAGGGATACGCCATGCACGCGGAAAAACACCGGCCACACGTCGTAAGCGATCCCGAATGGGAGGCCCTCTGCGAAGTAGAGGACGGAGATCCAGAAGAGGACTTTTTGCTTTGTCACCGAACGATTGTATCGGAACGTTAAAAGGTACCGTTCCGCCCAGGCTACATCCGGATTCGGGGGCTTTCTGCCTGATGAAAAGCGCTCTTCTGCGGACGCTTCACCGCGTGATTGCCCCCCTTGACGATCTCATGGCCCTCATGCAATGCCGACGTGATCGCTGTGACTCCCAGAATCGTCAAGGACGGCACGTCCGATCAGCGCGCTTTTCTCCCGAGCTCTGCTGAGCCAGAGGTTCTGACGTTCAACGTTTCAACGTTCCAACGTTTTAACGATTTATCCTTCGACTGGGATGGTGGCGATGTCCTTCCGGCGCAAGAATATCGCCATGGCGATGCCGATCACGATGAGGATCGTCCCGATCCAGACCAACGAGATCAGCGGCTTGGTGGACACGTCGATCACGAGGCTCGCCGGCGTCGCCGCCTCGGTGCGAGCGACGGGTCGTAGATCTGGAGCTGCACCGTTCCGCCCTCCGCATCAATCCGTCCCGGAGTCAGGGCGATGCCGCCGCTCCCCGGAACCGTCGCCGAGGTCACCTGCGGCTCGCCACCCATCCCACCCTGTAGGTCGGGACCACCTCGAAGCTCTGGCCACCGTGTTCGACTGTGAAGACCACGCCGAAGTTGATCTTGCCTGCTTCCGGATCGAAGTCCGACAGGTCGAAATCGTCGAAGGTGATGGCAAGTTCCTTGTAGGTCAGGGATTCACCCTTGGCCATCATCGCGGTGCGGCCGATGCCGCCGCCGAGACCGAGGAGCTCCACTCGAACGACACCCTGGTCAACGCTCATTCCCGTCGCGCGGAGCCGAGCGCCGGCAACGCCGGGGATGTCCACCGCGATAGGTTGGACGCCATCGTTGGTGGAGACCATGGAGGGTTCGAGCGTCGCCGGCTCGGCATCCGGCCGCTGAAGCTCCACCACCACACCGACGGTGAGCGCGCCGGGAACCGAGTTCTGGCGACTCATGTCAAAGCCCTTGAAGGTCAAGGTCCAGTCGCGGAAAAGCCGTCGGCTGGTCCTTGGCCAGGACCATCCGGCTGGAGACCGGCGCGTCCTCGCCCGGAGCAAACTCCACCGGCGCCACGTAGAGGTCCTTGCTGAGGAAGGATTTGATGTCGGGATTGGCGATCATCTGATTGGTTTTCTGATTGATCCACATTTTGGGTTTGAGAATGAAGTTCCGTCCGCGCGGGGAAGTCACCTCGACGACCATGGCGTCACGCGCCTGCGGCGTCGGTTTCTCGACACCGCGGAATGTCATGGTGTAGCCCAGTACCTCGGCGGGTTGGCCCTCGGACAAGCGCACCTTGTGTTCGCGATCGAGCCAACCGGTGGTGAGGAAGGCCAACATCATGAGACCGAGGCCGACGTGCGCCACGGGTCCGCCCGCCATCCGCCAACGGCCGCTCTTTCCGTAGTCAATGGTCGCCCACAGATTCGCCACCACGCAGAAAAGCGGCCGCAACGTATATGATCGCAGGCACACCCGCAGCCCGACGACCACGGCCAGCGCCACCAAGACGGCCGTGACGGCGGCCGTGAGACCCAGGATTCGGCCCCATCCTTTGCGGGCACGGCTCCAGCCGAGAAACGGCGTACCGCCGAGAAACAGGGAGAACATCACCGCCAGCCAGAAGCCCATTCGGTTATAAAAATCGGGACCCACCTGGGCAGGTGCCCCACAAACCGGGAGATCAGGGGCGCCGAGGTGCCGAAGAGCACCACCACACCGATCAAGATCGTCAGGAGAATCCCAACCACGAAGAAGATCGTGCGCGACATGAAAGGTTCGTCACCAACCTCGGCCGGAATCTCGCGCCAGCGGTATGCCAGGAGGCCGATCGACAGGAGCAGGAAAAAGCCCATGTTGAAGACCAACATGCCGCTGATCCCGAGGTCGACGAAGGAGTGGACCGAGAAGTCCGCCAGCACCCCGGACCGGGTCAGGAAGGTCGCGTACACGACGAGCAAAAAGGCGGAAACCGCCAAAACCAGATTGAGACGACGGAATCGGCCGCGGCCGCGTTGCAGCAACATACCGTGGGTCAGGGCAAGGGTCGCCAGCCATGGCACCAGTGAGGCATTCTCAACGGGATCCCAACCCCAATAGCCGCCCCAACCGAGGGTCTCATAGGCCCAGTAGCCGCCGAGCATGATGGCCGTACCCAACGATCCGAGTGACAGCAGTACCCAGGGCATCGAGACCTTGGTCCACTCGTCGTAGCGTTTCATCCACAGCGCAGCGATCGCGAAGGCAAACGGTATCCCCAGCGAGGCATAGCCGATGAACATGATCGGAGGGTGGATCACCATCCAGTAGTTCTGCAGTAGTGGGTTGAGTCCCTGACCGTCCATCGGGATCAAAGCTGCGGTCAATCCCTCGTGAAAGCGGAAGGGGTCCTGTTTCACCAGCAGGAGAATCAGGGACAGCAGGGTCAGGTTGTAGACCACCATCACCCTCGACTCGTACGAGCGGGCGAATTTCATCAAGGGCAGACCCAGGAGCACACCGCAGAAAATCCACAGCAGGAAGCTGCCTTCCTGACCACCCCAGAACGTGGAGATCAGATAGTGCATCGGAAGGAGGTTGTCGGAGTACGCCCACACGTAGTGGAGGCGATAATCGTGGGTGACGAGCAGGTACATCAGCACAGCCGAGCCGATGACGATTGCCGCTGTCATCAGCACATAGCTTTGCCGCGCCAGACCGCGCCACTTTTCGGGGTCTTTGATCGACAACCAATAGGTAATCGTGGAAGCAAGGCCGGCGAGCAACGCCGTCCACATCAGGATGGTCCCTGGAACGTACATGAATTCTCCTATCTGACCGCTGGAAGCCTCAGATGCACACGACGAATCCGCGGAGTTGTCGGATCAGGTTTCGGATCCATACTCTCGGACGTCGTCCTCGAGCCCCTGGTATTTGGAGGGACACTTCACGAGAAGCTGCTCGGCGTGGAATACGCCTTCGCCATAGTTACCCACGGCAACGATCTGAATAGCCTCTTCGAAATTTCCCGGTTTGACACCCTTGTAGAGCACGGTCAAGGTGTCGCCGTCCTCCTCCACCATTGTGAAGCGCAGCTCCTCAGACTCGTCGACGTATTCGGTGGAATCCTCGACCAGGCCGCCGGCAATCTGAACCTTGCGCTCGGACTGAATCGCCTCCTCGAAACTGACGTACGGGGTCAGATTCGATTTGAACGAGGTCGTCCCGTAGGCGAGAAAGGCCACCACTAAAACGCCGCCCACCGCATACCAAATACGACGCTGGCGTCGTGAATCTGTCATCTAGTCCTCCAGACGGCTCACCTTGCGGTCGAGCCGGTAGACATAAGCGAAAAGGCCAACCCAGATCATCAAGGTGACCACTGCGATTCCCATCAAATCAGACATTTACAGCACCTCCTGACGACGCCGTTGCCGGATCGTCTCGATGCGACAGCCGATAGTATATAACCATACGTACAAATACGTAAATCCTACCAGTGACGCCATGAGCACTTGCGTGTAGCGAGAATCGAACTCGTTGGCCCCACGGGTGTTAATGATCGTATCCGGGATGGAGTGACCAGTAGATTCTCGGCACCACAAAAACCAGAAAGGGCACTGTGACGAAGGCGAGAATCGCGTAGACCGCCGAAAGCGCGGCACGTCGCTCGGGATCATCGACGGCCCCGCGCAGGGCGAGATAGGCTGCGTAGATCAGGAGCAGAATGGTAATGGAGGTCTGACGAGGATCCCAATTCCAGTATGCGCCCCACATGATCTTGGCAAAAACCGCGCCGGTCGTCGTGGCAAGCACGGCAAAGAGTAGACCCAGACCTGCGCTGACAGCAGCGCGAATATCGTCCTTTGGGTCGCGGCGCTTCAAATACATCACCGAGGTGATGCACGACACCAGAAATGCGAGCACAGCGATCCACGCCATAGGAACGTGGAAAAAGACGATCCGTGACGACTCGCCGATAAAACCCTCAGCCGGGTGGACGTAAAAAAACGCCGCCCAGATAACGATGATCATCCATACCAACAACAGCCATTGAAGTATCCTGCCCACGCTCATCGACAACGCAACTCCAGTCTCTGCAATTCCCAGTCTGAATCGTTGAAAATCATACCCTATCTCATCACACAGATCGCGTCGCTCGTGAGAAGAGTTTCAATCAGCCCACACGACCGGAAACAGCGCCGCTGAAACGACAGTCATGATGCCACCCATCGAGAGCACCGCGCGCACCGTTGACGCAACGATTTCCACCGACCCTTCGGCGACGCCAGTGGTGCCCTGGATCAGAAAGATCAGCAGCGGAAGCAAAAGAGGCAGAGAAAGTACCGAGAACAGCGCCCCACGTGTCATCGCCCGGGCAATAATCGCTGCGACGATGGTCGTGATGACGGCGAGCGTATATCCGCCGAGCACCAGGATCAGCACGAAGTCCCACACCATCAATATTTTGTAGCCCATGAGAACACAGAACAGCGGGACGAGGATGGCCATCAAAACGTAGATCACAAGGAGGTTGAACAGCAACTTGCCGAACCACACCGCGGACGGCGACGCCGCCAATCGCAACAACGGTGCGGTATGGCTCTCTTCTTCCTTGACGAAGGAACGATCAAGACCCGCGAGGGCAGAAAAGAAAATCACGATCCACAGCAGAACCGCGAGCAGGAAGGGACGGTCCTCGGCTGTAATTCGATAGGGGCCGACCGTGTAGGACACAGCGGCGAGCACAGTGAGCGCGAAAAGGCCGAGCGAGTTGATCGCCACACGGGTGCGAAACTCGGTCCGCAGGTCCTTGGCGGCCACCGCCAGCGATTCAGCCAGCCAGCGCCACATGACGTTCCCCCCACTCCATCTCCCGGTGGTCGTTGGTGGCCAGAATGATGGTCTTCCCGCTCTGCCCGAGCGCACGCACGTGGCCCTCGAGCCAGTCTTTTCCCTTCGGATCGAGATTGGAGCCCGGTTCGTCAAAAAACAGGAGCGGCGGGTCGTGAAGCAGCGCCTGTGCGATTTTCAGCCGCTGCGCCATACCGGTGGAAAAACCCCTCACCGGGGTTCGACGCTCGGGATCGAGTCCCACCAACTCGAGACACTCGCGACACCTCTCATCAGCTGCTTGCATGCCGCGAACCCGGGCGAAGAACTGGAGATTCTCTCGAGCGTCGAGCTCTTCGTAGACCGCCATTGCCGGCGCCACCACCCCGAGAAACCTGCGCCACGAATCCCGGTCGACCTCGTCATCGCCGGCCAGGTACTGCACCGTGCCGCGGGTCGGGCGAAGCAGCCCGCAGAGAATTGAAAGGAGCGTGGATTTCCCCGACCCATTGGGCCCGGTGATGACCAGAACTTCCCCCGGAACGGCTTCGCCGGAAACCGCCTTGAAAATCACCCGAGCGTCGTAACGCTTGGCCACATCAGAGAAAGAGACTCGTATGCCGTCCGCCATCGCGGAGAAAGATAGCATGAGCCCGCCCAGCCGCTCGATGTTGGATGTCAGATGTTCCGGATGTTGGATGTTGGATGTCAGCAACTCTTCATCACGATTCCCCGGATTCAACGGGTGAGCGGGTGGATCAAACATCCAATATCAAATATCGGGTGGGTGGGTGGTCGTGTTGGTTATAATGCCCGCCAACATCTGATCCGTTCAGCGACGGAGGATCAGTACATGCAATCGAATTCGGCCCTCGATTTCACCATCGCGCTCGTTGTCGGCCTGCTTCTTGGATCGTTCGTCGAATACGCCGTCCACAGGCTCATGCACATGGGCAGGTTCATGAAAAAACGGCATGCGCTGCACCACCGCAAATTCGAGGCTCAAGGCTGGTGGGGAGAATTCACCGATTACTCGCTGCCCGGACTTCTCATCGTGTGGGCCGGCTTCCTGGTGTCAGTGCCGGCAGGAATCGGATTTGCGCTCGGCACCGTCGGCTACGCCGCGTTTGCAGCGTATGCCCACCAGGTCCAGCACGAAAAACCGGACCTCGCTTTCTGGCTCGGCGCCCCGATCCACTATCTCCATCATCGCGAAAACATGTGGCACCACAACTTCGGGATTGGGGTCAGTCTGTGGGATCGCCTTCTGGGGACCTACCGGGCCGCGGCATGGCATCCCGAGCGTTCCTTTCGCGATTATTCGATCACCGAGTTCGTCAGCATCCGCTGGCGGTGAGGGAAGGGACTGAGGGGATGAGGGGGTGAGGGGATGAGGGGGTGAGGGCCTGCCCAACACCCCACGGACTTCCTGCCACGGTCTTTCTCGACCCCCCGCTCGCTCACACCCTCGAACCAAAATGCCGGACGGAAAATCCGCCATTGAAGAGGCTCGAACTGAGCTATGATTCACGACAGGGGAGATTGCCAATGCGAGCAGTGATCACCGGGACCGGAATGCATATTCCTCCGACATCTGTCGACAATAACGACCTGGCCAAGGTCATGGACACTTCCGACGAGTGGATTCAGGTGCGAACCGGAATCGCCAAACGTCACTATGCAGACCCGGATCAGGCGACCTCAGATCTCGCGGTGCCCGCCGCACGCCAGGCAATTGAAAACGCGGGTTTGACGCCTGCCGACATCGATTACGTCATCT
This sequence comes from Candidatus Sulfomarinibacteraceae bacterium, assembly GCA_963769215.1. Lineage (GTDB taxonomy): Bacteria > Acidobacteriota > Thermoanaerobaculia > Thermoanaerobaculales > Sulfomarinibacteraceae > Sulfomarinibacter. Next base: position 71,661 of record CAVYKX010000017.1, on the reverse strand, counting down.
TCGCGACGATGACCGCAGATTACTTTTTCCCGGGTTCGGCCCCGTTCCTGCAGCGCAAGCTCGGTCTCGAGCAGGTTCCCTGTCTCGATATCCGCCAGCAGTGTGCCGGCTTCGTCTACGCGCTCCAGCTTGCCGATGCTCTCATACGGTCCGGCCAACACCGCCGGGTGCTGGTGGTCGGCGCCGAAACCCACGCGTCACTGGTCCCCTGGAGCCCGGAGAGTTGGCGGATCGTACTCGGCCAATCGGACGGACCCGTGTCGCCGGAAGACTACGAGAAGCAACACCAACACGCGCGACCGGGTCGTGTTGTTCGGGGATGGCGCCGGCGCTGTCGTGGTCGAGGCAAAGGAAGATACCGAAAGCGGGGTTATCGACTGTCTTCTTCACACCAACGGCGACGAGGCAGAGCGTCTCTGGACCAACGCCGCCGGCAGTTCCTTCCGTCCCTATATTCAGCAAAAGATGATCGATTCCGGAGACGTCGTGCCGATCGTCGAGGGGCGCAAGGTCTATGCACTCGCGGTCACTTTCATGCCGAAAGTCACCATGGAAATCCTCGAACGCAACGGCCTGAAAATCGATGATCTCGATCTGGTCATCATGCACCAGGCAAATCTACGCATCAACGAAGGCGTTCAGAAGCGGCTCGGCCTCCCGGACGAAAAGGTCTTCAACAATATTCAGAACTACGGCAATACGACCGCCGGGACCATTCCGATCGCCTTTCACGAAGCCCTCGAGCAGGGGCGCGCCAAGGACGGGGACCTCATTGCCTTTGTCGGGCTCGGAAGTGGGCTCAATTGGGGAGCGATTCTGTATCGGTGTTGATGACCCGAGGATCGAAATCGGAATTCCCGCCCGCCCGCCCGGATGTCAGATGCCAGATCCGCCCGCCCACCCATAATTGCCCGCAGATCACGCAGATGAACGCAGATCAAATCGCAGAAGAGCGCTATCAGCCGGTGGTGCCATGTGAAGCCCCAAGTGGCGAACCATCGGGAACGGAATCGGAACCGGGAGCGGGATCGAACTTGGCCGCGAAATATAACAAAAAGAAAAACTTATGCTAACCTGTGCGCGTGGAGAGAGATGTGGCCCGGCCGACCTGGCCCCTCCCCACCTGAATCTGACGAATAGGAGACGTCGTGACACGACGCATGCTCATTAACGCCCAGCGCCCCGAAGAGGTGCGCATCGCCATTGTTTCGGACAACGTCCTCGACCAGTACGAGGTCTCAGCTACCGAGTCCGGTCTGTGCCGCGGAAACATCTATCGCGGAACGGTCGCCAATATCCAACCTTCACTCGATGCCGCCTTCGTGTCCTTCGGAGAAGAACGGGACGGCCTGCTCCGGGCCGACGATGTCGTGCCTTCCGCATATTTCAAAAAGATCGAAGGTGGAGGCAAACACCCCCGAATCGATCGCATTCTCCAGCGAGGGCAACCGGTCCTGGTCCAGGTAATTCGCGACGGCGTAGGCCACAAGGGAGCGCTGATCACCACCAATATCAGCATCGCCGGCCGCTACCTCGTGCTCATGCCCTACGACGACGTGCGCGGCATCTCCCGCAAGACCGAGGACGAAGACCGTCAGGTGGTCAAGGATCGGGTCGCCAAGCTCGAACTCCCCGAAGGTTTCGGAGTGATCCTTCGGACCAACGCCATCGACCAGCCCCAGAAGACCCTCAACAGGGATCTCACTGCGCTGCTGCGGCTGTGGAAGAAGATCCGTAGCGAAGCAAACACAGGGAAAGGGCCGCGCCTCCTCTACAGCGACCAGGATCTCATCGTCCAGGCCCTCCGCGACTCGCTCGACAGCTCCATCAAGGAAGTTCTCGTCGACGACGATCAGGCTTTCCGGAAAGCGCGCGGCTACATGCAGACTTTCATGCCGAGGGCCGGCAGCAGGCTGGTTCACTACACCGACCGGATGCCGCTTTTCAGCCGCTACGAGCTGGAAGAACAAATCGACCGTATCTATCAGCGCAAGGTCAATCTGCCGAGCGGTGGTTCGATCGTCATCGACGGCACCGAGGCGCTGACCGCGATCGACGTCAACTCGGGACGAGCCACACGGGGCGGCAGCCAGGAGGAAACCGCTCACACGACCAATATCGAGGCGGCGCTCGAGGTCGCCAGACAGCTGCGGATGCGCGATATCGGCGGTCTGGTTGTGGTGGATTTCATCGACATGCGCTCGGCAAAGAACCGGCGGGACGTCGAAAAGACCATGCGAGACGCGATGAAGGACGACAAGGCGCGAACCGCCGCCAGCCGTCTTTCTGAAAACGGGCTTCTCGAAATCAACCGCCAACGACTGAAGAAGGCTCTCCAGCTCAGAACGTACCGCCCCTGTCCTACGTGCAGCGGCACCGGAAGCATCGCCAGCCCCGAACTCGTCGGCCTCAATATTCTGCGCCGAATCGAAACCCGCGCGGTCACCGGACGTCTCGGCAGCGTCCGCGTGGAACTCCACCCGGAGCTCGCAGATGCGCTGCAGAACGAGCGCCGACAGGAACTCGCGGCCCTCGAACGCGAGTTCGACATCGTCGTCCAGATCATTGCGGCAGGGGGGCTCCACCGCGCGGAAGAACGCGTGGAGTGGAAGGACCGCCCGAAAGATGATGACAGAGTTTCCGTCCCAGCTGTGAGCGCAGCCGACCTCGGTGAGGGGTTGGGCAAGAAGAAGAAGAAGAAACGGGCACCAGAACCCGAGCCTGCGGAGGCCCGCGAGGAGGCAAAGCCGTCAACGACCGACGAAGCGAATGGGTCGACTGAGAAGACCAAGACGCGTCGCCGGCGACGGGGCGGACGCAAGCGGAAAAAGAGCGGTTCTACCGAGGCGGCCAATCAACCCGTACCGCCCGAGACCGAACGCGAGCAGCCGACGGAAGAGTCGACTGCCCAAGAGATTCCAGAGGCGCCCGAAGAACCCGCCGCGCCGCCTGCCAAAAAACCAAGGAGACGGCGGCCGCGTCGTTCGAGGAAGAAGAGCGACGCCAAACCGGACAACCCCGAAGAACCGCCCGCCGGGCAGGACCCGTTTGCCTACTGACGAATTCTCAGGGTTGAATTCTCAATTTTCAATTCCCGCCCATTTCCCCATTATTCTGGACGGGCGGGTGGAAACTCGAAATCAAGAACTGAGAATCGAGAATTGAGCCCTATTCCTGATCGACGTGAGGGAACACCTTTGTGTCGACGCCCACCTCTTCCCCGATGAAATCGAGAGCCTCCCGCAGGTCCTCGACCTCGAGTTGGGGCGGCACCTTGACGACCGCCGACATGGTGAAGAGCGGCGTTCCACTCATGGGAGCCGCCACAACCTCGGTCGTCAGGGTTTCGACGTTTATTCCCTGATTGGCGAGGTAGCGCGAAATCTGGTGGATGATCCCCATGTGATCTGCACCAAGGACCGTAATCGCGCAGGCCACCGCCGACGTATCCTCCACTTCGGCCACTTCGCTGAGCCGGGTTTGTATGTCAAACCTGGCGAAGTGGACCTCCGAGAGCGCCTTGCGGAGGTCTCAACCGTGTCCTCCGGTGCGGTGACGAAGAGGAGCACCGCGAAATCGCCTCCGAGGCGCACCATGCGGCTCGATTCCACGTTGCCCTCGTACCGCAGCAAGAGCTCGGTCAACTCTTCGACGATTCCTACCCGATCTCGCCCCGATGCGGTGAGTACCAGTTGCTTGCGCATGCACCACCCTTCTCGCGCCGAAAAAGGCACCTCACAATGGTATCCCACCCGTCCACCCGCCCACCTCCCACAACGTTAAAACGTTAAACGTTCGAACGTTAAAACTTGAATGATCCGGCGTCGTACTGCAAAAAAAAACGTGGCCGGTCACCCGGCCACGCGTCCCCTCCCTCTTCGGATGATGATTCAAGTTTGTGATTAGCTACCGAGTCATCAGCTTGATCGTGCCGCTGAAGCTGCTCAACGAGATCTCCGGTCCACCTGGTCCGGTGTTGAAGCTGAGCTCCTTGCCGGGAGTGTATTTGCTGGTCCGTCTCGGCTCGGGCCCGATCTCGTTGTTGATGGCGCCCGAAAATGTACTCAGTTCATACGACGCGGGCGCGCCGGCGTCGACCACGAGTTCGATCGTTCCACTCATCGTCTCCATGTCAACATCGCCATCCATTCCGGGCACAGCGTGGCAGGTGATATTCCCTGACACCGTTTCAATGTCGGCACCGGCGAGAGACCCGCCACGAATCACGACGGAACCGCTGACATTCTCGGCGTCAAAGCGCCCAGATGCCGATTGGATCTCGATCTGTCCGCTGACTGACTCGAGACTGGTTCCCGGAGGAGCGTTCTCCACCACGATTTTGCCACTCACATTTTCAACGTCGAGCGTCGATGGCGAACCGGAAATGGCAACGGCACCGCTCACGGTTTCGAGCTCGACTTCGCCGAAAATCCCTTCTACCGAGATCGACGCACTCACAGTCCCGACGCTCAAACTGCCGTTCGCCGGAATCATGATGGTGAGGTCGGTGTTCGTTTGCTGTCTACCGTGAAAATCTTCGTCCCAGACGACCTCGATATACAAACCGTCTTCTTCCTCTTCGATGTCGAGGCGCTCTACACCATCACCGAGCACGCCCCTCACCTCAACTGCAGCCTGGCCCCATCCCTGAAAAACCAGCTTCCCGGCGAGGTTCTCCACGTGGATCGTCGCATCCGCGGCCACCCGATGGGTTTCGTCGACCGGCTGCGCGGACCAGGCAGCACCCGCTGCCATCACCGCAACAACCAGGAAGACAACTATGTTTCTTGTGTCCTTGTTCATGAGAGCCTCCACTCTTTGTACATTCAAAATCCTCAAACCTCTGCCGGAAGGCGAATCGCCTGGTGCAACAGACCGATCTGACGCCGATAAGCCCTTGCCAACTGTTTCATCAGGAATTCGCTTTCCGGATCACTCCCCAACGCTTCGGCGATCTCCGCCATGGCATCGTCGATGAGGCGCAGATTCAACATCACGACTTCCACCGTTTCAGGTGACAAGTCGCCTCTCCGTGCTTCCAGTGCATCGAGCAGTTCTGCCCGCGTGGCCTCGTAGTCCTCGACTCCAAGCTCTTCGAATGAGGCGAGCAGATAGTGGGACGCGCCCGGGTCCGTCACATCCTGGAGCTCCGCCGTCGGGGTCGTCGAGCTTCTCCCCGGCAAGAAACGCTACGGTCACCGAACCGGCAATCAGCACGGCTGCTGCCGCCGCCAACAACATCATGCGACCAAAACGGCCCTTGACGACCGTCTGGCCTTCGATGCCCGAAGCAATTCCCGGCCACAGATCGCAGGGCGGTTCGAGCGTGTTCGGCAGTCGGGAAACCCGGTCGCGCAGTTCTCGCACGAACGCGAATTCGTCGGCACAGTCGGAACACTCTTCGAGATGAGCGCGAACAGCTCGTCTTTGGCTGTTCTCAAGCCGATCATCGAGGAATTCATCGAAACGATCGGTGACTTCGTGACATTTCATGACGTCAGCGCCTTTCGCAACAACTTTCGAGCACGATGGAGCTGGGCCTTCGACGTGCCTTCTGCAACACCAAGGAACCCGGATATTTCATGATGGCGGAAACCCTCGACGTCGTGCAGCACGAAGACCGCCCGCGCCCCGTCCGGCAGCCCAGCGATCGCCCGGGTCAGGTCGATTGCATCCGCCGGCCACGAGTCGTTCACCGCAACATCTGCGAGAATCTCTTCTGCGCACCGGTCTCACTCGCGCTTCCCGGCGCGCGGTGCTCCGCCGGTTGCCGAGCACCACATTCACGGTCAAACGGTGCAACCACGTCGAGAAGGCGCTCTCACCTCTGAAGGACCCGAGCTTCTGCCACGCCCTTACAAAGGCCTCCTGTGCCAACTCCTCGGCCATCGCCTCGTCACCCGCCATTCGCAGACACAACAGAAAAACCCTGCCCGCATTGGCCCTGTAGAGTTCTTCGAAGGCGGCAACATCGCCGGCGGCAGCGCGCTGCACGAGACCGGCATCGCCGGTGGCGGCTCTCGCCGGGCCATCAATCACCATCGGTGCCCGTGCCGTTTCGGATATGAGAGGAGCCATTGTTTCCACATCATTTGAGACACCGGCGCCGCCCAAAAGGTTTGAAAGGTGTCGGCGAGGGAATCTTCGCAGGCTCCTTGCGGTTGGCGCGAGGGAAAGACCGGGTCAAGGGGGTCAAATGTACGATTCGGAAGCGACCACACAGGGCGTGGTAGTCAAGGTTCGATCCAGTTTCGTTCCCGAGCGGTCGCAACCCCTCGAGGGCCGATGGTTCTTCGCCTACCGCATCCTCATTGCAAATGCCGGTTCCGTCCCGGTCCAGCTTCTCAACCGACACTGGGTCATCACGGATGCCCACGGGCATGTCGAGGAAGTTCGCGGCCCGGGCGTGATCGGAGAACAGCCGCTCATCGCGGCAGGAGAATCTTTCGAGTACACCTCGTTCTGTCCTCTGAGCACCCCTTCGGAACCATGGAGGGCTCGTACGAGATGATCACGGAGGCGGGGGACCGATTCTGGGCAAAGATCGGGCGATTCGAGCTCACCGAGGATCTGCCCGTGAATTGAACCGCTCACATCAGAGGATTTTCGGCCACGACTCCTCAAGAATTCTCCCTTCCGAGCATTGGTGACATCTCGCTCCGCCGAAGATCGAGCTCACAACCGGCAGCCATCACCGCATGCCATGATTACGGAATCCGCGTCATCCGGTTCGATCCAGCGGATCTGGATTCCGCGCCGCGCCATCCCGCGAAACCAGGTTTCCTGCCGTTTGGCGAAACGGCAGATCGACGCCTCGAGATCCGTCACCATTTCGCGGTAGGTCTTGTCGCCGCAAAGAAAAGCGGCGACCTCACGATACTCGAGCCCGAGATCGTCGAGACGTCGACGCGGAAGACCCTGGTCGAGAAGACCCCGCACCTCTTCGACAAGGCCCTCCTCGAGGCGGTCACGTAATCGCCTACGGATGCGCGCTCGAAGCTCGACGCGGTCGATCTTCATCCCGAAGACCGTGAACCTGAGGGACACGCCCGGCGGTTCGCTGAATCGGATCTCTGCGTGCTTGCCGTACTGCAATATTTCCAGAGCACGAATCACCCGGCGGCGATTCGTCACATCTGTCTGCGCAGCCAGTTCGGGCGACTCGCGCTCGAGAACTCCCGATAGTTCTTCAAGTGCTTCGTCCCCGAAACGCTCACGGAGTTCAGGGTTGCGGGGAACGTCGGCAATACGGTAATCACGGACCACCGCTTCAACGTACATCCCGCTGCCCCCGACCATGACCAACGGCATCGCACCGTCTGCTATCTGACGGTTGATCGCGAGTTCCCGAATCACGTCGTAACATTCCTGTTGGTACCGAAAAAGACTGTAGATCTCACGAGGGTCCGCTACATCAATCAGGTGGTAGGGCACGGGTGGATCAACCGATCCGTACTCATCGAGGTCCTTCCCGGTCCCGATGTCCAGACCCCGATATACCTGGCGGGAATCCGCTGACAGAATATGACTTCCGAAATGATGGGCGACCTTGACCCCAAGCCCGGTCTTTCCGGAGGCCGTCGGACCGACGAGGACGAGCACGTGAAGCGTCATTTTTCGAATCTCCCGCGCAGCCAACGATCCAGATCCTCCACCTCAGCGCGCGTCTTGCCTGCCAGGAGCACGCCGACGCGGAGCCGTCTTCGTCCCCCGGAGTGGAGAGGTGAGGTGACGAGGACCCCGCGATGTCTGGAGGCATCGAAGGTGCGGTCGCCGAAAGCCTTCGCAAGCTCGGCATAACTCTCCGGCAATCGGAGCTTGCGCGTGGAAAAAGACGCCAGTAGATGGTGCTGTCGCCGTCCCACGCCCGCCACAACTTCTGCGCGGGGACCGAAACTGAAAGCCGCGCATTGATATCCACGACCGCCCGAAGATGAAGCTCGCCACCCGATTCCCAGACAAATGAATCCAGGCAAACCGACCCGAAATAACCGGCCTCGGTGAGTTTTTCCGCTACCGCAGCCACCGCGTCGGTAATTGCTCCCCGCCACGGCGCCACAGTCGTCGAATCGCGCTCGAAGAGGCCTCCGATAAACGCGCCGTCAGCGGTATTCACCACCTCATGAATGCGGAGATCAACCACGTTCCCACTCGCATCGATCTCGAATATGGACGATACATCGAGCACCCGAGGGCGCCACCGCTCGAGAAGAACACACCGGTCTTCCGCGAGGAGACGCGCAATCGCTCCGCGATCCGTCTCACCCAGCGTGCGGGCGCGCAGCCTTCGATTCCCGAGACCTGCGTTCCCGTGATCCGCTTTGAGGATCCAACCATTTTCCCCGACCGGCCTGTTCAACAGGCATTCCTCGACGTCCTCGACAGAGGTGAAAACGCCGACGACCTCGCCGCCGCCGAAGACCTCGCTCTCGACCGAAGCCGCGAATCGTCGCCCGTTGACCCGGCGAACCACTTCCAGCGGTGGATGGACCGCGGGTGTTGAATATGCCGAACTGATCTGCTCGGCCTCGCGATTCCAGCCAAAGGGCGTGAATTCTGCGTCTCGCCGCACCTCCGGGAAAACGCTCACCGCCAGCGGCGGGAAGCCCATTTCCCTGAGGTACTGCTCGAATTGCTCGTCGGGAGCATCATTCAACAGCACCGAGTCGCCGCTGAGCGCCAAAAGCAGCAGGTGGTGAGGCATCTCCTCGGCCTGCCGTGTCCGGGCACCAGCAGCGGAAACATCCCGGTTGGGACGAAGGCTGATATCGAAATCGGTGTTGATGAAATACTCCCGAGTCACGACGCCAGAGTACACGCCCCACCACCACGATTCGCCGGCAGTCTTGTTTCCCCTCATGCAGCGCTCACCATTGTGTACAATGTCGCAGTCAGAATCCGAACAACGTGAGAGCACCGTTCGCACCCGGCGACCATACGGCCGGGCAGGGATTGAGATCGGGCCGTGGCAGGAACGGGTTCGACGATGCTCCAGAGTGGGCCATACGGCTGATTGGAGGAGGGGTGATCGGTCAAACGGTTTCCCACTATCACATCCTCGAGCGGCTCGGCGGTGGCGGTATGGGCCTGGTATACCGTGCGCGGGATACCCGTCTCGATCGAACGGTCGCGCTCAAGTTCCTTCCCAGGGAGTGGAGTCATGAACCGCTTCTCCGCGAGAGGTTTTCGCGCGAGGCTCGAGCCGCCTCCGCCCTCGATCACCCGCATATCTGCACCGTCTTCGATATCGGCGAGACTGCCGAAGGCCAGCTCTTTATCGCCATGGCCTACTGCCCGGGAGAAACCCTCAAACAGCGAACCCTTCGCGGCCCGATGCCGATTGACGAGGCAGTCAACGTCGCGATTCAGATCGGGGAGGCGCTCGAAAGCGCCCACGATGGCGGCATCGTTCACCGTGACATCAAACCGGCCAATATCCTGATCACCGACCGCGACCAGGTGAAGATTGTCGACTTCGGGCTCGCGAAGCTGGCGGGGGAGGTCGCGGTGACCCGCGAGGGGACGGTGATCGGCACCCCCGCCTATATGTCGCCGGAGCAGGCGGCAGGCGAGGAAGTCGATGGGCGCGCCGACCTCTGGGCGCTCGGTGCGGTCTTCTATGAAATGCTGACCGGCCGCCGTGCATTCGCGGCCGATCACGAACGAGCCGTTCTGCTCGCCATCATGTCGACCGACCCCACCCCAATTGAAAGTCTGCGCCCAGATGTGCCCGCGGAGCTGCTCCGGATCGTTCGCCGGTGCCTCAAGCGAGAACCCGACGATCGCTATCAGGGTGCCAACGCGTTGCTCGCCGACCTGAGACGCTTCCGAGGCGACATGACCCCGGCCGAAGTCATCACTCAGACCTTACCTTCGGTCAAACCGGTTCAGCGCAACCGCACTCTGGTGCGCCGAGTGTTGCCCGTGGCGGCCGTCATCGCCGCCGGAGTCGCTCTGGCAACGCTCTACCCCACTCTGAGTCGCCCGGCGACACGCCATGTCGTGGTTCTGCCGTTCAATTGTCCAGGTGCCGAAGCAAAGTCTGAGGCCCTCTGCGCCGGACTTCTGGAAACCATTACAGCCAAGCTGGCCGAACTCCAGAGATTTCGCTCAGCGTTGTCGGTTGTTCCAACCAGCGAAATCATCGGCCAGCGAGTCACCACTGCGGACGCGGCGCGACGCGTTTTCGGAGTCGACCTCGTGATATCCGGCAGCGTCCTCCGGGAAGGAGGCTCGATTCGCATTCCCCTGCAGTTGGTGGATGCGGAGAGACTCCGCCAACTCAGATCACGAACCATCACAACCGAAAGTTCCGCCAGCTTCGTTCTCCAGGACCAGGTCGTCGCCACCATCGAGGAAATGCTCGACCTCGAACTCGGCGCGGAGGCACGAAACGCGATGCGCGCTGGAGGAACCCAGAACGCGGAGGCGGCCGAACTCTTCCTCGAGGCCCGCGGCCGCGCCGGTGAACAACCGTCGGAGAAACAGCTCACACAGGCCATGAATCTCTATCGTCGGGCCCTCGATCTCGATCCCGATTACGCAGAAGCAATGGTCCGGCTCGCCGAGGCATGTCATCAGCGCTTCGATCTCAGCGGGGATCAATCTGGGTCGAACATGGCGCCAACTATGCACAACGCGCGATCGACGTCGATAACACGTTGCCGTCGGCCCATTTCATTGCCGGCCTTTTCGCTCACGAATCTGGATCGTATGACAGAGCGATCGAGACTTCCAACAGACGATCACCCTCGATCCGCTCCATCTCGAGGCCTATATGTATCTAGCCGACGCCTATGAATCGACCGGAGAAACCGAGGAGGCATCCGCCACCGTTGAGCGGGCTATTCGGACCGGACCCGACGATTGGGCCACGCTATCACGATATCGGCATGTTCTTCTTTGGCCGCCACGAATGGGAGCGGGCCGCCGAATATTTCCAGAAGGTGATCGATCTCAACCCGGACACCAGCATTGGATATACAACGCTCGGGGGATCCTTTTGTACCTTGACGATCGTGAAGGCGCCCGGCAGAACCTCGAGCACGCCGTGGAGATCGGCGGCGGATACGATGCCTTTAACAACCTCGCCACGCTCGAGTTCTATGAGGGCCATTTCACAGGGCGGTCAGAGCTCTTGAGCGGGCACTCGAAATAGATAACTCCGACTACATCGTTTGGAGCAATCTCGGTGAGGCCCTCAGCAAACCATGACTGATGATCCCGATCGACTCGCCACGCTTTTCTCAGGGCCGCCGAGCTGGTCTCGGCAAACTCGAGACGCACCCGGTATATCGACCTCGACCATCTTCCTCCTCCCTCCGAGTCAATCTCGGCGAGATACGACGAGGCGCGCCGTCTCGCAGACATGCGAGCGGCACTTGAAGTCGCTGACCCGGACTCGATGATCACCCTTGCAGACATCTTCGAAAAACTCGGCGAGCGCGAACCGGCGCTGCTGTGGATCCAACGTTCTCTCGAGGCCGGCTATCCCCTGCAGCTCATCGAAGACTATGCAGGATTCAGCGAGCTGCTACAGATCCGCAGTTTTCAGGAATTACCGCTACAGGTAAGCCACACGCAAAACGATGGTCGATTCTCGCCGAGAAAGGAGGCTAGAACCAGTATGATTCATTCTGTAATTTCTTTGTGCCACATCGAGGAGACAGGAGGCCGACATGAAGAACAGACACGAGATCGAACTCGATGATGCTCGCCTGTGCTCAGCCTGTCGCTTGCGATGACAGTCTGCGGATCGGAGGGTCCGCAACGGACGAACCCAGCGAGGAGCCGGAAGTGAGTGTCAACCCAACTGTCTACGAGGTCGCTGATCACAGTCACCGACAAGGACGGCATTTTCAAGTGGAAAAACATCCCACCGGTGAAGTGCGCGAGGTGAGAGCGTTCGCTTTGTCTATGTCAGTCAGGGTCGGCATGGATCCTCATCCCGGACGGCCAGATCGAAGGGACGTCAGGGGGCAGTGAGTGGGCACAGGCAAAGGCCTGCTCGCATTTGAGTAGGACCAGGACGGCGCAACGGTGAAAGTGCCCGAGGACTATCAGATGGCCGAAGGCGAGCGTCGAGATCACCTACTCGATCATGGCCAGAACCGAAATCGATGGCCGCGTCCGCGTGGGGATATGTTCACGGCGAAAACCCGCCACCACGGATGATCATCAGATCGAGGGAGCGAAGGCTCGCGCGACCCGCCGAGATCAGTTGTCTTTGAGGACCCGCCGCACGGCCGGACGCTTGGCGATTGTCTCCAGCCAGTGCGCCACATTTGAAAACCGTTCGATGGCGATACCCATTCGTTCATACATCCGAAGCCACGGAAAACCGGCAATATCGGCGATGGAATACGAGCCGGCCAGATACTCTTCCGCGGCTAGCCGGCCGTCGATCACCGTGAAGAGCCGTTCGACCTCCTTGGAGAAACGCTCGGTGGCCGCAGGCACCGGTTCGGGTGCACGGTTGCGATAGTAACCGGCGTGTCCGAAATTCGGCCCCACGCCCGCCGCCTGAAACATCAACCACGAGATGGCCTCCCAACGCCGGCGAGGTTCGGGAGGTAAAAACTGGCCACTCTTTTCGGCCAGATAGAGGAGCATTGCGCCTGACTCGAAGATCGTGACGGGGCCATCCGATCCTTCGCGATCCACCATCGCCGGAATCTTGCCGTTAGGGTTGATCGCAAGGAACTCCGCTGAGAACTGTTCCCCTTCGCTCAGCCTCACCAGATGCAGCTCATACTCCAGCCCGGTCTCCTCGAGCATGATCTGAGCTCGCTGTCCGTTCGGTGTCGGCCAGTTGTAAAAGTCGATCATCGGGTACCCCCTTCTGATTTCAACAATGAATGTCCAATTCTCGTTCCCGCAGCTAAGAGCTGCGGGAACGAGAATTGGAGAATAGCGATACAATTCCTTTCGCGGAGCACGAAAAGGGAGGCTTCTGATGGGCAAGAAAATCGGTGTGGTTCTTTCCGGATGCGGCGTTTACGACGGCGCTGAGATTCACGAGTCCGTGGTGACGCTGCTGGCCATCGACCGCCTAGGCGCCGAGGCCGTGATGTGTGCGCCAAACATCGACCAGCTCCACGTCGTCAACCACCTCACCGGCGAGGTTGAAGAAGGCGCCAGCCGCAACGTGCTGGTCGAATCCGCACGCATTGCCCGCGGAACGATTCGCGACGTGGTCGATGTGTCTGCAGACGAGCTCGACGCGCTGATCCTCCCCGGCGGTTTCGGGGCCGCGAAAAACCTCTGCAATTTCGCGGTCAAGGGTGCCGACTGCGATGTCGATCCGGGGGTTGCGGATCTCGTGCGCGCCGTTCACGCCCAGGGGAAGCCGGTGGGAGCGGTCTGCATCGCTCCCGCACTGATCGCCAAGGTCCTCGGAGACAAGAAACCCGAGTTGACCATCGGCAATGACGCGGACACAGCGGGAGCGCTCGCCTCGATGGGTGCCGCACACGTCGACTGCCCGGTCACCGAGTTCGTCGTCGACCGCGAACGCAAGTTGGTTACGAGCCCGGCCTACATGCTGGCGCAGAGCATCTCTGAGGCTGCTGAGGGCATCGAGAAAACGGTCGCCGCCGTCATCGACATGGCCTGATTCGGGGGCACATATCCCACGATGTTCGGCATCGAGACAATTTTCAACACAATCCCCCAGTTCCTGCTGGTCTGCCTGATCCTCGCCGTTGCCGAAGCGGTTTACGTGCTCCTCGGTTTCGGCGCCGGTCTTATCGCCATCGGGTCGACGGCCCTCATTCTTCCCGAATTACAGGACGCGGTGGTGCTGCTCCTGCTCGTCAACCTTCCTGCCGAGCTCTGGGTGGTGCGCTCTTCGTGGCAACGCATATCGTGGCGAGGAGTTCTGATCATCTTCGCCGGGGTCGCCCTCGGAATCCCGGTCGGCACCTTCGTTCTCCGCTGGGGCGATGCGAGTTTCCTCCTCGTGGTGCTCGGCGTGTTTCTGGTCGTCGTCGGAGCGACTTTCCTGTTCGTACAGGCTCCGAAAGGCCGCAAGATACGGGACTGGGCCGCGGCGCCGGTTGGAGCAATCTCCGGAGTCCTTACCGGCCTCTTTGGCACCGGCGGTCCACCGCTGATCCTCTATTATCAGCTTTCGGGAGTTGACAAAGCCGCCTTCCGCGGCAATCTCATGGCGATATTCTTGCTGATGACCACGGTGCGGGTCCCATCGTACGCAGTCTTCGGTCTCATCACCGGACCACGGCTGTGGTCGGCGCTGTTTGTCCTTCCAGCGGTCGTCCTCGGCGCCGTGATCGGCAACAGCATCCACCTGCACATCGAGGAATCGACGTTCCGCCGCCTCGTCAGCGCCGCACTGGTCGTTATCGGCCTGTTGTTGCTCGTCCCGGCAGGACGTTAAGACTTCATACGCCTATCGTGCAACCGCCTTCGCGGAGCGCGGAACAGGCTGCTTCAAGGTCGTCCGCGCGCACCAGCAGGTAGTCGGTGTTGTAGGTGGAAACCGCGAATACGGAGATCTCTGCCGCAGCCAATTGAGCGGTGAGGCGGGCAAGGATTCCCGTGAGCTCGAACGGCAGCGGCCCCACGACCTGGAGGCAACTCCAACCCGACTCGCACGGCACGCCGTTCGGTACGGCCGAAGCGGCAGAGACAATCGACAACTCCTCGTTCGTCCGGGTGATGGAGAGGAAACCAGCAGCATCGATCTCAGGCAGCCCCGCATCCGGCGGCAGCCGCCACACCGCGAATCTCCCCGGCACCTCCCGAAGTTCCAGCGAGGTCAAACACCATCTCCCGTGTCTCGCACCTCGAGCTTGGTCCCGGTCGTGAGGAAATGGTTGAGCTCGACTTCCCAGACCTCCATGAAGCTCCGGAAGTGCGCTTCGGTGAATTCCTCCAGGGCCCTGTCGCCGTGATCGCTGAGCGAGGTGTATGCATAGGTAATGTCGGCCGTACAGGCATTCTTGCCGTCAGCAGCCAGATCGATCGTGATCCGACCGATCACAACACTCGGGATGATTTTGATGATTTCGAGGTGGAAGGTCTCGGGATCATGGTCCGTCACCAGCCAGAGGGCGTCTTCCGGAATCCCCGGCGTAATGAACACACAGCCCGGCTCCACCCTTCCGGAGTCGGTGAGGACCAACTTCGGTCTCCAGTCGTTGACCCACTCGGCCTCGCGCACCGGGCACAACAGCTCGAACACGGTTTCAGGAGGCGCGCCGAGGTGCTGAGTGTAGCTCCGGCTCACTCTGTTCGGTTTCTCGATCTTCATGATGCCCTCCGATCGCCAGCCGTGTTCCGTTCCAGAGTTATCTTCTGAGAGCAGGGTACACCGGCGGGAGCAACTCGCGCCATCACCCCACCAGCAGACTTCCTTTCGAGGCGCGGTTCGAACCTCTTCAGAAACCGACCCGCCTGACACCCTCAAGTTCGGTTTCCAGCTTCACGACCTCGAACCCTTCCGCAGCCACTCTTCGGATCATCTCGTCGGCGGGAGCCTTGAGGCTTGAAAACGCGATGCCGAAGTCACCTCCGCCCGCTCCGCTCGGTTTGTAGTGCATGCCGAATTCCCCGACGAGCCGGCGCAGCCTACGATGATCCTCCGACAGAATAGGCATCTCAATGCTCTTCCCGAGAGCGTCGAGGGCGTCCCAGAACTCGTCGACAGCACCGAGGAATCCTGCACACTCATGGTTTGCCAGCGCATCCACGCCGCGTTCCGAGACCTCACACAAGAAACCGAGTGCCCGCTCGACGGCTCGCGGCCGATTGCGGCGACTCGCCTCGAGCTGCGCGAGAAAATCACCTGTGCTCGCCGATTTTCCGGTCCAGATGCAGCAGAGACCGAGGTCCTCCGGCAGAGTCATCGGCACGGCGTCATCGATCGAACCGTCATCGTGAAGGCGATAATTCACGACCCCGCCGATCGCACTCGCCGCCACGTCGATGCCCGAGCCTGCGCCACCCTGGACCGCCCGATGAGCATCGACCAGAACCTGGAGCCACTCGGCATCTGGAGTCTTTGGCCCAGCCGCACCAGCCCAGTCGGCCAGCGCCGAGGCCAGGGCCACGGTCAGCGCAGCGCTCGACCCCAACCCGAGCTTGCACAATCGTCCACCCCGGGTTCGATGAAACTGCCTCGTGTCGAGCACGGCCTCGCCAGGTGGCAGACCCTCAAGATCTATCACCTTTTTCGTGGCGAGCTCTCGCAGCAGTCGATCCACGAGGCCGAACGCAGAAACAACGTCATCGGTCCCATGCCACCGAAGCTCTCCGAGTGCTCGGATCTCGAGATCGACGGGTTCAGTGACGAGTCCGGGAGAGGAGAATCTCCACCGGTTTTCCCGCGATCGCCTCAGTTCCACTCGGGCATGACGATTCACCGCCATGACCACCGCCGGGGCGCCTGAAAGGACTGCGTACTCGCCGAGCAGAATCAATTTTCCGGGGGCGGCAACCTCGAATCTCACCCTTCAGGCCCCGATGACCCGAGCGCCCTTGCCAAGGCCACTTTCGATGATGTGTCGGACTCCAGGCACCGACTCCAACTCATTCCGCACGACGGTGACTGCCTCAGGAAGACAGACCGCTTTGACCTGTGGACCGGCATCAATGGTGAAAAAGACGGGAACGCCTCCATCCCTGAGAGCGCGAATCCGGTGGACGCACTCGACCGTCGTGCCATTCCAATAGATAAGACCAGGCCGTGCCGAAAGCATCACCGCGTGCATCTTGAGGCAGCTCGATTCGCTGATCTCCGCAAGCGCCTGAAAATCCCGATCTTCGATGGCTCGACGCGCACCTTCGAGGTCCGCAGCCGAGGATTTCACCCACGTCGCGTAGAACGGTGAGGTCTGCTCGGTCCGCACCATGCCTTCCGTCGAGCCCACCGCCTTCGGCCCCGCTTCGGCGACCGCCACCACAACGCGGAGCGGCCACTCATCCGGCTCCAGCACCTGGCGGGTGCGTGCCTCTCGCGCACCGTCCCGATCGACGAGTTCGATCTCCGCAAAGCCGCTGAAAAGCGAGCGCGCCGCCGAACCGGAAGCCCGGCGAGCCAGATCCGCCAGCTCCACACGGCCGAGCCCCGAACCCAACGCGGCATCTGCAGCCACGACCAGTGCCGCGAAGCCGGATGCCGACGACGCCAAACCCGCCGCGGTCGGAAAATCATTGGAACTCTCGACCACCGCGTGCAAGCTCGAGCCGGCGCGTTGCCTCACCCGATCGAGACACGCCGCCACCCGCTCTCCCATCTTCGGAACTTCACGCCCATCGAGCAGAAAGCGATCGTGGTCGAGCCCGGGATCGAATCGAACAGTGGTGGTTGTTCTCAGCGCATCCAGGGTGATGGACAGCGAACCCACCGCCGGGATGTTGCGCTCGATATCCGATTTCCCCCAGTATTTCACCAGGGCGATGTTCGGGTGTGCTATTGCGGTGGCTTCCCTGACCTGTCCTGACATCATAACTCCGGCACCGATCATACCCGTTTCATTCGCCACCCTCCGGCAATCCCTGCCTGTGGTCGAGCCGTTGGTGACCATCCCGCCGCGGAACCTGCTCGCCGCCGCGGATTGCCGCCGCTGGTCACCGACGCCGAACTCTGCCGCTGCTTGCTGAACCTGACGCTGAACGCTGTCGCTGTCGCCGCACGTCGGGAACGGGAACGATACGGGCGCGGGCCGGGCACGGGCACGGGCACGGGATTATGGTGGGTATCCGGTAATGCTCCGAATCTTTTCATACAGCGGTCGCAACCGCTTGTACATCTTCAGATAGACCTCGTGGTAGAGGCCGTCGTAGATTGCGCGGTTCTTCGGATCCGGATCGAAGGTGTCGCCGATGTGGGTCATTTCGGCAACCGCGGTTTGAAAGTCAGGGTGCACCCCGACGCCGACCGCCGCATCGATGGCGGCACCGAGGCCGGAGGCATCGTAGACGTGCGGACGCGAGACCGGCATTCCGAAGATATCGGCTGTGATCTGCATCGCCGCATCGCTCTGCGAACCGCCGCCGGCTACCCGAATCTCGTTCAACGTCACCCCGCTGCGTTTCCGGCCGCGCTCGCCGCCCTCGCGAAGGGCATAGGCCAATCCCTCGATGATGGCGCGATAGAGATGGGCGCGGGTGTGGACATCTCCGAAGCCGATGACCGCCCCCTTTGCCTCCGGTCCCGGAATCTTGACGCCCGGCGACCAATAGGGCTGCAACACCAAACCCATGGATCCCGGAGGCACGGCCTCTACCAACTCGTCGAAGAGCTCTTCCGGTTCGATGCCTCGCTTCTCGGCAATCCGCATCTCCCGGAGCCCGAATTCCTGTTTGAACCACGACACCATCCAGAATCCCCGGTAGATCTGAACCTCGAGATTGTATGCCCCAGGCACCGCCGCCGGGAACGGCGGCAGCAACGGCACCGGCTCGATATAGCGCTGGTGCGTTGTGTTGATGGTGGCGCTGGTGCCGTAACTCAGACAGGCAACATCTGGCTCGAGACAGCCTGCGCCAAGCGCCTCGCAGGCCTTATCGGCGGCGCCGGCAATAAGGGGGGTGCCGGCGGGGATTCCGGTCGCCTCTGCGGCGGTCGCTGTAATCTCGCCCATCTGCTGACCGGGCGGCACGAGTTCGGGTAAGAGTTCCCTGTCGACCGGCACGGCCTGCCACTTCCAGTCGCGCGGTCCGGCCCACTTGAGCCGCCGGTAGTCGAAGGGGACGTAGCCGACCTGGCAGCCCACCGAGTCGACGAATCGGCCGCACAGGCGATGGGCCAGAAATCCAGACATAAAGAGGTATTTGTGAGTCCGGTCCCAGATATCCCGCTGATGACGCTGGAGCCAATTGACCTCGGCCTCTGCCTGAAAATGGGCGACTGTCTCGCGCATCCGTACCGCCCGCAACGCCAGCCCCCAGAAGCCACTCACCTGCGGCAGCCCTTCGGTCCGCCGCTGATCGAGCCAAATGATGGCGGGCCGCAGCGGCTCGCCGTCGGCGTCCACGTTGACCATCGTCGCCCGCAGAGCAGTCACGGCCACACCGGCAACTGCGTCTTTCAAGACCGGGTTCTGATCCCACAGGCCCTGGCACGCTTCACACAACCACCGCCACATTGACACGGCATCCTGTTCGGCCCACCCCGGTCGATCAGAGTAGTAGGGCTCGACTTCGACCCGGCTTCTGGCGACCACGGCGCCTTTCGGATCGACAAGAAGAGCGCGAACGCTCTGGGTCCCGTAGTCGATGGCCAGCAAGTGGTCCTTGGATGTCACCAGGAGTATTATCCACCCTCCCACCACGGACTTCAGAAGTCGAAACGTCGAATATCCACATCGGCACAAGTCAGGGCTGGGATCTGAACGTTTTATCCTCTGACGTTTCTGCGTTTAACGACCGAAAAAGGAGTAGAATATATCGAATACGGAGATCGCATTGGATTCGCGACTGCCTCGGAGGAAATCATGCGCCGCTCTTATTACTGCCCGCACTGCGAAAAGCTGCTCAACCCCTGGAAAAAGGTGATTTTCCTGGTCGAGAACGGGCACGATTTCGAACTCGTACTGTTGAGCCCCCAGCTCGGCGACTACTCGGCGGTGCATTCGCGCTCGATGGAGTTCGTCAAGGGAGCCGTCTACACCTTCAGGTGCCCGCTGTGCCGAGCCGACCTCACGTCGACTCTCGACAACAAGCTCGTCGAGCTCGTCTCACGGCTGGGCGACGACCCGCCGGTCAGAGTCAGCTTCTCCCGCGTGCATGGCGAGCAGGCGACGTTCCTGATGGCGGATAACGGTGTCGATCGCTTCGGGGAGGATGCCGACCAATACGAAGGTCTGAATTTCTTCGGCGAGGCAGCCGACAAGGAAAGTCGCTGACCTCAGCGGTGTCTCCTCCAGTCCGTTGATTCGAGTTGAAATTCCATTTCGCGCCACAGTTCGTCGAGCGGACAGCGCAAGATGATCAGGTCCTGCCACGTTCCATCCTGATCCCGGACATGCTCCGGAATCAGAAACTCCTCGCTGAAACCGAGGCGCTTCATGATCCGGTGAGCGCCCTTCTGCGGACGCATCAACCGCGCCACGATGCGATCCACCCGGTTCCGGGAGGCCAGGTGGAACAACTCGCGAGCGAGCAAGGTGCCGAGTCCGAGTCGCTGCCAGCCCTGCGACACGATCAGTCGAATCTCCGCAACGTTATCCCCCCAGCCGTGTCCTTCGAGGTGTAACGCCCCGTCAGCTACGATCTGGTCGCCATGAACCGCAACGATCCGTTCAATCCGACTTCGATCGAGTTCGGTGGATCGCCGTTCCACCACCCTGCGCCGGGTCACATCAACGCGGAGATATTTCCGATCCTCATCGGGGAGGGCGCAGAAAAACTCATACGAGCGATCGACATCGCTCGGATCCATGCTCCGCAGAGTCACCTGTCGCCCGTCCTTCAGAGTCAAATTCTTGTCGACCGGTGCTGCGGGTTGTTGAGGCACACTCGTCACTGCCATGGAGCCCTCCTATCGCACCACGGCAACGGCAGATCTCGTGAGGACTGCGGCCGCGGGCTCGAAAATTGGTTGTCCTGAATAACAAGATGAGGCCTGAAACTCGAAATCGCCAGGAATCGAGACACAAAATCGGAATTCGGATTTCGGATTTCGGATTTCGGATTTCCGCCCACCCGCCCGGAGGAAACCGCAGATACCGCAGATAGACGCAGATTCGATTCGGAGATGACCATGCCGCCGCTGCTGCTCGCTGCCGCTGTCCTCTGTCTCCTGCGCCTGCCGCTGGACGCGCGGTCGCTATCGCTGTCCGTCGAGCACGGGCACGGAGACAGGCACCGGATCGGAAAGACCCGGCCTAATCACGCGGTGTGGCGTTTGCAGAAGAGCGCGTTGATTTCAGGAGAATCCCGCTGTTCAGAGCGAATCCGCCAGCAGCTCGCTGATATCCTTCACCTCGAGATCGAGGTCCATCGTCTTGACCGAGTCTTCAAACATCTGCAGGCAGTACGGGCATGCAACAGCCAGGATGTCGGCTCCGGTGGCCGCAGCCTGCTCGACCCGGATGTCGGAGAATCGTTCACCCTTTGCACGCTCCAACCACACGCCTCCGCTGCCGCCGCCGCAGCAGATGCTGTACTCGCGGTTGTAGTTCGGGATCTCGACCAACTCGAGACCGGGGATGCTCGCAAGCACTGCTCGTGGTTCGTCGTAGACCCCACAACCGCGACCGAGTGCGCACGGGTCGTGATACACGACCTTCTTGCCGAGTTCCTTGGTCGGCGTCAGACGCTGCTGTTCGATCAGTCTGGCAAAAAGCTGTGTTTGGTGAAGGGACTCGAAATCAGCATCGAACTCCGAATACTCCTGATCAAATGTGCGGTAGCAGTGGGGCGATGTCACGACTGTTTTTCGAACCCCGGCTTCCTGATACGCCGCCACGTTGTTGGTTGCGATCTCCTGAAAGACCTCCTCGGCGCCGGCGCGACGGATCGCCTCGCCGCAACACGCTTCGGCATCTCCAAGCACACCAAAGGTGACACCGGCCGTTCGCAGCACGTCGACCGTCGCCTTCGCCACCTTCACTGCACGCGGGTCGTAGGCCGGCACGCAACAGGGCGAATAGAGATATTCCATTCCGGGTTCGAAGGCCTGGACCTCCATCTCCTCGGCCCACGCACCTCGCAGCTCCCGGGGCTCGCCGAACGGATTGCCGGAGCTGTGAATCCGCGACACCGATTCGGAGAGCTCCGACGGATAGGAACCAAACTCGACCAGGATGCGCCGGATGCCGCGCATGATATCGGGCATGCTGACCCCGTGCGGGCACCAGGTGGTGCACGATTCGCAACCCACACACCGATAGACCTCCGTGACCTCCCGCTCGATCTCCTCGGTGTCCTCCGAAGACATGATGGCGCCGAACTTCACCAACTGCGGCGTGCGGTAAACCGGGAAGCACACGCTTTCGATGTGGGTCCAAGGACACATCGCCATACATTTGCCGCACTGGTAGCACTTGTAGGCATCCGTGGCCCCCATATCGAGGATGGCGTCCCGGATGTCCCAGTCAGGTCTGATTCTGCCATTCATGAGCTTCAACTCCGATCTGCGGTGCGCATCTGGATTGACGCACTCCCTCAGTAATCTTTGGGAAGCGCGTTGAGCTCCGCCCAGGTCACCACCGGCCCGTCCCGGCAGACCGAAAAGGGCCCGACGTAACAGCGACCGCAGTGGCCGATGCCGCACTTCATTTTGTTCTCGAGGGTCGTCACGACCTGGTCCGGCTCGTAGCCCAGTTTGCCGAGGCTCAAGAATAGAAAGTGCAGCATGATCGGCGGTCCACAGGCCACAACGATTCGATCTTTGGGATCGAGGGCGAGGCCTTCAAAAACGTTGGGCAACAGACCGACCTCACCATCCCAGTCGTCGTTCTCTCCGCCCGGGTCGACGGTACGCACCACGCGCACCCCGTCGACTTCTTCCCACTGCGGCATCTCACTCTTGTAGACGATATCTGCGACCGATCGTGCACCGTTGAGGATCAGGACGTCGCCAAACTCCGATTTGCGCTCGACGACGTCGAGCATCGCCGACCGGAGGGCCGCCATGCCGATGCCTCCGCCGATAAAGGCGATGTGTTTGCCTTTCCAGTCATCGATTGGAAAGTGGTTGCCATACGGCCCGCGAAAACCGATCAACTGGCCGGCGGACATCGCGCGAAGGGCGGTCGTCACCTTGCCGACAACTCGAAAGGTGCACTCGATAGTCGGCGGAGAGCCTCCGTTACCGGTCGGCCGCCACGGCCGATTCGAGATCGCGAAAACCGACTCGCCGGCGCCAAAGACCGTGAATTGGCCGAATTGACCCGGGTTCCAGCCGGTGAAGTCTTCAGCTTCTTCGGAGTCTGCAAACTGGAGTTGCAGCGTCCGGACATCCTGCGTCTCGTCCGTAAACCCGTCGATCTTCATCAAGCTCGGCTGGTAGGGGTTGGGAATCGCTTCAGCGAGCGGCATCTGGACCCTCCTCCCGGATGGCCTCGACCGCTGCGGCCACCGTGCTGACGATATCGAGCCCCGCCGGACACAGTGCGACGCATCGACCGCACCCGACACAGCGGAACGGATCTTCTTCTTTTTCTCTGAACGCGAACTTGTGAAGCACGCGCTGGCGATATCGTTCCTGCCTGCTGGAACGCGGGTTATGGCCGGACGCGTGATGGGTGAAAAGCGGGAAGGTGCATGCGTCCCACGACCGTTTCTGATCGCCGCCCCAGGCATTCGCCTCGTGGTTCATGTCGAAACACGAGCACGACGGGCAGACATAGGCGCAGACGCTGCAGCCGAGACAGTGCTGGGCAAGACGGTCCCAGGCGCCGTGCTCGAAACCGTCCTCGAGAACCTGAGACCACTCCTTGTTGACCGGACTGCGTTCAATTTGCCCGGAAACCCTTTTCTCGATCTCGGCAACCCGCGCCACACCGTCTCCCGTCGCCTGCCACTCCGCTCCGGCGCCACCAACAACACTCTCCCCTTTGTCGGTCACAACGCGCACCAGCCAGCCGTCATCCAGCGGAACCAGCTGGACGTCGGCTCCCTCCTCGCCAACCGGCGAACCGCCGACCGCCGTGCAGAAGCACTCAGGATCTGCTGCCGCGCACGCCAGCGAAACAACAGTGGTGTTGGCCCTCCGCGCCGCATACAGCGGGTCCTTTGTGCCAGACAGGAAGATCTCGTCGAGCCGGGCGAGGCCGGACGCGTCACAGCTGCGCACGCCAAAGAGAATCTGCGGGCGCCCGGGGCCCTTCGGATCCTGGAGCTGCACCTTTGAACCCGAGAGATCGTAGTGGTAGAGCGACTCCGTCCTCGGGAACAGGAACTCCTTGGGCGACCATCTGGTCTTTCCAGACGGTTCGATCACCGCCTGTTCCGGAGATTCGATCGCGCGAAACAAGATGACCCCGTCATCTTCGACAGGCGCGACCACCGTATTCTCCGCCTCAATCAAGCCGCCGAGCCATTCCCGGAGCTGATCATCGTTGAGCATCCACTCGGTGCGATCCATCAGTATCTCCTCACAGGATGAACTCCTCGGAATCCTCCATCCGGAAGTCGACCAGCGCGGTCTTCTGATCCGGATCCAAGCCGGCACTGCCGTACTGCCGTTCAACCTCGAGCGCGAGCTTGCGGTTGATGAGGTCGAGGCGAATGTCGGCCGGGCATACGCGAGCACATTCGTCGCAGCCCGAGCACCTGCCCGCGAGGTGGACCGCCCGAATGATATTCCAGCTGCTGTTGCCCCGGCTGTCGATCGAGGTCGACACCCACTGCGGGCGGTGTTTTTCGCTGATGCAGGACGAGCAGTAGCACATCGGACACGCGGCCCGGCAGGCATAGCACCGCAGGCACCTCGCGAACTGGCGCTGCCAGAAGGCCCACCGTTCGCCGTGCGGCAACGACTCGAGGTGGGCGATCTGTGCGTCGCGGGCGTCCGGGGTGTCGAGGGCGGCGTTCGTTGGGTCGACACAGCTCTCCCGCACGCCGTCAACGGTCACCACCAGATCGCAGATCGGGTGCGGCTCGCCGGAGCACGCCAGGCACTTGGCGGCCAAATTGTCGCCGTCCCGCACACCGGGACACTGGACACCGATCAAGCGCATTTGATCGCGCTGGACCTGGCCTTCGCGGATGAGTCCGCTCACGGCCCCCAGGTCACAGGTCTTGACGATCAACGCAACCCGCTCGTGGTTTTCGAGCGCGGAGCGAACATAACCGCTGAGGTTGTTGCGGCAGCCTTGGTTCCATTCGAGTTTTTCGCAGTCCGAGGTCTCGGTCACGAAAATCGGGACGGTCTGGCCGGGCAGGGAGCCCTCGCCGTAGCCGATCACAACGCCGACACGGTCAGCGGTCAGCAGTTCAGAGGCAGCCCGACGGAGATTGGTGCGAAGAGCCTCCATCTGTTCGCCGGAATACTCTTGCGGCCCGCCGCCTTCCGCCGGGGGAAGCTCGATTCCGTCCCATCCTTCGGGACCGCCGTACTCGGGCAGCGGCCCCGCTTCCCGCACCTTCGCAGTGACATCCGTAACGACCTTGGCCCACTTGTGGCCCTCGGCCGCTGAAACCCACGCGAAGTGGAGTCGTTTGAGATCGATGCCGATGAAATCCATCAGTGATCTGAAGATGGTGAAACGACGGCGCGCCACGAGATTTCCCTGAACGTAGTGGCAATCACCGGGGTGGCAGCCCGAAACCAGAACCCCGTCGGCCCCCTGTTCGAAGGCCTTCAAGATCATCAAAGGGCTCATGCGGCCGGTGCAGGGAAATCGCACCATCCGTACGTTGGCCGGGTATTCGAGACGAGTGGTCCCGGCCATGTCGGCGCCCGCGTAACTGCACCAATTGCAGACCAGGGCGACGATGTGGGGCTGCCAGTCTTTTGGAACAGAGCCTGTTCCACCGGGGGAGACCGTGACGTTGGCTTCAGTCATCTTTCGATCACCTCCCGCAGCGGACCCAATGCCCCGAGTTGGGCAAAGACCTGCTCATCGCTGTAGCCTTCGAGATCGATATAACCACCGCGGCAGGTCACGGTGCACAGACCGCAGCCCTCGCACATCGCAGGATTTGGCGCCGCCACCTCGCGGTAGACCTCACCTTGAGCGTCCAGCAGCTGTTTGCGCTCGATGGCTCCGTACGGGCAAACCGCCAGACACTCGAAGCACCCGGCGCAAGCGGACTCGTTGACGTGAGCTGTCGACGGATCGCGCTCGAGAAACTCCCTCGACAGCATCTCCATGCCCTTCGAGGCCGCCGCCGACGCCTGCGAGACCGTGTCCGGAATGTCCTTGGGTGCCTGGGCGGTGCCGGCGAGGAAGATCCCGGCTGTCAGTGTTTCAACGGGACGCAGCTTGGGATGTGCTTCCTTGAAGAAACCATGGGTATCCGCCGCGATCCGCAGCTTGCCGGCGATGTCTCCGTGATCAGCCGGTTCCATGGCAGTTGCAAGAACCACCATGTCGGCATCGATCTCCACTTGTCTGCCGGACAGCGTGTCGACACCCAGAACCTTGAGCTTGCCGTTTTCCTCGATGACCTGGCTGGGTCGGCCGCGGATATACATGACCCGCTCTTCCTCCATCGCGCGATGGACGAACTCCTCATAGCCTTTGCCGCCGGCCCTGATATCCATGTAGAAGATGTAGGCGCGTGATTCCGGTACTTTGTGGCGCAGCAGTAAGGCGTGTTTCGCGGTGTACATGCAGCAGATCCGCGAACAATAGGGCACCCCGTGCTCGGGATTTCGCGAGCCGACACACTGGATGAAGACCACGTCCTTGGGCGTCTTGCCGTCGGATGGCCGCCGCACCTCTCCCTCGGTCGGGCCGGACGCCGACAGCATGCGCTCGAATTCGAGGCCGTCCATCACGTCCACGAACTTCCCGTAGCCGCTCTCCGTCGCCTGTTCGCCGAGCTTCATGTCGTAGCCGGTCGCCGCGACGATGACTCCGACCTCGCGTTCTATGATCTCCGGTTGCATGTCGAAATCGATGCACTGCGGCTTACAAACCTCGTCGCATTTATTGCAGGCCAGCACCCGAAAACCAGTCGGCGAATCGAGGTTGGCGTTGAGGCAGCGGTCGCCGTCGAGCGTGTAGGTCGAAGGCACCGCCTGCGGGAAGGGGATGTAAATCGCCTTGCGGCTCGACAGTCCCATGTCGAATTCGTTACCGCCCGGCTGCGGACAGGCCTCTGCGCAGTCTCCGCAAGCGGTGCAATCCTCTGCAATAACGAAAGAGGGTTTTCGGCGGATGCGGACCTTGAAGTTCCCGACATAACCGGACACTTCTTCCACCTCGGAGTAGGTCAGGAGTTCGATATTCGGGTGCCGAGAAACCTGCACCATGAGCGGCGTCAGAATGCACTGCGAGCAATCGAG
This sequence comes from Candidatus Sulfomarinibacteraceae bacterium, assembly GCA_963769215.1. Lineage (GTDB taxonomy): Bacteria > Acidobacteriota > Thermoanaerobaculia > Thermoanaerobaculales > Sulfomarinibacteraceae > Sulfomarinibacter. The sequence continues at coordinate 44,732 of CAVYKX010000017.1, read as the reverse complement.
AGTCGGAAACGTCTCCGACAGCTTCGACATATTGCCGCCTAGCGAGGGCTCGCGTTCGACCAACACGACCGGGTGGCCGGAATTGGCAATATCGAGGGCCGAGCGAATCCCGGCGACGCCACCGCCGATCACCAGCGCACGCTTTGTAACCGGCACCTCGACCGGATCCAACGGGTTGGCCCGCTTGACCCGTTCGACCGCCGCCGTGATGGTCTGGCAGGCCTTGGCACTGGCCTCATCCGAATCGTGGTGGACCCACGAGCAGTGCTCGCGGATATTGGCAATTTCGACCAGATGAGGGTTCAGCCCGGCTTGAGACGCTGCGGCTCGGAATGTGGGTTCGTGCAGCTGCGGCGAGCACGCCGCAATCACCACCCGGTCAAGACCGTGCTCCTCGATGGCGTCGATCACCATCTGTTGGCCGGGAGCCGAACACAGATACGGATAATCCTCGGTGACCGCGGTCCCGGGGATGTCTCGGGCAAAGTCCACCACATCCCGTACCTGCACGGTACGAGCGATGTTTTCGCCGCAATGACAGACAAAGACGCCGACCTTTGACATATCAGCTCCCCACCGGCGCGGCCTCTTCCTCGTGCTTCACCCCGCTCCCGTAGTTCTCCTCGAAGGCAGAGCAGCCCGCATCGAAAGCCCGCAAGTTGAGCGCCTCGGTGCCCTTTGGCACCGACTCCTCGACCGCCTGCCGCATCGTCTCGACCGGCACGATCTTGGTCGCTGCCGCAAAGAACCCGAGCATGACGATGTTCTGCACGATGGAGCGGCCGATCTCCTCGGCGATCCTGGTCGACGACACGCCATAGGCGCGTTGCCCCTCCTTGGGTTCGAAAGCCACCAGGTCCTTCTCATAGACGAGCGTGCCGTCATCCTTGAGCTCATCGCGGTACTTCTCGTAGCCCTCGGCCGACATGACGACGAAAATGTCAGGGCGGCTGATGTAGGGGTACAGGACCTCGGTGTCCGAGACCGCGAGAGTGGTCGAGCATGCCGACCCGCGGGCCTCCGGTCCGAAGCTTTGGATCATGGTGGCATGCATGCCGCCGTTGACCGCACAGGCATGGCCGATGATGTGACCGGCGAGAACGACCCCCTGGCCGCCAAAGCCGGTGATCCTGATTTCCGTTCGTGTCGATTTACTCATGGAGCCAACCCCCTTCCGACGACATCGGAACGTAGCGGTCGCCGAGAATCTCCTCGTAATGGGCGTTCATCATGTCGAGAAAGGTCGGCCGATCCTCATCGACAAAGTTGCCGCAGACGAAGCGATCCTGATAGCCGATGTCGACCTCGCGGGTATCGGCACCATGCCGGATCTCCGAGTTGTCGTGGTAGAACTTGATCAGATCCAACCCACTCCCGAGACGGTTGAGCCGCGAGTAGAGGGTCGAGCACGGTGCAATCACCTCGATGAAGCGGAAACCCTTGCGGTTGAGCGCCGTCCGGATGGATTTTGTCAGCCGCCGGATGTGGAGACACGTCCAGCGAGAAACAAAGCTCGCTCCACAACTCGCAGCCAGGTGCGGCAGGTTGAATGGGCGCTCGAAATTCCCGAAGGGCATTGTTGACGACCGGGCGGTGGTTGGAGTGGTTGGCGCATTCTGGCCGCCGGTCATGCCGTAGATGAAGTTGTTGACCAGGATGACCAGCATGTCCATGTTGCGACGGGCGGCGTGGATGAAGTGGTTGCCGCCGATTCCGGTGAGGTCACCGTCTCCTGAAAACACCACGCACTCGAGCTCGGGCCGACCGAGCTTGAGACCGGTGGCGAACGGAATCGCTCGTCCGTGAGTGGCGTGGAAGGCGTCCAGATTCATGTAGCCGGCCACTCTCCCGGTACATCCGATGCCGGAGGTGATGGCGACCTTGTCGAGATCGACCTTGGCTTCGTCAAGAGCTGTCGCGAAACACTTGACGACAGTTCCGATGCCGCAGGTCGGGCACCAGATATGGGGCATTCGATCCATCCGCAGAAACGGGGCGATCGGATGCTCCTGGGCGAGGATCATCGCTTCGTCTTGGGTACTCATTTGGCGGCCTCCACGATGGCTTTGAAGATATCTTCCGGATCGTGCACGCCGCCGCCGCCGTGCGGCACCAGCGTTGTCGTCGCCTTGCCGCCGGCGCAGCGTTCCAGCTCGAGGACCATCTGCCCATAGTTGATCTCCGGCATGACAAAGGCCTTGACCTCTTCGGCGAGCTCGCGAATCCGGGTCTCGGGGAAGGGCCAGACCACGACCAACCGGATGAACCCGACCTTGATCCCTTTGGCGCGGGCCATGTCGATTCCGGCCCGAGTTACCCGCGCAGTGATTCCGTAAGCGACCACAACCACATCGGCACCCTCGACGTCTTCCTCCTCATAGCGGACGATCTGGTCGGCATTGAGGCGGATCTTGTCGATCAGACGCTTGACGCTGACCGACTGGCACTCGACCGACATGACCGGGTAGCCGCGTTCGTCGTGGGTGAGACCGGTGGTGTGGAAACGGTAGCCGTCACCGGCACGGACCATCTCCGGTACCGGCCTGCCGTTGACCTCATAGGGCAAGTATTCGCCGGGTTTCTTGTCGGTCAGCTTCCGCGGCACGACGTCGATCTCGTCCGCAGGCGGGATGACCACCTTTTCCGTCATGTGGCCGACGCACTCGTCCATCATGAACATCACCGGCACCCGCCAGGTCTCAGAGAGATTGAAGGCCTCGATCGTGAGGTCGAACGCCTCCTGCGGCGACTGCGGGCTCAGAGCGATCAGCTCGTAGTCGCCGTGCGAACCCCACCTGGCCTGCATCATATCGGCCTGGCCGACCATGGTCGGGAGTCCGGTCGAGGGGCCGCCCCTCTGGACGTTCACCACGACACACGGCGCTTCCATCATCGTGGCCAGTCCGATGTTCTCCATCATCAGAGAAAAGCCCGGGCCCGACGTGACGGTCATGACCTTTGACCCGGTCCACGCCGCGCCGGCCACTGCGGCCATCGACGCCAGCTCGTCCTCCATCTGGATGAAGGTGCCGCCCATCATCGGGAATCTTCGCGATATGCGCTCGACCACCTCGGTGGACGGCGTAATGGGATAGCCGGCCACGAAGCGACAGCCCGCGGCCATGGCGCCCTCGCCGCACGCAAAGTCACCATCGAGGTAGTGGACGCCCGTCAGCACACCAGCAGGATCGGCCTTCAATTTGGACCTCCCTCGTCCGCCGCCATTTCGGCTTCCGCAGGCACGCAGAAGATCGCGAAGTCGGGGCAGATCATCTCGCAGAGATTGCAGTTCACACACTCACCATCCTTGACCACCTCGGGCGGGTGGTAGCCCTTGCGGTTGAAGCCCTCAGACAGTACGAGCACGTCCTTCGGGCAGTACTCCACACAAAATGCGCACCCCTTGCACCGGTCGGCGATAACCACCACACGCCCGACCGGGACTCTCACCTTGTCGGCATCAAGCGGCGTTCTCCAATTCCTCATCAGCACGTCCTCCAACAAACCGATACGCTTGCACCCCTACCCGCATCTGTTTCCGCCTCCGTGCCCGATTCGGGCGGGTGGGCGGAAATCCGAAATCCGAAATCCGAAATCCGAAATTGCACGATCACGCCTCAACCTCCGGATCCCGCTCTCCCGGTCGCGACCGCAAGGCGCACTCGCCCTGGAACTTCTCGAACGAACAGTCGACCCGGTAGTAGCCGGCACACCGCATGCACGTCTCGCGGGGAACTTCGACTCGAGCCAGCATCGCGCAACACACCTCTTCGAGCAGATCACAAAGTTGCTCGGTCTTCTCGCTCCCCATCGAGTCGATGACCGGGGCGAGCTGCGCCGCCTTGAGGTTTTCGTAATCCCCGACCAGTTCTTTACCTTCGGCGCTGGCCCTCAACAGGATCACGCGCCGATCCTGAGCCGAGGCCTCGCGAAAGACCAACCCGAGGCTTTCCAGCTTGTCGAGGTTCTTGCTGCTCGCCGCGGGTGAAACACCAACAGCTCGAGCAAGCTCTCCAACCTGAAGATCGGATTTGGTGGCAATCAGCTTGAGGAAGCAGAATTGCGCCCGGGTCAATCGGTGGCGGCAGACCCGCTGGAGGAAATCTTCCTCGAGGAATTCGCGCAGGAGAGATCTCAGAACGTGGCCGGATCGAAGGAATCGGTGCAGCTGATCTCCAGAAACACCCGCGTCCGCGGGCCCCTCGAGCGCACCAAAGCGGTCGTCTCCAATTGACATATTTCACTCGGCGAATATTTAACGCCGTAAACAATTTATACCGCTAAATAAAGACGTCAAGTGTTTTTATTGAATTGATTATGAGACTGATACTCGCACCCATCGAACCACCCGATGCTGGATACTCGATGCTGGATTCCCCGCCCACCCGTTCCAACGTTCAACGTGACAACGCAAGTCTTATCCGAAGAAAAAAGGCACGGGGAAATCCCGTGCCCGTGAAACCGGCCTCGCGGCCGGAACGGCCGCGCCGCAATTCGAGGCGGACCCGGTCCGCCGCGAATTGCCTAGATCGAGGGGTAGAACGTCTGCAGCATTTCCTTTGTGGAAATTGCCGGCTTGCCGTCCATCGCCTTCTCTTTGATCGCTTCGACCGGTCGACCATGGTCGGCGTCTCCACCTCGTAAAGAACGCCGGTCGTCAGCACATCCTTCTCGCGGGTATAGGCTATGGCATTGGCGCGTTTCGACGGATCGTGATCCTCCGGCAGCGTTTTCAGCATCGCCTTGAGCCTCTTGAACTCGTCGTCACCGCGCCAGGTCACACAAGGCGACATGGCATTGAGGAACGAGAATCCGTTGTGTTCGATGGCGGCTTGGATCAGCGCGGTCATGCCTTTCATGTCGCCCGAGAACCCTCGCCCGACCCAGGTCGCGCCGGTCGAGATGGCGAGCTCGCACGGATCCACGGCAGGCTCCGGATTGCCCCAGAAGGTGGACTTGGTCTTGTCGCCGGTCGGGGTGGTAGGCGCCACCTGGCCCTTCGTGAGGCCGTAGATCTCGTTGTCCATCAGGATGTAGGTGACATCGAGGTTGCGCCGGCACGCGTGGATCAAATGGTTTCCACCAATCGCCAGGCCGTCGCCGTCGCCACCGACCGCAATCACCGTCAACTCGGGACGCGCCATCTTGACTCCGGTCGCCAAGGTCAAGGCGCGGCCGTGGACGCCGTTGAATCCGTAGGTGGTCACATACCCGGGCAGCCGCGAGGAGCACCCGATGCCCGACAGAATCACTGTGTTCCACGGTTCGATCTGGAGCGCAGCCATCGCGCGGTAGAGCGCGTTGAGGACACCGAAGTCCCCGCAGCCCGGGCACCATACGGGTTTGAGATCGGTTTTGTACGCGCCAGGTTTCAGCTCGATTTTTGTCGCGGCGCTCATACCAGAACCTCCCGCCGGAGCGCACCCATCTCCAGCACCTTTTGAATCTTGTCTTCCACTTCACCAACCGTCAGGTTTTTACCGCCGGACCGTTTGTAAACGAATGTCCGCGCCTCGGGCAGCTGGAGGAAGGTCTGCAGATATTTGTAGAACTGTGCAGAGTACGAAAGCTCGATGACGACCACATTGTCAACCGTCTTCAAATACTCGTTGAACTCGTGGTACGGGAACGGGTACAGGAGCTGCGGCACGAAGGCGGAAACCCTCTCGCCGCGCGCGGTCGCCTTCTGCACCGCCTCTTTGACCGGACCCTTGGAGGAGCCCCAACAGATGATGCCGACGTCGGCTTTCTCGGCGCCGTAGCGCCGATAGAAGCTGTACTTGTCGCGCACGAGTCGCAGCTTGCGGTAGCGCTTCGCGTTCATCTTTTCGTGTGTCAGGTACATGGAAGTCGGCGTTCCGTCCTCTTTGTGCTCGAGACCGTTGGTCTGGTACTCGCCGCCTTTCATCCCCGGCCACGACATCGGAGAGATCCCCGATTTCGTCTCCTTGTAACGCTTGTACTCCCGGAGATCGCCCGCCGTTGGGACCTGCCGGCCGATCACCTCGTGATCGAGGGTCAGCATCGACAGGGTTTCGCGGCGCTGGGCGATGAACTGGTCGGACAATACGATCACGGGCACCTGCGCCTCTTCGGCGATGTTGAAGGCAGCCACCGTCGCGTGGAAACAATCCTCCACGTCGGCCGGAGCCAACACGACCCGGGGGGCATCTCCGTGGGAGCCCCACAGAGCCTGCCACAAATCCGACTGCTCGCTCTTCGTCGGCAATCCGGTGGATGGCCCGCCACGCTGCACATCAATAATGACAGCGGGAATCTCGGCCATCGAGGCCAGACCCAGCATCTCGGTCATCAGGGCCAGACCCGGCCCAGAGGTCGCGGTCATCGACTTGACCCCGGCGAAGGAACCGCCGATTACCGCCCCGATAGCTGACAGCTCGTCCTCGGTTTGGACCAGATAGCCGCCAACCTTCGGCATCAACTCGGACAGCAGGTGAAGAACCTCGGATGACGGGGTGATCGGGTAACCGGCAAAGAAGCGGCATCCCGCGTGCAGCGCGGCAACTGCGCTCAGTTCGTTCCCGGACATCAACAACATGGGTTCGCCAGGGGTGTATTGAAGCCTTTTCCCGGAGGCCTCTGCTTCGATCTTCGAGGCGTATTCCTTGCCGGCTGCATATCCTTTGAGGTTGGCCTCGAGCACAGCTTCCTTCTTTTTCGAAAACTTCTTCTTGATCGCCCGTTCGAGGGCATCCTTCGGCAGATCAAAGAGCTCACCGAGAAGCCCGATAGTGACGATGTTTTTGGCCAGCGTTGTGCCCGCCGCCTCCTTCGCCAACTCGATGAACGGCACCGGCACCCAGCGCACCTCGGACACGGGTCCGAGATCAATTTCCTCACGGGGCGTTTCGTCGGTCGCTTCATACAGGATGACGGCATCTTCAGCGGCCAGGATCTCGCCCCGGAACTGGCCGAAATCCGCCCAATTGAAGACCACCAGAACCTGGACCAGGTCGCCCTGGGCAAATATCGGATCGCCGCTCAAGCGAACCGTACAGGACGACTCACCGCCTCGAATTTGTGGCCCGTAGGCCTCAACCTTCATCACATGCAGCCCTTCGGCTGCACCCGCCTGCGCCATCATGTCGCCCACGGTGATGACGCCGTCACCGCCGGAGCCCACAATCGCGAAGGTCAAGTCACGTGTCGGCATTTGCTTCCTCCCTTTACGGCAGACATAACCACTGCCTCAAAAGATTGTGAACCCTTTCACATCAAAAGTCCACCGTTCCTTTTCGTACCTTTTTCGTACGAAAATGGAGTCTCAAATCAGGCTCCGCCCGAGACCACCGTCGACCGGCAGGGCCACGCCGGTGATGCCCGACGCGGCCTCCGAACACAGGAATCCTACAGCCGCAGCCACCTCTTCCGGCCGGAGCAGGCGGCGGACCGGCGCCTGCGCCGCCCATCCCGCAAAGACCTCGTCTACGGTCAAGCCATCCCGCTCCGCTACGTTCGATGCCAGCACACCGAGGCGATCGGTGGCAGTAAATCCAGGGCACACGGTGTTGACCGTCACACCATCCGAGGCCACTTCGTCCGACACGCTCTTGAGGTAGCCGGTGACTGCCGCGCGGAGTGCATTGGACAACACAAGACCCGGTAGCGGTTCCCTGACTGCGATCGATGTAATCGCAACGAAGCGACCCCAGCCCGAGGCCCGCATCGAAGGCAGGGTGAGTTCGGCGAATCGTTGCACCGGCAACAGGAGAAGCTCGCACGCGGCAGTGAGGTCCGCCGCCGTGGCTGCTGTCGCCGGCATGCCCGGAGGCCCGCCGCCGTTGGCAACCACGATATCCGGAGCACCAAAAAGCTCTTTCGCCTTCTCAACAACCCGGTGCGGCGCATCCGGGTCGGTGAAATCAGCGACGCAACCCCGGGCTGCGCCTCCGTTCCTTCCGATGGCCTCGACGGCGGCCGAAACCTTCTCCTCTGATCGCGACACAACCAGTACATTGGCCCCGCCAGCCGCCAGATCTTCTGCAACCGCAAACCCGAGACCGGTCGATGATCCGCCGACGATCGCGGTGCGGCCTTCGATGCCGGCACTCATCGCAGACCCTCCAGTGGGTAGGTCGGATCCACATCCACCGGAAGATCGGTCAAGCTCTCGATTGCCGACGCCATCTTCGGGTGGACGTTTCCGTAGCGCTCCACCATTGCAAGCGCCGCGTCATAGTCGCCGAGGGCCTGGATCATCAACAGCTCGTGGGCGAGAGATCTGAAAGCCTCTTCGAAAGCCCCGGCCACCGGTCGGAATCGGCCGGCGTCGGTAATTTCAACCGCTCCCTTTTCAATCAGATAATTCGCCTGCAACACCATGCCGAGCCCGTGTGCCTCTGCAACCCCGAAGCGGGTTGTTCGGAACATCCCTGCGGTGTAGGTCCAGGGCAGACTGTCGAGTATGGCCGGCTCCATGATGCCCTTGTCGACCAGGACGTAGATGTCGTAGACACCCAACACATCGGCCTTTGCCTCTTCGAAGGCCGAGTACAAGTCCTTGAGCTCGAGCCTGACCTCGGTCTCGCGACCGTCGAGGGTGATCTGGCCCGGTCCGATTCCGTGCGAGAGCTCGTGGTGGAGTGTGAACTGGTAGAAGGCCTCGAAGTCGATCTTGTCGGAATCGCCCTCCGGCAAGACCCGTCCCGCAATAGGCACCAGGATCGCGTCGTACTTGGCCCTCATCACGTTCTTGAGCAGGACCTTCTTCGAGCCTTTCTCCTCGCGCACGCGCTCGTCGTTCGGGAGGTTGAAGGCAATCGTTTGCACCCCGGCACGCGTATCGCCGGCCGTGAATATCTCGTCGACGACTCTGATCGGCGACTCGGATCCGCGGTCGAAGTTCTTGTGCTCGTCGGGGATCGGCAGCTTGCGCTCGAGGTACGGCAGCTCGGATTTGAAGATCTCGAGACGAGCCGAATCCTCGGGTTGGGCGACGCAGACAAATGCTTCAAACGCCGCCTTGTAGCCGAAAAGGTGGTCCTCATAGGTCTCGTACGGTCCGATCACCACCTCGATGGCCGAGTCGAGATCCATCCAGGCAACATCCGATTCATAGTATTCGTCGGTCAGAAGATCGTCCGCTCGCAGTTCGAGGAAACGACTGAGGCTCGCGTTGTCAGTCGCCTCGGCAGCGGCCTTCAGCTCCAAAGAAATGACCTCGATGTACTGTGAATAGGCCTCCGAATAGGGCACCGCCACGAGACCTTCGTCCACCCGTCGAATGATCGAGAACAGCGACGTGAAGGCTTCGCGATCTTCCGGGTGCGCCTCGATCCAGGCCTCGAACTCGGTTCTGGTCATGTCTTCAGGATAGAAACCGGCGCCTTCAGGATGTGGACGATCCCCGAGGAACGGTTCGAAGTGAGCCAGCCGATCCCAGGGGCCGTACATGATCCGGAAGTAGTCCTTCACCGACTGCGCATCAACACCCTGGTACGCCTCCACCGTTTCGGCAAAATCCGGGTTGCCTGCCCACGCCTGGAGCTTGAAAATCTCGTTGACCGCCTCCGCTGCGGAAATGAGGTGATTCAAGGCGGCCCGGTCACCCGGCGACAGGTGGGACACGTCCGCTGTCAACGGTTTGACGACGAACTGGGCACGCCGCGCGGCAATATCAGCAGCGACCACGAGATCTTCCTCGACCGGGGGTTGCGTCTGGCCCCCGCAGCTCAGGACACACAGACCACAGAGTACGATCAGGGCACCTCTTCGCGACATGGTTCACCTCCGCCACTCTTTAAGTTTTTGTTGCGGGTTTTCTGGCCCAGACCGCGAAATCGCGGGGCCCATTGAGAATCTCATCGAGCCGGGATCGCAGCCGATCCAACCTTTCGGCAAGCTCCGTCAAATCTTCGTCGGTCACAGCGCGAGTCCCACCTTGGTCATCCACCAGGAGTTGGTCCGATGGGAATGGATGCATCGTTTCTCGGCCCTGAAGGACGAATCCCGCCGCCTGAAGGAAGAGTTCGAGAGTTTCGGGCAGAAGGGGACGAAAATGCGTCGGGTCCTGCCAGAAGAGCGCACCTCCGACCCGCAATGAGTGAGGATTCGGGCACTCGGCGATCAGCAGCCCTCCGGGCCGCAGCACGCGACGCACCTCGGCCAGCACGGCCGCCAGAGTCTGCGGTCGCAGATGCTCGAAGAAATGGAAAGCGGTTACTGCGCCCCAGACGCCGTCCTCTTGCCTGCGGAGCACCTCGAGGACATCTCCGCTGACCGCCTTCAACCCGCGCCTGATTGCTGCGGAATACAGTGCGGTGTCACCCTCGACTCCGGTGGCGTCGACCCCCGCCTCTCGCAGCAGAGTCAGCAGCTCGCCGCGGCCGCACCCGAGATCGAGAACCGGTGAGGCTGGCTCGAGATCGGGCAGGTAGCGGTCGAGGCGATGGCGAATTTCTTCACCGGAACCTCGAAAGCTCTCCAACAGAAGCGGCTGTATCTCGTCGAGCGCCTCGGCGAGTCTGGATTCGGCGACCGCGTCCTCGGTCGCCACCGGAAGCGGCTCTCCGCGCAGCGACCGCTCGGTCAACGAGGCCACTTCCTCCAGTTCTTCCGCCACACGATCAATGAGAGCGTCCATTCGCGAAACCGCAGCAGGAACGACCTGATCTCTCAACCGTCCGATCTCGAAAGTCATTTCGCGCAGCGAATCTTCGACCGTATCTGTACGTTTCTCAAGGGGCTCGAGTCGTTGCTCACGGACCTCCCCGACTTCTTCCTGGAGGACCCGGATTCCACCCTCGACGTCGTCGAGCCGGCTCTCGATCGCTACCAGCAGTCGGTCGATCCGCCTGTGGAGACCCCAGGGCGACAATCGGAAAAGAGCCTTCACCCACAAGCGGGGAAGGCTCTCCGTTGGCCCGTCGGGTTGCGGCGGGTCTGTTGGCGCGACGTGGTCGTCGCCGCACATGTTTTACTCTGCTGCCGTCTCGGTCTCGGCGTCCTCAGCGACCTCGGCCGTTGCTTCGTCGCCGCCTGCCTGTGCATCCGTTTCAACCTCGCCAGTCACCTCGAGCGCACCCTCGGCCACGAACTCGGGAGCGACGGCGTCGGGATCTTCGCCCGGTCGAACGACCCGCACCGGGATCGGCACGTCGATGTCGCGGTGAATATGAATCACGACCTCGAACGCGCCCAACTCCTTGATCGGATTCTCGAGGACGATACGCTTGCGGTCGAGATCGAATCCCCGCTCGGCAAGCTCACGGGAAATGTCCGCAATATTCACCGAACCGAAGAGCACATCGTTTTCGCCCGCACGGCGCTCGAAGACCAGCTTGGTCCCATCGAGGTCTGCGGCCAGCTTTTCACTGGCACCGCGGCGCTCGACGTCCATCTCTTCCCAATTCTTCTGCTCCTGTTCGAAGCGCTTCCGATTCCCGGGCGTATCGGGATATGCAAGTCCCTTGGGCATCAGGTAGTTGTTGGCGTAGCCAGGCTTCACCACAACCGAGTCGCCCCGCTCTCCGAGGTGCTCGATGTAGTCGTTCAATATCACTTTCATTCTGTTCCTCCGTCGTCATTGGCGCGCGGCCTGAGCGGGTGAAAATTATCCGCCACTCCAAGCACTGCAACCAGCAATGGGAAAGGCCCTTGCAGGCAAAGCAAGGCAACACCCCAGCGCACAAGCCAACCTCGCCCGAACCAGCGGGCAAGGTGGGCCCGAATGATAGCCAAACCCTGGGCAAAATACAAGATGAGAACTGCAATCAAAATATTGACCGCGACCCATCGGCCGACACCACCAAGAATCAAGGTGGCGATGCCTGCTCCTGCAAAGAGCACCGCCAGCCAATCGTCGTTTCGAAATTCTTCGAACGGACCGACGCTCAGGCCCATACCGAGAAGCGGGAGCCGCGGTCTCACCCAGAACAGCGCAACAACCAGATAGGCCACAGGCACACTCGGCAGGACCCACGATGCAAGCCTCTCGGCAGCATCGAGCGCCAGCTCGACTTCGCCCTCGGCAAGCCCCCACGCGGCGTACAACTCGCCCGCCCCGGTCGAAGCCTCGCGCAGCCACCCGGACACCGCTTCCATGGGCGTCAGGGGATAGGCGACGGCAGCAGTCACCGCGAGCGAAACCGCGGCGCCCACCATCGTCGCCACTGCCGTCCATCGACCCTCGGTCCACTGCAAGCGAACCCAGCCTTCGATAGTGACCGAAGGGAGAATGACGAGCATTGCGTACACGACCAGCAGCGGAACAGCGATACCCGAGAAGCCGGCCGCAGATGCCACCACCAGAAGGGCCACGACCGGGCCCCAGGCGCGATACCCTTGCCCGCCGCCTCCGATGAAGTGAAGCACCGGAAGCACTCCGAGCGGCGCGATCAGGAGTCCGAAAAACGGAATCACGAAGAGCCCCCCAACGATCAGGAGGGCCACCAGGCCTGAAGCGCCCGCACCAAGACGCGGGATCCGCGGCAGCGGCGCCTGCACCTCGGGGGAATCAGGTTGTTCCGTCATCATGATTTCTCGCCGATGCCGGTTGCCCGGCGAATCAATCGGCTAGTTGCCGGTGTAGGGCAGCAGCGCCATGAACCTCGCCCTTTTGATGGCTCTCGTCAGCTTGTGCTGAAAGGCCGGCCGGGTTCCTGTCACACGACGCGGCAGGATTTTGCCGTTGGTCGGCGTGTACTCGCGGAGCAAATCCACATCTTTGTAGTCGATGTAGTTGATCTTCTCGACCGTGAACCGGCACACTTTGACGCGGCGACGAAAACGTTTCTTTTGCGGTCTCATGAAAGCCTCCTCAGTCCTCGTCGGCCGCAGACTCGGCCTTGGCCGCTGCTTTTGCAGCCTTCTTGGCGGCCCGGGCTTCCATCTTGGCGTCCATCTTCCGTTTGCGGCGCAACTCCCGATCCATATTGAGGATCAGTGATCGCATGACGGCGTCGTTGGTGCGCATCTCGAAATTGAGCTTGTCGAGCACCTCGCCACCGACATCAAACGCCCAGAAGTGATACACGCCGTAATTCTTCTTGTTGATCGGATAGGCAAGCTGGCGACGGCCCCACGTGTCCTGTTTGACCATTTCGCCGCCGGCATCGGCGATGATGCCTTGGAGACGCTCCAGGGTGGAGGTCTCATCCTCGGGCGGAACCTCGGGGTCGATAATGACCCCCAACTCGTACAAAGGCATTTTGTTCTCCTCTCGGCCTTCGGCCCCGAAACCCAGTTCGGAGCAAGGAGTTAGATCCCCGGTTAAACCGGGAGACCGTATTTTACGGTTTTTCTGTTGAAAATCAAGGGTTTCAGGCTTGAAGCCTTGGGGCTTGGGACCTGACGATCCACCAGATCATGTCTCAATTCCCAGAATATCAAGCCTCACCAGCCGATGCTGGGAGGTTGGGTGGTCAATAATCGTGCGTTCCCATATGAACCGGTACTCCGAACTTCTCTTCGAGGACACGGGTGACCCCTTCGACGTTCATCGGACAGTTCATCAGCATGGTTGCCTTTTTGACGCACGTACTGAAATAGATCTCGTCGACGCCGACGCCAAGGCTTTCGAGGACCGTCATCTGGAGGTCGACCCGCGGCACCACCAGACCAGGGCAATCGCCGCAACTCGTCTTGAATACGATCCGCACGTCACCCTGATTCTCGAATGCGAAGGTATTCTCGTTGACTGCCTTGTAGCATTTGGCGCAACCGATACAGCTCGCATCCTGGATCCGTTCGCAGTAGATCATGCCGATACGCTTGGCCATGATTGCCTCCCAGTGCCGTGATGGGAAACATCGTAAACTATTTGTTTGCAAATAGAAAACTGCTCAAATGAGCAAGAAATCTCAAATTTCGGATTTCGGATTTCGGATTTCGGATTTCCACCCACCCTCCCCAAAGAAACCGCAGATCACGCAGATAGACGCAGATACAACCAGGGAGCGTGTACTCAGAAAATCGCGTTGATCGGGCGTGCCGTCTCAGACGATTTCGGGGCCATAACGCTTCATCAACCTCCCGAGTTGAGTCGCCAAACATCGTCTGAGGGGGCAACCACGCGGTTCAACGCCTGCAGAAGACCACGCTCGCCGGAGGTGCCATCTTTTGCATTGTCCGTGTCGGACTGCTCAAACCAGTCCGAACCCTCGGTCGGTCAATGCTAAAGGTGGCTCCTTTGCGGGCAGCGCGCCAGCAGAAAAGCTCGATCCGAGTTTGGGACCGGGTACGGACACCTGTTATCGCAGCCCAGTGGGATAACCCTCCGGCGGATGGTCGTAGACCACCCCTTCGTTGCCTTTGACGACGTTGCCCATCGGGAAGCCCGGGTAGCCGGACTCGCGGAGGCTCGTAAGGACCTTCTCGAGGCACTTGGGTGGGACGGCGAGAACCATCCCGACACCGAGGTTGAATGTCCGCCACATGTCGTCCTCGGGCACCTGTCCCTTCTCAGCGAGGATTCGAAAGACCTGCGGAACGTCCCAACACCCAACCTTGATGGCCGCTTGCAGTCCGTCCGGCAGAACCCTGGGCAGGTTGTCGGTCAGACCGCCGCCCGTGATATGAGCCATTGCATGCACCCAACCGTGCTCGAGAAGCGGCCACACCGGTTCGAGGTAGCACCGGTGCACCGCGAGCAACTCGTCGGCCACCGTGCGATTGAGCTCCGGGACGATATCGTTCGCGCCCAGCTCGAGCTCTTCAAAAAAGACCTTCCGCGCCAGCGAGTAGCCGTTGGTGTGGAGCCCGGTTGAAGGCAATCCGACGAGAACGTCACCATCCTTCACCGCCGAGCCGTCCATGATTCGCTTGCGATCGACAACACCGACGATGAAACCGGCGAGATCATACTCACCGTCACGGTAGAACCCGGGCATTTCGGCGGTCTCACCGCCCAAGAGAGCCAGTCCATGTTCCGAACAGGCCGCTGCAACACCACCGATGACGTCCGCCACCGTGTCCGGCTCGAGGCGCCCGGTGGCCAGATAGTCGAGGAAGAACAGCGGCCGCGCACCCTGGACCAGGATGTCGTTAATGCAGTGGTGCACCAGATCGCGCCCCACCGTGCCATGCCGATTCGCCAGGAACGCGACCTTCAGCTTGGTGCCGACCCCGTCCGCCGAGGCGACCAGCACCGGTTCCTTCATTCCTTTGACGGGAACCCGGAAGAGTCCGCCGAAGGCGCCCTGGTCCGACAGCACATTGTCGGTGTAGGTGTTGCGTACCATCTTCTTGACCTGAGCCAACGCTCGGTCCTGCGCGTCAATGTCGACTCCTGCATCGCGGTAGGTGGTCATGCCAAACTCCGTTCCCGATCCCGATCCCGATCCCGAGTCCGTTCCCGAGTCCGGTGGGGACAGTCATGATTCGATGAGAACATAACGATGCGATTGCCAACAGGCAAGGGTCAAGACACTCAATTTTCGGGATCGGGATCGGGATCGGGGACGGACACAGGTCAAAACTGGCACAACCTGCCCGTTCCTGCTACAACCTCTCCATGACGCTACTTCGAAGATATCGAGCCTACGACCTGCCTCCATCAAATTACGATAAATTGCTCACGCTGGCGCGCCGTCTTTTGGGCAAAGTGGATGGTATTCAAGCGGAGCACTGTTTCTACATCCAAACCTCACGTGACCTGAAAAAAGACGAACAGTCGATTCTCGATTGGTTGCTCGCCGAAACATTTGAAGCGCATCGATACGGCGCTGCCACCCACCTCGAAGCAGGCACCGGATTGATCTTGGAGGTCGGACCCAGGATGACCTTCACGACGGCATGGTCGACCAACGCCGTTTCCATCTGTCATGCGTGCGGCGTCAGTTCGATTCAGCGCATCGAACGGTCGCGCCGTTATCTCGTACAGGGGCAACATTCACCCGCCGGTGCGACGGACACGTTCCTCGCCGCCCTTCACGACCGCATGACCGAGTGTCCGTACCCTCGACCTCTGGTCGACTTCGAGTCCGGAATCTCACCCAAACCTGTCTGCAGCGTTCCGGTCATGTCCGAGGGCCGGGCTGCACTCGAGAAAATCAACCACGAACTCGGCCTCGCCTTTGACGACTGGGACCTCGATTTCTACACCGCGCTCTTTCGAGATCGCATCGGCCGCAACCCGACGGATGTCGAATGTTTCGACATCGCCCAATCCAACAGCGAGCACTCTCGCCATTGGTTTTTCAAAGGCAAGCTCACCATCGACGGTGAGGCCGTGCCGCAGCACCTGTTCTCCATCGTGCGTGAGCCCTACGAGGCCAACCCGAACAACAGCGTCATCGCGTTTCACGACAACTCGAGTGCGATCCGCGGATTTCCGGTCTCCGCGCTGGTCAGCAGCGACCCCCGCGGTCCGTCACCGCTGGAGGCCCGCGAACTGGACCTCGACATCACCTTCACGGCGGAAACCCACAACTTCCCGTCGGGTGTGGCACCCTTCCCCGGCGCCGAAACCGGCACCGGCGGCCGAATTCGCGACGTCCACGCCACAGGCCGCGGGTCGCTGGTAGTTGCCGGGACGGCCGCCTACTGCGTCGGCAATCTTCGCCTCCCGGACTACGAACTTCCCTGGGAGGACGCCGACTTCCGCTATCCACCGAATATGGCGGCACCGGCTGAGATCGAAATTGAAGCATCCAACGGGGCGTCGGACTACGGCAACAAGTTCGGGGAACCGGTGATCGCCGGGTTCACGCGTTCGGCCGGCCTCCGCCTCCCGGGAGGAGAACGGCGCGAATGGATCAAACCGATTATGTTTTCCGGCGGCATCGGGCAGATCGATTCCCGCCACACGGCGAAAGATGCTCCGAAACCCGAGATGTGGGTAGTCAAGATCGGCGGCCCCGCCTATCGCATCGGGATGGGCGGCGGTGCCGCCTCGAGCATGGTCCACGGCGACAACCCCGAACACCTCGATTTCAACGCTGTACAGCGCGGCGACGCCGAGATGGAACAGAAGGTCAACCGTGTGATCCGCGCCTGCTCCGAACTCGGTCCCGATAACCCTATCGTCAGCATCCACGACCAGGGTGCAGGCGGCAACTGCAACGTCTTGAAAGAAATCGTCGAACCGGCCGGCGCGAGATTCGAAGTCCGGGAGATTCCGGTTGGCGACCACAGCATGTCGGTGCTGGAAATCTGGGGAGCCGAGTACCAGGAAAACGACGCCCTGCTCCTGAGACCCGAGGACGAAGATCTGTTTCGTGCGCTCTGTGCTCGGGAACATGTCCCGGTGTCCTTTGTCGGCCGCATCACCGGTGACGGCCGGGCAGTCCTCCACAACGAGAACGATGACACGACACCGGTGGATCTGGTCCTCGACCACGTGCTCGGTGAGGTTCCGCAGAAGACCTTTGATTTCGATCGTCTCCCACCCCGTCTCGAACCGCTCTCACTCCCCCACGATCTGACGGTCAAACAGGCCCTTGATCGAGTGCTGCGCCTCGTTTCCGTCGGCTCCAAGAGATTCCTCACGACCAAGGTCGACCGCAGCGTCTCGGGACTCGTTGCACGACAGCAGTGTGCCGGTCCGCTCCAGCTCACGGTCGCCGACGTGGCGGTCATCGCCCAGAGCCACATGGCAACGACCGGCGCGGCGACAGCAATCGGTGAGCAGCCGCTGAAGGGTCTCATCGATTCCGCTGCCATGGCGCGGATGGCCGTAGGCGAGGCTCTGACCAATCTCGTCTGGGCGAGGGTGACGGCCCTTGAAGATGTTCGCTGTTCGGCCAACTGGATGTGGGCAGCAAAACTCCCTGGAGAGGGCGCCGCTCTGTATGACGCGGCGACGGCCATGCGAGATATCATGCTCGAGCTCGGGATGGCTGTGGACGGCGGCAAAGACAGCCTTTCGATGGCTGCTCGTGCGCCGCTCCCGGACGGTGGAGAAGAGGTCGTCAAGGCGCCCGGCGCCCTGGTGATCTCCGCCTACGTGACCTCGCCGGACATTCGCCAGACCGTCACCCCGGACCTCGAGTTGCCCGGGGAAGGTCGATTGCTTTTTGTCGATCTCGGCGGCGGCAGAAACCGGCTCGGCGGTTCGGCCCTTGCGCACGTTTTCTCCCAGATCGGTTCAGACTCTCCGGATATCGAAGATCCAGGCGCGCTCAGAAAGGCGTTCGAGTCCGTTCAGAGACTCATCAGTGCAGGCATTTTGACGGCAGGCCACGATCGTTCCGACGGCGGTTTGCTGGTCAGCCTTCTCGAGATGGCGTTTGCCGGCAACTGCGGTATCGAGATATCGCTCGAAGCCGGGGAGGACCCGAACGGCGTCCTCCCTCTCCTTTTCGCCGAGGAACTCGGACTGGTGATGGAGGTGGAATGCATCGCGCGAGAATGACGCTCGCAAGGAATTTCAAGATGCAGGTCTCTCTTGCCGCACAGTCGGCCGCACGCTGGAAGAACCCAGGATTCGAGTCTCCGTCGACGGTCGAGAAGTTCTGAACGAGGACATGCGGTCGCTTCGCGATGTCTGGGAAGCGACTTCATTCAGGCTCGAGCTCGAACAGGCGGACCAGGCCTGCGTCGCTGCCGAGCGGGATGGTCTGTCACACCGCACCGCACCGCCCTATCGATTGTCCTTTGACCCTCGTTCGACCTCGCCGCAGATCCTCACCCAATCGTCGAAAATTCCCGTAGCGATCCTGCGCGAAGAAGGTTCCAACGGCGATCGCGAGATGGCCGCCGCCTTCCTCGCGGCAGGTTTCGAGCCGTGGGATGTCGTGATGTCCGATCTCCTGGCGGAGCGCATCAGTCTCGAGCGTTTCCGCGGCATCGTGGCAGTCGGCGGCTTCGCCCACGCAGACGTCCTCGATGCTTCCAAGGGCTGGGCCGGCTCCATACGATTCAACCGGAACCTCTGGTCGCAGTTCGAAGCGTTTCTGAACCGAACCGACACCTTCAGCTTGGGTGTCTGCAACGGATGTCAGCTTCTGGCGCTGCTCGGATGGGTGCCCTTGCCGGGCCTCGACGGCCTGACGCAGCCCCGTTTCATCCGCAACAGCTCGGGCCGTTTCGAATCACGATTCGCGACCGTCAAGATCGTCGACAGCCCCTCGATCATGATGCAAGGCATGGAGGGATCGGTCCTCGGGATCTGGACGGCGCACGGCGAGGGTCACGCCTACTTTCCCAGCTCGGAAATCCTCTCCGGCGTCATCGAGAAAGGCCTGGCCCCAATTCGCTTCGTCGATGACCGCGGTGACATCACGGAGGCCTATCCCCATAACCCCAACGGTTCCCCACAAGGTATCGCGAGTCTCTGTTCTGCAGACGGCCGGCATCTGGCGATGATGCCGCATCCCGAGAGGACGACGAATCTGTGGAACTGGGGTTGGATGCCGCGTTCCTGGCGGGACGAGCTCGAGGTCTCGCCGTGGCTGAAGATGTTCCAGAATGCTCGTGAGTGGTGTGAGGACGTCGAACCCTAGAAAAATTCATCCGGGGGTGCATGGAGATGAACCGAAATTAGGTACAGTGTCCACCTTCACATCTCGCGAACCATTGAACCACGAAGACCCGAAGGACACGAAGAATCACGAAGGTTTCCTCAATATTTTCCTGACCATCGAAAGCTCGTGTCTCTGCACGACTTGGGGATTCCTGCCTGACGAACGCCCGCGATGTGATGGGTGAAAAACTCCTTCGTGTTCCCTTGGATTTCCGTGACCGACGTTCGATGGTTGCGTCGCCAGCGATGTCACCCGATTCGGGCTCACCTCGTTTTTGTCTTCAATATCACGGACGGCATCCGAGTAGACGGTTAGTCAACGCGGGGTCGGGATGTTTCCGCGCCCGGATCGCTTCCATTCCCGTCTCCGATCACGTTCACGAAATGCAGCGACAGCGGCGCCCCTCAGCTCTTTTAGTCTCGAGTGGAGGTGGAATGTCCCGAGGTTCGAGACGGGCGCCTTCGCCGTCGAGGGTGGCTCGGAGCATCTCGTTGCGAGTCACGGCCGCTACCGCAACGCTGTCGTCCACGACCTCGAGGAGCGTTTCGCGGACCAGGGTCGGACAGTTGTTTTCGGCCGAAAGATGGAGACCCACGACTGCCCTCAAGAGCGAAGACTGGAGGTATTCGACGGCTTCCCGACTCTGATGATTGGAGAGGTGGCCCGTGTTCGAATCGATCCGCTGCTTCAGCGACCACGGATAGGGACCATGGCGCAGCATGTCCTTGTCGTGGTTGGTCTCGAGCAGGAGCAACTCGCAGCCCTGGAGCCGCTGTTGGAGCAGTGTCGTGAATTTCCCGGTGTCGGTACACACAACCGCACAGTGGTGGCCGTCGTCGAAGACAAAGGCCACCGGTTCGGCCGCGTCATGCGACGTTTTCACCGGTGTGACGTGAAGCTCTCCGACCCGGAGGCTCCTGCCCGATTTGAGCTCACCGCCGCCGTCACTCCGTATCTGAAGGCACGACCACGTCCCCCGGGTCGCCCATACGGGGGCCGCGCGATGGCGGCGCAGAAAGACGTCGAGACCACGGACGTGATCCGAGTGCTCATGGGTGAGAAACACTGCATCGATGTCGTCCGGACCGAGGTCAAACGCCTCGAGCCTGCAGCGCACTTGAAGAGCCGAGATCCCGACATCGACCAACAATGACGTACGGCCTGAGCGCACGACATAAGCGTTGCCCGAGGAACCGCTGGCGAGCACCAAAACTTCCACGCTCACACCCCTGTCGAACCGAAACCGCCCTCGCCGCGTTCCGAGGCTGTCAGTGACTCGGATTCGACAAACGAGGCTCGAGTCACGGGCGATACGAGGAGCTGAGCGATCCGGTCACCTCGCTTGATGGTGATCGGGTCGGACCCCAGATTGACCAACAGCACCTTGAGCTCGCCGCGGTAGTCACTGTCGATGGTCCCTGGAGCATTGACGACCGTGAGGCCCGATTTCATCGCGAGGCCCGAGCGCGGCCGAACCTGGCCCTCGTAGCCAACCGGGATCTCCACCACCATGCCCGTCGGCACCGCGGTGCGCTGCCCCGGCTCGAGGACGAGCTTGAATCCACCGCCGCTCGAATATCCGCCCCGGCCGCGCCGTCGGTTTCATAGCTTGGAAGCGGCAGGCCCTGGGAATGCGGGAGGCGGCGGATGCGAACTTCGACTGTCATCGGGAGATGATACGACATCACGAATTCGGAATGAGGAATTAGGAATCAGGAATTCCCGCCCAACCCCCCATTTCGGATTTCGGATTTTGGATTTCCACCCAACCGCATCACACAGTTTTGAATTCTCAATTTTGAGTTTTTAATTCCCACCCACCCGGAAGCAGAATCCGGATCTCCGCACAATCACTCGGCTGCGCATGCAGAAGGGCGCGTTGGTCGGACGTGCCATCTCTTGACATTGTCCGAACGTCTCCGATGAAGTCAGTTCGAAGAATGGTCCGATCATTGTCAAGGTGGCATCTCGCGGGAGGGCGTTGGCACGACGGCGCGTTCACGTCAGGAGCGAGGCCGATTGTCGGAAAGCGAGCGGGGCAGTTTCACGCGACCCTCGTGGCAGCACCCTCAGGCCCGCACACCGCCGAGGCCATCCGGTCGGGCCGGACGATCTCGGCCGCCAACTGCCGGACATCCTCCACCGTCACTCCGGCAAGCTCGCGACAGGTCGTAGCGCGGTCGAAACGGCGCCCTCTTTCGAGCACATCCCCCACGTCGAGCGAACAAATCCCGCCGGGCGACTCCATATCCATTCGCAGCCCGCGGAGGATACCTTCCCTGGCCACCTCGACCTCGTCTGGCGAGAGGTTCTGGACAACCAGCGAGAGTTCTTCCTGCACCAGCCTCCAGGCATCGGCAAAGGCCGAGGGGGCGCAGGCCCACCCCACCTCGAGGAGTCCTCCGAGCTTCCGCAGGACCGGTCCCGACCAGATGTCGTACGTCAGACCCTCGTCCTCCCGCAGCCGTTGAAAGAGCCGGCTGGACGCGCCATCGCCGAGGATTCGGTTGAAGATCACCAGTGCCCAGACTCTCGGATCGCTCACTCCGATACTTTCGAATCCAAGGCGGGCATGCACCTGGTCCGTTCCCTCGCGATTCAAGTCGAGATGGCCGCCGCGCCACGATACGGGCGCGAGCTGGGGAACCCTCGGCGCGTGTTGGAGGGGAAGGCGGGCCAGTGATTCGGCCACCTGGTCGTGCGATACGTCCCCAACGACTGCCGCAATCATCCCGCCCGGTCGCACGAGCTCGGCGTGGTGTCGCTCGAGAATTTCCGGCGTGAGCGCTTCCAGTGTTTCCTTGGTCCCGATCACCGGACGCGCCAACGGGTGTTCCCCCCACGCGGCGAGCAGCAGCGCCTCCTCCACCCGCTCTGCCGGGTCGTCGGCAGCCAGATCCAACTCGGCTCGTGTCACCCGTATTTCCAAATCGACATCTTCGGGTTCGAAGGTCGGGCTGAGAGTTGCCTCGACCAGGAGGTTCAGCGCCTCAGCAAGGGCGTCCCGCGTTGTGTTGACACTGATCCCCATGAGCTCGGAACTGGTCCACGCATCCACTTCGCCGCCGAGCCGGTCTACAAGCAGCGCGAGGGATCTTCGATCATGAGCGCCGCAGGCACGCAGGGTGAGGTGCTCGACAAGGTGGGTGGCGCCCGCGACTGCAGACGGATCGTGAGCCGCACCTCGGGTGATCCAGATGCCGGCCGCCACGGTCTCGCGGCCCGGCATGGAGGTGGTCAACAATGCAGGTTGCACGGATTCAATTCGGCCTGACACAGCCGGGGAGTGTACACCAAACTGCAGCTGACTGGAATGATGACTGTGGCATCGCCAGGCTGGAGAGTCAGCGGTAGTACGGTGTCAGCGTACCACGGGGAGATGGTGAAGTCGGCCACTGCGACGGTGTCCGCGTGCCACCGGGATATGGAGGCGTTTGCCATTGCGGCGGCTGCCCGGGACCCTGTCCCGATCCACCACCGCCTCCACCGCCGCCTGCCGCACCGCCGCCACTACCAGGTCTCGTCCCGTCACCCCAGGGGTTGCCACCCTGGTTGCTCCCCCCACCAGGATCCTGACCTGCACCCTGCTGGTTTTCCATGAGAACGAATTTCCACTGGTCATAGGTGGTGCGCCCTTCGTACACCTTGATGCTGGAATCGGTGGAGAGCGAGTGGACTCCAATGATGGGGCCGATCTTTTCGCCGCCACCCTCGCGCTGACGTTCGAAGACCGGAGTCCGGGTCGCAGTCGGCTGCGGGCCCCTGGGCCCTGACCCACGAATTTGTTGCCCTCCCTCACCGGCAAAGACCAGGCCCCATTTCTCGGATCCCGTGATCGGATCGGTCCATTTGCGGCGAAGGACCCTCGGATTGGCCTCCCACAGCTCTTTCATCCGCATCGGGAATCGCCCATACTTCTGCCTGTAGATTCTTATCCCCTCGACATACTGCTGCCCGCGGAAGATGAGTTCCGCCTCCTTCTCTCGCTGCATCTGAAAGGAAGCGATCTCGACCGCAGCCGCCATCATGATCGCCATCACGGCAATCACCATGACGAAGATCACGAGGGTGTAGCCGGCTTCGCCGGAATTTTGAGTTTTGAATTTTGAGTTTTGAATTCCCACCCATCCTCCCCTGGCGTTCAATTTTCCCGGGAGGTCGGGCGGGCAATTCCGAATTCCGACATTCCTAATTCCGAATTCAACTACTTACCACTCGTAAATCAACGATCCATCGAGCGCTACTCTGGTGTCGTCCGCGTACCGCACGTCGATCACCTGAGTCCCGCTACCGTACTCATCTTCGAGGGGTTCGAGTTCCTCGAGTTCGCTCGGCTCAGCGTAGAGCTCCTGCCAAACACCTTCATTGGAGCCGCTGAACGGATCCGCAGGGATGCCGCGCAGGTAGCCCGCATCGACAAGCGCCTGCAGGCTTTCCGGGTAGTAGCCCTTGTCCGCCAGGTGCTGGTCGATACAGAGCGCATCTGGTACAGGTCGGCCCGGATCACCGCCTCGCGCGCCCTGATCGGCGCGTTCTGCATTGCCGGTAATGCAATCGTCGCCAGAATGCCGATGATCGCCACCACGACGATCAGCTCGATGAGAGTGAAACCGCGCACCGAGTTTTGAATTCTGAGTTTTGAGTTTCGAGTTTTTCCACAACTCGTCGCCCACCGAGATCTGGCGGGGCGGGCGGTAATTCCGAATTCCGAATTCCGAATTCCGAATTTCATGACATGCCTACCAATCCGCATACTTCGTTCCATCCAGGGCAACACCGTCGGAGCTCGTCCGAATGTCGTAGATATTCTGCCCCCCCAGCTGGTTGCATCCGGGTCGTCCTGATACGAGCGCAGCTCCCAGTCGTCGTGCGTCATCGGATCGATAGGAATGCGGCGGAGGAATCTCCGCTTGGTCTCCTGACCCACGATTTCCACGCCTTCGACCAGCTCTTCGAGATCTTCCGGGTAGCCCTCGCCACCAATTTTGACGGGGATCAGACCCTGATCGGAGAGACGCTTGTACTCGTCGATTGCGGTTCTCACCTGTCGTAGAGCGAGATGGAGCTCCGCTTCCTTTCGCCGTTTGACGGTGAACTTCGCCACCGGCAGCACCATCGTGGAGAGCAGCGCGATCAGGGCAACCACCATCACCAACTCGGCGAGAGTGAAGCCTCGTTTGCCCCGTAACTTCCGAATCACTGATCTTCCCTGACCTTCCCGAACCCATTGACGAACAATGCCCCGTCACTGGCCGCCACCGGCAGCACGGAACCATCGGAGGTGACGGCCCCCGTCGCTGTGAAGACCAGCGGCACCGGCCCCGATTCGAGGGCCCTGACCTGCAGGGCGGCCACCGCCTGACCGCTCTCGATCGCGTCGACGACAACCAGATCGAGGTCCATCCAGCCATCAACCGGGTTGAGCTCATCGCGCAGAATTTCCACACCGGGACCCGGCTGCACACTTTCAATCAAAATTCGACTGGGATCGAAAGAAAGCCCCACAGGCAATCGATACGATCCACTCCCTCCCTTGACGACGATCTGCAGCAGCGTCTCCTGGCCGGGCTGCAGGGTCACCACGGACGGTTCGAGCCCCACCAGCAGCGGAGGCAACGTGAGATCGGTCATGCCGCTGACGGGCTCGAATTCCGGCACATCTTCCCAACCGACGTCGTTGGATGTCTCTTCGCGGGTGGACTTCTGATTACTGCTTTGCGGAACCAGCTCGACTCCTCCGCCCTGGTTGGGGTCCGACGGCGTCACCCTCCGCGGCGCCTCGGGCCGGCGTGATACGGGCGACCCGTAGGGTGTTTGCGCCTCATTACCGGTCGGGTTGTCACCGCTCCGCTGCGGACGTTCGTCAAATGGCCCTGTCGGCGCCCGTCCCGATTGGACCCTCGCCCTCGTGCCGGTATACGAGATTCGGCTCTCGGTGCCGACCCACACTGGGGCGAGATCTTCCTCGTTGATGTCCGGGAATCGAATGATCTGCGGGGTCAACGTGAGGACCAGATCGGTGTTCTTGTCGGTCGTCGATTCGTTGCGGAACAATCGACCGAGAAAGGGGATATCGCCGAGCACAGGAGTTTTCGTAACGCCCTTGGTCTTGTCACGACGGATGAGGCCTGCGAGCAGGCTCGACTCTCCGCTCTTCAACCGGATCACCGAGGTGATCGTCCGAGTGCCGATCGTGATCGCTTCCTGATCAGGACCGACCGGCACTGTCTCGCCGAGATTGGAGATCTCAACCTTGAGATTGAGCGTGATCTCACGGTTGTGGTGAACGCGCGGTTCAACCTCTATTTGGATCCCGACGTCCCGGTACTGGAAAGATGTCACCGGAGTGATCGTTCCCGGTGCCCCCTGGTAGCCCGTGTTGAAACTGGTGACCGGGATCGGAACCTGATCGCCGATCAGCAAGCTGGCCTTCTCGCCCTCTGTAATTCGCAGCTGTGGTTGCGCGAGCACGGTGGCTTCGCCGGAGTTCTTGGCGAGGTTGATGATGACACTCGGAACGTTAATGAACCAATCGCCGCGAGTGATACTCGCGAAGTCATCCAATCCCATGCTGCCGGAGGGCGATTCGGGATTGGTATTGATGGCATCCGGGTTGAACCCGAGATTGAAACTGTATGTTGACAGCGCCGTGCCGATGTTCGAGTTCTTGGTTGTCGCCATGATGAGAATCTCGACGTCCACCAGCACCTCGGCCTTGGCCTTGTCGTTCACCCGGATCAGCTTTTCCGCGATGGCCACTTTATCCGCAGTATCGCGAAGAGTAATGGCGTTGAGTTGTTCGTTGGTGGAGAGCCGGCGAGCCTCGATCAACGAACGCAGCAGCTTGTCGATTTCTTTGACATCGGCATTCGAGAGGAAGAAGGTCTTGATGACCAGATCTTCATACTCGCGTCGATTCTGTGGCGTATCTTCGGCGACGATGATGGAGTGCTCGTCGAGTACCTTGTAAAAGTGACCGGCCGCCTGCATGACCATTTCCAAAGACTGTTCGGATGTCAGATCCCGGAGTTCAATGGCAAGCCGGTCGTCCTTGAGTTTGGGATCGAAGAGTACATTGAACCCGTACGCTTTGCCGATAGCGTTGTAGATCTCTTTCACCGGTTTCGGCTTCGGGAAGTTGAGCGTGATCGGTTCTATCGACTTGGGGTTGAGGACCGGCGGCTGAACCTTGGCTTCGCGCGCCTGCGCTTTGAGTTCCTCGAGCTTTTGAGCTCCGTTCGGGCTCGAGAGTATCTCCATCTCCTCCATCACATCCGCGAGCACCTGCTCAGCGTACTGGTTCGTGGGATCCAACTGCACCGCCATTTGAAGCTCGTCGCGGGCCGCCAGCAGGCGTCCCAATCTGTAGAGCGAAACACCATTGTCAAAATGCGCCTTGGCCGCCTTTTGGCGAGCAAAAGTGAGTTGCATCTTGTATTCGATGTTTTCGGGATCTTCCGCTAAAGCCTGGAGATAGTGGTAAACCGCCGCATCCCAATTGTGATGCACGACGGCGTCTCTGCCCTCGTCGGCGGTCTGTTTGGCGGTCGAACAGCCCATCAGCGCTGCCGTCAACGTGACGGCGGCGAAGCACACGAAACCCCGGAATCTAATCTTCTGCCAACGGTACACGGGTGTCCTCCGAACGATCGTAGTCGACAAAGCCGATGACGACCGATTCCAATCCGATCTCTCGCACGATAAATATTTTGTCAAGAATATCGCCGACGACTGCGACTTCGATGCGGGTCGCGTCAGCTTCGGTTTTGCGGAAGGCCGCCACCTGCATCGGTGCCGGTCCGAGGTATCCGATGTACTCACGGTCGAATGGGGGCGGCGGCGGTTTCGGCTGGCCGTCGGCTCCGAGGGCGATGCGCGGCGTTGGAGTCGGCCGCGGCGGCATTGTCGGTCGCGGAACCGCCGTAGGAAGCGGTGTCAGATTCGGCGTGGGTGTAGGAGGTGGACGAAAAGCGAACGGGTTGCCCTCCGAGTTGGCGTCTCCAGACACACCTTCACCGATCCCGTCGATCTCTAACGGTGGCAGATTGCGAGCAGCGTAGTCGAGTTCCTTCGCATCGGAGCCCCGGCCGACGATGCTGCCCTCACCCAAAAACCGCACCACCATCACCACCGAAACCGCTGCCAGCACAGCGAGCAAAATGGTCAGCCGGACGCGATCGTTCCCGAGGTTCACGCCGGCCATCACTCTGCTCCCGCCGGCGTCGAAATGCCGCCCGTGAGCCGACGCAACTGTTCCGCATCAGCCTCGGAGAGGATGGTGGCGATACTCACGCTGATGCTCAGTTCTTGCCGGATCGGGTCCTCGTCTCCCGAGAGGCCGAGGTTTTCGACGATCAAGAACTCCGGGCTCGATTGAATCTCGGCCAGCATCTGCCGGATCTGCAGGTAACGACCTTCGACTGAAAAGCGAACGCCAAAGCGAATGAAGCCAGTTGAACGGTCTTCGTTCGCCGAATACGAATAGGAGCCGGGTCGCAACCCGGAGCTTCGGGTCGCAGCCCCCACCGCTCGGAGTATCCGGGTCAAGCGGTCTTCGAGACTCCCGAATACCTCGCTGTAGAGATAGGCGAACTGTTCATCCAGAATCGCCACATCTTCGCGATCGCCGGTCGTCGCGGCTTCAAGCTTTGCGAGTCGTACGAGCTCGGCCTCGAAGTCTGCGATCTCGCCGCGCACACGCGCCCGCGCGCCGCCGGACTCCGAGGTCTGCCAGAAAAAGAGGGAAGCCGCCGCCACACACAAGGCCGACGCGGGCAACCATACCGCCACCAATCGCTTCCAAGGGCGAAGATCGACGGTCATGACCCCTCCTCAGGCGGGTGGTAGGTGACCCGGAGATTCATCAGATAGGAACCGCCGCCGGATTCCTCCGGAGTGGCCTCAGACGACGGCGTCGGGTCCTCGAATCGCGGATCTTCGAGAAGGTTGTCGAGAATCTGAAGCATCGCATCGCGATTTCGTGCGATCACCTCGATTGAAAGGACGACGCCATCGGGACCCACGCTCGGACCGATCTTGGTCAGCCTCACGTCGTAAGGCATCACATTCTCGATGTCGTTCAGCATCTGCAGCCAGGAAAATGCGTGCTCACGGAGTATTGCGTTGGTCGCGTCAACACGGGCCGCGAGGGATCGCCACGGCACTTTCTTCAATGCCTCGATGTCGGATCGAACCTCGGCTTCAACGACTCGATGACGTTGTTCGAGACTGTCCCGCTGTGCGATCTCGTCATCCAGGGCTCGGTTGGCGACCAGGAACAGCCGCAGATTGAGCACGATAAATATCAGCGTCAACACCGCCGCCACCCCGGATAGAACCCATACCGGCCTCGTATTCAAAAATGGACGGGTGGCGAGATTTGGCGTGATCATCGCAAGGCCCCAGTCACCACCGCCAGGCCAGGATCCACCAGTGCAGCACCGAGTCGGTTGACGACCGTCGTCGGCCCGCACGGAGGATGAGACGTCTCGCCAACCGGCACGAAACCGTCCTGCTGATGCAGCCATTCCCGCATCTGGCTGTCGAGCCGGGAATCCTCGCAGCTCAACCTGACACCGATCTCCCCGTCGACTCCGATTGTGTCTCGGATGAAGGCCGACGAGATCGCGATCTCACGCAGAACAGGGCCTGCGGAATCGTCGCTCGCGGCGAGGGGTTTGGTCCGCAAAAGGCGCGGCGCCCCGTTTCTCAGCAGGAGGAGAGACAAGAACCCACGCTCGTATTGGACCACCAGCGTCGACTGCATCACATCCGCACCGCGAGGTACGAGCGCGAAGAGCCGGGTCGTGATGAGCCCGACCTCCACGCCGATCGACTCGAAACAAGCCTCGATTGCAGCAATCGCCCGTTCGATTCCCACCATCACCAGCAAGCGGCGCTGTCCGTCGATCTCGGCCTGCCGCACCACCGAGAGCCTGAGATCGGCCGGCGGCACCGGCAGGAGTTTCTTGAGCCGCCACCGAACGACGTCGTGGAGTTCCTCCTCGCGCCGCGGAGGACGATCGATGTCGATGAGATAGTTGCGAAGCCATCCGGTCGGCACGATCACGGCCGCCGTGCGAGCGCCCTCGGCTGCACCTTTGAGGCGCGCCAGGGCCGGTGCGACCGCCTCTGCATCCAACGACTGCAGACCAACGCGCCCGACATCGAAGACCCCCTCCGGATAATCTTCGGCCGCGCAGTGGATTTCGTCGGTCGCGGTCCGATGAACGACCACGCACTGATCCGAGCTCAAAATCCAACCGGTTGCCGGCGGAGGGCTGGTAAGAAAACGATCGAAGTTCATTCGACGAAGGTCACCTTGTTGATGTCGTGGAGAGAGGTCTCGCCCGAAAACACTTTCTGGAGGGCCGACTCCCGAAGGAACCGCATCCCCTCTGCTTTGGCCGCACGTTTGATCTCGGCAGCGGACCGCCGGTCGATGATCAGCTGGCGGATATTGTCCGAAAGGTTCAAGAGCTCCGCAATCGCCAGACGCCCACGATAGCCCGTACCGTTGCACTCGATGCAACCTCCACCCTCGAAAAAAGTGAAATCGCGGTAGCGATCCGGGTCGAGGCCCGAATCCTCGAGCATGATATCGGAGATCTGGGCGGGCCGCTTGCAGTGCAGACAGATGCGGCGAACGAGACGCTGGGCCAGCACGCAGTTGAGTGCCGCCACGAAGTTGTAAAGATCCACATTCATGTTGAGGAATCGGCCGATGACATCGACAACGTTGTTGGCGTGGACAGTCGTGAACACAAGATGGCCGGTGAGAGCTGACTGCACCGCAATCTGTGCCGTCTCCTCGTCGCGGATCTCGCCCACCATCACTTTGTCGGGATCGTGACGCAGGATCGAGCGAAGCCCTCGAGCAAACGTGAGCCCCTTTTTCTCGTTGACCGGAATCTGAGTAATGCCCTTCAGCTGATACTCCACCGGATCTTCGATGGTGACGATTTTGTCTTCCGTGGAACGGATCTCCGACAAACACGCGTACAACGATGTCGTCTTTCCAGACCCCGTAGGGCCGGTCACCAAGACCATGCCGTAGGGCTCGTTGATGAACTTGCGCAATTGACGCTTGGTGTCGTCCTCGAAGCCGAGAACCTCGAGGTTCAGCGTCTTGAACTCGGCGTTGGTTGATTCCTTGTCGAGAATGCGAATGACAGCATCCTCTCCGTGCACCGTGGGCATGATCGAGACCCGGAAGTCGATGGTGCGGCCCGAGAACCTCACCTTGAATCGGCCGTCCTGCGGGATGCGCTTTTCGGCGATGTCGAGCTCTGACATCACTTTGATACGGCTGATGATCGTGGAGTGGTGCCGCTTGTCGATCGATTTCATCGCCTGGTAGAGAACGCCGTCGATCCGGTACTTCACCACAACTTCCCGATCCTGGGTCTCGATGTGGATGTCGGACCCCCGCCGTTGAATCGCGTTGAACAGGATCGAGTCGACAAGACGGATAATGGGTGAGGAGTCGGCAGTGATGCTATCGATGGAGAGGACCTCCTCGCCGTCATCCGCCTCTTGCACCAACTGCATGCTGAAGCCCTCGGTCGCCTCGTCCAGGACCCGCTGCGTGGACTCTGACTTTTCGAGAATGTCGGAAATACTGTGTGCCGGACCGACCGAGATCTCGAGGGGCCGGGCAAGCGCCAACTCCACCTCGTTGACGTTCACGACGTTCGACGGATCGGCCATGACAACATGCAGGGTCTCGCCGTCCGAACGCAGAGGCAGGAACTGGTAGCGGAGCATCAATTCGACCGGAATCGCCCGAAAGAGTTCGGCATCCACATGGAACTCGTGCAGCGGGTCGAAAGGAAGCCCGAGATGCTCGGCGAGCTCCCGCGCGGTTTCCTCCTCTTCTCGCCCCTCCCGTGCCTGGTCGAGAATGACGAGCTGTTCTTCAATAGTTGGGTCTGTAGCCATGTTGCCCTCACGCGATCTTGGAGACAATGGTCAGCAGCGGATAATAAACAGCGAGCAAGAGCCCCGCAACCACGATCCCCATCATCACCAATATCAACGGCTCGATCAGGGTGACGACGCGCCCCAGGGTGAAATCGATGGACTCATCGAAGAAATCGGAGGTGTGGCTCAGCATCTCGGGAAGTGCGCCGGTCGACTCCCCTACACGGATCATCGCGAGCGCCATCTCGGGCGCCTGGTCTGTGTCAGCCAGTGCATCCGACAGGGGCCGCCCCTCCTGAACCTCCTGCACGCAGCCAAGGAAGAGCTCGGAGATGTGCGCATTGCTGACCGAAGTCGATGCGGTCTCGAGAGCCGGTACCATCGGCGTTCCCCCACCGAGGAGGATTGCCAGGGACCGGGTGAACTGCGACAGAGCAAAAAGGTGGGTGAGGCGACCAACCAACGGCAGTCGCAGCTTCCAGCGATCGGTGATCAGCCGTCCGCGGGGCGAGGACCGCCACACGCGGAGCGCATACCAACTCACGGCGGCCCCCGCGATGATCAGGAGGAAGTTGTCCTTCATGACATTTGCCGAGCCGATGACGATCCGGGTCGGGAGCGGCAATTCGGTTTCGAATTGCACATAGAAATCCGAAAAACTGGGAATGACATACGTCATCAGAATAATGATCAGACCGACGGCGAGGGTCACGAGAACCGCCGGATAGGTGAGCGCAGCGATGATCTTCTTGCGGACGGCCTCAACCAGTCGCTGGTACTCCACAAACCGCTCGATGACCTGTTCGAGCTCACCGGTGCGTTCGCCGGCGCGGAGGGAGTTGGCATACAGCCGCGGAAATATTTCACCAAGAGCGAGGAAGGCATCAGAAAGAGCGACCCCGGTCGTGACCTGCTGGTGCACCTTGTCGAGAAGGGCCCGAAAATGAGGGCTGGTCTGCTGGTCCTTGAGGAGCTCGAGGGATTGCGCCAGCGGCATTCCTGCGTGGAGAAGTGTCTTGAGCTGCGTGTTGAACAGGAGAAAGTCCTGGCCGGCGACCTTTTCAGCGCGCGAAAAAAACGGCAGCCGAAACCGCGATCGCGCGCCGGCGACGCTGAAGACGTGATATCCCTCGGTTTCGAGCTCGCGACGCAGCGAATCAACGGATACTGCGACCCGTCGCTGTTCCACCACCGAACCATCGGGGGCACCAAGCCGGCAGACAAACTCGGGCACTCAGTTGCCCTCAAGCTCCAGGGCCTGGACGATCAATACCAACCCGGTTTCAGCCTGCTCCGATTTAACCGCTCCGATGAGGACTTCCTGTTTCGGAAACAGGAAGACGCTGGTCCGAACCAGCCTGACGGTCTCACTGTCACCACCCGAATAGGCCTGAATCTTTTCGAGAGTCAGATTTTTGAGTTCGATCCGATCGCCGAAGTCAGCACTCCCCCAGGGAGTCTGGGGTGTAGGTTCCTGCGCCGCAGAATCAAATCCTACGTGATAGCCCTCATGGAGATCGGCCTGGGCAGATCCACCGAGATCTCCCTCGAGCACGGTTCTCCCGAGCCGCCGATAGGAGGCAAACTTGAACATCCGTTTCAGTCGTGCGTCGACATCGATTTCTTGAGATGCGGGGTAGGGTTTGGATCGTCCCTCGAGGAGCTCGATTCCTATACGGTAGCTTCCCGGCGGCCGATCCATCTCAACGAGCAACTCGGCCACCCGAGCTACAACCTCCGGGTTATCTTGAACGGTCACCCTTGAGAGCTGCGGTTGAAGAGTCAAAGATCCTCTGGTTGTCAGCAACGGTTGGATCGCGTCCGACACCTCTGAAACCGAGACGTGGTTGAGCCTGAAAACCCGTGACACAGTCGCCACGTCGTCCGCCGTGGATACGATCGCCGCAAGGACCATGCATGCTGTGAAAACCGCCCGCTTCGTCATGGCGCTACAGCTCCAAGGCCGGATTCACGATGAAGTAGACCGCTGTGTGTTCGTTCTCTTCATTCGCGAATTGATAGACACGAACATCTTCGCCGGGCATATCCACCTCCAGTGTCGGTGGCGTCGTCGTGGGCTGCTCGACAGCCGATTCGACAACCGCAGTAGGTTGTTTTTCGGTACCACCGAAGATCGACGTCCAGATCAGTCCGACGCTCACGACCATCACGATGGCGGCGGCCGCCGCCAACCACGGCCGGCGATTTCCGTGCAACCGGCGGGTCATACGCTGCTGTCTGATCTGAGCCGTGACGGCTCGCACACAGTGTTCAACACCTTCAGTGTCAACCGGCATTTCGCCGCCAACGGTAAAGATCAGACTCGGGTCTGAGATGAGAGCCCGTTTGCGGCACGCCGCACACTCGCGGATATGGCGACGAAACCAACGCCGCCGGTCCTCGTCCATCGACTCCTCGAAGTAGGAGTCCAGCTGTTCGCGAAATACTTCACAGTTCATTTCATCCCCTCTCGGAGGCTGGCAGGTATTCGGGATACCGGGTTCTCATTTCTTCTCTCAAGGTCTTTCGCGCCTGGAAGATGTGATTCCGAACCGTGGTGGGGGAGCAACCCAGTACTTCCGCCACTTCGGCCGTTTCCATGCCTTCCATTTCGCGCAACACAAAGGCGCTTCTCTGCTGGGGGGTCAAGACTTCGACAATCTGGCGCAGGATACCGTCGGCCTCGTGACCATCGGCCCGCAACCCGGCGCTTTCTCCAGCACCGACGAGACGGAGGCGGACCCAAATCCGAGGAGAACCAAAATGGAAAATAAAGACAAAGAACTAAAAGAGAAATGCTTAGAAGCCAAAGACGCCTCGCGGCGGATGGCCTACCTCTCAACGGAAATAAAAAATAAAGCTTTATGTCAAATAGCCGAGGACTTAATAAAAGAATCGGGCGCTATCATAGCAGCTAATAAAGCCGACTATAAAGAAGCCGCAGCTTCGGGGATGAACAAGGCTATGCTGGACCGCCTGCTGCTCACCGAAGACAGGATTAAAGCAATGGCGAAGGATGTGCTGACCGTGGCGGCGCCTCCCGACCCGGTGGGCGAGAGTCTTCGACATGCGCACCCTGCCCAACGGCTTACTGCTGGGCAGAAAGCGGGTACCGTCTGGGGTAATCGGCGCCATCTACGAAAGCCGCCCCAATGTTACCATAGATATCTCAGCCCTGTGCCTTAAAGTCGGGTAACGCCGTTATCCTACGGGGAGGTAAGGAAGCCTTTAACTCTAACTTGGCGCTGGCTACGCTGGTTCATCGAGGCAAAGCCAGAGCCGGGATGCCCGAGGGCGCCGTTCAGTTCATAGATAATACCGACCGGGCTCTGGTCAACCACTGCTTAAGATGAGCTGACGTTATCGACCTCGTTGATTCCCCGCGGCGGCGCCGGGCTGATAAAATTCGTCACCGAAAACGCCGGCATGCCCGTGGTCAGCCGGCGGTATCGGTGTCTGCCATACCTACGTTGATCAAGCTGCCGACATGGAAAAAGCGGTGGCCATCGCCTTCAACGCCAAGGTGCAGCGGCCCACCGTCTGCAATGCCCTGGACACCCTGCTGGTGCATAAAGATATGGCCGGGCATTATCTGCCCCTGATCGCCGCGGAGTGGGCAAGAGCCGGCGTCGAGATGCACTGCGACGAGCGGGCTCTGGCCATTCTTAAACCGGACCTTCAACTTAAACCGGCTGGCCGCCACAGATGAAGACTGGGGCAAGGAGTTTCTGGCTCTTATGGCAGCCGTTAAGGTGGTGGACTCCCTGGACGAGGCGCTCGAGCATATCGACCGACTACGGCTCGGGGCATTCCGAGGCCATCGTTACCGAGGACTATAAGGCCGCCATGCGCTTTCTTAACGAGGTTGATGCCGCCTGCGTTTACGTTAACGCCAGCACCCGGTTCACCGATGGCGCCAGTTCGGGCTGGGGGCGGAGCTGGGTATCAGCACCCAGAAGATGCACGCCCGCGGGCCCTTGGGTCTGAAGGAACTAACCACTATAAGTGGATTATCTTCGGCAGCGGTCAGATACGCCCTTAGACGACCGCTTACCCAGGCGTCGATAACCTTTTGTTGGACTTCAAACAGTTGCGAGATACCCTTTTCCGCCAGAGCCAGCACGGAATCGACGGTTTCTTTGGTGAACGGCTTGCCCTCGGCGGTACCCTGAACCTCGACAAACTCACCCTTACCTGTCATCACCACGTTGAAATCAACCGAGGCTGGCGAATCCTCGTCATAGCACAGGTCAAGCATCATGTAGCTGTGTACAATCCGACGCTTACAGCAGCTACCTGGCTCTTAAGCGGTATGGTGGGTGTCATGCCATATTGACCAGATTCCGCATTGCCTGGTATAAAGCAACATACGCCCCGGTAATGGCGGCGGTCCTGGTACCGGCATCTGCCTGAAGGACATCGCAATCAACGATCAGGGTTCTTTCGCCCAGGGCGGTGAGGTCGACCACGGCTCGCAAAGAACGTCCGATAAGGCGTTGTATCTCTTGTTGCGGCCGAAGAACGCCCCTGGGAGATTCTCTGGGCAGATCTGGTAGTCGCCCGCGGCAGCATGGCGTATTCGGCGGTTATCCAGCCGCTGCCACTGCCTTTCAGGAAAGGGGGCACCCTGTCTTCAACACTTACCGAGCAGACCAGCCTGGTCTTACCCTGCTCAATTAAAACCGAACCTTCGGCGAAGCTCTGATAACCGGGCGTAATGGATACCGGCCTTAGTTCATCGTAGCTGCGCCCGTCAACTCTTTTCATAAAACCTCTTCCTAGTGTTTACCGACCAGTGAGTATAACACTGAAAAAGACCTATTACAATCAGCGTGTAGCCGGCTGACGGCGGTCATTCTGAAGAAGAGGCGGAATATACCCGTGCCAGAGCCTCATTCAGGCCGGGCACTGTATCGTAACTTTCTATGTCACCGGGCAGCACCCATTTATACTCCTGATGTTCCCAGTCTGTATTAACCTTTCGGCAGTCTTTTAAGCTAAAGAGGTAGGGATGAACCAGCCATTTTACTGCGATTCCTCATCTTCAATCTCCAGAGCTTCACCGCGCCGGACAAGTTTGACATCCCATTCCGAAAGATCCGCCTCTTCTTTCAGCTCGGTGAGAGCCTGCTCATCGGGGGATTTTTCAAGATAACCGGAGACAGTAGCCCATTTGCCCCTGTAAGCGCCCACCCTGTCGCTCCGCTTGAGTAAAAGCAGAGGCCCCCGTTGCTCGATAAAGCAGCTGACTACCTTCTTTTCCTTGACATAATTTTTACCTAAAGGTCTTTAAGATATTGCCTGAGCCAGTTGAGGGCGGCTTCGGCGGCTGCTTGTTTATTACCAAGGCGGTCTTCTAAAAACAGGTACTTCCTGCTCAAAGTGTTCGAGCCGTGCGATAGCCCAAGGTAAAAAAGGCCTACCGGTTTCTTTTGTAGCTTCGCCGGGCCCCGCAATACCCGTATCCGAAAGGCAGATATCGGAATCGAGAACCCGCCTGCCTCCCCTTGCCATTTCCTCGGCTACCTGCGGGCTGACGGCGCCGTAGTTGTTAATGGTGGCTTCATTAACACAGACAAGCTTAATCTTAGTACTATTACTATAGGCGGTTATCGAGCCTTTGTAGTAGTCCGAGCTGCCGGGACACCCGTTATCAGGTGAGGAGATAAACCCGCCTGTGGCCGATTCTACAATTCCCAGACTCAAGCGCTTTTTTTTAGCAAGGAGCCAATTTCTTCTTCAGAGCCGTCATAACAGCCTCCCGTAGACCTTATAATGAGTTAGTGATAGATTAGCCTCTAAGAACGATTATATATAAAACATAAGGTAAAATAAAGAAAGCTTATATGGATAACAAGAAGAAAACGGTTATCAAGGTCTCGGTAAGTCCGGGAGCTGCCAGAAACGAAATACCGCACGTATGGAGACTCTTTCAAAATAAAGATAGCCGCCCCGCCTGTTAAGGGCAAAGCTAATAAAGAGCTTATCAACTATTTGAGCGACCTGCTAGAGATAAAACGGAACGATATAGAAATAAACAAGCGGGCAGACAAACAGGAGCAAGACGCTCTCCGTTTTCGGCCTGAGCAAGGAAATAATAACAGATAAGCTGTTGGCGAGAGAAACGAAGGATAAAAAAAGAGGCTTCCAATCTGAAATTTCGTGGTAGAATATAAGCAAGGAATTACCTTAACAATTCATCAGGGGCGGCATTTACAGCAACGCCAGAGGAGGCGGTTATGAGCAGGCAGGTTACCAACGCCACACGCTTATGCCAATCGTCAAAAAGGCGGTTAGGGCTCTCTACGGGGAAAAGATGCAAAATACAAGAATCCTTAAGCCGACATGCGCGCCGCTTTTCCGTGAGCCCAAACAGGGCTGGATGATCCATACCGAGTTCAACGACGAAGACCACGAATACTCCGTTCAGATGGATATCCAGATAGCGGACGGGCGTATTACTCGTTCCATAGAACTCCACAGGCATCCGTTGAAGGAATAATGGCCTTAATATATTCGCAATCTTAATACTAATTCGCTCCAATATCTATTAAGAGGCATTCAAATGAATAAACCAGCAGCCGTAATGGTTTCATTATTGATAATAATAAGCGGCGCGGCAGCTTTCTTCTACCTGGTAGCAGAGTCAGGATCTTGAAGAAGCGCTTGACGAAATCGATGTCCTTAGCGGGCAGGTCTCCTCACTTCTATCCGATGTTTCCTTACTAAGTGGCCAGCTTTCAAGTATAGAAGATAGTATTAACTCCTACGCAGATGGTATTGCCGTTCTTGGGCAGATAGTCTCGGGTATCAGCGCCAACGAATATACAGCACCTTTTGTTATTTCGCTTACTGGAACCATCGGTAGTTAGAATAGAGGTAAGCACACGCGCTCCGGGCTCGGGTATAATCCTGACCAGCAACGGCTATTTAATGACCAATTCCCATGTGATCGCAGGCAGCAACTTTATCCGGATAATACTGACTAGCGGACAAGAGCTACCCGGTAACCGTGGTCGCCGATGATCCTGACCTTGGACCTGGCGATTTTAGAAATAGAATCCGACCGTAATGACTTCCCCATCACTACTCTAGGTAACTATGATGATATAACCAGTCGGCGAGAAAGTGCTGGCTCTAGGTTTCCGATTTCGACGACTTAAGCGGAGATCTATCCGCCACGCTGGGTATTGTTTCCGCCGTAAGGTTTATAGAATTATACGGCTATGAATATATCCAGACGGATGCTGAGGTAAGCCTGGGCTTTGGCGGCGGACCGCTGGTCAATATGCGGGGCGAGGTAATCGGCATCAATACCTGGGGTTTTACGGAAGGTGAAGGTATTACCTTTGCCATCACTGTGAAGAGATATGAAGGATTTCATTAATAACACAATCGGAACAACTACTTAATAATAAAGGCACATCATTAACCATACAAGGGCAGGCCAATAATGAACAAATGGATAATTATACTGGCAAGCTTACTGGTTATCTTTAGTGGATGGCTGGTTTCTTTATATGGACAACAGAGCCAGGACAGACGACGCCCTCGGCAAAATCGATAGCCTTAACGGACAGCTCACATCGCTTCAGTCCAACGTGACCACCCTCGGCGGTGATATTTCAAATTTAAGCGGCAGCCTGACCACTATCGAAGGCGATATTACAGGCCTTGAAGAAAGCCTTGAAGGCATAGAGGCGGCAAGTCTGCAATCCGGCAGATATCGTCGCTCTCGCTTAAGCCTTCAGTAGTTTTTATAGAAGTGAATACAATATTTGGGCCTGCTTCCGGCTCCGGAGTGATAATAACAGAAGACGGTTATGTGCTTACCAATTCCATGTAATCGCCGATAGTACCTCAATCGAGGTAACTATAAGCAGCGGGCAGAGTTTTACGGCAACTGTGGTCTCCGATGATCCCGACCTTGATCTGGCGATACTCAAACTCACAACGAATCTTAACGACTTTCAGAAAGCCACTCTGGGTAATTATGAAGAGATTGTAATGGCGAAGGGGTATTTGCCCTGGGTTTCCCGTTTTCCTTCGAACTCGGGCAGGATCTCAGTTACCAGCGGCATCATCTTGGCATTGCGCTTCTTCGAAGGCTATGAGTATATTCAGACAGACACCGCTATCAATCCTGGTAACAGCGGCGGCCCGCTGGTCAATACACGAGGCGAGGTAATCGGCATCAATAGCTGGGGTTATACCTTGGGAAAAGGCTTTGGGATTTGCCATACCCAACCAATGATATCAGAACATTTATACAGTCATCAATCGGCTAGTCTATTACTACTAAACTCACGCATATCTAATAAATACAGCTAAACTTCTTTTATCACAGCAAGAGTAAATATTCCTGTTGACATTACGGATTTTAATACTGTTATATAGCAAATCTGTTTATTCGCAAACGAAGCACTAAGGTCAAGAGCCGAATAGCAGGAACCAACTGGTTAAAAATCATTGGGCTTGAGTTCCCCCCTTACTTCTATATCAAAAGGTATATAATAACATCCGATAATAATACCTTCGGGAGGAAAACGATGTCCGATAGTTTACCAGGCCATTCAAGAAGGTTATCTGGAAGTACAGATGTGGATGGAAGAGCTTCAAAAGAAATGGGATTTCAGTAAAGAGCCTTACTATAATAACCATATATTCAGCACGACACTGGGCTTTTACGATGCCTTTCAGGATACCACGGGTGATATACCTAACCACTATATTATGGAAGCCGTAGAAAGGCTGTGCCGCCAGTCTTTTTTCCTCGGCTGGCTTTATTGCGACAATCCAGAAAGATCTGAAGCTCTGCATAAAGAACTTGTGAAAAAACATGGCCTGGAGTCATCACAACGGCAGCCTGAAGCGGATACCCGGGAAATGAAACCGCTTAATGAGTTCTTTGAAGAGGACGATGCGGTCTAGCTATCTTTTCTGATAGAAGTATGGCGGATTCTTATGTTTAAAAATATTGTTTCTTCGTTATTCTATATTGCTGTATTCTTAGTAATCATAGTCTTTTTTACCAATACAACAATAGATGATGAAGATATTGGCGGAGATAAAAATGACGACTATGCCATTATCGGTGAAGGTATAATAGTCGGCGCTGACGGAGAATACATTGTTATAGTCAATAATCCTGATGCGGCTAATCCGACATGAGACTCACTAGTAAGTTTCCTTTCAACTGACCAGACAGACAGAATGATATATGATTTGGATTCATTCGTCTGTGCCGATTTCGCCGAGACGCTTGATAATAATGCCGAGGCTGCCGGAATACGGGCAGCTTTTGTAAGCATAAGCATTTCTGGAGAACTATACGGGCATATTCTTAACGCCTTTGAGACTACCGATAGGGGTCTTGTGTTCATAGATTGTACTGCTTCTATCGCATGGACTGGTAACGCAGACAGAAAAGTAGACTTAGTTGAGGGGAGTGACTATCTCGCTAGAGTATTTTCCCTGAACTGATGGATGGATACATCTGGATCAGATAGGAGTTGTTACAGAAATAGAGATAGTAAAGTGGCAGTCTTTATTTGGTGGAGCTGAGGTTACAATAGGTAGAACTTTCGAGATATCATTCTGTTTAACCTAAAATGAGTTCAAATCCAGTACGGTGGGCCATGGTTTACGAAAGACAGAACTTTTGAACTAGCTTTCAGCCTAACAATATAGATCAACCAACAACACCCTGATTAAAAGTCAGGTGGACATTTTTCAGGGTATTGGCCAATTCTTAAAGCTGAAACCGGCTCTAATGCTCTTTAATTTTTAAAGAATCAGGTTGACAGCATCTGA
Organism: Candidatus Sulfomarinibacteraceae bacterium; assembly: GCA_963769215.1. GTDB lineage: Bacteria > Acidobacteriota > Thermoanaerobaculia > Thermoanaerobaculales > Sulfomarinibacteraceae > Sulfomarinibacter. The sequence goes on along the minus strand of CAVYKX010000017.1, from coordinate 3,573 downwards.
AGAATCAGGTTGACAACCTTCCTCAATACATCAAGCTCCGAATTTCTCGAAGCTCTCTTTTATATATTCAATCACTTTTAATCTTTGTTTAATGAATCTATCTTGTTCTATGTAATCTTAAACAAAATAGGTTATCGTGCAATTAGTCACCTTAAAAAAGGTGCGCTCAAAATAGACTAAGACTTAAAACTAAGAATTCCTCAATAGCTCAAGGTTAAAAAGGAACCTTTGTATAGATATTTGGGAATAAATCGTGTTTTTTAATTTATGTTAAAAACACTTGGGTTGAAATATAAAGGAAAAGATCAGAAAGTAACTATCGACTTAAATTATTAAACAACTAGCTGAACAGACCCGAAACTACCATTATGGAGTTGTGGTCACAAACTGTTTATTATCTTTCTTGGGACAATAATTTGAGTTACATTACGACCTGATTGAGCTGCTGGAGGTAGTCCGCCACCTGGTTCAACCCACTGTCCGCACATGTAGAAACCATCAAGCCCTGGTAGTGTCTTATTCATAACCTTACCTAAGCCCATTGATATCTCCATCCATCCTTCATAACTACCTTTCCAGTTGCCAAGCACCCAACCCATGTCATAGGCGTTGCCACGTCAGTCATCTCGACCTGTTCTGACAGTCCAGGGAATCGTTTTTCTAGAATGGTCAACAGTTCATTAGCAATCCTCTTCTTCTCCGCCTTATAACTCCCCGGATCTTTATACAGCTCACTCCAATATTCCCACTCGGTGTTTATCATGAATTTAACAACTGTTTTACCTTTGGGTGCTAAGCTAGGATCAAAATTATAGATATGCAATGGTAATCTGGTAAGTTCCTTGCCCGCGATGGTGATAGGCTCGTCGATTACTAAACTGAATCCCGATACAGACTGTGGTAGTTCGTCAAAAGTGCGTGCAACACCATATGCTACATGCAGTAATGGAGGAAATAGTGCGTAGTTATCATAGTATCCCTGTATTTTATCATCGATATATTTTCTTTCCAGCATATCGAATATGGTAGTACGTCCGTCTGCTGCAGAAAATGATGATATCAGCTCGGTGTTCAGTCCCGTCAGCCAGCTTAATACCAACCGCATTGGCATTTTCCACAAGTATTTTAACTACCTTTGATTTATAACTGACCTTTCCACCAAGGCCGAGGTAGCGTTTTTCTATGGTCTTAGAGAACTCAAGCGAACCGCCTAGAGGATAGCCTGCTGTTTTCTGGTTTAGCCACGCTAGGGGCATCATCAAAGAGAGTATCGGGAAATCAGTCATTTCCCCTACTGGACCGGTGAAAACCTCTCGCATAAAGGGGTTTTTAAACCGGTTTGCGAATTGAAGAACGGTCGTCTTGCTCCACTTTCGCATAAATCCCAGATAGGGAAATATCATAATCATCATTTTTACTTTATCAAATATGTTGAATAGTTCAGGCGCTTTATCAACCGGCATATCAAATCCAATTAAGCTTCTTTATACCTTTGATAAAATCCTCAATAATATCACTATCTTCAGGCGCCAGCTCTTTCATATGGTTTTCTAGACGTTCTAGGTCAGCGTATAGAACTATCGATTTACCGTTACTACCTTCAATACTCCAGTATTCCTTGTGGTTGATAAAGGTATGGGCGTTCATAATACCGAGTTCTTCCCAGATGCGATAGAAACTACTAGCTGGACCGGAACCAACTAGCCAGTGCATACAGCCGTCAATCGTGTAGCCTTTACGTTTCCACGATGTACATACGCCACCCGGCCTAGTATCCATCTCAAATATACGGGTATTATAGCCATTCATTTGACAGTAACACCCTGCAGATAAACCAGCTATCCCCGTTCCAATGATTATTATTGATTTTGTCATGTATAAAGCCTCCATAAATATATTGGGTATAAATCTAATCCCCAGACTGGGGTGTTGTCAATGGAGGATATTCCATGATTGCGGGTCAATCCCATCAACTCATCTGTAGGCATTACAAATCATTATATACAGCTAAGGCAGGGCAAGAATAATGAAGGAGAAAGCCCCTAGATTTGGTGTTGCGACCATAAGATTGCCGTTTCCAGCAGCATAGAAAGTGCTGTTTGGAAGTCCGCTAATGATTGTTATATATTCCATTGGTGAATAATTAATACCTGTGAGTTGAATACGGCAATAAAGGCTACTAATCCATTCGGCTGAGGTAACATTATATCCCTGCACGACAATCCCTAGACATGGAACCAGGCCCATGGCTACAATCAAGTTGGTCCCGGTGCCCCTGTGACATCGTCTAGTACCCTGTTCACCTTGTTCACCTTGTAGTCCTTGTGCACCCTGTGGCCCTGCTGGCCCCGCTGGTCCCACTGGTCCCGCTGGTCCTTGAGGTCCTTGGTCACCAGTACAACCAGCAACAGATAGTACAAGAATAGCTATGATGGTGATTAAAACAAGTACTTTGCCTATTGTTTTCATTAGTACCACCTCCCTATAAATAAATGAATATATAGCAAACCTACGACCATTGGGGTATTGTCAATGGGTATGAATATTGGTTGTAACAACTGAAACCTTTGACGCCTACCAGCCATAAGTTTTAGTTATTTTTATTGCCCGGTACGTTCTCATCAACAATTGCAGCTTCGGCAATAGAGAAAGACCTTTTACAATACTGCCTATATAAAGGTAATCCTGACGTTCTGGGGAAACACCGGTAAGGAAGCTCAATAAACCCACCAAATCATCATCGGCCAATTTTAGAAGCCCCTGTCTAGCCTTAAAAAGTATTGGCGAAGTGATAGGATGTTTCTTAACTTCCATTTCGTAGCTTTCCAAATTAGTTAAGTGTCGGACAAGGATATCACCAGCGTATATGATTGGTGTTAATCCGTTACCTGAGAAGGGATTGGTCATTGCAGCTGCGTCACCAATTAGGGCGATGTTGCGCCAAGCGAGTTTCTTGATACCTGATGTTGGAATCACTCCCGCCTCTTTCTCAACTATCTTATGGCTACTTAAACCCTTGTACGCTAAGAATGTATCTAACGATGCAAAATTACCTTCGATACCTACATTAATGATTCCCTCCTTAGGGAATATCCATGAATAATCAGGTGAGAATCTTCTATCAACATAGAATTCCAGGTAATCCATATTTGAAGTGTCGCAGATGATTTTATACTGGCAGGCTGTAGTGAATTGGTGCTTCACTCTTAGATGTCTAGCTACAAGGGAGTTAGGTCCATCGGCTCCTATGAGGATGTCATAATCTATCTCTTCCCCATCTTTAATACGTATGCAGTTTTCCTTAATGCTAACAACCTTGGCATTCAATTCTATTTGCCCTCCGCTCGCCTCAATCTCTTGTGCCATCCCTCTCAGCCAGTTAGTCCGATCCAAAGGTGACGCTGCTATTGCGAAGATAGCTACGCTTATCATCTGAATATATTATTACCGCACCCTTTAATGGTTTGCAGATATATGGTTCTGAATTAAATGGTATTTTACTTAATGATTGGCTGCTGCAAGCCTCTCCACACGGGGTCGACTTGATTATTGATTCTTTGTCCAAGATTAGTG
>CAVYKX010000016.1:0-85258 GCA_963769215.1 Candidatus Sulfomarinibacteraceae bacterium | reverse complement strand
ATGAAGGATTCGGCGGCGCGCGAGCGGAAGAGAATCACCGTCCCGAGATGGACGCTCGCGGTCGCGGCCGCCGCGGCCGCCGCGGCCGTCGCGATCGCCGGCGCCGTCCTGATCGGAAAAGTCGCTACGAAGCCCCCACCCCCGCTGCGAACCCTGGCGGTGATGCCGTTCGCCAATCTCACCGGGGACGCCGAGCTCGATCATCTGACCGAAGGGGTGTCGGCCGGGCTCATGAACCGGCTGCGGAAGATGAGGGTCTCCAGGTCGCGGGCAGATCAGAAGCGTGGAACGCCCGGGATCGAAGTCCTGGCGAGTTGGCGACGGAACTCGGGGTCGGATCCGTGGTCGAGGGGGAGATTCTCAAGGAGGGGAGCAGGCTCGAGAGCACGGTGAGTTTGACCGACACCGCCACCGGGCTGGTGCTGTGGTCCCACACGTACTCGGCGCCGGGCGGGGAGGTCTATGGGCTGACGCGATCCATGGCGAGCGATCTCGCGACCTTTCTGTCGATTCCGCTGTCCGCAGATGAACGGCGGAGACTCGCACGCGATCCCGGGGGGACGAGCAAGGCCTTTGACTATTACGTCACCGGCCGCCGATTCCTCGATAAGATTGACGACCCCCACGCGGACCGGAAGCGGCCGCCGACAACTTCCGCCAGACCTTGCGCCTGGACGAGAATTTTGCCCTTGCCCACGTGGGTCTGAGCGAGGCCCTGTGGGAGATCTATGTGAGGGACCTCGAGAAGAAAACTCTCGATGAGGCGGAGGCTCACGCCGAGAAAGCCCGCGAGATCGATCCGGAGTTGCCGGAGGCGCACCTCGCGCTAGCCCGCATTTATCGGACGACCGGCCGTCACGATGCGGCTGTTCGCGAGGTTGAGGCAGTGCTGGCCGAACATCCGCGGCCGGACCGGGTGCACCGGGAGTTGAGCAGGAGTTACGAGCGGGTGGGAGATTTGGAAGAGGCGGAACGGTCGTTGCGAGTGGCCACCGCTCTGCGTCCGGACGACTGGGACACGTGGAATCACCTCGGGAATTTCCTTGCCAGGTGCGGGAGGTACGACGAGAGCCGGGAGGCCTTTGAGACCGCAGCCGAGGTCGCGCCGCCCGATGTGTCGATGCCTCGGGAGAAGCTGGCCACCTACAACCTCCAGGTCGGCGAGGTCGACGCCGCCATCGAAATTTACGAGAGCCTCCCCAAACCGATCCGCAGCCCGCGTCTGGCCTCGAATCTGGCCACTGCCTACTTTTTCTCCGACCATCCGGAGAGGTGGGAAGAGAGCCGAAGAGAATTACCTGCTGGCAGTGCGGCTGAACCCGCAGGACGCGATGTACCAGGCCAATCTCGGGGATCTGTATCTGCGCCTCGAACGAGTCGAGGAGGCCCAGGAGAGGTATCTGCGGGCTTGTGAGCTCCTCGAGACGCAGGTTGTTGAAGACCCCGAAAACCCGGCGCTATTGATGGAGCTTGCCGACTACTCGGCGAAGGCGAACGACTGCGGGCGAGCGACCAGGCTGACTTCGCAGCTCGAGGACCTCCTTCCGGACACCGGTCCCAACGCCCACAGGCTGGCGTATGTCTATGCCCAGTGCGGCGAGGAAGACGCAGCGGTCGAGGCGCTCGCGAAGGCGATCGCGCTCGGAGAGTCGCCCGAGCTGATCCGCCAGGAGGACGAGTTTCGCGCCCTCCACGGCCGTTCGGATTTTCAGGCGCTGATCGGTGAATAGACTCTTCAGTCACCCCATTTGATTCGGGGATCAACCTCGAGGATCATTTCAGATTTTTCGCCATCAACGCACGAGTACACCGTGACCGAGTACGGCCACTCCGCATAGGGGATATCCGGCTTTTTGTCGGGCTGGACCTTGATGTCGGATTCGCCGCACGCAATGTCAACATCTCCGAAATAGTTTGCCGAGCCGCCACCCTTGTCGGGATCGTAGCGAAGCTCCCAGAAGAGCTCGTCGTAGGAGCTGTTGTTCTCGGTCATCCAGTAGACCTTTTTGGGTTTGTCCGGTTTGTTCCGCCAAATCGTCGCGTCTTCTGGGTCGACATTGATTGTCGCAGCACCCGACGAGTCGACCGTGAGCGTGAGATTGATTTCTGTTTTGTCGGCAGCAAAGGCGGATCCTGCCGCCAGGGAAGCGATGACGATCAGGGCTAAGGTGAGTGGTGAATAGTGGCGATCTCGGTTCATGTGTTCCTCCATGTGTATCGCCCTGTGCGGGGCGCGCAATTTGGATTCGGTCTCAATGAGTTCGAGAGAAGCGTAGCCGCACATGAGAGTTTGGTCAAGGGTTGCCACCCAACTGAATCTCTGTCATTCCGAGGGAGGCCGTTCGACGGCCGAGTCGAGGAATCCCCTCAGTTCTCCGGAGAGTGCTGAGTCATCGGCCTATCTCCTGCTTCGGGGGATCCCTCGACTACGGCTGCGTCGAACGCAGCCTCCGCTCGGGATGACAGAGTGTTCGAGCCCGTCGGCAGAAAAGGGATTGGTCAGGGGTTCCACCTACCCGTCCAACGATTTCGGATTTCGGATTTCGGATTTCCACCCACCCATACAACCCGAGTAAGTTTTGAATCCGCGTGTTGAATTACCCGCCACTCCCTGAGCCGTGATGCAGCCGTCATCAGAAGCACAGCGCGTTCGGCGGAGGTGCCAACATTGCATTGTCCGAGGCTACTGCGGAAGGGCGTCTGGGCAGAAATGCGTCGTCGGAACGTGCGCCCGCAGAAGAGCGCTCTGAAAGAGGATCACGCGTTGAAAAGAAACTCCACAACATCCCCATCACAGATCTCGTGATCTCGCCCGACGGTACGGACGCGGCCGCGGTCCTGGATGACGCGAAGATCGCCGGCCTCGATGAGTTCATCCGCTGACGCCACTTTCGCGCGAATGAACCCCTTCTCCATGTCCGAGTGGATCTTGCCGGCGGCCCTGGCTGCCGGGGTGCCCGTCGGGATTTCCCAGGCCTGGAGCTTGCTCTTCGCGATGGTGTAGAAGGCGACAAGGCCGAGGAGATCGAAGGCCGAGCGGACCACCCGGGCGAGGCCTGATTCGGTGAGACCGAGCTCGGACATGAACTCGGTTCGCTCGTCGGGTTCGAGCTCGGCGAGCTCGAGCTCGAGCTCGACGTCAACCGCGAGCAGTCGCGTGTCGGGTTCGCGCTCGGTCAGTGCCGACACGTTGTGCTCGTCGCCTTCACCGGCGATGTTGGCGACGTAGAGCACCGGTTTGCCGGACAGCAAGCCGGCGGTCTTGAGCTCTTGGAGATCGTTTGGGTGGAGCCCGAGTTGGCGCAGTGGTTTCCCGGCTTCGAGTGCTTCCTTCCACTCGTTCATCCGCCGCTTTTCACGCTCGTGTTCTGCGGGGTGGGTCTGCCAGTCGCGCTTGCGCTTTTCCATCGCGCGCCCGAGGACCTCGAGGTCGGCGAGCATGAGCTCGGTGTCGATGATCTCGGCATCGCGCACCGGGTCGACGTCGGAAAAGACGTGCGCAACGTCTGCCTTGGCGAAGCACCGAATCACGTGGACGACGGCGTCCACCTGCCGGATCTCGCCGAGGAACTGATTGCCGAGGCCCTCGCCCTTGCTGGCGCCTTCGACCAGGCCGGCGATGTCGATGAAACGGATTGTTGCCGGTGTCGACTTCTCAGGCGAAAGCACCTGTCCGAGGGCTTCCAGTCGCGGGTCCGGAACGGCCACCACGCCGACGTTCGGGTTGATCGTCGTGAAGGGATAGTTCGAGACCTCGGCGCCACCCGCGGTGAGGGCGTTGAAGAGCGTCGACTTGCCCACATTGGGCAGCCCGACAATGCCGACGGAGAGCATGGGATGAGGATACTCTTCCACCTCGCAATTCGGAACGCCTCCGGCTTCTGCGCGTTCCCTGTCGACGTTGTTCCGCGTGATTACTGGCGGCCACCGGCCGCCGTGAAGCACCGTCGCCTGCGAGCGGACCCATGAACTCGTCTCGCGACGACTTCTGGGCCGCGGATCGCAGCCGTCGGCGGTTTGCCACCCTTAACAATGGTCGGGCCCCTTCGCCATTCCAATGTCGGCCACGAAACTCCGGACAATGTCAAAAGTGGCACGTCCGACCAACGCGCTGTTCTGCTGATAGCCCGGCTGTCGGATGACGGTCTCGGGGGAGGGTGGGTGGGTGAGCGAGCATCGAGTATCCAGCATCGAGGCTCGGGGGGGGGGGCGGAACGGCTAGACCTTCAAGTCTGCCCGTCGTACAGTATCTGTGAGTTGGTTTCATCAGGCAGTCACGGTGGAAGCGGGCAAAGGCCCCGACCAGAATCGCTCACTTCGAGATCCTCGGCCGGCTCGGAGAGGGTGGGATGGGTGTGGTCTATCGCGCCCGAGACGAGGTGCTGGATCGCGAGGTTGCGATCAAGCTGATCCGGCCCGAGGCGGCCGGCGATGATGAGGTTCGCCACCGTTTTCTTCGAGAGGCTCGTCTCGCAGCGGCTATCAATCATTCGGGTGTCGCAACTCTGTATGAGGCCGGTGAGACGGAGGCCGACGGCGATGACGATGTGACTCAGCTCTTCCTGGCGTCAGAGCTTGTGTCAGGGCGCAGCCTCGAGGCCGAACTTCAAAAAGGCCCGTTGCCGATCGACCGGGTCATCGACATCGGAGTCCAGCTCGCCGAGGCTTTGGCTGCGGCCCACGAGCTCGGGATCGTCCACCGCGACATCAAACCGTCGAATGTAATGATTACCCCGGACGAGCGGGTCAAGGTGCTCGACTTCGGGGTCGCGAAGAGGGTTGAGTGGGCGGGTCGGCCTGGAGACGATGCGCAGACCTTGACCTACACGGCTCGAGGCGCGGTGGTCGGCACCCCTGCCTATATGGCTCCGGAACAGGTGGGCGGGAGCACGGCCGACGCGCGGACCGACATCCACGGCGCCGGCTGTGTCCTGTACCAGATGCTGACCGGTGAGGCGCCCTTCGGGACCGGGTCGCCGAGCGAGGTCATGCGGAGGGTGATCGTCTCGCCTCCGACCTCGCCGAAGAAGCTTCGCGCGGAAACGCCGGCGGCGCTGGCCGAGATCGTTGAAAAGGCTCTCGCCAAGGACCCCGCGGAACGTTTCCAGACTGCAGAAGAACTGGCCGAAGCGCTCCGCGACGCAGCGCAGTCGACGGGAGTTCGCCGCGCCCTCGCGGGTATCGGCAACAGAGTGCCGGCCAGGACCGCGGTCATTGTTGTGGTTCTGCTCGCTGTGGCGATTTCGTTCTTTGCCGGCAGGCGGCTCCTGGGGACCGCGCTGCCCTTCGAGAGGCAGGGACTGGCTGCTGGTGACGGACGTAGTCAACGAAACGGAATTCGAGGGGTTTACTCTCGCGCTCAAGAGCGCGCTCGAGACCGATCTCAGGCAGTCGCGCCACGTTAATGTCTTCGACTCGGGCCAGCTTCACAACACCCTCCGTATGATGCGCCGCGACGCATCGTCCGAGATCGACCTCGAAACCGGCCTCGAGGTTTGTCGCTTTGCCGGCGTCCGAGCCTTGCTGATCCCGCAGATTCACGCTTTGGGCGACGTCTATATCCTGCAGGCGAGCCTGGTCGACCCGTCAACGGGGCGGACCGCCGACCGTGTTCGACTGACTGCCAAGGGCCAGGACCAGGTGCTCCTCGAGTCCATCGACGAGCTGACGCGGACGGTACGGCGGAGGCTCGGCGAAACGCTGAAGTCGATTGCCGAATCCGATCCGCCTCTCGCCCAATACACGACGTCTTCCTGGGAGGCGCTCCGCCTGGTCTCCATGGGACACCGGGAATGGGAAGCGAACCGTATCACCAAAGCGGCCGAGTTCTTCGAGCTCGCGTTGGAGGAGGACGATAAATTCGCGATGGCGCGCGGATCGCTCGGGCTGATCTACATTCAGTATCTCGGCCGGCCCGAGGAAGGCCGCGAGATGCTCGTCCAGGCGCTCACGGACGCAAGCGAGATCTCGCGCCGCGAGTTTCTCCACCTGCGTGCGATCAATCGTCAATTCGTCGACGGCGACCTTGAGGAAGCGCTCGCCGACTATCAGATGGCGAGCGAGTTCTACCCGGACGCGGTGGCTCCGTACAACAACAGCGGCCGAATTCTCCAGCAGCTCGGCCGGCACGAAGAAGCCGTTCGCATGTTCGAGCGCGCGCGCGAGGTCGATCCGCGAAATCCCATTCCGATCTACAGTCTGTGGACGTCGCTGAACCAACACCTGCGGCGGCCGGTCGAAGCCGAGGAGGCGGCACGAGCAATGCTCAGTCTGCAGCCTGAATTGGATTGGTCTCACCACATGCTGGCGTGGACGATGGTGTCGCAGCGGAGATTCGACGAAGCTGAAAAGGGCATGCGGAAGGCTCGCGAAATCAACGAGAACAATCCCTACGCTCGCTCCAACCTCGCGCACCTCCTCCACCGCCGCGGGGCGTACGATGAAGCGATCGAGCTGTTTCAGGAGATTAGCGAACGGTCCCACTCGAGCGACAACGTCACGACTGATATCTACGACAGCCTGTGTCTCGGGCTCGCGCTCCAGGGAGCCGGCCGCCGCGACGAAGCCCGCACCGTGCTCGAAAATGAACTCGCGGATCTCGAGGCTCGTGCGGCCCTCGATTCAACCGATGGGAACCCGGGGCGCAAGGCGTGCATCCTCGCGGCGCTCGGCAGAAGTCGGGAGGCGCAGGATCTCGCCCTCGAGGTCGAGCAGACCGAGAACAAAAGTCCGCAGATGCTGATGATCCTTGCGGAAATCTACGCATTGATCGGCGATCCGGACCGCTCGGTCGCGACGATAGGCCGTCGTTCGAAGCGGGCTATGACGACCCCTACTTCATCCTGACCAATCCACCGCTCAAGAGCCTTCAGGATCGCCCGGAGCTCGACCTGCTGGCGCCGTATCGTTAGTGAGTCGTTCAACGCTCGACGTTCGAACGTTTGGCTCATCCGGAATTCCGTGAGGTGAAGAAATGTCGACGATGTGAATCGTGGACCAACACGACCGTCGAAATGGAAATGGAGCCGCGGAGCGGCGATAGAGGTTAGCCCGGGGCGTGAGCCCCGGGGTCTCCGGTTCCTTTTTTGATCCGAGCCCCGGAGGGGCGACAGATCTAGGCCGCGACGGGGGTCTTCCGCGTCGATTTTGAACATCTGTCGCCGCTCCGCGGCTTGTCTGATTTTTTGTCCCGAGGTTCCTGGGGCTCACGCCCCAGGCTAAAGTCTGTCGCTCCTTCGGAGCTCGCGCCCAGCAGTCCCCCAACCTCACGATTTTCCGGATGAGCCGCACGTTTCAACGTTTTCTCACACCCGAACCGATGCCCGAAAATGCGTTGGTAGAAGTGCGCGTTGAGCGTGGAAGGATGTTGAGGCTCAATCGGAATTCCGCGAGGTTGGGGGAATCCGGTTTATGTGCCCGAGGTTCCTCGTTCGAACGCGTGATCGCGAAGGAATGAACCACAGAGACACAGAGGGCACAGAGCCGCACAGAGGAAATTCTCTGTGTTCTCCGTGCCTCTGTGGTAAATGACTTCGTGGAAGGACGAGAGTCGACGAGGGCGCGGGTAAAAAAACCCCCTCCGCTGTGGAGGGGGTTTGTGTGCGCCTTTTTTCGGCGACCGATCAGTGCGATCTACCAGCGATCGCCACCGCCACCGCCGCGATTGCCACCGCCGCCGCCGCCACTGCGCCGGTCCTGGGCCACATCGACCCGAATCGGACGGCCGTCAAGCTGAAAGCCGTTCATTTCGGAAATCGCCTTGTCCGCTGCCTCGTCGTCGGAGAAGGTGACGAATCCAAAGCCGCGCGAGCGGCCGGAATCCCGGTCGGTGATCACCTTCGCCTCGGTGATCTCTCCGAACTGCGCGAATGCTTCTTGCAGCCCTTGGTCGTTTGTATCCCAGCTCAAGCTTCCTACGAACAGTTTCTTACTCATCGCTCCCGTTTTCCTTCCGGGGTGCACTGCCCTCCCGGGCGCCCCCCTGTCTCAACCGTTCTGGCGAATCGCACCGATTCGCCCATTTGCCGGCCACCCCGGCGGTGGCCTCACAGGCGCCCCACTATACATCGAACTTCTGGCATTTTTTCAAGCAAAAATCCTATATGAGTAATCAGTAAACAGTAATCAGTATTCAGTTTTCGCCCCAGAAACCTCTCCACTCGATACCTGACAGATGACTGCAGCTGATTGTTGGGTGGCTGGGTGGATACGTTGAACGTATTGAACGTTACACGTTGAACGTTGAGTGCCCGGCGGGGTTGGGTGAAACGTTCGAACGTCACAACGTTCAACTTGCTAACGAGCCTGGTAGGCCGGGGATAACCGCACGCGATCACCAGATTGATGACCAATTCGAGGCGCGTGCGCAGCGCTTCCGGATCGTCGTCGAGCTCGGGCGACCGCGGTGCAAATTTCACGTCGATCCGACCTTCCCGCGTCGCGACACCCTCGAAGTTCTCGCTGTCGGCCAGGGCTTGCATGGCAGTCCGCACCCCACCAACCCCGAATATGGACCGCGCGGCGCCTTCGTCGCTTGCAGAAAACCGGAGGCGTTGATCGAGGTCGTGATCGCCGATCTCGACGTCCTTCAAGACGCCGATCCTGACCAGGAGCCTGGAAGCGGGGCTGTCGACTTCGGCTGACCACGAATGCGGAGAGCTCACGAAGAGCCGGAGGTTCGCCCCTCCGCGATCGTGCTGGGATGGGTGCCGGACCGTGTATCGGCAGGTGAATCCGCGGTAGAGGCCTTCGACGGTGTTCCCCAAAGGGCCTACGAGGCGGGTGGTGCCAAGCTCGAAGGCCGGCGACAAGCTCTCGAGCCGCCTCTGCCCGCTGTGCCAGACATAGGCCGCAAAGCCGCCGAGCAGGAACACGACGGCAACTGCAGCCAGGCTGACGACGAGGATGTCAGAGTTCACGGCCGACCCAGTGTAGCGCTGCTTCCGTGACGGGCTACAATGCACCGCCATGGATGATCTGGAAAAATTGCGTTCCAAGCTCGACACGGTCGATCGGCGGCTGCTCGAAGATCTCAGGGAACGGCTGGAAACGGTCGCTGGGATTGCCCGGGTCAAGGAGGAAGGTCTGTCGTTTCTCCGTGATCACGAACGAGAAACCGAAGTGCTCAACCGGGTTGAGGGGTGGGCTCGTGAGCTTGGCATCGACAGCTTCCGGACCCACGAGATTTTCCGCGAGATCATCGCCATGTCCCTCAAGGCCCAGGAAGAGGTGATGCTCCACCGCGAACAGGTGGAACGTTCGGCGCGGAGTGCCCACGGGGTTGCCTTCCAGGGTGTTGAGGGTTCGTACAGCGAGATCGCCGCGCGGAAGTATTTCTCGGTGCGATCCGACACGATGGAGTTCGTCGGTTGCAGCAGCTTTCACGAGGCGTTGCAGATGGCGGAAACCGGAAAGGTGGGCTACGCCTTCCTCCCAATCGAGAACACGACAGCTGGATCCATCAACCAGACCTATGATCTGCTCCGCGGCACCAACCTCAGGATCGTCGGTGAGGAGATCCTGCACGTGCGGCACTGCCTTCTCGGAGTCGATGGCGCTCAGGTGGAAGAGCTCGAGCGGGTTCTGTCCCACCCCCAGGCTCTCATACAGTGCTCGCAGTTTCTCGCTGCGCTTGACGACGTCGAGCTGGTGGCCTTCGAGGACACCGCGGCTGCCGCCCGTGAGGTGGCGCGCGTTGGCGATCCGTCGCAGGCAGCCCTTGCCAGCGTCGAGGCGGCCGAAATTTACGGTTTGCAGGTACTCCGTGAAGCGGTGGCGGATCAGGAAGAGAACTGGACGAGGTTCGTCGTGATTTCCAGCCTGGAGATCGAGCTCGATCCGAGAATCCCCGCCAAGACTTCGCTCATCCTGACAACCCCGCACCGGGAGGGTGCGCTGGCCCATTGCCTGCAGCTGCTGGCCGAGTATGGGGTCAATTTGAGCAAGCTCGAATCGCGGCCGGTTCCGAGACGGCCGTGGGAGTATCTCTTCTACGTCGATATCGAAGGTTCGCTCGATTCCGAGCCGTTGGCTCTGGCAGTGGCCGAGTTGCGGCGGGAATGTCCCTACCTCCGGGTCTTGGGTTCGTATCCGGCGCGCACAACAGCCGCGGGTGCGGTCGATCGCTATTCGGGGCAGAAGGAATGATTCGGGTCAGCGAGCTCTGCGTTTATCCCGTCAAATCGTGCTCCGGTTCGTCTGTTCAAGAGGCCAGCGTCACAGCGACCGGGTTCGACCTCGATCGACGGTGGATGGTCGTGGATGGCGACGGGGTGTTTTTGACCCAGCGCACGCACCCGCGAATGGCATTGGTCGGCGTGCGGGCCGAACGCGATCGTCTGCTGATTGATGCGCCCGGTGTCGCGGAGTTCGAGGTTCCCTTTGCTGAGCCGGGAGGATCTGTGGTCGAGGTCAAGGTATGGAAGGACACGTGCCGGGCCGGCGACGAAGGAGCAGAGGCGGCCGCATGGTTTTCCGATTTCCTCGGGTTTCGCGCGCGACTGGTTCGGCTGGCCGGCGATCATGCCCGTCCCGTGGGTGGCGCGGCCGCGCGATCCGGGGACTGGGTTTCGTTTGCCGACGGTTTCCCGTTCCTGCTCCTCTCCCAGGGGTCTCTTGATGGTCTGAATCAGCGGCTCGCTGCGCCGCTACCGATGAACCGGTTTCGACCGAATATCGTGGTCTCCGGCTGCGAAGCCCATGCCGAGGACGGATGGAGGCGGGTCAAGATCGGCGAACTGCCGTTTCGTGTCGTCAAGCCGTGCGCACGGTGTGTGGTCACGACCACCGACCAGGCGACCGGCGACCGGGATTCCGAGCCTCTCCGGACCCTGGCCACGTACAGGATGCAGGATCAGGAGATTCAACTTCGGCCAGAATCTGATTCACGACGGCCGGGGAGGCTGCCGGTGGGAGATGAAGTGAGCGTGCTGAGTTGAAACCTCAATTGCGACGATTGCTATGATGAGCGCGTGCAAGAGTGGACTGATCGCGTGAATGTGACCTCGAGAGTCCGTCGTGTCGGCTGGGTCGGGCTGATCTGTAACCTCCTGTTGGCTGCGGCCAAGGCGGTGGCGGGAATTCTCGGTCACAGCCAGGCAGTCCTGGCCGACGCGCTGCACAGCCTGACCGACTCGGTGACAGACATCGCGGTCATCCTCGGCGTCCGATACTGGACCGCGCCTGCGGACGATGATCACCCGCACGGCCACGGCCGGATCGAAACCCTGGTGACGGTGGTCATCGGTCTTGCGGTCGGTGCGGTAGCAGTCGGCATGGGCGTGGAGGCGATTCGGGGCCTCCGCGAGGAATCCAGGTTCGTCCCTTCGGGATTTGCGCTGGTTGTTTCCCTGGCGTCCATCGTCGGCAAAGAAATTCTGTACCAGTGGACAGCTCGAGTCGGGCGCGAGGTGCGGTCGCCGGCGCTGGTGGCCAATGCCTGGCACCACCGCTCCGACGCCATTTCCTCGATTCCCGCCGCGCTGGCGGTTGGATTTGCACTCATCAACCCGGAGTGGGCCGTTGTCGACAGCGTGGGAGCCGTGGTCGTGTGTCTGCTGATCCTGCAGGCTTCGTGGAAGATCCTCCGCCCGGCGGTCGATCAGCTGATCGACGCTGGTGCGCCGGCTTCGGAGCGCCGGCGAATCGAGGAGCTTGCCGTTCTGGTGGACGGCGTTGAGGCGGCGCACGCGGTGCGCACCCGGTACGTGGGAGCGGACCTCGCGGTCGACCTGCACGTGGAGGTCGACGGCGGGTTGAGCGTCGGAGAGGGCCACGCCATCGCCTTGGCGGTGCGGCGGAAACTTGTCGAAGACGGACCGAATGTCGTCGACGCGGTGGTCCAGGTGGAACCGCACAATCTGCCTTCGCCGGGATGATTCCAGCCATGCTTCGAGGATTCCAGGCCGGCTGCGGACGATGAGATCGAACCGACTGAAAGGTGACCCAGTGAAACGGCCCACACCGACGCCTTCCAGAGCCTCAATTCGAGGATCCGCGCGCTGGACCCTCAGCACGGCCATAGTCCTGATTGCGGCAGTTGCGGTCCTGGCGTTCAACCTCGGCGGCTACCCTCTGATTGAGCCCGACGAGGGCCGAAATGCCGAGGTCGCGCGAGAGATGGCGGAAACCAACAACTACGTGTTGCCGCACCTCAACGGTTTGCCGTACCTCGATAAACCTGTCGTGTTCTTTGCCGCCACCGCCGCGGTTCTCGAGGTACTCGGACCGAACGAGTTTGCTGCGCGGTTGGCGCCATTTCTCTTCGGCCTCGCGACAGCGTTGCTGGTCGGGTGGTTCGCGGCACAGCGCATCGATGCCGAGGCCGGTTGGGTGGCTGCGATGGCGACGTTGACCGCTCCGCTCATGGTGGGGCTGTCGCGTACGGTCATCATGGACACCGCTACGAGTTTTTTCGTGGTGCTGGCGCTGATCGGTTTTTTCCAGGCGGTGGATATTCGAGCCCATCATCTCGAGCGTCATTCTGGTGGGCCGCCGTGGCTGAGGTGGACTCTGCTGGCGTGGTGCGCGATGGCCCTGGGCGTGTTGACCAAAGGTCCCGTTGCGCTGGCGGTGCCGCTGCTTGTGGCGGCGCCGTACGCCATATGGCGGCGAGCATCGCGGGCGGTGTGGCATCCCCTGGGATTGGTGGCGTTGGTGGGCCTCGTGGCTCCGTGGGTGTGGGCTGTTTCGCAGGAAATCCCCAACTTTCTCCACTACGTCGTGGTCACCGAAACCTGGGCGCGGATGACATCGGATGAGCTCAAGCGGACCGAGCCCATCTGGTTCTTTCTCCCGGTGATCCTGGCAGGCACATTCCCGTGGTGGATCCTCGCGGCCGCCGGCGCAAAATCGCGCGCGCGCGATCCGAGGCTGCAGCGCGACCCGGCCCGGGTGTACCTGTGGCTGTGGCTCGTGGTGCCGCTGGTGTTCTTTTCTCTATCGCGCGGCAAGCAGGAGCAATACGTTCTGCCGCTGGTGCCGGCGGTCGCCCTCCTTGTAGCGACGGCGTGGTCCGAACGGCCGCGGGGGCTCCGGGTCGCCGCAGTGTGCTGGGGGATCTTAGGGCTGATCATGGTCGGTGCTGCCGTGTACGGTCTGCCCGGACTCGACTCCGATCGGGTTCCGGTCGATCTTGCGGTCCGATCCGCTGCTGGAATCGGTATCGTGGCCCTGGTCGGTGGCCTGTTGGCGTGGTTTTCCGCACCCGTTCGCCGGCGATTGGCTGTGGTCGGCCTGAGCGTGCCGCTGGTGGGGATCCCCGTGGGTGCAGCACCGGTACTGGAGGCCGTGGCCGAAAGCAGATCGGCGCGGGGGTTGGCGCGGGCGGTCGAGCCCCACATCGGCCCAGAGACGGACCTGTTGTGGGTGGAAGCTTATGCGGCCGGCCTGTCCTTCTATCTCCGGCGTACCATCCCGGTCGCGAGTGTGGATGGCGACGAGTTTCGCAGCAATTACATTCTCCGCAATGCGGAGCGCTTCCTCGACGAGGGGGGTCTGTTGCGACCGCTGGCATCGGCCGAAGGGGCGGTCGAGGAATGCAGCGGAGACCGGATCTTTTTGCTCAGCACCAGAAGCCGGGACCTCGGTGACGTCATCGAAGCCTCGGGCATTGAGCTACTCACGGAGAATCGTCGTTGGATGGCTTTTGGGCCTGACTGTGTTTCGGAAGATGAAATCGCTACGTCAGCCGTGTCCGGCGGCGTCGAAGGAGTGGATTGATGGCAGGTCTCGGCGAATACGCTGCAGTCGCGAGGGCACCCTTTCTGTTACTGCCGCCGACCCTGGTGGCGAGCGGCGCTGCGGCCGCGGCCTGGAATGGTTCGTTTTCCTGGCTGCACACGGTGTTGGCCCTGGTAGGCATGGTTGTCCTTCACATGGCGGTCAACATCTTGAACGAGTGGAGTGACATGCGAACCGGTATCGACCTCAACACCGAACGGACGCCGTTCTCCGGTGGCAGCGGGACCCTTCCTGCCGGTGGAATGAGCACGCGCGCAGCTCTGGTTTTCGGTCTCGTGTGTTCGGCGGTCGGTCTGGCGATAGGCCTGTGGTTCTTTGCCAAGTTGGGTTGGGTGCTGTTGCCGATCCTGGTTGCCGGAGCGGTTTCGGTGCTCGCCTACACCGACGTCCTGGCGCGCATTGGTGTCGGAGAAATAGCTGCCGGTTTCGGACTCGGGCTGGGCCCGGTGATTGGTACGGCGCTGGTGCAGGACGGGAGTTGGAGCACCGCCGCGGTCGCGGCGTCGATCCCGGCCTTCTTCATGACCTTCAATCTATTGTTGTTGAACGAGTTCCCTGACGAAGCGGCGGACCGGGCCGGGGGTCGCAGGAACCTGGTCATCCTCCTCGGTCGAAATCGAGCTGCGTGGGTCTACGCTGCCGCGGGGCTCGCTGTGCCGCTGTCGATCATCGCTGCCGTCGTTCTGGATGCGCTGCCGCCTTTGGTGCTGGTGGCGGTGTTGCCGTCGCTGCTGCTGGTTCAACCGCTCCGTTGGGTCATTGCGGACCCCTCGCAACCGGTACCGATTCCCGCTTTGGGCGCAAACGTCATCTGGAATTTGGCCACCAACTCCCTGGTCGCTATCACCCTCGTCATCTCGATCTTCCAGTTGAAACCATAGGCTCATCCGGAAAAGCATGGGGTCGAACGATGGATTGAAGTGAGCGCCGACTGGCCTCGGCTGAGCCCAAAGCACAAGGCGCTCCAACGACAGAAAAACCACAGAGGCACAGAGATCACAGAGAGCATCACAGAGGATATTCTTCTCGTGGTTTTTGGGGCCCGGTCGAGACGCTATGAACGCAACGCCTGCCTGTACTCGCGCCAGCGTTTGAGACTCTCTTGTCCCTCTCGTGTGCTCTGTGGCTCCGTGGTGGTTCGGGCTGTACGGTCCCGTCAGGCGACGCTCTTCACTGTCGTCCGTTCGGGGCTGGCACGTGGGCGATGCTCGACCTCATTTTCTCGGACGAGCCCAGTGTTGTTTTCAGGTTGGGATGAAAGGCCATCATCCGGCCCGGGCGCCGAACTTCACGACGCGATTCCTGCCGTTGCTCTTGGCCCGGTAGAGGGCTCGGTCGGCGGCGCGGAGAACAGCGTCGCCGGTGGCCCGGACGGCGCTCTGGCCGGCGACACCGATGCTGACCGAGACGGTGATATGTCTGGGCGGATTGCTGGATTTTCGCGGAGGGTTGGGCTTTTTTCGCGGACGGTCGGGCGCGCGGAGGGCAAATTTGCGGCCGGCGATGGCCTCGCGAACGTTTTCCAGGTGCTCGTGGGCCGACGCGGGGGTTGACCCCGGAAACAATATCGCGAACTCCTCACCGCCGTAGCGGAAGGCGCGCCCGCCGCCACCCACGGCCTGGAGCTCTGCCGCCACCATGCGCAGCGCCTGGTCCCCGGCGGCGTGTCCGTGGCGGTCGTTGAATTTCTTGAAGTGATCCACGTCGACCATGGCAATGGCGTAGTCGCCATCGAGGGCGCGTAGGGCTTCCTCGAGGGCCCGCCGGCTCGGCAGACCGGTGAGCTCGTCGTGGTACGCGAGCCGGTACGAGTCCTCCACCAGACCGAGAAGGAGCACGAGTTGAGCCGCGGTGAACGCGAGGGTCGCAGCGTGCGGACCCCGCGAGCCGAGCAGGGCGATGGCCGATGCCGCCGCAACCCAGAGCAGCGATCCTTCGAAGGTGCCGCGCCGTGCGGCGAATGCGAGACCGATGAACGCGCCGGCGATCAGGAAGACGAGGCGGGCGAGATCGGGTGCGGAAAAGAACCTGCCGAGCGACTCGAAGAAACCAATCTCCACGGCCACAGGAACAGTTCCTCCGATGGCCGCCACCACCAGAGATTGGACGCTCAACACACCTGCAAAGGCGAGGATCAGGGGCTTGTTGACCGGGCGTTCCGGGAGCAGCGAGAGCACCGCCAGGTTGATGGGAAGAAAGATGGCGAGGGTGGTGAGGGCCGGCCCGGCTGCATCGTCTCCAAGCGGGCCACGTACGAAGAAATTTGCCAGACCGATGGCCAGCGCAGCAACCGCGAGACGGCCCTGGCGGAACCTCCACGCAAGGGTGACGAGAAGAACCGCGAGCACCTCGGCGAGGACGTCGGTGACCGGGTGATGTGCTTCGGGGAGACCGGAGAAACCGACTATCCAGGCCACCAGAACCGGTAGCCCACCGACGATCAACGTGATTTTGCCGGCTCCCCCCACCAGACAATTGTAAATCTATGTCTGCGCTACCGTCTCCATCGGATCTGAGTTTTGGTACGTCCGTTGTTGCGAAGCGTCCAAATCATGTTCTCGTCGTCGGGAAACTCGAGTTCGTAGAGCGTCGCCTGATTGCGCAATGTGACCTCGATCTTCGATCCCCGGATCAGCTTGTAGGTCGCCCACTCATAACGATCCTTGGCGATGAATCCATCAGTGAATGTGTAGATCTCCGGCTCCTTGAAATCCATCGAAACGCGGTACCAGTCGCCCTGGATACCGACGTTGGGGTTGATCAGCGAGCCGATACGATCGCGGTGCGACCAGAGGAGGTACGCGGCTCCGGCGAGCACGAGGATCACGACAAGTCGTTTGAGAAGGCTCTTCATCAATCCTCCCCTGCGGAACTCGGTTGGGTGATGAACCGATTGTAAACCACGAGGCCGATCGCGGTGGTGGCCGCGAGGACCGCGAAGAGGACCCACATCGAATCGGGGTTGTTGACGCCGTGGGGACCGAAATGCTGATACGCGATGCCGGAAAGAAGTCCGCCGAAAAGGTTGCCGAGGGCGACGCACCAGTAGAAGTAGCCCATGTACATGCCGACCTTCTCGGGCGGTGCGATGCGTCCCGCGTACTCTTTGGAGCGCGGACTGGCCAGCATCTCTCCGACCGAGAAGACCAAAACGGCCGTAATTACGACCCAGCCGGTCGCGCCGGCGAGATAGACGAGGAAGCTGATGACTGTGACGACGACGCCGAGGATGATGCTGGTCAAGGGTGATCTCCGACGCACCAGCCAGGAGATCGCGACCTGGAAACAGATGATCCCGAATGCGTTGAGGTTGATGATGAACTCGGGTTTGACCTGGCCGTGCTCCAGCAGCGCCCGGCTCCAATAGGCCATGTCGGCTCCAACCAGGTTTGCAACCGAGGTCAGGGCGGCCACCAGGTCCGTCGTGTCCACGTAGTCGCGGATGTACTCGGGCAGCGTCATGAAGATCTGGTTGAAGGACGTCCAGAATCCGGCCATGAGGAAGAGGAAGACGAGGTAGCGGCCCTCCCCGACCCGCATCGGCTGGAGCAACCAGGGTGCGGTCTGGTCCCGGTGGACCGCGCGGAGCGCGACGTCGTAGAGCAGGTTGAGCCCGAGCCATGATCCGGCCACCATCGCAACCAGCGAGAAGCTCCACCATTTCGAACCCATCACCAACATCACCAGCAGGCCCGCGATCAGGAGAAAGAACCGGGTGTTGCCAACCACTTCGATCATGCCTGCAAAGACGTCGCCGAGACTGCGCCTGCTTTCCGTCTCCTCATCCCGTGGGGGCTCTTTGTAGAGTGCGAGACAGGCGATTCCCATGACGACAATCCACCCGGCCGATGCCCAGAAGACGTATTTCCAATCCCACCCGCGGATCACGCCGGCTACGATGGGGCCGATGAAACCGCCGATGTTGACCATCATGTAAAAGATGCCGAAGCCCATCGATCCGGTTTCTTCGGTGGTCGTCTTGGCGACCGTGGAGATGACGACAGGTTTGAACATCCCGTGACCTACGGCCACCAGGAAGTACACACCGAGAAAACCCCAAAACGTACGCGGTGCAGCGAGGAGGATGTACGCCGGCGCCATGACCACCGTCGAGGCGAGGAACATTCGTTTGTAGCCGTAACGATCGGCGAGCGCGCCGAATACGGCGGGAAAGAGATAGAGGAAGAAGGTGGCAAGACCCTGAATGACGCCGCGGTCCTGCGACGTGAACCCGAGGCCGCCGTCTGCCACAGCGTTGGTGAGGTAGAGCGTGGAGACGGCGTAGAAGCCGTACCACCCCATCCGTTCGAAGATCTCCATCGCGTTGGCGGTCCAAAACGACCTCGGGAATTGGCGCCATATGGACTGTGTGGTGCTCACGATTGATTCCTCTCTCTCAACGCCGCAGACCCGGCGATGCCGGTCAACCGTAGGCGTGGAGGGTCGCGCCTGTCAAACCGGCATCGGCGGGTATCGGGCCGACCGGGCAGATGCTTCGTTACCATGGGCCGCATGTCGAGTGCAGGTCACACCAATCGAAAGTCTTCAAACCTGCCGGCGGTAAATGCCGTAGAGAACCCTGGTATGTCCTGATGGTGACCTTTGTTTCGTTTTTTCTGTGGTTGATGATCGACATTCACACGGTCGAGGTGGCGGTGGACCCGGCCGTGGTTTCGGTGGAAATCCTGCTCGACGGCGATCATGTCGGATATGCCACTGCTCCGAGGTGGAGCCTGAAGTGCGATTTCGGCGAGCGCCTGAAGCCTCATGTGCTGGTGGCCGTGGCTCGCGACGAGGAAGGCGTTGAGCTCGGGCGCGCCAAACAACTCGTCAATCTGCCTCGGGACGACGCCGAGGTCGAGATGGTTTTCGAGGGTGGCACCCCTGATGCACCGGAGGTCGTGCGGGTTGTTACCGAAAGTGTGGAACGGCTCGAACCGGTGGCGGTGTTCGTGACCTTTGACGGAAGGTCGCTGTTGCCGGACGAGGACGGCAGATTCCGGCTCCCTCCATACGCACCCCGCGAGATGCACCTCATCGGCGCCGAGGCGCACTTCCCCGAGGGCATCACGGCGCGTTCGGATGTCACCTTCGGCGGGGCCTACGGCAGCCAGCTGACCACAGAATTGACTGCCGTGCCGATCGAGATCGAAGGTGAGCGTCCGCCGACCGTTTCGGATCTCGAGGGGATTCTTCGGGTTGGAGGTGAGGTGCTGCAGGTTGCCGCGGTGGATCGGCAAGGCGCACATGTGTTCGTCGTTCGTGACTTCGGAGCATGGCCGGTCATGCGGAAGATCGGTTTTCTTCTGGACCGAAACCCGACCATGAGACATCGCAGAATCGTCTATGATCCGGACCTGCCCCTCAAGAGAGACAGGTTTCGCCTTGTTGGAACGAAGCCGACTATTCGGCGGGAGTTGGCCCTTTTCCCGTTCAGCGAGGCCTATGAAATCAAACCCTGGAGCCTGTCGTGGCTTGTGACCCACGCGAACAACCAGACGGGGACGTCGGCCAGCCAAGAGTTGTCGGATGCCGTGGCGGTGGCGGGGCTGAGGGCGGCGGGTTCCGGGACTCCCCGGACCGTAATTCTCGTGATCGCAGGGGATGCGGTTGATCTCGGCCGGCATCAGCCGCAGGAGGTTCGCGACTATTTAGCTGCTCTGCGGGTGCCGCTGGTGGTGTGGTCTGCCGATGAATCGAAGATCCTAACCACATGGGGAGACGCTCAAGATATTTCTTCTGCGTCGAAGCTCCAGAAGGCCAGCAAGCGCTTGCTCAAGGAGTTGGAGCGGCAGTGGATCGTATGGGTCGAGGGCCGCCACCTGCCGTATGAGATCGAGCTCGATGAGAGCGCGAAGGGGTTTCGGTTGGCGCAGTAGCGCCCAGCCGTCCACCCGGATTCCAGATACCGGAAACCGGATCCGCCCGCCCTATCGGTCCGATCCCGATCCCGTTCCCGATGATCCTTGATATCGGACAGTCAACTTCGTGGAGCGCGCTCTTCTGCGAACGCGCTTCCCGAGAGTTGCCAGCCTTCGCATTGACCGACCCAACCGGTATCTCATTTGAAATCGACTCTCCGGACAATGCGAAAACTGGCACGCTCCGGCGAGCGCGCTGTCCTGACTGCACTTTGAATCGGAGTGAATCCGGCGTCCGGTTGATTACCGTAACAACTTGGCGGCGATCGCCGTCAGTTCTTCCTCGAAGTCAATTTGAAATGGCGCCAGGTTCGTTCTTTCGAATGCCTTTGGTGCAGACAGTGATCTGGGTACCGCCCATGCGAGTCCGCTGACTGCCGCTTGCAGACGGATCAGAAAGCTGAGCGCCTGGTGTTCGGACAGGCCCGAGATACGCTTCGACAGTGCCGCCGCAAGAGAGAGCATGCGGTGCTGTTGCCGTCGATTGAACGCACTCGCGGACTCGAAGTCGATGTTGCGGCTGAGCGTTGAGTCGAGGAGCCCGTGGAGGCGGATCAGTAATGGACGGGCGGTGAGAGTTGAAGCGATGACCTGCGCTGCGGCACCGGCTTCGATGGTCGCAGTGCCTCGTTGTGCAAGCGCTTCGAGTTCTCCATACCAGGAATCGAGAAGATCCTCGAAGAGCCTCAAGAATATGGACTCTTTCGTTCGGAAATAGAGATAGAGGGTGCCCTTGGCCAACCGGGAGTGATCGGCGATGTGTTCCATCGTGATGTCCCGGTAGGACAAGCGCTCGAGGAGATCGGAGGCCGCGGTCACGATCCGGTCGTGACGGGCTTGTTTCTCGGTGGCACGAGTCGCGCGATGCTCACCCATGATCGTGTGTTTCGTGAATGACCATAGTTCATTTATAAATGACTCAAGGTCACTAAGCAAATTGAAGCTCTCTGGAGTCGAGACTTCAGGGCGCAGATGGGACCGAGCGCGGCGGAGAAAAGGTCAACAAAGACACGGCAAGCCTTGACAGAGAGGGCGGGGCGATCAAACATGAATGAACGGTCATTCACTCGGAGGCCTCATGCCGGAGAGCGACACTTCATTCGAGCTGACATCGCGAGAACAAAAGAGGCGCCGGATTCTGCGCGCAGCGATCGAGGTCTTTGCCACGAAGGGATACTTCTCGGCGCGCATGACCGATGTGGCCGAAGCCGCCAGAGTCGCGGACGGGACGCTGTATCTCTATTTCGAGGGCAAAGAGCACCTGCTCATGTCCATTTTCGACAGCGTGCTCGGTCGATTTATCGAACGCCTGGACGAGGAGATCGCCGAGCTCACAGACCCGATCGAAAAGCTCAGCGTCATGGTTCGGCTGCACTTGGAGACGCTTGGCCGCGACCACGCTCTGGCCCACGTTCTGCAGATCGAAACCCGGCATTCGCGCCGATTCATGAGCCTCTTCACGCGTGGTAAACTCGGCCGGTATCTGAACCGGGTGCGCGACATCATCGTGGAGGGCCAGGAGTTGGGAGTGTTCCGGAAAGAACTCAGTCCCGGACTCGCCACCAATATGGTCTTTGGAGCGGTCGACGAGCTCGTTACGAGCTGGTTGTTGGCGGATCACCCCGGCGACCTGCTGCGTCACCACAAACCCCTCGTCCAAATGCTCACCGATGGGATCGCGCCCTGTGCGACGCACAAGGGGGATCCGCCATGACCGAGAAGACAGTTCTCGACCTCTACCGCCACGAGATGGAATCGGCGCGCGAACAGCACTACTACCATTACTCACTCGACGGTTACACGACCCTCAGCACCTCAGAGTTCTTCAGCCGGACGGCCGGTCTTGCCGCCGGGCTCGAAAAGCTGGGTGTCGGTCGTGGCGACCGGGTGATGTTGACGACCGACAATCGGCCGGAGTGGCATATGGTCGATCTCGCGACGATCGATCTCGGCGCCGCCGATGTCCCGGTCTACGGGACTCTGAGTGCAGAGCAGATCGCGTATCAGATCGAAGACTCCGGTTCCAAGGTGGCGGTTGCGGAAAACGCGGAACAGATGACGAAGTTCATCGAGATCCGCGATCGCTGCCCCGGCCTCGAACATCTCATCCAGATCGAAGGTCCATGTGCCGCCGGCGTGCTGCCGCTCGCCGAAGTCGTGGATTCCGGGCTCTCGGGGGAGGCTGAAGATCTTTTCTGGCAGCGCGCCGCCAAGGTCCGGGCCGAGGACATTCTGACCCTGATCTACACCTCGGGCACAACCGGCAACCCCAAGGGCGTCACGCTGACTCACGAGAATCTGGTTCAGAATGTCCTACCCTCGGCAGAAAGAGCGCCGGTCGTTCCGGAAGATTTTTGCCTCGAGTTTCTCCCGCTCTGCCACGTCTTCGAGAGAATGCTCGGCTATCTCTACATGTATAAATCGGTGACCAAGGCGTACTGCTCGGTCTATCACGTGGGCGACCTGATCGCCACGATCAAACCGACGGTCTTCGCGAGCGTGCCGCGGATCTACGAGAAGGTCTACGACAAGGTCGTGGAAAAGGTCAACTCGGCGCCGGCCGTTCGGAGAGCGCTTTTCAACTGGGCGCTGGGGGCCGGTCGCAAGGCCTACCCAGCGCGCCTTGCGGGGCAGCAGGGCGGTGGGATCTCGCACGCGATCGCCGACAAACTTGTCCTGTCCAAGGTCCGGGAAGCGCTCGGTGGCCGGGTCAAGTACTGCATCTCCGGCGGCGCGCCTCTGCCGCTTTTCGTGAACGAGTTTTTCCAATCCATCGGAATCCGGATTCTCGAGGGTTACGGTCTCACCGAAACCTCACCGGTGATCGCGGTCAACGGCATGGATGGCGGAATGACCCGTCTCGGCACGGTCGGCAAGCCGATCTCGAACGTCGAGGTGAAGATCGCCGAGGACGGCGAGCTGTGCGTGCGCGGTCCGTCGGTGATGAAGGGTTATTGGAACCTGCCCGAAAAGACGGCCGAGGTCTTCGATGCGGACGGTTTCTTTTTGACCGGCGACATTGCCGAGCTTGACGGCGACGGATTCGTGCGCATCACGGATCGCAAGAAGGACATCATCGTCACCGCGGGCGGCAAGAACATCGCTCCGCAACCGATCGAGGCCGAGCTCAAGCGCTCACCGCTGGTCGACAACGCAGTGATCATCGGCGATCGGAGGCCCTACCTCGTTGTCATGCTGTCGCCGAATACCGAAGAGCTCGAGACCTGGGCCAAAGCTCAGGGCATCGAGTTCTCGTCCACCGAAGAGATCACGCGACACCCGAAGGCCGCCGAAGCATTTGCCAAGGTGGTCGAGACCACCAACGCCGGCCTCGCGAGGTACGAGCAGATCAAAAAGCACGTGGTGCTGCCTCTCATGCTCTCCATCGATGACGGTACCCTGACACCGACCCTCAAGGTCAAGCGTCGCGTCGTCGAAAAGCAGTACACGGATTTGATCGAGGGGATGTACGAGGGGACCTAGTCGGAGAGCCGCTCGACCACGAGAAGCGTCGAGTCATCCTGGAGCAAGCAGCCGCGGAGGTGCTCGTCCACAGCCTGCAGAAGCGCGTCGCAGAGTCCGTCTGCGGTTGGTTCGGCGAGGCCGGTGACGATTTCTTTGACGCGATCCACCCCGAACTCCTCTTCGTCGGGATCCTCAGCTTCCGTCACGCCGTCGGTGAATAGCACGAGAAACTCGCCGGGTTCGAGGTGAGTCAATGACTCGGTGTACGTGGCGGCTTCGAGGATTCCCAACGGCAGGCCGCTGCTCACGATTTCTTCGACCGACCCATCCAGGCGCCGGACCAACAGGGGAAGATGCCCGGCATTGACTGCGCGGACCTCACCCTCGGGGCTGATCCGGGTCATGGCAAAGGTGGCAAACCGGTTGTCCGCCGTGGCCCCCGAGAGATAGGAGTTGATTCGGCTGGCGAGCTGCGCGAGGTCGCACACTTCGCCGGCCAACAACCGGACCGAGGCGTGGACACCTGAGGCGATCATCCCGGCGCCGACGCCCTTGCCGGAAACGTCGGTCACGGTAACGACCAGGGTGCCGTCCCGCAGAACGATATCGTATGTGTCGCCGGCGACCTGGCGGCTCGAAGATGAACGCGCGGCCAGGCGAAAACCGGTGAATTCCGGAAACCGTTGTGGGTGGAGGTGAGTCTGGATCACCGCTGCCATCTCGAGTTCTCGCTGCAGCCGGTCCCGTTCGAGAGATTCACGGGTCAATCGAACGTACTCCATCGCCACAGTGACCTGCACCGCAAAAAGCTCGAGCAGGCGAACGTCGTTGCTGGCGAAAGGCTCTGTGCCCGCGCGCGCCTCCTTTTCGGCCGCGACCAGGACTCCGAGAGGATCCCGTATCCGACTGCAGGGGGAGAGCCAGAAGGTCGTCCGTGTAGATACCCTGTTGCCACGCCTGGGCGAGCTCTTTCCTGGTGAGGCGATGGGTGCCAAAGCCGGCTGCGCTTTCGGCGGTCTCGGGCGTCTCACCGAGGTACACGTGCGCGCTGCGCACGCCGAGGAGGGCCACGAGATGGCTGATCAATTCCTCGGCGAGGGTCGAGGTGTCGAGGATGCCGCCGATGCCGGTCGCAATGGACCGAATGGCCTCCAGCTCCCACAGGTGGAAACGCTCGTCGAATTGGCTCCGCTTGAGTTCTTCTCTCAGTTGCCACGCGCTGAGACCGAGCCGGGTAGCGCCGAGGGCCGTCTCGTCGAGACGTTCCAGATGGAGCAGCCGGAGGCTCCACAATCCCTTTTCGGTGCCGAAGGGGATTTCACTCCACCCTTCGGTGGCCTCTTCGACTTGGCGAAGATACGGTTCTCGGCCACCGGGCGATCGGCTTGGTCGTCGTGGCGCAGTATGCCTGCCCGGGAGCCGGTCTCTTCAACTACCGCTCTCAGCATCTCCTCGGGGAGATCAGGTCCGCCACGACCGCTGAGGGCGATATCCGCGAGATGCAGGAGATCAGACAGAGGCATCTCCAATGATGGCGGCCTGTGCAGCCTCCCGATCCGGGTACACGGTGGCGTACTGCACCAGACCCATGATCTCGAAGGTCTTCGAAATCGTCGGAGTCAAGCTGCAGAAGGCGAGCGTACCCTTCTCCTCCATCAATTTTTCCATGATCTCGAGAAGGATCGAGACACCGATGGAGTTGATGATCCGCGTTCCATCGAGGTCGATCAGAAGGGTTTTGCAGCCCTGACCCATGAGTTCGGTTGCCGCGTCGGCGATCGCCTGGCCGCCCTCGTTGTTGATATATCCGGCCGCGGCGATCAGTCCAACGCCATCCGACATCAGATCCCTGGAGACTTTATCCTGTTCTTCGTTCATGGCGCACTCTCCACGTACTTGCGCATGGACACCAGGGTCTTTCCCGGTTGCGACTGGATCTGCACCTCGTCCATCAGCTCGCGAATCAATGTCAGGCCCCACCCTCGTTTCGACGAGCGGCCCAAAACCCCCGATGGACTGTTTTTCGGCGCTGTAGCCGGATCGAAGCCTTGACCGTGGTCCTCGACTTCGATCAGGAGACAAGGTCGCGAAGCGTTGATCTCTTCACGAAGGCGGACGGTCACAGGTCCCCCTCCGTGCTCCATGGCGTTGAGGCAAGCCTCGACCATTGCAACACTTGCGGCCTCCACGTGGGTCTGATGCATTCCCAGGGCACTGCCAAGGGTTTCTACGGCTTTTGCCGCTACCAGCTCCACGTTAGGCACCACCGGAAGGTGCAGCACCACCTCCATGATGAGCCTACAACTGTAGCAGAACCCGCGTCAGCGTCCACGCTAGATGAAGCTGGCGGAGCGGGATATCGAGGGAGAGGTTCATGGCGTGTGCCGCGGTGGCGGCGAGGGCAGCAACCATTGCGGCCGCCGAATATTTCTGCAGTGCCAATGACCTCATCAAGCAACCTCCGCCCACTTTCAATGGCAAGAAGCGTGCCAGCGCGGAGGCCCGAATATCGTCCTTGTATTTGATGCGTTCTGCATCAACTGTTTTGGAATTATCTTTTCTAAGAACTTATTTATTTGTAAAAATTGATCTTATATTAATTGATGTTTTCTGCATCATATGTTGTAAATTGCCGCAGTTTCCGGTAGAGGGTTGTCCGGTCGATGCCCAGGATCCGCGCAGCTTCTTGACGGTTTCCCCCGACCGCCTGGAGCACATTCTCGATGTGGCGGCGCTCCAGTTCACTCAGACTGACGAGACCGCCCGAGGTCGGCTCCGGTTTCGTTTCCGTTTCGAGTCGCAGGTCGTCGACGGTGATGGTCTCCTCCGGCGCGAGGGCGATCGCCGCCTGAATGGCATTTTCGAGTTCGCGCACATTGCCGGGAAATGGATGACTCATGAGAGCAGCGAGGGCGTCCCTGGAAAGCGACAGACCGGGGCGCCCGAATCGTTCGCCATAAAGTTCGAGGAAATGGCGGGCGAGGAGGGGAATGTCCGTTCGTCGTTCTCTCAGCGAGGCCACCTCCACCACGACGACACGAAGCCGGTAATAGAGATCCTGCCGGAATTCGCCACGATCCACCATTGCCTCGAGATCACGGTTGGTGGCGGTGACCAGGTGGACGTCCACCGGAATTCGTTCGCGACCGCCGAGGCGTTCGAACTCGCGTTCTTGGACGACGCGCAGAAGTTTCGCCTGAAGAGCGAGCGTGAGGTCGCCCACCTCGTCGAGGAAGAGGGTGCCGCCGTTGGCCAGTTCGATCTTTCCGTGGCGCCGTTGGACGCCGGTGGCGACCCCTTCTTCAATGCCAAAGAGTTCGGATTCGAGAAGAGTTTCCGGGAGAGCGGCGCAATTGAGGGGCACGAAGGGCCCACTTGAACGTTCAGAAAAGGAGTGGAGGAGCCGCGCCACCCGCTCCTTGCCGACGCCGGACTCTCCGCGAATCATCACGTTGACCCCGGTGGGCGCGGCGCGTCGAACCAGATCGAGCATCTCTTGGATTTTCGGCGACTCGCCGACGAAGCCCTCGCGGCGGGCCACGTCCCGAAGTGCGCGGTTTTCGTCGGCCAGACGCTGCCGTTCGCGTTCGATCGCCTCGACTCTTCGCGCCGTCGCGACCGCGGTCGCCACCATGCTCGCCATGGCGAGAAGGAAGCGGGCATCGCTTTCGGAAAATGGAGTTCGTCCCTCACGGGTCTCCTTGTCGCCAAGGACGACTATGCCGACCGTTCGTTTCTGCCACAGCATGGGTGCGGCCATCAGTTCGAACGGAGGCTCGTCCGTCGTGCCCTGCGTCTGGACGACCCGTCCTGCGGCCAGCTCCTCAAGGAGATGGGAGTCAAAATAGGAGCGAACGACCTCGACGTTCTGCGGCAGCCGCACCGACCGTACGACCGCTTCCTGGCCGCCCGGGTGCAGGGTGCTGACAAAGCCCGAGCCGGCGTCCAGGGTGCCGACCGCCCGCTGCAGCAGCTCCTCCACCAGTTCTTCTTCAGAGAGCACTCCCCCTATGGTCAGCGAGAGATCGACCAGCGTCTCGAGCTGCAACCCGCGCCAATTGCGATCGAAGGAATCCATGTTCCCCCGATTTTAGCGCGAAAAGAATGACCTCGTAACACTCGCCTGGTGAAATTTCGGATTTCGGATTTCGGATTTCGGATTTGCCATCCGCCCGATTGAGAAGCTTGCGACCCGGGACCTTTGACTGGGTGAGCGGAATTCCAATACCAAAGTTCGAATTTTTGATCTGCGTCAATCTGGTTATCTGCGGGCAGAATGGCTGGTGGCACAAAAAAACGACCCGCGGGAAATCCGCGGGCCGTCCTGAAGCGCTGTGGGCGTTGCAGCGCTGCTCTTACTTCGTCTTGGTCTTCTTCGGTTTCTTGCCTTCCTTCTTTGTACCGTCGTTGTTCGGCTGGTCGAGGAAAGCGTAGTAGCCGGGATCGTTGTCCTCGGTGGCAATCTGTGGGGGGTCGCAATCGGTGGCGTAACAGTATTTTCCGAAACGCTTGTGATCGTGGCTGCACAGCACGACCCACTTGATGTTGCCGAAGCCCGGACAACCCTTGAATTCTTCCCAATTGGGGTTGTCCTCGTCGCAGAAGTCGAGGTCGTTGCCGTGGCCCTTATTGTGGTCCTCGGAGTCGACGATGTAGTAGTACTCGCCTTCGGTGGACGATGGATAGCCCTCGTTCCAGAACTCATCGGGAGTTGGGACATAGCGGCCGTCACCGAGGTCGACAGCTACGGCCTGCATGCCGCCGATTTCGGAAAAGCACGAGGCGAGCTTCGCCTTTTCGAACTCTTCATAGACGGTCGGGATCACCACACCCGCGATTATGCTGATGACAGCGACAACCACAATCCCTTCCAGGAGTGTGACGCCGGCCTGGCTCCAGGACCTGGGTTTGTCTTTCGGGGTTGAACGGTTGTGCCTTTGGATGCTCATGTCTATTCTCCTCGCCGGATTCAATGAGCAAGACCGATGCCAACTTCTGCGCTTCGTTTGAACACTTTTTTGGGGGCGAGACTGTTTCAAACCGGGTCGGGTCGTCTCATAAAAGGACAGAAAGTTGATCAGAGACCCTCTCCGAGGCCCCAAAAGGCGGTTTCGGTGCGGGGATGGTTGGCGGCGACCACACGGGAGATTGCTTCCTGGGACACCCTGCTGTTGAACGATCAAGTACAATACGCCGCCGAAGAGCGTTGATGCGGGAGTTATTGTGCGAATGACGGAATTCAAAGACTACTTCACCGTGAGCTTGTTGGGGCTGGCGTGCGCGTTGACGACGGTTGTTGCCGTGCCTGTTTGTGCCGCCGAAGATCGTCCGTCGATATTGGTGATCACCGTCGACGCGCTGCGAGCCGATAGGGTCGGGTGCTATGGCTACGAACGAGAGACCACGCCGAACATCGACCGTTTGGTGGGGAATGGGCTGCTCTTCGAGCGCGCCTGGACTCCGGAGCCGCTCACCGGGCCCGCCATGTGCTCGATGGTCACCGGTCTGCCACCGCACCGCCACGCGGCATCACGCAACGGTTTGCGCATGCAGTCGGGGCTCGACTCCCTGCCGAAGATTCTTTCTCGCAAAGGCTGGCAGACGGCGGCCTTTGTCGGTACTTGGACCCTCAAAAACAACCTGACATTGCTTGGTGAGCATTTCGAAACCTATGGGGAGCGGCTGAATAAACGGCGATGGTTCGGGATTCTAAACAGCGAAGCCACCTGTGAAGATGTCACCGATGACGCATTGGATTGGCTGAAGGATGCCCGCGGCGACGACCCCGAGGATCCGTTCTTCTTGTGGGTTCACTACATCGAACCCCACGCGCCCTACCGTTTTCACGAGCAGTACGCCGAGCGACTCGGCATCAACGACGACAAGCTTCGCCGAACCGACCGCTACGACACCGAGATTGCAGCCGTCGATGAGTCGATCGGCCGCCTTCTGGCCGGGGTCCGAGAGTCGGTACACGCAGGAAACCTCATCATCGTGTTCACCGCCGATCACGGTGAAAGCCTCGGGGAGCACGATTTTTGGGGTCACGGACGCTATTTGTACGAGCCGTCGTTGCGAATCCCTTTGGGGATCACCTGGGAAAGCGAGATCAAGCCTGGCAAGGTTGCCACCCAGGCGAACCTGCTCGACCTCGCACCGACCCTTCTCGACCTTGCGGGCGTCGCTGTGCCGGACGATATGCCGGGAATGAACTGGGCGCCGACAGCGCGCGGCGGAACGCCGAACCCCGAGGTGAGCCGGTGTTTCCAGGCCCACAGGGGAGCGGTCCACGGCGGTACCCACGACAGCGATACGAAACGATCCAAGGGGCTGCTCTGGGTTGGCGTGATCGAAGGTGAGGAAAAGGAAGTCCTGCAGGTGAACCGGCAATACCACCAACTCTTCAATTTCGCCGACGATCCTGGCGAGTTGAAGAACCTGGCACCCGGAGACTCCCGCCCGTCCGAGGACCTGCTCGCGTGTCTGGCCGAAGTCGCCGAAGGGCTCGGCAGTTTCGATCGCCTGGCGGCCGAGAAGCTGGATGACGAGACAGTTGAGCAGCTGCGCGCCCTGGGTTATTTGGAATAGATGAGCTCGTCGAGGGCCGTGCGGAGCTGAATCATCTGGTCCGTACCGAGACGCTGCCCGACGAGGCTTGCCATATAGAGGGCACCGCCGAGAATTGCGACCAACGGGACGCTGATCAGGGCCCAGGGTGTGCTTTCGGTTGCCCATTGGGCGTATCCCCACGTTGTGCCGACGAGCAGGGAGAAACCGAGAGCGAATGCTACAAAGAGATAGAGCGTCCAGATGTTGGGATGCGGTGCGAATCGACAGCGGAGGACCATTCCCTCCCGATGCTCATCGGCGGTGACGCTGAGCCAGGGCGACCACAGCCGGCGATCCGTTTCGGGGACAAAGAGCTCCGCATGCCGTCCAACCGACACACCGGTGCAATTTGGGCAGCGCATCAGCTTCGTGCGGAGCCGGTCCATGAGATCGTCTGCCTCACAAGCGAGCTCGATCTCGAAGCGCGGCCGAACCTCCGGTGCAGTCATGTTCCGAGGCCTCCAATTGATATAGCCAATGATTCCTGGTCGCAGTTTACACGAGCGTTTCGATGTCGGGGTGATTGCGCGACTTCGGGAGACGTACAATGGGGCCGATATCTCGTCATTGAGGTCCGGACTGGGGATGGTGTTGGCGGTGGCCGATCGAAGTATTGTGATTGTTTCTGGTGGTATGGGGGTCAGCGGCGAGCAGTTGGCCCGCACCGCGTTGGCGCAGTTCAGCGATGCTGATGTGCCGGTCGTTGTTGTGCCGCTGGTTCGCACTGCCGCGGAAGTCCTGAGGGTCGTCGAGGATGCGTCGAGGTCCGGGGCAATCATCATTCACACGTTGGTGGATGCCGAACTGCGACTCCAGCTGACAACCGCGGCCTCTGAATGCGGCGTCACCGAGATCGATGTCATGGGGCCGGTTCTGGGGCACTTGACGTCGTGCCTGGGCCGCGAGCCGCTTGGGACTCCGGGTCTCTATCGCAAGCTCCGCGAAGACTATTTTCGACGGGTCGAGGCCATCGAGTTTGCCGTCGGTCATGATGACGGCCGGCGATTCACGGAGTTGGAGCTCGCCGACATCGTATTGACGGGAGTTTCCCGAGCGGGCAAGACCCCACTCAGCATGTACCTCGCGATGCGCGGCTATAAGACTGCCAACGTCCCGTTGGTGAAGGACATGGAACCGCCGGATCAGCTTTTCCGGATCGATCGTCGACGCGTCGTTGGCCTGACCCTCGAACCCGAACGGCTCGTCTTCTACCGTCGTCAGCGGCAGCCTCAGCTCGGTGCGACGGGATCTACCACCTATTCCGACCCCAAAGAGATCTTCCACGACCTCGAGCACGCGCGGCAGGTTTTTCGGCGCGGCCGTTTCTCTACCGTCGACGTCACCAACAAGCCCATCGAAGAAAGCGCCAACGAGGTGGTGGCGCTGATTTCCCGCCACACCGGCGAATCTCTCAACGTTTCAACGTCTGAACCTTAGACGTTCCCGCCCGCCCTTCCGTCTGGGGTGACTGTCCCGAGCGAAGCGACGCCCAATACGCTGTCATCCCGAGCGGAGGTGACCGAACGGCTGTGCCGTGAGGACGCCGTAGTCGAGGGACCCCCTCCTATAGGAGAGTGTAGGCATCGCAGCTTATCTCCTGTTTCAGGGGATCCCTCGACTCGGCCGTCCCCGGCTTCGCTCAGAGCTTCGCCGTGACAAGGGACGGCCTCGCTCGGGATGACAGCGAAGGTAGGCGCGCACTGAACCCGCCTACACGTCAATCGAGCGCGCTCCTCTTGTAGGCGGGTACTTCAGTGCCCGCCACCGAAAGTCATCAAGCGGATCGGGTGCGTTCCTACAGTACGTGCCTATGTGTGACGAGACGAACGTTCACCTTTCTAACGTTCGAACGGAATGCGGGGCCGACGAGACTCGACCACGGAGGGGCAGGGGTGGGTGGTGCAGTGACGACGTCGAGGAGAGGTGATAGATAACAAAGGCCGCCCAGATGGGCGGCCGACTTATTCTATATGGCGGGGCCGACGAGACTCGAACTCGCGACCTCAGGCGTGACAGGCCTGCGTTCTAACCAGCTGAACTACGACCCCGCATTCAGGTAGCTGCGTGTGGTGGGAGGTGGGGGACTCGAACCCACGACCCCCTGCGTGTAAGGCAGGTGCTCTAACCAACTGAGCTAACCTCCCAAACGGAAAACCGTTGGGAGCGTTATGGTAGAGGTCAATCGATCATGTGTCAAGCCTTGCGTGGCGGAGTGCAACATGTGCCACAGATATATGCGGATTGGCTTTACAAGGTACCGAGTAATGCAATAATCTTGGCCAATGAACGATCCCCACGAGATCTGGCAGCTCGGCCGGTGGATAGCGCGTCAGGAGAGCGGCGCCGCGCGCCTCGGATGGACCGGCGGCGAGCTCATCCTGCGCGTCCACAGAGGACGGGTCCGTTTCGTCGAAGGCGTAGATTCTGCAGAGCTGTGCAGGCGGCTGAGCTGCGAACCGATGGGGAATGCCGACGTTCTCGAGGAGGCGCGCGCGCTGGCCGGCGACCGGCAGATCGCAGAGACCTATGCATTGGGCGCCGCAAAAGAGCTGATCCAGAACAGACTCCGCGATTGGCTCCTCGATCCGGATCGTGAGCTCGAGGTCGTCGAGGGCGAACCCGACGATGTCGATGGGGCGACCATCTCCATCACCCATACACTGGTGGAGCTTGTGCTCTCGGACACCTCGGGAGAGGCGGCAGGGGCAATTCTTCCCGACCTCGATGTACTCCTCAGTAGATCTCCGGATTTCCTGGATCTCTATGCTCCGCTGAGGCTCTCTGAGGACGCCGACCTGATTGTCTCCAAGATCTCGGGCGAACGAACGGCGCGTGAAATCAGCGATCGCTCCGAACACGGCGCCGGTGAGGTCAACCGGTTGCTTGCGGGCCTCGTCGTGACCGGCATCCTCGAACCCGAACAGGCTCTCGTGATCGACAGCGATGTGAACCTGCTTCCTGCAGATGAAGCGGACGTCCCGGAGCGGCGGCGTGTGCCGATTCTCTGGATCGTCGGTGCAGCTGCGCTGCTCGTCATCGCACTGGCGGTGATTGCATGGATGATGAGCCGCCCGGACGGCAGCTCTCCAGAGGAGGTCGTTGCGGGATCCACGTACGAGTGGGCGCTCGTCATCGACATGGGGTGTGATCCTCAGGACCTGCAAAGGGTGCTCAAAAAGGCGCAACAGAACCCGAAGTTGGTGCGCCCCGTGGCGGCTGATTCCGACGGTGGGGAGCCTTGCTGGCAGCTGGTCTGGGGTCATTTCCCGAGCCGCGAATCGGCAGCGTCGGCGTCACGAGACGTCCCGGCAGAGCTGCAACGTGAGGGCTTCGAACCTCATCCGGTCGAGTTGACCGGCGACGAGATGGAGCCGCCCACCGCTTCGGGCGGCTGAGGCCATGGCCGCGACCGAGCATCAGCCGCTGCCTTCAATGATGGCTGATCTGGAGCGGCGACGCGCAACCGGATCCCTGGTGGTGACGTCGGACGGCGCAGTTCGCGAAATCCTGTTCACCAACGGCGAGATCAGGGCCGCGCGGTCTCAGCTGGAGCAGGAAAAGCTCGGGATGTGGCTTGTCAGCCGGGGCAAGATCAGCGAAGACGATCGTGCGCTGATCCTTCTCGCCCAGGGCGGCGGAGGATCGCCCCCGCTCGGACACATCCTGGTAACCAAGGAATTCATCTCACAAGAGAACCTCGAGCGCGAGCTCGAAGAACTCGCACTGACGATCGTTCGACGCGCTGCAGCGTCGGTACGCCCCTCCTGCGAGTTCGTCGATGGGGGTGGGGAAGGCCAGCTCGACACTCTTCCCAACGTCGATACTCCCCAGATCATCCTTCTGGCGGCGCGCGAATTTTCGGACGTCGATTCGATTCGACTCGCGATCGGTTCGCTCGACCAGAGCGTTCGCTTGTCGGGAACATTCAAGGACCTCCTGGATGAGATCGAGTTGACTCCGACCGAGGGGTTCCTGGTGAGCCGGCTCGAGGGCTCCCCGGACCTCGCGAGCTTGATTCGGTTGTCATCCCTGCCGGAAGATCAAACCTATTCAACGCTCTATGCACTGGTGATGTCGGGAACTGTTGTTCTCGGGGATGGAAAGGGTCGAACGGAGGACGTCCCTGAGACCACCTCACCGCTCGACGACACCCCACCGGTGATTCTCGACGAGCCTTCGCCGACGGCCGGGCGGGACGTCGAAGAACAGGCGGAGTTTTCGGAACGCCAGCTCGAGGAACGCCGCTACATTCGCAAGCTTTCCGAGGCTGTCACCAGGGTCGACCACTATCGCGCCCTGGGTCTTCGCACCGACGCCAATCCCAACGAGATCAAAGAGGCGTGGAAGAACATCCGGGAACGCTACGATCCCGAAAAACGACTTCCGCATTTGAGCGACATGGCGGCGCACATGGAGCGCATCGTCGAACGCGGGCGCGCCGCGTATGAGGTGTTGTCGGCGTACAGCGCCCGCGAACGCTACGACGCGATCCTCGACGGGATGGAGCAGGCGCGAGCCAAGGTGGAGACCCGAAGTCGAGGAGAAATGCAGGCCGATGCCCGGAAGGAGTTGGTCGAGGCGAATTTCAAGCGCGCCAACGAGTTGATCAAAGAGGATGAGCTGTACCTCGCGATCCAGCTCCTGGAGAGAGCATGTGCCCTCGACCCGAGACCCGACGAGCTGATCAAACTCGCGCGCCTGTTGCAACGCAATCCGCTGTGGGTGAACAGGGCTCTCGGCTGCATGCGCCGAGCCATCGAAGCCGACCCGAGACATGTGCCGTCGTGGCTCGAGTTGGCGGATTTCTGGCGCCGCCGGAACCACTCTGAACGCCAGCGCAAGTCGCTCGAGCGGGTCCTCTCGATCGACCCGGACAACGAGCAGGCCAACCGGATGTACAAAGAGCTCGTCGGATCCCGGGAGCTTCAACGACTGTTGCGCCGTGCCAGGCAAATGAGGTGATCGAGTGCCGGTAGTGATCGACGGCAACAACCTCCTGCACAGTCTGCCGTCCGGCTCCAACAACAGATCAGCGGTACGCCGCCGGGTGCTCGAAGCCGTGCGCAAAGAGAAAATGCACATCACCGTAGTATTCGACGGTCCTCCGAGTGACGGTTCGCCGGCAGTCGAACACCTCGGGACGGTCACGATCCGCTACTCCGGTGCGGTCAGCGCGGATGACGCGATTCTTCATCTGTTGCCGACGGGGAGCCGTGCATCGGAAGTCGTTGTGGTGACCGACGACCGGGAGCTGCAACGCCGCGTGCGCGAGCGGGGTGGGAAGTTTCGATCGCTCGCGGAATGGCGGCAGCGGAAACCTCGAAAGACCCGGCCCAAAACCCACGAGGCCAAGCTGTCCTCGCACGATGTCGCCGACTGGGAAGCCTACTTCTCCACAAGCGGAGACACCGAAGATCCACAACGTTAGAACGCGAGCCTCGAAAACGAATTTTTTTCGCCGCAGAGGCGAATTTGTGCGATTCGCGGCGGACGGTGCCGCCACTACGCAAGAAACTCCTTCGTGTCGGGGCCTGCGCCTTCGTGGTTTGCGAGGCACGTTTCAACGTGGAACGTTGGCTCCGGGTTGGCAGATTCTCTTTTGCTCGGTACACTCCCCGCGCGGCGACCGGCCGCGGGAGGTTCACCGATGACTGACAGAGTTCTGGAGATCAAAAAACAATTTTCCGACCTTGGAATCGAGATCGAGTTCGGGATCGAGGGCGGCAACCTCGGCGCGTGCACTGGGCAGTGGATCGCGGCTGAGGACAAGCACGAGCTCATCTCGTACAACCCCACCGACGGCGAGCCGATCGCATCGGTCATCCAGGCCGACGAAGCGGCCTACGAAGAAGTCATCGCGACCGCGGCCGAAGCCTTCAAAAGCTGGCGGATGATGCCGGCGCCGGCGAGAGGCGAGATCGTTCGCGATCTCGGCAACGAACTTCGTGAGTTCAAGGAGCCGCTCGGTCGTCTGGTGTCCCTGGAAATGGGCAAAATTCTCTCCGAAGGGCTCGGTGAGGTCCAGGAGATGATCGACATGTGCGACTTCGCGGTCGGTCTGTCGCGCCAGCTCTACGGCCCCAACATGATGTCCGAGCGGCCGCGCCACCGCATGTACGAGCAGTGGCACCCGCTCGGCGTCGTCGGCGTCATTTCCGCTTTCAACTTCCCGGTTGCGGTGTGGGCGTGGAACGCCGCGCTTGCCGCCGTCTGTGGTGATACCATGGTGTGGAAGCCCTCGTCCGATACGCCAATGACTGCGATCGCGGTGCAGCACATCTGCAACCGCGTCATGGATCGCCACGGCCTCCACGGCATTTTCAATCTCGTC
Source organism: Candidatus Sulfomarinibacteraceae bacterium (assembly GCA_963769215.1). Taxonomy (GTDB): domain Bacteria; phylum Acidobacteriota; class Thermoanaerobaculia; order Thermoanaerobaculales; family Sulfomarinibacteraceae; genus Sulfomarinibacter. The sequence continues at coordinate 49,192 of CAVYKX010000016.1, read as the reverse complement.
GTCGGCCCCGGCCGAAATGTCGGCGAGAAGCTCATCAACGACAAGCGGGTCCCGCTGATCTCCTTCACGGGCTCCACCAAGATGGGCCGCCACGTGGCGGAGGCGACCGCCCGCCGCTTCGGCAAGAACATCCTCGAGCTCGGCGGCAACAACGCGATCATCGCCAACGAGGACGCCGATATCGAGCTTGTCGTGCGCGCCGTTCTCTTTGCGGCAGTCGGCACCGCCGGCCAGCGCTGCACCAGCCTGCGCCGGCTCTTCCTCCACAAGAAGATCGCGGGACGAGGTTCTTGAACGCCTGCTCAAGGCCTACCCCAGCATCACGATCGGCGATCCGCTCGACGACGGCGTCCTGATGGGCCCGCTGGTCAACGAGCGTGCGGTCGAAGATCACTTCGCGGCGCTCGAGGCGGTCCGCGAACAGGGCGGAGAGATTCTGTGCGGCGGCGGCCGGGTCGAGGGCGAGGGCCACTTCGTCGAGCCGACGATCGTCAAGGCGACGCCGGACATGGACATCACCCAGGACAGAGACCTTCGCTCCGATCCTCTACGTCTTCGAGTTCGAGACTTCGGCCACGCCATGGAGCATGCACAACTCGGTCGACCAGGGCCTGTCCTCGGCGGTCTTCACCGAGAGCATTCGCACCGCGGAGCGGTTCCTTCGCACGAGGGCTCCGACTGCGGCATCGCCAACGTCAACATCGGCACCTCGGGCGCCGAGATCGGCGGCGCCTTCGGCGGCGAGAAAGAAACCGGCGGCGGCCGCGAAGCCGGCTCCGACGCCTGGAAGGGCTACATGCGGCGCCAGACCTGCACGATCAACTGGGGCGGCGAGCTGCCGCTGGCGCAGGGAGTCAAGTTCGACGTGGAGTAGAATCGGCTTGAGGCTTGAGGCAAAAACTCTGGTATATTCAAAACGGCGGGCCGATTGGCCCGCCGTTGCATTTCTTTGGATGAGGTGTCGACTAGGGAGCTGTCGAACTCCAGGCTGTGAGTTGTGCCGTCGAACTCGTAGCCATCTTGGAACACATCTGTGCTGGGTGCCAATTGGATGACGGTTACCGCTGATTGCTGCATGCCCGAGTAATATCCTCCCCACTCCATCTCTCACGTCGATAGTCCCAGGTGTTGTGGAGGTACACGATCGTCTCGCGCCGTGTTGTATCCGACTCCGAGGATGGTGTGCCCGACCAGGTGAATCAGTACCGGACGGCCCGCATCGATTTCCGCCTGGTAATCCTCGAACGTGAATCCGTCTGCGAGTCCGTGTGTCGTCAATCAACTGGCTGTAATAGTCCTGGACTGTGTAGCCGCGCGACTCGAAAAACTTCTTCAACCCGAGGGCGCCATCGGCTTTGATAGTCGGGCGGTACTCGGGCACCGAGACTTTCGAACCGGTTGAGTAGTCGTTGTAGAAGGCCGTCGCACCATCTTGGAGTCCGAATTCGATGTACCTGCTGGTCTTCATGTAATCAGCCGTGCAGTCACCGTCGTCGTGGGCGAGTCCAGCCGTTCGCGTCGTACGGATCGACGATGCTGAGCGTATTCGTAGTAGTAGTCGTCGGCTTGACCCCTGTGGCTCGCCCGTCGATTCCCTGTTGGTGGCGCTGAGGGGGCATTCACCGATCCCTCGGGGCTTAAACCCCACGAACTGTTGTCCATCGGGCATATGCCTCCGTTGGTCGGTCCGGCGTACATATTGAGATACCCGGTCCGATCGTAGTAGCCCGCCATCATGGCGCCCGACGTGGCCGAGCATCCGTAACACCAGGCGAATGCTGGAACGTCCGGACAGGGTGGTTGACTCCAGTCGCCTTGATGAGCCCGGCGTGTGGGGCTGAGTAGACGTCTCGGCTGGCGGTGGTGGGGATCCGGGAATCGACGATTGAGATCGATCAGTTTTCCATCGAGAATCTTTGTTCGCACGATTGGGTGGAGCAGAGTTGCCACGAAAGACCTGTGGTGACGGCTGCCAACAACATGATTGAGAGCGGTAGCTTACCTAGAACCCGCCGATTCTGCATCGTTGTCCTCCTGATTGTAACGAGCCGCCCTCCTTTCCACGCTATCGACGAAGACGTTCACAGTCAAAGGGCTTGTCGGAAACTTTGAATCAAAATTGACAATTTCAGTGACGAAATTGTCTTCTCAGTCCGGGCTGGCGAGCGAAAAGTGCGGTGCTGCTATCGAGGCACCTGCTGATACCATGGAATGCATGGAAGGACGAGTCCTGATCGTCGATGATGACCCCGGCGTTCGCAAGGTGCTGCGCCGGATTCTCGGTGGTGCCGGATACGAGGTCGAGGAGGCGAGCGACGCCTTCAAGGCGCTCGATTCGCTGGATGCCAACGCACCGGACGCCGCGTTGCTCGATATCAAGATGCCGGGCATGGACGGGCTCGGCCTGATGGACAATCTGCGGCAACGGGGTCTCGAGATCCCGGTGGTGGTCCTCACCGGCCACGGTGACGAGTTCACCTCCGCTCAATGCCTCGAAGCCGGAGCCGCCGGCTATCTCACCAAGCCCCCTGACCGCGCCGAGCTGCTGTTGGCGGTGCGCGGCGCGGTGGCGCAGGGACGGGTCGCGCGCGAGCTCGACGAGGTGCCCGAACCGCCGCCCATCCTCGGCGAGAGCGCTTCGATGCGCCAGCTGCGGGAGGAAATCGCGCGAGTCGCACCGTCGCACGCGACGGTCATGATCCAGGGCGAGTCGGGCACCGGCAAGGAGTTGGTGGCGCGCAGGCTCCACCACCTGTCGGATCGCGCCCGGCGACCCTTTGTGCGCGTCAACTCGCGCGGCCATTCCCGAGGAGCTCATCGAGTCCGAGCTCTTCGGCCACGAAAAGGGATCGTTCACCGGCGCCCACCGGCGGCAGTTGGGGAAGTTCGTCCAGGCCGACGGCGGCACGATATTCCTCGATGAGGTCGGCGATATGAGCCTCAAGACGCAGGCCAAGGTGCTGCGGGTCTTGCAGGACGGCGAGGTGGAACCGGTCGGAGCCGGTCGGACCTTCCGCGTGGATGTGCGGGTCATCGCCGCCACCAACAAGGATCTGGTGGCCGAGGTCCAGGCGGGGACCTTCCGCGAGGATCTCTATTACCGGCTGGCGGTCGTGGTTTTACGGACGCCGCCGCTGAGAGAGCATCCCGATGACATCCCGCTGCTCGTGGACCACCTCACCGATCAGTTCTGCGGGGAGTACAACCGCCGTCCCAAGACCTGGAGCTCCGCCGCACTCGATCAACTTCTGCGCCACCAGTGGCCCGGCAATGTGCGGGAGCTCAAGAACGTGGTCGAGCGCGCGGTCATCATGGAGCTCGACGACACCATCGGGCGGGTGGATCTGCCGACCCTTCCCGCCAGCGGAGCGGCCGACAGCCTGCTCGATCTCGGGTCGCTCCAGGAATTCCAGCGTCAGTCCGAGATCGCCTATCTACTGCACCACCTCGAGAGGAATGGCTGGAACGTGGCCGCGACCGCCCGCGTCATCGGAACACCGCGTTCCAACCTCTACAAAAAGATGCGTGCCTACGGGATCGAACGGGAGCAGTCGTGACCACCGAACTGAGCATTGACGAATTCACCGATTGCGGCGCCCACCAGCATGGGCACTTCCTGCTGTCGTCCGGTCTCCATTCGGGGGATTACCTCCAGTGCGCCCTCTATCTCGCTCAACCGAGTCGTGCCGCTCGTGCCGGTGAGCTCATCGCCGAGGCCGTGACCGAAGCCGGTCTCGAGCCGCAGATCATCGTCGCGCCCGCCATGGGCGGGTTGATCATCGGTCACGAAACCGCGCGAGCGCTCGATCTGCCGTTCATCTTCACCGAGCGCGCCGATCGGGAGTGATGACCCTGCGGCGCGGATTCGGGCTGCAGCCCGGCCAGCGCGTGGTGGTGGTGGAGGATGTGGTGACCACCGGCCGCTCCACCCGCGAGGTGATCGCCATCCTCGAGGGGCTGGGTGCGGACGTCGTGGGAGTCGCATCGCTGGTCAACCGCTCCGGCGATCCGCAGCCATTTGCGCCGCTTCCGAGCCGTGCCCTGATGTACGTGAATTTCGCGACGTGGACCGAGGCCGAGTGTCCGATGTGCCGGGAGGGCGAGCCGATTGCCAAACCGGGATCGCGGTATATCACGTAGGAATTTCGGATTTCGGATTTCGGATTTCGGATTTCCGCCCGCCCACCCAGGCGGGACAGATTCCGCCCCTTCAACGTTGAAATATGGGCAGGAGTCTATTCCGCCCACCCACCCGGCACGCGAGACGCGTGCCCCACAATTGGATCATTCGGAGCGGTTTTGTGGGGCAGCCGTCCCGGCTGCCGGGCGGGTGGTGGGATTGAGCATGCGGAGCGTGGACTTTGTTAGTCAAATCAAGGAGCGCAGCGACCGAGTGGAGTGGATCTGTGGGGCCGAGGAGAGCTGAAACCTCAAAGTTCAAAACTCAAGACTTCACGAATGGCATCCGGTTCCGTTGACGCGCTTCCTCTGCCAGGGTCGCGATGGTGCGGCCGAGGAGTGGGTGAACCCAGTCCGGCGCGACCTCGGCGGCGGGTTCGAGGGCGAACCGTCGTGTCTGAAGCCGCGGATGGGGCACCGTCAACCCTGGTCCGACGCAGACGAAACCGTCTGCCAGCAGAAGATCGAGGTCGAGCGTCCGCGGCCCCCAGCGTTCCTCGGTTTTTCGGTCGCGGCCGGCCGATCTCTCGAGTTCGAGACACCGTGCGAACAACTGCCGTGGACCCGAAGGCCACTCCAGCAAGGCCGCAGCGTTGAGGTAATCGGGCTGGGGCGGGCCGACCGCCCGCGTACGCCACACGCGAGAGACCGCGCCAATTCGCCCGATGCCCCCGAGAGCGGCCAACGCGTTGACAAACGAGTTCTGGACATCTCCCAGATTTCCACCGAGGCCGAGAATCACTCGCAACATCAAGAGGCATCATAGTTGACCTACGTCACAGCGTGCCAATCGCAATTCTCATAGGCTGAATTGGAGGGCCTTTCGCCGAGAATCTGGCGGATGTCGAATTGGAGCATCAATGAACACACGACGAATCACCGCGGCTTTGATTGTTGCAGTAATTCTCTGTCTGCCGGCAAGTGCTCAGGAAGAGACCAGAAAGCCGTTCGAGCCGGCCCGCGATCCGGTGCGAGTGCAGGGCGTGGTGTCCGTCGTGTGGGGAGATCCGCTGCCCGGCCGCAGCGATGTGCCGGCTCGGAAGTTCGTGCTCAACACAGACCACGGAGCGAACCTCGAGTTGGCCCTCGACGATCGTGTCGTCGCCTCCGCCGGCGGTGCGAGAAAGATCAACGGCCGCCGGGTCGAAATCATGCTCTCGTCCGGTGTCGGCGAAGACCTCCAATTGACATCCGCAGCGGAGTGTGGCGGTTCGCTCCCTTCGCGTCGTGAACGCCCCCCAAACCAAGGCGACGACCAGCCCGTCCGAAGAGGCGGTCACAGGAACCCAGAAATGGATCTCGATCCTCTGCAAGTTCTCGGATGTGAGCTCAGAGCCCAGAAACCTCTCGTACTTTCAAGGAATGTACTCGTCGAGCTACCCGGGTCTCGACTACTACTGGCGCGAAATTTCCTACAACAAGGCCAACGTTGCGGGAAGCGGGGCGGTGGCCTGGGTTACGATGCCGCACCCGGTAAGCCACTACTCTTCCTCGAGCGGTGGCGACACCGATGCCATGCTCGCCGATTGCACCGCGGCTGCAGATTCAATGGTGTACTTTCCGGACTATGTCGGAATCAACATGATGTTCAACGCTGAGTTCGGCCCCTATGCGTGGGGTGGGACTGCAAGAGTCAGTCGAGACGGCGTCAGCCGGTATTACCGAGTGACCTGGGAGCCCCCGTGGGGTTACGCGAATATGGGTGTGATCGCGCACGAGATGGGCCACGGGTTCGGGCTTCCGCACTCGAACAACGCCGACGGCGACAGCAGCCCCTACGACAACCCGTGGGACGTCATGAGCGACAGCTGGAATTATGTGGTCTACGACTCGACCTACGGGAAGCTGGGCAAAGGGACGATCGGCTATCACCGCGACATCCTCGGGTGGATCGATGCTGCGCGGAAGATCGATGTCGACTCGCCCGGGATCTACAACGTCACGGTGGACCACCTCACCCTTGCCCTCGACCACGAACCTGCGATTGGTCAACGTGCATATCCCGGGCTCGAATCGCTATTACACCGCCGAGGTCAGGGATCAGGTGAGCTTCGATTCCAATCTCCCGGGTTTTGCGGTCATCATCCACGAGGTCGATCCCGGACGCAGGGAAGACGCCTGGCTCGTCGACATCGCGAACACCTCGAACGGAGCCGACGAAGGCGCCATGTGGCGGGTCGGCGAGTGCTTCGAGGACGGGCCGAATGAAATCAGCATCTGTGTTCAATCGGTGGCCACCGAAGGCTTCAATCTGAGGATCTCGTACGGCGAAACCGGAGCCATCTTCGATGACGGCTTCGAGGACGGCAGCCTCGGCCAGTGGAGCATCCCCTGATCATTTGAAAGTTTTGTCAAGAGCAGGCCTTATCTCAGATCCAGTTGATAATCTGGAATGGAACGGTCGGCTCTGCGAGAGGGCGCGCATCCATCGTCGAAAGGCTTCCACTCATGTTGAGGTTTCCTGCTCCATTTCGATCTCCCCGTGATCTCAGCTCTTACCGCAGCATTGGTCTGGTCCTGATCTGCGGACTCATCGTGACGTTGATGGTTTCGTCCGCGGTAGCCCAAACGCAGATTCGGGTTTCTCCCGGGTTCCGGGTGGCCCCCGAGGGCGATCCCCGGGTGACTCTGCCGAAGGTCACCCTTTGGGCCGGCGAAGGAGATGCCGGGACTTTCATCCCTCCCAGAGTTCCCATTCGACGATTGACGGGCCCGAACACAAAGGCAGCTGGCGCCTCCTCGACGTTTGATGTGGATTACACGGGTTTCTCCAGCGAGGCGGAAGTCGCGTTCCAGGCTGCGGTTGATGTCTGGTCCCAACTGCTCGTCTCGGAGGTCACGATCCGTGTGACTGCTGTTTGGACGAATCTCGGAAGCTCGGGCATTCTCGGTCAGGCCGGCCCGGACGACTGGAAGTACAATTTCAGTGGATCAGTCCCAAATACCTGGTATCCGGTTGCCCTTGCCGAGGCCATTGCTGGATCCGCATTCAACTCCAGTAGCTTGTATGACATCGAGGTGAAACCGAATAGCAGTCGTTCGGACTGGTATTACGGTATCGATGGAGCCACTCCATCCGGGAAGATCGATTTGATGTCGCGTGGCTCTCGCACGAGCTCGGACACGGGCTTGGTTTTATCGGATCAATGCGTGGTGGATGACGCAGTCTATGTCGCGGGCCAAAACCTTGTTGAATGCGATGGCGTGGCGGGGCATGGCTGCTGGGGAGCGGGGACGGTTTGGCCCTTTATATTCGATCGGTTCGCAATCGATGATGACGACACTCCACTCCTGAACGTTTCGTCGTTTCCTTTGAATTCCACTACGCTGGGAAACGTCTTGACGAGTGGAGACGTCTATTTCAGCGGCACCGAAGCCAACTCGGAGAACGGCGACTCTCCGCCTGAGCTCTACGCCCCGGGGAGCTGGCAAGGGGGTTCCAGCTATTCCCATCTCGATGAAAGCCTCTTCCCTCCCGGAAACGCCAACTCTCTCATGACTCCAAGCTTGAGCGGTAACGAGGCGATACATGACCCCGGTCAGATTACCCTTGGCATATTCGCTGATATTGGATGGGAAATCGCGGGCGCGATCTTCTCCGACGACTTCGAAGACGGCGACACCGACAACTGGAGCAGCACCGTCCCACCTCCGTAGTCGCCGGTCGGGTGGGTGGAAAGGTCAACCCTCGAAATTCAAACGTCACAACGTTGGAGAGTGGCGTGCGACAGTCCAGTCGCTGCCATCGGATTTTCACATTTCTGCCACCTGATCTGACGCGCCACATCTGCTAAAGTCCCACCGTGATCAAGAAGAAGACCGTCACCGGGAAGAAGTCGGCGGCCTCGAAGAGGCCGGTGATCAAGAAGAAGATCGTCAAGGACGATAAACCGCCCGCGAAGAGCATCACCGGCGCCTTCAGAAAACTGACCGCAGGACGCGGCTGGCTTTCGGTGGTCAGCATGGTGTTGTGGGCGGTGGTCGGCGGGTGTCTGGCGGGCGCTCTGATCGGTTGGATTGTCGCCCAATCGCTGCACGTGCCGCAGGTCGATCTGCTGGCGACCTTCGAGCCCGCAGCGACGACCAGGATCTACGCAGGCGACGGCGAACAGGTGGCATCGTACGCCCTCGAACAACGCGTCGTTTTGAGGCCCGAGGAAATCCCCAATCACTTCAAGCTCGCGGTGGTGGCGATCGAGGACGCCGACTTCTTCACGCACGGCGGAGTCGACCCGCAGGCGATCATGCGCGCCGTCTGGTACAGCATCAAAGATCGCCGATTCGGCTCGCGCGGCGGCGCCTCCACGCTCACTCAGCAGCTGGCGCTCAACCTCTTTCTCAAGCGCGAGCGGTCGCTGACCCGCAAGGCCAAGGAGGCCCTGCTGGCTCTCGATATCGAGAAGCGCTACAGCAAGGACCAGATCCTCACCATGTACGCCAACCAGATCTTCCTCGGTCACGGCGCCTACGGGGTGGAGGCGGCGGCAGAACTCTATTTCCAGAAACCAGCGATCGAGCTTGACCTGGCGGAGGCGGCGCTGCTGGCGGGCATGATCCCCAGCGCCAACAACAAGTACGACCCTGTTCGGCGGCCCGAGAATGCGATCAACCGGCGCAACAAGGTGCTGGAGCGGATGTTGGAGCTCGGCTTCATCGACGGTACGGCGTACGAGAGTGCTGTGGCGCAGCCCCTCGGGGTCACGCTGCACCGTGAAAAGGTGAAGAACGGGGCGTATTTCCTGGAGATGACCCGCAAGGAGATCGAGCAGCGATTCGGGACCGACGCCCTCTACACGAGCGGTCTCCAGGTCCATCTCACGATGGATCCGGTCCTCCAGGCGGCGGCCGAGAGGGCGGTTCGCGAAGGGCTCGTGAATCTTGAAATGGTGTACATCGGTTACCGCCGTCCGCCCAACGTATTGTCAGCGGACGGCGTTGAGTCAGCGGAAGATTACGAGGACCCGTCGTGGCAGCAGTTCGAGGCCGTGCCGGGCGCGATGGTCAAGGCAGTCGTTCTCGAGGTGTCGTCAAATAAGGCCGAGCTGCGCATTGGCCCGTATCGGGCAAGCCTCGACCGGGACGCCGTCAAGTGGACCCGTGCGAGTTCCATCTCCCGGATCCTCGAGGTCGGGGACCTGCCGCTGGTGCGGATGCCGGATCCGTTGCCCGAAGACCCCGAGGCCGTGCTCGAGGTTGCGCTCCTCCAGGAGCCCGAGGTGGAGGGCGCACTGGTCGCGATGGACAACCGCACCGGCGCCATTCTCGCCCTGGTCGGCGGCTACGACTTCCAACGCAGCGAGTTCAACCGCGCCGTGCAGTCTTCGCTGCAGTGCGGATCGGCGTTCAAGCCCTTTGTCTATCTCACAGCCTTCGAGCACGGCTTCACACCGGCCGACACGCTCTTTGATGCGCCGTTCTTGTTGCCGGACGGCACGGGTGAGCTCACCTATTGTCCGAAGAACTACTACAACGTCTATTACGGCGTCACGACCCTGCGCCGCGCCCTCGAGTTGAGCTACAACGCCTCCGCCGTCAAGCTGCAGCAGCTCGCGGGGAGCGATGCGGTGGTCGATACGGCGCGCCGTTTTGGGATCAGTACGGAACTGCATCCCTATCCCTCCCTGGCCCTCGGGTCACTCGGGGTTCGTCTCATCGACCTGGTGCGCGCCTACTCCGGGATCGCCAATCTGGGCGAGGTCCCGGAACCGTATTTCATCTCCGAGATCTACGACAGGGATGGGCGCTTGCAGGAGCGGTTCTTCCCGCACGTGGAACGGGTGATGCCGGAGGCGGTCACCTATCTCGCGCTGTACATGCTTGAGGGGGTGGTGAGCAGAGGCACCGGGCAGTCGGCCAGGAGAATGCCGGCCCACCTCGCCGGAAAGACCGGGACCACCGACCTCTACTCCGATGCCTGGTTTTTGGGTTTCTCTCCGCGCGTGACCGTTGGCGTCTGGGTGGGTCGCGATCTCAAGGCGCCGATCGCAAAGAAGATGACCGGTGCCGTCGCCGCGCAGCCGATCTGGAATGCCTTCATGAGCTCCTACCTCGAGACGCTCTCCGAGGAGGAGTTGGAAGAGGACTTCCCGGTTCCCGCCGGTGTTGTCTTCACACCGGTGGACGCGGTGAGTGGCGAGCGTGCGGTGCCTCCGTGCGGGTATCAGGAAGACGTGATTCTCGAAGCATTTCTCGACGGCACCGAACCCGTGGATCCCTGCCAGGAGGAGTGGGCCGAGATCAAGGACCTGCCGTGGCCCTTCCAGATGTCCTACTACACGCCGAAACCGGGTGAGCCGATGCCCACCTTCGAATCGGTGGAAGTGGCCGACGAACGCCTCAGACGCACGCCCACTCCTCAAGAGCAGTCGGAGCTCGATCGCCTGGCAGAGCTCGAGGGCCCCGAGGTCGCCGAAAAGCGCCGAATCAAAATGGGTGTCAAACGACCGGATCCCTCGGAGCGAGGCGGGGACTAGTCAAACGTTCAAACGTTCGGCTCATCCGGAATTTCGTGAGGTAAACCAGGTACGACGAGTCTGCGAACCAGTAGCGCTTCTAGATCACCGGAGATGTCAGCCGCGGAGCGGCGTCAGAGTTTAGCCCGGGGCGCGAGCCCCGGGTATCGAGGCCCCAAATAGGAACAAGCCCCGGAGGGGCGACAGAACGGATCGAGAGGAGGAACGCAGGCCCACCGGTTCCCATCTGTCGCCGCTCCGCGGCTTTGAATTCTTTTTCGCTGGGTTCCTGGGGCTCGCGCCCCAGGCTAAATTCTTTCGCCCCTACGGGGCTCGTCGCAACCGACTTCCAACCCCACGTTTTTCTGGATGAGCCAAACGTTCTAACGTTTAACGTTCAAACGTCTTTCTCTCAGCCCTGCTGCATGAATCCCTGCACCTGTTCGAGGAACCCGGCGGGTGGCATGTAGCCCGGTATTCGGCCCAATTCTCTTCCGTCGCCATCGAGGACGAGAATTGTCGGCAGGCCATCGACGCGGTACTGATTTGACAGTTCGCGTCCGTCGCCTTCGACGTTGAGGCTGATCGGAACCATCTGGTTCTGCAGCATGGACGCGACCTTGCCGTCGCGGAGGGTCGTCGATTCGAGACGCTTGCACCACACGCACCAGTCGGCGTAGAAATTGACGAGAACCGGTTTGTTTTCCTTGCGTGCCCGTTCGAGCGCGGCCGAAAAATCCTTCTCCCAACGGACGGACGTGGTTTCGTGGGTCGTGATGGCGCCGGCCGCCGGCGGCGGTGCCGGCTCACTGCCGCCACAGCCGGCGATGATGATCACCGCCGCGGCGGTTGTAAGTGCAAGCTTCAAAAAATGTTTAGTGTGCGTCACTGAGTTCCTCCCGTTTCGTGCGGGCCACAGAGCGGCGTCAGTATATCACTCTTTGGCTATACAATGGTATGGCCCGGGTCCGGAGGGGGTTACGAGCTTGCGCACGGGTCATTCACGTGGCATGATCCGGCCATGCCGCGATCCTCGATTTCTCTCTTCCGGCGCGTCGAAAAGGCGCTCGAAACCATCGCTCTCGGATCGACTCCTCTGGAGACGATTCATGCGGCCGCGGACTTCATCGCCGAAAACTTCGTGGATGATCTGGGGATTCGAGGCGGACGAATCTACGCCCAGGACGACGGCAGCTACGAGCTGGTCGAGACCTTCGGCGATGCGTCCCGCGAACCCATCGGTTTGCGGGTCTGGAAGACCTACCCACCCTTCGAGCGGCTCCTCGACGTGGGCTCGGTGGTGATGCGGAGGGACGATCCGCGGCTCGACCAACGGCTGGAGGCCGATCTGGGAACCCGGGAATGGTTTGCCGCGATCGCCGTCGCCGATGCGCGCTACGTGCTTTCGTTCGACGTCGAGTCCTCAAGAGATGACCACGAGACTGTTGTTGCGACCCTCAACATCATCCGCCTTGCGATCAATCAAAAGCTGCGCGAGGAGCGGGTTGTGGCGATCATGGAGGACGCCAGGCAGATCCAGAATTCGATCCTTCCACGCCATCTCCCGCAGCCGGGCGATTTCGGGATCGCGGCCCGCACGGTGGCGGCCGAGGTCGTGGGCGGGGATTTCTACGACGTCATCACACTCGACGACAATATCTTCGATGTCGCGGTCGCCGACGCAACCGGCCACGGGCTTCCTGCGGCTCTCCAGGTGCGCGACATATTCACCGGCCTTCGCATGGGTCTGTCCCGCGAGTACAAGGTAACCCGCACCATCCAGCGCCTCAACCGGATCATTCACCGCAGCCGGATGGCCACCAAGTTCGTCTCGATGTTCCTGGCCGAAATCAGCCTCGACGGCACGATCATCTACTGCAACGCCGGCCACCCGCCGTCGATGCTGGTGCGAGCCGACGGCTCGGTCACCTACCTGAGGACAGGCGGTATGATCCTCGGTCCGAACCCGGACGCTGCCTATTCCATCGGGATCGAATCCTTTCAGCCGGGCGACCTTCTGGTTCTGTACACGGATGGGATCACTGAGGCGAATGACGATTCAGGGAACGAGGAGTACGGTCCGGATCGCCTGCTGCACGCCCTTCGCGCCGCCCGTCACCTCGACCCGATCGCGATCGTCGACCGCGTCTTCACCGATGTCGAAGCTTTCTCCGCCGTCTCGCCGCCGACGGACGACCAGACGCTTGTAGTGGTGAAGCGCCAACTGCCCACTCTCGAGGAGATTCCCGCATGATCGATTTTCGTCCTGCAGCGTTCTTCGACCTCGATGGATTTGCCCATCGCGAGCTCCTGGCTCCCGAGGAACCGGTCTGGAACGCCCTCGGAAAACGTCTCGTCGAGTATCTCGAAAGCTGGGACGACTGGAACATCGAGGTGGATCTTCATCCGGGTGTCCACCTTCTGGGAGACCGCATTGCAATAGCACCCGGTTGCGAGATCGAGCCCGGCGCGGTGATTGTCGGGCCGGCGATTCTCGACCGCGGCGTGAAAGTCAGGACCGGAGCCTACATCCGGCAGAATGTGGTCCTCGCATCCGGCAGCCTGGTCGGCGCCCACAGCGAAGTCAAGGGGGCGATCCTCTTCCCGGATGCCAAGGCGCCTCATCAAGCCTACGTCGGGGATTCGATCCTCGGGCGCGACGTCAATCTCGGTGCCGGCACCATCTGCTCCAACGTCAAGAACGTCGGCCGCGAGGTGAGCTTCAGGGCCGGCGGAGAAACCGTCCACACCGGGCTGCGGAAATTCGGTGCGATCCTCGGTGACGGCTGCAAGACCGGATGCAACACTGTGCTCAACCCGGGTGTGCTCATGGGCCCGGAATCGGTGACATACACCAATGCCAGCATCCGCGGCGGGTTCTATCCGCCCGGCACCCTCATCAAGGTCCGCCAGACGCAGCAAACTACCGAGATGAGGAAGCTGAGGCGGGAGTAACGCCCTCAAATTCGGAATTCGGAATTCCACCCACCCGCCCCAAATCCCTGTCATCCCGACCGAGCCCGGCGAGTGGAGGGATCCCCTCCTACAGGAGAGTGTGGGCAAGCGGTCCTATCTCCTGCTTCGGGGGATCCCTCGACTCGGCCGTCGGACGGCCTCCCTCGGGATGACAGTTATTTGGGAGGGTGGGTGGAAAATTCGAAATTCGACATTCGCAATTCGAAATTTCTCCGGTTTTGGCACGCGCGTTGCAATATCCGTAGCCGACTGGGAGGTGGACCGTGAAAAAGGTCCTGATCACAAGCTTAGTACTAGCACTCGGCAGCGTAGCGATGGCCTCTACCGAGGACGAAATGACCTCGTTGAGCTACATTTCCTACCTCGAGCGCTATGCGACCGTGCAGCCGGCAAGCGGAGACGAGAGCCTCGAGGCGGTGATCAATATGCCGCTGGTCGGGGGCGATCGCGTGGACACCGCACGAGAGGCGAGGATGGAAGTTGTCCTCGCCGACGGCAACACTCTGTGGTTGGATGAATACACGACTCTGAGCCTCGACGCAGTGGCCTTCAGCCGCGACTCGGAGGCCGAGCGGTCGGTCATCTATCTCGCCGAGGGTTCGATCATCGTCGAGGTCACGGACTACGGGCTTGCCGGTCGACCGACCCGGATCGACAGCCGCGGCGCGGTTGTCTATCTCAACCAGAAAGGTCTCTATCGGCTTCATGCGTTGCCCAGCGGAGGCATTCGCGTGGAAGTGATGTCCGGAGTTGCCGAAGCGTCCACCTCCGCCGGTGGTGTGCTGATTCGGTCCGAAACCGCTGCCGAAGTTGGTGGCGGTGAAGTGCAGCGAAGCGAGAACCAGTTGACCTGGAACGACGATTTTGCCGCGTGGGTCGAGATGCGGCGACAGATCGCCGCTGGAGAGAGTGCGCAATACGTCGATCTTCGCTATTCGCGGCAGGCGGCCCAGCTCGACAGTTATGGCAGTTGGCTCTATGTCGACTCGATCAACGCGTGGGCGTGGCAGCCGACCGTGGGTGGGAGCTGGCAACCGTACAACGCCGGGCGCTGGTACTGGACGCCCACCGGGTATGCGTGGATCTCCTACGAACCCTGGGGATGGCTCCCATACCACTATGGTTCGTGGTACCACGACGTCGGCTACGGCTGGGTGTGGTCGTGGGGCCGCCACTGGGCTCCGGCCTGGGTGAGTTGGATGTGGTGGCCCGGCTATGTCGGCTGGTGCCCCTACGGCTACTACAACTCCTGGTACTGGGGCAACTATGGTGGCCACTACCCGGGGTATTACCCGCCCAATAATCGTCCTCCCTATCCGGGCGGAGGCGGCGGCTACGCGCAACCGTCGCGCAGGGATGTGATGCCGCCCGGCACTCGCGTCGCGGGTGGCAGGATCGGGTTCGACGGTTCCGAGAACGGCGAACAGTCGGCTGCCGCGGTCGATCTCAACGGAAGGGTTCGCCTGGCGGCGGTGGATCGCCGCGGATGGACTGCGGTAGCTCAAGAAGACTTCGCGAGTCCCAATCAGGCGCGTCTCTCCAGTCGTGGGGATCGCGTGATGCCGACCGATCCAAATCAGACCGGCGTCGTGATGACCGGTCCGCTGGCGACGCGATCGCCGAACACCGCCGACCCGAGCTCCGAAATCGAGCGCGTGTTCCGCGGGGTCGAATCACGGACGCCTGCCGACATCAGCCGGTTGATGGCTCGTGACGGTTCATTGAGCCCCGAGGTTGCACAGCGGCTGGCCCCGCGCACAACCATCGCCGACATCAGTAGTCGTTCGGCTGCGTCTGCGGCAGCCAACCGCCAGGTCGTCTCGCCGCGCCTTTCCACAGGGGCGAGTTCACCATTTTCGACTTCGGGTGGATCGAGGCCTTCACAGCCGAATCTCTACCGGCCGACCCTGTATTCAGGAAGCCCCGGGTCTTCTACTGGGGCCGTCGGATTGGGATCCTCGAGCGGCTCCAGAGGACTGGTTGCGCCTCGAAGCAGTGCCGGCTCGGCGGGGACCCTCCGTCCGGTGATTGTTCCGGGGACCGGTTCGTCGGTTTACAGTCGGCCTCCCGCGTCTTCGAGGATCAGTCCTTCGGGAGTTCGTTCGCCGACATCGGTGGGGACGAGCCCGGGACGGTACTCAGCGCCTCGATCCGGCTCGGTCGGTGGCACCCGGTCAACCGGAAGCAGTCCCCGCTCGTCTGCGGGCAGCACCCGGTCGCCAAGCAGCAGGTCCAGTTCATCCGCCGGGAGCAGTCGGTCGTCAGGTGGCAGCTCCCGCTCCTCGGCGGGCAGCACCAGGTCCTCTGGGGGGAGCTCTTCCAAGAGTTCGGGCGGCTCGGGTGGAGCGCGCAAGCGGTAACTCGCATATAGTTACGGCATGAAGGAAATCTCTGAGGAGAGCGCGACACTGTTGGTGGAAGCGGCTCTGAAGGTGCGCGATCGTGCCCATGCGCCGTATTCCAAATTTGCTGTTGGCGCGGCCGTTCTCGATGTCGACGGCGGCGTGCATGTCGGGTGCAATGTTGAGAATGCCTCGTACGGACTCTGTGTCTGTGCCGAACGACATGCGATCGCGGCGGCGGTATCGGCAGGAGTGGACCGGATTCCAGGCGCTGGCGGTGGTCACCGACACAGCATCCTCCCGCTTCACCATGTGGCGCCTGCCGGCAGGTTCTGGTGGAGTTTGGCGACTTCCCGGTGATTCTGGCGAATTTGGCGGGCGATCGTGTCATGACGAGCGCAGCTGAGCTTCTTCCGAACGCATTCACCCCCAGAAGCGCTGCTGAACGGTCGATAAATACGTCGAGATTTTTCCCGATTCGCCCAAAAATTTCCTGAAGATCCATGCCATTGAAAACACGGAATTTATTGAATTTCAGATACCACCGATTGGCAACGTCTGAACGGTTTAACGTCTAACTGTTCCAACGATTTAGCATCCATAGTTGAGCGCCCGTTTCCTGGTGTTCTCGACCCCTTGACAGGACTGTCAGCGGGTTCCATATTGGAAGTGTCCACAATAGGGACCGCGGGTGTTGAACGGACCACACAGCCGCGTTACCCACTGAAAAGGTCCGGGCGGGCACACCCGCCGCGACGAAATCCCGTTTCACGCGGGGTTTCGTTATTTCTGGAAGCAATTCAGCCCACCGTTTCGTGAGGCGAAACAGTGGGCTGAATTGCTGTTGAAGAAAGATTGCTAATATCGCGTTCCTGGATATGACGGACCTCAAGCACCGGCTCGCTATGGAAAGAAGGCTCGCGCGGAGAGAGCGCCGGCGCGACGAGTACCGGCGGGGCCTGCGGCCGATGGCGATCGCGGCGTGGAATATCACCAAGGAGCACAATGTGGGCTCGCTGGTGCGCACCGCGCACGCGGCGGCTGCCGAAGAGGTGCTGCTGGTCGGAGAACGGGATTGGAATGTCGAAGCGGCGCGGACCGCTGAGCTCTACACCACGGTCACCCAGGTGGAGGATGCGGAAGCGTTCCGCCATCATCTCAAAGAGAAAGAGGTGGAGTCTGGTGGCTATCGAGCTCGACGATCGCGCAGTCAATCTCTTCGACGCCGAATATCCCGAGCGGCCGTGCTTTCTGCTCGGCGCAGAACTCGGCGGAATACCGGCGGAGATTCTCGCGGAGGCCGAGCTGATCGTCCAAATACCGCAGTGGGGTCTGGTGCCGTCTCTCAATCTCGCTGTGGCCGGGTCGATTGTCGTCTACGACTTCCTGGGCAAGCGGCACAGCGGGGGCGGATTGGACCGTCCTCAGGGCGGTTTGGTCCACGAGAATGGCGGTGAAGAGATGCCGGAGGATGACGGAGGTCACAGGCGATAGCTCTTTGGTTGTCCATGACTTGCTGGCCTGCTAGAGTGGGCCAGCACAGCTCATACGCGGACCGCTCCGGAGATCACACGACCAGCTGTTCGCGTGGTGAAATTGAACTGACAGCCCTGAGGGAGGCACAGCATGCGGAATCTGACCCGTGGAGCGGCCGCCGTCCTGATCGTGTTCATGGCCCTGTACCTGGGTGCCTGCAAGAGCAGCGGACCCAAGGTGGATGCCCCGCCGCCGAAACCGACACCGGTTCCCACCCCGGAGCCGAGTGCGATAACGGAAGAAGTCGTGCACGAGCCCGAGACCAATACCATCGTGTCGCAGGAAGTGACCGAGGAATTGCCCGAGGATCTGGCGCAGCTCAACGCGCAGGGCTATCTCGGTGATGTGTTCTTCGACACCGATCGTTTTGATCTCACGCCCGCAGCTCGCGAGTCGCTGGCAACCAATGCGGCGTGGCTTCAGAAGCACCCGACCATTTCAATTCTCATCGAGGGCCACTGCGACGAGCGCAACACCCGTGAGTACAATCTCGCACTCGGTGAACGCCGGGCCAGCGCGGTGCGCGACTACCTGGTCTTTCTCGGCATCGCCTCCCAGCGGATCCAGATCATTTCCTACGGCGAGGAAAAACCGTTCGCCCTCGGCAGCAACGAGGGTTCGTGGAAACTCAACCGCCGCGCCCATTTCCTGATCGTCGCGCGCTAGGAGCATCGTCATGCGTTCTCTCTCTTCTTCTTGCCGCCATCCTTGTTGTTGTTGCCTCTCTGACCGCCTGCACCTCGTCCGAGGACACGGCGCTGCTGCATCGGGAAATCACTGATGTTCAGCGTTCGGTGGACAATCTTCAGACCGAGGTTCTCGACCAGTCGGACCTGCGGGCGATGGAGCAATCCATGCAGGACCTGACCGACAAGAACCTGCGCTCGAACGCCGATCTCGCTGTCAAGGTGCAGGAACTGCAGGAACAGATCGAGGCGCTGCACGCGAGCCTCGAAGTCACGACCCGCCGTCTCCAGACGATTTCCCAGGAGCTGGCGGCGGCGCGGACCATGTCTTCGTCCATGGCGGTGCTGCCGCCGGTCACGGCCGCCCCCGCTGGTGAAGAGGGCGCTGCCGATCCGGGCGGAGCGGTAGCGGCCGGAGCCGCCGGCGCTGCGGCCGCATCGTCAGGTGGTGCGGCGAGTCCGGACGAGCTCTACCGTTCGGCCTACGAGGACTACATGCGTGGCAATTACGATCTCGCGTCCCAGGGATTTGCCGAGTATCTACGGCGCTGGCCCTCGACGGAGCTGTCTGACAATGCCCTGTACTGGATCGGCGAGTGCTACGACGCTCAGGATAAACCGCAGGAAGCGCTCGATACCTTTAGCAAGGTGCTCGAGGATTACCCGACCTCGGACAAGGCGGCGGCTGCTCAGCTCAAAAAGGGTCTGATCTACCTCAAGATGGGTGATCAGGGCCAGGGAGTCGTCAACCTGCAGTACGTGGTCTACGAGCACCCCGGTACCCGCGAGGCGGATCTCGCTCGCGAGCAGCTGCGCTCACTCGGCCTCACCATCCGGTGAGGCCGCGGCTTGAGGCTTGGGGCTTGAGGTTTGAGGCCTGAGACCTGAGCTATGCGTGACCACAGAAAGCTGGACGCGTTTAGATTTGCTGATTCGGATACCTCGATGAGAATTCTGCGAAAGACCTCGAAACTGAACAAAATCGAACCGCCGGATCATTGGGAGCGTTGGTACAAGCCTTTCAGAAATGACATGGGTTTGCTCGAGTTTGAAAGAACTGCCCGTTGAGGTTCGAGCCTGAGTACGGAGATCCAGGCGGCCCCAAGCCCCAAGCCCCAAGCCCCAAGCCTTCCAGGACTAGCCGGATCGCCAACTTTCCGCTATGATGTGCGACCCGATGCGGCCGTGAGGGCTGTGTCCAATCGAAGGAGTGCTGTTCAATGGCTACGATCAAGGGAACCAAGAAACAGGCGCGTAAGCGGCACCGCCAGTCGCTGGAGCGCCGGATGCGCAACCGTACGGTTCGCACGCGGGTGCGTCGCCAGATGCGCCTGATGCGTGCGGCGATGGCTGACGGTGACGCCAAAAAGGTCGAGGAACTCCTGCCCGGAACGTTGTCGGTGATCGACACCGGCTGGCGCAAGGGCGTGTTCCACCGCAACACCGCCGCCCGCTACAAGTCGCGCATGGCGAAGCAGGCCCAGGCGGTCATCTCCGGCAAGGAAGCTTGAGCCGTGGGTGAAGCCCTGCTCACCACGTCGATTCCTTCCGGGAACCTGGTGAGCCGTGGCAAGGTCCGTGACATCTACACCACCGACGAGGCGTTGGTGCTGGTCGCAACCGACCGCATCAGCGCCTTTGATAGTGTCTTGTCACCGGGCATTCCGGGCCGCGGGGAGATTCTCACCCGGCTTTCCACCTTCTGGTTCAACAGGTTTTCCGATACGGTCCCGAACCACCTCGTGGCGACGGAGCTGGCGGATTTCCCGGCCCCTTTCAAAGACCACCCCGAACTCGCGGGCCGCAGCGTCCTGGTGCAGAAGCTCGAACCGATACCGGTCGAGTGTGTCGCGAGGGGCTACCTGGTCGGCTCCGGGTGGAAGGAGTATCAGGCGGATGGCACGGTGTGCGGAATCCGGTTGCCCGACGGTCTGATCGAGGCCTCGAAGCTTCCCGAGGCGATCTTCACGCCGGCGACCAAGGCCACCGACGGCCACGACGAAAACATCAGCTTCGAGCGGATGGTCGAAATCGTGGGTGAGGAGACTGCCGTCAGGCTGCGAGACCTCACCCTCGAACTCTACGGCGCGGCGGCAGATTTTGCTCGAGAACGCGGCATCATCATCGCCGATACCAAGTTCGAGTTCGGTTTCGATGGCGAGGGCCGAATCGTGTGGATGGACGAGGCGTTGACGCCCGATTCGTCCCGCTTCTGGCCGGCCGATGAGTACGAGCCGGGACGATCACCGGCGTCTTACGACAAGCAATATGTTCGCGACTGGCTCGAAGCCAGCGGCTGGAACAAGGAGCCGCCGGCGCCGACGCTGCCGCCGGAGGTCGTGGAAGGGACCCTTTCGCGATACCGAGAAGCCTACCGGGTGCTGACCGGCGAGGACATCATCCCGGCGGCCGCGAGCGACTGATTTTCTATCAAGTCCGGGTGTGAACCCGACGAGCGGAGGATTCCCATGACCGTGTACGCGACCGAGAAAATTCGCAACGTGGCTCTAGTCGGACATTCCGACACCGGAAAGACTTCACTGGTATCCGCCATGCTCTTCGACAGCGGCGCCGTCAACCGGCTGACCAAGGTGGACGATGCCAACACCACCACCGATTTTGACGACGACGAGCACGACCGCAAGATCACCATCAACACCGCGGTCGCCCACGTCGATCACCGGGGAACCAAGATCAATCTGATCGATACACCTGGATACGGGATCTTTTCGACCGACGCCATGCAGGGCCTGCGAGTCGCCGATGCCGCTCTGATGATGGTCTCTGCTGTCGCCGGGGTCGAGGTCCAGACCGATAAGATGTGGAAGGCGGCAGCGAGCTACGGGTTGCCGGTGTTCTTCGCCGTCAACCTCATGGACCGCGACCGGGCCGACTTCCCGCGCGTCGTCGAGGCGCTTGAAAACAAGTACGGCCGCGAGGTCACGCCCCTGCAGCTCCCCATCGGCAAGGAATCGAGCTTTTCGGGCGTCGTCGATCTCATGAGCGGGAAAGCATTCACCTGGGAAAACGACGAAAGCGGCAAGGTGAGCGAAGCGGATATTCCGGGCGACATGGCGGATGACGTCGCTTCGGCCCGCGAAGCACTGATGGAGATGGTCGCGGAGCAGGACGAAGACCTGATGGAGAAGTACCTCGAAGAAGGCGAGCTCGATGCCGAGACCTTCGCCGCGGGACTCAAGAAGGCCGTCGTCGCCCGCGAACTGCTCCCCGTATTTGCGGTTGCCGCCGGCAAGAACATTGGAGTGCAGCCGATCATGGACGCGCTTGTCGATCTCGCACCGGCGCCCGACTGGCGGCCGGTACAGGTCTCCGTGGATGGCGAAGAACAGGAATTCGCTGCTTCTTCCGATTCTCCGTTCTCGGCCTATGTCTTCAAATCGGTCTCTGATCCCTTCGCAGGCCACATCACGCTGATGCGCGTGTTTTCGGGCGGCATCGCCACCGATGCGAACGTCTCCAACTCGACCCGAGAATGGGGTTGAGCGGTTGAGTTCGCTGTCGATCGCCCAGGGCAAGGATCTCGAGCACGTGACCGAACTCGCAGCTGGTGACATCGGCGCGCTGCCGAAGCTCAAGGACACCCACACCGGCGACACCCTGTGTGAGGCCAAGAAGAACATCAAGCTGACCCCGGTTGCCATTCCCGAACCTGCCATCAGTTTCGCTCTCGAGGCCGAGTCCAAGGGCGACGAAAACAAACTCGCCGCGGCACTTGCCAAGATTCGCGACGAGGACCCGACCATCACGGTCGGACGCGACCCGCAGACCAAGGAGATGCTCATCTCCGGCGCCGGCCAGCTGCACGTCGAGGTCGTGGTCGGGCGGCTCAAGAAGCGCTACAACGTCAACGTCGTTCTCCACCAGCCGAAGGTCCCGTACCGCGAGACCATCAAATCCTCGGCCGAGGTGACCACCCGCCACAAGAAGCAGACCGGCGGTTCGGGCCAGTTCGCCCAGTGCTCGGTCACCATGGAGCCCAACTTCGGCAAGGGCTACGAGTTCGTCGACAAGATCTTCGGCGGCTCGATTTCCCAGACCTATCGACCGGCGGTGGACAAGGGCATCCAGGAGGCCGCCGAACGCGGCGTGGTCGCCGGCTACCCGATGGTGGACTTCAAGATCACCCTCACCGACGGAAAAGAGCACGCGGTCGACTCTTCGGAAATGGCCTTCAAGATGGCGGGCCGCAAAGCCTTCAGGGAAGCCGCCGCCAAGTGCAAGGCCACCTTGCTCGAGCCGATCATGCAGATCGAGGTCTACGTTCCTGAAGACAATCTCGGCGATGTCATGGGCGACCTCAACTCGCGCCGCGGCCGGGTCCAGGGTATGGACTCCGAGGACGGCACCACCACCGTCAAGGCGCAGGTGCCGCTGGCTGAGATGCTGACCTACGCGCCGACTCTGCGCTCGATCACTCAGGGACGTGGAGATTTCCACATGGAATTCGCCCAGTACTCCGAGGTTCCCAAGCAGCTTCAGGAGAAGATCATCGCCGCCTCCGCGAGCGATGAAGAGGAAGACGACGAGTAGAATTCGGAATTCGGAATTAGGAATTAGGAATTCCCACCCGCCCTCCCATCAACCCGGGAGGGCGGTTTTTTTGTGATGCTGTAATCCCGAGCGAGGCCCGTCCGACGGTCGGTCGGGCATCCCCTGATATCGGAGTTAGGCCGATTGCCGACACTATCCCACTCGCGGGGATCCACGACTGCGCGAACATTGTCGTGTAGGCGGGTACTTCAGTGCCCGCCCGGAGCGCGATGATCATCGACAGGCCGGCCACAGGCCGGCGACAGTGCCGAATCCTGGAAACCGGGTGGGAGGGCGGGAATTCAGAATTGAGAATTGAGAATTGAGAATTCAAAGTTGCGTGCGAATCCACCCATCCCTCAATCTTTGCGACGTACTCCGGATCCTCATACCTCCCCGGATGAAACGCCGGCGCGTAGTCGGGCAACGCGCCCCCGATGATGTGCCCCGCCACCAGTTCCGCTGTCGCCGCACGACGCCATCAACCCGAAGCCCGACAACGCGCCGTGGACGAATGCGCCCTCGACCGGCAGCGGCCCCGCGAGCGGTCGGTTCTCCCGCGTCTTGGTGTAATAGCCGCCGTCGATGTGCGGCTTGCGGCATCCGCTCGACGTAGGCCGCGAGTCCCGGAATCATCGCGCTGATTCCGCGCAGGCAGATTTCGGCATAGTGGTCGGGAATCGGCAGCGGGAAGTTCTCCGCCACCGGCTCGAGGTGGTAGGGCCAGAGGATCAGCAGGTGCCTGCTGCCGCCGCCGCCTTCGATCCGCATGTGGACCCCGGGCGGCATCTCGCCGAGAAGCTGTCGCCGTCCCCGACTCTCCGACAGAAACTCCCGCTCTTCCTCACTCCACTCGATGTTCTGCGGATCCTCCCAGATCAGAAACGGCGCCTCCCGCGGCACCACCCCGAGGTGGTCCTCGATCGAGACCTTGAGGTGGAGCTCGGAGAAGACCGGAATCTCGAGTCCGAGCTGGATGCCCACCTGTGCGAGCATCGGCCCGGCCGCGTTGACGAAGCAGGCGTGAATGACCGTGACCACCTCGCCGCGAAGTGCCGATCTGCACCGAGGACACCCGGCCGCCCGTGGTCTCGATCCACTCCACCCGCCCTTCGATCACCTCGACCCCGGCGGCCCGCGCCTCTTCGAGCTGCAGCATCCCGAACTGCTGGCCCGAAAACCACCCGCAGCGACGGGCGTGAAGGACCGCCACTGTCTCGGGTGACAGGTAGGAGAAAGGCTCTCGGATCAAGCCCGCGGTCGAGGATCAGATCCGCCCCGTCCGGCTGATCCTGCCAACCCTCAGCCGGCGCCGGCCGGTAGTCACGGACCCTCCGAACCACCGGCGTGAATCCGAAGCGGCCCCGCGCCATAGCTCGAGGCCAGCACGCCTGATCCGCATGGTCTCCGACCTTCGCCTCATCAGCGGTCGCATAGACATAGCCACGCCGGTTCATCAGAAAACGGTTGTCGCTCTCGACCGCCATCTCCTCGAGCAGATCGATCGAGCGGTTCATCATCCGCACCATCGCGTCGTCCGGCCCCGGCCACCAGTTGCGATACGCCTCGGTGGACTTGTCCGACGTCAACGTCATCGGCGGATCGCTCGTCCACCAGCACGACCTTCTTCATCCCGTGCTTTACCGCCAGCTGCCAGGCCACCGAGATCCCCGCGATCCCGGCCCCGCAGATCACCACTTCTGCTTTTTGCAGACTCATTGGGTGAGTTGTAGCACACAAGATGCTGCGGAGCGATCTGAATTGCGGTCAGTGTTTCCGCAATGGATGGCGCCACCGCAGGCCGGGGAACCGATCGAAGTCGGAGTCCGTGGTGATCAGGGTGCACCCATGTTCAATCGCTACGGCGGCGTGCTGTGCGTCCGCCGCCAGCTTCGCTGTGGCCCCCGATCGGCGGCAGAGGTCTTCGAAGATTTCCAGGTGGCGAGGGCCCGGATGAATCACACGGGCATTTGGGCGAGCGACGAGTTCGTTGATGAAGGAGAACACCTCTTCGAGAGTCGACGGGCGTCGAAAAACCCTCGGATTGGTGACGATCCGGACCAGTCCGGAGAGGGCCAGGGAAGAAAGCGCGAAAGGCTCGAATCCGGTAGCGACTTCGGTGAGCCATTCGGCATACGCTGTGTGGTCGTCGCACGAGTCGGTGCGATGTGCGTAGATCAGCACATTGACATCGAGGACCAGCATCAGCCGTACCGATCTTCGTCCTCGGCCACCATCAACTCTCTCGGCCGGTCGAGATCAATTTCGGGATAGGTCCCGTCGCCGCCCACAGTCACCAGACGAAACGGCCTCTCCTCTTCCGGTCGAAGGTCACGTTTCATCGCGTCGTCGAGCACGCGCTGCGATGAACGCACTGACGCTGCGGCCCTCGGCAGCGGCCCGTCGTTTGACCGCCTCGAATATCCGGTCATCGAGAGAAATTGTGGTTCTCATGCATAACATCATAATTATATATAGTGTAAATTATGCAATCACTGGCCGATGGCCGATGCAAATACCTCCGATATCGAGTCCGCGCTGGAATCCGTCTCGGTGGGATCAGGGGTGGGTCGGCGGAAAATTCGCGAATCCGAAATCCGAAATTCGAAATTCCACCAGGATTCCGGCTATGATGATCCTATCCGCTGCCGGAGTGGCGGAATGGCAGACGCTGGGGACTTAAAATCCCTTGACAGTAAGGCCGTGTGGGTTCGACCCCCACCTCCGGCACCAGGCTTCGTTCTCCACTTCGTTTCGAACTGCGCCCTGGCAAGCCAATTTACGGCGTAGTCTGAAGGACGAAGCCCGACATTCCCGTGCGCACCAGAACCGGGTCGAAAACTGATCCCGGCGAGCCACGGAAAGCAGCCGATCCACACGATCATCGGTGAGTACCCGGCACCTTTCCCTTTTTCATCTTTTTTGGGGACAACATTGCGTGATTGCGAAGGGTGACACCCATTCGGAACCCGTTTAAACAAAGATTCTAAAGGCATCCATGCAGGCACTCGTGCGGGTGTCAGAGCGAGGTGTCGAAGGACCAGCTTGCCCAAACCATCATCTTGGTGACGTCGGTGAGCCAGCTGTCCGCCATGTAGTGGGCGACCTTGAGGTGGAACGACAGTGTCTCGGCGGGCATGAAGCTGGCCTGAAGGTCGAGCTCGGTGCCTTGTTGTTCTCCGCCACTGGGGGCTTCGAAGAAATGGTAGTCGACAAGCCACGACCACCGGTCACGGTCCATGGCAAGACGCAGATAATAGTCGTGGCTGCCGTCGGGCGGGGTGACCACCATGCGGTCCGCGAAGCCATTCTTGCCGTGATTAGTGCCGAGTGGCGTTTGGACCGCGCCGTCACCGTCACCGCCCCGCAGCTCCCAGGCAGCCCGAAGGGTCCACGACCCCGCGCGGGCGCCGAGGCCTACGTGAGCATAGTCGAGACTGAAGTCTCGAGGGTTTTCACCGTGGTCGGTCTGGCGGGCGTACTCCGCGAAGTAGAGGAGGTCCGTTGTCCCGATTGGGGTACGACCGGCATATCGCGCCCCGAAGGTAGCCGTTGACAGCGCCGCGCGATCCTCACCTTTCCAGTCGAGGAGGTAGCCGTAGGCGGAGAATGATCCGGGGCCGAGGTTTCGTGACAGGTTGACGAGGTGTGCGTCGATGTCTGGGCTGGTTCCCGTGTTGTAGTAGACGCGGTCGAGGTAAGCATAACGTGCTACGACGACGTCGGGGACACCAATGGCGAAGCTCGCACCTCGATACGAACGGTGGTTCTGTCGCCACGGAGCGGTTCCGACGAAACGCTGGTTGTCGAGGGTGTAGGCAAAGCGCCCGGCCTTGAGCTCGAGGCCGTACCGGCCGCGATAGGCGAGAAAAACATGGTCGGCCTCAACGATTGCCGGGTCCGCCACGACAGGCCTGTCGGTGACCTCGTTCCAGAGATCGCCGTAGCCGACGTTGTTGTACTGCTGATCGTTGCCGATCGGCGTCACGGTCTCGAAAGTGACGCCGGCGAAGAAGCCAAGAAGTGGTTCGGTCTCATAGCTGAGGGCACCGCGCAGCGTCGAGGCCAAAGCGTCTTTTTCGAAGCTCGCGCTGTCGACGAACTCGAGCCGATAGCGGAGATCGATTTCGAGCAACCCTTGCTGGAGTGCCTGACGGAGGTTGGAGACAACCAGTTCGTTCGAGTCGCCGGATGACCCGGTGTCCGACGCCACGGCCACACCCGCGGCGACAAGCGCCGCGAGCAGGACCGCAGCGAATCTCGGTGTGCAGATGAGCGGCATGGATCTGCCCAAGCGCTAGGAGCCGAGCCAGGTCACCCGGCCGCTGGCCAGGTCGTAGATGGCGCCGACCACGAGAAGCTCGCCGTTGTCCACGAGCCCGGAAATAACCTCGCTCTGCTCGAGGAGGTCTGTAATGGTCTGGCGTACGTTCTCCTCGATGGCACGATTGAGGAACTCGGCGTTGGACGAGCTGGCCTCGCCCTCGGTGGCCTCGTCGGCCCGCGCGATGGGAGCATCGAAATCGTTGAGCAGCTCGGTCAGATTGCCGAGCTCGACACCGTCCGCCGCGCCTTTGATGGCACCGCACGAAGTGTGGCCGAGGATCACGATCACCTTTGATCCGGCGACCTTGGTGGCGAACTCGAAACTGCCCACCATGTTGACGTCCTCGACGTTGCCGGCGACGCGCCCGACGAAGACGTCACCGATTCCCTGGTCGAAAATGATCTCAACGGGAACGCGCGAGTCGACACAGCTCAGAATGGTGGCCTTAGGGAACTGCCCCCCTGCAGCGGTCGCCTCGGCCTGCGCCATGAAGTCGCGAGGCGTCAGCTCCCCCGCCGCGAAACGCTCATTGCCGGCCTTGAGGTCGGCGAGCACCGCCTCGGGGGTCATGGCCTGCTGTTCGGCGGCCGTCACCACGTCAGACACCAGCTTTGGGGTCGGGGGGGCCTCGGCAACCGGAGCCGTCTGGGGAGCGCACCCAACGGAGAAGAATACGGCTGTAGCAGCGAGAGCGATCATTGTCGAGGTTTTCATGTTTTCTGTCCCTTTCTTTTTCGATTACTGAAGTGATCCACATGCTGGAGCTTTATTCGGGTTCCATATTCCCGGCAGAATGGAAGATCTTCCTCGTCAGCAAATAAAGGCATGGAGCCGCGAGTCCGAACACGCATCCGAGAAAAGCCGACCAGGGTAGAGAAGAGTGGGAGATGAACGAAAACACAAGACCACCCAATCCGCCGGCAACAGCCAGGATCGGGAAAAAGCCGATTCGCATCGCGGTTCGAAATATTGCAAAAATTACGAATGCAGAAGCGAAGAAGACCGCAACGGCGGCAACCATAGCAACGGACAAACGCTGCGAAAACGCTTGAGAAAAGTAGGCCAAGCCCAACAGTGCACCAACTCCGGCAACGCCCAGAATCGACCCTGCATACCACCTAGCGCGCTTGTGAGACATGTTTGGCCTCCGAAATGACACACTCCTCCATCATCACCATCACAGAACCTAGGGTGTTCCAAGCATCTGCAACGTAAAGTGGCCATGCCGATGCGCCCTCACCTACCTCTGACCCGATCAAGGTTTCAACTCTAGCCATATTGGTCGGGCCTTCGATATTTGAGGAGGCAACCTACCCCTCCGATTCCAATCAGAGCGTCGCTTTCGCGAAGTACTTCGACTTCGACGTCGTGGAGTTCGGCCAAGCGGACCATTTCGGCTTTGAGGTCGGCCTCGCGGACGGCGCGATCTCCACAGACCGGACACGCTGCGGGCGGTTGGTCGGCCTGGTCGACGAACCTACAGCTTCGACACGCCCACCCCGCGGGCGGTTCATACCTCTCGGCAATCACGAGCACGTCCACCTGTTCGCGCTGGAGCTCTCTGAGTGTGGCGGCGGTATCTGCCTCGGCAAGGCCCCCCCGCCTCAGCTCATCCATGAGCTGTGCGACCCGCGTGACGGATTCCTGCTGTTCATGCTCGATGAATCGCGCCAAGGTAGCAAACACCACGTCGGCCTTATCGTCCCCCATTGCCGCGGGGACGACATCAATGACACGGTCCAGGATCCTCGTCGGCAGCCTTTTTCTGATGCGGGCGGTGGTCTGCGGTGAACCGGCCAATACGAGATGAGTCTGTCCACCTTCGGTCATCAGCTTGTCGAGTATTTTCACCTTTTCTCTCAGAAACCGATCATCTCGATCAGGTGTATGGCTCTGGTAGTGATCGCGGGCCCAGCTTCTTCCTATTCGATCGCGAAGCTCGGGACGTTTTGTCCAGATTTCGCGTGTGATCGCGCCGACGTCGACTTCCAAGATCCGCGAGCGACTACCGTGCGCTATCAGCACAACATAGCGGTGGAAGGAATCCTTCAATGCGATCAGATGAAACAAGTTCGGGATCGCATCTACAGACACGAGGTTTGGGACCGGTACTTGGAGTGGAAGTATTCGCAGGTAGGGTCTTTCACCAGCTCTGGAAAATACCGCGGCTCCTTTGGATTTACGCGCCAACGTTGAAGAGAGGAAAGCCATGATCGGCGATAGAGCGTGTTCGAAATCCACACGTTGATCGGGTTCGACGCTCGCCCGAACGGTGAGCAATCGATCGCTCAGTTCCGCCCGGGCGATTCTTGGGTCGCTTTCCAGGTTCGTGTAGCAGCTGACGAAAGGTGACTCCGATTCCTCGACAACCGCCAGGGCGCGCACGGTGTTTTGAAGATCCTGGAGTCTCATAGTAATTCTCCCTCGCTGACTCTCGACGTCCCGACAAATGTCCCTCCTGGAAAGAGGATGACCACCCGCTGTCATAGGGATACGATAGGCGCCAGAGATTGCAGAGGCGATTCTCTCTATATTAAAAACCTGTAATCGTCCGGTGCGGAGCCGTTGAAAGACAGGAGCCGGGTCGAGGTGAACGGATGTTAGCCTCGATTCCTCAAGGCTCCTGAGCGGCGCCGATAGGAATTCGTGGTACGACAACCCGGAAGGTGCAGCCCTCACCGGGAAGATTGTCAATTTCGATGCGTCCGCCGAGCCTCTCCACGATGCCGCGGGACACCGCCAGCCCGAGGCCGGTCCCCTGACCTTCTGGTTTGGTCGTGAAAAACGGTTCGAACACGCGTTCGATATTCTCTTCCGGTATTCCAGGTCCGTTGTCTTCGACTGCGACAGAGACCTCGTGATCATCGCCGCTGAGTATGAGTGAAACCTGGCCGCCCTTCGGCACCGCCTGGATAGCATTGGTCACCAGGTTGAGGAGCACCTGTCGTAGCTGGAATGGATCCGTCAGCAGATTAGTGATCTCGTCGGGGTCGGAGATGATGGCGACCGAAACCCCATGGTGGTATGCCGTTTTCCCCGTCAGCTCAACCACCTCAGCGGCCAAATCTGCGAGGCTGGTGTCTCGAACGTTCGCATCCGGGCTCCGCGAGAAACGAAGGAAGTTGTGGCTGATCCGACGTGCCCGGTCGACCGCCCTTTCGATTTTTTCCAGAGCCAGGTTGGCGTCTGCTGCTACCTTTTCAGGTACGTCGCCTGCACGACCGAAGCGCGTTCTGAGCCAGCCCGCAGACTCAGCGATGATTGCCAGCGGGTTGTTGATTTCGTGGGCGATGCTCCCAGCCAGCTCGCCGAGCGACGCGAGCCGGTCGGCCACGACCATGTGTTGTTTGAGCTTGCCCCCAAAAGTCTTGCCGTTGTTGATCCCGTTTTCGTCACGCCGTTTGTGGGCGTCGTGGATCTTGGAGACGAGCGTTTCGATCTGAATCGGCTTGGTTAAATAATCGAAAAAGCCGAATCGCATCCCCTCGAGGGAGCTCTCGAGGTCCGCGTGACCGGTCAACATCACGACCTCGATGCGGGGATGATCTTCCTTGATGCGGCGCAGGGTTTCAATGCCGTCCATCCCCGGCATTCTCACGTCGAGCACAACCACGTCCACCTCCTCGTTTTCGAGCGTGGCAAGCGCCTCGGCTCCGCTCGACGCTTTCAGAGCCGGCATACCTCGCAGTTCGAGTCGTTGGTGCAAATTGTCGAGGAAATCTACCTCGTCATCGACCAGTAGGACCCGCGGAGGAGGAGCCTCAAAGTTCATTACACTCCTCCATCGGCCGCAACCTCAGTTGGCGCCCTGGTCCCTGGCTTGTTGAAGGCGGCTTCGATGCGCTCCAGAACGACTTCGAGCCTGATCGGCTTGATCAGGTAGTCGAAGGCGCCGAGCTCGCGTCCGAGACGGCTGAATTCCTGAGACGCGTGACCCGTGACAACAATGACCTGGACCTCCGGGCAGCAATTCCTGATTTGGCGTAAGGTCTCGATGCCGTCCATGCCCGGCATCTTGATGTCGAGAAGGACGACGTCGATGCCCCCTGGGTTGGCCTCCAAGAAGCCGACCGCCTCGGCGCCGCCGGTGACACCGTGCACCTTGAAACCGCGAAGCTCGATGCGCATGACGATCGATTTCAGAAAATCCTCTTCGTCGTCGACTACCAATACGCGAATTGACATCGAACCGGCCTCCATCCCGCCGACGCCGGCATTCAAAGTGTTGTCCAGGGCAATCGCACCATAAATACGGTACCTACGTTGGGCGTGCTTTCAAAGGTCAAAGAACCACTCGAGGCCCTTGACGATGGTATGACAGACTGAGAGTCCCGAGCCCGGTGCCTTCGCCAGGCGCTTTGGTGGTGAAGAACGGGTCGAAAATCCGGTCGTGAAGCTCCGAAGGGATGCCACACCCGTTATCTTCGATTATCACGACCAAACAGTCGCCGTCTGAACGGCTGGTAACCATGATCCGTCCTTCGTCGGCAACCGCGTCGAGCGCGTTGTTCGCGAGGTTCAGGAGCACCTGTTGGAGCTGCGACCGGTCGCTCTTGATCATCGGCAATTCGGGATCGAGTTGACGAATGAGCTCGACCCCACGGAAGGAGGCTTCCCGCTCTATGAATGACAAGGTTTCCGTGACCACATCGTTGACATCAAAGGTGTCCTGGTGGGGCTCCATCCGGCGCGCGAATCCCAGCATCCTGTGGGTGATGCTGCGGGTCCGGTCGACGGATTGTTGGATCTTGTTCACGTTTTCCAGGAACAGCTTGCCGTGCTCCGCAGTGGCAAGAAACTTGTCGTCAATGAGATCTTCCATAAGGCCCGCCATCTCGCCGATGGCGGCCAGCGGATTGTTGATCTCGTGGGCAACCCCCGCCGCCATGCGGCCAAGGGAGACAAGGCGCGCCGAGTGTGCGAGCTGACCTTCGACAGCAACCCTTTTTCGGTCCTCAGTCTCAAGGTGCGCCACCATTTGGCGGGTGTGGAAGACCACCGCGCCACCCACCAGAAGCGATGCCACCAGGAGCACCACGAGCTCGACGTTGAGTGCCTGGCGAAGAGATGACGCCAGCTCGTCCGGATCGCGATCGATGACCAGCAGCCAGTCCTTTGTAGTCATCCAAGAAAAAGCGGTCAGCATTCTGCGGTCATTCGCCGTCTCTCGGGACAGCACGTTCACCCCGGGGGGCGCGATGGCTGTTTTGAAAGGCGCCTGGCTCAGAATCGCACCGCCGAACCGCGGCGGCGTTTGATACTGACCCTCACGGTTCACGATGTAGGCGTCGCCGGTGAGTCCGGTCTGGCCGCTGCGCACGAGCCGTGTGAAGACCTCGGAATCGATGGTGGCTCGGAGGATCCACGGTTCCTGTTCGCCACCGTTGCGCACTGCGATGATGAAGTGGGGCACCTGGCGAAAGCCGAGGAAGACATCGCTAACATGAACGCCCCTGACCATCGTCTCCTCGAACCACGCCTCGCCGCCGTAGTTGTGGTCCATGAGGGGAAACGGGCCTTCGTATGCGAGATGTTCGCCGTCCCCGTTGACGATGCCGAGATCGACGAAGGAATGCTGGCGCCTGTTCAGGATGGTGAGTACGTCGTTCAGCTCGCCGGGCCGGGTCAACCCATCAAGGGTCGCTGTCTGGACGAGGGCTTCGAGCATGGCGGTCCGCTCGGCTAGAAAGAGCTGCACCGCATTTGACCGGTTGACAGCCAGGTCGGCAAGCTGCGCCCGATGGTTCTGTTCCTGGGTGGACGCAAAGTAGATGTAGATTGCTGCCCCCACCAGATAGAGAGGAATCAGCGATATCGCGAGGCCGGACAGCGCCATGCGGCGAAACAGCTGTTGGTAGCGAGGTTCCACGGGTGATTCCTCAGACGTCTCCACTGTGGCGTAACAGTAGTCGGGCTTCGCCGCACCGTATCCGTTCTTCGTGCTCGACCTTGCGGTCTCGGGCCGCCTCCAACTTCTCGAGCAACTCTCTGAAATTCGCCGGCTTCTGCACGTAGTCGAATGCCCCTGATTTGAGCCCCTCGACGGCAGTGTCGACAGCGCCATGTCCGGTGAGAAGGATAACCTCAACCACTGGATGGAGTCGTTTGATTTCTTTCAACGCCGTAATGCCGTCCATCCTCGGCATTCTGATGTCGAGAATCACCACGTCGCATGGTGCTTCCTCCAGAGCGGCCAATCCTTCGTCGCCGTCGTAGGCTGCGCGGACCCGATGACCTTCGTCGGTCAAACGCATCGCCAACATTTCCACGAAGTCCTGCTCGTCGTCGACGATGAGGATATCGATAGGTATCTTGAGCATGACAGACTCCTAAAGCAGCCCGAGCATACTCCACCAGATGCCGGCGGTAGCCACCAGCAGGAGGAGCAGGATCGGTGTTGCCACCAGTCCAGCCCGCGTGAGATCAAGTGCGCTGAACTGGCGGTATGAATAGGCTATTGCGTTTGGCGGACACCCGATGACGAGAAGCATGGCGAAGGAGGTTGCGCAGGCAAGACCGAGAGCGAGCACCCGCGGATCCACCCCCTCGAGTTGGGCGAGTGGTATGACGATCGGCAGGATAAGGGCTGCCGCCGCTACGTTGGCCATGGCGTTGGTAACCAGGGCGCCAAACACGCACACTCCCGCGAGTAGTACGAGCCAGCCGTTTCCGTCAACCAGGGGAAAAAAGAGATGGGCAAAGAACGAAGCGGCTCCGGAAGATGCCATGGCCAGACCGAGGCAGATACCGCCACCGAAAATGAAGAGCGCCGTCCCCCACTCGAGATTTTCGTGGATGTCCCTCCAACGCAAGACCCCGGAGGAGACGAGTGCCGCGACGCCGATCATTCCCGTAATTGAGTAGTCGATCCCGTGCACGCCTTTCGTCAACCAAGCCACGAAGACAGCGAGGAGAATCAATGCCGTGCGTTTTTGAATGCCCGTCCACGGCCCGGGCTCCTCGTCATAGGTGGGGAGCTGAAAACTCGGGTCGGGCCGGTAGACGAAGTAGACCACCAATACGGCGGCCGGAACGGTCACACATGCGATTGGAAAGGCGAACATGATCCAATCGAAGAACGTGATTTCGATTCCCGTGAGTTCATAGAGAAATGCCGCGGAAACCATGTTTCTACCGCCGCCCACCAAGGTTCCCATGCCGCCGCAGGAGCAAGCAAAGGCGAGGGAAAGCACCATGAATCGCGCTGTGTTCGTATGTGGTTCGATGCCGGCCGCTCGCATCAGGGGAATCATGGTCGCGATACCAATCGCTGCTGCAGCGGCGTCGTGCAATACACCGGAACCGATGCCGAGGCCGATGGAGAGAATGAAGGTGAATCTGATGACGCTCGTGCCCGCTCGCTTGGCGATGGCGTGACTCAGGCGTTGCGTGAGCTCGGCCTTCTCGAGAGCGATGGCGAGAATCAGGCAACACATGATGAAGATCACCACAGGATGCATGTAGGTAGCCCATGCCTGAGTGACCGGCACGATATCAAAAAGAACCAGGAAGACTCCGATCAGGATCGCCGTGATCTCGAGGGGAATCGGTTCCACGACGAAAAGAAAAACCAACGCGGCTAGCACAGCCAAGAAACGAAACGCTTTTGGCGACAGGCCATTCACGTAGTGGACTTCGATTCCGGTACCGAGCTCAGCAGCGGCGGCGGCCAGGGCAGCCCCCGGTTTCGAAAAGGTGCCTTCGGCCGTGAGACTATATGAATCGCCGGGACCTGCCCGATCGGTCAGGGTGAAATCCCCTTCCACCAGCGTCGCGAGTCCGCGGGCCTGGTCGCCCGAGATCTCGAAGATGGTGCCCTCCGGCCGCGGGAGTAGAAGTACCAAGGCGCCGAGAAGCCCGGCGGCACCAATCTGGAGGTACCTGTTCTTCAAGAAAGTCACCGCCACCTCCGTTGTCCTGGGTCGGCCAAGCCCTCGCCCAAGATGGCACAAGCGCGGGATTCGCACAGGCGGGGCTGTGCACAACTCGGCGCGAATCTGGTTCCGTGGGCCTCGAAATGACATGGTGGGAGCCGGTCGATACAATTGACTCTCATAACAGCCCTCACGATGCCTTGATCTCGAAGACCAGAAATCTGGCGACGGTGTCAGACAAGTTGCCGCCCGCCAGGGGCTGACATACACCCCAATATCCGACCCCCACGTCAAAACCTATCTGTTGGGGTTCGGCGGCCAGGTTTTCTAGCTCCAAGGTGAACGCATTTTGCGCGTACAGGCTCCAGGCGGTGTGCGACTTCGTTGCCAGCGATTGGCCCGGTTCCAGCACGAACGACAGCACCCGAAACTCATTGGTGTCGAGAAGAACTTGCGGAGCTCGAGTGGCAGATTCAGCCGAGTCAAGCAAGGGCTCATTGCCCGGGCAACTCGGGAGAGCTCTCATCGACCTCCGGAAGGTAAGGATTCTGGCGTTCGCAATGCCGACGTTTCGAACCAGGTAAGGCCGGAAACCCAGCGCATATGCGCCGCCCTTCAGAAAGGAATGCCGGTCTATCGCGCCCTTGAAATCGGTGACATCAAGTGTTTGGTCGTTCTGCGCGAAAAGATGCGTCCCATTACCCCGGATATTGATCTCGCCACCGGGCGGCAGATCGTGCATGACGAGCGACATGTACTCGTTTGTGAATGTGGCGTTGGCGGTATCATTCCCGGCATCAAAGGCGACCTGCATAGAAGCCGGAAAGCTTTCTTCGTGCAACGTGACTGGGTGACACCCTGTGATCCACGGAAAGAGACATGTCGCTGTGGCGGCCAGCGCCGCGAAGGCCATCCTGGGTTTCTCGCGTGACCTGGACGTAGAAACGGGGCGGTCCTCGACCATATGTGCAAGTTAACGCCACATCGTGGAATGAACGCCAGATTCACGATGACAATCCTGTAATCGAGGGCGTTCCCCCGAGCGGCAATCGAAGACTGAACGTGGTTCCACTATCCATGGACGACACTAGCGTCAGCTCGCCCCCGTGAGCCCGGGCAATCTCCCTCGCCAGATTCAGGCCGAGGCCCGTACCACCGCTCGCGCGAGAACGCGAAGCATCACCCCGGAAGAAGCGATCGAACACGTGATCTCTATCAGCTTTGGGGATGGGCTCGCCGGTGTTGAAAACCACGAGGATGACCGCCCGTGGCGTTTTTTCAACGCTCAGCCGGACCTCGCCCCCTTCACGATTGTGCCTGACCGCGTTGGTGAACAGGTTGAAAACCGCCTGACGAAGCAATCCTTCGTCGCCGTCGTATTCAACCCCGGTCGTCACGTTGCTCTGTACAGTGATGCCCGGGCCCGCGGCGAGTGCCCTCAAGTCTTCCTCGAGCTCTTCGACAATTCCGGAAAAGTCGATTCTCCGAATCCTGAGCTCGAGATTTCCAGCCTGGGCTCGTGCCAGCAACATCAGGCTTTCCGATACGGCAATCAACCGTTGGGTTTCATCCAGAAGAACCGTCGCATCCTTCGCCGAAACGCCATCACCATCGTCCCTGGCCAGCGCCTGTTCCAGCAGGCCCTGCATGACGGTGAGAGGCGTCCTCATCTCGTGGGAGGCATCGGAACTGAATCGATCGGCCAGGGAGAAGCTTTGCTCCAGGCGGTCCATCATGCCGTTGACAACCTGAATGAGCTCTTGCACTTCCAACGGGGCGTCGCTGTCGTCGATTCGCCGGTCGAGCTCGCGAGCGGAAACCTGTTTTGCAACCTCGGTTACGCGCCTGAGGGGAGCCAGCGCCCTTCGGGAGATCCATGCCCCCCCAATCACCACAGCAAAAATCGTAAAGGGAAGGGCGATGGCGTACGCCACCAGGATCTTCAGGAGCGACCTGTCGATCCTTCCCAGATCGGCAACAAGATCAAGCTCGTAATGGGGGTCCGAGTAACGCCCAACGCGCCATGATCGCCCCTGGATCCACGAGGATTGCACGGCTGGCCCGTCTTGCTCCAGAAGCTTGAGCATCGGGGCGTCATCCGGCGAGCTGTAGAGCCTGCTGCCGTCGCGGTTGCGGATCTCGGCCACGCGAATGATGTTGTTTTCGTCAAATAGCGTCAACACTTCTGGGAGGACCTCGGTTCCGGTCGCGTGCTCGGCTGTAGCGAGCTGGGCGAAAATGTCGGATGCGAGGTCGGCCATCTCCTGGTCAAGCGTGTGGCGGAGGGCGTACCTCAGCTCCAGTACTACCGCAACGCAGAATACGGCTACAGCGAACCCGGCCAGAGCGCCCGCCCACAGCGACAGACGGAAACGAAGTGACCTCACGGGTGGTCATCCTCGCGAATGCTGTACCCAACCCCCTTCACCGTGTGGATGAGCTTGCTATGCCCGCTGCCATCGATCTTCTTGCGGAGGCGTTGAATATAGACGTCCACCAGGTTGGTGCCCGGGTCGAAATGGTAACCCCAGACGTGCTCACGGATCTGGGTCCGCGTAAGGACCCGGCGCGGGCTTCGCATCAGATACTCGAGCAACGAGAACTCGCGATTGGTGAGCTCGACGCGGGATTCACCACGAAAGACATCTCGCGTAATCAGGTTCAACCGGAGATCTCCAACCGAAAGAATCGACAGGCCCTCTCCGCTGGCCCTCCGCACCAGGGCCTTTACCCTCGCCACAAGTTCTTCGGTGTGAAACGGTTTTGAAAGGTAATCATCCGCACCGGCGGTGAGGCCGTCGACGCGCTCGGAGATCGCCGTTCGCGCAGTAACAAGAAGAACCGGCGTCGTGATCCGATTTTCCCGTAAGATCCGGACGATACTGAGGCCGTCCCTGCCGGGCAGCATGATGTCGAGGACGATGGCGTCAAAGGGCTCACTCAGCGCCCGCTCGCAGGCAACGTCGCCGTTGCTCTCGATTTCTGCATCGAAACCCTGCTCAGAGAGACTTTTACTGATCAGCGACGCGACGCTTTGTTCATCCTCGACGATCAGTACCCGCATCAGAAGTCAGCCTCCACGACGTTTCCCCAGAGTCTAGCATTCAGGCGCAATTGCGCCGCCATTCATTCATCTCTGTTGCCGGTTGCCCCGTCGAGGACTCTGTCGTAGGCTGGTACCGCATGACCCTCCTCTTGCTCTATGTCGCGCTCGCCATTGGGGTGTCGTTCCTGTGCTCGATCATGGAAGCGGTTGTACTCAGCGTGACTCCGGCGTACCTGGTCTCCATTCGTGAAGAAAGGCCGGGAATCGAGCAACGATTACGCCGCTTCAAGGAAAACATTGACACACCGCTGGCGGCGATTCTGTCCCTCAACACCATCGCCCACACTGGAGGTGCCGCGGGCGCAGGAGCCCAGGCGGCGAGGGTCTTTGGCAACGCATGGTTGGGCTTGTTCTCGGCGCTGCTGACGCTCGCGATTTTGTTCCTCAGCGAGATCATTCCAAAGACCATCGGCGCCGTCTATTGGAAACAGCTCGCCCCGGCGGTGACCCGGTTGCTGACGTGGATAACGGTGCCGATGATGCCGCTGATCTGGCTGAGTAGTCTCGCGAGCCGAGCAATCTCCTCGAGCCACAATCCCGTACACGTGAGTCGCGACGAAATCAGAGCGCTGGCCGATCTCGGAGTCGAGCAGGGGGTCCTCGAAAAGGACGAATTGCGGGTCGTCAAAGCCCTGCTGCGGTTCCGATCGATGACTGCATCCAAAGTCATGACACCGCGAACTGTTGTTTTTGCTCTGTCCGGCGATGCTACGGTCGGTGAGGTCGTCGGACTGTATCGACCGCTGCAGTTCTCTCGGATTCCGATTTTCTCCGACTCAATCGACTCGCTGACGGGCTTCGTTCTCAAGGACGAGGTCCTCGAGCACGCGGCGCAGGGCGACCCCGACACTCCGCTCAACGCGCTTCGTCGAGAGCTGTTCTTTGTGCCAGGTACGATTCGACTCTCCCACCTTTTGGACATGTTTCTTTCGTCGCGCGAGCATATCGCGGCGGTGATCGACGAATTCGGGGGCACGGCGGGTCTCGTGACCTTGGAGGACCTCGTCGAAACATTGCTCGACCTTGAGATCGTCGATGAGATCGATACCGTCGAAGACCTCCGAGCCGCCGCCCGGTCGAAGTGGCGCGAAAGGGCCAAAGGACTCGGCGTGCTCACGGGCGCCAACCGTTTGGGTCCGCCAACGGACTGAGCCGGACCTCGACAAAAGGTCTGCTAAGGTTCGCTCGGGGTTCCGAATCGGGCTTCAACGGATTGGAGGATGATCCCCGAATGCTCACCAAGCTCGCAGTGCTGGGCCCCTCGTTTCGGACGCTGCTGCGGCGGCTGTGGGACGCTGCCCGCGATCTGCTGCCGATCATCCTGGTGATCGTTCTCTTTCAGGGGCTGGTGCTGCGCCAGCCGCTCCCGAATCTGGGCGAGAGCCTGGTCGGGGTCGCCTTCGTCATTGTCGGGTTGATGCTGTTCGTCCGCGGGCTCGAGATGGGGCTGTTTCCGCTCGGCGAAAGCATGGCCTTTGCCTTTGCCAGCAAGGGCAGCCTGGCGTGGCTGTTGGTCTTCGGTTTTCTGCTCGGTTTTTCGACCACCGTGGCGGAGCCGGCGCTTATTGCGGTCGCCGGCGAGGCCGCCGAGGTCGCTGCCAACGGCGGACTCATCGAAGCCGACGGCCGTGCGATGTCGGCCTACGCCCTCCAGCTCCGGCTGACGGTGGCGCTGTCGGTGGGGATCGCGATCCTGATCGGCGTGTTCCGGATCCTCAAGGGGTGGCCGATTCAGTATCTGATCATCGGCGGCTACGTGTTGGTGGTCGGTCTGACGTTCATTGCGCCCGACTCGATCGTCGGCATCGCCTTCGACTCCGGTGGGGTGACGACCTCGACGGTGACGGTGCC
Organism: Candidatus Sulfomarinibacteraceae bacterium; assembly: GCA_963769215.1. Taxonomy (GTDB): domain Bacteria; phylum Acidobacteriota; class Thermoanaerobaculia; order Thermoanaerobaculales; family Sulfomarinibacteraceae; genus Sulfomarinibacter. The sequence continues at coordinate 9,312 of CAVYKX010000016.1, read as the reverse complement.
GCTGGTCACCGCCCTCGGGGTGGGCCTCGCGAGCTCGATCCGGGGGCGCGATCCGCTGATCGACGGTTTCCCCCCATACGGTTTCGGCCTCATCGCGTTCGCCAGCCTGTTTCCCATGATCACGGTGATGGGCTATGCGATGGTGGCCGACTGGTGGGCGAGACGGCCGCGCACAAAAACTCAGGAAGGATGAAGCCATGGATCACAAGGTCATCATCGCCGCTCTCAAACCCAACGTCACCGATCAGGTGATCGACGCCGCCAAGACCTGCGGCATCTCCGGCGCGACCGTTATCCCGGGCCGTGGCACCGGGATGGGGGAGGCGCGAACCTTTCTCGGTTTGACGCTCGAGGCCCAGACTGACGTCGTGATCTTCCTCACCGAGGTCGAGCTGGTCGACCCGGTGATGGCCGCCATCCACGCGGCGGGACGGCTGGACGAGCACGGTACCGGGGTCGTCTTCGTGCTGGGGGTGGAACAGGTCGCCGGGATCAAGGAAGAGATCGTCCGCCGGGAACCGGGTTGATGTGTTCTTTCGCGGGCGCCATACACACGTCCGCGTCTGCAGCTCTCGAGGGTTCGTACACTTTTTCACGCTCAAGGGTACCTGGTTCAACTTCGTTGAATAATGGTAGGCGTAATCTGGGGATCGGGTTCGGAGAAACAGAACTTGGAATGAAAAGCCATTCCCCTCGAATTCATCTTCCCCAGGCGGCCCAGGATCGGGCAAGGGGGACGGGTTACATCCTACAGGATTGATCCAATCGGTGGGACATCTATGGGACATCTCCTCACAACAATCCACATCGTCACCATCGACCGCCATTTATCGAGAGTTAGCGAAGCGTCTATGATTCAGTGGTTTCTGTGCTGCTCAGTATGTCGAGGCATGTCCAGGGTCGTGGTCAATAGAGGAAGTTAACTGACTTAAAATCCCTTGACCGTAAGGTCGTGTGGGTTACTGGCGGCCCTTGGCCGTCGTGTCCCGTCGGAATCAGCGGATGGCTCTAGGCCGCCCCTCCGCCCCATCCACCACCCCCAGCGGCCAGAGCCATGAACCGCTGCTTCTCGCCGTGATCGACCCCCACCTCCGGCACCACACTGGTTTTGGAAGGCCGACTAGGTCCTTCGGGCGAAGCCTCGCGGCTGATCCTGCGAATGCCCGCCAGCCGTCGTTAGGCAAGCACAGCCCTCAGCCTGGATAGCAGCTTTGCCCGTCGATCCTTGTCGATCTTGTGCAGATTCTCCATGCGCCACCGTAAGGCGGGGAGGTGTTGAACGTCTCGGATGTCGAGAAGCGACCAATCTGGTCTTCCGGTCTTGAATGAAATCAGCATCTCCTTGTGGCCCTGCGGCATGTTTCCGACGATTTCCGCAATGAGCTGTTCTCGAGCCTCGATCAACTCATCAAGAGTTACAGGAATCTCGGTCATGCCCTTGAAGCCGCGCTCGTATTCCTGGGAAATATCCTTTCGCGTAGGCGAAAGCACTTCGGCCATTGGCCGATTATGGCTCAGTAGATAAACGATGAAGGCAGAACGCAGGTTGTCGTCGATGCCTTCGTTGGCAAGCAGGTCTTTGACATCGAACAAATCACGCGGGTGCTGGCGGTCAAGTGCGGCAACCAATTTCCCGGCGTACAGGTCTGCAAACGAAACAACCAGAGCTTCTGCAAATCCATATCTCTCTTCGACCCGAGACGAAACTGTCTTCAATACCGGCTTGTAAACACAACCCCTCGTGACAGGAGTGACCTCGATCTTTACCTGTGTGCCTGCCGCTTGCACAATCAGTTTGTTAACAGTGTGTTCGGACGCCAGCGTTCCAACGTGAACCTGGTTTTGGACAAACTATCGGATATGCGTATTGCGATGCGCTTCATGGCGTTATCAATTTCGGCCAGAGACGTTGCACGATCCGCCACAGGTAAATAGGTGAGGTCGATATCGACAGACAGACGAGGAAGATCCCGGAGGAACAGGTTGATGGCCGTGCCTCCCTTTACGGCAAAGCAGTCTTCTTCCACCACGAAGGGAAGGATTCGTACTAAAAGAGCGACCTGACGCCGGTATGGTTCACTGGTCTCCATTCAGCTCCTCCGGCACGGTGATGAGGTATTTAGAATCGAGAATTCCGCCTCGCACGAGCATTCGCTTTCCTTCTCCTAGGTTGATGCGTCCTTGTTTGATGTGGAGCAACCAGCGAAATTCGTGGCGCTCAGCGAACCATAGGAACAGACGCTTCACTTTGATACTTCGGCATTCTTCAAGGAGTTCCTGCATGCGGCGCGGGCTCAGCGTGCGGAGCCCCTCGATGAGCTTGTCCGCTTGATGGAAGGTCTCCCGCGCGGGTATCTCGTCCAGCATTTCCAGCGTTGCTCGCTCCGGCGTCGATAGGGTGAGGGGCCAATCCCATTGTCCCCAGCTGATGCGCCTCAGATCTTTATGTATCGGGTCAGTGCTGGGAAAAGACTGGTCCTTTAGATTCCAGTTGACGCTGCCAAGTCCGCTGGCGATTTCCCTCTCTAGGAATAGTCTCTTCGCGTTGTGGAAGACGAATTCCACCTTGAGGTCGAGCTTCCCGACCCAACCGGGCAGCGGATTATCACCGTAAAGGTGTATCTCTCTTTCGTTCGCTCCTGAAACATAGTGAGAGAAGCCGTGTAGTTCCAAGGCGGTGCGTCCACCGACGATAACTGGAACTTCCAGCAGTGTTTGCAGGGAGATCACAACGTGTTGCCAAAGGAGCTTCCCGCCTGGACGCCGGTAGACCCCTCTAGCTGGCCGCTCGAGCCAGCCATTTGCGAGATAACGGTTTCGAAGCGCACTCGAGTAGCCCTGGCGTTCAAGCCAGTTCGCTTCGACGACCAGCCCTTCGGGAAGGAGGCGCTGAAGGTGGTTTAGCTTTTTGTTTCTTCCGGTACCCATGGTTAGGAAAATAGCAGATTATCAAACCAAATGATAGTTTGATACTTCCTCGTTTTCCTAACTATCAATAAGCTTTCAGTCAAAAAAGTAAACCGCGGGAATCCCGAGCAGGCGTTCCTGAAAATTGATGGCCTCGCTTGTTCTTTAGGAGCTGATTACACATATTATCGACTACTCGACCGGCATTTTTTCTGAGGTCAATTAAAGCGTCTTCCATACCCAACTGAAAGGGTAACGAATTCCCCTGGGAGTAACCCCGTGTGGGTTACTGACGGCCCTTGGCCGTCGTGTCCCGTCGGAATCAGCGGATGGCTCTAGGCCGCCTCCGCCCATCCACCCAGCGGCCAGAGCCATGGGCCGCTGCTTCTCGCCGTGATCGACCCCACCTCCGGCACCAGGCTTCGTTCTCCACTTCGTTTCGAACTGCGCCCTGGCAAGCCAATTTACGGCGTAGTCTGAAGGACGAAGCCCGACATTCCCGTGCGCACCAGAACCGGGTCGAAAACTGATCCCGGCGAGCCACGGAAAGCAGCCGATCCACACGATCATCGGTGAGTACCCGGCACCTTTCCCTTTTTCATCTTTTTTGGGGACAAAAATGCGTGATTGCGAAGGGTGACACCCATTCGGAACCCTTTTAAACAAAGATTCTAAAGGCATCCATGCAGGCACTCGTGCGGGTGTCAGAGCGAGGTGTCGAAGGACCAGCTTGCCCAAACCATCATCTTGGTGACGTCGGTGAGCCAGCTGTCCGCCATGTAGTGGGCGACCTTGAGGTGGAACGACAGTGTCTCGGCGGGCATGAAGCTGGCCTGAAGGTCGAGCTCGGTGCCTTGTTGTTCTCCGCCACTCGGGGCTTCGAAGAAATGGTAGTCGACAAGCCACGACCACCGGTCACGGTCCATGGCAAGACGCAGATAATAGTCGTGGCTGCCGTCGGGCGGGGTGACCACCATGCGGTCCGCGAAACCATTCTTGCCGTGATTAGTGCCGAGTGGCGTTTGGACCGCGCCGTCACCGTCACCGCCCCGCAGCTCCCAGGCAGCCCGAAGGGTCCACGACCCCGCGCGGGCGCCGAGGCCTACGTGAGCATAGTCGAGACTGAAGTCTCGAGGGTTTTCACCGTGGTCGGTCTGGCGGGCGTACTCCGCGAAGTAGAGGAGGTCCGTTGTCCCGATTGGGGTACGACCGGCATATCGCGCCCCGAAGGTAGCCGTTGACAGCGCCGCGCGATCCTCACCTTTCCAGTCGAGGAGGTAGCCGTAGGCGGCGAATGATCCGGGGCCGAGGTTTCGTGACAGGTTGACGAGGTGTGCGTCGATGTCTGGGCTGGTTCCCGTGTTGTAGTAGACGCGGTCGAGGTAAGCATAACGTGCTACGACGACGTCGGGGACACCAATGGCGAAGCTCGCACCTCGATACGAACGGTGGTTCTGTCGCCACGGAGCGGTTCCGACGAAACGCTGGTTGTCGAGGGCGTAGGCAAAGCGCCCGGCCTTGAGCTCGAGGCCGTACCGGCCGCGATAGGCGAGAAAAACATGGTCGGTCTCAACGATTGCCGGGTCCGCCACGACAGGCCTGTCGGTGACCTCGTTCCAGAGATTGCCGTAGCCGACGTTGTTGTACTGCTGATCGTTGCCGATCGGCGTCACGGTCTCGAAAGTGACGCCGGCGAAGAAGCCAAGAAGTGGTGCGGTCTCATAGCTGAGGGCACCGCGCAGCGTCGAGGCCAAAGCGTCTTTTTCGAAGCTCGCGCTGTCGACGAACTCGAGCCGATAGCGGAGATCGATTTCGAGCAACCCTTGCTGGAGTGCCTGACGGAGGTTGGAGACAACCAGTTCGTTCGAGTCGCCGGATGACCCGGTGTCCGACGCCACGGCCACACCCGCGGCGACAAGCGCCGCGAGCAGGACCGCAGCGAATCTCGGTGTGCAGATGAGCGGCATGGATCTGCCCAAGCGCTAGGAGCCGAGCCAGGTCACCCGGCCGCTGGCCAGGTCGTAGATGGCGCCGACCACGAGAAGCTCGCCGTTGTCCACGAGCCCGGAAATAACCTCGCTCTGCTCGAGGAGGTCTGCAGTGGTCTGGCGTACGTTCTCCTCAATGGCACGATTGAGGAACTCGGCGTTGGACGAGCTGGCCTCGCCCTCGGTGGCCTCGTCTGCCCGCGCGATGGGTGCATCGAAATCGTTGAGCAGCTCGGTCAGATTGCCGAGCTCGACACCGTCCGCCGCGCCCTTGATGGCGCCGCACGAAGTGTGGCCGAGGATCACGATCACCTTTGATCCGGCGACCTTGGTGGCGAACTCGAAACTGCCCACCATGTTGACGTCCTCGACGTTGCCGGCGACGCGCCCGACGAAGACGTCACCGATTCCCTGGTCGAAAATGATCTCAACGGGAACGCGTGAGTCGACACAGCTCAGAATGGTGGCCTTGGGGAACTGCCCCCCTGCAGCGGTCGCCTCGGCCTGCGCCAAGAAGTCGCGAGGCGTCAGCTCGCCCGCCACGAAACGCTCATTGCCGGCCTTGAGGTCGTCGAGCACCGCCTCGGGGGTCATGGCCTGCTGTTCGGCGGCCGTCACCACGTCGGACACCAGCCTGGGGGTCGGGGGGGCTTCGGCAACCGGAGCCGTCTGGGGAGCGCACCCAAAGGAGAAGAACACGGCTGCAACAGCGAGAGCGATCATTGTTGGGGTTTTCATGTTTTTGGTCCCTTTCTTTTTCGATTACTGAAGTGATCCACATGCTGGAGCTTTATTCGGGTTCCTTTTTCCTGGCAGTATGAAAGGTCTTCCTCGTCAGCAATAAAAGGCATGGAATAGCGAGTCCTATCACGCATCCGAAGACAATCGACCACGCTAAAGAAGAGCGGTAGATCAACGAAAACACAAGACCACTCAATCCGCCGGCGACTGCCAGGATCGGGAAAAATCCGATTCGCATCGCGGTTCGAAATATTGCAAAAATTACGAATGCTGAAGCGAAGAAGACCGCGACGGCGGCAACCATAGCAACGGAAAAACGCTGCGAAAACGCTTGAGAAAAGTAGGCCAGGCCCAACAGTGCACCTACTCCGGTAGCGCCCAGAATCGACCGTGCATACCACCTAGCGCGCTTGCGAGACATGTTTGGCCTCCGAAATGACACACTTCTCCATCATCACCATCACAGAACCTAGGGTGTTCCAAGCATCTGCAACGAAAAGTGGCCATGCCGGTGCGCCCTCACCTACCTCTGACCCGATCAAGTTTTCAACTCTAGCCATATTGGTCGGGCCTTCGATATTTGAGGAGGCAACCTACCCCTCCGATTCCAATCAGAGCGTCGCTTTCGCGAAGTACTTCGACTTCGACGTCGTGGAGTTCGGCCAAGCGGACCACTTCGGCTTTGAGGTCGGCCTCGCGGACGGCGCGATCTCCACAGACCGGACACGCTGCGGGCGGTTGGTCGGCCTGGTCGACGAACCTACAGCTTCGACACGCCCACCCCGCGGGCGGTTCATACCTCTCGGCAATCACGAGCACGTCCACCTGTTCGCGCTGGAGCTCTCTGAGTGTGGCGGCGGTATCTGCCTCTGCAAGGCCCCCCCGCCTCAGCTCATCCATGAGCTGTGCGACCCGCGTGACGGATTCCTGCTGTTCATGCTCGATGAATCGTGCCAAGGTAGCAAAAACCACGTCGGCCTTATCGTCCCCCATTGCCGCCGGGACGACATCAATGACGCGGTCCAGGATCCTCGTCGGCAGCCTTTTTCTGATGCGGGCGGTGGTCTGCGGTGAACCGGCCAATACGAGATGAGTCTGTCCACCTTCGGTCATCAGCTTGTCGAGTATTTTTACCTTTTCTCTCAGAAACCGATCATCTCGATCAGGTGTATGGCTCTGGTAGTGATCGCGGGCCCAGCTTCTTCCTATTCGATCGCGAAGCTCGGGACGTTTTGTCCAGATTTCGCGTGTGATCGCGCCGACGTCGACTTCCAAGATCCGCGAGCGACTACCGTGCGCTATCAGCACAACATAGCGGTGGAAGGAGTCCTTCAATGCGATCAGATGAAACAAGTTCGGGATCGCATCTACAGACACGAGGTTTGGGACCGGTACTTGGAGTGGAAGTATTCGCAGGTAGGGTCTTTCACCAGCTCTGGAAAATACCGCGGCTCCTTTGGATTTACGCGCCAACGTTGAAGAGAGGAAAGCCATGATCGGCGATAGAGCGTGTTCGAAATCCACACGTTGATCAGGTTCGACGCTCGCCCGAACGGTGAGCAATCGGTCGCTCAGTTCCGCCCGGGCGATTCTTGGGTCGCTTTCCAGGTTCGTGTAGCAGCTGACGAAAGGTGACTCCGATTCCTCGACAACCGCCAGGGCGCGCACGGTGTTTTGAAGATCCTGGAGTCTCATAGTAATTCTCCCTCGCTGACTCTCGACGTCCCGACAAATGTCCCTCCTGGAAAGGGGATGACCACCCGCTGTCATAGGGATACGATAGGCGCCAGAGATTGCAGAGGCGATTCTCTCTATATTAAAAACCTGTAATCGTCCGGTGCGGAGCCGCTGAAAGACAGGAGCCGGGTCGAGGTGAACGGATGTTAGCCTCGATTCCTCAAGGCTCCTGAGCGGCGCCGATAGGAATTCGTGGTACGACAACCCGGAAGGTGCAGCCCTCACCGGGAAGATTGTCAATTTCGATGCGTCCGCCAAGCCTCTCCACGATGCCGCGGGACACCGCCAGCCCGAGGCCGGTCCCCTGACCTTCTGGTTTGGTCGTGAAAAACGGTTCGAACACGCGTTCGATATTCTCTTCCGGTATTCCAGGTCCGTTGTCTTCGACTGCGACAGAGACCTCGTGATCATCGCCGCTGAGTATGAGTGAAACCTGGCCGCCCTTCGGGACCGCCTGGATAGCATTGGTCACCAGGTTGAGGAGCACCTGTCGTAGCTGGAATGGATCCGTCAGCAGATTAGTGATCTCGTCGGGGTCGGAGATGATGGCGACCGAAACCCCATGGTGGTATGCCGTTTTCCCCGTCAGCTCGACCACCTCAGCGGCCAAATCTGCGAGGCTGGTGTCTCGAACGTTCGCATCCGGGCTCCGCGAGAAACGAAGGAAGTTGTGGCTGATCCGACGTGCCCGGTCGACCGCCCTTTCGATTTTTTCCAGAGCCAGGTTGGCGTCTGCTGCTACCTTTTCAGGTACGTCGCCTGCACGACCGAAGCGCGTTCTGAGCCAGCCCGCAGACTCAGCGATGATTGCCAGCGGGTTGTTGATCTCGTGGGCGATGCTCCCAGCCAGCTCGCCGAGCGACGCGAGCCGGTCGGCCACGACCATGTGTTGTTTGAGCTTGCCCCCAAAAGTCTTGCCGTTGTTGATCCCGTTTTCGTCACGCCGTTTGTGGGCGTCGTGGATCTTGGAGACGAGCGTTTCGATCTGAATCGGCTTGGTTAAATAATCGAAAAAGCCGAATCGCATCCCCTCGAGGGAGCTCTCGAGGTCCGCGTGACCGGTCAACATCACGACCTCGATGCGGGGATGATCTTCCTTGATGCGGCGCAGGGTTTCAATGCCGTCCATCCCCGGCATTCTCACGTCGAGCACAACCACGTCCACCTCCTCGTTTTCGAGCGTGGCAAGCGCCTCGGCTCCGCTCGACGCTTTCAGAGCCGGCATACCTCGCAGTTCGAGGCGTTGGTGCAAATTGTCGAGGAAATCTACCTCGTCATCGACCAGTAGGACCCGCGGAGGAGGAGCCTCAAAGTTCATTACACTCCTCCATCGGCCGCAACCTCAGTTGGCGCCCTGGTCCCTGTGCTTGTTGAAGGCGGCTTCGATGCGCTCCAGAACGACTTCGAGCCTGATCGGCTTGATCAGGTAGTCGAAGGCGCCGAGCTCGCGTCCGAGACGGCTGAATTCCTGAGACGCGTGACCCGTGACAACAATGACCTGGACCTCCGGGCAGCAATTCCTGATTTGGCGTAAGGTCTCGATGCCGTCCATGCCCGGCATCTTGATGTCGAGAAGGACGACGTCGATGCCCCCTGGGTTGGCCTCCAAGAAGCCGACCGCCTCGGCGCCGCCGGTGACACCGTGCACCTTGAAACCGCGAAGCTCGATGCGCATGACGATCGATTTCAGAAAATCCTCTTCGTCGTCGACTACCAATACGCGAATTGACATCGAACCGGCCTCCATCCCGCCGACGCCGGCATTCATGGTGTTGTCCAGGGCAATCGCACCATAAATACGGTACCTACGTTGGGCGTGCTTTCAAAGGTCAAAGAACCACCGAGGCCCTTGACGATGGTATGACAGACTGAGAGCCCGAGCCCGGTGCCTTCGCCAGGCGCCTTGGTGGTGAAGAACGGGTCGAAAATCCGGTCGTGA
>CAVYKX010000015.1:0-156094 GCA_963769215.1 Candidatus Sulfomarinibacteraceae bacterium | reverse complement strand
TGCCTTTACAGATGCCAGATTAAAAGTTTCAGAGAAGATGCTTTTGCCTGCATAACCGTTGACACTGATGCTTCCTTTCAGCTTTCCCCTGTATTTTCCGGTGATGATGATAGGGCGGTCGGCAAACAGGTCGGGGATGTTGGAGGGTTCCATATCATAGGCGTCAAATCCATCAAACCTTACTTTAATATCAGTGAGTACCGAATGATTCACCATTTCCCTGAACCTTTCAGCCTGGCCGGCCCCTCGCTTTGTTCGGTAATGACGAAAGGCTCTCCCTTTCCAATATGTGCCAGGCCTTCAAGAATATAGCGGTTCACAGAAGAACCAATCCCGAAGGTGAAGAAATTGGCGTCGCCCAGGTGTTTCCGCATCAGGTCGAAGGTTTCTTTTTCGACACCCACGTATCCATCAGTGGCGATGATAAATATGCGCGACAGCCCCTCTGCCTTTTCAAGTCTTAAAGCTTTTTTCAAAGCCGGAAGGATCTCTGTGCCGCCACTTCCCTGTTCCTTGTCGATGAAGTAAATGGCGTCACTGATCTTTTCCGGAGTGGCATTTACTGAATTTTCTGAGAATACCTCTGAGCCGCCGGCAAAGAGCATGATATTGAATTTGTCGTAGGGATTCAGATTGCCGATCAGCTTTTTCATCAGCTTTTTCGAGATATCCAGTGGAAAACCATGCATGGAGCCCGACACATCCACAATGAAAATATATTCACGGGCAGGGATCATTTCCCTCGTCATCCTTTCCGGAGGCTGCACCATCGCCATAAAAAAGTTTTCCTCTTCCCCCTCGTAAACCAGAACACCGCTTTGAATTTCTTTACCCTTTAAACGGTACTCCAGGATAAAATCGCGGTTGCCCTCAAAGGCCTCGAACTTCTTCAGGTCGACCAGGGCTGAAGTGGGATCTGAAAAGTGGATATCCACTTCGTGGGATGTGCTGCGAACATCCTGTATTGGCATCCCGGCATGTAGGGCCACATCGATATCGAAAGTGTACAATGGCTTCACACCTTCATCGGTGTAAGGATTGGCCACCCACTCATTGCCGGCATCAGCCAGGTCTTTGTTGTTTGAATAGCGCGGACCCACCACCGTGGGGAAAACAAAGCTATAGACCCCGTCTTCCGGAAGCAGGAATTCGGTGTATTTCATTTCCACTTTGATAATATCGCCGGGCATGATGTTGGCCACGCTCATCTGGAATACATTCGGCCTGTGTTGCTCGAGGAGGGAGGCTGTTTTTCCCTCATTTTTTGCAGCCTCGTACTGCTGCCTGGCTTTGGCCGCTTCCTCGATATGCGCAATGACCGTCCGCTCGCCGATAGTCATCACCATATAATATACCGCAGCCCTTGTTGATGCCGGAAAAACATAAATGGCTTCAATGGCCTGTTTGCTGTTGTTCTGGTACTCCTGTGCAATAGTCACATCGGCAATGACGCCTGCAATGTTCACCTGAGCGCTGGTTGATTTGAGGGGAATTAATAAATTTTCCACATCATCCGCGATGATCTCGAAATAGGGTGATTCACACCTGTCGGGCGGGCCCAGTAACTGGGAGAAACCAGCAATGCTTAGAAACATTGCAATTAGTATTGAAACAGACCGGCTTAGTTGATTTGACATTTTACTTTCCATAGCAATAAGTTTTAAAGTTTTATATTTGGATGCGAGGCAATCGTAAATTCCATAAAAATATTTAGCGGTGGTATAACTTTTGCAGCGAAGTAATTTCATCATTTCCCATTATGTTCGTCATTTTCAGGAATAAAGCAAAGCAAGTACAGCGACTGGAGTCAATGACTGACCTGGAACTGATCCATCATTACAGGCAGACAGAAGACAAGGAAAGCCTGGGTGTTCTTTATAAAAGGTATACCCAGCTGGTGTTTGGTGTTTGTATGAAATACCTCGAAGATGCAGACGATAGCAAAGATGCCGTGATGGATATTTTTGAAAAGCTGTTTGACGACTTGCTTGTTCACGACATCAGCAACTTCAAAAGCTGGTTGTATTCGGTGAGCCGCAACCATTGCCTGATGATCATCAGGAAGCGGAAAGTTCAGAAAATTGAGTTGAAGGACGAACAAACAGACAGCCATTTTATGGAATCTGAGGCCGAACTGCATCTAAAGAGTGAATTGAACAACAAAGAAATGCACTTGCACAAGATCATATCAGAATTGAAAGAAGAGCAGCGAAAGTGCATAGAATTGGTATATTTACAGGAGAAATCTTACCAGCAGGCTGCAGAGATCACCGGCTACACCCTGAAGCAGGTGAAAACGTATGTACAGAACGGTAAACGGAATATAAAGATCAGGATGGAAAGCAATGGCCAAGATCGTAACATATCACCCTTACTCAACAAATCCGGCAACCTCACCCTGGAGGCCATGGACGCCTATCTTGCCGGCAGCTTATCTGCCGGGGACAAAGCATTTGTGGAACAGCATCTCGAAGATTCCGTGTTTGACCGCGAAGCCCTGGAGGGATTGTCAGCCATCAAAGACCAGAAAAAGAGCGGCCCAAGTGCACTCCATCAATAGCATGATCGACAGGAGGGTGAGGGAGCGTGGCAGTTCGAGAAATCTTCGTTTAAGTCCGGCCTACCTTGCCGTTGCCTCTGTCATCATTTTACTGGCCGTAATCTCCATGGTGTTATATTTCCCAAAGACAGACACTGACCTGGTGGCCGTATCCGAACAACCCAAAACCGAAACCCCTGAAGCCAAAGAATCCAAAATGGCTTTGGACACCCTCAACCATACAACCCCTAACCATAAAGCCGATAACCATAAAACCATTCAAGCATTACAGCCATCAGAGGAAGTTAGCGATCAGTCACTACAGCCAACTAACGAAATACCGCCAGCCCCAGCCACCGAAAAGCCCGAAGAACCCGTCCAGCTCATCACCCTCGACGAAGAAATTGAGATCCCTGTTGAAGAAGACACAAAAAAACTAAAAGAAGTGGTGGAAGTTGATGCGTTTGCCATGACCGAAACCGAAGAAGAATCCCTGGATGATGAAAATGTGATCATGCTGAGGGGTGTGGCCAGCGGCAGTGATAAGAAATCTTTCAGGAAAGCAAAAGCACAGGAAACAGAAGTTTTTACGGTAGTAGAGCAGATGCCCGAATTTCCCGGCGGCGAAGAAGCCCTTCAAAAATATTTATCGGATTCCCTCCAATACCCCGAATCCGCCCTCCGGGATGGACTTGAAGGTCGTCACCGACAAACCGCTCGTCTGCAAGGTTGAGACCCTCCAGAATGTTGTCCGCGATGCGGGACGTGAAGAGCCTGATGGCGCGGATGGCGTCGTCGTTGCCGGGAATTGGGAAGTCCACCTCTTCGGGATCGCTGTTGGTGTCAACCACGGCGATCACCGGGATCCCGAGACGATTGGCCTCCTTGATCGCGATGTGCTCGTGCACGGTGTCGATCACGAAGAGCGCGTCCGGGAGATCTTCCATGTCCTTGATGCCGCCGAATGCGCGATCCATCTTGCGCCGCTGCCGCTCGAGACGAATGACCTCCTTCTTGGTGAGGTGCGATTCCTCGTTACCGAGCGTGGCCTCGATCTCCTTGAAGCGCTGGATCGACTTCCGGATCGTGCGGAAGTTGGTCATCGTGCCGCCCAGCCAACGGTGGTTCATGTAGAACATCCCGCAGCGTTCGGCTTCTTCGCGGATCGCGTCCTGGGCCTGCCGCTTGGTGCCGACAAAGAGCACGTTGCGCCCGTTGGCCGCGAGATCGTTGATGAACTCGGCCGCATCTTCGAAATGATGGAGCGTCTTCTGCAGGTCGACAATGTGAATGCCGTTCCGCTTGCCGAAAATGAACGGTTTCATTTTCGGATTCCAACGCCGTGTCTGGTGCCCGAAGTGAACTCCAGCTTCGAGCAATTCCTTCATCTGGATAGTCGCCACGAAAGTCTCCCTTACCTCTTGGAGAACTGGAAGCGCTTGCGGGCTTTCGGCTGCCCGTACTTCTTCCTCTCCACCTTGCGAGCATCACGTGTCAGGAAACCGACGGCCTTGAGCCGCGGACGCAGCTCACCGTTATACTCGAGCAGGGCACGAGAGATTCCGTGGCGGATCGCGCCTGCCTGACCGGAGGGACCGCCGCCGTCGACATTGATGAGAATGTCGAATTTGTCAGCGGTCTCAGTCAAAAGTAACGGTTGCCTGATCACCATTTTAAGGACCTGGTTCGGAAAATAGTCGTCAAAATCGCGTTTGTTGACGAGAATCTTGCCGCTTCCCGGCCGGAGATAAACACGAGCGACCGACGTCTTGCGCCGCCCGGTTCCGTAATACTGAATCTCTGCCACGAGCTCCCCCTCTCAGATCACAGGGCGTGGGTTTTCGGCTGCTGCGCCTGGTGCGGGTGCTCGGGTCCAGCGTAGACCTTGAGCTTCCGCAACAATTTGCGGCCGAGACGGTTCTTGGGCAACATACCCCACACAGCAGCCTCGATCACCCGTTCCGGGTACTTGCCGAGCCGCTCTCGGGCGGTCTCCGACTTCAACGACCCGGGGCGCCCGGAGTGCCGGTAGTAGACCTTATCGTCCATCTTGGCGCCGGTGAGCCGCACCCGGTCGGCATTGACGATCACCACGAAGTCACCCGTGTCGAGGTGAGGGGTGAAGTCCGGTTTGTGCTTGCCGCGTAGAAGACGCGCAACTTCGGTGGCGAGGCGACCGAGCACCTGGTCGGAAGCGTCCATCACCACCCACTCGCGCGTGATCTCATCCTCTTTGGGCATATAACTTCGCATGTTTCGATTCCTCTATTCACTGACCCCCATGGGCACAGGGGAACAAGACTCTACCCAAGCAAACCCCGCCTGTCAAGGCAGTTTGAAGCAGAATTCAGACCACATCCGGCTGAACGCCGCTGATCTCACCCCGTCAGTCGGCCGTCGTGCCGGCCGGCAGTTGCGGCGGAGCGCGGTTCGGCAACTCGCTGAGACGGCCTGGGCCAAACCAGACGTGGAGCGTTCTCGCCATCCCCTGGACCGTCAGCACCTCGAGAACCAACTCCTCCGGAAGCCATCGCCGGAGATCGACAACCACGATCCCGTGCCCCGAAAACACCTTCAATAAAGGACTCTCCAGAGCATTGAGACCGAATTCGACGGCGGCTCGCGGCACCGGGATTGCGCTCAACGCGCGGAGCTTTCGCATCCGGAAACCGAGATGTCGTTGGCGGAGCCGGATTTCGGCCAACTCGAGTCCGACGCGAGCGGGAACCCCTTTCCACACCACCGTCATTTCAGCGGCGATAGCGTCCCCGCCGCCGCGCAGGCTGAGATCGCGGATGCTCTTGTTGCCCGCCAGATACTCGTTGAGGTGTCGCTCTACTCGCAACAGGTCCAGCACGAGGTGGAGGCCATCCCAGCGAGCAAGCGGAGAGAGGAGGTCGAGAGTCACGGCGATCAGTATAGCGGGCCGCCGCCTGACCACCCATTTCGGATTTCGGATTTCGGATTTCCCCCCGAATTTACCGACCCACCCTTCCCAGAGGATGACCTGCAGAAGAGCGCGTTGATCGGACGTGCTGTCCTTGACGATTTTGGGAGTAACGGCACCCAAGTCATGAGGGCATAAGGTCCATAAGATCGTCAAGGGGGGCAACCACGCGGTAAAGCATTCGCAGAACAGCGCGCTCGGCGGAGGTGCCATCTTTTGCATTGTCCGGATTTGACCTTCCAAACAGCCTGGCGCATTGGTCGGTCAATGCTAAAGGTGGCTCCTTAGCGGAAAGCGGCCTGGCAGAAAAGATCGCGATCAGTGAAGCGCCACCGGCCCCTTCCGATGGCCGGAACGGGAACGGGAACGGGTCGGGATCGGGTATCGGGACGGATTATGGGATAGACTCTGCAACATCATGAACGATACCCAACACCTGCTCGGGATTGTCGACCGCTTCGCCGGCGCTCGCGTTGCGCTTTACGGCGACCTGGTGCTGGACCGATTCATCCTCGGCACACCGAAGCGAATCTCACGCGAAGCGCCGGTGATCATCCTCCGCCACGAGGAGCAGCAGGACATCCCGGGCGGCGGCGCCAACGCGCTCGCCAATCTCGCCGCGCTCGGTGTCGAGGTTTCGGTGGTCGCAGCAGTCGGCGACGACGAGTCCGGACGAGCCCTGACGGCATCCCTCGCCGAACGCGGAGTGGATACCAGCAGGATCGTGATCGCAGCCGGCTACAGCACGCCGACGAAGGTCCGGATCCTCGGCGGCGGCCCTTCGTCGCTCAAACACCAGGTCGCTCGCTATGACATCGAAGACACTCTCCCCGATGGGGGAGACTGGAAAAGCTCGGTCCTGAGCCACCTCCGGGAAGAAACCTCTCGATGCGGTGCCCTCGCGATCTCGGATTACGGCTACGGCTGCGTTCAGCCCGAAGCCCTGCAACATCTCGCTCAATCCACACCGGGAAAACCCTGGCTGTGTCTCGACTCGAGATATCGGATCGGCAGATTTGTCGGCGTCCACGGCGCGACCCCCAACCTCGAGGAGTTGGAGGCTCATTGCGGGCGGCGCCTGCGATTCGACGCGGCGGTGGCAACCGCCGCGGACGAGCTCCGGGAAGAACTCGGCGCCCGCTTCGTCCTCGCCACCCGTGGCAACCAGGGCATGACCCTGGTGGAGGAAGGCAATGAACCGCACCATATTCCGGTCTTCGGCACCGACCAGGTGGCCGACGTCACCGGCGCCGGGGACACCGTGCTCGCGGTCCTTACCGCTGCCCTTGCCGCCGGCGCCGAGCCTCTCGAGGCTGCCAGTCTTGCCAATATCGCCGCCGGGTTGGTGGTCATGAAGCTCGGAACCGCCACGATCTCGGCCGGCGAGCTTCGCACCGCGATCACGACCTCGGAGGAGGTTGGATGACCGAGCCTGACGCCAAGCTGCGAAGCCTCGAAGACCTCGCTTACGAATGTGCTTCGTGGCGGGACGACGGCCTCATGGTGGTTCTCGTCAACGGCGCCTTCGACGTGCTCCACGTCGGCCACCTGCGATACCTCGCTGCGGCTCGCGGGCTCGGCGATCGGCTGGTCGCGGCGGTCAACTCGGACGAATCGGTGCGCGCAGGCAAAGGGGAGAAGCGGCCGATCATCCCGGAGGCTGAGCGGGTGGAAATCCTCTCTCATCTCTGGATGGTGGATCGGATCTGCCTCTTCGACAGCACGACCGTGTCGCCGGTCCTCGAGGTGCTCAAGCCGCAGGTCCATGCCAAGGGAACCGACTACACCGTCGACACCGTACCCGAAAGAGAAGTGGTCGCCGCGTATGGCGGTCGCACCGCGATTTGCGGTGACCCAAAGGACCACGCTACGACCGATCTGATCGGGATCATTGTCGAGCGCTTCGGTTCAGATTGATGACACGGGTCGATGGTCCATCGCGGCTGAATTCGGAATTCGGAATTCGGAATTCGGAGTTGGCGCACGCAGAGGCGCTCCCGGCACCTGCGGGAGGCTGGGTGGGAAATCCAAAATCCAAAATCCAAAATCCAAAATGGGTGGGGGGTTGGGCGTGAGAGTCGTCCTGGTACGGCTGTCCGCGCTCGGCGACATCATCCATTGTTGGCCGCTTGCGCGCGCACTCGCAGATACCAGTTCGCACACGCACCTGAGTTGGATCGTGGAAGAGCCGCTCAAGATCCTCGTTGACGGGCACCCGGCCGTCGATTCGGTTCTCACAACTCGCACGGGACGCTGGCGACGCCAACCGTTGGCGGCAACCACGCGCGCCGAGATTGCGGCCTTCAAGACGAAGATCCGGGAGTTGGAGCCGGAGGTGGTGGTCGACCCGCAGGGGACCACCAAATCGGCGCTGGTCACTCGTTGGACGAGGGCGCCTCGACGCGTCGGTCTCGCCAGACCCTGGCGTCGGGAGCGACTTGCAGGGCTGAGCTACACGGAGACAGTTGCCGGCGCACCTGGTCAGGCCCATGTTGTGGCCACCAACCTCGCGATGGCCCGGGCCATCGGCGCGGACCCTCCCGAGCTCACCCCACCTGATGGCTCGTGGCTGCTGGAGCGGGTTGCAGGCCACTCTCCATCGGGCCCCTGGTCGGACACCTACGCAGTGCTTCTGCCCGGGACCGGCGGCGCCCACAAGGTAATCCCTGAAGGAGACCTCGCCTCTACCGGCCGCGGCCTCGCCGGGATGGGTCTGAACGTCGTGGTGGCCTGGGGGCCCGGCGAAGAGTCGCGGGCCGCGGCTGTGGCTGAGGCCGCAGGGAACGATGTTTTTCTGGCTCCACCGACCGATCTGCGCCAGCTCGCCGCTCTCCTCGGCGGCGCCGCTCTCGTGGTGGGTGGAGACACCGGCCCGGTTCATCTCGCGGCCAGCTTCGGGGTCCCGACGGTGGCGGTATTCCTCGCCAGTGACTGGCGCCGAAACGGACCTTTGGGCCCACGGACCGCCGTCGTTTCGGGAGCTGAAGACGGGCCGCAACACCCGTCGGGCTCGGCCCGTGTCCGGCCTCGGCGCCGGGTCGCGCCTGAAGAAATCATCACCGCAGCCCGTGAACTCCTCGATGACTGAGGCAATTACCGGCCGAGAATTGAAGCCGTGTTTGCAGAGTTTTTAGGTCTCAATTTTCGGTTCTCTGTGAATATCTTGTTACGATGGATAGGGCTTTCATGTGAGCAAAGACCTTCGACAAAACATCTCCCTGAAGAATCGGATGCTACAATTTATGTTGGAAACGCCTGTCGAATTGGACTGAATGCATGGCTCTAAAAATCGGCGAACTTCTTATCAAGGCAAAGCTCATCAATGAGCACCAGTTGGCTAAGGCGCTCGAAGAGCAAAGAGCCAACGGTGGACGTATCGGCGAACACCTTGTCTCTCTCGAATATGTCACTGAGGAAGACATCCTCGATTGCCTTTCCCAGCAATATGGCGTGCCGTCAATCAACCTCAAACATTTCGACATCGACGAAGGGATCATTCGCCTGATTCCTGCCGACGTCGCCCGGAAGTACCAGTTCATTCCCGTCTCCAAGACCGGAGCGACCTTGACAGTGGCAATGACCGACCCGTCGAACGTCTTTGCCATGGATGACATCACCTTTATTACGGGCTACCGGGTGGAGCCCGTCGTCGCCTCGGAAGAAGCACTGCGCGAGGCCATCGACAACTACTACGGCACAACCCACTCCATTGAGCTCAAGAAGGTGATGGAGGACCTGTCGACGGTTGAAGAGGCCGCTCTCGAGGTCTTGGAGGAAGAGGAAGACCTCGACATTCAGGACATGGAAGCGAGCGCGGATGAGGCCCCGGTTGTCCGCCTCGTCAATTTGATCCTCACCGACGCCCTCAAGCGAGCAGCATCCGACATCCACATCGAGCCCTACGAGAAAGCCTACCGCGTCCGCTTCCGTATCGACGGCGTTCTCTACGAGATCATGAACCCGCCGATGAAGTTCAAAGACGCCATCGCCTCGCGCATCAAGATCCTCGCGAAACTCGACATTGCCGAAAAAAGGCTGCCGCAAGACGGCCGCATCAAACTCAAGATGAAGTTCCAGGGCAAGGTCAAGGAGCTTGATTTCCGCGTCTCGACTCTGCCGACCCTGCACGGCGAGAAGATCGTGATGCGGCTGCTCGACAAAGATCAGCTGATGCTCGACATGACGAAGCTCGGCTTCGAGAAATCGAGCCTCAAGCATTTCGAGGAGGCTATCTTTCAGCCCTACGGCATGGTGCTCGTCACCGGGCCGACCGGGTCGGGCAAAACCAACACGCTGTACTCGGCGATCTCGCGCATCAACACCGCCGAGGTCAACATCATGACCGCCGAGGACCCGGTCGAGTTCCAGATGGTTGGCGTCAACCAGGTGCAGATGAAGGAATCCATCGGGCTCAACTTTGCGGCAGCCCTGCGGTCGTTCCTGCGCCAGGACCCGAACATCGTGCTGGTTGGGGAGGTTCGCGATTTCGAAACCGCCGAGATCGCCATTAAGGCGGCCCTGACCGGTCACCTCGTTCTGTCGACTCTCCACACCAACGACGCGCCCTCCTCGATCAACCGTCTCATGAACATGGGCATCGAGCCCTTCCTGGTGGCGACCTCGGTCAACCTCGTGGTCGCGCAACGTTTGATCCGCCGTATTTGTGAGAAGTGCAAGCAGCCCGAAGAGGTGCCGGTTCAGGCCCTGCTCAACGTCGGCTTCTCGGAGGCCGAGGCGCCGAATATCGAGCTCTACCGCGGCCGCGGATGCGAGGAATGCAACCAGCGCGGCTTCAGGGGACGGATCGGCATCTACGAGGTCATGGTCGTAGGGGAGGACATTCGCGAGCTCATCCTCTCGGGCGCTTCGACAGTCGAACTCCGTCGGAAGTCGATGGAGGAAGGTATGATCGGATTGAGGCAATCGGGACTGCAGAAAATCCGCGACGGCATTACCACCATCGACGAGGTAGTGCGCGAATCCGTCCTGTAGGTCAGAGGGGAAGGCCCAATGACAGTCAGCCTGCATCAGCTTTTGAAGACCATGGTGGAGAAGGGCGGGACGGATCTTCACGTCACCACCAACTCACCGCCGCTGATCCGCGTCGACGGCACCCTGGTTACGCTATCCCACCCGCCCATGTCCGCGGTGGACACCAAAAAACTCGCGTACTCCGTGCTGACCGACGCGCAGAAGCACCGATTCGAGGAGACCCTCGAACTCGACATCTCCTTCGGGGTCAAAGGCCTTGCCCGGTTCCGCGCCAATGTCTACATGCAGCGAGGCGCCGTGGCCGGTGCTTTCCGACGGATTCCGTACGAGATCCTCGGCTTCAGAGAGCTCGGGCTGCCGCCAACGGTCGAATCTCTGTGCAACAAACCGCGAGGTCTGGTGTTGGTCACCGGTCCCACCGGCTCGGGAAAATCGACAACCCTGGCGGCGATGATCGACAAGATCAACCGCGAGAAGGCGCTCCACATCCTGACCATCGAAGACCCGGTGGAGTACCTCCATTCCCACAAGAAGTGCATGGTCAACCAGCGCGAACTGCACGCGGACACCCACTCTTTTCCGGCCGCACTGCGCTCGGTTTTGCGTGAAGACCCCGATGTGGTGCTCATCGGTGAGATGCGCGACCTCGAGACCATCGAATCGGCCCTCCGCATCGCGGAGACCGGCCACCTCACCTTCGCCACATTGCACACCAACTCCGCGCCTCAGACCATCAACCGAATCGTCGACGTCTTTCCCGAACACCAGCAGTCGCAAATCCGCGCCCAGCTCAGCTTTGTTCTCGAAGGCATCATCTGCCAGTCCCTGCTGCGGCGCGCCTCCGGCAAGGGTCGGTGCCTGTGCTGTGAGGTCTTGATCCCCAGCTCGGCCATCCGCAACCTGATCCGCGAGGACAAGATCCACCAGGTCTACTCGATGATGCAGGCCGGACAGGTCAAGCACGGCATGCAGACCTTCAACCAGGGATTGGCGACTCTCTACCACCGGCGCATGATCTCGCTGCAGACTGCGCTGGCCTACAGCTCCTATCCAGAGGAGCTGCAGGACATGATCAACAGGGGTGTGGGAGCGGTGAACACGACCCCTGATGCACGGCGAGCAAGGAGGAGCTGAGATGCCCAGTTATGAGTGGAAGGGCCGCGACCGGAACGGCGCCGCACAGACGGGCGTGCTCATCGGCGATAGCAAGGACGCGGTCATCGCCGCGCTCCGTCGCCAGCAGATTGTCGTCACAACGGTCAAGGAGAAGGGCAAAGAGATCGCGCTCCCGAAATTCGGCGGCGGGATCAATTCGAAAGACATCGCGGTCTTCACCCGCCAGTTCTCGGTCATGATCGACGCCGGACTTCCCCTGGTCCAATGTCTCGACATCCTCGGCCAACAGCAGGACAACAAGACCTTCCAAAAAGTGATTCTGCAGGTCCGGCAGGATGTGGAAGGTGGATCCTCGCTCGCCGAGGCGATGCGCAAGCACCCGCAGGCGTTCGACGACCTCTACGTCAACATGGTCGCTGCAGGTGAGGCCGGCGGTATCCTCGACACCATTCTCCAGCGCCTGGCAACCTACATCGAGAAGAACGTCAAACTGAAATCGCAGGTCAAGTCGGCCCTGGTCTATCCGGCTTCAGTCGTGACCATCGCCGTCATCGTGGTCTACGTCATCCTGTGGAAGGTGATTCCCGTTTTCGCCACCCTCTTCGAGGGTCTCGGCGGACAGCTCCCGTTCCTCACGCAGATCGTCGTCAATATGTCGAATTTCATCGGCAATTTCTGGTGGCTGATCTTCATCGTCGTCGGCGGCAGCATTTTCGCCCTCCGACAGTACTATCAGACCGACGCAGGCAGGTATCAGATCGACAAGATCATGCTCAAGTTGCCGGTTCTGGGGATTCTCCTCCGCAAAATTGCGGTCGCGCGTTTCTGCCGAACCCTGGGCACCCTGCTCAGTTCGGGTGTGGCGATCCTCGAGTCGTTGGAAATCACCGCTCGCACTGCGGGAAACGCGGTCATCGAAGAAGCGCTCATGCAGGTCCGCAAGGAAGTCGAGGAGGGCAAGACCGTCGCCGAGCCGCTCACGCGAACCGAGCAATTCCCGCCGATGGTCTGTCAGATGATCAGCGTCGGCGAACAGACGGGCGCCATGGACACCATGTTGTCGAAAATCGCCGATTTCTACGAGGACGAGGTCGACGCCGCCGTTGAAGGCATGATGGCCCTCATCGAGCCGGTGATCATCGCGTTTCTGGGCATCGTCATCGGCACCATCGTTGTCGCCATGTACTTGCCCATGTTCTCGCTGATCAGCCAGATCGGCTAATGGCCGAGCGGTCGCGAACGGCCGCACCAACAGGGGGGAGTCGGCCACGGCGCCGCCCCCCGCCTACCCGTCGCAAAAGGCTTTGCGGTGGCTGATCGGTTTGCGGCTGGTCGTGATCTCGACCCTCTTTCTGGGGATCCTATTGATCCAGGTCAATAGCGAGAAGATCCTGCCCTTGAGAAACTTCTACGGATTGATCCTCTTCAGCTATGGGCTGTCGCTCGTCTATCTCATCCTCTTTTCGCGCCAGGTGCAAAGCCGATTCCAGTCGGTGATCCAACTGGCCGGCGACATCGCTGTTGTCACCGGTTTCGTCTACTTCACCGGCGGCCTCTACTCGCCGTTTTCCTTCCTCTATCTGACCGTCATCGCCGTCGCGGCGATGTTGATGCGCGGCGGCGGGCTGATCTTTGCCGGCGTGTCGGCCGTTGCCTACGGCCTGCTGGTCGATCTCATGGTCTTCGAAATCCTGCCGGTTCCGGAAAACCTGACCGGGATCCAGATCACCATGTCGACCTCGCGGATCCTCATCCAGTTCCTGACCAACGTGGTGGGTTTTGCCCTGGTGGCGGTGCTTGTCTCCTATCTCGGTGAATCCCTCCGCAGCACGCAGCACCGGCTCTATGAGGAGACAGAGCGAGCCGCACAGTTCTTTGCCCTGACCGACCACGTGGTTCGATCGGTCGGCGCCGGCATCGTCGCTGCCGATCTCGACGGCAGAATCCTGCAGCTCAACCCCGCCGGTGCGCGCATGCTTGCTGTCCCCGACGCAGATGCTGTTACGGGCTCCATTCTCGAGGAGGTGATTCCGCTCGAGGACCAGAATTGGGGCCTCCTCAAAACCCGCGCCCGGGACCGCAAAGTGGTCCGTCTCGAAGGCACTTTGGCAACCAATAGAATTCGGCTCGGCATGACTGTTGGGCCGCTCGCCGATGAGCGTGAGAATGTGGTCGGCTTCATCGTCACGTTCCAGGACCTGTCAGAAATCAAGGTCGAGGCGGAACGTCAGCGGATGCAGGAGAGGATGGCCGCCGTCGGCGAAATGGCCGCGCGCATGGCGCACGAAATCAAGAACCCCCTGGCCTCGATTTCCGGCTCGGCCCAGGTCCTGCAATCAGCGGCAGCCCTCGAGGAAAGAGATCACCGTCTGCTCCACATCCTGGTCGACGAATCGAGACGCCTCTCCGGAATCCTCGACGGCTTCCTGCAGTACACGCGCCCCCACCAGGCGGCATTCGGCCCTTGCGACGTTGGTGCCATGCTCCGCGACTGCATGGACCTTCTGAGTCGGTCTGAAGAGCACCGCGACGACCACCAGCTGCGGTTGAGCGTCCCGGAGGACCTCCACATTCGCGGCGAAGAACAACTTCTGCGCCAGGTGTTTTGGAATCTCTCCCGCAATGCCCTCCAGGCGATGTCCGACGGCGGCGAGCTCGAGGTTTCGGCAACACGAACTGACGGCCACGTGGTTCTCCGCTGGAAGGACACCGGGACAGGGATGACCGAAGAGGTCCGGCGCCAGGCTTTCGAACCCTTTGTGACGACCCGGCCGGGAGGGACCGGTCTCGGCCTCGCGGTAGTGTACGCTGCGGTGGCGGAACACGGCGGGACGATCGCCATCAACAGCGCCCCGGGGAGCGGCACCGTGGTCACCGTCGAGCTTCCGGTTGAGAGGGAGGCCGGATGAGCCGAGGCCGCATTCTTGTGGTGGACGACGAGCGTTCGCTGCGCGAGTTTCTGACTATCCTGCTCGAGCAGGAAGGCTATTCAGTCACCACAGCCGACACTGTCGCGAACGGCATCGATCAGGTCGTGGGAGGATCCTTCGACCTCGTCATGTGCGACCTCAAGCTCCCCGACGGCACCGGACTCGAGGTCCTTGAAGCGGCGCGAAAACGCCAGGTCGAAAGCCCGTTCATCATCATCACAGCGCATACGACGCCGCAACACGCGCTCGAGGCGCTGCGTGCCGGCGCCGCCGAATACCTCTCCAAGCCCTTCAACGTGGAGGACCTCAAGCTGATCCTCTCCAAAATCCTGGGACGGGAAGGTGCCCAGGAAGAGCAACGAGAAGTACCGAATTTCATCGGTTCGAGTCCGGCTATCCGACGCATCCTCGATATGGTCCCGCGGCTTGCGGCAACTCCATCGACGGTATTCATCACCGGCGAAAGCGGCACCGGAAAAGAGCTGCTCGCCCAGGCCATTCACGCGTTTTCGAAAAGCGCCAACGGGCCGTTTCTGTCCGTCAACTGCGGCGCCCTCCCCGAGGGCCTCCTGGAATCAGAACTCTTTGGACACGTCCGCGGATCGTTCACCGGCGCGGTGCGGGACCACAAGGGACTCTTTGTCGATGCGCAGGGCGGAACGGTCCTCCTCGACGAGGTCGGTGAACTGACACCGCTCATGCAGGTCAAACTCCTGCGGGTCCTCCAGGAGCGCAAAGTCCGGCCGGTCGGAGCGAGCCGCGAAATTGAAGTCAAAGTCCGCGTCCTGGCAGCGACCAATCGCGATCTCGAAACGGCTGTCAAGGACGGCAGTTTCCGCGAGGATCTCTACTACCGGCTCAACGTGCTGCACGTTCACCTCCCACCGCTTCGTCAGCGAACCGATGACCTTCCAGAACTGGCCCGGCACTTCGTGGATCGAACCTGTGAAAGCTTTGGGCTTCCGCCAAAACGGCTGACGCCCGACGCGCTCCGCGTCCTCCAAGCCCACTCCTGGCCGGGTAACGTCCGCGAACTCGAGAACGTCATCGAACGAACGGTCGCTCTCGAGGGCACCGAAATGATTTCATCGGGCAGCCTCCCCGAACACCTCCGCGGCGTGACGACAGAGCACCACGCAGATCATATCGGCCTCCCCGAGGAAGGCCTCGACCTCGACGAGTATCTCGACAATATGCGAAAATCCCTGATGCGGCAGGCGCTGGAAAAAACCGGCGGCCACCAGAAGAAGGCCTCGGAAATGCTTCGCATGTCCTATCGGGCTTTTCGTTACCACGCCGAAAAACTCGGGCTTGCTCGCGACGAAAAAGACTGAAATTTTACGGAGAAGAAGGCCCTCATGACGACTCGACACCGTTTCTTCCGGCGAGTTCCCGGTATGCACACCTCTGTGACGGGCATGGCCCTCCTGCTCGCCATCGCGTGCTCGCAACCCGCATCCCAGCCACCGGCCATGGAATCGAGCCAGGCTCGAGCCGCGAAGACCACGAGCCTCCCCAAGGCCACGCTGCCAAACGGCACTGCCATCAATCTCGAGTTGGCCATCACCCAGGAGGAACTCGCCAACGGATTGATGTTTCGCCCGTCATTGCCGGCCGATCGGGGGATGTTCCTCCTTTTTGAAGTCGAGCGTCATCCGTCGATCTGGATGAAGAACACCCTGATCAGCCTCGACCTGATTTACCTGGACAATTCCGGCGTCGTGGTCGGCCTGACGCCCGACGTTCCGCCGTGCGCGGCTGATCCCTGTCCGACCTATCCCGCCTCGGAACCCACGCGGGCCGTCCTCGAAATGGTCGCGGGCAGTATCGCCACCCACGACCTTCAGATCGGCGACATCCTGGAGTTCGAGAAGGTGCCGGGCTACCCGGTTGCCGAGATGCAGGAAGATCCGAACGAACCGAATTCGGAATTCGGAATTCGGAATTCGGAATTACCGCCATCCCCCAGTGCAATCAGCGACGTTCTGGGTGGGTGGGCGGCACTCCTAATTCCTAATTCGCTAATTCATAACTGTTCGGCGACTTCTTAGTCGGACGTCGACTCTTTGGGTTTGGTGTCGGGTTTTGGTGGTGCGGGCGGGGCGTCGTCCTTTTTTGCGAGTGCAGTCGAGCGACCTTCGTTGCCCTTGCCGTAGTCGGTGACGTACCAACCGCTGCCCTTGAACTGCAACGCTGGTGCCCCGAGAAGCCGACGCACCGATCCCCCACACTCAGGGCAGTTGACGTCAGAGGCGTTCGCGACGCGGCGAATTTTCTCAAATTTGTGATGGCACAGAAAACACTCGTACTCGTACAGCGGCATTGGAAGCTACCCCCGGACCTGAATCAGGATCTTGCCGCTGGCCGCGGGATCGACCGTCACCAACTGGAGTTCGGTGAGCGCGTACAGGACCCTCGCGTTGGCCCCCGGACTCGAAGGACCGCTCTCACACAGTTCGTAGAGATTTCGTTTGCCATTCACCAACTCGAGGAGCTCTCGTTCGTCCTTTTCGAGTCTGAATTTTTCGAGGTGCCGGGGTCTCGGGAGTCGCTTGAAGACCGATCCACGGCCGCCCAAACGGGCGGTGATGATCTTCGGGTCCTCGATCCGCCGGCACCCGGCGAGGATCGCACGGGCCGTCGGGACCTTGATCTTGAAGACCTCGTCCTCCTTGGCGCGCCCGACCTTGAAGCTGACGTGTCCCTCATTCCAGTTGAAGAGGCTCCAGACGATGGCCTGGACCTGTTTGCGCACCGCCGTTCCGAGCTGCTCCCTTTCGAGGAATCCCATTTGAACCAGGATCTCGCCGTGACGGGCACCCGGCGAGTTGGCGAGTTCGTTCGACGACTGCTCCAACTCCTCCGCGGTCAGGATTTTCGATGCTCGAAGGTACTCGCCGAGTGATTCACTGCGATCCGTCGACGTCGCGAAGATCATGTCGCCATCCAAGAAAAAGACTCGTTTGGTGACGTCGTCACGGACCGCCTCGAGGACTCCCGGGACTCCATAACGATTGATTGTGGACAGTATTTCAGGCAGCGGTGTTTTCTCAAGCTCGCTTCGGTATACGAATTCGTCGCTCGACATCAAATGACCTTCTCGTCCTGAAATTCAGCAGAATGCGCGCCCGCCAGCCCCAAATGAGGTGGCGGAAGCGCAAGGGAATCGAACCCTCCGACCGACCCTACTGAGGCCGGCCCAACGGATTTGAAGTCCGCGGAAGCCACCAGGCCCCATGCGCTTCCTCGCAAACGCCATTCTATACACCCACCCACCCGCCCAGTAATCAGTGATCAGTGATCCAGTTGGGGCGAGCAGACCCCTCCCGAAAAGGGAGGGTGGTTGGGCCTGTTCACTGGTTACTGATTACTGATTACTTGCTGATGGGCGGGTGGTCGGTTTGACACAGACCCCTCCCTTTGCTACAAAGTGCGTCCCTGTGGGGCCGTAGCTCAGTTGGGAGAGCGCCTGAATGGCATTCAGGAGGTCGACGGTTCGATCCCGTTCGGCTCCACCAGGCTTCGTTCTCGGCCAGTGGACGAGAACGAAGCCTGCCACGGCGTAGCCGCAGGCGAAGCCGGGCTGATCCGGTTCGACCAAGCGGGCCGAGAACTACGCCCTGGTAAACCGCGCCACGGCGTAGCCCCTGGCGAAGCCGGGCAAACCCGGTTCAGCCAACCTGGCCGAAAACTACGCCCTGGTAAACCGCGCCACGGCGTAGCCCCTGGCGAAGCCGGGCATCCCGTCCACGTCTGTACCAGGTCGAGAACTACGCCCTGGCAAGCCCACAATTCCACGTCCTCGCTATCTGGGGGGACCCCAAGATGGCGACCCATCACTCCGTCTATATCCTGGTGAGTCTCAGCGACCCTCACCGCCATTACACTGGCCTCACCGAAAACCTCGAACGCAGGGTTCTCGACCATAACTCGGGAAAAGTCGGACACACGTCAAAGTACCGACCGTGGCGCCTGGAAACTGTCATCACGTTTCGGTGTCGACGCAAAGCAGCTGCGTTCGAACGCTACCTCAAATCGCACTCCGGCCGGGCCTTCGCGTCAAAGCACCTCTGATTCCCGGCTCACCTTCGGTTGCTCGCGGCCCGGGGCGCGCGGTATCCCACCAAGATGATCGGGGGGCCCTACGCGATACACGAATTTGAATTGACGACGAGCTGTGGCAAAGTAATGGCACCTGAATCGACGCGAAAACCGAAAGAACGCGATATCAAGGAGGACGAGATGTTCAAGGAGTTCAAAGAGTTCGCGATGCGGGGCAACGTGGTTGACATGGCGGTCGGCATCGTCATCGGCGCGGCATTCGGAACGATCGTCAAGAGCTTCGTCAGCGATGTGCTGATGCCGCCGATAGGGCTGCTGATGGGAGGGGTGGATTTCTCCAACCTCTTTGCGGTGATCAACGAAGGCGATCCGGCCGGACCGTATGCCGCGCTGGCGGATGCCCAGGGGCGGGGGCGGTGACCCTGAACTACGGCATGTTTATCAACACTGTGATCAGCTTCCTGATCGTGGCATTCGCGGTGTTCCTCGTCATCAAGGCGATCAACTCGATGAAGCGCGAGGAAGAGGCGCCGCCGGCCGAGCCCACCACCAAGGAGTGCGAGTTCTGCCTGACGGAGATTGCCATCAAGGCGACCCGCTGCCCGAACTGCACTTCGCAGCTCACGGCCGGCTAACGAGCTGGAATAGGCACTGCTTAGAAACTGTATCCGATCCCGATGCGGATCAGCCACGGTTTGGTGTTGGGGCTCGGTTCGCTCTTTTCGTACGCGAAGTCCCACATGAAGGACATGTACATGGCGGTTCGTTTTCCGGCTCTCTGGACGAAACCGAACCCGGCGTAAAGACCGGTATAGGTGTCCTCCACCGCCTCATATCCTTCGTCGGTCGCGGCAACGTACTCCCAGTTGAGGCGTTCGACCTCCGCCTGGAGGAAGATCGGGTCGAAGACGAAAAAGCGGCCGAGGAGCGACGCCCCGTAATCGGTCGTCGAAAGGTCGGGCTCAAATCGCTTGTCCTTGCGGTAGCGGAAGGTCATCCTGCTGCCGAGCTGAAACAGATGAGAAAAACGGTAGGCGAGGATCGGCGAGAACTCAGCGTAACTGGTCTCGGAGCCAAAGGCGAAACCGACCGCACCGCCAACAAACCAGGGGTATTCGATCGCCTTCTTCGCCTGCTGTTTGTATTTCTCGTACTGTTCTTTGTAGGTCTGCGGCTCTTCGGTCTCACCCTCCTGGGCGACGCCCGTGACCGCGAACACCAGGCAGCACATCAAAACGACGATTTTCGGTAGCATCTTCACCGTTCGATGGTAGCCCAGACAAATCCACGATCCAGAGGCTTTGAAATATCTTTGGCAAATCGGGCCGGCTGTTCGATGGTCTGCCACCGCGACCGAACGAGTAGGATGCTACCCTCGGGCGGTTCGAAGAGTCTGGAGGAATCGTGATACGAGAACTGATCCCCGCACTCGCTCTCCTGATTGCCCTCCCAAGTCATCCCTGGTGGCTCAGCAGGATGAAGAACTCGGCTCCGATCTCGTCCGCGAGCATTTCACGAAATACGAGTACCGCATCGCGATGCGGGACGGCGCCAGATTGTTCACGGCGGTCTACGTGCCGAAGACCTGCGACGAGTCCTACCCGATTCTCCTCAAACGGACTCCGTACTCGGTATCGCCGTACGGTGTGGATCAGTACCCGGACTCACTCGGCCCTTCCGAACATGCGATGAACGAAGGCTTCATATTCGCGCTTCAGGATGTACGCGGCCGTGTGATGTCGGAAGGAACGTGGATCGAGGTTCGACCGCACAATCCCGACAAGGGGCCGAACGACACCGACGAGAGCACCGATACCTGGGACACCATCGAGTGGCTGATCTCGAACGTGCCGTGCAACAACGGCCGGGTCGGAATGTGGGGCGTCTCCTATCCGGGATTCTACGTCTCCGCAGGCATGATTGACGCCCACCCCGCCCTCAAAGCAGCTTCACCCCAGGCACCGGTGACCGACTACTATCTCGGCGACGATTCGTTCCACAACGGCGCCTTCATGCTGGCCGCCAACTTCAGATTCTACTCGTTCTTCAAACCGCGTCCCGGACCACCCGAGAAGCCCCCGAAGAACCGCCAACGCCGTGACTTCGGCACCGAGGATGGTTATAAATTCTTCATGGATCTGGGTCCTCTCTGGGAAGGTGCCGAACGTCAAGGAATCAACGAAAACCCCTACTGGCGGCTCAACCTCGAGCACACCACCTACGACGATTTTTGGAAGGCGCGTTCGATCTGGCGTCATTTCGAAGACATCAGCCCGGCGGTGCTCACAGTTGGCGGCTGGTATGACGCCGAAGACCCGATGGGTCCGTTCCACACCTACCGGGCCATCAAGGCGGAGAGTGCCGAGACAGCCAACTACCTGGTGATGGGGCCCTGGACCCACGGCGCCTGGGCCTGGTCCGGGGGCCGGCGGGTCGGCAACGTGGACTTCGGCCAACCGACCGCCGAGTATTACCGCGAACACATCGAGCTGCCGTTCTTCGTTCATTACCTCAAGGACCGAACGATTCGCGAACTGCCCAAAGTCTCGATGTTCGAGGTTGGCACGAATCGATGGCGGGAGTTCGACACCTGGCCGCCTGACAGCGTGAAACCCCGCACCTTCTATCTCGGTGCAGATGAAACGCTCGTTGCCGAAGCACCCACCGGGCATGACGCGTACGACGAGTACGTGAGCAATCCGGACAGGCCGGTGCCGTACGTCGGATATATCCAGATGGGCATGCAGCGCGACTACATGACCGAGGACCAGCGATTCGCGGCCCAGCGCCCCGATGTCCTTGTCTACCAGACCCCGATCCTCGAGGAGGATCTCACGGTGCTCGGTCCCATCGAGGTCCAGCTCCATGTTTCGACCTCGGGGACGGACTCCGATTTCGTGGTCAAGGTGATCGACGTCTACCCTGACGACTATCCGACACCGGAGTGGAAGGGCCCGGGCCGGCGCCCGGCAAACTCGGTACGCATGGGCGGTTATCAACAGCTCGTGCGCGGAGAACCCTTCAGGGGCAAATTCCGCCGCAGCTTTTCCGAGCCCGTGCCGTTCGAACCGAACGAGCCGGATGTCATCTCATTCAAAATGCCCGATGTCGCTCATACCTTCAGGAGCGGCCACCGGTTGATGATCCAGATCCAGAGTTCGTGGTTCCCGCTGGTCGACCGCAACCCGCAGACCTTCGTCGACATCCCGCACGCCGAGCCCGAGGACTTCAAATCCGCCAACCAGCGGGTCTTTCGCTCCGCGGAGCGGCCGTCGTCGATTACGTTGCTGGTGGAGTGACGAAACCGGAATCCGACGCCCCCCGCCACTTTCCCCGACACGTGTGAGAGGTGTCGCCGGATGCGATCTACGGCACCACCGAGGACCACGCAGTGGTGCCACCCGTCTCGAAAGAGTCTCCAAAAATCAGGTCGAGGGTCGCGATGACCGTCTCGGTGGTGGTATCGATAATGGAAATCGTCCCGTCCCCGGCGTTGTAGACGTACGCTTTGGCCGATGCTTCGTGGACGGTCACGGTCAACGGTTCCAGCCCGACGGAGATCGTGCCTGACTTCACCGAATTCGTGCTGAGGTCGATGACGGACACCGTTCCGTCGCCTTCGTTGGTGACGAATGCCTTGTTGCGGATCGTATCCACCCCAACCCACTGCGGTGCATCTCCCACCGAGAGGGTGCTGACAACAGCGAGATTGGTCGTGTCGATGACCTTGACTGAGTCGCTGTCGATCTGCGTGACGTACAGGCGATCCAGACCCGGGTGGACAGCGACGCCGTGCGGGAGATTCGCCATCGGAACGGTCGTCGTCACCGTGAGACTCGACGTGTCGAGGACCAGCACGCCATCGACGAAGTCTGTCAGATATGCCGTGCTCTCGTCCGGGTCAAGGGCGATGTTCTGGAGCCGTGATCCAACTGTAACGTCGGCGACCTCGATGGCGGTGTCCGCATCGATTTCGTGAATATTCGTGCCGGGGGTGCCGTTTGAAAAATCGAGCACGTACACCATCTCGGTGGTCTGATCCGCGGCCGCCGCCGCAACCGGGTGTCCGACGTCGATTGTCTCCGCCATGCTCTGGGATGTCGTGTTGATCACCGTGACGGTTCCGTCGGTGAGATCCGCGACGTAGGCGCGGTTCAGCGCATCGACCACGGCCACTTCGGCCGGGTTCGTTCCCGTGTGCATGATGCAGACGATCTGGTCGGTGCTGACATCAATCCCCACGACCATTCCTTCGAGGATGCGTGACACGTAGACCGTCGAGATGGATGTGGCCTTCAGAGTGCCGTGCCCTGGCAAGGGCGCACAGACCAGCAACAGGGAGTTGAGCAGTGCAAGGCTCGCGATCAGGTATCTCTTTCGGTTCATCGCCCCGTTCCGATACCAATATTCTTGTGAAAGCTGACGCCGTCACCGTAATGACGCCAACCTGGGAAGTCAAATCGAGAATTCGCAGCCGCTCGCATGACCACTCGTTCTGAGCGCACAACCGAAGGCTATGCCCAGACAAATGTGGTCAGCGCGATTACTGACTGCCCACGGAAGCGCCGGTGCTCAAAGCGACTGCTAAGCTTTCGTCATGGAACTCAGCATCTTCGATATCTTCAAAACCGAGGAGAAGGGGATCGTCTCCCTCGACCAGGTCATCCGCACCATGCGCCAGACCGGCCTCGAGATGCAGTCGAAGTACAAGGAGACTTCCGCGGGAGGATTGGCAATCAACATCACGGATTGAGCCGCCTTCCGAGGCGGGATGCTGGATGCTCGATGCTGGATGTTCGATAAGTCACTGAAACGGCCTCATCAGACTCTTTGAATCTCCCCAAATACTTCCATCAACATGATTTCTGGAATACTCAAGGAATGAGTCCACATCTCATCTGTGTTACAGTAATCGCTGAATCACGAGGAGAAAAGCTATGGCCAAGTACGACAACATCCTGGGTGCGGTCGGCAATACGCCGGTCGTCAAAGTGAACAAGCTTGCCCCGAACGGCGCCAACCTTTATGTCAAGGTGGAATCGTTCAACCCGATGGGTTCGGTCAAGGACCGTTTGGCGCTTGGCATCATCGAAGACGCCGAACGCTCGGGGAAGCTCCAGCCGGGGCAGACTGTCGTCGAGGCGACCAGCGGCAACACCGGTATCGGACTGGCGATGGTGTGCGCCCAGAAGGGCTACCCGCTCGTGGTCACCATGGCCGAAAACTTTTCGGTCGAGCGGCGCAAGATGATGCGCTTTCTGGGCGCCAAGGTGATCCTCACCCCGGCTGCGGAGAAGGGAACCGGGATGCTCCGAAAGGCCGAAGAGCTGGCCGAGACTCACGGCTGGTTCCTGTGCCGTCAGTTCGAGAACGAAGCCAACGCCAATGTCCACTCCGAGACCACCGCTCAGGAAATTCTCAGAGATTTTGCCGGCGAGCGCCTCGACTACTGGGTCACGGGCTTCGGCACCGGAGGCACCCTCAAGGGAGTCTCAAGAGTTCTCAAAAAGGAGCGGCCCGAAACCAAAATCGTGGTCTGCGAGCCCGACAACTCGGCGATCCTCGGCAGCGGTATCCCGCAAGCTCGCAATGACAATGGTTCGATCGCCGAGAGCCACCCGTCGTTCCGCGCCCACCTGATGCAGGGCTGGACCCCTGATTTCATTCCCAAATTGGCCGAGGATGCTCAGACAGATGCGCTGCTCGATATCTTCATGCCGATCAAGGGCAACGATGCCCTGCAGTGTTCGATGGACCTGGCGCAGAAGGAAGGGATCTTCGTCGGTATCTCGGCCGGCGCTACTCTCGCGGGTGCGATCGAAATCTGCAAAACCGCACCCGAGGGGAGCACCGTGCTCGCCATGCTGCCCGATACCGGCGAGCGCTATATGACGACACCGCTCTTCTACGACATCTCGGAGGACATGACCGGCGAGGAGATCGAGATCTCGAAATCGACACCGAGCTTCCGCTTTGACGCGCCGCCACCGGCGCCCCCAGCCGAAGACGACTCTGAGCCCATGGCGGTAACCCCCGAGGCCGAGGCCTTCGTCGAGCAGGTCATCAACGATCCCGAGCAGCCGGTCGCGATGTTCGCTTTCGAATGGTGCGAATTCTGTTGGTCGGTGAGAAAGCTTTTTGCGGAGTGCGGCATCCCCTACCGTTCGATCGATCTCGATTCGGTCGACTACCAGGAGGACGACTGGGGCGGACAGGTGCGCGCGGCGCTCAATGCCCGCTTCGCCCTCAAGACAATCCCCCAGATATTCGTCGGCGGCAAACACATCGGCGGTGCGACCGAGACCTTCGACGCCTTCAACGAAGGCGAGCTGCAGAAACTCCTCGGTCAGAGTGGAGTCGGATACAACCAAGGCGTGAATGTGGACCCGTACTCGCTCTTGCCGACCTGGCTGCATCCCCGGTAATCGACCTGGCCGACGGCGCGGGGCTGCCTTTTATCAGACGCCGCATCTGCCGTGAAGGCTCAGCGCCAACCGATCTTCCATCTCACGGCGTCTTCGAGTTCCCGCCAATGGACCTGCCGGATGACCTTGGTGAGCACGGCTTCGATCTGAACCGCATCCGTCGGCAATCCATCCTCGTCGCGAACCCAGTCCAAGACCAGAAAGTGCTTCTCCCGGTCGACCGGACGGACGGCCGTCCACTTGGAATTGGGCAGTTTCTTGCGGTTGACCGGGTTGCGCTTCGATGTGGTCACGAGGAAGCTCCACCCTGCTCCGGTCCTCGGTACCCGCGGATATTCGCGATATCGAGCTCGAATCGTCCCTCCTGTCGGCTCACGATGAGACCCATCGTCGTGATCCGGGTCGGGTCGAGCGGCGGGTGGTCCGAGACCCTACGGCCGCGCCAAACCGGAACGAAGTCGGAAAATGGAATGACGATATCGGTCCACTCGCCGGCAGGCGGCGCCAGTGGGGCCTGGTAGCTGACACCGTCAAATGAGGCGCTGGTGCGAAGTCGAAAGCCGTAGTTCTTGCCGTCGCCGCGAACCCGAAGGATCAAACCGTCAAAGGCGGAAAGGTCTCGAACTTCGGCCCGCGAACGGACCGAGGCGAACCCGCCGTTGTTGTCGAACGACACCACACCGCGAAAACTGGCGTGCCCACCTTCCGCGACCATTTCACTCGCCGACACACCACCCATCACCACATCGTCGATACTCGGCCAGACCTCAGCGCCGGCAGCGAAGTCTACGATCATCATCGGTTCACCATCCAATCCGCCACTCAGGGTGCCCGCGCAAACGATCACCGCGAAGACGAGCCATCGGTTCTTCATTCTCACCGATCGGTCCCAGCCTGCGGTTTGAGAAGGGTGTGCGACACCCACCACTCCTCGCCGCCGCGGTAGCGGAAGAGTTCGGAACAGGCCATGAAGAACATGCGCCAGCGTGAGAACCACCGCTCGGCCTCGGCACCGTAGGTCGCCCGAAACACCGGCATCAGGCTGTCGCGGGCGGCGTCCATCTTTTCGAGCCACGCTTCGAGCGTGCGGCTGTAATGGATTCCGTTGACACACCACCGGCTTTCGACCTCGAGGTGCTTGTTGTAACGACCCGGGAGGTCGTCCGACGGCATGATGCCGCCGGTGAAGAAGTTGCGGGCCATCCAGTCGCTGGCACCCTCGTCGTTGTAGAGATAGGCGTACTTGTGATGACAAAATACATGCAGAAAGAACCGTCCATCGGGACGCAACCAGGTGCCCACCCGCTCGAAAAGCCGCTCCCAGTTCCGCATGTGCTCGAACATCTCCACCGACACCACCCGGTCGAAGCGGCGATCGGTGGAAAAGTCGTTCATGTCGGTGGTGACGACCTCGACGTTGTGGAGGGCGGAGTCAACACATCGTCCGCGAATGAACGCTGCCTGATCGCGCGAGTTGGAAACCGCGAGAATGCGCGTGCCCGGAAAACGGCTTGCGATCCACAGCGACATCGAGCCCCAGCCGCAGCCGAGATCGAGCACCTCCATGCCGTCCGCGATGCCGGCTCGTTCACAGCTCAGGTCGAGCATGCACTCTTCGGCATCAGCCAGGCTCTCTACCCCCTCCGGCCACAGACATGAGGAGTATTTGAGGAAAGGGCCGAGAATCGTGCGGAAGAACTCCGGTGGCAATTCATAGTGCTGTTCGTTGGCGGTGTCCGTGGCGACAGCGATCGGCTCGCGGCGCATCTCTTCGACAAATTCGTTCGCTGCGCGTTGAGCACCATCCTCGTCGAGCGTCTGCTGGGACCGCAACCGCTGTTTCAGAAACCGGCGCATGCCAAATCGCACCACCGCATCGGGAACGACCCGCCGCTCCGCGAGGTCGATGGCCCAATTCACCGGGACCCCTCTCGGTCTTCCACCACTTCACCGGCACGCAACAGCTGCATCTGGACATCGCCGATCTTCCGCTGCAGAAAAGCTGCCTCACAGGTCGCGAGGTAGAAATCCCACATGCGGATGAAGGTATCGTCGAAACCCATCTCCCGGACCTCGCCGATCTTCATCCAGAAGCGGCGGCGCCAGTGCCGGAGAGTGGTGGCATAGTGCTCGCCTATGTTCTCGAGACGGTTGATGACGAAACCGGTCTGACGCGTCAACGAATTCTGGACGGCTCCCACCGACGGCAGGTGGCCGCCCGGAAAGATGTACTTGCGGATCCAATCCATGCCCTGTCGGTAGCCGTCGTATGCCTGGTCACTGATGGTGATGGTCTGGAGCGCCATCCGTCCGCCGGGTTTGAGGAGCCGTTCGCAGGCCGCAAAATATCCATCGAGAAAACGATGGCCGACCGCCTCCAACATCTCGATCGAGACGATGGCATCGTAAGAACCCGTGACATCGCGGTAGTCCATGATACGGATATCGACCAGGTGCCCGAGCCCTTTCTTCTCGAGCCTCTGCCGCGCGAAGCGCGCCTGCTCCACCGACAGCGTGAGTCCAGTGACCCGGCAGCCGAGTTCGCCGGCCGCGTACTCGGCGAATCCGCCCCATCCGCACCCGATCTCGAGGACACGGTCGCCCTCCCGCAGACCCGCCCATTCGGCGAGCCGCCGGTACTTGGCCCGTTGCGAAGCTTCGAGGCCGGTGCCGGGGGCATCGAAAATCCCCGCAGAGTAGGTCATCGAGGGGTCGAGGAAGAGGCGGTAGAAATCGTTTGAAAGGTCGTAGTGCGCGTGGATATTGCGTTTGGCACGAGCCCGGGTATTGGTACGGGAAAGGTGCAGCAGCCGGTCTCTCAAGCGGCCCAGAAATCCCACCCATCGCGGTGGATCGAGCGACTCTTCGTTGATGAGGAACAGTCGAGTCAGGGCGACCAGGTCGGGCGTGGTCCAATCACCATCCACGTAGGATTCGCCCGCGCCGATATCACTTCCTCGCAGCAATCGAGAAAAGAAACGCCAACGGTGGACCGTCATCTCGGCCTGCAGCCCGCCGCTCTTTCCGAATGCCTGGATCCTGCCATCAGGAAGGTTCACCGTCAACCGGCCTTCCCGAATATCGGCGAGACCGGCCAGCCCGATCCGCGCTGCCAGTGGCGGTCGCCTTGTTGCTTCTCCTGCTTCGATCCGGGCGAGCGACCTCGGTGAGCGCCGTGCCGTCTCGTTTGCGGTCGCTGCAACTCTCAACATCTCAGCCATTGCGGGTCCTCCAAGCGCCGACGGGCGGCTCGGGTTTCGAAAAAAACGGGGCGCGTTTGATCCACAGACGCAGGGCCTGATAGTGGATCAAGGCCAAGGTCCAGAGACCCATATGCGGATACCGCGCGAAGGTCTTGAAAAGCGACGAGGCCGAAAGAGCCCGTCGCCTGGCGGTCAGCGTCGTATCGAATACCCTGTTTCCCTGACGCAACACATCAATGTGCGCCGAAATTCTCTCCCCGGGTGCGGCGATCCGAAAGCGGTATCTTCCGTCGACCGGCTGAAACGGCGAGACGTGAAAGATTCTTCGCCTGCTCGTCCCGAACCACCTTGCCATCGCTCGAGAGGAGATAACAAAAGGTCTCCCCGAAGGTGTTGTTGACCTCGGCCACCACGTATTGAAGGGTCTCTTTTTCGTCGCGACAGAAGTAAAAGGAGACCGGGTTGAAGACGGAGCCGAGGACCCGCAACTGGGTCAGGAGCTGCACGCTGACGGGCGCATCACCGACACCCCGAGAGCGCAGCCATCTCTCGAGCTTGTTCCGCACCGGCTCGGCGGTGGGTCCCATGTGGTCGCGATCGTCGAAGGCGAAGAGGTTGAAGCTGTTGTGTGACAGGCCTCTGGTTCTGGCCGCGAGTCCCGGGAGTTCGTCGAGATCGATCAGGACGTGCCACACGGGGTTTTCAAACTCGTGTGAAGGCTTCCCCATGCGGCGATGCCGAACCGAACCCACGTAGAGAGCGGAACGTCGCATCAGAACGCCACTCCGAGATCGTCCGCCACGGCAATCGCAGAATTGAACCCATCCTCGTGAAAACCGTTTGCAAAGTACGCGCCGCAGAAGTGCGTCCGGTTGTGGCCGTTGAGCCGCGGCAGATCGGCCTGGGTGCTCACACTCGCCGATGTAGACGGGGTGTGTGTAGCTCATTCGCCGAATCACCGACTCAGCCGACGGCTCCGCTTCGAGGTTGAGGGTCACGAGGTAGTCGCGTTCTTCTGTCAAGACCGCTGGAACCGGTTGAGGTGATACGAGTCACCGACACCTGCTCCTGAGAGTCTGCTGCCATCCGTCATGAGATAATTCCAGGAAGCCCAGGCCCCCTGGCGGCGGGGCATGAAGGACATGTCGGTGTGGAGCCAGGTGTCGTTGATCGAGTAGGTCCACCGGCCGAGGAGCTCGATTCCTGTGGTGTCGGATCCGCAACATTGCCAACGCCTGGTCGGCGTGGGAGGCGATGACGACGTGGTCGAAGGTGTGGCGCGACCCGTCTTCTAGACGCATTTCAACATCGCCGGGATTTCGACGAACGCTCTCCACGCCGCATCCGAGGTGCACATGGTCTTAAAAGTATCGAATCATGGGTGCGATATAGCTTCCGCTGCCCACCGACAACCGTTCTCCACTCGGGTTGGCCTGTAACCTGCAGGAGACCGTGGTTGTCGAGAAAACGAAGCAGCTGGATCACGAGGAAACGGGTCACCAACCTCGGTACCCGATGACCAGATGGCCGCCGTCATCGGCAGCAGAAAAAAGCGGGCAAAAGCCTCGGAAAATCCGCCGTCGTCCAGAAAGTCGGCGATGGTCGCATCGGGATCTCCCGTACCCGCGAGGAGGCGGCGACCGCGCCGCCCGAAACGGAACACATCGACGAGCATCCGAATAAGCTCGCCGGAATACATCAGAGAGCGTTGGGCAAAAAGCCCGCGCAGGCTGTGGGAGGCGTACTCGATGTCGGGATTTCGGCAGCTCACCGAAAACGACATGTCGCTGGCTCGGGTCTCGACCTCGAGTTCGGCGAACGCCCGGGTGAGA
The DNA here is from genome assembly GCA_963769215.1 of Candidatus Sulfomarinibacteraceae bacterium. Taxonomy (GTDB): domain Bacteria; phylum Acidobacteriota; class Thermoanaerobaculia; order Thermoanaerobaculales; family Sulfomarinibacteraceae; genus Sulfomarinibacter. Next base: position 126,048 of record CAVYKX010000015.1, on the reverse strand, counting down.
TTCGGGTACGTCGCCTCGTTGTAAACAATGAATCCCGTGTCGAGCGCAAGCTCACGCCCTTCGACCTCATGCACCACGGTGTGGGTGTGGCCGCCGAGTCGCCGCCTCTTTTCGAAGACATGAACCTCGTGTTTCCTGTCGAGCAACCAGCCCGCCGCAAGCCCGGAGATCCCACTGCCAACGATGCTATTCTCATTGAAATCCCCCTGGGCCGATTTCTGGCAAGACCGAGGCGGCGCAGGCAACGAAAATGCCGATTCAACTCGTCAGCGCAACCGATCATCAGGTCTGAAATTCCAAACGAAATCGAGACGACCGGCTAGAGGCCTTCATGATACGCAAATAATGATGTTTCGCAGGTAATTATTCTCAATCGACGCGTAATGAATGGATTTTGACGGCCGTCCGGAATGAAATCAGGCGATACTCGAGATTGCTATAGTTGACGACCGCAGAGCACCGCAGTCCGATCTTGGAGTTGAGAACTGGTTTCATACTGGATAAGAACCATTCTGATTTTCGTGCTCGGCGCCCTGGTCGCGAGCACCTTCTGCTTCTGATCCATGGTGCCTGGGTCTCGCAGAAGGCCTCGTCGTCGCTGCCATCGCCTTTCACGGTTCTCTGGATAGTCAGTCTGCCCCTTCGAAACGCCAGCATCGTCGATATTTTCTGGGGTGCCGGGTTCGTTCGTCATTGGGCTCTTTTATCTTGTCAAATCTCCGCAGATCCCTGATTTCAGAGGACCGCTTGTTCTCGCGCTGACCGTCATCTGGGGTCTTCGTCTGGCTCTCCACCTCGCAGTCCGTAATACGCGGGGCGGGCGAAGATTTTCGATACTCGGCCTGGCGGGAAGAGACCGGGCCAGCCTTCTGGTGGAAGTCATTCTTCAAGGTCTTCCTGCTCCAAGCAGTCGTGCTGTGGATCGTCTCGTCACCGTTGCTCCTTGCCTGGCGGGACAGTGGCAATACCGGCGTCACGCTGCTCGATGTGATCGGTATCGGCCTCTGGATCTTCGGGTTCGTTTTCGAAAGCGTCGCAGACCTGCAGTTGGCCCTCTTCAAGCGAGACCCTGCCAACAAGGGAAGCATCATGAACACCGGACTGTGGTCCCTCTCTCGACATCCCAACTATTTTGGTGAAGCCGTGCTGTGGTGGGGCATCGGCATCGTCGCGCTGTCGGCCGGCGGTTGGCTGGCTTTGATCGGCCCGGCGCTGATCACATTCTCCCTGGTCAGGGTCTCAGGGGTTGCAATGCTCGACGCCGGTCTCGTCGAGCGGCGCCCGGGTTACGCGGAGTACATCCGGACAACTCCCGCATTTCTGCCGCTGCCCAGGCCGCGGAAGAATCACACTCCGTAAAACGCAAACGGAGCCTGATTCACGAACGGCAATCAGAACCCGCTCCAGAATCAGCGCTGAGATCACACGCCACGCGTTCCGCTTCGGCAATCATCACGCCTCGGCAAGCTCCCCGGACGGTTCTCCTCATGACTATCACCACCCGATGAACAGATTTTTCCTGTTACTAACCCCTTTGTTGAAATGTGTTTCCAGGAATAGGGATTAAAAATCTTGATTTTTAATAAAAAACCTTGACAAAACATGAACAGAGACTTATATTCTTTCTCCAGGAGGCTACGATGGGAACCACACAAGAGATCACCGCATGGGACTTCAACTCGGGTCAGCTGCCGTACTACAACCAGCTCTACAAGACCGCACTTCGGATGACGAGGTCGGTACCGGAAACCGAGGATCTGCTCCAGGAGACGTATCTCAAGGCCTATCGGTACTACGAGGGCTTCGAAGAGGGCACCAACCTCAAGGCATGGCTCTTTCGGATCATGAAGAACAATTTCATCAACGCCTATCGCAAGCGCAAGATCGAGCCGCAACAGTTGGAACTCGACGAGACGCGCGATTCAGGCGACGATCTGACGGCCGCAGAGCTGAGGCTTGGCGATTCCGGCCCCGAGGCCGAGGTGGTTGCCGGCGAGATGGACTCCGCGGTCGCCCAGGCAATCAACGCCCTGCCCCACAACTACAAGATGGCGCTCCTCCTGATCGACATCCAAGGCCACACCTACCAGGAGGTCGCAGACATGCTCGCAGTGCCAGTCGGGACCGTCATGTCGCGCCTCTATCGCGGCCGATCCAAGATCGAAAAGGCGCTGCTCGGTTACGGCAAGCGCTTCAACTATCTGAGCGAAACCCCGAAAAAGATCCGCGATGCCACGATCGACGTGACAAGGATCTTCGAAACAGCGTCCGTCTGATGGCCGGCCGCCGCCCTCCATGGAGGGCGGCGTACGCCCGGGGTCAATGAAAGAGGCGAAGAAAAAACACCCGGAGCGCCACAGCGCCCTTCCCTGGACCGGTCACGGCGTAGCCCGCCTCGAAGTTCATGATGAGCTGCCACGGCAGGGTGATCGTGCCACCGGCTCCGAAACCGGACAGCAGCTCGTGATCGAGACCGGTCATCTCGTTGTTCGCCCACACGGCGTCGGCTCTGAACTCGAACCGGATCAGGTCGAGATAATTGACGCCCGCCGTCAGATGGGCGCCGTTGGCGCTTTCGGCTCGAACCAGGCCGCTCGGGTAACCGGCGACCGTGGCATTACCAAGGAGACCGAAGTCGTAGCCCGAAAACCGATCCAGTTCAGCGCCGTCAAGGTGTTCCAGGCTGAGCGTGATCTTGCGGAATTTCGGGAGCCACCAGGTCTTGGTGAAGTTGACGCGCCACCGCATGTAGCTCTGCTGCTCAGGGTCATACTCATCATTTCCGGGCAGCCCCCAGAACTCCCAATCCGAGCGTCGGTTGCTGTCGGCAAACAGGCCGAAGCGGTAGCCTGCCCGGTTGAACTGAATATTTGCTTTCAGCGTATGGGTCATCGTGTCCTGCGGGAGGACGAAATCCTCGGCAGTGTCGTCTGCACGGCTGAAATCTTCCATTCGCACCCGGTAGCCCAGCTCGAAGGAAAGGAAGCCCGCAAGAGGGCGCCCGACAAAGATGTCGGCCGAAGCCGTACGACGCTTCACTGACTCCTCCGGCACGACGTTTCCTTGCCGATACAGCTCGTCCGTTCCCTTGATAAACAGCCCGTTCAAATTGGCGCCGCCGTTGAAGCGACTGCCGAAGAGTCCGGGATCCGCGATCCCGGCTGCAACAAAGGCGCCAGCGAAGAACACATCCGCCTGGGCACCGGTGTCTTTGACGTCCAGATTGAGGTAGTTGACCCCTGCGAGCGGAATCGGGTAGTCGAGCGTCTCATCCCACAGAACTCCGCCGACAAGGAACAACCGGTCGGAGTCGAGTTCGCTCTCAACGACCCGCACGCCGTCTTTTTCCTTTCGCAGGTACCGCAACCCGTCGTCCGTGTCCCGCAGCATCGTGGCGTCAGACGCCAACGCTGCTTCGCGGTCAGCGTCGAAGCCGACACCGTTGATTCTGACGTTCTCGAGCACGGTTTCGACCTCTACCGGAAGGATGGCGCTGAGAATCGACAGAGTCTGCTGACCGGATATCCTCAATGGCAGAACAAAGCTCTCGCGCGACCACGGCGCCGCCATTCCCGAGGCATCGACGGGCTCGAAATACCACGTCTCTTCGTTGGAAAGCACACTCCCTTCGAGGCCGACCTGGGCGGCGCGGGTACGAACCCGGGCGAAGAGTTCGCGGTCGACCCATACCGTGCCCCGGTAGAGGCTGCGGCCGGTGTCCATCGCAACCGGTTTGAAATCGATCACCCAACAGTCCCTGCCGTCGACAGTTGCAGTTCCTCGAAGCCGGTAGTGGTAGTCCTTTTCAAGGAGGATCTCCACCGGCAGCGAAGCCACCTTCTCGGGTTGGATCAGCGGCACCTTCGGAAGTTTCTTCGAACGCCAACGCACACCACCGACCGAAAAGTCATTCCAGACCCAGTCGAAGTCTTCACCGCGGCGAGAGAAGAATGCGCCCGAATAGGTGGCCTCGAAAGCGCCCTCGAGGCTCTGGAAACGGAGGTGCAGGGTCCGCTTGGCCTGAAAGTGTTCGAGCCGGCGCGCCTGATCGTCCTCGAAAGCCTGGAGCCGGCGCAGGATCTCCTCCACCTGCATCTGCCGGCCTCCTGAAACATCGACGTACTCGTCGAAGCCCGCAAGCTCTCCGGCGCTCGGTCGTTCGAGCCGCATCAGCACCGCTGCGCCGGGGTCGTCAACCGTGATTTCCAGTCCCGCCGCGGTCCTGCGCGTATTCGACACCGGCTGTTCGTCTCCGGTCGCAGGGTCAACCCGGACGGCTGCACGGAGTTGCGAATCGGCAAGGGTCAGAGAAATGTCGGAAGCTTCTGGTGCCGCTTCCGCGACGACTCGCACACCGAGATCCTCGCGTACGAAGGCCCACGCCCTCCCCTGAGCATTCGTTATGGCGTAAGGGTCGAACACCAAATCGCCCCTGAACTCCCGCGCCATGATTTTGAGGGGGTCGAGGTCGACCGGATCCGATGGACGCGCATCGAATAACGTGAGGGCGAACCCACTCGCAGAGGCCTCGGCAACCCGCGCGATGGTGGACGCAGCAGTCGCCGGCCAGGGAATCGCGTCGAGAACCAGGGGTTTCCCGGGATCGAGCACAGCCAGGAGAGACACCGTTGCCGACAGATCGCCGTCGGGTGATAGGGCGAGGAGGTCGACGTAGGCTCCGATCTCCTCGGCATAGAGCGATGCGATGAGTCCCGGGTCGGCTTGGAAAGGTCCCGCGATGAACCGTGTGGAATCAGCAGCACCGGTTACAGCAACCGCAGCCTTTTTGAGCAGATAGGCGTATTCGCCGGGATCCGTTATCCCGCCCTCCGGATTCCAAACAGCCTGCACGAAAGCACCATCGCCGACATCTTGAACGAGGGCCGCAAGCGCTTCGAGTTCGATTTCGAGTGCGTCGAGGTTATCGACAATGGGACGAGGCGTCCGAAATACCGCCCTGATCCACGGGGTTGCTCCGACACTTCTGAGCGAGAAGAAAACCTCGGTTTCAGCAGTGCCGTCGAGCCGAACCTCCCAGGCGGCAAAGAAGGCGTCGTCCTCCTCGAGCTGCAGACCGCTCGTCAAGGCACTGACGGTTTTCGAAGGATCGCCCACCCGCACACCGGCGCACACGGTGCAAGGAAGTTCATTGCTCGACGCGAGACTCGAAGTGAGGGCCGCGATGGCTCCGAAGATGAGAACTGTAGGCTTCATGCACATCCGAAATTCCTCAATTGGGCGGCGACGGGCGGCCGCAGCGGTTCCAGTGTAGAACGGTGCAGGTTCCTGCGAAGGAGCGCCGTCACACAACTCGGCCCCTGCGCCCTGTCGCAAACACCCCTGAAGACCCCGAAACAACCGCTGCAACACCGATTCCCAACGACCGATCAGGTATACTCGGGTCGCCATGTCGCGCGTTTCTACAACCAGGTTCGGCTTCCAATTCGGTAGCCTCGGGGAGGCAGTCGGAGAGCAGAAATGCACTCCGGCGGTTCCGCCCGGGCCCGGGTGGTGGGGCGTTCAATCGCTCCCGAGATATGCGCATTGCCCGACAGTGTTCGGCCCGAGCAGCACAGCGCGCATGGCAAACCGACCGGCCAGGATGAATCCACGCCTGGCCGCCTGAGGTCAACACATGAGTAAAGATCGGGATTCCGATGCAACCAACCCGTCGATCAAGCCGCCACAGACACCGGGCAAGCTGAGGGATCCCGAGGGCATCACCCTGGTGGTTGTGGACGGACCCCATGACGGCCTGGTTTTCAGCGACGATGCGACGTCCGTGACCCTTGGCAGAGGCGTCGGGAATTCCATCGAACTGCCCCGTGATCCGCAGGTGTCGCGGGATCACGGCGTTGTACGGTTTTCAAGCGAGGAAGGGTGTTGGGTTCTCGAAGACCGTGGCAGCGCGAACGGCACCTGGTGCGGCGGGAGTCGCCTCTCAGCGCCGACGGCTTTAGAAACTGGTGCCGAGTTCGTCGTCGGTACCACGGCCATCCGTTGCAGAAACCGCGGCAGTGGGACGACCTTTCTCCCCGACTCGGCTCGCATCGATGATGATATCCAGGGCCTGGTCGAGAGGCTGGACTGCAGCGCAGCCCAGGGTTTCGGTGCCGCGGCAATGTTGGCCCTTCGTGAAAGCAGCACCGTTCTTACGGATCGTCACCTCTTCCTCGGGTTGATCTCAGCCAACGCCGACATCTCGTTCATTTCTCACGGCAAAGGCCTGATCAATAATCAGTTCCTCACCGAACGGGTCGACGCCAATAACTATTGGACCGGTAGCAAGAGTTGGATCGCCCAGCTTGTCTGTATCGGCAACAACGGCGCATCTCTCTTCTCCGACGAGCTTCTGACGACACCGAGGGTCTACCGTGCTCTCAGGGTCGCCGAAAAGCAGGCGGACAGCTTCGGGAACGAGGAGGTGACGTCGAACAACCTGTTGTTTGGTTTGTTCGACGATGCCAACGGTCGGATTCGCGAGTGGTTCCTGAGTGAAGGCGGTGATCTCAAACGGCTCATGGCGGAGCTGTCCCGCCCACCAACACGGGTTTCGAAACCCTCCGCCGGGCAGACCGTGACCCGCAGAATTCCGACCGACAGCTCGGCGGTCGGGCGCCTCGCGCCACGCCCAAAGGTTGTCGACCCGGCTGTTCACAATCTCGCAGCCGCGACCCTGCAGACTGCAACGAAATACCGAATGGCAAGCGCCGAGGACCGACACAAGGCCCTGCGTGAGACGGTGACCGGGGTCATCGCCGGCATCACGGCGGATCATCGCCAGAGCGTCCTCGAGCAGCTGCGCGAGTGTTTCCCCGTCAACCGGGGAGTTCGGGTCGCCGAACTGGACTCCGCCGGGGCCCTCCAACCGGCATCTCCGGTCATTCAGCCGGCGCCGGCCATCGAGGATTCAGCCCCGATTTCGCCTCCATCCGATGCGACCATTCCATGGGCAAAGGTCCTCAGGCCTGACAGCGACCTTCGTCAGACGAGCAGCCTGCGGCCGGCTGACGCTCCTGCAATGGATGTGGTCAACCATCTGGTCGGATTCGCACTGGCGATGGAGAAATTCGTCATCGGCATCGTTGCCGGCCTCACCGACCGGTCGCTGGGTGGTATCGACAGTCTTCCAGGTTTCACCACGACCGTCAGGCGAGCGATCAATCTCAGCATCTCCGGCCAGCCGCCGGCCGAGGAGTTCAAACCCTATCTGGCGGCTCTCGAAACCTGGTTGGTCGCAACCATCGCCGCCTATCACCAGGCTCCGGAGGATTGGTTCACCGAGTTCTGGAACAAGACCGGCCCAACCAAGATCGAGGCCAAGGTGCCCGCCAAGTTTCTTTCCGACGCCAAGTGCTGGAGCCAGTACAAGACCATCGTGCGCCGGATCTCCCCCGACCTGGTGGGCGACGAGATCCAGGCCCTGGTTCGCAAGACCGCTCAGGATCGATACGATGAACTGACGAAGAGGAGGAGCAGCTCATGAATATTCGTTTCGGTATTTGTCCTCAAGCTCGCCGATATTCAAAAACCGTCCTGGCAGGCCTTGGGGTGGTACTCGCAATCACCAACTGGGCGTGCTCGAGCACCTCTCAGGCGCAGTTCAACTGCGATGCGCAGATCAATGACGGTTTGCTCCTGGCGATAGACCTGGTACAGGTCAACGACGAGGAGGTCAAGCAGATCCAGGAAGCAGGCGAGGATTGGTTCACGTCGCCGGTTCGGGATCAGCTCAGGAATCGGACGAAGACTATCTCGGTACCGGGGGGTTGTTCCGAAGCTGTCGAACTCGAGTCGTTGACCACGACCGAGAAGTACCTTAAGAAAAAGAAGGGCTACGGAACCCTGGCGGTCATAGCCGAGTACCAGACCATCAGCGGTGACAGCTCGAAACCGAACATCGTCTTTAGAAGCCGCCAGCAGTGGAAAGGGAAGAAAACACTGTTCCGCGTCCACGAAGACTACCTTTCTGTCGAATGAACACTTTGACAGACGACGACCATCGGGGCGGCAGTCCGGGAGTTCTCACGATGACCAATACACCGGAAGTCAACTGGGCCGAGGGCATGTTCCTGAGACCGCAACATCTCCAGCTGGCGTCGCGCCATTACAGCGCGCTCATCGGAGGAGCGCTGCGCGGAGCGCAGCCGTTTTTCTGGGGCTTCGATCGTCTCGAGATTGACAGCGAACAACTCGAGGGTTTCACCTTCGCTCTGCATTCGTGCGAGGTCGTGTTCAAAGACGGGGTGCGCGGCCGCAAACCGACCACCATCGAGATCGACCCCCGTGAGTTCAAGGAACAGCTGGACGCCAGCGATGGCAAGCTTCCGGTCTACCTCGGTGTCGCGCGGTTGCGTGACGGCGAGAAGAACTCGTCCTCACAGGCTGGCGCCGAAGGACCTTCGGATATTCGCTATGCGGTGCGCACGATCGAGATTGCGGACGAAAACCTGGGTGGCGAACCCCGCACGCTCGAGGTCCGCAAACTCAGAGGCCGGTTCTTCTTCGGTGACGAAAACCGCGAGGGCTACGAATGCCTTCCGGTCGCCGTCATTCAGCGGGCGGGGACCGGTTCAAACGCACCGAATCTCGACCAACAGTTCATCCCTTCGGTCATCGACGTCGCAGCCTGGGAGCCGCTTCGCAAGCTGTGCGATTCCGTGCTTCACAGAATCGAAGCCAAACACCGCTTTCTCCGCGCAGAGGTCAATGAGGGGCGCATCGATCTCGATGTCGCCGGCGCCGATGTCTGGCAGCCGGTCTTCAAGCTGCAAATTGTCGGGGCATTCCTCCAGGTCCTGCGCCAACTGATCAAGACCCCGGGTCTGCACCCCTTTCTTCTCTACCTCGAGTTTGCGCGCCTCGCCGGCGAGCTCTCGATCTTTGAACCCGAGGGCACCGACGCGGTCTTGATCCCCCAGTACGATCACGATTCTCTCGGGGGGTGCTTCAACACCGCCGTCTTTACCATCGAGCGGCTGCTCGAGACCATTCTCTCCGGTGGTTTTGTCAAGGTGCCATTCGATCTCGAGGACGAAATCCTGGTCGCCCGTCTCAAGCAGGAATGGGTCGAACCCGAAACGGCAGTCTATTTGTGCGTTCAAAGTGACCTCGGCGAACGATCCATCATGTCGAGGCTCGAGACCGCGAAGATCGGCGCGCGTCCGAAATCCCGCTCTTGAAGCAGCGGCGCCTCTTCGGCCTGGATATCGAGATGATGAACCGCACCCCGGCCGGCTTGCCGTCCCGGGGAGATCTCCACTACTTCACTATCGGTCGTGAAGACACGCACTGGGAGTCGGTCACCGACAACCTGGAGATGGCGATCTCCGGAGTCATCGACCCGCAAATACAGTTCAGCTTATTCGTCGTCATGAAGCCCGAACGCAGCGGATGACGGCCGTCCCCGGGTGACGCGACGACTGGAGGCTACGATGGAGTACCTGGACTATCGAACCGAGCTCTTCCGCTTGGCTTCACCTCTCTTCCTTTATCTGGTGACGTTTCGGCGCAAGGTCCACAAGGGTTACCAGCCGGAAGAGGCGGAGGTGCGCCAGGAACTGGAGAGGATCATCACCGAAATGGACCTCCGGTCACGGAAGGACCCACGCCTCGATGCGCTGTATCAAAAGGCCAAATATCCATTGGTCATCCTCGCCGACGAGATCGTGCTCAACTCGGACTGGGCGCACTCCGGGGCCTGGGAACAGAATCTCCTCGAGGAACAGCACTTCAACACCAACATCGGCGGTGACAAGGTGTTTCTGATCGCCGAGGAGTTGATGCACGACGAAGTGGAACTGGCCACCGTCCTCTATACCGCGGTCAGTCTCGGCGTCAAAGGGCGATACCACCGGCGCCCCGAGAAACTGCAGGAGATCAAGAGCAAGCTCTATCGGCAATTGGGCGAGTACCTGGGCGACGTACAGAACGTGATCACGCCAGAAGCCTACAATTTCACACCTTCTCCTGGGAAAAGGCTCACCGTGGGGGTGGCCCTCACCCACATCGGCATCGCGGTCGGGGTTCTCGTTGTCTTTTACATCATCGCGAACTTCGCGATGTGGGGCGGCGTGGTGTCGAAGCTCCAACAGCTGACCGCCCAGTGGATGTAGGAGGGGAACATGCGAGAGTTACTCACTGCACTGCGCATGATTCCACCGGCTGGACGGTATCTTGGCGGCTTGCTGCTGTCGCTGATGATGGTCTGGTACATCGCCCGTCTGCTGAGAATTCCTTCCCCCTACAACTGGGTCTTGCTCGCGGGCGTGGTCGTGGCATTTGGGTTGTTTTACCTGGTTGGTTTCGCCCGCAAACAGAAAGAGAAGAAGGACGCGCGCGATTTCGAGGGAAGCCTCGGTCTCCAATCCCGGCAGGCCGGCGTCGGTAAGGAAGAGATCCGAGAGGCACTCGCCGAACTCGGCCAGAAATGGGAAGAGGCGGTCAAGGAGTTCCGCGCGGCGGGAATGTCGATCTACGACCTTCCCTGGTATCTGCTGATCGGCGAGCCGCAATCCGGCAAGAGCACGACGATTCAAAACTCCGGCCTCGAGTTCCCGGTTGGCACCGACTCGCTTTCAGGTTCGGGCGGCACCCGAAACTGTGACTGGTGGTTCACCAACGAGGCGGTCATCCTCGACACCGCAGGTCGCTTCACCTTTCAAGAAGCGAATGCCCCCGATCAGCACGAGTGGAACACCTTTCTCAAGCTCCTCACCAAACACCGCAAACAGTGCCCGATCAACGGCGTCATCGTCGTCATACCGGTCACCTCTCTGGTGGAGGATGCGATCGATGTCATCGAGTCCAAGGCGAAGAACATCCGCCAGAAGCTCCGTCACCTCCAGCAGGCCCTCGGTATCCGCTTCCCCGTCTTTGTGCTCATTACCAAGGCCGACCGCATCCTCGGGTTCACCGAGTTCTTCTCCAGGCTGGATCCCGTCGACCAGCGCCAGCTTTTCGGCTGGTCGTCCCAGTCCAGCCAGGCGGCGCCCTGGAACCCCAAGGAGTTCGACGACAATTTCAACGAGGTCTTCAGCCGCGTCCACAAGCTGCGTCTGAAGTTCTTCCACGGCGAGGGAGACACCTCGAAGATCGACAAGCTCTTCGTTTTCCCGGAAGAGCTTTCGGCCCTTCGGGAACCCCTCGCGCAGTATCTGACCACTGTCTTCGCCGGCAGCAAATTCGAAGAGCCCCTGATGTTGCGGGGTTTCTATTTCACCTCCGGCATCCAGCAGGGGAGGCCATTCGCCCTCGCCTGCAAGGAGCTTCTACGGGTTCACGCCGGTGACCCCGAAGGAGTGCTCGAAAATCTGGAGCAGGTCTTCTCGAAGTCGCGCGCATTTTTCATTCGCGACTTCTACGAGAAGAAAGTCTTCCCGGAACAGGGCCTGGTGGCCAAGACCCGTGAAGCAATGCAGAAAGAAAAGGCTCGCCGACGAATCCTGTTTGGCGGCGTCGGGCTTTCCGCCATCATTCTCATTCCGCTCCTGATCTGGGCATTCTCCAGCCTCCGTGCAACCGTCGGGGCCACGACGCAAAACGTTCAACGGGCCGAGAGCTGCCTCAACGGCACCGACCCCTGCTCCGCAAAACAGGCCTACGATCTGATCCAGGCTCTGGAAGCCAACAAGCGGGACCTCCAGAATAAGTGGCTTGCCCGGTGGATGTTCCTCAAGGGTCGCAACAATCCCGTCGTGGTGCGCTACATTCCCGCCACCCAGGCGGCCCTCTTCAGCAACAAGATCCTCGGTCCGCATGCAGGCCTCCTTCGACAGCCGCGCCGCCAAAGTGGACTGGACGGAAAAGCCCGAGCTGTATCTCGAGTTCCGGGATGCGCTCACCCAGCTCTTGCGCTTCGAAGAGCTCGCCAATCCGATCGCCGACGAGGAACAGAAACGCCAACTTCGAGACGGCCTGAGCATCAGATCCCTCCTCACCTTCTGTTCGAAGACTCAGGGAGGAGATTCCACCGAGGAAGGGAAGGCCATCGACGACTGGTTGCTGACCGACCTCAACGCCCCAACCACGGCCAATCAGATGTTCACCTCGGTGCTTGAAGAGTTTCCAAAGGTAGCGGCCGAGAACCCACCATTTTCGACGCGGGGCGCACGGGATGCGATGCTCCGTTTCTGGACCGTTGACTCACTCGCCGGCTGGGACTATCGACTGCTCGAAGTCCATTTCGACGACGGTTTTCTGGGCTTCTTCCGCCGCCTCGAAGAACTCGATGTGGCCCACACATCGGATCGTGCTTCCACGCTGACCACTGTCGTCGAGCTGATCGACGAATTTGACGCGAGTTGGCGCGGTGCTGCGGAATTGATGGGCACGGGCCGCCCGAGAGCCGGCACTGCGGAGGAGTCCCCCGGTGTCACCCCCGATCAGTGGAGAGCGTTTTGCCAGCGGGACTTCGGCCAGGTGCTCGAGGTTTCGGAGAACGCGTTCGTACGGGCCGACATCGTCGACCGCTGCGACGCCATTCCACAGGACTACGCTGACCTCGATCGGGAATGGCAGCGATTCCAGTTCCTCTTCCAGGGTTCGCCGGAAAACGACGCCGAGGAGCGGATGGCGTGGTCCGAAGACGCCGTTGCCGTTTATAACGCAGCCATGGATCTGCGCAAGGGATTCCAGTCGGAGGAGATCGCAGCCGTTCACCAGGAATTTGCCGACATCTTCGATGGAGGCCTCGGTCCTGGGACCGCAGTTGGACGAGATCAACTCGGCGCAGAAGGCCGAGGTCGAACGGCTTATCCAGCGCGTCGATGCCATCGTCGACCTCGAGCCGCCAGAGTTCGAGGAGATGGCGCGCATCCTGCTCCCCGTCGCGGAGCTGGGAGTTGCCGAGAGAATTCTGCCGCCGGTCAGTTCGTTCTTTGCCAATGTGGTTTTCAACCCCGGTAACGAGTCCCTCTATACGGCCGACCGGGCCAGAACCAACGTTCCGAAAGCCAACACATTCCTGGTGTGGACCCAGCGCAACCTCGGGGAAGTCGACACCCAACCAACCACGGCTTCGGAGATTCGCGCCATCGACGACGCGATCTACCGTTATGTGGAGGATCTCGTCGAGCGTGAGATCTCGGCGATGGGCGGAGGAGTCGCCGGGTCGTACTTCGTGAGGCCGCGTGACGCCGAACGGGCCGCCAACTGGCGAGGGTTTGTGGATGCTGTTCGAAGCTGGAACCACGTCGGCCGCACGAGCGGCAGTAGCCCTGGTTCCGGCACCGGAATCGACGCCAAGATGCTGGCCGATTTTGCTCAGCAGAACAACCGGCTCGAGGGGCTGAGCCGGCAGCTCCAGGGTGCCCAGAGGTCGCGACCGCGCACGGCAAATACCGGCCCCGTGGTCGACTCCAACGTCGAACGCGCCATCGGAGATTTCAAGGACGTGGTCGGCAGGCTCGACACCAACGCGGTCGAGGCCTGGCGCCAGCTGGCCGAACGCCCCGAGAATCTGCAGAAATTCCACGCCTTCTCCCGCCTCGGTGGCGGACGCTACGTCTCGGACCTCCAGCAGGGGCTCGAGGAACATGGCGCTGATCTTCTCGAATCGGAGATCGCACCGTCTTTTCGGGATGACTATCGGACGTTCTGGAGACGACGTGGACGACTACGCGTTCGGCTACTTCCCATTCATCACACGGAGACAACTCGAAGATGCCCGGACTCTCTACGCACGCGGGTACGCGCAATCCAGTCGGCAGACTACAGAAGACGACTCGCGCGACCGTCGGCGATCTCGCGACGAGCCGGACAGGCGGCCGCGCCGCAGCAGCGGCGATGCGTCCTGGAAGAGCCGGACCTCGGATCCCGGCCAGCGGCAGGAGACCATGGTGCTCGAACTGCCCACGGTCTCCGGCAGGGATGCGGAAGATGTATTCGGCGACCTCGAAGGTCTCATCGAAGATTACCGGCTCGGACCGATCCTCAATGGATCGGAGCGGATGATCGATTTCGTCGGAGAGGCGAAAACAACCATGCAGGCCCTGCAGGGCTGGTCCAGCTATTTCGGGGAGGGGGGTTCCTCTCGACGGCGATCGCAGGACGAGACCTTCGAGGCCCGATTGCTTCCTCAGCTCCGGCAGGGAGACGGCACATTCCTCCTCGAAAGAGTGAACTCCATCGATTTTTTCGGTGCCGAGCGACCCATCCGATCGTCAACTGAACAATTTGTCGAGGTTCCGCTGATTCTGTCCGAAGCTCCGCTCGCGGTTGTCGGAGAAAACGAGGACCGCACCTCGGGCTGGAAGGGCCGGCTGGTGATCGACGGCGGAGACCTCAAGATCCCCTACTTTGTCCTCGTTGCGGCCGATACGGCGCCTTCGGATGATCGCAAGGTCTGGGAGGTGCGGGTGGAGATTCCAGCTTTCAATCGCTCGAGCCGCCCGTCTCGACGGCATCTTCGAACTCAGTTTTGACCGTGCGATTCCCGAGGTTCTCCCGGACAATGCGGGGAGGGAATATGAGTAGAGCGGGGCTGCTGCAACGTCTTCGGCAACAGATGAGCGGCTCGAAGACCGTCGAGCTACCGGTGTCCTGTTACGGCAAACTTCCCAATTTATAAGGATTTCCTCCGGGAAAACCTGGCCAGCAAGGATGCTCAGGCTTCAAGCGGTGGTTGGACAAGGGCATCAGCCACTATTGGGGAGCGAACGAGACCTACCGCGGCGAGATGATCTATCCCCACGCCTTTCTGCTGCGCTTCCCCGGAACCGGCACGATATGTGGTTGGCTACCTGTGGGGAAGCCACGACGAAGGGCAGACTTCGGTTCTTCCCGTTCAGTGTTTTCGTGTCCCTGCCTGCGGGCCGAGAGGCGTTTCCGCCGAATTCCGTTCTCGAGGTACTTGAGGCGGTTATCGCGGCTGGACGGCGTTGGCATCATGAGACTGCGCAACTGACGAGTTTCCAGGATTTCGTGAGTTGGAGTCGAGGCCTGACACTGCAGGTCACTCTCCGGCCGGAACAAGAGGTCACGTCGGAAATCCTGAGCGGCGCTGAAACGCTTACTCTAGGCGATTTCACCAACGGTTTGTGGAAGAGAGAATGCCGGGCAGGAGTGGCCCGCCCTGCTGTCCTACCTGGACCGCCACCAGGAAAGGATCGCTGCCCACATGCACCCGGCCGATCTCGCAGCTCGATTCCCGACAACCGAGCGGCTGTCGGTTGTCCTCCAAGCTCAGTATTGGAGCCTGATCATCGAGCGATTCGACAACCGGCGCGAACGGCCGTTCCAGCTGCTGCTCCCGCTCTTCGAAGACAATGCGGGCCTCACCGTCATGCTTCGAAATCTCCGCCCCGATGACGTCTTCGCGTTCCACCTCGAGATGCCCTTTAACGAACACATCGAGGATTTCCGCCAATCGGTCCCCCGGCGAACCGGGACAAGATCTCGAGGTGTAGTTGACGAGATCGAGAGCCAACGCCCCCTGCGAGCTCTCCTCGAAGGAAATGACGATGGATCGAGTCTCTGGATCCGCCTTCGAAACCATCATCACTCCCTTTGAAGGCGATGCACCGTACGGAGAAAACGTCCAGTACGGAAATCGATACGAGGCCATCCAACGGGAGATCCAGAAGCTCACGGCCGCCAGCTCCAAGGAAACCTCGGTCGATTGGAAGGTGGTTCGGGACCAGTCCATCGAATTGCTGAGCGAGGAGTCCAAGGACCTCAGCATCGCGTGTTTTCTGACCGTCGCCCTGTTTATCGAGGACGGTTACGCCGGGGCTCGGGACGGTCTCGACATCGTTCGGCGTTCGTCGCAGAGCACTGGGAAGGCATCTTCCCGCCCGTCAAACGAATGTCCCGCCGGGCCAACGACCTTCGGTGGCTCGTGGAACGGTTGGCGCCGCTGGTTGAAGATCGCGAACCTCGAGGCGGCGGAGGCCGAACATCCCGCGGCCATGGTGGACGCTGCGACCGCCCTCGACGATCTTTCGCGCGAAACGTTCAAGGAGAAGGCGCCCGGTTCGGCGAGCTCGTCAGGTCCGCTCACCACCCGCGCCGGGGATGCCGCCAAACTGCAACCTGCCGCCCCTCGGCGGAGGCGGCGAAAGACAGGAAGCGCTCTGCAGGCGGCCACGAGACCGTCGGCGGCCGGAGCCCACAGCCTTCCGCGCCCCAGACCCGCACCGGCACCGGCCGCAGCGCAACAGCCCAAGGGATCGCGGGAGTCGCCATCGAGGAGGGTGCTTCGGCAGCCGATATCCGGGGGCAGATGGAAGCGATCATCAAGCCGCTGCGGGATGCCGATCCTCTCAGCCCGGTACCTTACCGTTTTCTCCGCATCCTCAAATGGGAGGGGGTGTCGGGACCTCCGTCAGCCGGTGAAACGCGAATCCCGGGCCCCCGGGCCAACGAACTCAACTCTCTGCAAGCCCTTTATGACTCGGCAAACTGGACCGGGCTCCTCGATCGCAGCGAAAACACATTCAAAGCGGGACACATCTGGCTGCTCGATCTCCAAAGGTATACCTCTCTGTCTCTCGAGCAACTCGACCCACGCGGTGCAGACAGTGCCGCGGCCGAGGCCGTCAAAGAGGCCACCCGAGAACTCTTGAAACGGAACACCGTCCTGATCGACTGTTCCTATGCGGGCGGGATTCCATTCGCTTCCGACGAAACCCGCTCCTGGCTGGCGGAGATCTCCGATGTCGAGGACTTCAAGGTGCGGCTCGCCCGGTCGGACTCGGAGGACGAGGATGCCGCGGCCTTCGAACCCGGAGATCTCGACGAGGCAATCAAGCTTCTCCGCTCGAAACAGCTGACCGAGGGAATGGAGATTCTCCAACGCGGCATCAAGCGAGCAGCAGATCGGAGATCGCAGTTCCGAGCTCGTCTGGATTCGGCGCGGGCCTGCCTCGACGCAAACCAGGCACGGTGGGCACGCCCTATGCTCGAGTCCCTGCATCGCGAGGCGGACACCTTGACGTTCGAAACCTGGGAGCCGGCGTGGGCAATCGAGCTGTACCAACTCATGGCCATCTGCTACGGGCGCCTCGCCAAGGCGGCCAAGGGCGACGAGCAACAGACCTTCACGGACATGCTCAACACGATTCAGGATGCGCTTTTGCGTCTCGACATGCAGGCCGCCGCGGCCGTTCAGGAGGAGCTGTAGACTCAGTCCTCAGCTGAAGTCCTGGGCTGACAGCAACTCGGAAATCACCGTCTGAATCTCGAGGTTGAGCGACTGGCGATCGAAGAGCAGCGCCCGCAACCGCCGGAGAATCCCGGCCACCTCGGCCTCCACCCGGCCGAAGACCGCGGTACCGCTCTCGTCATCGTCCACCATGCCCGACGACGGTGCAACCATTCGAAGGGCCAGGGCCAACACCTCGGTCCAGAGCTCGTTCGGGATCGCGTTGGGACGACCTTCCGAGCGATCGACGGCATCGAAGAGGACGGCGTCGGGGCCCCAGGTTTCAGGGTGCGCCGCCACCTGATCTCGGGCACACCGCGCCCACTGGTTTTTTCCGATCTTCTCGAGCCCCAATAGACCAAGATCATCGGTCACCAACCCGAGATCCTGGGCATCGTTCACCAAAACGCACATCAAAAGAACCATCCCGAGAGAATAGAGATCGTCCTTGGGTCCGAAATGGGGAAAGACCCGATACGTCACGTTCGGCAAGACCACGCCGCCGGCCTTCCGAATTTTCTCGACTGCCGAAGTGTCGAGAGCAAGGGGTTCAGTCGTGAGCAAGACGTCCCGACGTCCGTGCTCTCTCCCGCGCCCGGGGATCGATGCGGGCCACCGCTTCCGAGGATGCCGAGATCGCTCGGATCCTCGGACCACTTCAGTCGCACCCAATCCCTGGCGCCCGGTTTCGGGAAGACACCGCGTGGGTCTACGAGATGGCCCTCGATTCGAAACAGATTTTCAGTCGTCCCCCGTCGATTCGCTCTACTTTGAGCTCGCCGATTCGATGGCCCGTGAGCATGAAATCCCTGATCGCCGGAGAGAAGAATGGAGCGACCGGGTCGTGAGGCGGAACAGAAACTTCGATTAGTCGCCCAACTCGACGAGATCCACTAGCGGATGTTGCCTCGAGTCGGACACCGAAATGCCACAGCTCCGGTAGTCCGAATGCGGGTTTTTCGGTGTCCACAAGCAGAGATTCAGAGTTGATATCGAGATGGGCTCGATCGAAGAGCCGATAATGCTCTTGCAACGGCTGCCACGGCTTGGCGGAAAGCCGTCAATCGGAGGGTCAACACCTCCACAGCGTCCATTCCTGCGGAGTCGTACACGAACAGGAGCTTGTCGCTTTTCTCCCGGGGGTTTCGGCGGAACGTGCAGTCTCACTGCCGAGTTGGCGGACGAAGGATTCGAGTGGAATCATCGCCGGTCGTGCGAGGACGAACGGCGCGGTGTGGGTCGTGAAACACCTGCCATCGCGGGCCTTGCGAGGCTGTTCCCACCACCCCCAACCCCCGGACCTCGAAGCTGTCACCCTCTTCCTTGGACCACCCCCAACATTGCTCCTGCTCCGGACATTTCACGCAGCAACAGGCGACCGCCTTCTTTGTCTTCTTCTTGACGGGGAACGCCTCGGACAGGGCCTGAATATATTCCAGGGCGCTCATCATCACCACCCCGGAAGGTGGATCGGACATATCCGTTCCCTGGATTCACGACGTAGGTCGCGACGACTCAACCGCACACTGTGGACAGATGAGAAAGTGGCTGGAGCGAGGCGCTGTAAAGAGGAAGTTCGAATCGGGCCAGAAATTGTCATCCCGGCAGGTTCGCAGCGGGCCGAGACAGCTCGGACACGGGATCTCGAAAAAATCGCCCGGAACCGACAGTAGACCAACGGCGGGAGGGTCTCGGGCGCACCGGCGGCAGGAAGAACAGCTCGGGAAAGTGGCCCTGGGCCCCACCCGATCGCACCCGGATAACATCTCCTGCAAGCTCGCCCAGCGCCGGTCAATCTCCGCACCGCTGGAGTCAGTGACGTTTTCGCTCGGCATGTGCAGTACGCACTCTTCGAGCACGGCTCCGGTTGCACTTACGACGGCTGCGCGGACACGACGACTCCAGAGTGTCTGTCGCCCTACCCGCTCGAACGGATCACCCGCCAGCCGAGTCATCGACCGCCACAACGACCTTGAGTGACGCGCTGCCGAGAGGAAGCAGGGAAATATATCGCATCGTCAAATCACTCCGTCGATCTTACCTCGGCACCGTGGTACCCACGATCAGGTCCACCTGTGAACCATAGACGTCGAAACCCGGGCCGGATTCGGGCCGTCACATCCAGAAGGGCGGGTTCATCCGAATTCTGCTCGACTTCGACCTCCACTGCTTCGGGCGCCGGGTCCCCCTCTTCGAGGGGAGCAATGACGGCAAGTAACGATTGGCGAACGGTCTCGGCCGTCTCCTCCGGCGCAACGCCGCCACCGATCGTGCGGCCCAGCACGATCGAGTTCGTGCGCTACCGCTCCGGCAAACAGCCGATACGGGAGCGTTGCCGGCAAGATAGCTTTCCCGGGTCGCATCTTCGTCTTCGTAACGCGCCGGTTTGTGGAAGGTTCCAACAAGGTTGAAAAAAGCCCGGTCGGACCCAACTGCGCCACCAACGGAGCAAATCCCGCCTGAGCGAGTTGAAATGCGCGACGGTCCTCAAGATCGACTTCGAGAGGAGAGCCCTTTTCGTCGTCGCCGCCCGCCTGTCGAATCACCACGGTAGATCTTCGAGGACACCGGCGGAGCCGGGTCCCACAAAGGGGAAGCGAATTCCCGAGCTCCGCGAAGCTCTGCCCCACCGCCGCCGCCATCGCCCACACAGCCGAACCCCAGAGCATCTGGTATCGCCATTGTCAGCGCACCAATTGAAGAGCTCGGGAGGTCTGCCGCGCCTCGGACCACACCGGTCGCAGGAGAAACCGGTTGGCGGCGAGGACCACCCATGTGGAGGAGGGCTCCGAACGGAATCTGATTCCACTTGCCGTACTCCGATCCCTGCGCCTTCTGCACGAGATCCGGGAGCTTGCTGATCAACGGCGCCTGGCGAACCCCCCAGTAGGATGGATCCATGGCAGCCACGAACGGGACGCTCAAGCTCTCGCCGAGCCGCGCCATGTCACGGACGGTATCGAGATCCGGAACCGATCGTCCGAAACCAAAATCCGCTGCAACCACGTTCAACGGTATGGCCGACCGTCCCTTCGTACTCGGCGTGAAAGACCGTATCGAAGAACCTCTGGAGGAAATCCTCCCGGCTTGCGGGCAGAACTTCCAGACAGGTCTGCCCACGAAAATCGAGCCGGTCCATGAGGAATTTCAAACCGCGCCATGCCGACTCCAGGCTTTGGAATTTCGGCTGCTCCTGAATCGCGGCGATCTGACGCGAGAGGCGCACATCGATCTCGTGGATCAGACCCTCCAGGTGTTCGCGACCTACCCGAGGCCCAGCAGAAGGAAGGACAACCGCCGTGAGCATCTCGACGAGATCGACCGCCTTGGCGCCGGCGGACGAGCTCCCGGGGACCTCTACCTGACTGAAAAGGGCATCGATGGCATCGCCTCCACCACCGCCGGCCGTCCCGGACGGCTCAGAACCCGTGTCGGGAAGGGTACCCGACGCAGCCTTTTCGAGGCTGCCGGCAAGGTCTGTTCCGGCGAAAGCCCGAACGACGCGGTCGCGGATATCATCTACCGCGGCTTTCTGCTCGAGACATTGTTCGAGCAGTGTCCGTGCTTGGGCAAAGCTGTTGAGAAGAGGCTGCGTTTCGACGATTCCGTCCGGGTGAAAGTGGCGCATGCTCGAAACGGCGAACGAGCAGGGCAGCACGGGGCGTCCACCGCCCAACGTGTCAGGCGCCTCGAGTTCGAGACGCGGCGCGAGGCGCTCGAGCACGGGCTCGAAACTGTCCCGATCCATGGCCAGTGGACCGCCGTCGTAGTCAGGAGCGAGATCCGATATAACCAGGAGCCTGAACTTGAGCTCGCGGCGCTCTGCAACACCATCATCAGCCGGCGATCCCAGGCGCACCGAATTTCCGTCTCTACCCACCATGGCTCCCCCTCTCGCCAACCCACGATGTCAGCGTCTCAGCCACTCGGTTTGACTGCGCAACAGAACATGACGCCCCATCATACCGGTGCCGGGTCAACAAATGAGCTGGTTCCACGCAGCCGGCAAGCTCAAATTCACCGGGTTGAGTACGATTTCAGCCCTCAAATACGACTCACTAGGATCCCCAAACTGTCTTCCCCGACTCGACGCTCTCATATTCGGCCGGCATTCGAACGATTCCCGGTTTCGTGCGGCCGGATTGTGGAGGACGCGAAGACGACGGCCGCACGGTTCCAAATGTCCGCAAATGATGTGTTGACAGGCATATTCGAAGGTAGGTAGACTGATTTTTGTCTATAACATGAGTCCCACGATCACGCGGTCGCGTCGAGGCGGGAATACCTGGCCACCGGTGACTTGCGCATTGCGCATTCACAGTACGCGATGCATCCGTCGAGGGCACGGCCCGGACAGGTCGCGACGCGCCGGAAGGAGGCTTCATCATGGCCAAAAATCGTAGTTTCCAGGACGAGATTCCCCCATCACGAGTGAATATCAGATACCACAACAAGGTCGACCGGCCAGGAAAAGGTCGAACTTCCCCTCAAGCTGCTGCTCCTCGGCGACTACACATTCCGTGAGGACGACACCCCGCTGGAGGAACGCAAGAAAATCAGCGTCAACAAGGACAACTTTGCCGCGGTCATGCATGAGCAAGGCCTCAAGCTCGACATGGTGGTGCCGAACCGCATTTCGGGGGAGGAGGACGACGAGATCCGTGTTCAGATCGATGTCGATTCTCTCGATGCCATGTCGCCGGACCAGGTCGTCAAACTGATCCCCGAGCTGAGAAAGATGATGGAAGTCCGCGAGCTCCTCACCGAGCTCAAAGCCCGGGTGATCACCAACCGCAAGTTCCGCCTCGCACTCGAGAAAATCGTCAAGGACCAGGGACAGCTCGAATCGATCATGCAGGAGTTGGAGCGCATTGCGCCGATCACTGAAGAATCGGCCGAGGCGGAAGGTGAGGAGGCATGATGGCAAAGAAAGATCAAAAGAAGCAGGCAGCCGAAGCCGTCGTCGAGGAAAAGGCACTTCTTGACGATCTCTTTGAAAAGGTCGACATGGAGGTGCCCTCCGAACCCGAAAAAGAAACCGCCAGCGGCCGAATGTCGATGGCGCTGAACCAGCTCATCCACTCTGTCGTCGCTTCGGGACAATCCGTCGAACGGGTCGACAAGACCATGCTTGACGGTATGATCGCCGAGCTCGACGAAAAGATCAGCGCCCAGGTCGATGAGGTGCTGCACAACGAGAAGTTCCAGAAGATGGAATCGGCATGGAGGGGACTGAAGTTCCTCATCGACCGCACCGACTTCCGCCGCAACACCAAGATCGAGATCCTCAATGTTTCCAAAGAAGATCTCATGAACGATTTCGAGGACGTTCCGGAGCCCTACCAATCGGGACTCTTCAAACACCTGTACAAGGATGAGTACGACACCCCCGGCGGCGAACCCATCGGCGCCATGATCTCGAACTACGAATTTTTGAATCACCCACAGGACATCGGTCTGCTGAACAACGTTTCCAAGATCGCGGCATCGTGCCATGCCCCGTTCATCGGGTCGGTGGGCCAAGAGTTCCTCGGTCTGCGGTCGATCGAAGAGCTGACGCAGATTCCCGATGTGGCGCCGCTCTTCGATACTCCGGAGTTCGCCAAGTGGCGGGCCTTCCGCGAAACCGAAGATTCGCGATATGTCGGCCTGACGCTGCCCCGCTTCCTCCTTCGTCTGCCCTACGGTGAAGAAACCCAGGCCGCAAAGACATTCAACTACACCGAGAAGGTGTCGGGCGAAGATCACAACAAGTACCTCTGGGGCAACGGCAGCTTCGGTTTTGCCTCCTGTTTGACCCGGAGCTTTGCCGAGCATGGCTGGTGCGTGAACATCCGCGGACCGCAGGCAGGTGGGACCGTAGAGGATCTGCCGCTCCACCATTATCATGCGGCCGGCGACACGGTCACGAAGATCCCCACAGAAGTCCTGATGTCGGAGCGCCGCGAGTTCGAGTTCGCCGAGCTCGGCTTCATCCCGCTGTCGTTTTACAAGAATCGCGACTACGCCTGCTTCTTCTCGGCCAACTCCTGTCAGAAGCCGAAGCAGTACGTCGATCCGGACTCGACCGCGAACTCCCGTCTGTCGGCGCGGCTTCCCTATCTCTTCCTGGTCAGCCGCCTTTCGCACTATCTGAAGGTCATTCAACGCGAAAACATCGGCGCTGCCAAGGAAAAGGATGATCTCCAGCTCGAGTTGGAAGAGTGGCTCAACCAGTACGTCACTGAAGACAAGAGCCCGTCTGTTGACGCCAAGGCCAAGTACCCCTTGTCGATGGCCAAGATCGCGGTGACCGACATTGCCGACAATCCGGGTTTCTACAACGTTGAGATGTTGGTGCGCCCCCATTTCCAGGTGGAGGGCGTTGATGTGAGCTTGTCATTGGTCTCCCGCTTGCCCAAGGGCAAGAAGTAAATCGTCCAGTGGACCCTATGAGTGATCCTCGACTCGTACCCGACGCAGCCGCCCACGGGTAAAGTCAGCAAGCTCATTTCGGGTCCTGTCGTCAACACGAGTCCTCCCGTGAGGCTCGACACATAGGAAAGGAGTCACTGTCATGCCGATCCCAGCATCATTGGAGATTTCCGATATTCCTGGTTCGTCAAAGATCCAGGGCCGAGAGGACCACATGGAGATCTTCGGCTTCCGTCACGAGGTGTACATGCCAACCGACCGCAAGGATGGTTCGGCAACCGGCACCCGGGTGCACCAGGACTTCGTCCTGATCAAAAACTACGACAAGGGTTCACCAAAGCTCTACGAATACCTCTGCAACGGCAAGGTCATCCCCAGCGCGACCCTCCACTGGTACCAGATCGACGAGACCGGCTCGGAAACCGAGTACTTCAGCCACGAGCTCACCAACGCACGGGTCACCGCCATCCGCCCCCACATGCCCGATGTCGACAACCCCTCGAACGAGCAGTACAAGCACATGGAAGAAGTCTGCATGCGCTACGAAAAGATCAAGTGGCTGTTCAAGGACGGCAACATCGAGTACGAGGATTCCTGGACGGAAGGCCGCTGAGTCGTCTCGCCGCGTGCGTCTGCGGTGGATGAGATGAGGGCGATCCCGGCACCTCGAGGCGCCAGATCGTTGCGTCGACCGCCGCTGTGCACGACGCCGGGGTTTTGAGGATCATGGTTCGGAGAGTTGATCCAAAGGCCGGCTTTCTCGAAAAGATGATCGGTCCGATGCCAGGAGAAGATCCGAGCCCGAGGTTGCGGTGGGTGGGCGACCCTATTCGAGACCATCTCACCCTCCTGCTCAACGCACGAAAAGGCTCGGTCGTGCATCTTCCCGAATACGGCATGCCCGATATGGCGTCGTTCTACGCAGATTATCCGGCCTCGTTGACCGGCTTGAGGACCGCCGTCGAAGACCTGATTCGCACATACGAGCCCCGATTGCTCAACCCTCAGGTCCGGCTGGTGGAGGCTGAAACGGGCGAGTTCAGGATTTCGTTGGTGATCAGCGGTGAAATCGAAGAGGCTGATGGCGGCACCCGGGTCACCTATCAGACCACCTTCTTCAGCGATGGCCGGGCCGAATTGAACAGGTCGTAACATCACGGTCGGGATCAGGGGCGTTCGCGACACGGTGAACGCCCACTCCGGCCACGGGACGGGAGAATGGACGAAAAGCTCAGGTACTACGAAGAGGAACTGAACTATCTGGTGGAGTCCGGGCGCGAGTTTGCCCGCCTCCACCCGGATCGGGCGGAGCACCTCGCGTTGGCCGATCCGAGGTACCGCGATCCGCATGTCGAACGCCTCATCGAGTCCTTCGCCTTCCTCACCGGGCGTGTTCGCCAACGTCTCGACGACGACTTCCCGGAGCTCACCCACGCTCTCCTGGGTCTGGTTTGGCCCCATTATCTGCAGCCCATTCCCTCGATCGCCCTGCTCCAATTCACCCCTGCCGGACTGCAGGAAAAACAGATCGTTGAGCGGGGGTTGCTGGTGGACTCCGAGGCCACCTCCGATGGTGTCGCCTGCCGCTTCCGCACCGCCTATGACGTGGACCTCTACCCATTTGCAATCGACAGCGCCGATTTTCTGGTGGATGACTCCGGGCGGCCTCTGTTCCGACTCCGGATCAGGCTGACTGAGGGCGCCAATCCGTCAGATCTTGACGTCGACCGGCTGCGCCTTTTTGTGGCCGGCGAGGGCACCACCGCTTCCGAACTCCACCGGATTCTCCGCCAGGAGGTTGATTCGGTGACTGTTCGATTCGCCCGCGACAACCAGCGAGTCCTGGCGCCGTCTTGTCTTCAGGCGGTAGGGTTCGATGAGGCCGAGGAAGTGGTGCCCTATCCAAAAATTTCTTTCCCCGGCTATCGCCTTTTCACCGAGTACTTCGTGTTCCCGGAGAAGTTCCGTTTTGTCGATCTGTGCGGCATCGGGCAGATTGATCTCGAGGGTGGCGATGAGACCTTCGAGGTGGATCTCTTCCTCAAACAGCGCCCGCCTGAGAACCTCCATCCGAGTGGCGACACATTCAGGCTTTTCGTGACGCCGGTCATCAACCTCTTCCCGAGGGAAGGCGAACCCATCCACGTGGATCACCTGAAAACGAGCTATCGGGTGCTCGGAGATTACACCCACCCGACAGCGTACGAGGTCGTATCTGTCGACGACGTAACCGCGATCCGCCGCAGTGACGGACAGAAACGTCCCCGCCATCCGTTTTATTCGTTCGAATTCGGCTCCGATTCCGGCGAAACCGGCAACGAGGACATTTACTACCACGTCAGCCACTCGGTTGGTGGCGACGGTGGCTGGCACACCCACCTTTCGCTCATCTCCCAGGAGCGCGACCGCCTGCCCGAGCCCGAGACCCTGTCGCTCAGCGTCACATGCACCAATGGAAGATTGTGCCAGGAAGTCGGCCCCGGGAGCATACGGCTGGCTGCGGAACGGGGCGTGGAGGCTGCGACCTTCACCAACATCACAGTTCCAACTCCACCAATCTACCCTCCGCTCGGAGGCGGTTCGGAGTGGCGATTCATCTCACACATGGCGCTCAACTTCATGTCGGTGGCTGACGCCGGGGCCCTCCGCAAGATCCTCGAGCTCTACAATATCGGCAACGACCCGGCCAACAGCCGACGCATTGCAAGCATCACAGCCGCCGATGCCAAGCCGGTAGAGGCTCTTGTGGACGGCACTCCCATCCGGGGTACCGAGGTCACCCTGACCGTCGACGAAAGTCATTTCGATAATCGTGGCGATCTCCTCCTCTTCATCGAGGTGGTGAACGAATTCCTTTCGCTGCACGCCAGCCTGAACTCCTACGTTCGCCTGGTCGTGAAGCACGAATCAACAGGAGAGGTGTACCGGTGTCCGATGGCGCACGGCAGAAAACCACCACTCTGAGTCGGACGATCTTCGACGAGGGGTACCACCTGGAGTTCTTCCAGGCGGTTCATCTGCTGCAAAACTGGTTTGCCGACAGCGCTCGCATCGGTGAGCTCGGGCCACCGTCGCGTGAACGGCTCCGGCTGCGACCGGATGAAACCCTCCGATTTTCACCGGCTGACATCCGCAAGGTGGAATCACTCGGCGACGACCCTAAAAAGGCCGTGATCACCGTCAACTTCATGGGTCTGTACGGAATCTCCGCACCCACTCCGGTTTACATCACAGAGCTCATCACCATGGGTGGCGAAGACTCGCAGCCGCTGATCGACTTCCTCGACCTCTTCAATCATCGACTCCTGTCGCTCTACTTCCGCGCCTGGCTCAAGTACCGCTTCCCCTATCGGTATGAAGGTGGCGCAAAGGACGCATTCTCGCGTTTCGTGCTCTCCTTCGTCGGCCTCACAGAACCGAGCACCCACCCCCTCACGGAGCTTCCGGTCCACCGGTTGCTCAAGTACGTGGGCATCAGCGCACCGCAGACGCGTCCGCCGGTCAATCTTGAACGGGTCCTCTCGGACTACTTTGGCGGGTTGCCCACACGGGTCCGCGAATACGTGCTCCGATGGGTCAAAATACCAGCGGACCAGTTGAACAAGTTGGGCGACGCGAATTCGACTCTTGGCGCGGATCTGTCGGTCGGCAGCCGGGTGCCCGACCGTGACGGCAAGTTCCGGATCGAGATCGGGCCGGTCGGATACACCGACTATCTCCAGATGCTGCCACACACCAAGAAGTTCCACGACCTCTGTGCACTGGTCCGGGTGTGGAGCTTCGAACGATTCGACTTCGACGTCCAGATCGAAATCAAACGCGAGGAAGTTCCGCCTTCGCGATTCGACGCCGACTCGCCCCCACAACTCGGCATGACCTCGTGGGTCGTCACCCCGGAAGACGACCTCGACGAGAATCCCAAAATCATCTTCCGCCGCCCGCCGCGAGCGGCCTGAAGGAGGGCAGCTCACGATGATCACCCAGGACGCCCGCGCGCTACTCAAGTTGGCCAATACCCACGTCGCCAAGTGCATGGAGGGTGCCGCCGGTTTCACAATCTCGCGCTCCCACTATGAGGTCACGCTCGAGCATCTCTTCCTCAAGTTCCTGGAGGACGGCAGCGGCGATCTGGTGAAGATCCTGCGCTACTTCGAGGTCGACCCCGGTGCGGTGGAATCGCGCCTGCTGGACACCGTGGAGGGCTTTCGATCCGGCAACTCGGGTCGCCCGAGTCTTCTCGCCGATGTTGTTGAACACTCTCGAGCGCGCCTATCTGGTGGGTTCGGTGGAGTTCGAACAGGAATTCATTCGTTCCGGCACGATCCTGGCCACAGCGTTGCGGGCCACCGACATCACGCCGTTTCGGCCCTATATGGATCTCATGGAGGTAATCCAGCTCGACGAGCTGCGCCGGGACTTCTCCGCCATCGTCGCCGGCTCGGTGGAAGACAAGGTCCCCACCGGTCGGTTTGCGCGGCCGCGCGCCGGAGCCGCCCCAGGCGAGGCTGCTCCGCCAGGGGAGGGCACAGCGCTCGACCAGTTCACCCTCGACTTCACGGCCGAGGCCCGGGCGGGCGAGATCGACCCGGTCTATCGGCCGCGAGACGAGATCCGGCAGATGCATCGACATCCTCGCCCGGCGCCGCAAGAACAACCCGATCATGGTCGGCGAGGCCGGCGTGGGCAAGACCGCGCTGGTCGAGGGCATCGCGCTGCGGGTGGTGGCCGGGAGACGTCCCGACACAGCTGGCAACGTCGAGATCCGGGTCCTGGACCTGGGGCTGCTGCAGGCCGGCGCCGGGGTCAAGGGCGAGTTCGAGAACCGGCTCAAGGCGGTCATCGAGGAGGTCAAGGCCTCGCCCGAGCCCGATCATCCTGTTCATCGACGAGGCGCACACGCTGATCGGCGCCGGCGGGGCGGCCGGGCAGGGCGACGCCGCCAACCTGCTCAAGCCGGCCCTGGCGCGCGGCGAGCTGCGCACCGTTGCCGCCACCACCTGGTCCGAGTACAAGAAGTACTTCGAGAAGGACCCGGCGCTGACCCGGCGGTTCCAGCTGGTCAAGGTCGACGAGCCCGACGATGCAGAGGCGCGACCACATGATGCGCGGCATCAAGGCGCAGTACGAGGCAGCCACGACTCCGTATCCGCGACACCGCGTGGTGGCCGCGGTCCAGCTGAGCAAGCGCTTCATCTCCGGCCGCCAGCTGCCCGACAAGGCGGTGGACCTGCATCGACACCTGCGCGCGCCCGGGTACCATCGGGCTGAGCTCGAAGCCGGTCGCATCGACGACCTGGAGCGCCGCATCGAGCACTGGGAGCGGGAGCGCAAGGCCCGACAGCGAGACGTCGAGGGCGGCACGGTCAAGGACGACGGCGCGATCGCAGGAGATCGAGCACCGAGCTCGAGGAGGCGCGACCAGCAGCGTGACCGATCTCGTCGCCTGTGGGAGAAGGAAGCGGCGATGCGGTCTGCGGCTGGTAGAGGCCGCTCGAGGCGGCGCGGCCGAAGACCGACGAGGAGGCCGTCGAAGAGGCGGCGGACGCACCGGCGACGGCCGAGGCCGAGACCGGCGGCCGACAGACGAGTGCCGAGGCGGAGGGTCGAGGACTGCGGCCAGACGCCGGTCGCACGGACGCCGAGCTCCGAAGGAGGCTCGCCGAGGCCTCGAGCTGGAGGCGCTCGAAGAGCTCGGGTGAGCAGTCCAGGCCGACGAGCCGATGGTGCCTCTCGAGGTGACCCCCGATTTGGTCGCCTCGGTGGTCTCGGACTGGACCGGCATCCCCGTCGGCAAGATGGTCCAGGACCAGGCCGGGGCCCTGCTCGAGCTCGAGCAGACGATCGGCGAGCGCATCCGCGGACAGGACCACGCACTGGACGTCATCGCCGAGGTGATCCGCGCCGCCAAGATGGGGCTGGGCAACCCCGACGCGCCCATCGGCGTCTTCCTCCTGGTGGGGCCCAGTCGGCGTCGGCAAGACCGAGACCGGACGCGCCCTGGCCGACATGCTCTTCGGCGGCGAGCGCTTTATGGCCACCATCAACATGTCGGAGTTCAGGAAAAGCACACCGTCTCGCGGCTCATCGGGTCGCCCCCCGGCTACGTGGGCTACGGCGAGGGCGGGCGTGCTGACCGAGGCGGTGCGCCAGCGGCCCTACTCGGCGGTGTTCTGCTCGACGAGGTGGAGAAGGCCGACCCCGAGGTGATGAACCTGTTCTACCAGGTCTTCGACAAGGGCAAGCTCTCCGACGGCGAGGGCCGCGTCATCGACTTCAAGAACACGGTGCTGCTGATGACCAGCAACCTGGCCTCGGAGATGATGACCGATGTGCTGCTCGGTGACACCGCCGCCCGACCCGCGAGGTGGTGGAGGCCATCCGGCCCATCCTCAGCAAGCACTTCAAGCCCGCCCTGCTGGCGCGGATGACCATCGTGCCCTTCTTCCCGCTGGCCGCGGCGCCATGCGCCAGATCGTGGATCTCAAGCTGAGCGCAGTTGCAAACAGACTCAAGGAGTCTGCGAAGATCGATTTCGAGTCCACCGAGGCGCTCGCCGACTGGATCGCCGACCGCTGCACGGTCGAGGAGACCGGGGCACGAAATGTGGAGCACGTCATCCAGAACCAGGTTCTGCCCAGCGTTTCCAACGAGATCCTGTCCCGAATGGCCGAGGATCAACCGATCAAAAAGATCTCCATCGACGTGGGAGATGACGACGTTCCGAGCTATCGGCTCGAGTGAGTTTGACGCCGTTCCCCTGAGGATCGGTGTCGTGGAGAAGGGATAGAAAGATGGCCTTCGTCAAAGCCGACACCGCGCAGTACTCCTGCAAGATCTCCGGCGAGGTCTTCCAGGTTCTCAACATCGATATTCAAGAGGAGATGTCCGGTCTCTTCCGCATCGGGTTGAACCTGTGGTCGGACAACCCGGAGGTGGCGATCCAGCCGATGCTGCGGCAGCCGGCTGAGATCACCATCGCGTGGGAGGAGAAGGAGAAGACCTACCACGGCATCGTCGCCGGCATCCGCCAGACCGAAGCCGGCCGCATCGGAGCGGTGGATAAGGAGTACGGTCACTACGCGGTCGAAGTGGTACCCAACCTGTGGCTGCTCTCCCACCTCACCAACTGCCGGATCTTCCAGAACCTGCCGGTCGACAAGATCATCACCAAGGTCCTCGGCGAGCGCTGCCCCACCCAGCAGTACGAGATGAAGCTCCAGAAGAGCTACAAGCCCCGCGAGTACTGCGTCCAGTACCGCGAGACCGACCTCGCCTTCATCTCGCGCCTGATGGAGGAAGAGGGCATCTTCTACTACTTCACCCACGACGGCCCGGAGAAGATGGTGATCGGTGACGCGCCCACCGCCTACGGCACGTGCGCGCCCGAGGAGAAGGCGAACTACGCCAAACCGACCGGGGATCTGGCCAAGAAGGACGAGTACTTCGACCAGCTCACCTACGAGGAGAACGTCTACTCCGGCAAGGTCACCTTCAAGGACTTCGATTACATGAAGCCCAAGAGCCCGCTCAAGGTCGACGCCAGCGCCGAGAAGCAAACCGACCTTGAGATCTACGACTTCCACCCGCAGCGCTACAACGCCGACGGCCACGGGCGGGGCTGGCCACCGTTGCCATGGAAGCGCAGTCAGCGATGCGGACCGTGCTGCAAGCGTCGGGCAACTGGCGGTCGGTGTCGGCCGGTTGTACCTTCACCCTCGAGAAGGCGTACCGTACGGATCTCAACAAAGAATGGGTCATCGTCTCGGCCAGCCACAGCGCGAGCCAGGTGGCGGGACCGACTATCAGGTGTCGGTTGTGGCCATCCCGGCGGACGTGCGTTTTCCGCCCCTCCCGATCACGCCGCAGCCATCGCTGAACCCTCAGACAGCCACGGTCGTCGGTCCCGCGGGCGAAGAAATCTACATGGACGACCACGGCCGCGCCAAGGTCCAGTTCCATTGGGATCTGGAGGGCAAGCAGGACGAAAAGACCACCTGCTGGATCCGGGTCGTGCAGCCTACGCCGGAATGAACGAGAAGACCGGCAAAAAGCACGGCTTCCACTGGCACCCGCTGATCGGCGACGAGGTCATCGTCGACTTCCTCGAGGGCGACCCCGACAACCCGATCATCGTCGGCAGCGTCTACAACGGCGACAACACGCCGCTGATCAAACCGGACGAGCACATCCGCAACATGATGCTTCACCCGCTACCAGCACCGCATGCTTTTCGACGATAAGAACACCTCCATTACCGTCAACACCGGCGGTAACGAGGTCCTGAACATGGTCGACAAGAAAGCGAAACAGGGGAAGATCAGCCTCTCCACGACGGGTGAGGAATGCCTCCTCATGGAGGATGTCAGCGACGGTTACGGCAACGTGGTTCGACTCGACACCAAGGACACACACAAATTGATCATGGCTGAAAAGGAACCGAAACGAGGGATTCAGTGCGCGACCAAGGAGGGACACATTCTGGAGTTGAACGATCATCTCGAGCGGATGGCCTTGCAGACTAAAGAGGGCCACTTCTTCGACATGTCTGACAAACACAAGAAGGTTGGCCTCCACACCAAGGACGGCCATATGGTGGAATTTGACGACAAAAACAAAGGGATTTGCCTTCAGAGCAAGAACGGACACAACTTTCGCGTCAGTGACAAGAACAAATTCATCGAGCTCTCCGACTCCTCTGGAAAACACCACGTGAAGATCGATATCAGTGGCGGCAAGATAACCATCGAAAGCACGACCGGATCTATCGACATCCTGTCGCCGAAAGGCACCCTCAGCATTGATGCTCAATCGATCAAGATGAAATCCAAGACCGACATCAAGATGGAGTGCGCGAACCTGAAAGTCGAGGCCACCGCCTCAATCAAGGAAAAGGCAAACGCCGGGTACGAAATCAAGGCCGCGACCATCACGCAAGAAGCAACCGCAGCGTTGAAACAGAAGGGTATGACCGTGAAATCCGAGGCAACGGCTGCGCACCAAGTCAAAGGGGCGATGGTGAACTCCGAAGCCACCGGGATCAATATACTGAAGGGCAGTCTGGTCAAGATCAACTGAGGCGGTGATGGGCTTTCAACGTTTCGAATCGCGTTTCTGTGCCTTCGAGGGGCCCGCCACGTGGCGGATCGTTCCCGGCCTGGGCATGGTCGACGACAGCAACCAGGAGCTCGCACGAAGCGCCGTGGTCATGGAGAACTGGGTCGATCCGCCCCAGAACGCACCGGCGTACCTGGAAATGCAGGCGATAACCATCAAAGAGGAGAGACCCGAGACCGAGGTCATCGACGAGCAAGGTCTGGACTCCCAACATCTCAGCGAAGCAGTGCTCGTCACTTACAGAACGCCCGTCCCTGATGATGGTGCCCTCCTTCAGAAACAGCTTGTTGCATTCGAGGGTCCGCTGGTGTACCCTCACAGTCTCCGGACTGGAAGACGATCACGCGCTGTGGAACGAGGTGGGTAATCCAATTCTCGGGTCGTTCAGGGTCCGGCACGAGAATGGTCGGCCCATATACGTATAGCGGATATCGTTCAGCCTGGGCCTGAATCATCTTCCGAAACCACACATGATCTCCCCGGATCGGGTCTTGCCGTACCGATCTTGGAGGGTTGGGATATCGACGCGACCGGCGTCCTCCGTCGTGGCAACGAGGCCGAGATCAAAATTTTCAGCTCGGGACTGACCGCAGGATCGGCCGAAGAGTGCTTCGCCAAGACCCTCCACGTCCTTTCCCGAACAAACGGCCTCAAGCCCACGAGTTGGCAACGCGGCGAAACATCCGGCGGAAAACCTTTTTGGGCCGTCGAAGCGGTTGCTGTCCGCGAAAAGACATGGGGCCCTTCAGAGCAGCACCTGCGGCGGGAAGTTTTCATCGATGACGAGAGTGTGCTGACCGTCACGCTCGAGTGTCCCTCCGATCGGCAGCCACTATCGAAGGCTTCGGCAAGGTCGTCAATGGGTATCGATGGTTGGGGCCAGACAAAAGAAGGCTGCGTCTCGCGGAGCCCTGGCTGCCGGCTGAGCTTGCAGGGCAGTGGACGACTGCCGGGCCCGGTGTTTATGTCAACTCCGATCCACCGGGCACGATTGTGATCACCCAGCAATTCCCGAGAGAAGGAGATCTCGCGAAATTTGTCACGGCTCAGACCGACGCCGCAAGGAGCGCTTCCGAGGTGGCTGAGGTGATCAGTGAGCAGTCGGCGGACGGGCCCTTTCGCGGTTGTGAGGCCCACCGTTATTCGCTTGACTTTTCGAAGAGCGACGGCGATACCGTGTGCCTGCGATCATGTTGGCTCGACTCTCGATCAACCCGAAGTATCGTGCACGTCCGTTCTGGTAATGCAGAGACTGCAGACGAGTGTCTGCGCACTCTGCTGGACAGCTTCAAGTCAGACCCGCCCGCGGGCGATGGAGGCGGACAATGACAATGCCGGCGGCACGCCTGTCCGATACCTCCGCGCACGGCGGAACCATCTCGGTGGGTACACCGATGACCCTCATCGGCAATATGCCCGCGGCTCGAATCGGCGACATGCACATCTGTCCGATGGTGACGCCCGCAGTGCCCCCCATTCCTCACGTCGGCGGTCCGCTCATTCTCGGAGCCTTCAACGTGCTCGTCGGCGGGCCGCCACAAGCGAGATCGACCGACATGTGCATCTGTGTCGGCCCACCGGACATGGTGGCGATGGGGCACGTACAAACTCTGGTGGGAATGGCCGGTGCCTTCAGCGGCGGGCTCGCCGGATTCCTCGGGCTCGTCGTAGGCGGCTTGGCAGCAGGAGCAGCCAACTACTTCGGTGGGTATCCAAGGGCGGTGAGAGACCCCAACGAACCCTGCGGCTACTTTACCCAGTATGGCGAAAATCTCGAGATCCGCGGCACACCCGAGTTCCAGGCGCGCGTCGTTGAGGACCTGAACACTATTTCGTCCACCGAAGCGGGTCGGCATCAACTCGGTCGCATCGCCAACTCGGACTACACGACCACTATCGTCGAAACCGACGGGGGCAACGGGTGCGACACCTACGACGATCCCTCTGCACGCATGCGAAACCACGACGGGACTGCCGGTGATGGCACCAACGCAACGGTCGAATACAACCCCGACAGGACCTCCATCGGCGACGGTTCGCAGGATTGGATGACCCGTCCAGCGGACGTGGGTCTTTTTCACGAGCTTCATCACGCCGCTGACGCCGGCGAGGGCGCTATGGACAGGGGGAATACCGATATCGATGGCAATGACACACGGAACCGAGAGGCTCAAGCGGTTGGCATTGGTCCTTATGCTGGTAACGACCACACAGAGAACGACTATCGCAGTCAACGGGGAGAACCAGCGCGGACCGAGTACTGATGGCGAATGCAGGAAGGAGGCGTTGATGCAACCACAAGTGGAAGTCCTCCAATCCGACGACACCCGGTTGGTATTGCGGTACAGCGTCACCAACGACTGGGGACGAGAGATCTTTCTTTTCAACCGGCTGTTTGTCACAGATCGCACCGGAAAGCGCACTGTGGATCCCAATCACGTTTATGTTTCCGTGGACGGCACGACGCTGCTGCTTGGAAAGACATTAATATTCGTCCCAGAAGAAAAAGAAGTGGAGCACCCCGAGGTTCCGTACATGACTCGGTTGGAGTCAGGGGAGTCTTTCGAAGAAGTGATCGAGCTGAAGCCGCCTGTTCGAGAGCACAACCCCTACCGCCGGACTGACATCGAGAAAGCTGCGGATCACGTGGTGGAGTGCCAGGAATTGGTGTTGATTCTGGGATACTTCACTCCACCGGAAGCAAGCTGGGTCCGCGAGGTCGACCAGGGGGGGAACACCGAGTTGGCGACCAGCTACGGCCTCGCCATTCAGGCATTCGACAGCGTCGTCTCGGCTCCAGTCGCGGTACGCTGCGGGTGCATCGTTGTGAGCCACGCGACAGAATAACCTTGCTCTCCGGCGCCAAGCATCAGCGCCGGTCATGAAATTTCGACCACAGAGGAAGTTCCAAATGGGGAAAAAACTTTCGTCGAGGACATCCCGCCGACCATAGACGACGCGGATCTCGAGGCCGTCTTCGCGGAGCACGGCGCAGTGGCGAAGGTCGAGATCAGTCGCGACCCGGAAACCGGAGAGTCTCGCGGTTTCGGGTACGTAGAGATGGAAACCGATGAGGAAGCGGAAGGGGCGATCGGCGGCCTACACGACCAGGAGATCG
This sequence comes from Candidatus Sulfomarinibacteraceae bacterium, assembly GCA_963769215.1. Classification (GTDB taxonomy): domain Bacteria; phylum Acidobacteriota; class Thermoanaerobaculia; order Thermoanaerobaculales; family Sulfomarinibacteraceae; genus Sulfomarinibacter. The sequence goes on along the minus strand of CAVYKX010000015.1, from coordinate 90,259 downwards.
AGGGTCTCAAGCTCCAAGTGACCGAGGCCCCAACCAGCGGTCAACAGGTGGTGTCGCGCCCCGAACCTGCCGAGCCCTGGTAGTTTTCAGGGAGAGAGCACCGGCACATCGGGCCGACCTTTATTTCTCACCGGGTTTCGAGCGGGGGCAGCAAAACGCGATTTCTCCAAACGGGGTTGCGACTGATACCATTCCCTCAAGACCCTTGGAGGTGAAGCGATGGGCGGACCAGGTACAAACCAGGTAGTCCGGCCCCGTGGAGGGACCGGCAAGGCGGGTTCATCGCGGTCGACGGCGGGTAAGAACGGCCTCAAGCCGCAGATGACCCATCCGTCGTTGGACGAAGAGGTCAGAAAGCGGATTGCCGGGAACGACATCGAGGTCAGCAAGCCGGTCGACGCCCTGAGCGCGACCATCAGCATCGTCTCCCCCAGCACCTCACTGACCAGTCAGCAGCTTCAACGGCTGATTCAGGAAGGTGAGTTCGTCGGCGCCTACAAAGGCAAGCCCTGCGTCTGGAGAACGACCTTCTACGGCAACCAGCACGTCAAGAGTACGGTGGTCGCGGCTCAGAAGATCCGATTCGTCCGCACGGCCCAGGCTGTCAGGGGGCTTTCCGGGGCGATGAATGTTGCCGGCGGCGGTTTGTCGATCTACCTGTATGTGGAAGGCGAGATCGGCGAGGGCGAGCTGGTGGCGGATCTCGTGTTCAGCGCGATCGCCTTCGTGCCTCCCTATGGTTGGGTGGTTTCGGGATCTACTTCATGGGCAAGGAGGCCACCAAAGAGGCGATCCGCTTCGCCAACCGAGAAGATGTTCAACAATCGGTGCGTATCGTCAAGAAACTGATGAACAACGACGCCCACACCTGGTGGTGGTTCCTACGACGTTGTCCGACTATTGACATTCCGGAGTCTCGATGACGCGTGAGATCCAGCCACAACTCGAGGCCGCCCACTTGTCAGCCCTGCTTCAGAACTTCACCTCGAACTTGACGCCGAAGCGTCCGGGGCCCTTCTTGATGAAGATGTCCTTGCCGATCCGGACGCCTTCGTCGCGGATAATGTCCTGAACCCACCCCGCCGAGTTGGGGTCGGGGATTTCGAGGTTCATCCGGTTGAGCTCTCGGAGCTTCCGATCCAAGGTGTTCGAGTCTCTTCTCTTCGCCGCTCTGCACGCATCTGCCAGACACGCTGCCGCTAGTGAAGTGTCCGCCATGACGAGCTCCTTTCTGGAGGGCCTCAACCCCCGGGTACCGGTCGTTCAACTTCTGCGATGTGCCTTGAAAAAATGTAGGGCTCGTTCGTGTTCCGCGCAACACCATGCCCCATCGCTCCTCCGTTGACGCTTATCGCACGATGGGTTAGCTTTCGAGGTAGTCTGGTAGACCATGGCGATTGAATCTCTCGGCTCGTTTGAAGGGAAGTACGAGATCCTCGAAAGGATCGGCGAGGGTGGAATGGGCGCGGTCTACAAGGTCCGCCACCGCCTGATGAACGAGATCCGGGTCATCAAAACGATGCGCGCCCACCTCACCGACCGCGAGGAAAGCAGGGAACGGTTCTACCGAGAGGCGCGGATCGCGGCCAGGGTCAAACACGAGAACATCGCGCGGGTCCTCGATTTTTCGATGGACAAGGGCACGGCCTTTCTGGTCATCGAGTACATCGACGGCGTCACCCTGCAGGAGGTTCTCGCAATCCACGGGCCACCCAGCCTGAGACTCGGCCTCGAGATCGGCCGACAGTCTCTCCGTGCGTTGGCCATGGTCCACCGCACCGGGATCGTCCACCGCGACATTTCGCCAGACAACCTCATGCTGACCACCGACAGTGAAGGCTTTCCGAAGATCAAGCTCATCGATCTCGGTCTCGCCAAGATCACCGAGGCCGAGAGCGGATTGACGAAGGAGGGGTTTTTCCTCGGCAAGCTCCGCTACGCCTCACCCGAGCAGTTCCAGGCCAATCAAGACATTGCCGTGGGCTCGTGGAGCGATGTCTACTCCTTCGGTCTCGTCTTTTATGAGCTGCTGACCGGCCGGTATCCGGTTCGCGGCAAGGACATGCCCGGTTTGATGGCCGGCCACCTCACACAGCCACCGATGCCCTTCGCCGACTCGGACCCCGACAATCTCATTCCGGAAAACCTCCGCCGTGTCATTCTGCGTGCCCTGGAGAAAAACTCAGACGACCGGTTCCCCAGCGGCGAGGCCTTCCACGACCAGGTTCGCCTGATCCAAATAGACCACCCCATCGGCACGGAGGAGCGGGAGGAGGCCGTACGCCTCTCTCGACGGCCGCCGTCAGATCAGGAGAGGGCGAAGCCGGGCTCGAGTCAGGAGATGCTCGTTTCACAGGCGTTTCCTGCCGACAAGTCGTCCGGCGACACCTCACGGGCAACCGAAATCACCGGTTCGGTCGAACTCACTCCGCCCGATCCCGACTCGCTCTCCGTCATGGACTACCGGCGGATTCGCGAAGCGGAAGAGGCGGCCAGTGGTGTCTCCAGCAAGCCCAAGCTCGGTGAAACGGTCATCAGAGAGGATTCCGTCGCTCCGGTTCCCGAGCCTTCGACGGAGCGGTTGGATGTCTCGGCTCACAGAAAGCCGCCACCACCCGCAATCGACCCGCCGACGCGGCCCGATGTCCGACCCGTCACGAGGGAAGAGGCGGCATCGATCGAAGTGATCGAGCGCACATTGACGAAGCAGAGGACAACGTCTCCGAGACGCGAGAGAAAACAGGGCGGTGCGAGACGTTCATGGATGGCTCTCGCGGCCGCTGGGCTCCTGTTCATCGTGGCATCGGCCCTTCAGATCACCGGCGTCATCTCGCTGCCGGGATTCGGCCGACCGACCGAAAATCCGGTGAGCGCCGCACCCACCGGCACTCTGATCATCAACGCGTCACCGTGGGCCGAGGTTGTCGAGGTATCGAACGGTGACGGAACGGAGCTGGAGCTGCCCGAGGCTGCCTACACACCGTTGGTGCTGTCAGTGAATCCCGGTTCGTACAGGATCGTCCTGCGCAACGAAGAATTTGGCGAGAAAACGGTCACGGCCGAGGTCGAAGCCGATGAAACGACCAACGAACCTGTCTCCTTTGCCGAAATCGGCGAAGCCGAAATCCTGCGAAGCCTCGGCCTCATGCAATGAAGACTGCGTGGCGATTGACCCTGCGGACCACCGTCGTGGTCGTGTTGCTGCTGGCGGCCGGGAGTTCTTTCGCCGACCGCTGGTACGAGGATTACGAACGCGCCGTCAACCTCATCGGCGAGAACAACTGTTCGCGAGAAGCCCTTCAACTCCTGGGCGCGGCCGTCGTGGACAAGCCGAAGCCGAGGCTCGGCGCCCGCACCATTGCGGTCAAAACCATCGACTACCTCCCTTACTACCAACTCGCACGAGCACACCTGGCCTGCGCCGACGCGGACTCCGCCCGTTACTACCTCGGGGTGTCCCGCGAGCGGGGCGTCGCACCTGCAAATCTTCTCGATGCGCTCGACAGGAGATTGACCGAATTCGAATCCCAGCCCACTGACCAGCCTGTCCCGGAATTCGATCCCGAAGAGTTGGCGGCGCTGGTCAGAGAAGTGAACTCTACGGTGCGACAAGCCCGGACATCGGCAGATCAGATCAGCCGCGCTCGCGGGGATCAGCGATTCGCCGTACTCTTCGACTCTCAAGCCTCCGTGCTGGAACGGGCCGCCACGGACCTCCGCTTCGCTGAGGAGCAACTCGGCGAAGGAACCTTGCGGCGCGATCGTGCAGCAATCGAAAATGCTGCAGCGGCTGCTTCTCGCGCCCTCCAGACCTACACGGGCGTTCAAGCCGAGATTACAACTATTCGCCAACGAGCGCCGACGGCAACTCCCTTCGTTCCCGTCCCCACCGCGGCGGCAACCCGAATCCCGCCCCGGCCCGCCAGTCCGACACCGCGGTTGACCGGCCCGGAGCCGACCGACGTGCCAATTGCACCTCGGCTGAATCCGCCCGCCCTGCCCACAAACCCGGGTGAGGTCGCCGAGTCGTTACGTCGGGCGGCCGCCAACTATCTCGACGCGGATTACCGCCTGGTCGTGCGCGGTCTGAGTCCCGGTGAGTTTCTGACGATCCACGAGCGCGCCGCCGCGTACCTCCTCCGGGCGGCCTCGCATTTCGCTCTCTACTGCCTCGGCGGCAGGGTGGACGAAGAGGCGCTCGGAGATGCCCGGCGCGACCTTCAGCGATGCCGCGACACGGATCCTTCCCTCGAGCCCGACCGGCGGTTGTTTTCTCCGGAGTTCATTGCTCTGTACGAGGAATCCTGAAATCGGGCACCCGGCGAGCGGAGAAGAATGCCCCAGGTCGGGGCCGCGAGACACCACAACTGCTCAATTTCTGATCAATCTCTTTTAAAGAATTGTCGAAACCCTGATGGCCGGCCCGCGGCTACATTACATTGAATAGCAGTCGATGGGCGTCGTCACGGATGTCGGCCATTTTTGGGGGAGAACAACCGAAGATGCACACGGTCAAAACACTGATCGTCCTGGTACCACTCGTTCTGAGCATGGCTGCTGCCGCACATTCAACAGAAATCCCGCAGGAACCCGCCGACAACACCGAAAGCGCAGCTCTCGCTCCATCGAACCCGAAGTTGAAGGCGGTTGGTCTGTATCCGGCCGGATCGTTCATCACCGGTAGCGGCGTCGGCTTCGATGGCGCCGACGTCAGCCATCTCCAGGACCAAGACTTGGGTTTCGGCACCTGGGCCTTTCCGAATTCGCCGTCGGAGGAAGCCCGCACAGCCGACGACTTCACGATTCCCGATGGCGAGCGGTGGGATATCGAGACCATCACCTTCTACGCCTATCAGCAGATCTCCGCCCAGGTCAAAGCCGAAACCTCGACGATCAACCATGTGAACCTGCGAATTTGGGATGGCCCTCCCGGTGAGACCACGAGCAGCGTCGTCTGGGGAAACACACAGACCAACATCCTTGCAGATACCTACTGGACAAATGTCTATCGGGTCAGCCAGTACGACGAGTTACTCAACGAACGGGCCATCATGGCGGTCGTTGCCGATGTCAACACTGTCTTGCCGGCAGGCACCTATTGGCTGGACTGGCAAACGGATGGATTTCCGATTTATCCGGGTCCGTATGCGCCGCCCATCACCATTTTGGGATCCACAATCACCGGCAATGGTCTCATATTTCTTTAGCGGGTATTGGCAGGAAGCCAACGACTACGAATGGTTTTCCACGCCCCGCCAACAGGGGTTTCCGATTCAGATCATCGGTACGAGAGTCCCGGAATTCACAATCTCCGACACCACCCCGTCAATCGGTGAAGAGATTGTCTTCACCATCACCGGCATTCTAGGTGACATCGACAAGGCGACGTGGGGATTCGGCGGAGCGGGGTGCAATGGCGCTGCCGCGACCCAGGTCTGTACCGCCTCTCAAACCGATGACTGCAAGAGCATGGTTTTCAGCTACGCCAGCGCCGGGTTGAAATTGGTGACGTTCACGGTCGAGATCGACGGCGATTCATTCGACGGACCGCAGAAGAGTGTTTCCGTTCTCAGCTCAGGTGTGTGCCCTACACCGGTATGCGAGGTTCTGGCGACGCCGGCCGTCACAGAGGTCGGAGACACCACCTGCGGCGGCACGACATCGGATTCCAAACCCATCCTCAGATGGCAGGACGTCGCCAACGACCACGGCTACCGTTGGGAAGTGCGGGATGCGAACGAAAATCTGGTCGCTGCGGACACCGCCGGACCGAATGTCCCGATTGCACCCGTTGGGACTCTCAACCCGGGCAGTTATAAAGCCAGAGTCCAGACGCGCGGTGACGGTCAAGAGTATTGCGACAGCGACTGGAGCCTGAGTTGCCCATTCACCGTGGCGAGTGCCGTCGAGGATGCGGTCGATTTCACATGGTGGCCCGAGGTGCCGAAACAGGGAGAGCGGGTCCGCTTCGCCGACCTTTCGACCGGGATGCTTGAGTCGTGGTTGTGGAATTTTGGCGACGGCGGGACATCGACCGACCAACATCCGACCTATGTGTTCACCAGCCCAGGCGACTTTGCCACACTTCTCGACGTCGCGTTTGCTTCCGGCCACCTCACTCTCGGGAAGACAATTACCGTTGCTGGATCGGTCAGCTGCGGAAACGGTGTCTGTGAGAGCGGCGAGACGGCATGGTCCTGTCCCGCAGATTGCGCACTCGAACCGGAAGAGACCGGCCGCGCCGGTGGAAGCGACCGCCGGCCAACGGTGCCCGCTACTGCGGGAGCCGTCCAGGGACTGAACAATACGCTGTGGAATACCGAGTGCACCATTTACAACCCGGGGCCCGATGCGGTGAAGGTGGTTGTCGAATACACACCCATGGGACTGACCGAGGTCAAGCAAGCCGGACCGTTCAACCTCCCGGCACAGCGCAGCCTATACTGGAGCAACCTGGTCCAGGAACTCTTCAAGACGACGGGCAGCGGCGCACTGTGGGTTGACGCAACCGGGCCGGTGCTCGTGGTGACACGTACCTATACCCTCGAAACATCAACAAAGACCGCCTCGGGACAGGGCACTTACGGCCAGGGCTTTTCCGGCACCAGGGAGCGCCTCACCCTGGCTCGCGGAGAGGAGGCGAGCTATCTCATCGGTCTGCGAGATGATTCACGCTTCAGGACCAATCTCTACTTGCAGGAGGTCGACGGCGAACCCGTCAAGGTGAAAGTCAGTCTGTTTGACGACTCGGGCGAGAAGCTGGCGCAGAGCTCCGTCTCGGTCGAAGGACACAGCGTCAAGCTCAAAAACCTCGGCGCGCTCTTCCAGAGAGAGATCGAATCGGGTTATGTCACCGCCGAAGTTACCGGCGGCGACGGTCGGATCGCCGTCGCCGGATCGGTGATCGACGCGATCACGGGAGACCCGACGTCGATCTCCGGGATTCACCCGAATCAGGTGTCGGCCAAAGCGGCAGGCGATGTGCACGATCTCGTGGCGGCGGTGGTCCACACCAAGGGCCTCCTGGAGTCGGTGTGGAGAAGCAAGCTCACGGTTCAGAATCCGGCGGCGAATCCGCCGCAGACAGCTCGACTCGTCTATCGAGCAGAGCACGACAGAACTGGTGTCATCGGGAAGGAAATCGAAACCACGATCGCTCTTCAACCGGGACAACAGATCTCTGTGAACGATGTCCTGCCCGACCTCTTTGGTGTGCCGATGAACGCCAAGACCCAGGGATCCCTCCACGTCTACTCAACGGACGGGCTGCTCATCGATTCACGAACCTACAACGAGCGAGCGGACGGCGGCACGCTCGGTCTCGGGATTCCGGCCCTCCAGCAGAACGACCTCATCGATACGGACGGCGGTGTCGGGCTGATGGCAGGCCTCAAACACTCGCAGGCCACCCGGACCAATGTCGGCCTCGCAGAGTATTCCGGCGTGGACACTATGGTCACGCTCACGATCTCCACGACCAGGGCCGGGGTATTCGACTTCCCGCCGTTGACCCGCAAGGTGCCCGCAAACTCCCACCTTCAAATTCCGAAAATTTTCGAGAAGCTCCCACCGGAGTTTGTGGATCTGGATCTCAAAGGACTCAGAATTCAGGTCGACGTGGAGAGCGGCGGTTCGATCTACGCCTACGCAACGGTCATCGACAACGCATCGGGAGATCCCACAACCTTCCTGACGGCTACAGATTGATCGAGCTCAAAAGAGCCCCCTGCACGAGGTCATCTCTGCATCAGCTGTTAGTTAGGCCTGTGGCCGGTCTTCAAGGTGGAACTCGCCACCATCCCCGACAGATGCGCTATCATCGGGGCAATGTTCTGAATCAACAGCCGCGTCTCAAGGAGGTGTTGCTCATGAAGGCCATCAAATTTTCACTGGTTTTGGTCTTGGCAGCGTTCCCACTCACGTCGGTGACGGCCCAGACGATTTACAACAACGGGTCATTTGTCACGAGCACCGGCACCGGGTTTGGAGGCGCCGACGAAAGCATGCTTCAGGATTACACGTACGGGATGAATGTCTACGGATTCTCCCATACGCCTTCCGAAGCCACGCGAGTCGCCGATGATTTCACAATCTTTTCATCGGAAGAATGGGAGATTGAATCCATCACATTTTACTCCCACGACGCCAGCGCTCAGATCATCGTAGGGGTCAAAGCCGCGTCCGGGCTGAACCTCCGGATATGGGACGGCCCGCCGGGAGACACGGGGAGCTCGATTATCTATGTCAACCCCGACTGTCTGACCAGTACGACGTTTACCGGCGTCTACAGGGTTGATGAGTTCTCTGCCGGTTTCGACGACACCCGGCCGATTTTTGCCAACGTGTGCGAAGTGAACATCACACTGAGTGGCGGCACCTACTGGCTCGATTGGCAGACCACCTCTGACGATCCGCAGGCGGTGTCCGAGGCCCCGCCCGTGACCACACTCGGGCAGACCGGTTCGGGCAACGCGCTGTGGTTCATCGACAACACCTGGGTCCCGGCCAACGACGTGACCCAACAGGATTTTCCGTTCATCATCGAGGGACAGGACTATTGGATCGAGCCGTCGCTTCCGATTCCGTCCGAGCTCCACGTGCGCAATCAGAGCTTCACGAATGCTCTATTCTCCTGTGCGGACGAAATCAAACCGCCACTGCCACTCGGCGTGACGTCAAATCTCTCGTGGATCGAAGCCCTCGATGGAACTCCACCGAACCAGTTCCCCGCCGACGGGTATCGAATCCAGGTGTTTGAGGGACCGGACTGTGAAGACCTAATCATTGAAGACGCGGACTGGCCGGACGGGCAGAATTGGCCTGGAGCCTCCGAAGATCCCTATTATGGGTATGGTTTCCTTCCGGGCGAACCCGGCGATTACAGCTGGCGGGTTCGATCAGCTTTCGACATTGAAGGCGTTGCCTACAGCCTGTGGTCTGCGTGCTGCAACATCCAGGTTCTCGATGAATGCCAACCGTTGAGAATCCCTGAAGTCACCGAGATCGGCGACACCACGTGCGGCGGCGATACCGACCAGATGATGCCGTGGCTTCGGTGGACTGATGAGAAAAACGACAAGGGCTACGAGTGGGAGCTGCTCGACCTCGGCGGCACCGTCCTGATGAGCGGTACGACCGGGCCCAACGTGCCGATCGCGCAGATCGGCCCGCTCACCCCCGACTATTACGCGGTGAGAGTGCGAACTCTGGGCGACGGCCAAATCTACTGCGACAGTGAGTGGAGCACCGACTGCCCGTTTTCGGTCGGCGGCGGTCCCGACACATCGGTCGACTTCACCTGGTGGCCCGACCAACCGAAACAGGGTGAAGCGATTCGCTTTGCGGACCTCACGACCGGTGCGCCCCTGTCCTGGTTCTGGGACTTCGGCGATGGTTCGACCTCAGACCAACAGCACCCGATGCACGTGTTTGGCAGCCCGGGTGAATACATCGTGGTGCGGGACGTCGAGTTGGAAACGGGCCACGTGATCGAACAGAAGACCATCACCATCGCCGGGGTCATCGAATGCGGAAACGACATCTGTGAGAGCGGAGAAACGGCGTGGTCGTGTCCAGCGGATTGTGCGCTCCCACCGGGAGCGACCGGCCGTACCGGCGGCGCCGACAGGCGACCGACCGTGCCGGCGGCCGCTGGCGGGCTCCACGGGAAAAAGAGCACACTCTGGACCACCGAGGCGTGGGTCTACAATCCGGGACCCGAACCGGCCGAGTTCGTCATGGAGTTCACCGCCAGGGGTCAGACCGCGATTCTCCAAGCCGGTCCGTTCATGCTGGACCCGAAAACCAGCCTGAACTGGGACAACGTGATCGAAGAACTTTTCGACAGCACGGGTAGCGGCGCATTGTGGGTCGACTCCACGGTGCCCGTGCTCTTCCTTACGCGAACCTACACCGTCGCCACAGGTGAAAAGGCAGCGACAACAAAGGGTTCATACGGACAAGCCTTCATCGGTACACGGAACAGCATGACTCTCGCCAAAGGAGACGGAAAACTTTATCTCACCGGGTTGCGCGAGGACGACCGATTCAGGTCAAACCTCTACTTCCAGGAGGTGGACAACGCGCAGATCACCGTGGAGTTGGAGGTGTTCGACGACACGGGTGTCCTTCTGGGGAGGGACGAGTTTACGATCGAAGGACACAGCCAGCGGCAGAAGAACCTCGGCCAACATCTCGGGATTTCGAATACAGCGTCAGCCTTTGCAACGGTCGAAGTCATTTCCGGCGACGGTAGGCTGGGCGCGGCCGGCTCGGTCATCGACGCCGCCACAGGAGACCCCACATCGATCGACGCCATCCACCCGAACCAGGTCGCAAAACCAACCACCAAGCAGAGCGATGTCCACACATTGGTCGCTGCGGTGGCCAACACGACCGGGTTGTTCGCGAGCGTGTGGAAGAGTTCCCTCACCATTGTCAACCCGACCAACACATCGCAGGCCGTCCACCTCATATACGAAGTCGAACAGGATCGGTCAGGACAGCTGGAGAACACGATCGAAACCAACGTGACCATTCCTGCGGGACAGCAGAAAACCTGGGACAACGTCCTGGTGGCACTCTTCAATGTTCCGGAGAACGCACCCACGCAGGGCGCCCTTCACGTGTATTCGACAGACGGCCTCATGGTCTCTTCGCGCACCTACAACGAACGGAGCGACAACGCCACTTTCGGTCTCGGGCTTCCCGGGCTCACATCCGGGGACATGATCACCCACGATGGGAAGTTCGGAACGATGATGGGTCTGACCCATACAAAGGGAATGCGAACCAACCTCGGACTCGCCGAATACTCGAGTGAAGACACAAATGTGAAGCTCACAATCTCCACCACCAGAGCCGGAATATTCGATTTCCCCCCGATGTACCGCTCGGTACCGGCAACGTCGCACGTTCAACTCCTCAGAATTTTCGAGAAACTCCCTCCAGAGTTCGAAGGGGTGACTCTCAAGGGCCTCAGGATCGAGGTCGTTGTGGAGAACGGTGGGTCGGTCTACGCCTACGCAACCATGATCGACAACAAGTCGGGGGACCCGACGACCTTTACGACATCAACAAACTGACCGCAAGAACGGAGAAAAATCGGGGCCTTTCGGGCAAAGGCCCCGATACTTGCTCGGGTAATCTCTCGTCAGAAATAGACGACGGCGCTGAGCAAAAAATCCGTGCCGGCATCGCTCGAGTAGTCCACCGCCGCGTCGAGCCTGATGAAACCGAAGGCCGCACCAATGCCGCCAGTGAAATGATCGAAGTCCAGGTCGAGCTCACGGTAGAGGAGAGCAGCCGAAGCCTGCACGTCGTCCGTAAACCCGGTCGTCGGGTCGTTGTACCCCTGGGACGAGTAGATGAGGTGTGACTGATCCCGCCAGTAACCGAATCGCAGGCTCCATCCTTTGTTATTGCTGAATGCGGTGTACTCAACGCCCAGGTGGTACTCGCTGACATCCGCCATCGCATACTCGACTCCGAACTGTTGCCGGAGTTCATCGAACTGAAGTGGCATCCCTTTCGGCATGGCCGAGTACGGTAGGCTGACATACTCGCCCGCGATGACCCAGTGGTCGCCGGCGAAGATGGCCACGCCCGCCGCCAGGCGCTCCGGAATCGTGAACTCGCCGCTGAATACATCGTCTTCGAGAACGGCGTCGTCCTCCAGAACATTTGCGATCTCGAACGTCGTCTCCGACCGATAGCTGAGCCCGAACCCGAAAACGTCTCCCCTGTACAGAAGGCCGAGCGAGTACATGATGTCGTTGTCGTCCACCTCGCTCTTCCAACGTTGTTCCGCGGTCAAAGGGTCGAAGGAAGCGGTGTCGAGAGTCGACAGCCCGCTGAAGGTCGTTTGGGTGTATCCCGCGGAGGCACCGATCGAAAAGGTGTCCCCGAGCTTCCATCCGAACCCGGCCCCTGTGACGTCGACCTTGAGCCGCGTCATCACCGTCTGCGGGTAGTAGAAATTCCTGAAAGTCGTTCCACGCTGACAGCTTTCGCCGGCATTCGGCGTAAACGGGTGGCCGCTGTCGTTGCAGTAGAGCCCGACTCCCACGTCGTAATCCTGACCGAGATCGGCCAGCGAAGCGTAGTAGACGGAAAGACCCACCTTGCGCGAAAATAACGGAAAAACAAAACTCGCGAAATCAATACGATCAGATTTGCTCTCTCCCCAGACTCGGAACGGATCATTTTCGGCCGTGTAGATCAACGATCCCGGATCTCCTGAAACCGAGACACCGCCCTGGGTAACTTGACCCACGGGGGCCTTCTCCTCGTCGTGAACATATTCGATGGCGAACTGACGGTCCAGAAAGGCGAGACCGGCCGGGTTTGCGAGTGCCGCGGTGGCGTCATCCGCCAGCGCCACAAAGGCGCCGCCGATACCCCTGGCACGGGCACCGGGATTGGCGAAGTTGAAGTTGATGCCCGTGAAGTGATAGGCATCGACCTGCGCCATGGCGACCTCAGGTATCAGTCCAAGCAGCACCACGACACCAAGCACTCCAAAGAGGGTATTCCGTCCCATGATTCCGCTCCTCTCTCAAGGTTGATGGTTCTCCAATCGAGTATACAGCGCGAGGAGCGGCGGGAGAACGTACCGAGGCCCGACATCTGTCGGATTCGACTGGAAATTGAGCGGAATCCCACTAATTCTTGCCGAGAATCCGCTTGAAAACACCCTTCCTTGCAACGACCAGCGGCTCGGTCGAAGAACCCAGGCGTCCCACGTGTCCACTGATATCCAGGGCTTCAAAATAGAGCTCGACCGGGCCGTTTCGGTGGATCTCACGGGATATCTCGAGCCTGTATCGGTCATCTTCCGTCGCCGACAACGGAATTTCGCGATACGCGGATGCACCTTCACCGCGGAGCATCGCCTTCACGCCCACAACCCGGTAGTCATCGCTCACGGATAGCTCGAGACGAGCAGACTCGTTCTTCTTGTAGGTGAGTTCCGCCCCTGCAACGATCTCGATCTGCGGCGGCGACGCGTCAAGCGCGGCCAACCTGGTCTCGAGAACGGTGATCGCCTCTCGCTTCTGATGCTCCAACGACGCCGGAGCCTTCCGGCGCTCGAGCATCCTCAGCCCTTCATCGGGAACACCATTCTCGCCGCGTTCAAGTGCAGCATCGATGTAATTCTGGTACTCGTCCGCCTCAGTCTGCAAGCGAATGCTCTCGCCCTGGAGTTCGCGGTAGCGTTCGAGCCGCCCCTGCAGGCCATCGCGGTCCGGCCAGAATTGTGAGACGGGTTGGAGGGCTGCGATCGCACGAACATATTCAGAGTTGCCGGCCAGGACTTCGGCCTCGGTTTCGAGGGCATTTGCCGCCTCGTCGCGCAGATTGTGGGCGGTGCTGTATTCAGGAAGAACAGCGATCAAGGCTGTTGCGCGTTCGAGAACCTGAGCTTGATCTCCGTTCTCGCGCGCCCGGATCATGAGGTTCTGCAGCTGAAGAGCCTCACGTCCTCGTTCGAGATCGCGACCGAGGCCCGGAACGGCGGCGATTTCTTCGTTTTCAATTCCCGCGAGGCCCGAAAGCGCCCGCCGGATCATTTTGATGCTGCTGTAGGAGAGACCACCCCGGAGATCCGTGATTGCCTCGTCCCGACTCCCGCCTTCGAGAGTGGCCACGAGATGGTCGTGGAGGCCGGCCTCTTCCTGCGAGAAATTCTCGATGTCCTCGGACGTCAGGCCATCCAGGGCGACTCGCGCGGCCGCCGCATCACCTGCGATGAGAGCATTCTCTGCAGCCTCTAACCGTGGGTCGAGGGTCGGCAATGGTATCGGAGTCGAGGTCGGTACGCGGGTTGGAACCCTGGTAGGTGGAGCGACGGTAGGGGGCGGGATGTCCTCGATCTCTTCAGGCCGATCCGGCGAAAGTGCAATCATCACCACCAGCACCAACCCAACCAACAGCGCACCGGCAATAGCCGCCCAGTGCATGGGCGACAGGCCCTGCAGAATTTCGGTCAGGGTGCGAGATGGAAGAGCGGGTTCCGGCACCGGCGCGGCAGTGGGTTGCCGAATCGGGGGTGGCGTCGGTGGCGATGCCGGGATCTCATCTTTCGGGACTGGCGGCGGTGAAAGATCAGCTTTGGGCTTCTGCACTACGGGCGGGGGGACCGGGGGAGGTTGAGGCGAGGGCTCTCGACGATCCTGGGCCTCCGGTTCCGCTGTCGGGGGGACGGCGCGCGCATGGCCCGGGGCACTGAAATCTTCTTTGTGGCGGGCTCATCCGCCACCTCTTCCACCTCCACCTTTTGCACCGCAATCGTGACAGTCGCCACGTTCGAGCTGAGAAGCCCGTTGTTGGCCTTGTATGAAAAGGTGTCGGTGCCGTCAAAACCCGGCGCCGGCTTGTAACAGAACGAACCATCGGGATCGAGGACCACGGTGCCGTTGGTGGGAGGGGAAACTGTGATCGCTTCAAGGGGTTGGTGGTCGGCATCCACATCGTTACCGAGCACCCCTGGCGCGGAGACGGTCAGAGGAATCCCGCTGTCGGTCACGTACTCGTCATCAATAGCGACCGGCGGTTTCTTCACCGCGTTCACCGCGATCGTCACGGTGGCGGGATTGGAATCCAGAAGGCCGTTGTTGGCTTTGTAGGTGAAGCGGTCGGAGCCGTCAAAACCGGAATCCGGCGCGTACGAAAACGAACCGTCTGCACGAAGGGCGAGCATCCCATGCGTGGGGTTGGAAATCTGGACGGCCGTCAACGGCTGGCCCTCGGCGTCGACGTCGTTGCCGAGAACACCCGGAGCCGCTACATCGAGGGTATCTCCCGCATCGATTGTGTAGTCGTTGTCGTTCGCCTTCGGCGGCTCTTTCACCCGATAGGCATCGGTGTCGCCGGACGCCGCTGTTTCAACAGGGCCGGCTTCGGGGAGAGGAAGCTGGTCAAGGGGTATCCGAATCGTGGCATCGAGCTCCGCGGGAACGGGAGAATTCTTGACCTCCACGCTCAAGCCGTGGTGAATATCGGCCCAACCCACTTTGCGCTGTCGCGGGTCTCGTCGCAAAGCCATCGCGAGAGCTCTTTCCAGCTTGGAGGGATACAACAGAACCGATCGAACCTCATCCGCCAACGACACGACCGGTTCATCCCCCGCAACGTCTGTCGCGTCGGCGCCAAGTACTTCCACGGCGATGGCGGCGAGAGAAAAGAGATCGGAACGCCAGTCTTCAGCGACAGTGGCCTCTCCTCCCCGGATTCGCTCGGGCGCCACATACTTTTCCCAATCAGGATCCGGGGCATCGCCACCGGAGACCGGCTCGAGAAAAGCGGCTGTCCCGAGGCCGAGAATCCGCACCTCCTCGCCATCTGTACCAGATACAACCATGATGTTTTCGGGTCTGAGGTTGTGATGAAAGACGCCGCCGCGAGCGAGCACCTCGAGTGCATCGACAACCGACGCGAGAATTCCCACGATCCGCCCAGGCGAAGAGCCGATGGACTCATTCAATGTTTTGCCGGCAACAAAATCCATCACCAGGAACGCACTGCCGTCTTCAGTCAATCCACACTCGACGAGACGCGGGAATCCTGCAGGTTTAATCGACCGAACCGCACCGAGAACCCGCAGAAACCGCTGAGCCTGCGCATCCGACCCACTTGACGGGGATATGACCTTGACGGCGACAGCGCCGCCGCTTCTCGGATCTCGCGAACGGTACACCGTCGTTCGCGACGTTGTCGTCAGGATCTCCTCTTGCGGATACTCTTCGGCGACGTTTTTGACCCTGCTCATGGTTCTCCGTTCAAGCTCTTATTCGCGGTTCGGATCCGATCCATGGGATTCTGTCCCGCCCGAAGCGATCAGCGAACGCGCCACTCCGAGCGGCAACCAGAGCACCAGAAAAGCAATCCACGCCGCAACAGGAACTGTCGCCACTGACAAAACCCGGCCCCATACGGCTACAGCCGCCCACACCTGAACCCCTCCGTCGCCGAGCGACATGACCAGGAGGCCTACCGCCGCGAACAGCGCCGCAAGCGCTCCGACCGCCAGAACAACCGGCGTCAACCGAAGGAAAAACAGCTTTGCGAAAACAGCGACCGCCGCGATGACCTCTTCGGTGTTCGACAATCCGTCGCGAATCTTCACATTGAGCGCAGACGCGTCGAGCAGAGCCGCTGCGCCGTAAACAAAGACCAGCAAGGCGCCGAGACCGATAAGAAGCGGAACCATGCCCGCGCCGAGCGCCGCGAGCCCGATCCCCAGAGCCGCCGCGAGGACACCAGCGCAGAGAACGAGTGCAGCCAAACCATCGAGAATAACCGTTGACCCGAGTACGGTGACGGCCCCGTCGAGACGGTTACGGCAGCGGTCAGAAAACGAGCCGCAACATAGCCCAGAAGCAGAGCAATAGGGATCGAGGCGACAGCAAAAACGATCAGTACCGGCGCCGGTGTTCGGATCCCGACGATCATCAACGAGATCATCACAAACGCGGCGGCGCCGAGGTATGCGACCTGAGCCGCAGACTCGGCGATGCGATCGACTCGATCCAGATTGAGCGCCGGAACGTCCGCGACCGAGCGCGAGCAGCGTCCCGTCGACGGCGCGGAGGTGAGCCGGCATGGAGGGTTTCTGGCGCTTCGCCGCTGTCGGCTTCCAGGCTTGCCGAGGTTTTTCCTCCTGCTCGACCGGGGCACCGGCCTCGTCTCCGGAACCGGGGTCCGCAAAGAGGCCTTCGACAGTCCCAGCTGGCTCCCAATCTGCCATCCCCGGTTGCCACACGAGATCGTCCTTGTCGATCTCTCCTCTCCCGGCGTGCTCTTTGAGCTCGGACCACGTCAGCGGCCCCGACTGTGTGCCTGCGTGGTGGAAAAACCAGACGGCATCACCCATTGGAGGGCTCCTTTCTCGCGCGTCCCGATGTCCTCCGGCATTATAACGCTGGCAGATCGATTCGGAACGGAGCACCGACAGGCCTTTGGTCGAACTGAGTCGGGCATGGCTGCGATATACTCCGCCAACCGAGACCAACAAGGAGGAAGCAATGCATCGTTTGATCCGCTCCATTTGCAGTATTTCGAATTCGATCATCCTGGGAGTCGTGATTTGCATCGCGATCGCAGCGGTACCGGCGTTGGCGCAAGAGGATCCGGCGACTGCCACGATCCCGACCGTTTACAGGGACAGCTTTACAATCACCTTCAGCGGCAAGTCTCAGACCGCCGGGACATTCAGCATGACCTTCACTCCGCACGGTGAAGAGGCCACCAAATTTACGGTCAACGTCATCAAGGGGATGAGCAAGAAGCGAATTGCGCAGGACACGACCAAGGAGCTGATTCTCGCCGCGGGTGAACGCTACAAAGTCAAGCAAAACGGCAATAAAGTCGTCGTCAAAAAAGCCAACAAAAAGCAACCGCCCCTGAACGTAGCGATCATCGAACAGCAGCTTTCCGGCGTGTCGATCATGATTGGGAAGTAGCCTCCAGTCCTCGACGCCATCGAAAACGGTCACGTATTCGAGCTTCAGAGCCTGGCTCGATCGTTCGCCGCGGGCGGCATCGACGAACAGATCGACTATTCTTTTTCCGAAGCTCCACGTATGCACGGATCCTCAGTCCCTTCTCGAAAATCCGATAATTGTGTTGCGCATCGGATATTTTCCGGGTAGGGTGGATGTGGTGGCCCGCGGATAACGCCCGCCCACGAAACGAGGCGTCGGCGCCCGGGTCTCATCGTTCCGGACGGTTGAAGAGCATCGGCATGTTGTGAATGCCTCGTCCGGATCGCCCGAAGAGTCCAACGGCTTGAGCGTACCTGTAACGGTGAAATACCGACAATAGGATTCTCCCAAGTAGTCTCTCCTACACGAGGAAAGGGTATGAGCGAAAACAACGAACAGCAGAAACAGCAGCAGCGAAGGTCGAGTTCCCGCCGCCGACGACGGCGTCCGCGCAGACGCCAGGGTCCAAAAGGGCCGCCGATCCAGGTCGAGGGACACCTGTGGGTGCGCGACAATGGGGGCCCGTTGCTGGTGGCGGCAAAACGCAATTTTGTCGCCGACCGATCGGATCCGACCGTACCGGCGGAGCTGGTCCAGCCGCTGCACCTCGAGAGTGGGCTGTTTCTCACTGGCGAGGCAAGCTCCGGGGATCGCCCGCGGATGACCCAAATCCAGACGATTGAAAACATGCAGCCGGAGGAGTACCGCAACTCGGCGGTCCCCTTTACCGAGCTCATCAGCATCGACCCGTTGGAGAGGTTTGAACTCGAAACCGAATCCGAGATTGTCGAGCCCCGCGTGGCCCAACTCGTGGCACCTCTCGGCAAAGGACAGAGATGTTTGATCGTCTCACCACCGAAGGCCGGCAAGACGACTCTCCTGCAACAGATGGCGCATGCCATCGCGATCAACCACCCAAACACAGCCATTTTCGTTCTGTTGGTGGATGAGCGGCCGGAGGAGGTCACCGATTGGAAGAGGAGCATTGCTCGCGGCGAGGTCTTTGCATCCTCCACTGATCAGTCCCTCGAATCACACATTCAAGTCTCCGAGATGGTTTTCGAGCGAGCGCGACGCCTGGTGGAAATGGGCCAGGATGTCATTGTTTTCATGGATTCCCTGACCCGCATGTCACGAGCGTTCAACAACCTCCAGAAAAGTTCCGGGCGAATCCTATCGGGCGGCATCGATGCACGGACGATGGAGAAACCGCGGCGCTTTTTCGGTTCGGCACGCAATGTCGAAGACGGTGGAAGCCTGACCGTGGTCGCCACCTGTCTCGTTGACACCGGCTCGCGGATGGACGAGGTGATCTTCCAGGAGTTCAAAGGCACCGGCAACATGGAGTTGGTGCTCGATCGCAAACTCTTCGAGAAGCGTATCTTCCCGTGCATCAACATCCCGCAGTCTGGGACCCGCAAGGAAGAGAAGCTCTATCCCAAAGATCAGGTGGAGAAGCTGTACCTCATGCGTCGCGCACTGTCGTCCCTCTCGCCGGAAGCCGCGATGGAACTGCTGCTTCAGAAAGTCCGGGAGTTCTCGACCAACGAGAAGTTCCTCGCTTCGCTCCAGCTCAAATAGCGCTCCCTGAGTTGAAACGAGATCCAGTCGCAAGCATAATGGCCCGGTCATGACAAACGTCGACGACCTCAGGCTTCGAGACCCCTCCCTTAAAACGGCGGCTGAAAAAGTTCTCGCCGGTGCGCGGCTGGACAGAGACGACGGAATCGCGGCGGCAAATACCACGGACCTCCCTGGGGTCGGGCGGCTCGCCAACGCGGTCCGGGAGCGGCTCCACGGGGACAAGACCTACTACAACATCAACCGCCACCTCAACCCCACCAATGTCTGTGTCGCTTCGTGCAAGCTCTGCGCCTTCTATGTTCCCTGGCGCGAACGAGATGGCGGATGGACATACTCGGTCGACCAGGCCGTCGAAATCGCCGCCCGCGATCTCGACGAATCCGTTTCCGAGCTGCATATTGTCGGCGGTCTCCACCCGAAACTCCTGGTCGACTACTACGAAGAGCTCTTCCGCGCGCTCAAGAAGAGATTTCCGTGGATCCACCTGAAAGCACTCACGATGGTCGAACTCGACTTCATCGCCAAGGCTTCGCGGTTGAGTCTCGAGGATCTGGTCCTCCGTCTTCGCGAAGCCGGGCTGGATTCATGTCCCGGCGGTGGAGCAGAGATTTTCGCCGAGCGCGTTCGCAGAGAGATCTGCGACCACAAGACCGACGGTGCTCGGTGGCTCGAGATCGCACGCACTGTTCACGAAACCGGCATACCGTCTAACTGCACCATGCTCTACGGTCATGTCGAAACCGCCGAAGAACGAGTCGACCACCTCCTGGCGCTGCGTCAACTCCAGGACGACACCGGTGGCTTCCAGTGCCTGATTCCTCTGGCCTTCCACCCCGAAAATACTCAACTCGACCATCTGCCGCCCACCGGGGGTCGACTCGATCTCCAGACCCTTGCCGTGTCGCGCCTCGTTCTCGACAATGTGCCTCATCTCAAGGCGTATTGGATCATGCTCGGGGAGAAAATCGCCCAGGTCGCCCTGCACTTCGGGGCCAACGATCTCGACGGCACGATTTTCGACGAACGGATCACCCGGGCCGCAGGCGGAACCGCAGGCACCGGAATGACTCGGCAGCACCTCGAACGACTCATCACCGAAGCCGGACGTGTCCCGGTCCTTCGCGACACCCTCTACCGACCGATCGAAGAGACCTCTGACGTCGCATGACGACGTTGGAACGATTGAACATTGAGAAATCTTTGTGAGTTCTTCGTGTCCTTCGAGTCTTCGTGGTTCAAGGTGTTCGGGAGGGCGGTGGAAACACCCCAATTTTCGGTTCGTATCATGCAATCCCGGATGAACCGAACTTTTTACCGCGCAGCGTTCAAACGACTTGGCGTCATAACGCTTCGACGGCACCGAGCAGATTTTCTGAGATCCACAACAAGTACTGCGAGACTTGCGATTCACGGCAGAGCCGAGCGAGTTCGGGCGAAAACTGAATCGCGACCACCACGACCAGACCGAGGAGCACCCCGGCAACCGCCCCCGCAAGAAGCGCACCCAGGAGACGATTGACCCAACCGAGATGCATGGCGGTCAAAGTGCGCTCGATCCCCCACCCTGCCAGCAAGCTGAGGCCAGTACACAGCACCACCAATAAGAGGCGACCGAGTACCGCCGACAGCCATGGGATACCGATCACGCCTTCGAGTGCCGCCTGTGCGTCGCTGCCGGCAACCGCGGCCAGCCAGAGGCCCGCCACGAGTCCACCGCCACCGAAGATGATGCGAATCGCCCCTTTCCAAAACCCGCCCAGGGCAAGGCCTACCCACACAACGATGAGCACCCAATCGAGGACCGTCATGGGAGAAGATTGACGGTCAGACGGAGAAAATCCGCCTCGGTGACGATGCCCAGGAGGTCGTTCTTCTCGCTGACCACCGGCAGACAACCATACTTATTTTCGAGGAGGATTCGGGCTGCCTTGGCGACCGCCAGGCCGGGCGAAACGGTCACCACGTCGCGGTGCATGGCTTCCACAACCGGCACGGTGGTGAAGACTCGCCGTTGCTCGCTCGCCTCCACCTCGGCGAAGATCGAGAACGACGCCGCGAGAAGGTCGCGGTGAGTGATCAGGCCGACAAGACAGCGGTCACGGACAACCGGCAGGTGGCGGATTCGGCCACGCGCCATACACCGCTGTGCATGGGCGAGGGTCTCGTCCTCGGTCAACGTGACCACATCGGTGGTCATGAGATCGCGGACTTCCATCTGCGCCGCCACTACAAACCTCCATGCTCAGTTTAACGCGGACCGCGAGCAAAGAAGCCATTTTCTTCCGGCCGATCAATATCCTGAGCGCCGGTAAGAACTCTGAAAGCCTGTATTCGGCTCAGATATAGAGGCCCCCGGAGATATTGAGCACCACGCCGGTAATGTACGAGGCCGAGGGACCAGCCAGAAATGCCACCGCTTCAGCAACATCCTGCGGAGTGCCAAGCCTGGGAATCGGGATATTCCGCATCAACGCCTCGCGCTGGTCGTCGGTGAGTTTGTCGGTCATTGGCGTCTGGATATATCCCGGCGCCACTGCGTTGACCGTGACGTTTCGCGGTCCGAGCTCGCGCGCCAGACTCTTGGTGAAGCCGATGAGCCCCGCCTTCGAGGCGGCGTAGTTGGTCTGCCCCGCATTGCCCATCAGACCGACCACCGACGCCAGGTTGACGATTCGCCCGCTTTTTGCACGCATCATCAATTTGGCCACGGGTTGGGTCACGTTGAAAACGCCATCGAGGTTGATATCGAGGACCAGATTCCAGTCTTCAGGTTTCATTCTCACGAGCAACTGGTCTCGGGTAATGCCCGCGTTGTTCACCAGAACATCGAGCCGGCCGTGCGCTTCGTGGATCGATTTGACTGTATTCGCAGCGGCCTCGGCATCGGTGACGTTGAGTTCGCACCCCTCTGCAGTCCCACCGGCGCCGTTGATTTCAGCCACGATGCCGGCAGTGTCGAGCACGTCAGCACACACCACCGTTGCGCCACCGCGCGCGAGGCGCCGCGCAATTTCCGCCCCGATGCCTCGCGCTCCGCCCGTCACCACTGCAACCTGTCCGTCAAATTCATTCATGGATTTCACTCCTCGCTTTGCGATCGGTCATCGAGTCGGTGTATTCAGCCGCAGAGTTCGGCGATGACGTTTTCGACGGATTCGACCGTCCCCGCCTGGTGGCACACCGCATTCCGGTCGATGCGCCGCACCAGACCGGAAAGAACGCTGCCGGTTCCGACTTCGACAAATGTATCGATGCCATCAGCCAGGAGGCGGCGCACGATTTCGGCCCACAGAACCGGTGCGTCCACCTGGCGGATGAGACCGTCGCAGACGTCGTCCGGCGATCTCACCGCGAGTGCGTCGACATTGCGGTACAACGGCACCGCAAGAGGCTGGAATTCAAGGCCCCTGAGAGTCGGTTCCAAGCCTTCACGAGCCGGCGCCATGAGAGGTGAATGGAAGGGCGCTGACACCGGTAACGGCAGCGCTCGCCGTGCTCCACGCTCCTTGCACCGTTCTCCCGCACCGGCTACCGCCGCCGTGCTGCCCGCGATCACAACCTGGCCCGGTGAGTTGAAGTTGACAGCAGACACGGTCCCGCCGTTCAGCTCCATCTCGTCGCGGCACGCTGCCTCCACCTCGGCGTCGGCAAGACCGATCACCGCCGCCATCGCTCCCTCACCCACCGGCACGGCCTCCTGCATGAGTCGCCCACGCAACCGGACCGTGCACGCGGCATCGCGAATTCCGAGACCGCCCGCGGCCACCACCGCTGAATACTCACCCAGGCTGTGGCCCGCCACCGCACCCACTTCGAGGCCGGCATCCTTGAGAACGGCCCAGGCGGCACACGAATGTGCCAGCAGGGCCGGTTGAGTGTTTTCGGTCAAGCGAAGGTCCTCCTCGGGACCTTCCCAGCACAGCTGCGACAGATCGCGGCCGAGGCCGTCGTCGACCGCCTTGAACGCAGCAGCAGCGACCGGCCAGTGTTCGGCGAGATCTTTCCCCATCCCGACCGACTGGGACCCCTGTCCCGGAAATATCGCCGCGACGGATTTCATGTCAATCGTTCCCTCGACTCGCGGAGGTCGCCAGCACCTCGAGAATCTTGTCACCGATGTTCTCGATCACACCGCACGAGGCGTAGGAGTCGGCAAATCGAACGGCGTTGCGGATCGCCTTGGCACTCGATTTTCCGTGGCCGATGAGGCACGCGCCGTTGACTCCGAGCAGCGGCGCGCCGCCGTATTCGGAGTAGTCGACTTTCGATCTGAGATTGCGAAATGCTCCTTTCGCCATCAGAAGACCCGCA
Organism: Candidatus Sulfomarinibacteraceae bacterium; assembly: GCA_963769215.1. Classification (GTDB taxonomy): domain Bacteria; phylum Acidobacteriota; class Thermoanaerobaculia; order Thermoanaerobaculales; family Sulfomarinibacteraceae; genus Sulfomarinibacter. Next base: position 66,881 of record CAVYKX010000015.1, on the reverse strand, counting down.
CCATACATCGGCGATTGTCTGGCCTCGTCCATCAGCATGCCGACCACCATATCGCCGAAACCCTCCGCCACTTTGAGAATCACGTTGCCGGTAAAACCGTCACACACAATGACGTCCAGTTTGGTGCTGAACACGTCACCGCCCTCGACGTTGCCGATGAAGTTGATGCCGGCAGCCTTGAGGACCCTGTTCCGCTCGCGGACTCGGGGCCCACCCTTGTTCTCCTCTTCGCCCACCGACATCAAACCGACCTTCGGCGAGCTCACCCCCAAGACCTTTTCGGCATAAAACGAGCCCATCACCGCAAACTGCACCAGCTGGTGGGGCTTGCACTCGATATTTGCGCCCACGTCGAGGACCAGAGTCTGTCCTTCTTTCTTGGGCACCACCGCCGCCAACGCCGGACGATCGACGCCCTCGATCATGCCGAGCGCGGACTTCGCCGCCACCCACGCCGCACCGGTGTTCCCTGCCGTGATCATGGCGGTCGCGCGGCCTTCACGCACCAGTTCTGCACACACACTCAACGAGGAACGACGTTTGCCCCGGAGCACACTGATGGCAGGGTCATTCATACCGACGACATCCGGGGCATCCACCAGTTCCAGCCCACTGGGAAGAAAACGAAAGCGCCCCAGCTCACGGCGAAGCCTTTTCTGCGGACCGACGAGCTGAACCGGAATTCCGACCTCGTTCACGGCTTCCAGCGCTCCCCGCACGATCGTCTGCGGGGCCCCATCGCCCCCCATCGCGTCGACGGCGATCGGACCTTGAACTCGCACTACTCACGGCCTCGCTGTCGCAGCCCGCACCGCCTGGGGAATCGGTCTTCACCCTCATATCTCACCTCTTTCGCTGGCGAGTTCCGAGAGTGCTGCGTCATCGGCAATCAGTCGAGCTCTTCGACCCGGATGACCTCGCGGCCCTTGTAGCTCCCGCAATGCGGACAGACCTGGTGTGGCGGTTTGGGCTCGAAACACGACGTACAAAGGCTCTTGCCGGGTTTCTCCAGCGCGTGGTGAGAGCGGCGTTTGTCGCGGCGTGTTCTCGAAATCTTATGTTTTGGGTTGGCCATCTTCAGACTCCTATCAAATAGAAAGTTCAGCTTTCCGACGAGCTTCCGGCTATATCGGCAAGCCCCTGCCAGCGCGGATCAGTCTCCGGCTCGCACGTACACGCGCCGTCCTTGTTTCGGTTGGCGCCGCAGCGCGGACACAGACCGGCACAGTTCTCGTCACACACGATCCGCATGGGAAGCGCCAGCGTCACCTGTTCGGCGGCGAGGGCAATGAGATCGAGTTCCTCGCCATCGAGGAATGAGACATCGAGGTCATCGCCGTCCAGCCCGAGTTCATCGTCCAAGGGGGCCGACGCCGGCTGCCGGTACTCCACGGAATATTCCTCGTCCATGGCCCAAACCACGGGACCGAGGCACCTCGAACATGACAGCTCAGCCTCCATCTCGCACCGGCCTGAGACCGTGAACACGTTGCCCTGCGGCCGCACCTCACCCGCCAAGCGCACCTTTACCGGAGCACACACGAGCTCGGCATCGAGCCGGTCGGAATCCACCTGCAGCTCCTCGTTGAAGCGCAGCGGTTCCTCGGCGAGTTTGGATAAATCGATCTTCACACGCACACCTCTCCCCGCAGGGAACGGGGAGTATAGCATTTTTGGCTGCAACCCACCCGACAACCGCACCAGACCGCTGTCGGTCAGGGGGTCTCAAGCCTTTTGCGATCGGGCGAAAGGCCAATGATGGCCGCCAGTGACGCCCCCAGAGCCGTGAGTGATATCAAGGCCCACAGGCTCTGACCGATCACGGGCAAAAAACGGAACGCAAGGAGCACCAGCACCCCAACAAAGACATCCACGCTTGCTGGGAGCGGATGGTGGACCCAGCGGCGCAAAACCGCGGAACCGGCCCAACAACCCAGAACCGTCAAGCCCGCAGCCTTGGCGGCAAAAAACCCTACCATCAGCGCCGCCACCAGCGGGACGCCAAGGGCCGGCCCGAGACCGAGGGCCGCCACCAGGGAGGCCACCGCTGTCACTCCGATGACAAGCCCGAGAGCAGGCACTCTGATTCCGAGCGAAAACACCGCCCACGAGCCGTAGCGCACTCGAGTGGAAAAAAGGAACGCGAGACCGGTCGTGACCAGGAGCCACCCTCCGGCGTTCAAAAGACGCATCGCAAACCCCGTCGATACCGGACCTGCGGTACCTCGGGCTTCAGGCGCAAGACTGGCCAGCGATGCAAAGGCAAGGACGCGCCCGTCGACAGTAGCATCCGCCGAAACTTCAGCACTCCCAAAGACCGCTACGACGTGACCACCGATCTGAGCACCCTCGGCAACCACGACATTGCCGCCGACGGCCACGAGATCTCCGGTCACCCGAGCCCCGCTTGCGAGTTCGAGGTCGGCGCCGAAGACGAAAACATCGCCGTCCACGCGGGTGTTGACCACGAGATCAGCGAGAGCGGAAGTCTCACTTGGCCCGGCAAGCACCACCCCCGGTACCATCATCAGGAAGGGGAGGACTACAGCAGAGAGACTGAGCAGTCGGATCAGCCGTCGTTGCGCCATGGTGAGATCTTCCGCCAGCGAAGGGCGGTGACGGCCACCCCCACGAGGCCGAGGAAGCTCACCATACCGACGCCGGCGAGAATTGCGGGATCGAGAACCGCAGCCGATGCACGCGCGCCCGCCGCAACCGCGGTGGCCCAATCAGATGCGGAAGTCACAAAGGCCATCCACCCGTCCGCCGACCATCGCGGCAGCAAGGTGACGACCCCCAGCCCTGGGAATCCACCGACCAGAACAGCGCCGAACAGTGCAACCAGGAGGGACGCGGCAACCGGCATGAACGCGACAATTCGACGACGGATCCGGACGGGTCCGAGGGCGGCGAGGACGGCACCCTCGATCCTGGGGTCTGCGGGGGGACGGGCTTCTTCAAAAATCAGACCGAGGGCTCGTTCGGCCGCTGCAACCTCGCGACATCCGGGACAGATCTCGAGGTGCTGTCTCGAAATCTCGTCGAGGCGGTCAATCTCACCACGACGTTCGGTGAGAATTTCCTGTATCGCCTGGCAGTCCGTTGCCAAATTTGCCTCCTTTTGCATCATACCGCTTTACAAGAAAGTGGCCAATGCTCTACGTAATACGGAGTGGGCGCGAAAAAGTTTGTTTTTCACGGTTCCCAAAGGCATTCCCTTGAAATCCGCTATTTCTTGATAGCTGAGCCCTCCAAAGTGGCGCAGCAGCACGAGTTCGCGATATTCGGGCCGCAGACCATCAATCACCTCGCGCAGTTCTGACGCCAACGCACGATTCTCGAGGTGCCCCAACGGATCCTTGTCGATATCGGCCACGACCACTTCCATCTCGTCACCTTCGGAGTCTGTCCGATACAACGACACGGTTTTCAAACGGCGCCGGCGGAGATGGTCGATTCCGAGGTTATGAGCGATTCTGAACAACCACGTCGAAAAACGGTACCGCGGATCGAAGCGTGCAAGCGCGGACCATGCACGAACAAACGCCTCCTGAGTCAACTCACGGGCCAGTTCCACGTCGCCCACCAGCTGACTGAGAAAGGCGGTCAGACGTCGCTGATATCGACGAACGAGGGTACCGAAGGCCTGCTCGTCACCGTCGAGGGCGAGTTCGACCAGTCGTTCATCAGTGATCGGAGGAGGTTTCTGGGTCACAAGAATTGAGTTTACGCTAGAAAGTGGAGCCGTAGGAGGGCGAATGAGGTATGAAATCTGAGAGGCCGCGCTCGAGAAGCATCTGCTAGACTCGCCACGGAGGTGTGCGCGTGCGCAAACATCGTCTTACAGTGTGGCTGTTGTTCGTGACCCTGGTCCTTCCCGTGATCCCGGGATCCGCCGACGAACAGGACGCAAAACAGGAGCAAGGCATCAGGCCCATCGGCGGTCTCACCTTTGTCGACCAGATCGAGCTCACCATTGCCAACCTCGTGGTGTATGTGACCGACAAAAAGGGCGCCGCCATCACCGACCTCGCAAAGGAAGATTTCATCGTCTTCCAGGACGGCGACCAGCGCGAGATCACAAACTTCAAGCTCTACACCGACGATATTATCCGCCAAGAGCTCGTCGAAAGACCCGCGCAGCCTCTGCTCGGTCCCACTCCAATCCCCATGCCCGCATCCCCAACGGATGCCGCGGGTCCCATCCCGGTGCACATGGTCATCTACATCGACAACCAAAACCTTCAACCACTCGACCGAAACCGGGTTCTGTCACAAGCAACCGACTTCATTCGCTCGAGCCTTCATCCGCCCGCCAAGATGATGGTTGTCTCCTACCAAAGGTCCTTCGAGGTCTTGCAGGACTTCACTTCGGATCCGATGGAGGTGTTGTCAGCCATCCGCAGCGTTCGTAAATACTCCGGCGGGCGCGCCGAGCGCGAACGCACCCGGCGCGACATCGTCGACCGCATGTACCGCCTCGAAGACGAACTCCGGAGCAGCGGCGGTATTTCGGCCGACAGAAACAACCTCGGGCCCGAGATGACCGAGATCTACAATCTCATCGACAATTACGCCAAAGAGACCGACAACAACCTCATGTTCACGCTCGACTCGATGCGACAGATCATCACGAGCCTCTCCGGACTCCCTGGAAAAAAGGGAATCATCTACGTCTCCAACGGGCTTCCGATGATCCCTGCCATGGACCTGTACTACGAACTCAACAGGATTACTCAGAACTCGTCGATTCTCACCGAGATGTACCAGTACGACCGATCCCGGCTCTACCAACAGATGGCGTCCACCGCCAACGCCCAGGGTGTGACCCTGTACGCGATCAATGCCGCCGGTCTCCAGGTCTCCGGCATGGGTTCGGCCGAGTTCTCGTCCGCCCAGGATCCGCTCGCGGCGTCCATGGGCCACCACAATCTCAACGACAGCTTGCGATTCCTGGCCGACGAGACCGGCGGCATCGCCATCATCGACACCAACGACGTCGGGCCGAAGCTCGAGTTCGTCAAGCAGGACATGTTCACTTACTACTCCCTAGGTTACCCGCTGCAGGCGAGCGGACAGGACAAGGTTCACAGGGTCCGGGTCAAGCTGCGCGACGATCCGGCCTTTGCCGGTTATCAACTGCGCTACCGTTCGCGATTCGTTGAGAAATCGCTCGAAACGACGATTCAGGACGCCGTGGTATCGAGCCTGGTCTTTGAAATCGACGACAACCCGATGGATCTGGATGTTCAGCCCGGCACACCTTCGGCCGCAAGCGAAAAACGCTGGCTGATGCCCGCACGCATCTCATTCCCGTTGAATGCAGTGGCCTTTCTACCCGAAGGGGACGATTACGTCGCGAGGGTCGTGTTCTTCATCGCCGCCCGCGACTCCGACGGCAAGCAATCCGACCTGGTTCGCCGCGAGCATGAGATCAGGATTCCAGCCGCCGAATACGAGTCGACGAAAAACAGCCGCTACAGCGCCGACACCAGCCTCCTTCTGGAGTCCGGGAGATACAAGATTTCGGTGGCGCTCCTCGACCCCATCACGAGGCAGGATTCGTACAAGACCATCTCCACGTCGGTCAATCCCAAGAAGTAATGTGGGACTCGGCAGAGAGCGGAGATGCGGCACTTTCCCACCAACACCGGGCTCAATTTCCGGGTTGAGCGAGTTTCCGCTGGAGGACTGAATGCGTAAGGTCATCCTCGCGGCGCTGGCCATCACCATCGGGTTGATTGCGCTCGGCGTCAGCTCGGTTGTAAGAATTCCCGCCGGCGGCGGAGCGTGGTGCCAAGACCACTACCTCGGCCCCGGTCTCCAAATCAAGTCGCCCCTGGCTCGTGTTGCCCGCTTTGAGCCGGCCGACCAACTTCTGCAGATCGATAGAGTGCTCGAGGTTCAGGACGGCGACGCAATACCATTCTCGTGCACAGTGCACTATCGGTGGGATTTTCAGCGTCTTCCCACCGAAGCCGTCGATCCCCGGAGCGTGGAAGATCGCTTCGAGCAAGTTCTGCAGAACACGGAACGCAGTTCCGCCGCGGCCGGTCTCGGGCTCAGGGCAGAGCAGGATCTTCGGCGGTTGATTGATGAGCTTCCGATTATTACGAGCGACCTTCGCTTCGCCTACCCGACGCCCGAAATCGAGGCTCTTCGCGAAGCGGCTCGGCCAACCGGTGAAAAGGTGGTTGTGGTCGGCATGGACGGTTTCGATTGGGTGTTGCTCGATCGACTCATCGAGAGCGGTCGCTGCCCAACATTTGCGCGCATGAAGCGAGAGGGCGCATGGGGAGAAATCATCTCGCGGCCACCCGTCCTCTCCCCTCTGATCTGGACGACCATGGCCACCGGTCGGCTTCCGGAGGATCACGGCGTCCTCGATTTCGTGGTCCATGACCCGGTCACCGGCAAAGACGCGCCGATCACCAACCAATCGCGCAAGGTCCAGGCCTTCTGGAACATTCTATCGATCATCGGTAGAACGGTGCATCTCGTGAATTGGTGGGCATCCTACCCGGCAGAGGACATCAACGGGGTCATGGTTTCGGAGAGGGTCTTCTATCAGCTCTTCGGAATTCGCCCTTCGTTGGACGACCCGGCCAACGTTTCTCCGGCAGATACGCTGGAAAAGGTGAAGTCCCTCTTGGTGGAAGCCGACGACATCACCTTTGAGGAAATTCGGACCTTTGCTCAGATCAGCCGCGCCGACTTCGATGCCGCTCTCGAGGAGGCCCGCCTTGCGGAGAACCCCTACGACAATCGGATCAACCATCTTCGGAAAATCATCGCCGTCACCCGCGGGGTCTTCAACGTCGGCCGCTGGTTGCTCGAGGAGCGTCCGGCCGATCTGACCGTGCTGTATATCGAAGGAACCGACACCATCGGCCATCGTTTCGCGCACTTCCTGCCTCCACGACTCGACTGGATCGACCCGACGGACTACGCCCGTTATCGCGACACGATGGCCCATTACTACGAACTTTGTGACCGCAGCCTGGCCGAACTCATGGAGCACGCCCCACCCGAAACGACCTGGCTGGTGGTGGCCGACCACGGCTTCTACACCGGCGCGGCCCGACCGAGCATCGAGCCCGACGATTTCGTAATGGGCGCACCTCAGTGGCACCGGATGGTCGGGGTTTATCTCGCATCGGGCCCCCACGTACAACCCGGCAAAATTCCTCACGTCCACATCGACGATCTCGGTCGGACTCTGCTGTGGCTGAGCGGAGCCCCGGCGTCAAAGGAATTGCGCGGCAAGGAACTCACCACCATGATGCGGCCCGAATGGGTTGCCGCGCACCCGCCCACAACCGTAGACACGTTCGACGACCTCCCGCGAGCTTGGTTGAATCGGGATCCCCGCAACCAGGGGAACTCGAACTCGGGTTCGGTCCTCGATGCGGCCCGCATGGCCGAACTTCAGGCTCTCGGATACATCAGCGACGAAGCTGCCCCGACTCCACAGGACACCGCCGGCTCGGAAACCCAGTCCAAGGCGACAGAGCCGTACAACCGGGCCAACATCGCCCACCGCAACGGTGACCTCGCGGCGGCCGAACAGCTGTACCTCCAGGCCCTCGAGCTCGATCCGGATTTCGCATTGGCGATGTTTTCACTCGCTTCGGTCTACGGCAGCCTCTCCCAGCACGAGGACAGCCTGCGTTGGACTCTGCGAGCTCTTGAAACAAACAGCGAACACCTGCCAAATCGAATACTTCTCGATTTCGTCAGCGAGGCGGACGCAGCCGGTCGATTGGACAGGGCGCTCCCGGCCCTCGAGATGATCCGGGCGCGTTGGGATCAAACGTCCACCTATTTCACGGCGCGGGGCAGGGCGTACGAGCTTCAAGGCCAGATCGCCGAGGCCGAACGAGAGTATCTGGCGGCGCTCGATCTCGACCCGGGCGACGCCGTGGCGACCGAAAAATTCTCGAGTTGGCGGACCGCGGCCGGCCCCTGGACGTCGACAGAATCCTGCAACGGCATTATCAGGCGGTCGAAGGCGACCTGAAGCGTCTCAACGATCTCGCCGTCATCTGTCTCCAGAACCGGCGTCTCGCGATGGCTGAGCAAGCCCTGGAAGGGGTTCTGGAGAGCGACCCGAGCAACCCGGGAGTCGCTTCAAACATGGCGGTGGCCCTGCAAATGCAGGGAAAGAGCGACGAAGCCATCCGGGTCCTCGAACGCGCTGTGGCCGCCCGGCCCGACGATGCCGGTCTCCGCTACAACCTTGGGGCGGTGCTCGCCAGTCAGGATCGCGCCGAGGAGGCGCTGCTTCACTTCGATGCCGCAGCAAAGCTCGGCTCCGGAGACGCGCGTCTCTTCCCGGCTCGGGCCAAGATGCTGGTCCGGTTGGGGCGGGTGGATGAGGCGCGGCAGGTCCTCGAGGAGGGAGCCCGTCGTTTTCCGAACCATCCCGAAATCCGGGAACTGCTGACGGTCCTGCAAAACGGCGGATGAAACGAATACTCGGGTCCCTGTTGGCAGTCTCGTGCGCGGTCACTGCCCTCGGGTGCGCCCCGACGGCCGAAAAGCCCGCTTCCAGCGAGAATCGACCCAACGTTCTCCTCGTGGTCCTCGACACCACTCGAGCCGACGCCCTTTCGTGTTACGGATGTCCCCAGCCCACCACCCCGGCCATCGACGCCATCGCTTCCGAAGGCACGCTGTACCGGCAGGCCTACGCAACCAGCTTCTGGACCCTGCCTTCGCATGGCAGCCTCTTCACCGGCTTGTATCCGACGGAAGCCGGCGCGACCTCCGAGACCAACCACCTCCCCGGCCGAGCCCTGACGATTGCTGAACAACTGGCAGCCGCCGGCTATCGAACCGGCGCCGTGGTGCGAAATGCGTGGGTCAGCTCGGAACGGGGTTTCGCGCAGGGTTTCGGCGATTATGTCGAGGCCTGGCGCGGAGACGACGATCGCCCGGATGCCGAGGCCGAAGAGGCAGCGGTGGACACGGCCGTGCAGTGGATCGACGCCAACGCTGCCGACGATCTCCAGCCCTTCTTCCTTTTCGTCAACATCAACATCGCCCACTTTCCGTACACGCCGCCCGAGGCGGTGTGGCGCCGATTTTCTACGGCATCGGTGTCGTCGGAGCGAGAGGCTGTCCTGCGTTCGATCTCCGGCGGTTGGGGCCACCTCGCCGGTGCGCTCACCCTCGATGACACCGATTTCAAAGTCCTGAGAGGTCTCTACCTCGGCGAGGTGGCGGTGGCGGACACTCTCGTTGACCGTCTTGTGACCGCCCTCGAAACTCAAGATCTTCTGGACGACACCCTCGTCATCATCACTTCCGACCATGGCGAAAACCTCGGCGAACACGGTCTCATCGATCACGTCTACAGCATGTACGACACGACGATCCGCGTACCGCTCATCATCCGGTATCCGGCGAGATTCACCCCGGGCGCCACTGACGACGATCTTGTGAGCCTCGTCGACATCGCACCGACCATCCTCGATCTCTGCGAGGGCCGGAATCACCCGGTTCGCGCCCTGCCGGGTCGAAGTCTGTGCGATCCGCTGCGATCACCACTCACCGCGGTGTACGCCGAGAACGGGCGACCGGTGAAGGGCCTGAAAGTGCTCGAGCACTGGTTTCCCGACTTCGACCGGACAACCATCGACCACCCCATGCGCATGGTCCGCAGCGGGACCGACAAGCTGATCTGGAAAGTCGGCGTGTCGGCCGAACTCTACGATCTCGAGACCGACCCGGAGGAATCGATCGACCGCTCGACTGCCGCCATCGAGCTCCGCAACGGGCTTCTGGCGGACCTTCGGGAGTGGGCGACCGGTCTCACCCCGCCTCCCACCGCCGAACAATTCACGAGCAGCGACGAAGAGAGCCTCAGCCGCCTCAGGGCCCTGGGTTACGTGGACTGAAAAAAACGGGGCGCCGAAGCGCCCCGTTGTCAGTTGATAAAAACGAATCTACCAGGAGAACTTCACGCCGAAGCGAAGGTTCCGGGGTAGGGCGTAGGTAAGCGGCTCACCCCATGTGGGGTTGTTCTGCCACTGGTCGTCACCCTCGTTCGGAGGCGCCTCGCCGCCGGGGTACTGGCTCGGATCGAGGGTCGTCCATCGCTGATCGACCTCGACCGCGACCTGGTTGTCGAAGACGTTGAAGACATCGAGGATGAACTCGATCTGGTTGTTGCCGAGCGGGAGCGCGTAGGCGAGATGGAGATCGAAGTTCAGCCAGTCTTCGGTGAAGCCCTCGCTTCCACGCTGGGTGACGAAACGCTCATCGAGACCGTAGGAGCGATCCGCACCGAGCTTGGAGTACGGATTGCCCGTCATATAGTACATGTTGAGTCCGGTCACCAAACCGAAGTCGAAGTGGTAGGCGCCGTACGTCTTGAACTGCCACTCGCGATGGTTCTGCAGCAGCCCGTCAGCATTCTCCAGCAGCGACGGGATGTCGAACTTGGAGGTGATGTTGGGATCGATCTGTGCGTTGTCGCGCGAGTAGAGGCCCTCGTAGTTGCCCTCGAGGTTGGACCACAAAATCGAGGATGAGAGCTGCCAGTTGTTGGTGTAGCGTTTGACCAACGACAACTCGACGGCGTCGTATTTCCGGGTCGCGGGCGGGAAGAACGCGGGCTCATCGAGCTCGACACCGGTCGCCGGGTTGACCTCGTAGGTCCCGCCCGGGTTGGTGATGAAGTAGGTGTTGCCGCGATCCACCGAGATGTCCTCGATGACCTCGCCAAGTTCGCGTCGCACGAACTTGAGTCCCACCGCCACATTCGGCGCGACCTCGTACTCGCCGCCGAGGACAAACTCCTCGAGATATTGCGGTTCGAGGTCGGGGTCGACCTGCGTGTTGACGAGGTTGTAAATGTAGGTCAGATCACCGGGATTGTCGACGCTCGGCAGAAGTCCGTTTTCGGGGTAGTAGTAGTAGTAGAAATCGTAGCTCTCTGCGCCGAAGGCTCGCACGTTGATATCGAGTGGGATCGCCTGGTAGAACTTGCCGTAGTGGGCGTAGACCTTCGATTTTCCGGTCGTTGAAGGATCCCACACGAAACCGAGACGCGGCGCGACCATGTCCCCGAACCCGAAGTCGATTTCGGTATTGAGGCCCGGAAGCGTACCGGCCTGGCCGGAGCTGTCTCCGGTGCTGTGCGAAGCTGAGAAACGGAGACCGGCGTTGATGGTGAAGTTGTTGGTAACCTGCCAGGCGTCCTGGATATAGAGGTTGGTTTCGTCGGTCTCACCAGTGGACTCGTTCTTGTAGTTGCGGTTGTAGTAGTAGCCGTCACGAAGGCGGAAGCGGTTGCCCACGCGGGCCGGCATCTGGTAGCCGTCAAGGGTGCCGTCGCCATTCACCGAGCAGTTGTTCGCCAACTGATAGGCATCGCCGGTGAGGATGTCGTAGGCGAACACACCGCCTGGAGCGACTGGTGCACAGAAGGCGTCGGAGGGACCGGCAACCTGATAGTTCATGTCGAATTCGACGGCACTGTAGCCGGCGCCGATTTTGACTTCATGCGTGTTCCCTGCGAACCAGGTGAACGCGCCCCTGATCTGATTGCGGGTTCGCTCGTCCAGGGGCTGCTGGAAGTTCGCCCCACCGAAACGGACGTCCTGGGCAATGCCGTTGGACCAGATGCCCTCGCCGGTCTGATCGGCGTAGTTCGTGGTGTCGAGCAGAGGTATGAACTGCTCCTGGCTCGCGTGGTGGCCGACCTTGGCCTCGAGGAACATCTTGTCGTTGAGAATGCCATTCCAGCTGAGACCGTAGTTGATACCGCCGGTGTCCGCGTTGTAGAGCATGTTCGTGTCATCCACAAACGGAGAATTCACGTAGTTGGTGGTTGTCTGGGTGAAATCGTTTTCGGTCGTCCCGGGGTCTCCGATGACGGAGAGCGTCAGTGCGTTCGACCGGCCCGCCTGCCAGGTCAGCTTACCCGTGAAGTAGTCCTTCTGGTAGGAGCGGACAAACTCGTTGCTCTGCACGGCGTCGCCCGAAAGATCGAACACGTCTTTGGTGATGTTCTGGTCGAGGGTATTCGGGTTGTAAGCGACAAAAAACCAGAGCTGGTCTGCGATGATTTTCCCACCCAGGGTGAAGCCCACATCCCAGTCTGTCTTGGTGGTTTTGACATCGCCCCGGGTCTCCGGAACCAGGGCGTCATCCCACAGGCTGTCGTTGGAGAAGTATCCGAAGAGATCGCCGTGGAACTCGTTGCTTCCAGATTTGGTGATCATGTTGATCACGCCACCGAGGGCGCCGCCGTACTCGGCTTCATAGCCGCCGGTCTTGACCTGGACCTCTTCGATGAAATTGAGGGGAACGATCGATCCCACGAGCCCGTAGGCCGGATCCGTTGTGTCGAGCTCGTCGACCACATACCGGTTCTCGAGAGCCGATGCACCCATAATCGAAGGCGCGCCTCCGATCGCATCGTTCGACAAGCCGCCACCGTCAACTGCGCCGGTTGCGAGATAGGTGACCGATTTGAAGTCGCGGCCGGTCGGCAGCCCCTCGAGCGACCTGGAATCGAGGTTGGTCCCGATCGCCGGCGTCGTGACATCGATGACCGGCGTTTCGCTGGTGACGATGACCTCGTCGCTGAACGAAGAGGTCATGGTGACATCGATGGTGATCGAGGTCTCGATCGAGATCTTGACTTCTTCCTGGTTCACGGTCTGGAAACCGGGCAGGCTGAAGGTGGCCGTGTACACACCGACCGGTAACACCGGAATGTTGAATCTCCCATTTTCATCGGTGACCGTGGCTCGATTCCCCTGCAGGGAGTCTGACGTGACAACAACGGACACCCCGGGCAGGGCCTGGCCACCGTCATCGACCGCCGTCCCCTTGAGGGCTCCGGTGGCCGTCTGGGCCATCACCGTTCCGGTGGCCAACAGACACACAATAGTAAATACAACGACTCTTCTCATTTTCCTTACCTCCCTTATCCTTCTGTGGATAGAAAATTGCACGTTGATGTCTCCGGTTCTGATGACGCAACTCTCCCTTCGATCAGTCGTCCCTCACAGCCGTGGCTTCTATCTTTTTAAGATGGGTACCGGTACCCATGAAGAAGCAATTTTGCTGCCAGATTCAAACCCGAATCGTTATGATCTCCAATCTGTTTTTGTTGAATTTGTACGAATTCTGGGATCTGGTGTTCAATATTTCGGATGCACCGAAATCAAACCAGAGACTTCCATCAATCTCGGGGGCAACCCCTCTCGAGGCAGTGGGGCATCGAGAAGAGAAAACTGGAACAGAGGCCACTCGCGCCCCTTCCCCTCCTGAGTCCCTCCGATCCCGCATGACAGGGACATACGTTGGAACTCGCCAAAAGTTATTTGTTTCTGAGATTTGCCGCCAATCGAAACGGCAGAAGAGCGCTTGGTGGCCCGCCCTCGCCTACAACGACTCGAGGATGAGCCGTCCCCCGCGGTAGTCGAAGAACACGTGGAAATCGTTGAGAAGGGGGTTTCCGAGGACCCCGTTGAGATCGTCGATATTGCGGGCTGCGGGAATCCGGTACGGCTCGACCCAGGTCGTCTCGACATCGGTGCTGTCGAGCGGTCCCATCTCGAGACGCGCCGTTCGACCGACAACAACCGAGATATCGCCCGTCACGCCCATGCTTTTATCGTTTGTGAGATTCGCGGGCGGCTTGAGCCGGCGGCGAGACCGGCTGATCAGAGAGAGATGCCGATTTGAACCTGTATCCACAATCAGATTCACCGGCACCGGTTTCTCACCCTGTTTGACGACGACGCTCGCTGTGACAAGCGGCCGGCGCCCCACGATCTCCATCGGCAGAACCTGGCCATCGCCCTCGTAGACAAAGGTTTCCGAATCGTGGAGCAGGAGGCGCCGCCCAACCGGATCGATCTCCACGACGTAGCGATCGAAGAGCTCCCAGCCGAGGAAGCCGTCAATCGGTCGACCGGCCTGAGCGGCCAGTTGAGAGCCGATGTCGTGCACAACGAGTGAGGTTTCGAGGATCGGCCACCCGGCGTCACGGATCGGCACTTCCTCCGAGATTCGAACCCAGGTGGCGCCGGCCCCCATGCCGCGGGCAAGACCCGCCTCCCGAACTTTGATTCCGAGGAAGGCCGCGAGCAGAGGGTCGGTGAGCGCCGACTGGGTGGCTCCCGTATCGAGGATGAACGTGAGCGGCAGCGAATCGCCGATCGACATGTCGACCAGGATGAGGTTGGCAAAGGGGTCGTAGACCATTTCGTGAACGCAGCCCGGCAGTGGATCGATCGCCTGCGCAACGGCAGCGGGATCCGATGCGCCGACCCCGAACTGCACCACCACCGCCACCAGGAGCATGGATATGAAGGTCGTTTTCACGGTCTCTGGAGTTTAACCCGGTTCTGCCTCGGCAACACCGCGCACACGCTCACTCCAGCTCGATCATGAGCTCGCCGCTTTCGACAGTATCTCCGGCTGCGACGTGGACTTTGACCACCCGCCCCGTTTGCTCGGCGGCAAGCTCATTCTCCATTTTCATGGCTTCGAGGACCACGAGCGGCTGACCAGGGACCACTTCATCTCCAGGAGCAGCCTTGACCGCCACCACCTTGCCCGGAATCGGTGCGATCAGTTTGCTCGGACCACCATCGCGGGTGCCGATCACCGCTTCCACGGCCTCAGCGGGGGTCAATACCGAGAAGTCGAACTCCCGTTGCCCCACCGCCGACCCGCCAGCCACCGTTGCCGTGGTGGTGGAAGGCGATCTGAAAGCTGCTCCCGGTGTCAGGGTAGCGAAGCGAGGCAAAGGCACCGTCCTGCCGCAGGAGTTCGACGTTCCGCACCTCCCCGTCGATTTCCACCGTGAAATCACCACCGTGCCGAATCACCTCGACCTCGTGCGAATCACCATCGCCGCGGATGACCCATTTCATCGCGGGTACCTCCCATGGAATACGCGGACGCCGTCGTTCCACCACGCGCTTTCTTCGCCGTGGGCGAAGAGGTCGTCGGGCAATCGCCCTGCCGCGTTCAGTTGCCAGGCAGGCCGCCGCGACGATCGCCACCATCTCCGCCTCAGGATCCTGTCGCCCGTGAAGCTCCTCCAGATCGCCCGAGGCCAGAAGTTCGTCGAGAAAGCCGGTGTGGAAGTCGGCGGTGCGGAAAGCCTCCATCTCCACCAGAGCCCGGAACAGCGTCAGCGTAGTGGCGACGCCGCTCACCTGGTACTCGGACAGCGCACGGCGCAGCCGCTCTATCGCCGCCGGTCCGGTCTCGGCGCCCAGACCACCAGCTTGGCGAGCATGGGGTCGTAATCCAGCGGCACCACGCTTCCTGCGATCACCCCCGATCCACCCGCACACCCGGGCCGGCCGGCCGCACGTAGAGGTGTGATCCTGCCCGGCGACGGCGCGAAGTTGCGCAGCGGGTCCTCGGCATAGATTCGGCACTCGATGGCGTGGCCTCGGGGCACCAGATCCTCCTGCCGGAGGACAAGGGCCTGGCCGAGGGCGAGATGGATCTGCTCCTGCACGAGGTCGACACCATAGACCTCCTCGGTGACCGGGTGCTCCACCTGCAGCCGGGTATTCATCTCGAGGAAGTAGAACCGCCCGTCAGGGTCGAGCAGGAACTCCACCGTGCCCACCGAGTTGTAACCCGAGGCCCGGACCATGGCCAGGGCGGCCTCGCCGAGGCGCCGCCGGAGGTCGGGACCGACAACCGGCGACGGACACTCCTCCACCACCTTCTGGTGGCGGCGCTGGATCGAGCACTCCCGTTCACCGACGTAGACCGCGTTGCCGTCACGGTCCGCCGCCACCTGCACCTCGATGTGACGGGCCCGGTTCACCAGCCGCTCGACGTAGACCCTGGGGTCGCCGAAGTAGGCCTGGCCTTCGGAGCACGCCCGCTCCACAGGCAGCCGGCCAGGTCTTCGGCCGATCGACACCGCGCGCATCCCTTTGCCGCCACCGCCGGCCACCGCTTTGAGCAACACCGGGAAGCCGTGTTCGGCGACGAAGGCCTCCAGCTCGCCGAGATTCTCGAGCGGCTCCATCATGCCCGGGAATCAGAGGCACTCCGGCCGCCACTGCAAGCTTGCGCGATTCGGTCTTCGAGCCCATGATCCGCATCGCCGCGGGCGGTGGCCCGACCCAGGTGACACCGGCCGCCTCGACCTTCTCGGCGAAGTCGGCGTTTTCGGCCAGGAATCCGTACCCGGGTGGAGCAACCCGGCGCCGCTTTGAACCGCCACCTCCAGCAAATTGTCCATATTGAGGTAACTCTTGGCGGCCTCGGCAGGCCCGATAGGGAAGCTCTGATCGGCCATCAGAACGTGCGGCGACAGGCGATCGACCTCCGAGTAGACTGCGACCGTCTCGATGTCCATCTCACGACAGGCACGGATGATGCGGACCGCAATCTCCCCCCGATTCGCGATCAACAATTTCACGGACGCTCTCCGTAATTTCGGATTTCGAGCGATTCGATTTCCCGCCCGGTCGTTTCGGAGCGGGCGGGCGGGCGGAATTCCGCAATTCGAATTCGCGATCCGAAATACGGGTTCGGAGCATTGCGAATTCCTAATTCCTATGATCATAGCGGGATATTTCCATGCTTCTTCGCCGGCATGGTGTCCCGTTTGGTCTGCAGCATGGCAAATGCCGTGGCCAATTTCCGCCGCAGCATCCTCGGCACGATCACCTCGTCGATGTAACCGCGCTCGGCGGCGACGAACGGGTTAGCGAATAGATCCTGGTACTCCTTGACCCGCTTTCCGCGCTCGGCCTCCGCGTCTTCGGCGCCCTGGATTTCATTGCGATAAAGGATGTTGACCGCGCCCTGCGGTCCCATGACTGCGATCTCGGCAGTCGGGAAGGCAAAGTTGAGGTCGGTCCGGATGTGTTTGGAGCCCATGACGCAGTAGGCGCCACCATAGGCCTTCCTGGTGATCACCGTGACCTTGGGCACCGTCGCCTCGGCCAGGGCAAAAAGAAGCTTGGCGCCGTGGTTGATGATGCCCCCCCACTCCTGTTCGGTTCCGGGAAGGAAGCCGGGGACATCCTCGACAATCCACAAGGGGATATTGAAGGCATCGCAGAAGCGCACGAAGCGCGCGCCCTTCAACGAAGCGTTGATATCCAGAACCCCGGCGAGGTGGGCGGGTTGGTTGGCGATGACACCGACTGGTCCGCCCCCCGAGTCTCATGAAGCCGACAACGATGTTCTTGGCATACTGTGTGGACCTCGAGGAACTCGCCGTCGTCAGCAGCCCAGCAGATGAGCTTCTTGATGTCATAGGGTTTGTTGGGATCCGTCGGCACGAAATCGTCGAGTTCGGGAATTTCCCGGTCGAGGATCGTCGGTCTTGGCCACAGGCGGGTTCTCGGCGTTGTTCGAGGGCAGGAATGAGAGCAGGCTACGGATTGGGCAAGACACTCGGTGTCGGCCGAAGAGGCGAAGTGGCGCCACCGCCGGACACCGAGTTGTGGGTCATGGCGCCGCCCAGTTTCTCTTTTGTCACCTCCTCGTGGGTCACGGTCTTGATGACCTCCGGGCCGGTGACAAACATGTACGAGGTGTCCTCCACCATGAAGATGAAATCGGTGATGGCCGGAGAATAGACGGCACCGCCCGCACACGGGCCCATGATGGCGCGAATCTGCGGCACGACACCCGACGCCAGGGTGTTGCGGAGAAAGATGTCGGCGTAACCCTCAAGCGACGCCACGCCCTCCTGAATCCTGCGCTCCACCCGAATCGTTGAGCCCGATCAACGGCGCTCCGACCTTCATGGCGAGATCCATGATCTTGCAGATCTTGGCGGCGTTGGCCAGCGAGAGGGAACCCCCGAAAACGGTGAAGTCCTGAGCGAACACGAAAACGGTGCGACCGTTGACTCGGCCGTGCCCGGCAACCACCCCATCACCTGGAATCGTTCGATCCGCCATTCCAAAATCGGTGCAGTCGTGCACAACGAATGGATCGGTCTCCTCGAAGCTGCCTTCGTCGAGAAACTGCTCCACCCTCTCGCGAGCGGTGAGCTTCCCCTGCTCGTGCTGGCGGTCGATCCTGTCCTGGCCTCCTCCGAGACGGTTTTCGGCAAGCCGCTCCCGCAATCGGTCCACAACCTCACGGCTCATCAATGCCTCCTTCGCCCGAGGGCTCATCCGGCATTCTACCCCGGTCAAGATGAAGCCGCAGAATGGAAATCTGTCAAGCCAATCGAGATGCAACCCAACCGTCCGGGTTAGGATGACCTCATGCGCCGGGCACCCCGCTCCGAACCACCGTTCGACCCGAGATGGCTCGATCTCCTGGCGGAGCGATGCTCCGATCTGCGAGGCGGCGGCTCGCGCTTCGAAGATTTCTATCTCGAGCAACGCCTCGAGCTCCGTGCGGTGACGACATCCAGCGGGCTTCGCTTCGAAGAGTGCAGACTCGAAGGCGCGGCAGCCCGGTGGCGGTCACCCTCGAAGCTGGTACTCCACTCCCGAACAGGGCTCTCCACGACCGCATTCTCCGAGCTCCTTGCCCGCCAGGCAGACCGCGTGGCGTTGCCGTCCGGACGCACCGTGCCCACGCCGGAGATGGACCCGCCTCGCGGTTGGATCGATTGGGCACGCAGCGTGGCCTCGCGACTTGCACCGTCGCCAACCATCGTGCGGTACCTCCATCGACGAGCCGCCGTGGTGCGTGCCGGCGGATGGGTGCCCGTGTCATCGCCAGCGCTGGTCAGAATCGAACGAATGGGAGACCGCCCCTCGGCGTTGCTGGCGGTTTGGGGGCACCCGAGGCTCGGCAGTTGGCTCGGCGAGTTGATGGCTGAGCCTCCCGCCAAGCTCTGGGAGCCTACTCCCGGCACCCATTTCCCCGTGCTGTTCATGAATGGATCCGCGGGCATCCTCATGCACGAGCTTGTCGGACACATGGCGGAATCCGATCTCGTGGCATCGGGAGCATCACCGCTGGCCCAACTTGCCGGCGCAACGATCACCGCACCCACGATCCGGATTGTTGACGACCCGACACGCTTCGATCTTCCCGGCGGCTTTGACCACGATGACGAGGCGGTCCCGGCCGAGCCCATTCCCGTGGTCACCAACGGCCGACTCGAGAACTTCCTCTGCGACGGTGAGGGGGCACGCCAACTCGCCGCTCCGCCCGGCCGGGGACGGCGAGCCGTCTGGAGCCGTCTTCCTGTGGCGCGGTTGTCGAACCTTGTGGTCGCAGCTGGGAAACACCTGGCCGAAGAGCTGGAGGGAGATCTCGAGCACGGAATCGTGGTTACCAGGATCGGCGGCGCAACGGTAGACCCTGTGTCCTCGAGGACGGTCCTCCGTGTCGAGCGCGGCTGGGAGATTCGGCACGGACGCCGCCGACGTTCACTCGCTCCCTGCGAGCTCACCGGCAATGTCATGGAAATCCTCACCAGGATCGACCCTCGAATCGGCGCCGATCCAGCCACCGATTGGCGCCTCGGGTGGTGTGTCAAGGACGGTGTGCCCCTGCCCACAGGGTCTGAAGCGCCCAGTGTGCTTGTCGAATCACTCGAGGTCTTGTGATGGGCACGCCCGACTACGCTGATCGTCTCCACTCGGCCGCAGCCGCGGCGCGAGAGCGCCTCGAAAATCTGCCCGTGGCACGATGGGAGATCTTTGCCAAGGCTTCCTTCGCGCGCGAGGTCGTCCTCACCCCCAATCATCCGCTCGAAGTTGTCAACGTCGAAGAGACAGGGGTCGCGGTGAGGAGTTTCCGCGCCGGAAAATCGGGTTTTGCCGCCGCGTCGGGGCTCGAAAACGAGGCCTCGCGGCGAGCTGTGGAGGGCGCGTTGGCTATCGAGTCGACGACCGCCGAAGATCCTCTCCCTCCACAACGACTCCTTGGAACCACCGAGGTTCGGGCCTCGAGGACCCTACCCGCTACGGGGTGGGCGACCCACACCGGAGAGGAGTTGTCCCGAGCCCTTTCGAGCGCCGGGCACGGTCATCTCAAGCTTCGCCGGACAACTCTCCAAGAGGGTGGTTTTGCGTGGATCCTGAATACTGTTGACGGCTGGGTCGCCCGGCACGGGGACACGAGCACAGCGCTCCTCGCCGAAGTCGAGGTCGTCGGCGACCGTATCGGCGTGTGGCGCGACTGGGTGCATATCCCGGATCCAGCGACCTTCGACGTCGAGGCGGCTGCAGCTCTGATCGCCGATCGTGCCCTGCTCACGCGATCCCGGGTGTCGACAGATTCGGGCCTCCGGGATCTGATTCTCCACCCCGAAGTCAGCGCGCAACTTCTGGCCGCAATCTCACCCTTTTTCCTCGCTACGACGGAGGAGGACGACCAGTTGCCGGCGATTCTCGACCACCAAGGCCGCCTCGCGGCTCGGGCCCTGAGTCTGGTCGATGATCGGACGGACCCAGAAGCCCCGATCACCGGCCCATGCGACGGCGAGGGGCTGCCGGCTCGCCGCACCCTTCTCCTCGACGAAGGCGTCCCTCGTCACCGGCTCGCTTCCTTCGCCGATGCGATGCGTTGCTCGGAGGCCCCCCGCGGTGGCGCATTGAGGCTCTCCTACCGCGACTACCCGGAATCCGGAATCGCCAATCTCCAGGTTGAGACGAAAGCCGGTGTGGCCGCCGGCGAACTTCTCGGGTTGGCCGATCAGGCGCTCTATCTTTTGCGGCCGCTGGCGCCGATCGATTTTCAGCCCGACACCGACACCTACAGAATCATGGCATCCGGGGTATGGCTCGACGGCCATCGGGTACGGGGCTGGCACCCGGTTGTGGAGCTTCGCGGAAGCATCGGTCGCCTCCTGCGGCGGATCGACGCGGTCGGCAACGATCTCCGGTGGTTCCAGACCAGTCGCGGGTTTATCGGGGCACCGTCGCTGCTGGTCCGGCGCCAGCCTGTCGTCGGATAAGGGGGCAGGGGAGCAAGGGGGCAGGGGAGCAAGGGGGCGGGGGCTCATCGCTTCCAATCAGGTCCTCCCTTTCTCCCCAGCACCCCTCCACCTCTTCCCCTTTGCCAGCTTTTTGGCACGGACAGAACTCTGATTTGTACCTCTAACTGCATCAATTGGCGCAATTATGCTATATTGTACCGTCTTTGACGTTCGTCCGAGGCGGGAGGACTGCGATGGAAGTAGGCATCATGGGATTGGCGGCGAGTGGGAAGTCCACCGTCTTCAGTTTGCTGACAGGCATCGATCTGTCGGCGGCGCCCGGCCGGCGCGACTCCACCCAGGTGGGGGTTGCGCGCGTCCCGGACAGCAGGTTGGATGCTCTCAGCGCCATGTACGACCCAAAAAAGACGACTCCGGCAACCGTACGCTATGTAGATGTGCCGGGAATTCCCGAAGAACACCGGCGTGACGCGTCGTTCAGCATTCCCGAGCTTCGCAATACCGACGCGTTGATGGTGGTGGTGAGGGCATTCGCCGACGAAGTTGTTCCCCACCCGATGGGATCCGTTAATCCTCTCCGCGATCTGCACCACATCGAGGAGGAGTTCATCCTCCAGGACCAGTTGGTCGTGGAGCGGCGGCTGGACCGGATCCGTCGTGACCTTGCGAAACGGAAAACTCCCGAGTTGCAGCGGGAGCGCGATCTACTGGAGTGCTGTCTCGAGATTCTGGAGGCCCAGAAGCCTCTGCGCAGCGCGGACTTTTCATCGGATGATCACAAGGTCTTGCGCGGCTTCACATTCCTCTCCATCAAACCGATGTTGGTGGTGTTGAATCTGGGAGAAGACCAGCTTGGCGCCGATCCTTTTGCCGACGGCTCATGGTCCGACTGGCTGATGCGGCCGGGCCTGGTCTTCACCCAGGTGTGTGCGACCCTCGAAGGTGAGCTGTCCCTCCTTGAAGGTGGCGATGCCGAGAGCTTCATGAAGGAGTACGGCATCGCCGATCGTGCTCTCGATCGCGTGATTCGGGAGTCCTACCGCCTCCTCGGATCGATCTCGTTTTTCACAGTCGGGGAGGATGAGTGCCGTGCGTGGTCGGTGCGCAGCGAAACCCCTGCCGCCGAGGCGGGCGGAGTCATTCATTCGGACATCCAACGTGGGTTCATCCGCGCCGAGGTCGTCCCCTCCGGCACCCTCCTGGAGGCGGGATCACTGGCCGCTTGCCGGGAACAGGGCACTCTGCGCCTGGAGGGCAAGACCTACCGCGTCCAGGATGGAGAGGTCGTTCACTTCCGCTTCAACGTGTAAATCGAAGCGTGAAAACGACTTAGACGAGAATTTCCGCCCACCGCGAGAGTTCGAGCCACCGCGGCACCAAGTGCGCCTCGTCGGACGTGCTCGCGATGGGCGCCATGCGCGACCCGGAACCGGACTGACCGTCTGACGTCCCCGACTCTGTTGGCGAGGGCGTCGGCGCCCGACGCACCGGTATCGATCGAGGCGGCCGTTGCGGCTTCGACTGGGTCGACGGTGGCTGAGTTTGCGGTGCTGCCGATTCGGAAGTGCTGGTTGCGGCGGGCGCAACTTCTTCGGGCACGGCCGTGGGCGTCGGCTCGTAGCGCCGGCGGACCTTTCGCACTTCCTTCGGCTCCAGGTAACGCAAGGGCGCTCCAGTCTCGAATCTCCGCTGATCATAATCGCGGAGCTTCGCTCCCAACGCGAGTTTCGACGACAACACTTCGGGGTTGTAGGTCGGATCGGCAAGCTCGGGAGCGTGCTCGAACGCCGTCTCGTAGTACTGCATGGCCTTCGTGCTGCGACCCATCTCCTCTTGAAGCAATCCGAGATAGAAATTGCACCAGCCGTGGCCCGGACGCTGCTTGAGGCAACGTTCATACGCCTGCCTCGCGTTGTCGAGGTCGCCTCGGCTGTGCTCGACCAGCCCGATCCGAAACCACGCTTCGAACAGATCCGCGTCGAGATCGAGTGCCTGTTTGAAGTAGCGAATCGCGTCGTCAGGGAATCCGCGGTAGAAAAGCATCGTCCCGAGGTCCACCAACTCCGGAGCCGCGAGTTCGCCCTTTTCCGACCGCTCCCAGTAATCTCGAATCGTCTCGTCACCAGGGTCATCCGCCACGAGCCACTTGACGAAAATCGGCTCGTCGGCACTCGCGATCACCACCGCGTACAGGCTGAAAACCCCGACCGCGATAAAAAGTACCCAGATTCGAGCCCGCATCGGCATTTCCTCCACCTGTCGCCTATTTCTTCTTCTTGCGCGCAACGACCCTGACCTTACCATCCTCCACCTGTACCTCGAAGCGCACCTGACGCCCCAAGCGTTCCTCGATCTTCTCGCGTTGGACGGCTATCTGCCGGTCAAAGGTCTCGCGGTCGACACTCATCTCGAGTCCCTGCTCCGTTTTGGCGGCGCAGTATTGATCGAAGAGCGTCGTGTCGGCCTCTTGGTTTACGGATCCCGGCGCGGTGGCGTTGGTTGGGTCGGGCGCACGAAGCGATGGATTGGTGTGTGGCTGAACCGTCCGGCCCTCTTCGCGTTCACGCAGCATCCGGTCCCAGTTCTGCGAATACGTCATAAATCGGTGCTGAAGCTGCTCGATCCGAAACTGCTCTGCTCTCCGGTTGACGGTCTGCTCCGAAAGGAAAGCGGAGGCGGCGGGTGATCCGCTCGCGATCTGTGACCGGAGGAACCCTTTCGCTTCCGGAGAAAAACATCTCCCACTTTCTGATGTGTTCCTGCAGCGCTCGTTCGAGGAACGCGATCTGTTCGATCAATTCCATGGATCTATCCCCCGATCGACGCTTCGACACATCACGGGTCTCTCTAGGCTAGAATATCTGACGTGGAACCCGATTATCGACGTATCCCGGCAATTCATCGGCTGCTCGATCTCCCCTCACTGCGTGAAGCGGTCGGCGAACACGGCCATGCCCCGGTCATGGAAGCGTGTCGCACGGCCGTCGAACGGCTTCGACGGCGAATCGCCTCCGGCGAGGTCGCGGACCCGACGGTCGATGCGACCTGCAAGGCCCTCGAAGAGGAAATCCTGGAACTCCTCGAGGCCGGCGCGGCCTCTGCATACCCTGCGGTGATCAACGCCACCGGTGTGCTCCTGCACACCAATCTCGGCCGGGCACCGCTGCCGCAGCAAATTCCGCCATCATTGAAATCATACCTTGCTCTCGAGTATGACGTCAGCGAAGGCCGGCGAGGTCAGCGCCTGGCACCGCTCGCCAAACGCATCGCGCGGATCTGCGGCGCGCCGAGCGCCGTCATGGTCAACAACAACGCGGCCGCCCTTTTTCTGATCCTCAAGGGGCACGCCTCTGGCGCCGAGGTGATCGTTTCGCGGGGACAACTCATCGAAATCGGCGGGTCATTTCGCCTGCCGGATGTCATGACAGCTGCGGGGTCCACCCTGGTCGAGGTCGGGTGCACCAACCGGACTCATCTCAAGGACTATTCTGCCGCCATCAGCGACGAGACTGCGGCCATTCTCGTGGCCCATCAGTCGAATTTTCGGATCATCGGTTTCACCACCACGCCGACAATCGGAGAGCTTGCGGGCCTCGCCCATGCCCGCGGTCTTCCGCTCTTCGTTGACCAGGGATCCGGCGCCCTCCACGATGTCCGCCGGTGGGGACTGCCCCACGAAGAAACCGTTTCCGAGCTGCTCGAGGCGGGTGCCGACCTCGTGTGCTTCTCCGGCGACAAGCTCCTCGGTGGTCCGCAAGCGGGCCTGATCGTCGGCCGGTCGGAATGGGTGGAGCCGCTCGCCCGTCATCCGTTGTATCGGGCCTTGCGTCCGGACAAGACCGCACTGCTGACGATGGAGGAGACCCTGCGCGCCCACCACAGCGGGAAGCTCGACGAGATCCCGCTCTACGCAATGCTCGAGACATCCGTTGAGGAACTCAAGGGCCGAGCGCGACGCCTTGGTCGGCGACTTCGCGCGAACGGTGTGCCGGCTCGCGGTTGCGCCACCCGCGCTGCCCTGGGCGGCGGAACGACCCCCGAGGAAACGTTCCCGAGCTATGGCCTGGTCATCTCGGGCGGGCAGGATGTGGCGAATCGCCTCCGAGCCGCATCTCCGCCTGTGGTCGCACGCATCGAAGAGAACGAGGTTGTTCTCGATCTTCGCTCGGTGTTTCCGAACCAGGATCGCCTGCTCGAAGAGGCGGTCACTGCAGCTTACAGCGGAATCGCCGCCAACCAGGATTCCGGCGCATAAAGCCACGCGATCACCGCAATTGCGAGAAAAGTGCCAAAGGGCAATTCCGTTTGGCGCGATCCTCGACGGCTCACGATGAGCGCAATCCCGACCACTGACCCGAGAATCGCGGCGAAGACGAGAACGCCGACACATCCCCGAACGCCGACCACCGCCCCGATCGCCGCCAGATACTTGACGTCGCCCCACCCCATGCCCTCGACACCCCGCCACAGCTTGTAGATCACGATCACGAGGGTCGGAAGAAGGGCGCCGACGATGGCGCCGATCAGCGAATCAAGCCACCATGTATAGCCGCCCAGCATCGACGCGACCAACCCGAAGATGATCGACGGGTACGTGAGGACGTTGGGGAGAATCTTGAAGTCAAAGTCAATCAACGCGAGGGCGAGAGAGATCCACGCGAAGACCAGGACCTCGACACCGACCACCGAAACGCCCCATCGGACGAGGGTGAGAACCGCCAGGATTCCTGCCGTGACCTCCACCAGAGGATATCGAATGGATATCCACGTCTTGCAGCTTCGGCAGCGGCCGCCGAGGGCCAGCCACGAAAACAGCGGCAGGTTATCGAACCAACGAATAGGGGTCTCACACTGAGGACAGGAGGAGGGTGGTTCTCTGAGGATCGACATCTCTCGCGGGATCCGGTAGATCAACACGTTGAGAAAACTGCCCCACGACGCCCCGAAGGCGAAGGCAAAGACCATTACGAGTGGCTCATGGGTCCAATGCATCTGTAGAGATCCTCCTGCTGCCGCACCATAACGCTCACATCGAAGTCTTCCAGGTGTTCGGGGGCTGCGGCGGCCAATCGACGGTTCAGTTCCGGGTTCTCCAGGATCGCACACACGTGGTCGGCCAGGCCCGGAATATCGCCGGCCGGCGCGAGAAAGCCGTTGATTCCGGGTCGCACGACCTCAACGGTGCCATCTACCGCAGTCGCAACCACCGGCACCCCGGCCGCCAGCGACTCGACCACCGAGCACGGCAGTCCCTCGTGCCGGGAGGTCAGGACGGACACATCGGTCGCCGCAAGCAGGCCGGGAATGTCATCCCACCAGCCACAGAACGTCATGGATTCGGCAACCCCGAGCGAACGTGCAAGCTTTTCGGTCTCGGCCTTCAACGGACCGTCTCCGACCATCACGAATCGCGTTTCGGGAAATCGCCTGTGGACCGCGGCAGCCACTTTGACGAAATCAAGCGGCGCCTTCTGCGGTTTGAAGTTTCCGATCTGCGTCACGACCGGTGCATCCGGAGGCAGACCGAGGCGGTCCCGGACCC
This sequence comes from Candidatus Sulfomarinibacteraceae bacterium, assembly GCA_963769215.1. Classification (GTDB taxonomy): domain Bacteria; phylum Acidobacteriota; class Thermoanaerobaculia; order Thermoanaerobaculales; family Sulfomarinibacteraceae; genus Sulfomarinibacter. The sequence goes on along the minus strand of CAVYKX010000015.1, from coordinate 40,470 downwards.
CCCCGCCGCTTCCACCGGAACGGAATTTTTCGATGTCGATTGCCGCTCGTATCACCGTCGCCCGCTCGGGCGGAAAGAGACCGATCTCCACGCCGCGACCCAGATCGGTCTCTGAGACCATCACAAAATGATCGGTCCCGAGCGCCATCAGCCGTTCGGCAGATTTGAAGATCAACCGTTTCAGCGCGGGCTGCAATGGAGTGAATCCAAAACCGTGGACCGTGTGCACGACCGCCGGCACCTTCTCGAGACGAGCCGCCAAACGGCCGAGAATCCCCGCCTTCGACGAATGGGTATGGACTACGTCGGGCCGGAATTCGCGAATTGCACTGCGGAGAGACGCGAGAGCACGAAGATCGGACCATGGCGCTACCGGTCGCACCAACGTCGGAATCGGATACAGCGCGAGGGAGGGAATCTCTGAAGCCTCTTGATCGAGGTAATCGCCGGGACCCCAGGCTAAAGCTACGGCGAACCGCTCCCGGTCAAGAAGAGCCGCCGTCTGTAAAACCACCCGCTGTGCGCCACCCAATTCGAGCCGGGTGATGGCCAGGAGGACTCTGATGGGAAGATCGCTGCGATCCACTCCTCTGCCCTACAGACCCGCACCGTTGTTTCGAGTCAACGACCGGGCCGCGCATATCCCGTCGAGGATCGCATCCTCCATGGCCGAATATTTCCACTCCGACCAGCGTCCGGCCAGCGTCACTCCCTGATCGAGGAGATAACGACCCAGAAGCGCGACCGCCTCGCAATGGGAATGATCGAAGACCACGTACGAAGGATCGAGCACAGACACCCTTTTCACCCGAATCGCAGCGGGCTCGAGGAAGCCGGCGCTCGCCAATGCCCTCTCCGACGCATCGACAAGCTCGTCGATCTCTCCGGAATCGGGATCGAGGCTTACCTCGACTGAAACGGTATGGTGGCTGGCTGGGGCGAGATCGCCGTGGTTGGATGGAAAGCCCACCCGGTAAAACGGCAGCTCGGGATCCGGGAAATAGAGCCAGTGCTGGTCCGTCGGCGGCGGTCCTTCGACCCCAAGGGCGAGATTCAGAACCCGAACCCACCGCAGATCCGCCCGCGCTGCTGCGACGTCTTCGGGCAACGGATCGGCGATACGATCCAGCAAGGCGGGCAACGAAATCGTGGAGAGGAGCTGGTGCCACCCGAATCGCTCACCACCCGCCACTTCGAGCCAGCGCTCACCAAGATGGATGCGGACGATTTCCTGGGTCAGGCGGAGATCGGGGACCCGCTCGGCGACCGCGTCCGGCAGAAGACGGATTCCACCGCTGCGAGGATATCGGAAGGAGGCGTTATAGCCCACATCAGCATCGTGCAGGCCGAAAGCGCCGTTGATCACGTCCTCGATCTTCGGTTTCGGCACATATCTACCAACCCAGTCAAGACTCAGCTCCTCCGGCGTAGCACGGAAAAGCTTGCTGTTGTACGGGAAGAAGAAATGACGGGCGAGTCCTTCCCCGAAACGGTCGAGCACCCATTCATGGAAATTCTCCGGGTCCCGGCCATCGGTGCGCGACCACGCCCGGACAAATCCGAGTAGGCAGTCGCGGCGAGCCTCGGGCGCCAAACCATGGGTGTTGATCTGCACCGGGTACGGTGTCACCTGACCGCCGATCACGACGGCGGCTCTCCGTTCGTGAAGCGCCAACCGATCCCAGACTTCCAACTCCTTCAGGTAGGCCTCTGTTTCGGGCTGTGCGATGTGCAGGAGGTGCCCGGTGTAGTCAAAGGTGAACCCGTTGTCACTGATGCTGCGGCACGCACCCCCCGCTTCGGCTTCGCGCTCGAAGACCACCGCTGAAACACCCATGCGGCTGAGTTGCTCGCCCGCCACCAGACCGGTGAGCCCGCCTCCGACAATGACAACATCTCCCATCAGGCCTCCATAGGCACTGTCGCCAACCACACCAGGAGGCCCAGGGTGACCACACCGACGACAGCGGTCAGGATCATCGTGGATAGGGGGTCGAGGAAGAGAATTACCAGACCAAGGGCGCCAAAGACCACCCCCACCGCATAGCTGACCAACACGGAGCCGGCCGTCCATCCATCGAGTGTTCTGCGAACCCTGAGCGGAAAGTGATCGGGGCTGCCGTAGTAGACCTTGCGCCCGGCCCTGAGTCTGAGCACGATGACGTATGCGGTGTCGATCAGCGGCACCGCGAGGATGAACAGTGGCGCGAGCCAGCCGAGCGGGTTGTATTGGGTGTAGTCCATCACCATGGCGAGGGCGCCGAGAGTCAGACCGACGAACAGGCTGCCACAGTCGCCAAGATATATGGTGGCGGGATAGAAGTTTGATTTCAGAAAGCCGAGCAACGCGCCGATCAAGGCGACCGTGAACGCCGCGACAACCCAGCGCCCGTTGAGCAGCGCCACCACCAACAGGAACGTGGCTGCAATGACTCCGAGCCCGCTCGCCAGCCCGTCCATGATGTCCGCGAGGTTGAATGCGTTGGACATGCCGACGAGCCACAGGATCGTGATCGCAACCCGCAGCCACCACGGAATGAGTGCCACCTCGATCATGATCCCAGCTTTGAGCAGCACAAAAACGGCCACGACCTGGCCGACGACCTTCGGTTTCGGAGTCAGCGCACCGAAGTCGTCGATCAGTCCTACGGTCGTGACGATGGTCGAAGCCAGCAGAAGGGCCAGGAGTTCGGCATCGAACTCGAAGGTCATGCCAATTGACAGGAGAAATGAGGCGAAGACCGCCAGGCCTCCCAGATACGCCACCGGTTCATCGTGGTTTTTGAGGTTTCCATCGGGATTATCGACCACACCGAAGCGGAGCGCCGCCTCGCGCGCCATCGGCGTACCCACAATCGCGAGGAAATAGGCGAGGAAAAATCCGAGAATGAGGCGAATCATCATTGCAGGTCGTACAACCTCCGTCGCTGGTATCGGTGCCGGTTGCGCCATTCGTTTCTTACCATCGGCCACCGCCGACGCAGGTGTTTGAGCAGCGACGGTCGGCGCAGTGCTCCCGCCGCAACGAGACCGGAATCCCAGAACAAGAGTAGGGGGAGGCGCGGTGCGAGATCAAGGGGATGAAGGTGGCGAATCAACGTCATCCACCGATTACTGATGATACAGGCCTCGAGTTCTGCGGGTCGCCTCCAGCGCAGCGGACCAGATCCCTCGTAAGCGCCGCCACCGCGCCGATGGCTCGCCACCGCCTCCGGACAACTCTCGATGCGCCAGCCCGAATTGCCCAGTCGCCACCCGATCTCGACGTCTTCCCAGAAGCAGAAATAGTGCTGAGCCCAAGGTCCGAACGCGTCCGATATCGAGACCAATGCCGGCCTCCTGAACACGGCCAAAGCGCCGCACGCCGCCAGCACTTCCGCCGACTGCATCAACCGGGCGGACGGCGGTTCACCATACCCCCGGTCGTCGACCTCGAGGGTCCACCGCTTCAGTACCTGGCCAACGGTATCTACCGTTTCGCCGTCCGAACGCATCAGCAGCGGCGCCACCGACGCCAACCGCGGATCCGCCACGAGTTTTCCCACGGCTCGCTGCAGGCAGTCCGGCGCCACCACCACATCGGGGTTGAGAAAGGCGAGAAAGTCGAAATCACTGCCCAGCTCGCGAAAGCCCCGGTTGCAGCCGCCCGCAAAACCGCTGTTGACCTCCTCGACAACCAAGGAGACTCTGGGATCTTCAAACGCTCGAACGATTTGACGAGACTGGTCCTCCGAAACGTTGTCGACCACCACGACCCGATCAAGCCCGGCCGAGCCTGACAGCGCCTCGAGACAGGCCGGAAGATCGGCGGCCGAGTTGTGGCTGACCACCACGGCGCCGATATTCACCGCGAGTCCTTTGGTATGAATGGAAAGCGCGGGAGGAAGGACATCAATTGATTATAAGGGGCATGAGGGCGGGCGGGATTGAAAGCTGCGACAATGGTGGGGATGACTGACGGTTTCAAGGGAATTGCAGCTCGGTTTTTCAGCCAGAACTGGATTCAACTCCTGTCGTTGCTCGTCCTGATCACCGCTGTGCTCGCGCCGACGCTGGGCGCCGACTTCCTGTGGGACGACTTCGATCAAATCGTCGACTCCACAACCATCGGGGATCTGTCGCGGATTCCTTTCTTCTTCGGCCACAACGTCGTTCAGTCAGCGGGTGGAGAGGGACGAGGGGCCGACGGTGTTGACACCTACCGCCCGGCATTCTTCGTAGCGCTGACGTTGATCTACACCCTCGACGGCGCCGATCCGTTCTGGTTTCACCTTGCAGTCCTGGCAGCACACCTCAGCCGTGTGCGTGCTGCTGTGGCTGCTCGCGGTCCGCTGGCTCGAGGCACGGCTTGCAGTATGGGCAGCAGTCCTCTTCTTTGGATGCCACCCGGTCACCGCAGAGGCGTATTTGTGGGCCTCGGCCCTTTCCGAGCCGCTGGCGGCCGCAGGTCTACTGGCAGCGGTGCTGATTCTGGATTGGCGATGCGGAAAAGGACGGTCGAGCCGGGGCGCCTGGGTGGCGGCATTGGTGTCAGGCCTCGTCTTTCTCGCCGGACTGCTCGCAAAGGAGGTTGTGCTTACCGCCCTTCCCGCAGTGAGCCTTTTCCTGGTTGTGGTGCGGCGGGTAAAACTTCGTTATCTGGCGCCCGTGTGGCTCGCCGCCGCGGTCTTCCTCGTCATGCGCAGCCTTGCTTTGGCCGGGCTTCAGGCAACCGGCATCGACCCCACCCACCGGATCGCAGCGATCAAGGTATTTCCGGTGTTGGTGCTGGACGGACTCCGAGCCATGCTCACCATGCAGCCGGTGGGCATCCGCCACCTCTCCTGGGAGTACGCAGCCGTCACTTGGTCGCAGAGCCTCGCTGCCGCGGGGATCGGAATCGCGCTGCTGGGAGGCGCCATCGCCCTGCGGCGCAGTGCTCCCCTCGTGCTCAACGCCGCGCTCATTACGGGATCCATGCTCGTCCCCATCGCGCTGGTCGTTACAATTCCTGGATGGGGTGGTTTCGGTCGATATCTCTATGTCCCGCTCGCATTGACCGTTCTCGGCATCGCCCAATTGGGATTCTCTATTCACAGCCGGACTACTCGAAATCAACCTCGGTTGGGGTGGGCGATACCCGCCATCGTCGTTGCCATTCTCCTCATCGAACAGCTCGGCCTCCGCCACGCTCTCTGGGTCTACGCCAACCAGGAGAACCTCGCGAGGACCGCTATCGAGATCTTTCCGGAAGGTCCCGATGGATGGCGCTGGCTGGGCGACGTCTATCTCGAACGGAATGACCTGGCGGCTGCCCGGGACTGCTATCAAAAGGCCACCGAGCGCGGCCCCGAACTCTTCCTGCCGCGCCATAATCTACGCCGCCGCACTCTATTACACGGGGCACCCCGCAGCCGCGCTCGACCAATTTGCCGTCCTCGACTCACTCCACCCGCCGACCGCGGACGGATCGAGGGTGGCAGTGATGGCCCTGATGGAGCTTGGGCGATGGAATGAGGCTGCTCAGCGCCTTGTCGAAGCCCTTGATCGGGACCCTGAGGACATACCGTTGTCCGGACTCGCCGAACGCCTGATTGTAGAGCACCCCCAACCCGGAGATCTTCGGGCGTGGTTATCTCAAGAGTTGTCGAAACCCGAGCATCACGACGCGGCAGGAGTCATTCTTCCGATGCTCGGGAGCTAGCCTGGCGCAGAGCGGCCTCCATCCCATCCACATGACGATTCTCAGAAAACAGCTGGCGCGCCCTGTCGCGACCGGCCTCACCGAGCCGTAATCGACCTTTTTCATCTGCTGCTATCTGCTGCATCGCCATTGCCAGGCTATCGACATCTCCGGGTGTGCACAATATTCCGGTTACCCCATCGACCACCATCTCCGGGACGCCTCCACCGGTGTATCCGATCACAGGCAGGCCGACAGCCATCGCCTCCATCACTACGCGCGGCAGCGGATCAGGCCAAAGGGTCGTGATGGCCGCGCTATCGACCGCTGCCAGCAATGGCCAGATCTCGCTCTGCGCAGGCACGAGGTGGATTCGGTCCGAACCCGCTCCCGACGCGATGGCTCCGCGGAGGCGGTTCACGAAGGACTCGGGGCCATGCCCGGCGATCACAAAAAAGAGCTTCGGATCGTCTTCCGCAGCCTGATGGGCGGCTTGAACGAAGTCGAGCGCTCCTTTGTGCTCCACCAATTGGCTGAACAGTCCGATCGCGATTCCATCGTCAGGCAGACCGAGTCGTTTCCGCGCGTCGAGCCGGTTCGGCATCTCTGCAGGAGGATCGACACCGTTATGAACAACCTTCACCAGATCGCCCAGGCCCTCCTCCTGCAGCCATCCAGCTACAGCATCGCTGACGGCCACGACCCGGGTCGCGTACCGCCGAAGTTGGCCGGCAAACCACCGGCGGCGTGGACCAGGCGGCAAGATCTCTCTCAGATGCCAGACCACAGGGAGACCGCACTGGTGGGCCGCTCTGCACCACGCACATGCGGAAGGCAATTGACGTGAACCACGCCGGGCTGAATTTCGGCCAGCCAGCGGCGGAGACGCGAGGCTCCGGGGTCCGGCGTCTCGTAACGAAGGAGTCGGAGCACTTGCAGCCAATTCGGCTGCTGATCATGCTGCACCAGCCAACAGACACGCACCGGAATCGACGCCACGTCCACGCCGGCTGCCCGGAGGCCGGCCGCCAACTCCCACCGCCCCGGAGTTGTCACTGCAACCTGGTGATCCCGCGATCGCAGCCCACGGGCGAGCAACGCGAGACTGTGCTCGGCACCGGTGGGTGCACGCTCAGATGCGAGATGGGACAGGAGCGCGACCTTCATCAAACTCCCGCCGTTTCCAGCCAGCGAGACAGGACCATCAAGGCCCACAGCGTTCTTGCCGTGATCGCGGTTCCCGTGAAGGTGATCGTCGATAAGCCGGGACACCGTTTCCGGCTGCACCACACCCTGCCTCCGAACGGTTTCGGACGCCAACCAGCTCGAGAGGACCGGGCGTAACGAGCCCCTGCAGCCACTCACCGATCGGAACCTCAAATCCCCGCTTGGCCCGGTGCGATGCCGTTTCCGGCAGGTACGCCGACGCCGCCTCGCGGAGCAGGATTTTGTCGCGGCGAAGGCTCTGTTTGTAGGTGCCCCGGACACCCAGCATGAGGTCCGCCACTTGATTGTCGAGGTACGGCACCCTGACCTCGAGGGAGTGCGCCATCGACATGCGATCGACCTTTGGCAGCAAGTCGGCCGGCAGGAAGACCTCACGGTCCGTCGTCAACCGACCATTGACCGGGTCCGTTTCGGCGAGATCGAGCCATCGTTGGGCGAGATCCTCGTACTGCGCATGCATCGCCTCATCGGTGACGGTCGACCGATGCATCAGAGTGTCCAGTTCCCTGTCTGGCACGAGCCTTCCCCAATCGAGCTGGCGCCGCAAGCCCGGCTCCATTTTCAAGCGGCGCAGCAGGCGCGGGGAGCTTTCTCTGCCCGCCATGCGCAAGGCGACCGGCAGCAGAAATCGGCCCAGCGCGCCAAACCGGTCGATGGCCACATCGTAGCGCTGACGGGCGTAGCCGCCGAAGATCTCATCCGCCCCCTCGCCCGACAATGCCACCGTCACCCGCTCCCTGGCCAATTTCGACATGTACCAGGTTGGGATGGCGGTCGGGTCGGCCAGCGGTGCGTCGAGACCGTCGACAATGGCCTCGAGATCCGTAGCAACGGTGTCCGGATCCATCATCAACTCGTGGTGCTCTGAACCGAGAAAACCGGCCACCTCCCTCGCAAACGGCAGCTCCGATACTGCACCGGGACCTTCGAACCCCACCGAAAACGTACGCAGTGGTCCGCTGACCCGGTCCCGGGCCAGAGCGCACAGGGAGCTCGAGTCAAGCCCGCCGGACAGGAAGACCCCCACCGGGACGTCGGCCACCAACTGGCGCTCGACCGCGGTTTCCATGGCCGCTCGAAGGCCCTCGACCAGACCATCGCCAGTCGACGTTTCGGCCTCCGCCTCGCTGCGGTATCCAGTAGGAACGCAGCCTTTCGCTGCCGTCCGCATCCACCTCCAGGACTGTCGCCGGATTCAGAGAGCGTACTCCGGTCAACGGCGCCCCTTGTGGGGACAGGTAGCCATACGCGAGGTAATGCCGGAGCTGCACCGGGTCGAGCTGGGGATCTCGGGGAAAGCCGCCAGCACCCAACGCACGCAGCTCCGAGGCAAACGCCAAGGCTCCTCCTTCGCCACACAGATAGAGCGGTTTGATTCCGAAGCGATCGCGGGCAAGGTACAGCCGTTGCGTCTGGCCGTCCCACACGGCCAGAGCGAACATCCCGTTGAGCCGTTCCAGGCAGTCGGGTCCTTCCTCAGCCCACAGGCGAAGGACCACCTCGACGTCGCCCGAGCTTCGGAACCGGTGACCCTTCGCCCGCAGCTCCTCCCGGAGCTCCCGGAAATTGTAGATTTCGCCGTTGAGTACGATCGCCAACTGTCGTTCGGGGAGCACGATCGGCTGCTCTCCGGTTTCGAGATCGATGACCGCCAACCGCCGAAAACCGAGCGTCACGAGGTCATCATCGAAGTACCCCTCGTCGTCAGGGCCGCGGTGCACCATGGCGCTGGTCATCCGCTCGACCCGCCGCCTCCGGCTGTCGACAGCCTGTTTTCCGAGAATTCCGGCGATGCCGCACATCTATCGATTATGGCAGCGCGGGCTGCCGCTGCCGACCTTTCCCGTGGTCACGTCTGAAAACGCCCAACAAGAGTTCAATCAACCGCGGAGAAATGACCTCGAGAGAGTAGCGTTCGACCACCGTTTGCCGCCCCGCGGCGCCGAGGCGCTGCCGGAGATCCTCGTCGCCGAGCAGGCGGTCGAGACCGTCGAACCACTCCTGTGACGTCGTCGCGAGGACGCCGTTTTGACCGTCGGCGACGACCTCCACATTCATACCGACAGGCGCGGCCACCGCAGGGATTCCGAGCGCCATGTACTGCAGCAACTTGAAGGAGCACTTCGCGCGCGTCCAGGGCGTGTCGTCGAGCGGCATGACACCAACCGCCATGTCAGCGAAGCAGGAGACCTCGGCGGCCAGCGACCATTGACGAAAGTCCACCCGGACACCCTCAATTTGAGGCGGCCGGTCTGCAACCACCAGCAGTCGCAGCTGGGGGTGGCGATGGGTGAGCTCACGAAGAGGATCGGCCAGGGCCTCAAGATATGGCAGGTTGTCGGAGTATCCAACCCAGCCGATCACCGGGGCGGTCGCAGGTGTGATCGCGGACGGTTTAAAGCGCCGGCAGTCGATCGCTGTCGGCACGATCTCAGTTCGATCGTGAGGAACATTCCGGGCAAGTTCAGCGTTGCCGCAGATTACGAGATTCGCGGCAGCACAGGTGGCGTCAAAATTTCTTCGGTAGCGCTTTCCCTCGCCGTCACCCTGGGTACACGATGGTGGGGGCAGGTACAGTGCGTCATCAAGGTCGAAAACGACGGGTACACCGAGAGACGCGAGACGCCGCGCGAAGATCGGTGGGTAGGTGCGCCGGTGCATCATGATCAGGTCGGCAGATGGACGAAACGACGTGTCTCGCAGCAATTCTCCCAGTCGGTGCAACGGCCTGAAAAACGACCACCGATCGGCCGTCTGCATTTCCAAAGCGACATCGATTCCCGCCGAATCCAACGCCTTCAGATGCGCAAGAACACGGTGGCGGGTGCTGGCGGTTCGTTCGTCACCCACCGTCCTCGCGAGGAGACGCCGGCGGCGAAGCGCCTGCGCAGAGTTCTGCTGAGCAGGTGATTCTGACAGTTCCTTCTGACCACACGAGTGAGATTTTTCCACCACGACCCCGGCGCCCACAGCGACGCCCCTTCCCAGACATTGTATCGACTACCTCGTTCCCCTCCGCCCGAATGCTAAAATCTGAGGGTGAAGAACGACAAAAAACGAACTCCCCGCGCATTGCAGACTCTCGATGCAACCGGCTGAAACACCCGATAGAGTCGCGATCGCAACCGGGGGGTCCACCGTTCGGCTCTCTCTCATGGCACTCTCGGTCGCCTGCATCGTCATCCGGGCGCCTTCCCTCCTCGTGAATCCGCGTTTTTGGGCGGAGGAGGGGCCCACGTATTTCGCGTTTGCGTGGCATCACGACTGGTTGGCCGCGCTGATTCAGCCTCACCTCGGGTATTACTCGCTTGTCCCCAACGTTGCAACCACTCTGGCAGTTCATCTGACGCCGCTCGAATGGGCGCCTCTCGTCACCACGGCAATCGCGTTTTGTATCCAACTGATACCCATCGCAATCATCCTCTGGGGAGGCGACGAAATCTGGCGTGGATCGGGACGACAATTCCTCGCCGTGATGGCAGTGATGTTCACGCTGGCGAGTGGCGAGACCTGGCTGACAACGATTTGCGACCAATTCTATCTGGCCCTGGCGACTTTTCTCATCCTCGTCGGAAACCCCGGTTCGCCATCCCGGGTCAAGACCTGGGCGTACCGGGTGCTTCTCGTATGTGCCGGTCTGAATGGAGTTCTGTCGGCGCTGCTGGCCCCTCTATTCCTGGTCAAGTGGTTCACAACCCGAAGCCGCGAAGTCGCTCTTCAACTCTCCATTCTCGCAACATGCTTGGTGATCCAGTTGGTCGCAGCCGCGGTGTCCCTGGAAAGTTACGGGTCCGCGAGCGACCGCGTCGGCTTTGTGCCCCTTTCCGTCTTGGCATCCATTTTGGCTGTCAAATCCAGCGTTTTGCCCTTTTTAGGAATTGGGTCCGCGAGAATTGTCTCGCACACCCTTTTTGATCTCCTCGACGGCACGCCGGCAGTCGTGTTCTGCGTCGGCGTTGGCGCGTCGTCGGTGTTCATCGCCCAGTGCTGGTTGCTCACCGCGCCCATGGATCGAATCCGACGGTTGTATTTCGTCGGCGGTGTTTTGATTTTGACCCTACCGGCAATAGTCCTTTCGATCGATCCGAAGAACCACCTCCTTCTGGGGATGGAAGGACATCGATATTTTCTTGCTGCGAATATCATCTTCGTGCTCGCTGGGATCTCGAGCGTGAACCTCGATCGGACGGCCTTTCGGTTTTCCCGGGATTTGATCGTTTCATTGATGGTGGCCTCCGCCCTCTTCGTTGGTCTCATCTATTTCCGACCAGCCCTGTGCATCGCTCCATGGTGGTCCGATTGGCGGGAAGAAGTTCAACGTTGGCGCATCGACAGCTCCTATCGGCTCGAGGTGTGGCCGCCGGGTTGGCGGATGAAGCTCGAGCCCCATCAAAACGAAGCTGCCGCGGCCGCCTCGGAAGACCCGGTGGTTGAGCCCGAAAGCTGACCCAAGCTCATGATTCATTGGCGTCGCGTCCGAACCGGGTGGTAAAATTGGCCGGAATAGACCAGACGAAAACTACTTTTCCCATTCGTTTCAAGTACTTGACGACGTAAGAGGAACGACAGAGTGAACGCCACCGTTTCGATCATCATCCCGAACTGGAACGGAGGCGATGCACTCGATCACTGCCTTCGATCGATCCTCGACCATACGCGCGGTGTCGATTTCGAACTCATCGTAATCGACAACGGATCTTCTGACGGCAGCACCTCCACGATCCGACAGTTGGCTTCACACGACGCCAGAATTCGAACCGTATTCAACGATGAAAACCTCTTGTTTGCCCGCGCCTGTAATCAGGGCTACGAGCTGAGTACCGGCCGCTACATCCTGGTTGCGAACAACGATATCCTGCTCCGAGATGACGCCGTGAGCGCGTTGGCAGCCTACGCCGATGCACATCCCGATGTCAGTGCCGTCACGCCGAGATTCTGCGATCGGGACGGAAATCCCCAAGAATTCTACCGGCGGCTTCCCAATGTTCTGTTTCTTTTTGCCCACTATCATTGGCTCGGAAGAGCCATCGACAAGTTCCTCTTCTCAGCAGGTGGTTCGGCAACCGATATTTCTATCGCGACCGGGCCTTTACCGGAGTCGAAGAAGTCGAGCAGGCCGGGGCATCGTTCAGCCTGTTCCGGCGCAGCGTGATCGACCAGCTCGGCATGCTCTTCGATGAGAGCTTTCCGTTGCTCTTCAACGACGTCGATCTTTCCAAGCGCATCCATGACCTTGAATCATTGAGCCATGTCGTTCCCGACGTTCAGGTTGTTCACCTCGAAGGAGTTTCGTCCAGAAAATTCAGCACCACGCGATACGAAGACCTGCAGTTTCGTGGGATGTTCACCTATTTCAAAAACCACCATCGGTGGCAGTATCCGCTTCTGACGCTTCTCTGGCCAAAACGCTGGGCCCGCACTTTTCAGAGTCCAGCTGATTAAAGACCTCAATGAGTCGCGGAGCCTGAAAATCAATCGTATATCGATATTCGACTTTTCTTCGAGCTCTATCACCAAGGCGATATCTGAGGACCGGGTCGCCGGCCATCTCAACTATCGCAGCGGCAAATGCGTCGAGATCAAGATAGGGCACCACGCGCCCGGCGTCGTTCTCGACGAACTCCGGAGCACCACCCGCCTCTGCGAAACACACAGTCGGTAGAGAACACTGGGCCGCTTCCAGGCAAACAAGCCCGAGTGCCTCTTCGCGTGACAATAATACGGAAATATCGGCTATCGCAAAAAAGCGCTTTGGATCATCGACCTCTCCCGGCAGGTGCAGGATGTCCGCCACACCCAGACTATCAAGGTCGGCCCAGACGGAAGATGGAAGGCTCGCATCGAGCCGACCCACCCAGATTAAGTGAATGGGCGGTAGATCATCAACCCCTCGCAACTTTGACAACAAAGCCGGAATCAGGTCGAAACCCTTTGCCAAACTTCCAACGCCACAGCCTACAAGTACAAGATCCTCCGGACCAATTCCCAGCCGAGACCGTCCCTTCTTTCGGCTGACCTCATCAAGAGGCCGTACAAGTATCCGCGGGACCGCAGAATGGACGGTGCTGATCGCCTCGGGATCGATTCCATGACGATTCATCAGATTCTCGCGCACCGGACCGGAGACCGCCACAAAATGGTCTGCCATGGACGCAATCGGTTTCTTCGGTGGCCCAACCAGCCGAATGATGTTCTCCAATTCATGTACGTGCAGCACCCGTGGGATACCCTCCGGCGCGACAGCGTCGGCCGCCTTCCACGAGGCGACACTGTTCAGCCAGATCGCCTCCGGCCGGAATGCACGGATACGACGGCGGAACCGAGCCGCTAAAAGGCGGTCTAAGGTTTGAGGATTCCGAATGAGCGTGCGAGCGACCCTCGCGCCCCAACTTGGAGAGCCGAGAAACGGATTCAGGACGACTGTCGGTGCCTCTTCGCGGAAAACTTCCAGAAGCTGCCCGCCAACGTGAAGAGCAACCTCAAACCTCACATCGGTGTTGCCTTGAATCCATTTGATCGCCTCAAGCATCACGCGCGGGGCTCCCTGCCTGCCAGCATCGTGACCAATCGCAAGAATCCGCCGACACTCAGCCATCGGCAGTCACGCTCCGAAAACCACTTGCCGCGTTGGTCGTCACCGGCCGTCCTTCCCGGAGTTCTCGATGTTTGAAATGTCTGGCAACGTTCCTCTTTCAGAATGCGACGAGATCCTGTCACGGCATCCTCTGGCCATATTGCTCCGGAACGCCGTCCACGACTCAATGTAGTTCGGAGAGGGGGCGCCCCGTCGAAACCTCGCCAGGGTTCGGGCTGCCACTCCGGCAGAAGCAATCATCTCCACTGGTCCCCTTTCAATCAACAACCACGTCCATGCCCACCAGCAAGACTCTGCGAACCGACCACGGCGACCACTGAAAAGAGCCCGAAGGAGGCACTCTGCACCTCGCCATCTCAGGCCTTCTATGACAATCGGCCGCAGACCCGGCTGGATCGAAGCAAGAAGCTGCCTCAAAAAATTGGCCTGGATCCGACAGTATCGAGACCTCGTTCTCTGGTCCGTCAAGCCGGCACCGGTGATGCTCGAATCGGTGGCGTTGATCTGGAGAAGGTACTCATCAACAAAGAAAAACGGCTGATATACCGACAACTTGAGCCAGCATGCCCAATCCTGGGAGCTCGGCATTTCGGAGGGAAACGGATGTGAATCAAGAACTTCGCGCCGACACGCCATGGAACCCGTTGCGAAAACGTTGTTGTGGACCAACTGCCGAAAAAGGTCCGCAGGTTCGTCTGGAATTCCGAATCCTACGGTGGAGCCATCTTCACGAATTCCACTCACTCGAGCCTTCCCATAGACTGCCGCAGCAGCGGGGAATTTCTCAAAAGTCGACTGGAACGTGGCGAGGGCACTCCTTTCAAGAACGTCGTCACTGTCGAGAAACGCCACATACTCCCCCCGCGCGGCTTCCACGCCCAGGTTTCGGGAAGCACCCGGGCCGAGATTCATGCGATGCGGGTGGACCAGGGACCGGATCCGGCTATCAGTACTTTGCATGCCCCGTGCCACCATCAGGCTGGCATCGGTTGATCCGTCGTCGACAATCAAGAGTTCCCAATCCCCATCCGTCTGTCGCTGCACACTCTCAATTGCCGCGACCAACTCCGACTCCCGATTCATCACCGGAATTACGACGCTTATCATAAGAAAGATGGTACTCCACGACTTGGTACAACCGTGCTTCTCAACACCAACAACTCTGGGTGATAATTCTCGAGATTCTCGCCCTCAAAGACAAACTGATTACCCGCACGAGCACGGCCACCTCGCCAGATTCAAGAGAACGACTCCCGAAAGACGCGTGCCTGCAGAGCCGAACTGTTGATCATGCCTTGAGTCTGAGGGCCTGGACGTCCACGGCAAAAGGATGGGTATTCCGACGCATTCTCATCACACCTCTGATCGTTCCCGATCAACCGAGGGAACCACTCGAAGCCCTCGTAGGTCCCTGGTATGACAGAGAACAACCAACGAAACACTCCTATCGCGGTGACTGGCAAACCTCTCTCGTGCCCACGACACCATCGATTTCTGCCCACATCATGTCCACTTTGTCGCTGAGGGTCTTTGCCCTCTTCCGAAGCTTCCCGGCAACTTCTTCCCGGCAATCTCTTCCCAAGAGTTGCTCCAGCTTTGCCTCGAGATTGTTGGCAACCGCCCAATCTTCAACAAACAAGTCCCCGCACGCAAAATCCTCAAAGAGCCAACGGTACTTGTGGCTCCAACCAAGAGCTACGCACGGTACCGCTTGAGACAGCGCGCTCACGAGCGCATGGTAGCGGGAACCGACCACAACCGTCGCCCTACCAAGGATTCCCTTCAGTTCCAGGGGATCCAGGGAAGTAACAACCTGCACTCCGCCGGCTCGTTCACACACTTCGTCAGCCAGAAGGCGATCCTCGCCTGCTTCGTGCAGAATGACGACCGGATCCAGACTCGCCGCCTTGATCGTATGCACGACCCGCAGCAACGCCTCCACGTACTCCTGGGCACTCTCACCAGGGTTTTGATCGATCATTCGATAATTCGGAACCACCGCTCCAAACGGCTTCGACATCCGCCACTGGGCGGGCACAGTTCCTCGGAGAGGAATCGTGAAGTCAGGGCTCAAGCGGATCTTTCCGGCGCCTGCAATTTCAGTCGCGGCATCGAACGACTGTTTGTCTCGAGCGTAGAGCAGAGAGGCGCGGTCAACAATTCGCTTGAACGAATGAATGCTCTCATCCGTCTCAAAGGGGCCCAGAGCCTGGGGCATCAAAACCAACGTCTGCCCAAGCCTGCTGCGGCGGTTCATCCTTTCAACCAGTCGCGTCGCGCTTTCGGTCCCCCAGTGATCAGAATACGCAAACCCCGATGCATCAAGCACAGCGCCGATTTGAGAATTGGGTATCCATCCCAGCATCTCTCGCATGAGCCCACGAGAGATCCACGAATACATCCGGAGCAGCACCTGGCGTTTTCCGGGGAATTCGGACGTGAGATAGAAACCGTGACGCGCTCTCGCTTTGAAGTTACCGAAACTCATCGGAACTGTAATGCGAAATTGAATATCCAGTGTGCGCAGGTGCGTGGCTATGGCAATCGCCATCAATTCGGCGCCACGATTACAAGTCCCTGTGCCGTAGATTTCGAGGGTAGGTGTATTCATTCGAAGTTATATTTCAGAAGCTGGTTTAGAGGCCTTTTTGAAGAGTTCGCGACGAGTCCTTCTGGATCACCGTATCCCACTGCCACGCATACGACGGGTAGCTCATCTGCATCTAATCTCAGGAGTTCCGCCATCGATGATTCGAGCAATCCCGTGGCTGGACAGTTGATGAAGCAACTGCTCAGCCCTAGGGTTTCCAATGCCAACGCAAAGGCCATCGCAGCGAGCGAAGCGTCAATGTAGATAAGGTGTCTGTCTCTTTCACTGAAATAGTAACGAAGTTGCCCTACCACGACAATCAACATGGGAATATTGTGCTCGAACCCAGCCATGCCCATCGGGATCGATACAGCCTTCCGTAACAACTCTTTTTCATCGAGAACACGAAAAATAAAGGGTTGACGGTTGCAGGCGCTTGGAGACTGTGCCGCGACCTCCATCGCCCGGTCGATCAACTCACGCGGCACCGGTTTTTGTAGAAACCACCGTACCGACCGGCGACGCTGCGCCAGTGCCGCCAACCCATCGATAGTGACCGGAGGGGAACCCTGCCTTCCTCGAATTTCGGGAACGAGTCGCCCCTCACGGGCCACGAATCGGTGAGACAACTCCTGGAACCGGATTCTTGCAGAGTCCGTTTGCGAGTCCCTTTCGGTTGCGTCAAAATAGGCTTGGAGCACATCATGCGCCCACTGGAGCTCAATACTGGCTGCAGCCAAGGAGCCTCCTAACTGCAGGATCTTCTCGAAACATCTGACCGTCTCTGACACGTAGTCGGTCGCAAACACGGTCTTCCTGGGCTCCATCAGCAGGCCCTTTTCAAGACGATGGATATTTCTCCTCAAGAGCGAAGATCCCGGGTGCGGTTCGCGCACCTGCGCGTCGAAACTAACTCGCCCACTGAGGACTGAAAGGTGTTCTTGCCCAAACGCCTTGGAGAAAAGGAAATAGTAGCCTGATGCAAACAACCTGGATTTAGCCCCCAGTCGGATCAGCAATCTGTCAACCCTGACCGCGACAGGGAGAATCAGCCCAAGAACGCGGGCACGGGCCGCGCGACCCGCCCATCGCATTATGGAGGATGGCGACCGGCGCGTATCACCAGGATGATCAACGCCATCAGCCGAGATTGTCTCGCGCTGCGACCGTTCCGCAGGAATCGACGTAGGGGGTTGACCGGTGTTTTTCCTCCGCATGTTCATGGTCGCTTCGGCCCTCCATCACCGGCAGAATTCTCCAACAAGTCTTCCGCTGAAGGCACATCTGCTTCAGAGGTCGTGACTTTCCTACCTCGAAACACCTGCAAACCGTTGGCCCAGTGCTCTCGCAATACTCCCCATCCTCCCGGCAGCACCGCGAATATGGCAAAAAACAACGGCACCGCACAACAAACCGTAGTCACAAGAACCCCTATCGATGAGGAGATTGGCAGCTTCGCCTGTAGAAAAAACAACGTGACGGACATCCCTAGAGTCGCAATCATAGGCCGGGCAATGCTGAGATAGAAATCGACGGGGCGAAGAGGGGTGTCCCGGAACGAAAAAACAAGGGACGGGTGAAGAATCAGATAATTCACTGCGACGTACGCTACTGCGACCCCTTTTGCACCCCAGGGTAAACCACAAGCAAATGCGATTGCAGTCGCTACTGCGTTGTAAATGCCCCAACGGAGATAGCGGCCTCCGCGGCCGCTTGAAATCAGAACGAGACCACGAAGCCCCGCGACAGGCTGAATCAACGCTCCAAGCGCGAGGATGGAGAAGATCTCAGAAGCACCAATCCAACGTGGCCCAAGGACCAGGCTGATGATGTCCGAGGAACAAACGAATACTATGCCGACGAGAGGCATCGACATAAAACCCAGAATGGAAACGTAACTCTTGAAGTAGGAGCGATATCGTGGGGGATTTTCCCACAGTCGGCTCATTGCAGGGAAGGCAACCCGGTTCAAAGGGCTGCGGAGGTTCGCAATTGGAAGCATCAGAAGCGCATATGCTCGGTTGTACAGCCCCAGTTGATCTGCTCCCCAAACGGTTCCAATGAACACATTGTCCAGATTCCTGTGGAAATAGTTGGCGACATCGAAACCCGTGACGTTTGCCCCGAAAGCCAGCAGACGGCGGGCACCAATTCCTCTAGCTGGCAAGCCTGGACGCCACTCCGAACAAATCCAAAACCCGAGACTTCTGACCGCTGCTCCCGCCAAAGATCCCCACACGAGTGCCCAATATCGACCACCTTGAAGCGCAATGGCAACGCTCACTCCGAGAGTAACAAGCATGGCGGCGGTATCGACGGCTGCGAGTGTTGCGAAGCGCATTTGACGAGTGAGTAGTGCGCTGTGCTGCGTCCCCAAGCTACCGACGAGAAAATTCAGAGCCAACGCCATCGTGACGAAGAGAAGATTTGGCTCCCGATAGAACCAAGATACAGCTGGCGCTAATAGGACAACGATTGCTGTGATCGCCAGACCTGCACAGACATTCATCCAGAACATCGTGCTGAGTTGATCTTGAGTGATCCCGCGTTTCTGGATTGTAGTTGACGAGAGCCCAAGATCTCTGAATAGCCCGGCAAACGCGGTAACAGCTGTCACCATTGCTACGAGGCCATAATCCTCTGGTGTCAGCAGCCGTGCCAGAATCGCCACTGTGGATAGCTGGATGATGTAAAGAATTCCCTGGGAAGCCAGTGTTACTGCACCGCTCTTGACGGATCGCGCCTTCATTTCTTCGTTTTCTATTGAGACATCAAAACTCCCGGCCAAAAGATCTTCCGGATGCTCCAGTTCATCCACCTTGGGTGTTCTTTTCACGAAACGAATACCTCGAAGACAAAAAGCTCAGGCACAAAATCCCAAATCAGAATTCTTGATCGCTGACCAGCAAAGCTGCCGTGCAATTCGTCGACGAGAGCTGAATGATTCATCGCATCAGCTACCCCAATTTTGGCCGGTGCTCGCTCCGTTCGCAATACATGGTCAACTCACCGAATGCCACCGCACGAGAACGGTGTACTGGCACAAAAATCCCGTGGAGTGAATCGGCCGAAAACGTCCTGTGTCGCCCGGTGGGTCGGCCGGTGTTACGGTCGGATTGCAAATCCGCACTGCATCTCATGGATTGAGAGAACACCGAGAGGAACCTCCACTTCGAGGCTACCACGACTCTCGTTAGGACTATTTGCAGCCTATGGAATACACCCCTCTTCTTATGTGTTACCGGGCTTGCTGAAGGCTTGCCCTGATTTGTTTGAGAATGTGGTGCAATCTGAGGTCGCGGTGCGAGGCGGCAGCCTCCCAGTTGCCATCATCGTCAGCGAGTGGCGACGTCATTGCCCGCGCCTGAAAGAGCATCGTGAGGTTGTCGTACCACGTGAGATCGCGCTCGATGATCCTTCCGGAGGTGTACTCGACGTAGGGCAGGTCGTCTTCGAACGCGGGCACATCTGCGGTGAGTCGCTCGAGCTCGGCCGGTCCGAGGAGGAGATTCGCCATCAGGTCTTCCCTGGAACGCACGTTGGCCAAGGCAAGTGACTCTGCCACCTGGGGGAGCAGCATACGGTCCCACATCACCTCGATGGGCCCGGGATCGACCATGCCTGTCACGACGGTGTACTCGTTGGGCGTCGAGATGTCGTACCAGACCGCCGTGCGCGGAAACACCTCGTAGAAGGCGCGCAGGATGCGGAGCAGGCTGCCGCGATCGAGCGAGTAGATGGGCAGCCACATGGAAGTGACTCCGCCGGGCCTGAGGTGAGCCTTGCACATCTCGAAGTACTCACGAGTGTAGAGCGTGCTGTTTCCAGCATAGAGCGGGTGGATCGAGTCAGAGAGAATCGCGTCATATCTGGCATCGGTGGCCAACAGGTAATTGCGGCCGTCGTTGATCACCACGTTCACCTTCGGGTTCGAGAGAACGCCGTGATTGATGTCGGCGAAGTAGGTGTCCGAGGCTCTCAGAACCTCGGGAGTGATCTCAACCACGTCCACTTGGTCCACCGGATAACGGGTAACCGACCAACATGTCCCGCCCGACCCGAAACCCACATGGAGCACCCTTCCAAGGGTCGTCGTCTGCAACAAAGGCAAATTTCCCTGAAGCTGCTGCACCGCAATCAGGGCTGGTTCGGTGCCTGCGACGTTCACTCCGTTGAGCTCGAGGGAGTACCAAATTCCCTGATAGTCATCATAACGCTTGACCAACACAGTGGCGCTAAGGCTTTCCTCTAGCTTCACGAGTTCGGTCCGCTCATCGTCCACAGTACCTGCCCGGCGAAGAACCCAGTCGCTTCGGAAAGGTTGTCCAAATCACCAAACCTGCCACCACCACCACCGCAGCTACTGCAGTCGCAACCCGGGTTCGCCGAAGGGTCAGGGCGACCACGAGATGCACCACGGCGAGCAGCAGGAGGGTTCGCTGACATCCGATCCACGGCACGAGAAGGAATGGCGCGGCTATCGCCCCCACAATTCCGCCGACTGTGTTTGCGGCGGCGATCACCCCGGCGTGTTCGCCAGCACTTCGCTGCACCGGGTCGGCAGCCACGGCCAGAGGGAAAGACGCTCCAAAGAGCACCGTCACCGGCATGAAGAGCAATGCCACTGCTACAAAAAATACGCCCTGGACCGCCGCAAATGTCGCGGGAAGATGCGCTATTTGAGTGATTCCAACAATCAAATCTCCGGCGAATCCCAGCGTTACCAATTGCAGCACCAAAGCCACCGCCAGCAGCAACTGGACCCAGGCGAGCACACGCTTGGGATCCGAGATACGAGGGGTCAGCGCCTTCAGGGCAAAGCTGCCGATGGCGATCCCAAGGAGGTATACGCCCAACAGTAAGGCAAATGCATAAACCCTCGATCCCAGGTGAAGAACCAGAATCCGGACCCACACCAGCTCTGCGGCCAGCGCCGACAGGCCCATGGCGGCCACCAGGATCAGGTACGGTTGGTGAGCCTTTGTCGTCACCGGCTCTGGGGGCAACCTCCGCTGCCGGCGGTACAAAGCCCTCGGCGAGTATCGCCACCACTCCAACCGAGGCTGCGACAATCGCCGCCGCGGTCAAGGAACCGCGCTCCCCGAGGAGCGGGAGCAGCGCATAGGCCGCAACAAACACTCCCGGCAGCTGCACCGAGGGTATTGATGCCGTACAAGAGGCTCACCTTCGCCGCGAGACCTCGCCCACGCATTCGCTCCACGAGTAACGGCAAGGTCAAACCCATGAGCACTGTCGGGACCAGAAGGGCCATAACCGCAAGGACGAACCGTTGCAACATTCCGAAGGCCGGGTTCGAACCGAGATCCGCACCAACGTAAGACCCCATCCGGAGCAACAGACCATGGAGCATCGGTGAAGCGAGGTAAAAGGCGCCGATCAACGCCTCCGCCAAACCGTACCACCTGAGCTGGTGGACGCTCCGCGTCGCCAATCGAGCACCGAGACGCGAACCGAGGGCCATCCCACCCATCCACACGGCAACCACAGCCGACGCCGCCCACACGGTGTTTCCAAGCACCAATCCCAGCATCCGCATCCACACCACTTGGCCCACCAGAGCGGTCAGTCCGGAGAGAAAGAAGAGGGAAACCATCAGCCACACCATCGAGACACCCCCGCCATTTCATCATTCCATCCTACTTCAAGTCCGGGTTGCTCACCCGGTGTCTAGCGCAGACCGCGAATCGCGCGGGCGCGCCAGTCTACAACCATCAACACCATGAGACCGAGGAAGGTAGAGAGACTCACGACAGCCGCTGGCACGAGGCCCGGTGGGCGGTACCGTCCTTTGAGTTGGTGAGGCCCAGCTGGAATTTCAAGGTATTGGACGATGCCGGGCCCCTGCTCGAGATTCACCGTCCGGCCGTCGAGTTGCCAGCGCCAACCAGCCACCGGTGCCAGCGAGATCCACAACCACGACGGACGTGGCTCTGCCACCACCACCATGCATCGATTGCCGCCGATCTCCCAGGCCAAATCGCCACCGATGTTTTGCGCAACCTCATCCTCGACAGGTGGGCCACGAGAAAGACTCACCTCATCCAGAGCTTCGAGATTCCGGAGCAATCTCCTCCCACCGCTCCGCCGCACCTCAACCATGCCTTCCGGAAGACCTTCTCCAACCGGCAGAACGACCCAACGGGCGGCGAGCACGTTGAGCCACCACCTGCTCTCCGGGCCACGATCCGTCACCTGAAGATGTTGCATCAGATGCCCGTTCGCAACCGGCGAATCGGTTCGCGCCAGGACCAGTCCGTCTTCGAGATTGAGATATCCAACGGGCCAAAGTCGTCGCGACTCCAGCCCCGATGCGAGCCACTGCATTGCGTTTTCCGAGGGCGCAGGGGAATACACCCTCGCCCCATCCGCGGCTTCAGGCCAAACCGGTTCTGACGCCAGGAAACGGTCACTCGGACGGAGTCCAAGCAGCGGGATAGCGGCAACGATCATGCCTAAGACACCAACAGCCAATACAAAAACCCGCAGCCACCTCGTTGGAGGAGTAATCGCCCCAATCACCATTATCGTGGCGGGAATTCCAGCAACCCACCATCGCAGCGGATGAGAGCCGAGGATGCAAGCCAAAAGACTGAGACCCGAGATCGTCACCGCCAGCAGCCGACCTCGTCCCTCGAGCCAGGCGTCCGCTCCCCGCCCCGCAAACGGGAGCAACACGGCCAGACCGACAATGGCGAAACGCGACGGATACCGAACAAGCCCGCCCGTAAGTCTGAGGAACACATCACCGCCACCGATCTCTGGCAAGGTCGCGAAGAGCCCGAGACCGGCCACAACTGCCAAGACCCACTTCGTGCGCCAGACACCGAGGAGCGCGCAGACGAGGATTGGCGCACCGAGAAACAGACTTTCCGCATACACCATGCGTCCCGAATGTGGCGCAGGAATGGGGGCGAGTACACCTGCCCAGTCTGCCGGGGTCAGCGCACCACGGAGTGCCCAACTTGCTGCGGCCGGGCCACGATCTCCCTCGGCCACCCAGACCAGAAACGGGATCAACTGAACTGTTACGAGCGCGATGCCGAGTATCAAACCTACTGTTGCGCGCCCGCGCCGTCGCGCAGCGACAAAGGTAAAAGCCACCGCCATAGCCCAGACCTGCGGCTCTCCGCCGAGCCACGCCATTGCGGTCGTCAGAGCGACCAGGAATATCGATCGTCGACCTTCTGAGCGGGACGCCAGGACCATCCAGGGCATCCAAGCAAGGGTCTCGAGATTATTGAGTACACCTACCGTGACCAGCACTGGACCAGCTGACCACGCGGTCACCTCCGCCAACGTGCGGCCTCTACTGCTCGCTCCGAGTCGACCCGCCAGCAATCCGACTCCGAGCGACAGCCACGCCAAATGAAACACCACCTCGGCGGTCATCGCCCATGGGCCAGGCAAGACAAGGTGCAGCCAAGCTGGCGGATACAGGACCGCAGTTTCGGGGTTGGCGAACCACGCCTCGCCGCAACCGTTTCCGAAATTCAGCCACGGCGGGGTGCCCGAAATCAGCATTTCCGCGGTAGTGGCCCGTATCGGGGCAAAGAAATCGATCAGATCTCGGTGCGCAGGCATCAGACCCGTCAGCGGCGCAAGGAGCAAGAGCAACGGGGCCCACCACAGTCGGATTCGATCAGGCCACTTCACCGCAGCGCCTCTTGCAGTTCTCGAAACTGCCAGCGCGGCGCGGCGATCAGCTCTCGCTCGTAGCCATTGAGACCTCTGCGTGTCCTCAAGCGATCCGACGCCTCGGCACGCCCCAGCGCCTCTCGCGCATTTTCAAGCTGGCCTCGATCGAGCTCGAGCCGGGCCAGGAACAACCAGGCCCGAACCGCATGAGGCTCCTCGTCAACCGCTCTCCGCACGAGATTGGCGGCCCGATCGACATCGCCCAGGGTACGTTCGAAACGGGCCCACTCGAGCCAATACCAGGGTTGGTGGGGCTCGAGCGCAACCGCACGAGCAAAGGCCTCGCGAGCCTCTGAAACACTGTCCGGCCACGGGCCGAGCTCCGTCACAACCCGCGCGTTGGTCAGCGCAAGTACACCCCAACGGGAAGCGCTCCCCGGGTGGAGACCAACCGCGGTTCGGCTCCTCGATAACGCCTCAGCCGCGACCTCCCAGTCCCAGGCGTCTCCACTCGTCAAAACATCCGCCCGCCACCCGAGCGGAGTCGGATCCCACGTCTCGGCCCTGTAGACCCTATCGACAAGAGTCGCGTCCGGTCCCTCCGATCTCCACATCCACCGAGCCCATGCGGGTCCCACCATTCCCCACAAAACCACATAGCCGAGTATGAACGCCATCGCCACCCGCGGAGGCCTCCACGAGGAGCGTTCTTCGGCACGCGCCTGTCTACGGAAACACTCAGCTTCCAGCAATCCGGCTGTCATCGCCCACCACCACAGCACGATATCGGCGGTCAGGAAGTCATGAAACGCAGCCATCACGATCATCGAAATCATCGCCGCCCGCACGGGCGTACCGGAGAGCGTTCCGTTGGCCCGCGCCCGGCGCAGCCACATGAAGAGAGCCGCCGCGAGAATCCCAAATCCGATCAACCCCGTTTGAACCAGTATTGCCAGGGGTGTCGATTCCGAATATGCGACCAGGAACTGCCGCTGTCCGACATGGTCAGCGTGCAGAATGCGAACCGTTCCGGCTGCATCAACCAGTCCTCCAGGACCGACTCCAAAGATGGGATGGGCGGCCCAGACCCGCAGTACCGCCTGCCAGATTGCCGGCCGAAACCACGCGAGAATATCCGGTTGACTGAGAAATCGCCACGCCAGAACGGCGACGATTCCTGCCGTGCCTGCACTCAACCCAAAACCCCTCCACCGTCCGCGAGGCAGCATCACCGAGCTGGCTGCGAGAACAGCCAACAGCCCGGCACGCGACCCTGTGAGAACGACACCTCCCACCAGCGCCGCAGCGGCGGACAGTCGCCATCCACGGTTGACATTGCCTTTGAGAGCGAAGACGGTCGGTAAGCTCAGAACGATCAACGAGGCGGTCAGGTTCGGGTTTTCCAGCAACCCGCCCACCCGAATCCCTCCCATCCCAAAAGCCTCGAGAGCGACACCGAGCACGAGCACCAGCGCGGCCCCGATCAGCACTCGGAGGGCGATATTTGATCCGTGATCCGGTGCCCGGCGAGCCGTCATCCACAGGATCAGGGCGACCACCCACGTAGTCACCACCTCCCTCGATACCAGAAGGGAATTGTTGATCATCACCGACGCCAAAATCGACCATCCGATGAAGCCAACCAGCGCCCACTCTTCCCCTGAAAACCGATCGCGTACGACAAAAACTGCGCCCGCCATCACCGTCGCGAAGCCGATCCCGACGAAGATCCGCGGACCGGGAAAGAAGGCGCCGCCGCAGATTGCAGCCACCGTAACTACCACGGCTGCCGCGACACAAGGAGCATCAAGCGACTTCATGGCGATTTCACGTCAAGCTGGTCGAGGATGCGGTCATAAAATTCCCTGGTTACTCGATTCGACGGTTGCTGGTGAACGGAGTCCCAACCTTCGGCAACGGCGTTCGGGGCTTCGCCGAGGGCTTGTGCCACCCGCGCCCGCAGACCCGCCAAAGCGGAGGACCGCCGTCGCAGCCAGCGCGCTCTTTCAAGCTCTCTCTGGGCGATTTCGAGTCGAGCGTGATCACCTTCTTCGAGAGCCGCGGCGGCCACCAAACCGAGGGGGGCCACCCTCCATGGCGCAATTCGGCGGGCCTCGAGCGCCCGCTCAAATCGTTGCTCTGCAGTCTCGCGGCCTGCTGCCGCTTCCTCGACAGCCCGAGACGTTACGTGAAAAACAACTCCAGCCAGGGCGATGGCCATTGCTGCGACCAGCACCACTCTTCCCGGCGCGTCGCCATGGCGCACCGCCTTGCCGCGTCGAATCGCCACCGCCCAGCCGACGAGGACCGCCCACGGAAGAGCCACACCCGAACCGTAAAGAGAAAAGTCAACCACGTTGTGGATCGGAATCACCGCAATCGCAATCGCCAACTCCGGGCGCTTCGGCCACAGGTCCCGTCCCAGCTTCCACAACGCGACAGCAAACGCACACGCCACCCCGAGTCCGAGGAGACCGAGCTCGGCCAACCACTCGAGGGGTAGACAATGGGCGTGGCGCGGCCGATTGCCCACCTCAAACGGCACACCCTGGGCCGCTTGAGCAAACCCCCCGACACCGACCCCGGCCGCGGGTGCGGTCGACCATACCCAGAGAGCCGTACGCCAATTGTCCATTCGGAGCTGCACGGGCTCGAGTTCCAGGACGTCACCCCTGCCGACAACCACGACTGCCAGGACCATCCCGAGCGCGACCACCACCCACACCAAACGCCGACGGTCTCGACCAAATGCGAGCGCCAGACTCGCCGCAAGCGCGAGCGTGATCCCGACCGGCGATCGGGTCAACCACAACCCCGTCACACTCAACGCCGAACCAACCGCCCAGGGTGCCGCGTTCCAGCGCCATCGCACGCGCGCGAGGAGAAGCAGGTAACGCTGTCGCGAGGAGAATTGCGAGGTGCGAGGGAAGAATCTGGGATGCGAAAGCACGGCCACTCGCGAGGCGTTCCGCTGCTTCGAACTGAATACTCTCTGGCAACTCGGTAATATTGAGAGCCGCTTTTTCGGCTCCGACGGTGACCTGCCATATGCCCCACACCACCAGACCCGAGATTACCAACGCCAGCACTGCGGGCCACGACCTCGAAGGCTCTTCTCTCGAGGCAAGCCAAATCAGCGCTGCAACGGCAGCTATGAGTGACAGAATCTTGATCGCCGATGACCCGTCCCACCCTGAAAGCCCGGATGCGGTCAGAACACATCCGGCTCCGGCCGCCGTCAACCAACCGTTGCCGGCAGCTGCAGAAGTCCTTTGCCATCCCCAGACAGTCAGCGCCAGCAATACTGCGGCCACAAGTACCGCAGTCGAAGGAAAGGTCTCCGCCGGCCTCCACGCAACCCATCCTGCAAGAACGAGCAACGCAACACCGGGGACGTCTCGAGCGCGCTCATGGGACCCCACGTCAGGGTCGGTCACTGGAGCGGCCATCATCGGCACCTCATCGGTGGATTGGATCGCCGGACATTTTGTCGTTGGAACGTGAGAAACACAACACCAGACAATCTTAGCCCGGATTTCAAGTGCGTCCCGCACACAAAAAAACGGGGGTACCGAAGTACCCCCAACGAACCAAAAGGGCGGATCAAGCTCAGTCGGTTTGGATTCCTTCAGGATAGGACACGAAGCTGCCATTCGAGTACACGATGTCGCAGTCCATGTCGGTCGTTGTGCGGCTCGAGAAGGATGTGAGTGCGCCTTCCGAGATCTTGTCACGGGCGCAGGATCCGAGCGTGTAGAAACGCGACTCGGAAGCGACGCGGAAAGGCGTCCGCCAACCGTCTCCCTGCGGCACCGACTTCACGTAGGTGGGCTGCAGGTAGCCACGATACGCAGTGGCGATCGGGCCCTCAGTGCCTGCGTCGGGTAGAACGCCATGTCCACCGCATAGGCTTCGATCGACGTGCCGATCGTCCGCATGTCGGCCATAGACCGCTTCTGACGACCACGGTTGATGGCATTCAGAAGGTTGGGGATCGCAATCGCGGCGATAATGCCGATGATTGCCACCACGATGAGAAGTTCGATCAGAGTAAAACCACGATTCTTGCGCATATGCTGCCTCCTTTGACGGAAACCACAAGGTGCAAGGGCTGTGCCAGCTTTTTCCGAGGGCCAAGCGGCCAGAAAGTGACGTTCTGCGTCAATCCATCGCCGGCGAGGTCCCGCGAAACGTCATTCCGGGTCCCAGTTTGGTCCGGAAGACTCCCACGTGTGCCGGGGAGCCCATACGCCCGGCCATTCGACGGCCGATGTTATTCGCACCTGGAGAGCATCGCGCCAATAGTCGTAGGCGAGACCGCCGCGCGCATGCACCGCGGCATCGACGAAGTACTCTCCGGGAGAGAGCTCGAGCGAATCATATACACATGACATCTCGCCATCCGAGTCCAGCCGAAGCGGCTTGAATCCGTCCAGCTCCGTATTGTGTCCTGCGACCTGGGTGCCATCTGCACGATGCCACGCGAAGCCGAAGACAAAATCCTCGACCGGCCTCATTACCCGGTATTGAACCCGAAGTCGGCACGACGTCCCGCTCGAGACCAGTCGCTGGGCCGTGTCTCCAACCACCAAATCAACTGCGGTGATCTCGATGTCTCCATTGCCCCAGCGTTTGCCCTCTTCGAGGGTCCGAACTTCCGAGGATTCGTCGTCAGTGGTTTCTGTCGTCCCTGCGGCATCACTCCGATAACGAGCAACCACAGAATCGGCAGGCCCCTCCGCCACAACCTTCCCGCGGTCCAGATACAGAGCGCGATCCGAAAAACTGCTCACGAGGTCGAGATCGTGAGACACCAGAATCATCGTCACTCCCGCTTGCCGCATCTGCGCCAGGCGATCCAGGCAACGCCGGGTGAAAGCCTCGTCGCCCACCGCCAGGACCTCGTCGATGAGCAAGACGTCGGGCTTGGCGGCCACCGCGACTGCGAAGCCGAGACGGATGTACATGCCCGAGGAGTAGGTCTTCACCGGCTGGTCGATGAAATCGCCAATATCGGCAAAACTGATGATCTCGGCCATCCGATCTTCGATCTCTCGCCGGCTCAGTCCGAGCAACATGCCATTGATGAGGACGTTTTCGTGACCCGAAATTTCCGGGTGGAACCCGGCGCCGAGCTCGATGAGTGCGGTCACGCGACCATCGACTGCAACCGTACCCGATGTCGGCTTCAGTATGCCGCCGGCAAGCTTGAGAAAGGTGGACTTCCCCGAGCCGTTGGGTCCGATCAACGCGAGTGTCTCGCCCGGGGCAACATCAACGTCGATCCCGTCCAGCGCCACATGTTCTTCGGAGGCGCTCGACCCTATCCTTCGTTGGCGATGGAAAAAAGCCCCTTTGATGGTCTCGTGCCGCCTGCGACGACCCCGCCACCGGTAGACCTTTCGTACTTCTTCGAATCGGACGCTGCCGGTCACACCGCCTCCACCAAGGTCTCTCGGAAATGAGAGAAAACCCTTGCGCCCAGAAACCAAGAAAAGACACCCACAACAAACGCGGTCAGCCAGGTTCGGATATCTGGAACAGTTCCTGAAAACACCACATCGCGATACAGGATCACGAGACTGGCAAGAGGGTTGAACTCGAGCACCCGGCGGAGAACGGTCGGCACGTCGAGCCCATCCAGAGAATAGATGATGGGCGAGGCAAAGAAGAAGAGATTCAGGAGGTGACCGACCAGATCCCGCATGTCGCGATAGTGGACCGATATGACGGAAACGGCCAGGACAACACCTCCGGTCGTCAGAACCCACGGAAGCAACGCCAACGGCAGCATCCAGAAGGTCCATGGAAATGTGTGCACACCAGCCACCGCGCTCGCCGCCATGGCAACCAACAGAATCGGCACCGCCAGGAGATGATGGACAAGGTGCGAAAGAACCGTCACCGCCGGAAAAATCTCCGGCGGGCACATGACTTTCGCCAGAAGCGGTCCATTGTCAATCAACGTCAGCGACCCGTCGAGCACGGCTCCCGAGAAAAAAAGCCAAGGCAGCAGCCCGCTGAACAGAAACAGCGGATAAGGGTCAGCGCCCGGAAACCGCGGACTGAAGATGTAGGTGAACACCACCGCGTAGACCGCAAGCATCAGGAGAGGGTTGAGCAACGACCAGAAAAACCCGAGCACAGAGGCTCGATACCGGGCGTCGAGCTCCCTCCGGACAAGGACGGCCACCAGGGTGCGGTGTCGCCACAGGAGATGGAGGACCGTCATCGGAAGATCTACTATCCTCCGGTCGAGAGAAGATCCTGGACCTGATTCAGAATGCGTTTGCGCTCGGTTTCGAGGTATCGCTGATAGCTGAGAACCTGTCCATCCTTGACGATGAACATCTTCGGGTAGTGTTTGACGTCCCCGTAGTCGTCAAAGAGAATCGGCCCCGTAACGCCCATGGTCTCCGTCACACCGAAATTGAGCGCCTTCAGAATCTCGAGCCTCTTCGGCGGGTTGGCCAGAATCATGACCCGGATCGTCAGAGCCATCGCGTCGTATCCGTGCGCCGCAAAAACGTCTGGAGCACGCTGATAGGTGTCCATGTACCGATTCACGAAGCTCAGCACCGGTTCCTTTTCTGAAGTGCGGTCGAACGGCGGAAGCGGGAACAGCATTCCTTCGGCCGCCTCCCCGGCGTCACGAATCACCCTTCCGGTATACACGGCAGAGGTCGTCACGATTCTCCCCGGATACCCGCGCTCGCGAAGAAAGAGAACCGCCTCGAGAATCTCGTCCCCATAACCGACGATATAGGCGGCACCGATGTCGTTGCTGTCCAGGATGGCTGCAGCTTCTTCCCGCCAACCGTCGCTGGTGATATCGAGATCCCGCACCACCGTACCGCCAAGCGCCTCTTCAAACTGCTTCAAAAACTCCGGTTTGATTCCCCGGGTATATTCGGTGTCGCCGGTAAACAGCAGAATCTGATGTTGTCCCAGACGTTCGTAGGTGAACTTGCCCGCCGTATGTCCCTCGAGCTCGTCCGACGGATAGATACGGAAGAAGTTCCTGCTCTGCTTCGCCAGACCTGGGGCGGACGCCGAAGGTGACAAACAGACGATGTCGAGTTCATCCAACGCCGGCATCAGCGCGACAGCTTCAGCGCTGGTGGCGCCGCCGATGACCATCTTCACGTCGTTCTCTGCGGCCATCCTCCGGAGTTCCGTCACAGCTTGCGACGGATCAGATCCCGTGTCGGCCCACAACACTTCGAACCCGGTCGGCACCGTGCCCCGCTCGCGCGCATCAGAAAGTGCAAGACGTATACCGCTGTCAATGGATTCGCCATAGGAAGCGGCCGCGCCCGTCGTTGGCAGGATCACACCGACAATCGGCTTGCTGGAGCACCCGCTCAGCATTCCAGCGAGACCGATCACCATTCCGATACCGGGCCAAACTCGCCGGAACATGCTGCACACCTCCCGTGATCGAATTCAGGTTAGCACAACGACTCTGCCCGGCCCTCCCTGCGGGCTCAACAACGGTCGCTGTTCCTCCTCACCTGTCCAGGGTTTCCTCGTCGATTCCATCGCCATCTTCACCAGCGGCCAGCACATCGAAGACTTCGCGACGTTTCATTCCGAACCGTTGGGCCACCCGCCGCATGGCGTCGCGCCGATCGAGGCCCTCCGAGAGGGCTCGACGGTACTCGACGTGGATGTCTCCCGCGCAGATTGCCGGCCCTTCCTCCTGAACATCCGGCGGACCGATGACGATGATGTACTCGCCCCGGGGAGTCTCTCCTTCGGCGCTCTCAGCAAGCGCGCCCAGAGGGGCCATCACCGCCCGCTCGTGGAGCTTGCTGATTTCCGCGAGCAGGGTTGCCTCGCGATCGTCGCCCAGAACAGAAGCCAGGTCCATCAACTCTCTGGCCAGCCGGTGCGGGGACAGCAAAACAACCAGTGTCCATGGATTCTCCGCAAGCTCGGCAATCCGGCGGCGGCGCGGGCCCGGGCGTGCGGGAAGAAATCCGCTCAGAATCGCGGGCAAGGGCGGCTGTCCCGAGGCCGCCAGAGCCGACGTGAAAGAAGACGGTCCGGGAACACTGCAGACCCGAATCCCGGACTGCCGTGCAGCACGAACCAACGGATACCCCGGATCCGACAGAACCGGCGTCCCGGCATCACTGACCAACGCGACCGATCGACCGCTGCTCAGTTGAGTGAGAGTATCGGCAACCTTTCGATCTTCATTGTGTTCGTGCAGGCTGGAAATTCGGCCGCCCACCGGGATACTGAAGTGCCCGAGCAACCTCCGGGTTCGGCGTGTATCTTCTGCGAGAATGAGATCCACCTCACGAAACACCTCTTGTGCTCGTGGAGAAAGGTCGACGAGAGTGCCGATCGGGGTTGCAACGATCCACAAAGTGCCACAACGCTCATCTGGATCAGCCACGCTGGTATCATACCAGGGTGCGAGCCGGCATTATCACCCTCATCTTCATGGCTTTCAGTCACTTCGCGACCGCCCAGGAACCGCAGTGGCAGACAATCGAGGAAGTCCTTGCGGTTGTCGGGAACACCCCAATCTTGTTCAGCGACGTTGCTCTCGCCGATGCTGTTCGCCTCGTGGATCAGCAGCCTGACGAATCGATCGAGAGCCATCGATCTCGGCTGCTCGATGCCAGAATCCGGCTCGAGGTGGAGTTTCGTGAAATCGAAGAAGGCGGGCTCCTTTACCGTCTCGAGCTCGACACACCTAGTGTTCGCAATCTCCTGATTGCCCGTGGCGGCGGTGAGGAGCACCTCGGTTTGAAGCTGCAACAACACGGCCTCATCTGGCCGGATTTAGACGAACTCGCCCTCCGTCTTTCGGCGGTCGAGGCATTCGTCGAGCAGCGGCTTCGCCCCAGGATCTCCGTGAGCATCGAGGAGATCGAGGTGGCCTACCAACAGCTGCTGGTCGACGAGATCGCAGCGTCGGACGAACCCGTCCCACCACTGGCCACCGTCCGCGAACATCTCTATCAGATCGTGGTGGAGCGAAAGCTCAACGACGAGATCGAGCGCTGGCTCGATCGGGCCCGGGATCGTCATGAGGTGATGCGTTTCAGTCGTTGATGACTTCGGCCGTCGCATTGCCCCCGGGTTTCATGCCGTACAGATCGGCGTAGCTTGCCGCCGCCGCAAGAACGTCGGCGGTGTAGGCGCGAGTCGCTGAGAACGAGATGTTCAACAGGTAGAGCGCAGCGTTGCAGTCGGGTCCGCATTGATCCAACCACAGCTTCGCCTGAATCTCACCGGCGTTGTAGGCTGCCACAACCGGACCCAATCGGCCCCCGAACACCTCCAGCAATCGTCCGATCTCGGCGGCTCCGAGCTCGAGGCTGATCTCAGGATCAAAGAGGTCATCGCCGCTCGGTTTCGCCAGTCCGATCCGGTCGGCAACCGCCGCGGCGGTCGACGGCATCAGTTGCACGAGGCCGCGCGCCCCAACCGCCGACACCGCCCCCGGATCCCACCGTGATTCCTCACGGGCCACAGCCGCCAAGAGTGACCAATCGATGCCGCCCCTGGCCGCAGCGGCGCGCACGAGTTGCGGCTCCGGGAGCGGATAGAGGGCCATCTGAAGGTGTTCCGGCAAAGCGCAGGTCGGCACCTCGGATCCTGCCTGCCGCCACGCCCCGTCTGCGATTCGCGTCGAGCGCCACGGAAACCCGTAGTCGAGCATTCGAGTCGCACTCCAGGCCGACGCCACGGCGTCTCCCCGGGGAAATGCCCCGGGGTCCCACCGCGCACCTTCACTTTCGAGACCCATATTCCACAGTTGCTCAGCCAGACTTGAGGTAAGTGTCGGTTCGGCATCGTCACCCAGGGCCGTAAATTCGATTGCGACCCGCTTGCGAATTTCCTGCAGTTGCCCGTGGTCCGGCTCCAATGCGGCCCAGCGACCGAGGGCCCGCCACCGTGATCGACCTTCGGTGCCTTCAACCTCTTGGATTCTTCGTTCCCGCCATTCTTCCACCTGCTCCGCTGGAAGAGCGGTCATCAGTGTTCGAGCCTCATTCACCCAGAAACCATCGAGCGTTGTTGCGACCCGTTCGAGGGACTCCACCGAGGACTCCGGCTCACCCTGGGCATTCGCCAGGCCCGCCGAGATCACGGCTGCCTGCGACATCCACGGTTGCCGCCGGATCTTCTGGAGTTGAAGGCGGGCGGTACCGATTTCTCCGCGTCGCAGCGCGTCCACACCGAGCATGATTTCGCCGCGCGCCTTGAAACTGCGCGCCCGAAGACGGCTGATTCCCTGGGCGGCAAGATCCGGTTCCCCGCGCCGCAGCCGGAGGCGAGCAAGAAAAAGCCTCCGCTCGTCGGTGGTCTTCAAACGCACCGCGCGCAACGCAGCGTCAACCGCTCCGTCGAGATCTCCATCCAGCTCCAGGGTGCGGCCGATATGAATCTCATAGTCAGCCCGGCGGTCGGCCGAGCGCGCTCGCGCCAGAGCCTTGCGGTACCACTCAACGGCCTCGGGCCAGCGGTCTCTCCGAAACGCACAGCGGCCCCGGAGAAACGCCAACTCGTCTCCGGGAATCGACGGATCGCCACTGCCGTCGAGCTCTTCGAAAATGGGTTGGGCTCTGTCGTAGAGGGCGTGACGGTAGAGAGTCTTCGCAGCCAGCCACTGCTCCTTGTGCGTCGGCTCCGATGCGAGAAGGAGATTCTCGGCCGCCCGGAGCGCCACCAGATCGCGCGTCGAAGACTCAAGCAGGCTGACGAGGCGCAGGCGTCCTCCCTCGGCATCGGACACAGCCAGCGCGAGTTCAAGCTGGCGGCGGAGGCTCCTTGGAGCTCTTCTGATACTGCCCTCGAGCCGGGTCCTCCGGGTCGCGTCGACCCCGTTGCCAAGAGCCGCCGAAACAGTATCTGCGGCAGCAACCCTGACCTCCCAGGGATTGCTCCTGTCGAGGGCGGGCAGTCCGAGGTCAAACACCCGATCGGATTCGTCGGCTTCGAGGAGGGCCGCGAGTTGAACCTCCGCGAGGGCCAGGAGTTCGCCACCCGCGCCAACGGTGGCCAACTCGAGGAACTTCTGCTCGGACCCGCGGTCGCCAAGCGCCCGTGCAGCATATGCAGCAACCATCGCCTCCTCGGGACTCAGAGGCACCTGATCGATGCGGCGCGACGCGACCTCGATGACCCGTTCCCACTCGCCCAACCGCGCCAAATCTTCAATACCCGCCCACAGATTGACGCTCGACAGCAACAGAACAAAACCAGCCCCAGCAGACACTCCGACTCGGCTGAGAGGCCAAACCCGGCGGCGAAACACGCGGCTGGAGATTCTCTTCAAAAGACTCTGCATACGACTCGTCCAACAACGCAGGACGAAAATCTCATCCCCGGGTTGCCACTCGAGGCACGGGTTCGATGCCTGTGATGCTCGCGGAACCGAATCGTCATTACCCGACCCACCACCAATTAGCGAAGAGGGCCATCAAGAGCCCGGACAGGGTGGCACCGAAAAATGCATACATGACCGGCAGGCACCTGCGCCCATCGGACCACGAGAGGCCAATGAAAATGAAAAACGGGAACAGTGAGAGAGCGAGCCGGGAAAACGACCACAGCGTCGATCCAAGCGTGACCAACAAGCCCGCGGCAGTGTAGAGAGTATAGGAGGGGCGCATTTTACGAACCATAAAACCAAACATCACAACGCAGACGACCGCCACCAGGAGTTCAAGGGTCGAATCGTGGGAACCGTGCGCGACGGGCCCGGCTTCCCACCATCGGATGAATGCCCGCCATGGACCGGAGAGACTCCCTCGCCATCTTTGTTGTCGGTGAACAAAGGCGAGGGGATCACCAAAAATCGACCGGCAGTAAAGCATGTATGACAGCAAAGCGGCCGGCGGTATCATCGCCCCCAGCCAACCCCAGAGCGACACGGTTTGCCCACCGATGTTTTCCCGACGACGCCACCGACTCCACCATTCCCAGACAATCGGGATCACCAGCAGAATACCGAAAGGGCGGGTCAACGTCGCCAACCCCGCGAGTGCTCCGGCAGCGGCAAATCGGCCCTGTCGCGAAAGGATGAATGCACCGAGGGACAGAGCGAGAAACAGTGATTCCGCATACACCGCAGAAAGAAACAGGGAAGACGGAAAGAGAAGAAGAGCGGCGCACGCAACCAATGCAGCACTTTCACTCGATTCTGTATCTACCTCCATTCGCACCAACCGATGGAGTAGAAAGAGGCTCACGAGGAGGCAGAAATTCGAAATCAACACGCCCGCACCTACGGCACCGAGGAGAGGTGTGAGTCCGCGAATCAAAACTGGATACAAAGGAAGGAACCCCGAAGCTGCCGTCGGTTTGTACGGCACTCCTGAGCCCGTGATCAGACCTCCGACGTCGTAGCCCTTGGCCGCGATCAGCAGATACCACTCCGAATCCCACCGCGCCCAGATCTCGAGTGCGCGCGGTGCCGTTTCGTGCCACACAAGATTGCGAGGTTGTTGTAGGGAATGGGCGGAAGGCAGCAACCAGGTGGAAAGCAGGCCGACACCGAAGAGCGCGAGTCGGCTTGCCAGAAAGAGGCACACGATCCTGCCTCGGGCCGAGCAGAAAAAGCGAGAGATATCCACGACAGAACCAGTATAATGACCGACCGCGTGAACGCCGCGGATTTCGCCCGATCGTTCGCAGGCTACGCCGCGCGTTCCGCAGTCGTGCGGATCGAGAGGATCACAACGGCGGTCCCCGTTGATCCCCATAATGGAGGCACAATGACCACACAACATGTCAAGGTTCTAATCATCGGTTCCGGTCCGGCCGGGCTCACGGCTGCCATCTACACTGCGCGCGCCGGTCTCGAACCTCTCGTCATCGAAGGTATGCAGCCTGGAGGCCAACTGACGATCACGACCGAGGTCGAGAACTACCCCGGATTTCCCGAAGGAATCATGGGGCCTGAGCTCATGAGGGTCACCAAGGCCCAGGCAAGAGACTGAGCCAAGCAAAGGGCAACAACCATCACCAATTGCTGTCATCGGTGTACCGTTCCGCACCTGTTGCGATGCTGTTGGTCTGCGATAGCCGGAGCTTAGGCACTTCGCGTGGCGGAAAAAGATCCGAAGCAAGTGGTTTTTGTCAGGTCTATCCGCGGCCGGCACGCCTTTTCGTGAAGCAGACCTTCGCGATTCACCGCCACTGCCGCAGCGCACGCCAACCCCGCCCACGTCACAAGTCAGCTGCCCGGCTCCAATACCACCGCAACCTCGACCTCACCACCGGCGCGCCACACCCGGACACTGACCTGTTCACCGATACGGTGGTCGTCGAGGGCCGAAACCAGAGCGGCTATGCTGTCCACTTCCTTACCCGCCACGCCGAGGATGATGTCCCCGGGAACGAGATTGCCTTGCGTATCCACCTCCGCCCCACGCAAACCGGCAGCCTCGGCAGCCGAATCGCGCTGCACGCGCAGGATCAGCACGCCGTCGACACCAAGCTGCTCTCTCACCAGCCGGTTGACATCCGCATCGACCGAGACACCAAGGCTGGGCCGGATGTACCGCCCCTCGGCGATAAGCTGCGGCGCAACCTTGTTCACGGTATCGACGGGCACGGCAAAACCGATGCCCGCATAGGCGCCGGAGGGACTGTAGATCGCGGTATTGATACCGATCAGGCGACCCGCGCTGTCGAGCAACGGACCACCGGAATTGCCCGGATTGATAGCAGCATCGGTCTGGATCAGATGGTCAATGCTGGTGCCATCGTCATCACTGATCGAACGGTCGAGTGCGGACATGAGACCGCTGGACAACGAGTAGTCCAGGCCAAATGGGTTACCGATGGCAAACACTTTCTGGCCGACCCTGAGGTCGTCACTGCTGCCGACCGGCACCGGAGGCGGACGGTCGAAAGGCACCTTGATTCGCAGTACGGCGAGGTCGTGGGCCGGACTTGTTCCGATCAGCGTGGCCCGGTAGCTGCGGCCGTCGTTGAGCCGCACGATGGCCTCGGAGGCATCTTCGATGACGTGATTGTTCGTCACCACATGCCCGAGGTCGTCCCAAATCATGCCGGAACCGTTGCCGCGCGCCACGCTGGCGATGTTCCGTGTCCACGGGTTGACCACCCGCTGACGGGTACTGATGAATACCACCGAGGGACTCGCGCGATCGAAAATCTCGATCGTCGCCAGTTCGTCGGCGGCCAGCTCGCCACGCGCCGTCACCGCCCTGGGTTCTGTAGTCAGCGCGACCACGCGGTGCTCGATCCACGGCAGAAACTGCCAAAGCAACAGAACCAGCGCAAACGCGAGAAAGACCCAACGCATCCGTTGTAGGAAGCGATCCGGTTCTTGCCTCATTGGTAACTCTCCAGCGCCCTTTGGGTGACATCCTCGGTTCGTGTAGGTTCAACATAAGGGCGCAGGCCGAGTATTCACCCCCGCAAATATCAGGGCATCGGCTTGCATGGAAAACCCCTGTCGCGCACCAAGCACCCGCCTTCACCGCTACCGATAGAAACAGCCTGCCGCACCAATTGCTTAACTTCGGCTTGACCCAACCACACCGGTCCATCTTTACCCATAGGCACGAATGACACAAAAACCTGGACAAACGACGTCATCGTCTCGAATACGTCACGAAAGGCGCTTCGCGAATTATACGCGCGCCGCGATGCAGTGGCGCAGTCTGGCGAGGCTCGATAAACCGAGACAAAAGTCGATAACCCAGGCCGCATTGCGCTTGTGGGAAAGGCTCGCAGACGGAGAGGCATCATAAGCCAATCAACAGAAGCCCTGATGAACGCCATTGGCCGCAGTGAAAGCGGTTTGGCCCGGATGCTTCTACCGCACTATCGGCATGTTTAATGATGCGGGCCGGATTTCGACGATCAGCGTTATTGTCGGAGAGCCAGGTCCGTGGAACCACACGAATGAGGAAGTTCATGAAGCCTATACAGATCGCAATCTTGTCGCTGGCATTGGCAGTCGCACCGTTCGCCCTTGCCAGCGAAGTGATACCCGTCAAATGGGCGACCGCGACCAAGGGCGGTGGTTTTCAGTTATTTGGGCAGAACATGGCCGAGGTGATCAACACCACGGAAACCGGGCTGTGGTTCGAAGCTCTTGCCACCAGGGGCAAGCCGACAGAATCTCCAATTGCTGGAGCTGCGAGGTTGACGCGGCCAGGTTGAGGGCAATGCTGCGCTATCACACTGGATGGCATCGGGCGCCCGACAGCGAATCTGAAGGTACTTTCGGTGATGTACCCCACCCAGGGATGTTTTCGTGCGTGGTATCAGCCCACACCAGCATCGAAGACCTCAAGGGGCAACCCGATTGCCTTCGGCACCAGGGCATCCGGCTTGCGGATACTTGCCAACGATGTGCTGGATGGCCTGGCCCGTGCCGGACAAGGACTTCCAACACGATCATCCTGCGATAAGGCGGCGCAAGGTCCGAGCTGGTTCTCGATGGCGAAGCGCAAGCCTTGTGGGGTGCCGGCATAGGTTGGCCCGGTTTCGTGGAGGTTGCCGATGGCCCGAACGGCGCCCGGTTCATCGCCCCATCGCCGGAACAGATCGGCAATTGCTTGAGAACACCCGCATCTGGCGAAGTTACTTCCCGGCCGAGACCTACAATGGCCAGGACAACGTGCATCCATCGGCCTGTGTTCACTACTTGGCGAGGCCCGATCTCGATGACGCGACCGCCTACCGCTTGGCGCCGCGCCATCACCTGCGCCCATGAAGCTCCTTTGTTCGAGCGCTTGCCGCAAGGCCGATATACCACGGCCGCCAACACGGGTCCGGAGTTGCCGCCTGAGCAGCGGGCTGCACCCTGGCGCCGCACGAATACTATCGGGAGATCGGACCTCGCCCGGCCCGCGGGGTTCGTGAAGATCACGCCACTAGGCAGCCACGATGGCGAATCCGTCGGCGATCACCGGGCCCTGGTCCTCGAAGACCCGGACGGCAACCGCGCCTGCTGTACGACGCCGGCCGCACCGTCGCCGGCGCCGATACACCGGCTCGGCAACATCGACATCGGCTCGTCAGCCACATGCATGGCGACCATGTTGGCGATCGTCACTTATCGGCCGATCAATGCGGGCGATTGCGCGGCACCGGAATTCTCGGTCAGGCCGTACCCAACACCGACAGCGTCATATCGCGCTGGCGAAGGCGCCACAATCGACCACCGGCAGCCAGATGCCGAAGTTCTTCGGCGCGAAGCCGAAGGCCATGGGCCGTACCCAGAGATGGCAACTGGTCGCTTTGGCGCATCGAAAAGATCAACGGTGTGACCCTGACGACGCCGGCAGTGCACTCCAACGGCATCGCCGGCGCATGATCGGCGGCGAGCTGGGTGCCGCCGACGAGACCGGCCTTACCGCCTATGCCGGGCCACCCACTGGTATGTCGTGACTTTTCGAATGGGCGGTAGGTCTACCTTTCCGGCGATACCGGCATCACCGCCGAACAAAAAGTCGTCAGTTCGATGATTCTGGCGGAAGCCGGTCGTCCATGAATATCGGCGACACCTTCAGACCGGACCCGAAGAAGCGGCCTACGTTGTCAACGACTGATCGGTCCCTCTGCGGTCATTGCATCGCATGCCAAGGGAACAGGCCACCGAAACTGGAAAACCGCTGCCTGGCACCCGAACCGAACAGTTCATGCAGGCCAGCGACATGCCGGTGCATCGCCAAGGCTGTAGAAGACCATTCGATGACAGGGGATTTGCCGGTCGGGCTGCGAGTAGTT
>CAVYKX010000014.1:0-298578 GCA_963769215.1 Candidatus Sulfomarinibacteraceae bacterium | reverse complement strand
CGGAGCGATTCGGAACGCGTTTCATCTTTGACGAGGTCAATGACCTTGTTCTTGAGCGTCGCCCTTTCACCGTCCGGACCCAGAGCAACGGCGACGTCACGACGGATGCGGTGATCATCGCCACCGGGGCGTCGGCAAAACTGCTGGGGCTGCCGTCGGAAACCGAACTCATGGGACACGGCGTTTCGGCCTGCGCAACCTGCGACGGATTTTTCTTCCGGGACAAGGAGTTGGTCGTGGTTGGCGGCGGTGACACCGCAATGGAAGAGGCCGACTTTCTCACCAGATTTGCGACCAAGGTCACCGTGGTCCATCGCCGCGACGAACTACGGGCATCGAAGATCATGCAACAACGCGCCTTCGACAACCCAAAAATCCACTTCGAATGGAACTCTATCGTGACCGAGATCATCGGCACCAAGGAAGGCGGTGTCACGGCCGTGCGACTCGAGGACACACAATCCGGCGAGCAGCGGGAATTTCCGACTGATGGAGTATTCATGGCCATCGGCCACCGCCCCAACACCGCGATCGCGGCCGGCAAAATGGATATGGACGAGGTGGGCTATATTCGAACGGTACCCGGCACCACACGAACATCAGCCGATGGAGTGTGGGCCTGCGGCGACGCCCAGGACGCCATTTATCGCCAGGCCGTAACCGCGGCCGGCACCGGCTGCATGGCAGCCATCGAGGTGGAGCGTTGGCTCGCCGAGCAGGGAATTCACTGATCCAAGACGGAATCGAACCCGAGTGTGATGGGTTATTATCAGCGCCCGCAAATTGGCGGGCTACAGGAGGTAGCATGATTTCATTCACTGAAAAGGCCGTGGAAAAGGTTCAGGAGTTCGCGAGCCAGATGCCTGAGGCCGATGGCAAGGATCTGCGCATATTCATCCAGGGAGTTGGGTGTTCGGGCTTTTCCTACGGTTTCACCTTCGACGAAGAGCGCGACGGGGACACGGTGGTCGAAAACGAGGGCCTGAAGGTGTTGGTCGATCAGAATTCGGCGCCTCACCTGACCGGCTCCTCCGTCGACTTCGTGGACGATGAGCGAGGGTCCGGATTTACGGTCGAGAACCCCAACGCGCCGGCTCCGTCCAGCGACTGCAGCTCCGGCGGTTGCTCGGGCTGTGGTTAATATCCGGTGAACGAAATGGCACGATCCCTCGAGGTGATCCGACTCGGGCATCCGGTGCTCCGCACTGTGGCCGAACCGGTCCCCGAAGAGTTTTTTGCGAGCGGCCGCCTGGTGGATCTCGGCCGCGACATGGTGCAGACCATGATCGAGGAGGAGGGTGTCGGTCTCGCCGCCCCTCAGGTGGCCGAGAGTCTCCGCCTGTTCTCCTATTGGGTACCGGAAACCGACACCAGCCCCGAGGTCCCGCCGACAGTCCTGGCAAACCCGGAGATTCGAGCAGTCGGCGAAGAAATGGAAGATGGCTGGGAAGGATGCCTTTCGATTCCTGGTTTGCGCGGGGTCGTCCCGCGGTTTCGGCGCATCAAGGTCAAGGGCCGCAACCTCGATGGAGAGCCGGTGTCGCTGACTGCAGACGGTTTTCACGCACGGGTGATCCAGCACGAGTACGACCATCTCGACGGAGTGGTGTTCCTCGACCGGATGGAGAACACGCTCTCGCTGGCTTTCGAGCCCGAGTGGGAGCGATTCATGCTTTCGGGCGAGCCTGAGGAGCCCTGATTCCAGTTATGATCAGACCGAGGGGTTTTCGGTATGACTGCGCCTCTTCGGGTTGATTCATTGAACACTCAAACCACTCCATCGCCTCAAACACCGGCGCTGATCGTGCTAGCCGCGGTCGTCGCGGGAATCGCCCTCGGCACCTTCGAGATCGCCAACACGAGTGTCGGCTGGCACCTGGCGAGTGGCCGCTGGATCATCGAACACCAAGACTTCCTGCGCACTGATCCATTCTCCTTCACATCCGGTGGCGCGCCGTGGATCGACCACGAATGGTTGTTTCAGGTTGGCATCGCTCTGGTGGATGCGATCGGAGGCGGAACAGCCCTGGTGATTTTCCGAGCGGTCGTCGTGACCGTTCTGATGCTCCTCCTGCTGGCGATCGGCGCCCGCAGCGGATTGTCGCCCGCCGCGGCGTTGCTCCTGGCCGCGGTCTGTGTTGCAGGGGCGAGGCCGAGGTTCTTTCTCCGTCCCGAGCTGGTGACCCTGGTTGTCGTGCCCGCGGTCGTGTGGCTCTTTCTCCGGCGGCGGGAGTTCTCGTCACCGGTATGGTTGGCAGCCATCGGTGGATTGATGGTCATCGGTGCGAACGCGCACGGTGCAACCCTCGTGGTACCGCTGCTCTTCGGGGGCATTCTCGGAGCCGAAACCGCTCAGATGGCGATCACTCGCGAGTGGTCGATGCGAGATCTCCTGACAGGCATCGCAGGTGTCTCGACAGCCACTCTCGCACTCATGATCAACCCCTACGGTTGGCATCTGTACACGGTCCCTTTCCATCTGGCGCGCCTCGTCAAAATGCCGCACATTCCGAACCCCGAGTGGATCTCACCCTCGCCGGCAGAGGCTCCCGCTCTCTATCTCGCGATCGGTGGCGCCGTCGTCGTTCTGGCACTCCGGGAACGTCGTGCCGCGCGCTGGATCCTCCTCGCGATGGCCGCCGCACTCGCCCTCCAGCATATTCGGAGCATTGGCTTGTTCTTTGTTCTCCTGCCGCTCGCAGTCGCACCGGCGCTTGCACGGTTTCGGGCGTTCGCTCCTTCAGCAGATACCGCAGTTCAGCGAATGGGGCGCGCGGATGTGTTGGCCGCGACGGCGGCGGTGGTCCTGGCGGTTTCACTGGCGATTGCACCGTGGCCGCGCTTCGGCCTCTCTTTTGCCGACGACTACTTTCCTTCGGCCGCCTGCGAATTCCTCGATGCCGAGGGGCTGCCGGGGTCTCAGCTCTACAACGACGTCCGCTTCGGCGGATACCTGATCAACCGATACCAGCCGACCCGACAGGTCTTTCAAGACGATCGCAACGAGATCCACGAGCCTCTCCTGCGCGAGATCTGGCAGATCCTCGGGTCGAGCGATGTCCCGGCGTGGTCAGGATTGCTTGAACGCTGGGGTATCGACACTGCACTTGTCCGCTACCATCCACCGATTCGAGTCACCTCTCCCGCTGGCGAAGCCCAGGGGAATCGGGGCTTTTCTGCGCTGTGGTTTCCGAAAACGGAATGGGCACTCGTCTACTGGGACGACGTGGCGATGGTTTTCGTCAGGCGACATGGGGCGCCCCCCGGCCTGCTTTCACACCACGAATACCGGGTGATCCAGCCGGATGATCTCGCCCACCTCGAGCGCCGCCTGGTCGACGACCCGGGCCTGCTGGACCGGGCGATCGCCGAGTCGCTTCGTGCTTTGAAAGCGAATCCGAACAGCGACAGGGCACGCTACATCGCCGCCGCTCTCGGGAACCGCTCTGCGGAATCCGCCGGCAGCGCTACTGTTCCTTGATCTCTTTGAATGCCACCAGCGAGCAGTCTTCGGCGTCCAACCCGTATGCGTTCCCGGAATAGTCGAGGGGCACCCGCCCGACCAGTCCGGCCCGGATCATCCCACCCCAACCATCCTGGCAGGATCCGAAACGTGCCTTGTATTCCTCCAACACCGGCTCGAGGGTCTTTTTGTCCTTCGCAAAGACCGCGTTGTAGAGGTGGTTCAAGCACATCTTTCGTTCGTACGAGT
Organism: Candidatus Sulfomarinibacteraceae bacterium; assembly: GCA_963769215.1. Lineage (GTDB taxonomy): Bacteria > Acidobacteriota > Thermoanaerobaculia > Thermoanaerobaculales > Sulfomarinibacteraceae > Sulfomarinibacter. Next base: position 294,866 of record CAVYKX010000014.1, on the reverse strand, counting down.
CCTGTGCCTCGTCGACCGCCTGGCTCCAGTAGACGATCGAATCGTCCGCTCTCCACACCTGCTCCTTGTCCCTCCAAACACCCACCAATCGTTTGATGCGCGCCGGGGCGCCCGGACGCTCGGCTGCAATCTCGGCGTAGCGCAGCGCAGCGCCCCGATCCTGATACCGAATGAACATCTCCCATGTAGCATGCTCCGCAATCTCCCAACTCTCGGGGAGATTGCGCAAGCCTTTGTCAAGAAGTTGCTGAGAGGTGCGCTGCAAAATCTCCTGATCGCCGCCGACCTGGATGCCCATGATCAGGGCGCCGATCCGGTAGGCGTCCAAAAACAGAGGATCAAGGTCGGTGATCAGATTGTAGATGGTTTCGAGATACAGGAATCGCTCATGCGGTTGGAAGAGTGAATAGTATTGAATCGACCACAGATAGAGGACATCCGCTGCGAGACCGGGATTCCCGAGGCTGAAAATCTTCAACATCTCCGGTGACGGAAGGTAGAGCAGCTTGCCGACCGAGAGGATCTTCGCGAGGTATTCGCTGAAGCTGCATTTCGCAGGTCACGGCGATCCCCATGAGGACAGCGACGACGACGAGCGAAACCAACTTTCGTTTCATTTGAGGTCTTTCCCCTGAAACCGGAGATTTGCGAGAAAGAGCACCACTCCAACGAAAGCAGAAGCATAGATGCAGGACCAAGCAACGGCTGCTGGCGGGACCGCCAGATCGTGAACAACCTCGGTGCGAAAGTTGAAGCGCTCCAAATTCGGCACCAGATAGTAGACAACTGCTATGACCCCGCGGGTGAAGGCGCCGGGAAGCGCCCGGGTGAGCATCCACAGATCTTCAGACATGTGTCCGACGACGAAGATCGCCAGGGTCATCAAGGAACCGAGGATGGGCCGCGTGAGCACCGCGAAAAGGGTGGCGAAAGCGGCGAGTACCAGCATCTCGAGCATCGTCATGCCCGCTGCAAAAAGCAGCATCGGATCGAACTCCCGGGCGTAGATCAGCAGCATCACCACGAGCACCACCGTAATGAAAACAAGATTGGCGGCGACGATCGCAACCAGGCCGAGGTACTTGCCGAGGATGAACTGCCAGCGCCTCACTGGCTTTGCGAGAATGTTGAACACCGTCCGGCTGTCCACCTCGCGGCTGATCAGTAGCATGCTCATCATGACCGCAATCAACATCGAAAAGAACTGCATCGCCGCGAGGCCGATGTCCTTCATGATCTTGGTCTCGTCCCCGACGGTGAGCATCCCGAAGAGCTTCGTGCTCACCACCATGACCACTGCAAACCCGACAAAGAGGTAGAGGATACGGTCGCGGATGGCCTCGCGAAATGTGTTGACGGCAATCGCTCGAATCGCCCTCATGAACCGCTCCCTTCATAATGGCTCATGACGAGATCTTCGAGGGTGGTTCGGACCGGGTTGAGGCTGACGAGGCGGGCGGCGAGGGTGTCGAGTTCGTTGACCAGGGCCTCGCGATCTTCGGAGAGGAATCTCACCCACGACTCGCCGCTTCCGGCGTGCTGAGCCAGCAAGGGTGTTGCCAACTCGTCGGGTTTCGCTCCGGAAAACGTGGCCTCGTACTCGTTTGCATCCCGCGACACCAGGTCGCGCACCGCGCCGATCGCCCTCACCTTGCCGTCAACGATGATGGCCACCCGATCACAGAGAGCCTCCACATCGGGAATGATGTGCGAAGAGAAGAACACCGTCACGCCAGCCGCTGCCTGGCGAAGGATGATGTCGCGAACGTGCCGTCTCCCGACCGGGTCGAGCCCGCTCATGGGCTCGTCGAGGATCAACAGATCGGGTTCGCCGAGCAACGCCTGGGCGAGGGCGACTCGCTGGAGCATTCCCTTGCTGTAGGTACCCATCGAACGGTCGCCGCTGGCCTGCATCCCCACGTCTTCGAGGACAACCGTTATCCGAGGCTCCAGGGCAGAACGCGGCAGGGAGAGGAGTTCGCCGCAGAACCTGAGAAACTCGCGGCCCGTAAGGTGGCGGTACACATATGGGCTCTCGGTCATGAAACCAAGCCGCTGTTTGGCCTCGAGGGAGGTGTGGGGCAGGCCGCAGACGGTGATCTCGCCAGAGTCGGGATAGATGATCTCCGTGATCGCCTTGATGGTCGTCGTCTTGCCGGCGCCGTTGGGCCCGAGAAAGCCGAAGATCTCACCCCGCTCGACCTCAAAACTGGTGCCCTTGAGAACCTCGATGCTGGCCTCGAAAAGCCCCGGATGGAAGGTCTTGTAGAGATCACGGACGCTGAGTTGAATATCCGCCATGCATGGCCCTCCCGCACTCCTGAGCGTGTGTCGTGAATATTATACAAGGAGGAATGGAGGTCACACGCACCACTTCGCACGCTTCCTCTCTTCCTCGAATCATGCAAAAGCTTCATTCTTCATGCCATAATGGGTGGTTGGAAAGGAGCGCATCATGTCCGAGTTCGCTCCCATGGACATCCTCGGCAAGAGGTTTTCCAAACGTCTTCAAGGCTACGCCCCGATGGAGGTCCACGAGTACCTCACCGAACTGGCTCGTGTCGTCGAAGGATTGCTCCGAGAACGTGCCGAGTTGAAGCAACAGGTGCACCACGTGGAGCAGGAGCTCAACGCCTTCCGCGAGCGCGAAACGGCGCTCAAGGAGGCACTGGTCGCCGCCCAGCGATCCGCCGAGACCACCATCGAGGTGGCTCGCGTCGAAGGTCAGCGCATCGTCGACGAAGGGCACGGACTGGCTGAGCGGCTCGTCATGGAGGCGAACGAACGCGCCCAGAATATTGAACGCGTCATCTCTGACCTCCGCATCCGACGCCGCGAAATACGGGCCGAGCTGAACCGGATGGTGGAACTCCTCCAGGGCCTCATCCAGGACGATCAGCACCGCGAACGCGACGAGCGTTCGACCCCGCAACTCGCGCCCTTCCAGCGCCGCGAACAGGAAACGACCGAGCATCAGGGATGAGCCTCCTCGTCCGAGGCGCCCACCAGGTCGTCACACCTACCGGCAGCAGCGCGCGGCGGGGTTTTCAACTCGAGAAACTCGAACTGCGATCGGGGGCAGTCGTCCGCTGTGACCGCGGCGAGATCACCTTCATCGGTGATCGGGCGGAGCACGACCGGGTCTTTTCCCGGCCCGATGAAATTCTCGAAGCCGACGGCGGCTGCGTGCTTCCGGGTTTCGTCGACCCACACACCCATCCGGTGTGGGCGGGTTCACGAGAAAGCGAGTTCGACCGGCGTCTTCGCGGAGAAACCTATATGGAAATCGCTCGATCGGGCGGCGGGATCAACTCGACCGTTCGCGAAACGCGGGCGGCGGCGGCGGATGACCTTCTCGCCGGGACCATCAAGCGGCTTGACAGCTTTCTGACCCACGGCACGACGACCATCGAAGCGAAGTCGGGCTACGGCCTCGATCTTGAAACCGAGATTCGCATGCTCGAGGTCATCGGGCGCGCCAACCAGCTCCATCCTGTCGATCTCCACCCCACGTGTCTCGCAGCCCACGAGGTGCCGCCCGAACATCGTCAAGATCCGGAAACGTGGGTCCGTCGGCTGATCGATGAAATCCACCCCGAAATCGCACGGCGCGGCCTGGCCGAGGCGGTCGACGTCTTCTGCGAAGAGGGCGTCTTCGATCTCGAACAGACCCGGCGACTGCTCTCCGATGCGGCCGATCTGGGGTGGCGGATTCACCTCCACGCCGACGAACTGACCCCACTCGGAGGGGCCCAACTCGCTGTGGAATTCGATGCACTCTCCGCCGATCACCTCATGTGCATCACCCCCGAAGGTGTGGCCGCTCTCGCCGGCGCGGAAACCGTTGCGGTCTTGCTGCCCGGCACATCGTTTTTCCTCCGCACACCCTATGCGCCGGTTCGGTCGACTTGTAGACGCCGGCTGTGCGGTCGCGCTGGCCACCGACTGCAACCCCGGCTCCTCGCCCACCGAGTCGATGCCGGCCATCCTCGCGCTGGCGTGTCTCGGGATGGGGATGAGCGTGGCCGAAGCCATAACCGCCGCCACGCTCAACGGAGCCGCTGCCATCGGCCGGGCCCGCGAAGTGGGTTCGATCGAGATCGGCAAGCAAGCCGACCTTCTGGTGCTCAACGGCCCAACCTATCACCATCTCGTCTACCACTACGGCGTCAACCCCGTCCGCCACGTCGTCAAGAATGGTCGGGTAGTGGTGCGCGACGGAGTACGGGTCTCCTGATTGATTTCAGACTTCCACCCGCACAATCCAGTTTTGAGTTCTGAATTTTGAGTTTTGAATTCCCACCCGCCCTCCCGTGTGGGTCAGCAGAATTGCGCATTCGGCGGAGGTGCCATTTTTTGCATTGTCCGAGTCTTGACGCAAAAACCGGTTTGGCCCTCTGGTCGGTCAATGCTAAAAGTGGCTCCTTTGCGGGAAGCGCGCCCGCAGAAGAGCGCGATGAACGCTGGAGCGCCAACTGAATGTCCGCAGTCGTGGACGAGCGTCGGGATCGGGATCGGGATCGGATTTGAACAGGCAGCCCGATCTCACACATTCCCGGAAGAGTCCAACCTGAAGGACCCATACCCAGGGGCAGTCCTACTGCAGATCCACCTTCAGGCGCCGGATCGCGAGGGCTCGACCGGTGTCCTCGTCGGCGTCAACGAGCGCGCCGCGCATCTGGATGCCCCGCTTGGCCGGCTCGAATGGACGGGGAGTGTTGTAGAGGAATCGCTGCAGCACCTTCTCCGGACGCATGCCGATGATGGAGTCGTAGGGCCCGGTCATGCCAACGTCGGTTTGCAGAGCGGTACCCTGCGGCAAAATGCGTTCGTCGGCGGTCGGAACATGGGTATGGGTCCCGAGCACCGCGGTGACCCTCCCGTCGAGGTACCAGCCCATCGCCTGCTTTTCCGAGGTCGCCTCGGCGTGCATATCGACCAGGATGACGCGCGACTCGGGGTGCTCGGCGGCGATCTCTTCGAGCACCCGATCCGCACCACGGAAGGCGTTGTCGATCGGCGGCATCATCGCCTGACCCTGCAGGTTGACCACGGCGACCGACACGCCCCCGGGTGTTTCCTCGACACACCAACCGCGGCCGGGGTTGCCGTCCGGATAATTGGCCGGCCGCAGGAGACTCGGGTGGGCGTCAAGGAGGGGCACCCCCTCCTTTTTGTCCCACACGTGATTTCCGGTAGTCCAGACGTGGACCGGCAGACTCGTCGAGTTCTTCGAGCACCTTGGTCGTGATCCCGAACCCGCCGGCAGCGTTTTCGACGTTGGCAACCACAAAGTCCACTCGCTCCCGGTCGACGACCGATTCGAGGTGGGCGTGCAATGCACGCCGCCCCGCCGAACCCATCACATCGCCGACGAACAGAAGTCGGATCAACGAGCGTACTCCACCGCACGGGTCTCTCGAATAACCGTTACCTTGATCTGGCCCGGGTACGTCAGTTCCGCTTCGACCTTCTTGGCCAGGTCGCGGGCGAGCCAGATCGCATCCTCGTCTGAAATGCTGGCCCGACTCCACCACGATGCGCAGCTCACGTCCGGCCTGAATCGCATAGGCCTTTTCGACTCCTTTGAAGTCTGTAGCCATGCTCTCCAGCTTTTCGAGCCGTTTGATGTAGTTTTCGAGGATTTCTCTCCGCGCACCCGGTCGCGCAGCCGACAGCGCGTCAGCAGCAGTCACGAGCACCGCTTCCACCGAGTGCGGATCGTAATCACCGTGGTGACACTCCATGGCGTGAATCACATCGTCTGTCTCGCCGTGTTTGCGCAGCATTTCCCGGCCGAGTTCGAGGTGGGTGCCGTCCATCTCCCGATCGACCGCCTTGCCGATGTCATGCACCAGTCCCGCACGCTTGGCGACCTGCGCATTGGCGCCCAACTCCGCTGCCATGTGATGGCTGAGCCACGCCACTTCCAGAGAATGCTTGAGAGCGTTTTGCCCGTAGGACGAACGAAACTGAAGGCGGCCGAGGAGCTTGAGAAGCTCGGGGTGGAGGTCGGGAATCCCCGCCTCGAGCGCTGCCGACTCTCCGTCGGCAAGCAGCTTTTCATCCATTTCTCCCTTGACCTTGGCCACCAGTTCCTCGATGCGTCCGGGATGGATGCGCCCATCCTGGATGAGGTTTGCCAGGGCCAGTCGGGCGATCTCCCGCCGAACGGGCTCGAAGCACGAGAGGATCACCGCTTCGGGTGTGTCGTCGACAATCAAATCGACCCCGGTGGCCTGTTCGAAGGCGCGGATATTGCGGCCTTCGCGACCGATGATCCGGCCCTTCATTTCATCCGACGGCAGATCGACCACCGACACCGTGCTCTCCACGACGTGCTCGGACGCGATCCGTTGGATGGCCATCGAGATCACACGCCGGGCCTTTTCCTTGGCCTTTTCGTTGGTCTCGTCTTCGATCTTTTTGACTGCGTTGGCACCCTCGATCCGGGCCTCATTTTCCATCGATCGCAGGAGTTCCGCCTTGGCCTGTTCAACCGTCAGACCGGCTATCTGCTCGAGCCTGGAGCGCTGTTCCGAAATGGCCGCTTCGAGCTCCTGCTCGCGTCCGCTCAGCAGACCCTCTCGTTGCTGGATGTCGCCTTCGAGGGTTCCAATAGCCTGCTCACGTTCTGCGAGGCCGTCGATCCGCTCGGAAATTTCCGTCTCCTGATTCTCGAGACGGTCTGCGAGAGCCGTCAACTCCAACCGAAGATCCCGGGTTTCACGTTCAAACTCGGTTCGGGCCGCCAGCAGGCGTTCCCGCGCAACAATGTCTACGTCCTTGAGGATCCGCTGACCCTCGATCTCGGCTCTGGCTGCGATCCGTCCCGCCTCTTCCTCGGCGTTGACTATCAGACGGGCCGCTGCGCCGCGTGAACGCCTCCACAGCGCCCACACAACAACCATGGCAACAAGACCGAGCAGCAGCAGACCCACCGCTGCTACCAGTAGTTCCACGATGCACCCCCTTGTCAAGGAGCGATCAGTGCAACCGACGTCGAGTTGGAACAGATTATGGTCTCAAGAGGATGAAGTGGAGGTCCCCGCTGCGGCCGTGTGAGCAAGCCTATTTGAACCTGCGTTACCACAGGTGGGTGCCTGTCCCGCGCCCGTCTCCCGCCGCAAGGCAGGCATCGGGGCGAAGGAACCCGGCAACCCCTCAAATAGGTGTTGGTTCAACGATAGTTTCACTCATCACCAACCGAGTAGGGACCTCCGAGTTCTATATTTCCTTCCCGGTCTTACCGGGCTTCATGGCCTCTTCGATCTTTGTTACGAGACGTTTGGCCTGTTTCTCCAATCTCTTCTGTCGGGTGTCCTGATCCGTTTCTCGTTCCTGAAACAATTCATCTGCAATATTCAATGCGGTCAAAACTGCGATCTTGACCGTGTCTACACTCGAACTGCGATCAGCAACCTCGCGCATCCGGAAGTCGACGAAGCGAGCGATCTCTTGGACGCGCGCCTCGTCTCCGTCCGCACGCAGCCCGAGCCGTTGGCCGAAGATCTCGACTGTGGCCCGGACAGTTGCCATCAGATACTTCCTCCCACCACGAGTATACAGCATCGCAAAACGGAATATCTTCGCCCAGCGTCGGTTCCCCAGCGGCCTTCGGCCCGCCGTCCGTCTCTGCGCTAGACTTGATATGCGACAGCAGAATCACGTCGCAAAACGAGGCCGGAAAAGGGCGCTGAATACCATGTCGAAACTGAGCGTGATCGTCCCGTTTTTCAACGAGCGGACCACGATTCAAGAGATCGTGAGGAGGGTTCTCGATGTTGATCTCGAGGGCATCGAAACCGAAATCGTCCTCGTCGACGACGGGTCCACCGACGGCGGCGCCGCCATTGTGTCCCGCCTCGCCGACGCCGAAGATTCGATTCGAGTCGTAACCCACCCGCGAAACCGAGGCAAAGGCGCGGCTTTGAGGTCTGCCCAGGCTATCTGTACCGGAGACTACGTCATCATTCAGGATGCCGATCTCGAGTACGACCCGAAGAACTACCCGTCGCTCCTCGCGCCACTGCTGTCGGGGCAGGCCGACGCGGTGTACGGCAGTCGATTTGCAGGAGGTCGCGCGCGAAGGGTCCTCCTGTATTCGCACGAAATCGGGAATCGTTTTCTCACCGCCCTGTCGAATCTCGCGACCGATTTCAATCTCACCGACATGAGCACCGGAGCAAAGGTCTTTCGTGGCGACCTTTTCAGGTCGATTCCGATCTGCTGCGACGGTTTCGGTTTCGAGCCCGAGATTACCGCGAAGCTCGCCCGTCTCGATTGCAGGCTGTACGAGGTCCCGATCGACTATCACGGGCGATCCTACCTCGCCGGCAAAAAGGTGCGGTGGAAAGACGGCGTTCGCATGGCGATTTCGATCATCCGTTTTCGACTGAGCGACGGCTTGAGGGGGATCGGCGAAGGACTCGAGACCCTCCAGAGTATGCGCTGGGCACACCGCTACAACCGGTGGGTCATCAGCCGGATTGCACCATTCATCGGCGATCGCGTCCTCGAGGCTGGCGCCGGGATCGGCAATATCACGGCCCACCTCCTCGATCGCGAGTTGATAGTCGCGGCGGACGACAACGCAGACTACCTCGAGAGGTTGGCCTCGAACTTTTCCGACAACCCGAACGTTCGCGCCGCCGCCCTCGATCTCGAAAGCGCCGACAAGATTCTCGAACTCGGAGTTCACCGCTTCGACACGATCGTCTGCGTGAATGTGATCGAGCACTTGAAGCCTGACGACGAAGTTCTCCGGTGCTTTTTCGAGATTCTGGAACCGGGAGGCCGGGCCATCATCCTCGCACCACACGGGAGGTGGCTCTACGGCAGTATCGACCGGGCCCTCGATCACCAACGCCGGTACTCTCGTGCCGAGATGCGGCTCAAGATGGAGAACGCCGGTTTCGAGATCGAGGAGATATTCGGAATCAACCGATTGGCGCCGCCTTTTTGGTTCCTCAACGGCCGCGTCTTGCGCCGGACATCGGTTCCCGGATCTCAGGTCCGTTTCTTCGACCGGCTGGTGCCCCTCGTGAAAATCCTCGACCGCATGCTTCCGTTGCCGCCGCTTTCGATCATCGCCATCGGTCGCAAGGGCTGAATCAGACCATGGGAACCGACCCGCACCCGTTCCTGTTGAAACGACTTCCGTCGCCGCGATTGAAGGCGGCTGCGCACCCATGGTGAGAGCTTTGGCTTCGGATCCAGAGACCCCTCGCGCCCGATACCGCAGGCCGTGGTGGATGGGTCTGCCGATGCTCCTGGTGGCCATTTTCTACATCCTGCCCCTCTCTGGCACTCCGGACGCCACGAATCCCAACGAGGTTGTGCGGATCGAACTCGCGACTTCTCTCGCCTACTGGGCCCGATTCGACCTTGAGGATTCGGCAGCGGTCTACGGTTGGTCAGAGGATGTTTCGACTCGCGACGGGAGATTCTACTCTGACAAGGCGCCGGGGCTTTCCATGGCGGCGGCGCCCATCGTGTGGGTCCTCGACCCATTCCTGGACCGGGCCCCCTCGTCGGATCTCCCGGCCTATTGGCCGCTACGTCACGCCCTCACCCTATTCCTGCTCGCTCTGCCCACGGTCGGTTTAGCTTTCCTTGTGGCGGCATCAATTCCCGATATAGATCCCGACTCTCCGCGCCGCCTGCGCTCTGATCACCGCGCTCTCGATCCCCACTTTGGACCTACGGGACCGTGTTTTTCGGCCATGCGCCGGCGGCGCTGCTGATCACCACGGCATGGTTCCTACTCCTCGGGTTTCCCTGCCGGAATTCTCCCGTCACACCACGTCTCGCCGCTCTTGGCGGCGCGATCGCGGGTCTCGCTGTCGCGACCGAGTATCCGACGGCCATCCTCGTTGTCGTTATTTTCGCAACCTTGCTCATACGACGGACCGGTCTGTCGACTTTGCCGCAGCAGCAGACCGGAGCACTCGCAGGCACGCTGCCGGCGTTGGTGTATCACCAGATCGCCTTCGGCGCGCCGTGGATCTACGGGCTATTCGTTCAAGGCCGCTTCCGACTTTCAGGCAATTATTGCGCATGGTGCCTACGGCATTTCATGGCCATCGGTAGAGGGTCTCTGGGGAGTCCTGTTCAGCGCCAAGAGAGGAATTATCTACTACTGCCCAGTCCTTCTGCTGACGCCATAGGCTTGCTCTCGATGGTGCGAAGCAACAGATGGCGGGACGCGGGCCCGATTCTGATCGCCGCCGTTTCATATGTACTTTTTGCCGCCGGTTTTGTGGACTGGACGGCGGGTTGGTGTGCGGCCGCCCGCCATCTCGTACCGATCCTCCCGCTGGTGGTCGTCGTGGCCCTTTTCGCTGCGACCCAGCTGGCCGAGCGGCGATGGGGGGCGTTGATCGTTGTCGTCCTGATTTCGATCTCCGGCGTCAATGCCGTGTTGACGATCGTCTTGACGCCATTTTTCCCGCCCGAGTTCGGCGCGCCGCTGGCTCAGCTCGTGCTGCCATCCCTTGCAGACGGCGTTGGTTTTTCGAATGTCCTCACTTCAGCACTCGGAATAACACCATCAGCGGCCGTTGCCCTGACTCTCATCATCGTCGTCGCCGCATTGATCTGGGCCGCCGGACGGATGATCCGGGTACGGGCATGGTGGCTGCCGGCCATCTCCTTGGTGACCGTTGCCGTTCTGTTATTGACCTACTCGTGGCAAGGCTTCGCGCCAACGATCGAAACAGAATTCATGCGGTCCCAGGTACTCCGGCGGTTAGGTCACACCGAGGTGGCGGACCGCATCGAGGTGACATCCATTCCGCCCGCCACGCTGAATACTCGCTGAGCTTAGCTGTTCAACTCTTTTCGCTGAGGGTCCCGTCGATCAAGGAGAGGACCTTTTCGAGCCGTTTCCCGAGATCATCACGCTGTTTTTCTAGTACAGCCACTCGGTCGTTCGCGTCCGCGTCCGACGCGAGCCGGGTTTGGAGTTCTTCGACTTTCTTGGCGAGCGCGTTTTCGGCTTTCTTCGACTCGCCATAAGCCTTGACCAGTTCCTCAATCCTCGACTCGAGCTGCTTGAGCACCGCATCCATCGCCATCTGTCCTCCCAGATACGTCACGCGAAGGTGACGCCGAGCCGTTCGACCAAACCATTTCGAAGTTCCTGGTGCGCCGCGTTGACCTCGTCCTGGGTCAACGAACGATCCTGATGCCGGTAAACCAAACGCAGGGTCGTACGAACCACGGGCTGATCACCCCTGGGTTCAAACCGAGTCACGAAGCTCAGATCCTCGACCCACTCGCCCGCAAGATCGCTGCTTGTTCTTTCGAGTTCGGCATAGCTGAGGTCCACACGGTGTTCGACCGTCATGTCCACGACAATCGACGGGTGTCGGGCCAGCGCCTCGAAGCGGGGCAGCGGCAGTTCCGTGGCTAATTTCAAATCGAGCTCGGCCACTGATACATCGTAGCGAAGATCCCAGCGTTCGCAGAACTCCTGCGAAAGCATCCCGGCGAATCCAACCATCGTTCCGTCATCGCTGAGAATTTCCGCGCCGGCATCGCGATCCAACCAGGGCGCCCCTCCTGGGCTCCAACGGCGATTCGGAAGACCCACCCGAGTCGCGATGTCATCCACAAGCCCTTTGAGGTGCGCGAAGCGCTCCTCCCGGCTCGCCCCATCACCCGACAACACCAGACCCAGCCGCTCGTGCTCCTCCGGCCCATCGTCACCGAGATTGAAGACCCGCCCTTGCTCGAATATCGCAAGATTCAGCTCACCCTGCTTGAAATTGGCGCTCGCCGCCGTCAGCAGCCCGGGCAACAGCGACCGTCGCATGACTCCCTGAGTCTGAGCGAGGGGATTGTCCAGAGGCAGTTTCCCGCCGGGGCACATTGGTTGTGACGCCACCAACTCGTCGGTTTCGGGGTCGATAAAACTCCATGTCATGACCTCGGTCAAGCCGGCGTTGACCGCTGCAGAGCGTGCGCGATCGATCAACTCCCAATTCGGGTTCCTCCGACCGGGGCTGGCCGGCAGAATCGGAAGCCTGGATGGCACCGCGTCGTAACCGACGTGACGGATGACCTCTTCATACAAATCGGGAGCTCGATCGATATCAACTCGGAAGGAGGGCACGTTGACCGTGACCGCGTCAATGTCGACCTCAGGCTCGAATCCTAATCCACTGAAAATCTCGACCATTCGGTCGGCACCAATTTCCAGCCCGGCGAAAGCCGACAACGCCGACGCCGAGAACTCCATCGACCGCGGTTCCCACGGTCGCGGGTAGACATCGATGCGTCCCCGGCACACCCGGCCGCCGGCCAACTCGGCGATCAGCGCTGCCGCGCGGTCGCACGCCCTTCCCGCCATCTCGGGGTCGGTGCCCCGCTCGAAACGATGCGAGGCCTCGGTGTGCATGCCCAGGCGACGTGCAGTCCGCCGAATCGAGAGGGCGTCAAAATGGGCGCTTTCCAGCAGCACGTCGGTCGTGCCGTCGTGGATCTCGGAATCGGCGCCACCCATAATTCCAGCCAGCGCGACAACGCCTCCGCCGTCCGCAATCATGAGCATCGACGGATCGAGAGCCCGCTCCTCCCCGTCGAGGGTCGTGAGCTTCTCCCCGGCCTCGGCAGGACGAACGACAATCCGACGCTCGCGAAGCAGATCGAGATCGAAGGCGTGGAGCGGTTGGCCGAGCTCGAGCAGGACGTAGTTTGTGGCATCGACCACTGCGTTGATCGGCCGAACACCGCAGTTGAGGAGACGCCGCTGTAACCACTCGGGCGACGGTCCGACTCGGACGCCGCGAATCACCCGCGCCACGTACCGCGGACAGAGTTTGGAGTCGGCAATCTCCACCATTGCCAGATCGGAGGCTTCTTCATCCGCTTCCTCGAGTTCGAATTCGAGTGGGCGAAGCCGGTCGTCGATCGCCACAGCAGCCTCTCGCGCCAGACCGCGGTGGTTCATGGCATCGGGTCGGTTGGTGGTGATCTCGACATCCCATTTTTCGGCGCCGTCGCCCGCTTCGCGCAGCTCCACGAGACAGCCGCAATCGGTCAATCTCTCGGCGAGGGTGTCGAGATCCGGAGAACCATCAAGGTATTCGGTCAACCATTCAGAATCGAAAATCATGCGAACTGCCTCGTCAAACGCTGGTCGCCGGCAAAGAGTTGGCGGAGATCGGGGATGCCGTACACCAACATCGCGACCCGGTCGAGCCCGAGCCCGAAGGCGAAGCCTGTGTAGCGATCGGAATCCACGCCCACCGCCTCGAAGACTCTCGGATCGACCATGCCCGAACCGAGAATCTCGATCCATCCCGAGCCAGAGCAGACGCCGCACCCCTTCTGCTTGCAGAAGATGCACGAGATGTCGACCTCGGCGGAAGGCTCGGTGAAGGGGAAGTAGCCGGGACGAAGGCGGACCTCGACGTCGTCGGAGAAGAGGGCGTGGAGGAAGGTTTCGAGCGTTGCCTTGAGATTGCCGACAGTGATGCCCTCGTCGACCAGCAGACCTTCGATCTGGTGGAACATGGGCGAGTGGCGGAGGTCGGAATCCCGTCGGTAGACGCGCCCCGGCACGACGATTCTGATGGGCGGTTTGCGGCTCTCCATCACCCGCGCCTGGACCGGCGAGGTGTGGGTCCTCAAGAGATATCCCTGGGGCAGATAGAAGGTGTCCTGGTCGTCACGCGCCGGGTGGTCGGGCGGGATGTTGAGAGCCTCGAAGTTGTGCCAATCGTCCTCCACCTCGGGCCCGGCTTCGACGTCGAAGCCCATGCGGAGAAAGATCTCTTCAATACGTCGCCTGACGATATGGACCGGGTGCTGAGCACCATGGGCAACGGGCAACCCGGGGAGGGTGACATCGATCTGCGACGATCCGGATCTGACCTCGACCGTCCGTGCTTCGGCCTTCACCGCCGACAGACTGTCCTTCACCAGGGTCTTGAGATCGTTGAGGGCGCGGCCGTAGTCCCGCTTCTCCTCGTTTGGCAGATCCCGCAGAGCCGCCGTCAAATCCAGCAATATCCCGGATTTTCGGCCCGCGTACTGAATACGCACCTTCTCCACCGCTTCCGCGTTGTTTCCTGCCTTTTCGAGAGCGGCCAGAAACTCCGCGCGGACTTCGTCCAGACGCGCGATGCTCACCGAGGCCTCAGCTCTCGACCTGTTTGGAGAGCTCCACCAACTGGGTGAAGGCTTGCGGGTCGCGCACCGCGAGGTCGGCGAGGACCTTGCGGTCGAGACTGCAGCCGGCATTCTTGAGGCCGGCGATCAGAGCAGAATAGGTTGTACCGTTCTGCCGCGCCGCCGCGTTGATGCGGGTGATCCACAGCGAACGGAACTGCCGCTTGCGCTGTTTCCGGTCGCGGTAGGCGTACTGGAGGGACTTCTCCACCTGGATCTTGGCAGTGCGGTGCAACCGCGACTTGCCTCCCCAGTAGCCCTCGGCGAGTTTGAGGATCTTCTTACGGCGGTCCTTACGATGGGTCGATCTTTTGACGCGCATACTGTCTCCCTAGTTCTGAGCCGCGAGCAATTTCTCGAGCCGCTTGGCATCGCCAGGCGTCACGATCGCAGACGAACGCAGTTTGCGCTTCCGCTTGCGGGACTTCTTGGTCAAAATATGCGAATGGTACGCATGGTGGCGTTTGAACTTACCGCTTGCGGTTCGTTTGATCCGCTTGGCAGCGCCACGGTGGGTCTTCAACTTCGGCATAACGGGCTCCTTTTCTTTCTCTACAGTTCCAAAGAACGTGTATTCACGGCGTTGACGATGCGTTGGGTCACCTCGGCGAGCGCCTTCACACCTTCATCGCGGCGATGCCGCAGACGCAGGGAAACGGTCCCGTCGTCCGCCTCGCGCTGCCCCACCACCAGCAGGTAGGGCACTTTCATTGTTTCTCCATCTCGAATCTTGAAGCCGAGCTTCTCGCTGCGTTGGTCCACCTCCGCCCGAAGCCCGTGGCTCTGCAGCTCGGAGACCACCTTCTCGGCGTAGTCGTTGATCCCGTCGGTGATCGGCAGAACCCGGACCTGTTCCGGCGCCAGCCACGGCGGCAGATCGCCACCGAAATGCTCGAGCATCACGCCGTAGAATCGTTCCAGCGAACCGAGGATGGCGCGGTGAATCATCACCGGCCGCTTCTCGGATCCGTCCGAATCCACATACGTGAGATCGAAACGCTCGGGCATCTGAAAATCGAGCTGGATTGTCGCCAGCTGCCAGGATCGGCCGAGCGCGTCGTGGACGTCGAAGTCGATCTTGGGCCCGTAGAAAGCCCCATCCCCGGGCTTGATCACATAGTCCACGTCGTCACGTTCATCGAGACACGCGGCGAGAACCGCCTCGGCGTGTTTCCACACTTCGGGATCGCCCATGGCCTTTGCGGGTCTGGTCGAAAGATTGACGGTCACGTTCTCGAATCCAAAGAGGTCGTAGATCTCGAAAATGAATTCGAAGAGAGCCGTGATTTCGGGCCCGATCTGATCCGGGGTGCAGAAGATGTGGGCGTCGTCCTGCGAAAAGGTCCGCACCCGGGTCAGCCCGGTCACCACACCGGAACGCTCGTAGCGATGAAGGCGGCCGAAATCCGCGATCCGCCTCGGCAGGTCACGGTAGGAATGAGCCTTGCCACCGAAGAGCAGGCAGTGCGACGGACAGTTCATGGGTTTGACGCTGTTGGCCCGCTCCTCGACCTCGTCGAAGGCATCGGCGAAGAACATGTCGTCGCGATAGTTTTCGTAATGCCCTGACTTCTTCCAGAGCTCGACATCGAAGATCTGGGGGGTGATGACCTCGTCATAGCCATAGGCCCGGTACTTCTCCCGCATGAGCTCGATCAGCGCGTTGTATACCAGCGCGCCACGCGGGTGGAAGAAGGGGCTCGCCGGCGCTTCGGGATGGAAGGAGAAGAGATCGAGCTCTCGCCCGACGCGACGGTGATCGCGCCGTTTGAGTTCCTCGAGGCGCGCGAAATAAGCGTTGAGCTCCTTCTTGGAGGCAAAGGCTGTGCCGTAGATGCGCTGGAGCATCTCGTTGCGCTCGTCGCCCTTGAAGTAGGCACCCGAAGCTTCCAGAAGACGGATGGCACCGATTTGCGATGTGCGTTGGACGTGCGGGCCGCGACACAGATCGAGAAAGGGTCCGTGGGTGTAGAGCGTGATGGTCTCGCCCTCGGGGATGTCCTCGAGGCGGATGATTTTGATGTCCTCGCCACGCTCGCTCATGATGCGACGGACCTCGTCGCGGTCGGTTTCAAGGCGATCGAACTCGAGATCCTCGGCAAGGATCTTCGCCATCTCCTCCTCGATTTTTGCGAAATCTTCGGGTTTGAAGGCTCGCGGAAACCGGAAGTCGTACTGGTATTTTTCGGAGTGATCCTGGCGGCCGGCGTCGATTGGCGTCCCGGGCCACAGCCGTTTGACGGCGTCGGCGAGAACGTGCTCGGCCGAGTGCCGGATCACATCGCCGGCCTCGGGATCCTTGACGGTGACGATTCGGAGATTTACATCGGTGGTGAGCGCCGTGCGCAGATCCACCAACTCGCCATCCACCAGCCCCGCGACCGTATCGCGGGCAAGCCGTGGGCCGATGGCTTCCGCCACCTCGAGGACTGTCGCACCCGCGGAGAATTCCCGCGCGCTGCCGTCCGGCAAGCTCACCCGAATTGTTTCGCTCATCTCGCACTCCCTTGGAACCGCCGACCGGATATCCCGATCCGAGGCTCAAACACAAAAAACCCGACCACAGGGTCGGGCGAAGGATCTGAAGTGGTAGGCGCGCGCGGACTCGAACCGCGGACTTCATCCGTGTGAGGGATGCGCTCTAACCAACTGAGCTACGCGCCTTCACGGATCCACAAAATTGGTAGGCGCGAGCGGACTCGAACCGCTGACCCCTACCGTGTCAAGGTAGTACTCTAACCAGCTGAGCTACGCGCCTCCGTTTGACTAGTGACAGGTGGTCCCGTGGACGCTTTCCGACCCGCCTTCGCCGATTCAATATGTGAAAGAACACCCTTCGAAAAAGGGGGTCGGATCATAGCAACGGGCACCGCTGCTGTCAATAGAGATCTGTGTTACGGTGCCGTTGTGAAAGAAGAACTGGTCGTCGTCTTCACCGCCCAGGGTGAACCCGAGGAGACTCAGGTGCGGTCATTTCTCGCCGCCCACGGAATCCCCACCTCGACCCGCGGAGAAGCCCTCCGCAAGACCCACGGTCTGACGCTCAACGGGCTCGGGCAGGTCGATGTTCTCGTGGCCCGTGAGGATGCAGACGACGCTCGAAAGTTGCTGGCCGACGCCGAGCGCGGCGATCTCGCCCTCGACGAATCGTCAGATACCTGACCCACCGGGCATTCGTCGCATTCGCCATGACGCAACCACGAACGTCACCCACACCGCGAGTGACACTATTGAAATCAGCCCACCCCAGAACACCATTCTCGGGGCAAAGAGAATTCGGACATCGTACCGACCTCGCTCGATCTCAAAGCCGGTGAATGCGTAGTTGACGCGCTCTGCTGCGATCACCCGCCCGTTGACCTCTACGATGAGGTCCGGGTGCCACGGGATGGCCGCCACCAGGAAACCCTTCGCAGGCGCATGAATCTCCCCCCGCCAGATCTCTGACTCCGATGCGAGACGGCGAGGAAACACCCGCCGCGCCGGCGCTGTGGGCACACCGGCCTCTCTCACGACCTCTCCGAGAGGATCGAAGTCGGGCGCGGTCACGCCCGCCAGAGCTTCGGTTGGCGAACCCGCGATCCGGTCTTTCCCGACCCACCACAGCATGGTCGGGGATGGCTCCGTGCGGTACAACCGATAGACGAGGTTCGGCGCCGCCGCTTCGGATCCGATAATTTTCAAGCCCTCAATATCCGGGCTTTCCGGCGTCATGACCAAACCAACCGCCGCCATGCGATAGAACGGGAGACGACCCGCCCAGTCGAGCTGAGGAACTGTCCGCGCGAGCAAGGCCATCCGGCTGCCCGCCAACACCTCGGCGTCGGAGTGATAGATCATCGGCAGGCCCCAGTTCGCACCCTGGGCGCCGTCGACCACCGCATACCACCAGGCCGCCGATGCCCAGGCTCGGTCGGCCGTAAGAGGTACCAGGACATCCGCCGGATCAACGTCGCGGACAAATCGACCGCCACCTGAAGCATCCAACAGCTTCTGGGCCATTTCCGGTGGCTGGGGGAATGCTTGCGCGGGCGCCATCGGCAGTGTCAGGGCGGCGGCTGCAAGGAGATCGGACGAAACCACCGCTCCCAAGAGCAGAGCCGGAATCGCCGAAGATAGACGCGTGGCTGCCATCGCCGCCACCCCCACTCCCAACAGCGCCAAGCCTGTGTGGACCAGCGGCAACACCAAGCCGCCGGCAGCCATCTGTGCGCCGTCGCCGAACCAAAATTCAAGAACTCGACCCGAAATACCCGTCTTCACTGCTGCCGCAATTGCCAAAAACCCGCTCGCCGAGAGCGCGGCTGCAGCCGCACCGCGACGGGCCGCCGGGGTTCCGGCGCCGCATAGAACATCGACCCCCCGGCCGGCCAGCAGGGCGGCGGGGAGTGCCGCAAATAACAGTGCCTTCACAGGAAACCGCAACAGGTCGATTCCGGGCGTGAATAACAACATGTCACCGAGTAGCGGGAGGTATCGCCCACACGCTATCACCAGGCCACCAAGGGCCATCCCGACCAGGGGCCACCGCCAGGATCGCCATCGACTATCGAATTTCGACCCCACCCACCCGATGCCCGCCAGGAAGACCGCCGACGCCCCGAGATACAGGCTCAAAAGATAAGGAAATCCAAAATCCACAAGCTCGGATCCCCAGTATCGCGACGACGGATCCGCTACATCCACCGGCCCGCAGAATCCCGGCACCACGAGTTCAAAGGCGCGCAATGGATGAAGCGACCAGGTGAGCAGTCCTTCGGAATCATCCACCAACGCTCGTTCTGACCGCAGAACCATCTCAGCGGCCGGCACCACCTGAATCGCCGCCAAGCCGATGCCGAGGATCACCAGCCCAAGCACCCGCATCACTCTCTGATTGCCGCGTACCGAAACCCCCGAGACCACCACAACCCACCCAACAACGATCACCGCTGCCATCACCGCGAGCTCGGCGGCCCCGGTCAACCATTGCACCGCGAGCAGCACCGGGAGCGCAGCCCGCCATCGCCAGGAACCCGGTGCACGTTCGCAGAATCCCGCGTGCGCGGCGAGCAGAATCCACGGGAGCCACTGAAACGCGAGGAGCCGACCCAGGTGGTTGGTCAGCGAGATCGACAACCCCCCGACCGAGAACGCGATTCCGGCCACCGCAGACCCGGCACGGCTCGTGCCGAACCGGCGCGACAACAGCGTCATCCCGAGCCCGCCCAGAAGGAGGTGCAGAGCAATCTCCCAGCTGATCGCCGACAGAGGAGCCAGGAAGAGGTAGAGAAGGCGCGAAGGATAGAGAAGAAATCGGTTGGGATTGGCCAACAGCGGCTGGCCGCCGTTGACCAGCGGATCCCACAAAAGACCATTGGGCAACGGGCCCGCATTTAGAAGACGCGCGGTACCGACATGTTGTCGGTAGAGATCACGATAAAAAAACGTCTGGTCTCCCACCAGAACCGGCCACACCACGAGGAACAACACGCCAACCACCGCCAACAACGGCAGGAGAACCCACCGATGACCGTTGGTTCCAGGGACGGAGTTCCGAATTGAGATGTCCTGCCTCCGAACCCAGTTTATAGCCGCCGGACCGCGACCGGGCCGATCAACCCTTTGGGTCGGATTTCAGACCGAGATCGTCGAGTTGTTTCGCGTCGACATCCGACGGCGCCCGCGTCATCAGGCAGGCAGCCGAGGTTGTTTTCGGGAAGGCAATCACATCGCGGATCGAATCGCGGCCTGCCATCAGCATGACCAGGCGGTCGAGACCGACGGCGATTCCGCCGTGCGGAGGCACCCCGTAACGAAACGCCTCGAGCAGAAAACCGAAGCGTGACTGTGCCTCGTCCTCATCGATGCCGAGGGCCGCAAACATCTGTCTTTGGACCTCGGGATCGTGGATTCGGATCGACCCACCGCCGAGCTCGACTCCATCCATCACCACATCATAGGCCCGCGCTCGCGCCGCTCCAGGATCGGTCCGGAGAAGCCCGGTGTCCTCCTCCAACGGGGCGGTAAAGGGATGGTGCATCGCAAAAAACCTGTCGGCCGAAGCGTCCCACTCGAGCAGCGGAAAATCGGTGACCCACAGGAAATCGTGGCGACCCTCTGGTATCAGGCCGTGCTCGTGAGCGAGGTGGAGTCGGAGAGCACCGAGCGCTGCAAAGACCGTTGCCGGCGCGCCCCCGACAACCAACAGAAGATCGTCAGGCTCCGCCTGCGCGCCATCGAGGAAGCGCTTCACACCCTCTTCGCCGAGTGCTTTTTTGGCCGGCGATGCCACCCCTTCCGCGGTCCGTTTGAACCACAGCACCCCGGCCGCGCCGTAGGGTTTGACGAAATCGGACAGTCCGTCGAGCTGTTTGCGGGAGAAGCTCGCCCCACCCGGAAGCACCAGGCCTTTGACGCGCCCTTCCTCCGCAGCACTCTCGAGGATCTTGAAGCCGCAACCCTCGCACAACGGCCCCAACTCCACCAACTCGAGGCCGAAGCGCGTATCGGGTCGGTCCGACCCGAAACGCTCCATTGCATCGGCGTACGAGAGGCGGGGATACGCGGCAGGGGGTTCGATCCCGGCCAACGGGAAAATTCGGGCAAAGAGTCCTTCGATGAGCGTGAAGATGTCCTCTTCGTCGATGAATGACGCTTCCACGTCTATCTGGGTGAATTCCGGCTGGCGATCGGCGCGAAGATCTTCGTCGCGGAAGCAGCGCGTGATCTGCAGATAGCGCCCGAAGCCCGCCACCTGGAGCAGCTGTTTGAACAGCTGTGGCGACTGTGGAAGGGCATAGAACGACGACTTGTGGATTCGCGACGGCACCAGGAAGTCGCGGGCGCCCTCCGGCGTCGAGCGGGTGAGGATTGGAGTCTCCACCTCGATGAAGTCCATCTCGTCAAAGTAGCTCCTGATACCCGCCACCACCCTGTGGCGCAGCACCAAATTGGCCGTCATTTCGGGACGGCGCAGGTCGAGGTAGCGATGCGTCAACCGCAGCTCCTCGGAGGCGTTGACTCGATCCTCAACGACGAACGGTGGCGTCTCGGACGAAGTGAGGACTTCGAGTTCCTCGACCCGGAGCTCGATGGCACCGCTCGCCAGGTCGATATTTGCCTGCCCCTCGGCACGTTCCCGGACCGTGCCGCTGACCCGGATGACATCCTCGGAAGAGAGCTTCTCTCCTTCGCTCACCATTGCTTCTTCGAATACCAACTGGAGAAACCCGCTGCGATCACGAAGGTCAACAAAAACAAGGCCGCCGAGATCGCGTTGCCGGCGCACCCAACCCACGACCTCCACGGTCTGGCCGACATGATCCCGGTTGAGTGATGCGCACCACGGTCTGTCCCACGCGCTCGTCGTCATCCGTCACTTCCCATCCGAGGCCATCAACCGGGCCACGTGCTCCACCACCTGATCCATCGCCACCGGCTCCTGCTCGCTGCGCTCGAGGTCCCGAATGACCGCCGTGTTGTTGGCGAGCTCATCCTCGCCGAGAATCACGACTGCGCGCGCGCCGATCTTACCGGCCCACTTCATGCCGGCCTTGAGCGACCGGCCGGTGACTTCCGTGTGGGCAATAATGCCGCCCGTCACGAGTTCGCGCGCCAGGGCCAGCCCAGGGGCAGCGGCGGATGAGCCGATCGGTAATACGGCAACCAACGGTCGGCCAAGAACGCGGCTGCGGTAGTTCTCCGGTAGAACCTCAACCAACCGGTCCTCCCCGATCGCAAATCCGATTCCGGGCACCTGCGAACCGCCGAGATCCGACACCAGCCGGTCGTAACGACCACCACCGCAGATCACTGTGTCCTCGCCAAGCTCCGGCGACACCACCTCAAATACGGTTCGCAAGTAGTAATCGAGGCCGCGCACCAGACGCGGAGCCCGCTGCACTGCGATTCCGAGCCGATCGAGACCCGCCTCGACCGCCTCGACATGGCCACGAGCCTCTTCGCTCACCACTTCAGCGACCGGTGTCGTGTCGGCCACCAGTTCGCGACAACGGGCAACCTTGCAGTCGAGGATCCGAAGCGGGTTGGCATCCCACCTCCGCGTACAATCCGCGCACAGCTCCTCGCGATGGGGAGCAAGCTCGCTCTTGAGGCGCTCGATGAACCGGGGACGATCTTCTGGATCCCCGAGATTATTCAGCGCAATCACCAGATCAGCAAATCCGAGCTCGGCGAGGAAACAGTGGAGGGCCAAGATGACTTCCACGTCGGCTTCCGGCGTCGCAGCGCCGAGCAACTCGATGCCAATCTGCGAAAACTGCCGGTACCGGCCCCGTTGCATCTTCTCGTAACGAAACATCGGCCCAAAATAGGAGAGACGGATGGGATGCGGGCGCTGTCCGAGGCCGTTCTCGATATACGCTCGCGCCACACTCGCCGTACCCTCGGGCCGCAACGTGAGCGATCGACCCTTGCGGTCGGCAAAGGTATACATTTCCTTGCTCACGATATCGGTATCTTCTCCAACCGATCGAACAAAGAGCTCTGTCGGTTCCATCATCGGCAACCGAATCTCTTCGTAGCCGAAGCCGCCAAAGACCCGGTGCGCCGCCGCCTCCACCGCATTCCACAGCCGGGACTCAGGGGGAAGAATGTCCCGAGTTCCCTTCACTTTGCGAATCATTCAAATAACTCCTCGCTGCAACAACCCCGCAGCGTAACAACATCCGTTCAGAAAACTCAAAAAACGCGTCGGCGAGCGGGAAATGAACGCTACCACACGCCCTCTTGGAACAGCAAGATCAAGCCACTCTCAATCGCCCGCAACCGCCCAAAAATCAGGGGGTTGTGGATTCTCGCCCAAAGTCCTCCTTCGGCAACGGACTCAAAATGAAAGACATCCAAGGAAGTCCATGAATCAAAAGGGGTTATCGTTTGGGGCCTCGAGGGGCCTCAACTGTCCGAAGTGTTTGCGTTTACATTGCCTTAACGTGTTTTCCACAGTCTTTTCCACAGGATTTCCGACAACCTCCGGTACGCAGGAATCGGTCGCGTTTTCGACGCTCTCAGATCTCCGGTATCGGTTCTTCCCAGAGCACCGTTCCGCGCCGCAGAATCGCCGGTTCTTCACCGCTCAGGTCCACCAGCGTGCTCGGCTCGCCGCCCGCCGTCCGACCCGCATCGAGCACGAGATCCGGTTGTGAAGCGAGCGATGTGAGAGCCTCTCCGACCGTTGTGCACGGCGCTTCTCCATGACGATTGGCCGACGTCCCGGTCAGCGGACCGGTCCGATACAAGAGGGCGCGCAGCGCATCGTGCGATGGTATCCGGACCGCGAGGGTGTCTCCTCGGCCCGCAGGAACCTCGGTGGTTGATGGGAGAATGACCGTCAGCGCCGCGGGCCACAAGCGAGACAGCTTGACCCGGTGTTGTTCGGGGACCCGCACCAGAGACTCGACCTGCTGCCAATCTGCACACAGCACCGGAAGACCCATCTCGGCGGAGCGGGCCTTCATGGCACCCACCCTGGCCACGCCGTCAGCCCGTCTCGGATCGACACCCAGGCCATAAAAACTCTCGGTGGGAACCATGATCACGCCGCACTCAGCGGCCACAGCAACCGCGACACGAACAGCTGCAACGACATCTTCGGAATCGATAAACGGGAGTATTTTCACGATGCTCCCAACAACACACGGGCATGAGCCCGGGCAGTTTCGGTGAGATCGCCACCGTCCAACATCCTCGCCACCTCCGCCTCGCGTTCCATCCCTTCGAGCGGCACAACGCGGGTTATCGCACGGTCCTTCTTGCTGACCTTCTCGACTCGATAGTGCGTCTGCGCTCGCGCCGCCACCTGCGGCAGATGGGTTACCACCAGGACCTGATCGACAGCCGCCAAACCCGCGAGGAGATCCGCCAGCGCGGCGGCAGTTGCGCCTCCAAGCCCGGAATCGACCTCATCAAAAAGCAGGGTGTAGCCGTCTTCGGGGCGCCGGTTGCGGAGAACCGTCCGAATCGCCAGGTGTGTTCGTGACAGCTCCCCGCCGGATGCGATCCGCGCCATCGGGCGTAGCTCCTCGCCGGGATTCGCGGCCATCAGGAGGGTGCACTCGTTGACCCCGTCGGCGTCGAACGCAACCCGCCGGCCATCCCTCTCGAGTGGGCTTTCGGCCTCGGCTCGCGGTCGCCATTGAAACTCGAGCCGGGTACCTTTCATGGCGAGGTGGCCCAGGACCTCTTCGACGGCAGCCGCAAAGGCGACTCCGGCTTCTTCGCGCGCCGCATCGAGGGAGACCGCAGCGCTGTCGAAATCCGCCAGCGCCAGCGCCGCCGCGTGTTCAGCCTCTTCCACGCGCTCCTCGACCAGACGCAATTCGTCGCGCTCTCGAAGCAGAGCTTCGCGGTGTGCCAGGACATCGTCCAGAGAAGAACCGTATTTGAGCATCATCTGATCGAGAACGTGGAGCCGCGACTCGACATCTTCGAGCTCGCCCGGCTCGCCGAGCGTCCGCTCGGCGAGATTCTGAACATCCCGCACCACCTCCTCCACGTGGACACGCGCCTCAGCCAGCCGCTGAGATCCACTTTCCAAAGCCACGCCGAGCTCCACGATTTCATCCATTTCGCGCTCCGCTCTCGCCAGGCCATCGACAACCGGGGCCTCGCCTTCGCTCAAACCTTCGAGCAGCGACGAGGTGAGTTCCGCGAGACGGGCGGCATGGCGGAGAACCAGACGCCGGCTTCGGAGCTCCTCATCCTCTTCCATCTGAGGGTCAACCCCGTCGATCTCCTGGAGTTGAAAGGTGATGGTGTCGAGACGGTCGCGTCTCGTAAATTGCGCGCGGAGCAGGCGCTCGTACTCGTCCGCGGCCGCTCGCCACGCTTCGAATCGGTGGCGCGTCTCAGCACCTAACGAGTGGTGGCCCCCAAAATCATCCACGAGCTGACGCTGTACGCCACTGTCCGCCAGGCCGTACTGCTCGTGTTGTCCGTGGATAGCGAGCAGATGGGGCGCTACCTGCTGCAAGGCCCGTGCGGTGACTGAAACGTCGTTGATCCAGCACCGACTCCGGCCCGCCGAGCTCACCTCCCGCCGCAGGATCAGTGTGTCGGTTGCGTCAATACCCAACTTTTCAAAGACGGCATCAAGAGACGCTCGGTCCCGTACCGAAAAATGTGCTTCAACATGGAGTCGATCGTCACCCGTTCGCACCAGGTCAGCCTGAGCGCGCTGCCCACCGAGAAGCTTGAGCGATTCGACCAGCAGGGACTTACCGGCCCCGGTCTCTCCCGTGAGCGCAGCGAAGCCACCACTGAAATCGAGCTCCACAGCATCGATAATGCCGAGCCCACGGACGGAGAGCCTTTCGAGCATTCCCGGTGATCGTAGCCCGGACCAACGGCAAGGTCCAGATTCCGGGGGAAAAGCGCCGAATAAGCGCCTTTCCCGCGCTACAATCGCTGCAGTCTCGAATCCCGGGGAGGAAGTTCATGAGCCATGCACCATCACCAACCGTTCGCCCTCTCGACTCCGTTGAATCCGCTGTCGTGCCCCGCTGCCGGGGGGCCAGCATCAAAGTCCTGTTGGGCCCCGAGATCGGCGTCCCGAACTTCATCACCCGTCACTTCACACTTGAACCCGGGGGTCGGATTCCGTGCCACCGCCACGACACCATCGAGCACGAACAGGTGGTTCTGGCCGGCCGGATGGTGATCGGTCTTGATCGGCGCGAGATCGAGGTCGGACCGGGCGACAGCATCTTCATCCCGGCCGGGGTCAGCCATTGGTACGAAAATCGCGAATCCGAATCGGTGCGCTTCCTGTGCATGGTCCCGAAGACCGAGGACTATCAGACGGAGTGGTTGGAAGAAGCGGCAGAATAGAATTCGGAATTAGGAATTAGGAATTAGGAATTAGGAATTGTCGACTGATCATTCTACGAATTCTCATATACCAGGACCTTGCACCGTCGGGCTGACGGGGGGGCTCGCCACAGGAAAGTCGGCGGTGGCTCGGATTCTGGCCGCACGCGGGATCCCGACCTTCGATGCCGATGCGGCGGTTCACGCGCTGTATGAGCCGGGTCAACCAGGCGCGGCGATGGTGGGCGAGCTCTTCGGCCGCGACATGCTCGATGACGAGGGCGGCGTCGTCCGGGCTTCGCTTGCCGACAGGGTTCTGGGTGACAACGACGCGAGACTTCGGCTCGAGGGCGCGATTCATCCCCTGGTTCGGGAGGCCGTCCAGGCCTGGCTCCTCACCGTCGCTGACAAGTCGGTAGCCGTCGTGGAGGCCGCCCTCCTTGTCGAAACCGGCACATATCGGTTGTACGACGTATTGATGGTGGTGTCGTGTGCGCACCAACAGCAATTGGATCGCGCGCTGGCCCGCGGAGTCCCCACCGACCGCGCACACCGTTTGATCAGTGCTCAATTTCCGATGGCTGACAAAAGAGCGTTGGCGGACGCGGTCGTGGACAACAGCGGCAGTTTTGACGACCTCGAAAGAGAAGTCGACCGGGCGTGGTCGACCGTCCACCGCCTGTGCGCCGCACGAACCAAGAGACCGGAATCTTGATGACCGCCCTGTGATTGCTCGCGATCAACTCTGAACTACCCGATCAAAGATCTCGTCTCTGCTTCGCCGCCGCGACAGTATTGGCCGCCACCATGGCAATCGTGAGCGGCCCCACACCGCCGGGCACCGGAGTGATTTTCCCTGCTTTTGGCGCAACCCGAGAGTAGTCGACGTCACCCGCCAACACCGACCCTCGTTTTTCGAACGCGGCCATCTTCTTTTCGTTGCCCGGATAGAGTCGCTCCACGGTCTCGAGGTCGGTGACCCTGTGCATCCCCACATCGACGACGACGGCGCCTTCGGCCACATGCTCGGGTCCAATGAGCGAGCGAACACCTGCCGCGGCCACCAAAATCTCGGCCTGCCGAGTCACCTCTGCAAGGTCGCGCGTTCGCGAATGGCAGATCGTCACCGTCGCGTGAGAGTGCAGAAGGAGGATTGCCATGGGCTTGCCGACGATGTCGGATCGTCCCACCACGACCGCGCGGCGACCCCCGATCTCGATGTTCTCACGGCGCAACATCTCCATGATGCCTGCCGGCGTGCAGGGGACCAACCGCGGCCGGCCCTGTTGGAGCAGACCGACGTTTTCCGGGTGGAAACCATCGACATCCTTGGCCGGATCAACCCGCTGCAGAATTGCCGCGGTGTTCAACTCGCCAGGCAACGGCAACTGGACGAGAATCCCGTCGACATCGGAATTCGCATTGAGACGATCCACCAAATTTTCGAGTTCCGTTTGCGGAGCATCAGTCGGCAGGCGGTGGGTTTCGGAGAGCATCCCGAGGGTCGCCAAGGTCTTGGCTTTCGAAGCCACGTAGACCTCGGACGCCGGATCATCGCCTACGAGAATGGCATCGAGGCGCGGAACGACCCCTTGCCGGGCCAATGCGGCGACGTCCGCAGCAACATCGTCACGTATCTCCGCTGCCCGTGCGGACCCGTTGAGCTTCCGATCATCGCCACTCATCTCCGGTCCTCCTCGACGAGAGTCCGATCTTCAGACACCCGCCTGCCCTTGTAGATTGAAGCCACCCCGGCCGTCAGAGCCTCGGCTGATATCTGGCCGAGACCCGCCTTTTCGAGGCGCTTGCACATTTCGCGGCCTTCGGGAAACGTCTGCACCGAGGCAGGGAGATATGAATAGGCTTCGGCATCACCCGACAGAAGCCGGCCGATCCTCGGTGGAATATTCCGGACCCACCACCCGAGGACCGGTGCGAGCGCGCCCTGGGGGCGTGAGAATTCAAGCACGACCAAGATTCCCCCGACTCGAAGCACTCTCACCATCTCAGCCAAACCGGCATCGAGGTCCGCGAAGTTCCGGACGCCGAAAGCAACTGTCACGGCATCGAAGGATGCATCCGGATACGGGAGGTGGAGCGTATCTGCGGCGCACAGCGGCAATCGTAGGCCCTGGACCACCCCTTTTCTCCGAGCACGATCAAGCATCGGCAGGCAGAAATCGGAACCGAGGACCAGCCCGCTTTTCAGGGCCATCGCGAGATCGCCGGTTCCCGTGCACACATCCAGCACCAACCGCGCGTCTTCGCCCGAGACCGTCTTCGAAACCGCCCTTCGCCAGCTCACGTCGCGCCCCAGCGACAGAACCCGATTGAGAAGGTCGTAGCGGTGCGCGATCCGCCCGAACATTCCCTGAATCTCGGTTCTTCGTTTGCTCAACAACTCCTGCCGCATGGCGCGCAGGGTAGCACGATGGCTTGAGGCTTGAGGCGAGGGGCTTGAGGCTTGAGGCTTGGGGCTTGGGGACATGGGCGGATCGGTGGGGTGCGGATCTGGAATCTGGAATCCAGGATCGGCCGGATGGTCGGGTCAAGCCTTTTCGAGGGCATCTCGAAGAGCGATGAAGGCCTTCCGTCGGTGTGAGATGAGGTTCTTTTCTTCTTCGCTCATTTCTCCATAGGTGCGGCCATCAGAGCCGCTGGGGATGAACGCGCTGTCCCAGCCGAAACCACCAGGTCCGCGGGGGGCTTCGGCAATCAGTCCATCGACCACACCTTCACCGAATACTTCGGCTGTTCCGTCCGTGGCGCAGATCAAACACCGCGCCGTGGCTCTCGGGTTCGAGAAACAGTGAGCGATCCGGCAGATGCCTTCAGGGCCGACACTCGTCAGCAACCAGCGCACCAGAGGCCCGGGAAAGCCTCCAAGCCCGGCGAGTTCGAGTCCGGTATCCTCGACGAGAACCGGACGACCGAGTTCCTCCCAGGCCGAGGCGGCCTTGCCGCGTACGACCTCCTCGAGATCAAGAGATTGAATCTCCGGGAGATCGAGCGCGTGGTGATCGAGAGAACGACCGAGCACCGCCTCGGCTTCGCGGAGTTTGCCGTCGTTCGATGTCACGAAAACCAGGTCGTCAAAGAGCATCAGGTGGACGATCCGGAGCCGGCGATCTCTTCTGCAGCCACCCGGAAAATGTTGATCTTCCGGCTTAATCCCTTGAGCTGGACCGACCCGAGGGGCTCGGTCGGGAATATCCCGGAAACCGCTGCCTGGGTCTTCTCACCGATGACAATGGAACCGGGTTTGGCAACGTGCTCCTCGAGACGGGCTGTCACGTTCACGGTGTTTCCGAGCACGGTGTAATCAACACGACTCGCCGAACCGATATCTCCTACCACCACCGGACCCGAATTGACCGCGATCCTCACGTCGATCCGATCCTGACCTTCGGCTTCGCGTTGTGCGTTCCAGGTGTCGAGCTTGTCCATCAAGTCAAGAGCAGAACGTACGGCGCGCTCGGCATGGTCATTCTGGGGGAGCGGTGCACCGAAGAACGCCATCACCGCATCGCCGATGAATTTGTCAAGGGTTCCACCGTGCTCGAAGATCACGTCGGCGGCGAGCGAGAAGAATTGATTGAGAAAGGCCGCGACGTCTTCCGGGGGCAAGGTCTCACATCGGGCCGTGAAGCCGACGATGTCGGCAAAGAGGATCGAGGTTTCGGTCACTGTGACCGAAGCGCCATCCGAGCCCGAATCTGACAGTACGGCTTCGATGACGGCCGGCGAGTGGTAGCGCTCGAGACGATCGCGAGCCTGGCGTTCACGGCGAATGTGCTCGTTCAGCCGCGCCCGCTCGATCGCCACCGCAGCGTAGTTGGACAATGCGGTCAAAAGGTCGAGGTCCGAGGCCGAGAAGGACCCCACGTGCAGCGGTGAATCCACATAGATCACGCCGATGACCCGTTCTCGGTGCCACAAGGGGGCGCACATCGCCGAGCGGATCTGATGGATGCGAACGCTGCGCCCGGCTTCGAAACGCTGGTCCGCCTGCGCGTCGTGGGTGAGAATGGCTACCTGCTGCTGCGACACCATGTCGAGAATGGTCCTGGAAACGGGGACCGTCGCGTCGCCGCCGACCTCGGAGCTTCGCGCCCGATTCAATTCGAGTTTCGGGTTGCCGTCGGCATCGAAAAGGGTGATGAAGCCACGATCCACCAGGAGGTGGTCGAAAACCAGGTCCATCACTTTTTCGAGCACCGGATCGAGCTCTTCGACCTCGATCAGGACTTTGGCGACCTGAGCGAGGATCTCGAAGACTCTCTCCCGAGCTCCAATCTCCTTGGAAATTTCCTGCGGACGCCCTTCGAGGCCGTAGTCCTGGTTGAACTCTGACAGCGGGCGCATATAGGTGGCCGACGAAAGACCCGCGGCGTCCGTAGCCGTGTCTTCAACGAGCAACTCGAAGCTGCCGACGCCAAGCCGATCCCCAAGGGTGAATGCCCCCGACTCGACAAAATCGTCGTTGATTCGGACGCCGTTGGTCGATCCGAGGTCAACGACGTGAAACACCGCCTCTCTCTCCTCGACGCAGGCATGATGCCTCGACACGGAAAAATCGCGAAGGACGACGTCGTTGTCACTCGATCGGCCGAGGGTGAGGCCATCCCGGATTGGAATCCGGTGGGTCACGTCACCATCGTCGAAAACCAGTTCCAGCATTTTCGGCTATTGTACAGCCACCTCGGCCATCATTGCGGATTGTATGGCCGTCGCGGTTGCCGACGCGGCGGAGGTGCCGTATACCACCTGAGCAGGGCGTCTCGCTCAGCCCGGTTCCGATCACTTTCCGCATCGAGCGCGGAAAGCTCGTACCACGGGCCGCCGCGCTCATACAGCCTCTTGGCAGCGAATTTCCACCATCGAGGAAAGCCTCTCTTGAGGACATCGAGCCACAATTCGTACGATCCCCATGAGCGCGATTCGCCTTCTCCGGCGCCAATTGCTTCCAGGTTTCGCAGCAACACCGCCTCACCGTCGACCGCACATCCGCCCCGAGACCACTGGCGCAAGGCTCTGTCAAGGGCGGCCAATCCGTCCTCGTAGATGTACATTCCCCATCCACTCCTGTCTCCTGTTGGCTTGACGATGAAGCGGCTCAGAGACATCGCCTCGATCAGCTTCAAGAGGCTGATCCGCGCCCCCTGATCCACAGAAAGTCTGTAGGCTTCGACCAGAAGCCCAAGATCCCCAACATCGATCAACCTCTCCACCGCGCGGAAGCAATCATCTCGTGGTCGATTCAAATGGACACCGATCCACCCGGGGAACGAAGCGTCATCGTGCACGAGAGCCGACTGCAACCACAAAGCGGGTAGGGAGTTTCGACGGAGCGTCCGGGTCATCAGCAGTATTTCCTGCTGGAAGAGGCGAGCCGTTTCATCGTCGATACCGCCTGTAACGTCCGGCACGCGGTCGGCGATAAGATCACGGTAGCCGTAGACGGCCGCCTGCCGAAGACGTTGCGACTCCGCCAGCACGGCTTCACCATAGGCGGGCAACAGGGACGAATCGTGAAAGACCGGAGCGCCCAACAGCCACGCAACGCGCTCGTCCTCCGACAAATCGTTCCCTCCCCAGATTTCCATGAGCCTGGCGGGGCCGGGCCAGCGGGCCATGACGTCCCGTTGATACTGAACACGGACACGGCTGTCGTAAAACGATCCGGGGAAATGCTGAATCTCGATCGACGAGAACATCGATCCGCTCAGAATCGAAATCAGCAGCAACTCCGTCACACCCATCGCCGACACCTCCCGTCCATGCGAGGATACCGGTGATGGTATCGCGAATGAAGCTTGTCGTTGCATATTTCGGACGGCCGTTCCACGGCTGGCAGCGTCAGCCGGGACAAAAAACCGTCCAGGGAGAGCTCGAACGAGCTCTTTCCACGCTCATCGATGGCCGTGCAACGACCGTGTCCGGCGCAGGGCGAACGGACGCGGGAGTCCATGCGGCCGGTCAGGTCGCACACATTGATCTGCCTTCAGCAATCCCTCCGGACGGCCTCAAGCGAGGACTCAACGGAATCCTACCGCCTGAGATCCGCGTTCTTTCGGCGCGTGCAGTGAGCGCTGATTTTCACGCCCGCAGAAATGCTCGCGGAAAACTCTATGTCTATCGAGGCGTGTGGCATGCACCAGCCCTGCCGTGGAACGAACCGCTCGCGGCAGTGTTGAAACCGATCGAAGACCTTTCTTCATTGGCTGATGCCGTCGGGCTCTTCAGAGGGCGGCACGACTGGGCTTCGTTCACAGTTCCGGATCCGGAAACGAGCTCGACCGTACGCACACTCTTCGAGATTCGATTTCGTGCACGGCGGAACGGTTTCGAACTCGCGTTTCTGGGCGAGGGATTCCTCCGATACCAGGTCCGGCGGATGGTCGGCGCTTTGCTCGAGGTTGGCCGGGGCCGGCGCAGCATCGATCAGCTGCGCGGACTCCTCGAAAATCCGATTCCCGGCGCGCCGCTGCAGACCGCCCCGGCTGCAGGTCTGACTCTGGAACGGGTCTACTACAGAGAAACCCCGGCGATGAAAATCAGCGCCACCGAGTCCGGGCCTGAGGACGCCAAAACGCGCTGTGGTAGACTTTCCAACCCTGGTGAACGGTGATGCAGTCAATCGATGAAATCGCCCAGCCCGGGACCCGAGAACGCGAGATTCTGGAGCGCATCGACCCCGAACGGCTACCCCGCCATGTCGCCATCATCATGGATGGCAACGGACGATGGGCGAGGGCTCGGAACCTCCCGCGAGTCGAAGGGCACCGGGCCGGAATTCGAGCGGTCCGCGAGACCGTCGAGACTGCTGCTCGTCTCGGCATCAACGCCATCACGCTGTACGCTTTCTCGACCGAAAACTGGAAGCGACCGCGGCATGAGGTTCTGACCCTCATGGGCCTCCTCAAGGAGTACATCAGCCGCGAACTGAGGACTCTGCAGTCCAACAACCTTCGATTCCGCCCAATCGGCCGCATCGATCAGCTCGACCCCTCTGTTCAGAAGGCGTTGCAGCGCGCCGTGGATGGCACCAAAGACTGTAGCGGCGCAATTGTCCAGATCGCCTTGAATTACTCCGGTCGGCAAGAGCTCATGGATGTCGTTCGCGGCGCAGCGCTTGAGGCAACCGCGGGCACTCTCGATCCAGAACACATTGATGAAAAATGGATCAACGACCATCTCTATACAGAGGGCACGCAAGATCCGGACTTGCTGATCCGCACGTCCGGCGAACAACGCATATCGAACTTCCTTCTCTGGCAGGTGGCCTACACCGAGATCTATTTCTGCCCCACGCTGTGGCCGGACTTCTCGAAAGCCGACCTACTGGCAGCCATCCTCGAGTTCCAGCAACGCGAACGCCGCTTTGGCGGTCTTGTCTCCGACGCAGACGTTTTCACGCCGCCGGGAGCAACTCTTGGGTAAGCGCACTCCACCGGTGAATTACGATGAAGGCTAAACGCGAAGTTTTCGCTCTCGCAGCGATTCCCATCCTTGTTGCCACCGTCATCTGGTTGCCCCCGTGGGGATTCCTCGTGATCCTCGGATTGGCCGCAACAGTGGCCTGTGACGAGATGCTCAAGATGGCCCGCAGTGCTGGCTTCTCGGCCGGACGGTGGCTGCCCTTGAGCCTCATCGCCACAGTGTTGGCCGCCTCGTGGACCTCTGGGATCGTCGGCCTCTCGGCAGCAATCGCGGCTACTCTCGTGATCCTGCCGACCACACGTCTGGCGCACAAAGACTCTCCGGAAGGGAGCTTTGCCGGAGTCTCTACAGAGGTCTTTACCGTCCTCTATCTCGGTGTCACCGCAGCCTGCCTCGGTTGGATTCGGTTGTGGCCCACCGACAACGGGGGCGTTCGCTGGTTGTTTTTCTACCTCGCCTGCATCTGGGTTGGAGATTCCGGAGCGTACTACGTCGGCCGGACTTTCGGGCGCCACAAGATGTCGCCCAAAATCAGTCCCAACAAGACGATGGAGGGGCTTGCCGGCTGCGTGCTGACAACCTACGCGGCGGCGGCCGTGGCGGCGGTTGTCCTGGACCTCGGGGTCAGTTGGATTCACATTTTCGGTTTGGCCACGATCCTCGGAGCTGCGGCCCCGATAGGTGACCTTGTGGAATCGCAGTTCAAGCGCGACACCGGCGTCAAGGATTCGTCATCGCTCATACCCGGCCACGGCGGTTTTCTCGACCGCACAGACAGCCTGTTCTACGGCGCGCCGGTATTTCTGGGGTACCTGGTCATCACCGGCCTTTTGTGATGAAAAACATCGCGGTCCTCGGCTCGACAGGATCGATCGGATCCTCGACCCTCGGTGTCGTCGAGGCATACCCGGAGCATTTCAACGTGGTCGCCCTGGCCGCCGGAAGGAACCTCGACTCGGTGCGGCGGCAGGTCGCTCTGCACGCTCCCGCCGTGGTGAGCCTTTCGCGAGCCGAGGATGCTCGGGCGCTGGCTGCAGAGTTCAGCTCGACTCGTTTTGTGTCGGGCCCGGAAGGTCTGCACGAGGTCGCGTGCGGTCCGAAATCCGAGATGGTCGTGGTGGCGTTGGTCGGCACTCTCGGCCTCGCGCCGACCGTAGCAGCCATTCGAGCCGGAAAAGACATCGCTCTTGCAAACAAGGAGTCCCTCGTCACGGCCGGCAAACTCGTCATGGACGAGGCCCGCACTGCGGGGATCAGGTTGCTGCCCGTGGACAGCGAGCACTGTGCAATCCACCAGATTCTGCACGCGGGTCCCGCCACCGACGTGGCAAGGATTGTTCTCACGGCGTCGGGTGGGCCGTTTCGCACGTGGTCGTCGGATGACATCGCCAATGCCTCCATCGAGGAGGCGCTGACCCACCCGTCGTGGCGGATGGGGCCCAAGGTCACCGTCGATTCGGCGACGATGATGAACAAAGGCCTCGAGATCATCGAGGCGCAATATCTCTTCGGGCTCGCCGAAGAACAGATCGATGTGCTCGTCCACCCCCAGAGTCTGGTGCACTCGATGGTGGAGTTCGTCGATGGCACCCTGATCGCCCAGCTCTCGGTGAATGACATGCGCCATCCGATCCTCTACGCGCTGACATGGCCCGATCGACTGTCCAACCGCTGGCCGCGACTCGATCTGGCGAATGCGCCGTCGTTGGCCTTTGATTCTCCCGATTCCGAGCGCTTTCCCGCACTCGATTTGGCGCGCTCCGCGGCCCGTTCGGGTGGCGAGATGCCGGCGGTACTCAACGCGGCGAATGAAGTTGCGGTGCAAGCATTTTTGGACGGTCGTTGCCGCCTGCCGTCGATAACCGCAGCGGTCGAAGATACACTTACGCAGTGGGCCCCGCGCAACCGGGAGCTCGAGTCGTTGGAGCACGCACTCGCGGTGGATTTCGAATCCCGCGAGCTCGCTGCTCGTAATATCAGGAAATACGGCGCCACCGCCGTTGGTTCGGAGTATCGATGCTGACACTTGCCGCATTCATTTTCGTCATTGGTGTGCTGATCACCATCCACGAGGCCGGCCACTTTGCAATGGCCCGAATCCTCGGAGCTCCAGTCGAGGTCTTCTCGGTGGGCTTCGGGAAGCGGTTGTGGGGTTTTGAACGGGGTGGAACCGACTATCGGATCTCGTTGATTCCTCTCGGGGGATACGTGCGGATTCCCGGTCTTGGGCCGGACGAGTCCGACGTCATTGGGGAAGGGGCATCCGAGATCGTGCTCCTGCCGCGTTGGAAACGCACCCTCATTCTGCTCGCCGGGCCGGTCACAAACATCGTCGCAGCGGTCGGCTTTGTCGCTCTTGCCTTCACCATTGGAGTCGAGATCCCCGCATACCTCGAGCAGAAGCCTGTTGTGGGATGGGTAGAACCCGGCTCCGCGGCCGATGACGCCGGAATTCGTGAGGGCGATGTTGTACATGCTGTCGCGGGTGAGCAGGTTGCGGTGTGGCGCGATCTCGACGTCGCGCTGCTCACAGCAGGCAGTGGTGAGTTGTCCCTGACCATCGAACGCGACGGGGTGACTTCCCAGATGCCCATCACGCTCGGCCGCGACAGCCTCTACGGCTTCGGCGTTTCCGGCATTGAACCCCGGCTCGAAGCCATCGTTCAGCCAGTGCCAGGAGGACCGGCCGCCGCCGCCGGCGTGCAATCGGGCGACCTGATCGTCGCAGTGAACGAGGATCCGGTCGACCAGTACTACGATCTGCCCCGTCTCATCGTGCCCCTGCCGTCACAGGAAATCACACTTGACGTCCTCCGCGAAGGCAAGCGCCTGACTCTTTCACTGGTGACCTCGAATGAAGGCGGCCAGGGAAAGATCGGGGTCGGGCCGACCTTTCCCACCGCGGTTCAGAAGCTTGGTCCCTGGGCCGCTCTGCGAACCGGCTTCGTGGAATGCCGGCGGATGACCCACCAGACCTTCCAGGTCATCGGGCGGCTCCTCACCGGAAGCGCCTCGATCAAACAGGTCTCCGGCCCGGTCGGCATCGCCCAGATTTCGGGCGAGGCCGCTCGCAGCGGCGTCCAGGCGCTGATCATGTTGCTGGGCATCATCTCGCTCCAGCTCGGGATCTTCAATCTGCTCCCGATCCCGATCCTCGACGGCGGCCATCTGACCATCATCGCCTTTGAAACGGTGATCCGTCGAGACCTCCCAATGAAGATCAAGGAGCGGATACTCGAGGTCGGGTTCTATCTTCTGATCCTGTTGATGGTGGTGGTCCTGTTCAACGACATTGTCCGGTACCTTCCAGAAAGTGTCCGACAGTTTTTCTTCCGTGGTTGAGCAAGGGATCCGTTGTATGTCAGCTGAGGGCGCCGCATGACCCGATTCTCCGGCTTCAGGTAGGGAGTCTTGTCGTGCTAAGGTTTGCGCCGATGGCGAAATGGAGTCAACGTCTGCTGGCCGCTGTGGTCTTCATGATCTGCGCCGGAATCGTATTCTGGTTCGCGCTGGTTCACACCGTTCATCGTGGAACCCTGGCGGTTCCGAACCTCGGAGACGAGGCCGTTGAAGAGGCCCGGCGCCATATCCACGATCTCGGGCTCGAGCTGGTTGTGGATGAACCGGGAGTTTTTTCGACATCGGTGACACCCGGAGCCATCGCCGTTCAAGAACCGCCGCCCGGCTTTCACGTAAAATCCGGGTCCGTCGTAACGGTACGCTTGAGTCTCGGAGGTGAAAAGGTGATCGTGCCTGATGTCCGCGAAACCTCCCTCAAGACAGCCCAGCGCGAGGTCGAACAAGCAGGGTTGATGCCCGGCTTACACGCCCGCGTCGAGGAGCAGGGCGCGGCGGACCGGGTCATTGCCACAGGTCCACCGACCGGCTCCGAAGTGGCTCCTAGAATGCCGGTCGACCTGCTCGTCAACACTTCTCCTCGCCGCCAGTTGTGGGTCATGCCCTCCCTGGTGACGCAACCGCTGGGACAGGTCGAGCGTTTCTGCAGAGCACATCGCCTCCGTCTCGGTCAGGCGCGCGAGGTTGAATATCCGGGAATCCCCGGCGGAATCGTGCTCAGACAATATCCGGCAGCGGGTTCACCGGTAGCACCCTCGGAGATCATCACCGTGTGGGTAAGCCGATGAGCGTTCGCATCGCCCCCTCGCTGCTTTCGGCAGATTTCTCGCGGATCGCACAGGAAATTCGCGATGTGGAACAGGCGGGTGCCGATCTCCTCCATCTCGACATCATGGACGGGCATTTTGTGCCCAACCTGACCTTCGGCCCGCCGATCGTGAAGCCTCTCGCTCGAGACGCGCAGATTCCACTCGATGCGCACCTGATGGTCACCGATCCCGATGCCTTGATACCCGGCCTTGCAGCAGCTGGAGTGGCACGGATCGCAGTTCACGTCGAGACGTGTCCACACCTCCAACGAACTCTCCAGAACATCCTCGACTCGGGGATCGAAGCCGGCGTGGCCGTAAATCCCGCATCCGCTCTGACTATGATCGAAGACGCGTTGCCGTGGTTGGATTTCGTTTTGATCATGAGCGTGAACCCCGGTTTCGGGGGTCAGGACTTCATCCCGGGAAGTATCGAAAAGGTGCGCCGGCTGCGCCGCATGGCGGGGAATTCGTTGGATATCTCCGTCGACGGCGGAGTGTGCCGAGACAATGCGGCCGACCTTGTCAGCGCCGGAGCCAC
The DNA here is from genome assembly GCA_963769215.1 of Candidatus Sulfomarinibacteraceae bacterium. GTDB lineage: Bacteria > Acidobacteriota > Thermoanaerobaculia > Thermoanaerobaculales > Sulfomarinibacteraceae > Sulfomarinibacter. The sequence goes on along the minus strand of CAVYKX010000014.1, from coordinate 256,730 downwards.
GACCCTGATCGCGGGATCGGAGATCTTCGGTACCGCGGACCGAGCCCATTCAATTGCCGTCCTCCGCCAATCTGCGGACCATGGAGAATCCCGATGAACACTGCACAACGGATTGCCTTTCTCCTGATCCCGACGATGCTCATCGCCGGTTGTTCGAGCAACCGAGTCAAAGATGACGAGCTCCTGGATCAACTGGCAAACCTGGACAAAGAGACAATTTACGAACAGGCGGAGGGACTGTACTCGGAGAAGCAGTGGCAGAAGGCCCGGCAGCTCTTTGCGTTTGTTTATGACAGTTTTCCCAACGATCCGCTGGGGCACAAAGCCGCGCTTCGCGTCGCCGACACCTTTGCGGTGAAGAAGGATGTGACGAGCCTCACAGAAGCCCGCCTTCGATACCGCGATTTTGCCAACCGTTACCCGAACGATCCTGATCGAGATTATGCACTGTTGATGGTGGGTCAGACATACTCTGCACGGAAGCTCCGCCCCGATCGAGATCTCAGTGATATTCACGAGGCTCTCGCGGCCTACGAGCAGCTCATCAATCTCTATCCGAATTCGAAATATCTGCCAGAAGCTACTGCTAAGATGAATGATTTGTTGGAGTTACTCGCAGAGCACGATTACGTCGTGGGGAATTTTTATATGCGAAATAAGCGCCTCACAGGTGCGCTGTGGCGCTTTGAATATATCCGCGAAAATTACCCGAATTTCTCCAAGATCGATACTGTGAACGAAAAGATTAGCGAATTGGAAACGCGCCTCGAAGAGATCGATGCTGCGTGGAAAAAGCAACTCGAAGAACTGAAAAAATCCACCGAGGATTGACGTTAGGCCACCCATAGGTTAACCTCAGATAGTGGTTTATCTACCGGGGAGAAGGCTCATGAGCGCCAAGATTCGGTTCGCAATCATCGCCATTTTCCTGCCCGCGATGGTCGCGGCACAAGCTGTAGCTCCGCCTCCGCAGCCGCTGCATTTTGTCGACGATCACTGGACTCCGTACGACCCGCCGACCGAGTTCCCGGAAGGGGCCATGATCCACACGATCGTCAAGGGCGATACGCTGTGGGATCTGGCTGCCCATTACCTCGGCGATCCGTTCCTCTGGCCGCAGATTTGGGAGAGGAACCCGTATATCAGAGATTCGCACTGGATCTACCCCGGTGACCCGGTCGTCATCGATCTCGCGGTCCAGGAGGCGCCGGTTGTGGAAGAAGAAGTCCCCGTCGAGGAAACGGTGACGTCCGACTACGCGGAAGATGATTTCGGGGGCTACGAAGGAGGATGCCGCACCCGATGGGAAGCTCGGCGGACGTCTATTGCTTTGCCGAACTGGTTCAAGATGAGAGCGTTTTCCCCTTCATTGTCGCCTCCTCGGAGCGCATTCAGTATCAAGATCAGTACTCGGAAGGCGAGATCGTCTACATCAACGGCGGCGCCGAGCAGGGCGTGCAAGCAGGAGATCGCTTCTTCATTCTTCACTATGAACGACCGCTGCGACATCCGGTGTCGGATTCGCACCTCGGTATCGTTTACAGCCAGGTCGGCCAGCTCAAGGTCCTCTGCGCCCAGGAGAACACATCCATCGCGGAAATCACCTACGCCTGCGATCCGGTGGTGATCGGCGATGTTTTGAAACCGTTCGCACCGGTTCCGGTGCCTTTGGTGATCGACCCGGATCCAACCGATCGTTGCGACGAACCGAATGGAAAACCAACCGGCTATCTCACCTACAACAGAGACGATCAGATCGACCTCGGCACCTATTGGTTGGTCTTTCTCGACCTCGGCACGGCGGAAGGCATCTACCCGGGCACCTATGCAACCGTCTTCCGAGACAATCCGGTCAAGGGCATGCCACGCCTCGTCATGGGCGAGGTGGGGGTGCTGACGGCCGAAGAGAATTACTCAACCGCTCTGATTACGCGCGCCTGGGCGCCGCTCGCCGTGGGCGACCGCGTCGAAGTGAAATAGACCTCAGATCTCAACGACCTCAAGGGGCCCGACGGGCCCCTTTTTGTTATGCTCAACCCATGCTGCCCTCGTGGGTTTTTGATGACGACGACCGCGCCTTCATGGCTGAAGCGCTGCAGGAGGCCGAGGCGGCAGCGTCTCGAGGAGAAGTCCCCGTGGGTGCGGTCATCACTCGAAACGCGAAAATCATCGCCCGCGCCGGGAATCAACGCCAGGAACTGGCTGACCCCTCCGCGCACGCGGAGCTTCTTGTCCTGCGAGCGGCCGGGCGATCCGCAACGATTGGCGGCTCGAAGACTGCACGCTCTACGTAACCCTCGAGCCCTGCCCCATGTGCGCCGCAGCGTGCCGGCAGGCTCGCCTCGAACTCCTGGTGTGGGGAGCTGCAGACCCAGGGCGGGCGCCTGCGGTTCGGTGCTCGATCTCGCTTCAGATCCCCGGATCGGCCCGCCTCTTGCGCATCGCGGCGGTCTCGAAGCCCAGCGCAGCAGAGACCTGTTACAGCAGTTCTTTGCCAAACAACGGCAATCGTCGTAGAATACGACGCCCGATTGCGGAGAGGTGCCGGAGTGGTCGATCGGGGCGGTCTCGAAAACCGTTGACCTTTCACGAGGTCCAAGGGTTCGAATCCCTTCCTCTCCGCCAGTTATTTGAAATATTTGGGAGAGGTGTCCGAGAGGCCGAAGGAGCACGCTTGGAAAGCGTGTGTGGGGGTAACTCCACCGCGGGTTCGAATCCCGCCCTCTCCGCCAAATATGCCAGTCGCACGAGCCCGGCATGGAGCTCGGGCCCTGTGCATCGTCGTCCTTCGAACCGTGTCAGGCCCGGAAGGGAGCAGCACTAAGGAGGAACACGACGAGTGCCGCAGGTTGCCTGGGCTCCATGACGGGCTCGTTTTTCCGATCCCGATCCCGATCCCGATCCCGATCCCGACGAGCCTCAACCCAAATTCGACCCATAGCTCTTAACAATGATCTCAGCCGCTTCCGTCGCCCCATTCTGCCGATCAGAATTCTTGGGTGGCGCCGTGAAAAGCTCGTCCACCACCTCCAGCCAGGCACCGCTTTCCAGGTCGTCCTTCTCGATCTTCGCCGCGACCATGTTGGCCTCGACCCAGCGAGCGAGAACCGGTGATTCCGGAAAGCGAGATCTCTCGACGTAGGCCAGCGCCGAAGCCCCACAATAGGCTTCAGCCACCGTGCTGTATCCCAGCTTGCTCACAACCGCATCCGACGCCGCGACCAAATCGGGGTGGTAGATGTCGGCGTGAAATGGAAGCAGAAGCAATCGCCCGCGGCGCCTCGCCGGTCCCTCTGTCCCTCCCGGAACCACGATCCAGGCGCCGTCGGCGTGTTCGAAAGCCGAAAACCCGCTGGAGTCCCACGGCACTCCGCCCATACTCACGACAACCATCTTCTCGTTGTCGGGCACCGCGAGCCTGCTGAGGACCTCCGCCTTGGTCAGCTTCGGAAATCTCGCAACCGGAGCCACCCTGAACGCCGCCGGCAACCGCTCGCACTCCGGCTCGGTTTGGATCCTGAGATCGGCCAGTGCAAATATCTCGGCCATCCTGTGACCGTGATCGCGCAACCGGGAAGGTGCCTCTTCGATGTTGAAATAGATCCAGTCCCATGTGAAATTCTCTACCAAAACCGATGGTATCCCGGCTCGTTTTGCAGTCGCCAACCCGAGGGGGGCGATATCGGAAACGACGAGATCACAGGAGCGTGCCCGAAGCTCCCCGGCAAGCGCCCCAACCGCCGATGGATCGGCGAGCGGGGAATGGTCGAGCCGATCAACCGTCGCGTCGAGGTCTTCGATGAACGGCGAAAGTTGCACCATACCGACATCGCTGGAAAGACGACGATAGGAAAAGCACTTTGGAAGTGAGTCCGCAAAGAACCACTCCGGCACCTCGGTGAAGAGATCGAATTGAATTCCGGGCCGGAGGCGCACCATCTCCGCCATGACCGCACACGCGCGGGCGGCGTGGCCGAAACCGTGTGGAGAAACGAAGTATGCAACCCGCGCCATGTCCCGCGAGTGTACTACGCGGTTCTCTTACTCCGAGGCGAAACGAAGTCGCTCCAGGTGACCCGAAATTCGGCAAACGAAGAGCGGTAGAAGTCCTCGAACCCGGCAGCCCCGGATGATGAATACCGTCCCGGTTCGCCCGGCGTTGGACCTGCCGAATACCCGGATTTGGGTCGGGTACGTGATACGATTCCTCCGTGAAGCTGTGGAAATCGACGATTGTGGTGGTTCTCCTGGTGGCGTCGGTCGCTGGAGCGCAAAGCGCAAGTGACAGGGCGTGGCAGCAGAGACTTCAGGTCGAGATACCGCTTCCGGTTCCACTGGTGGAATTGGAGTCGATCAACCCATTTGCCGTGGAAATTGACGAGGTGCCGGTCCTGACTCAATCGACCGTGCCGCGAAAAGTGGACGTTCGCGGCACCGCGAGCGTCGCGGCATTTGTGGACTCCCGGGGAGAGTGTCTCGGGGCGGTACCGCTGGAACTCCCGTTCCCGGGCCTCACCGCCCCGATTGTCCAGGACTTCACGGGAAGCAGATTCGATACGGCCACCGCCGGGACCGCACCCCAGCCATCGTGGGTGGTCTTGGAAGTCGTCATGGAGGGCAAGGTCAAGGAGGCGACGATCGTCGACCAGAACCTCGAAATGCCAAGCCTCGGTGCTCCCCCCGTCCCGAATGAACCTCCGGTCATGGCTCCACCGGGCAATCTGCGCAACCTCAAGGCGACGCCGCATTCGCAACTGAGTTCCCTCGCCGCACCACGCCGAATCAAGATCAAAGCCCCGGCTCGCGACGATGAAATCCATCTGCGCGCCCTTGTGCACATCACCGAGAATGGCCGCAGTGACACCTATGTCCCGCTCGAGATTCACGAGGGTCTCAACACCTGGTTCTCGGCATTTCTCGCCAGTTGGCGGGCGCAACCGGCCACCCGCGACGGCGTGCCGGTGGCATCGTGGGTGGTCTACTCCGCGCGGTTCCAGATGGAACTCAGCGGTCTCGATTCCGCCTCGATTCGTGTCGTCCGCGACCGCGAGTACGCCCCGGAACATTAGCGGTATTCGGTCGGGCATCCCTGCGGATTGCCGATTGTCGAACGCCCGATAACGGTCTTCAGGTCAAGTGTTAAGGGTTAAGAGTAAAGACCCCCCACCCGCCCGGTTTCCCTTTGGACATCCTCACTCATTTTTATGTTGGCGTGTAACCAGTGAGGCACAGGCTCCCACCGGGAGGTGGGGTGGGCTTAACCCTTAACTCTTCACTCCTGACACCGGCACCAACGACCACTTCTCCGACGAACCTTCGACTCAGGTTGTTCGCCGGATGATCTTGCGCCTGTTTCCCTGCCGCACCGTGACTCGTTCCGAATCCAGCCACTCGAGCGCCGGGATGGCCAATTTTCTGGTCAGACCGAATTTGTCCTTGAATTCTCCAACCGCGAAATCCGCCACCTCCCACTCGCGCACCCGCTGCGCCACATCGTCAAGCGCGGCTCGGTGGATCAAGAACTTGCCGTCCAACCGAATGAGTTGCCGCCGCTGCACGAGGTAGCGGCACGTAGCTTCGACGGCAGCCGGCTTTGCCTGCAACCTTTCGGCGGCTTCAACGGGAGACGGTGCTTCGAAGCCGTCGTCGCGGTACAGGGCTTCGACCCTTCTCGCGAGGGCTTCTCCGGCCTCGGTCATGTGGCGGTCGCTGCCCGCAGGCACGACGCGTCCCTCCAGGAGATCGAGGACCTTCCGACGCCGGAGATCCTCGAGTAAGACGTCCGCGAGATGAACGGCATCTCTGGGCAGCAGGCGTCCCGCAAAGTCGCGCGCCGGAATACCCGCCGAAACTTCTTCTCCTGCCAACCGTCGTTTGAGTTCTTCGGCGGCGTCCTTCGCCAATCGATCCATCCGAGATGCGGACACAAATCGCAGAGGCTGGGTTCGAAGCGCTTGAATCTGTCCCTCTTCCAGGAGTTTCCCGAGGGGAGATTCGATGGTCTCCGAAAGGACTCCGAGTCGGCCGGCAAGTGAAGGCTGCGAGAGACCCGCCAGTTCTTCGCGCTCGATCCAGCTCAGCAACAACGCCGGCCATTCGCTCCGATCGACGTCGGGTAGCTTGTCGAGAGCGGCGCTATCCCTTCGCCGCCACCGTCGCAGGTGGGGATCGAGGACCATGCCACCAGCAAAGGTGTTCACCGGCGAAGGCCGTCGAAGCACCAGCCGATCACCGGGAAAGAGAACCAGCGGTTCACGGAGCGAGATCTGGGCGACGGCCCGTCCGCCTGGATTGAGCGGCCGCATCGCGAGGCGGTCGATTCGGGCCGGAACCCGCGCCGCAAGGGCGTGGACCTCGACCTCATCCCCCTCGTCGAGCGGGCCGGGAGCAGCGGCGAGAAGCTCTAAACGCACTGTGACGAGGAGGGTTGGCTCCCAGGGACCCGGCGATATGACCTGGTCGCCGCGTTTGAGATCGTCCCGTGACAAGCCGGCGACGTTGATGGCAACCCGCTCCCCCGCCTCCACGACCTGCCGTTCGGCACCGTGAACATGGAGTCTGCGCACACGTGCGGTGATGCCCTGTGGAAGAACTGAGACCTCAGATCCGACTTCGAGGGTCCCCCACAGAGAGGTTCCGGTGAGCACCGTCCCTGCACCCGTAAGGCTGAAGACTCGGTCGATGGGCTCGCGAAACGGGCGATCCTCGAGCTGGCGCGGTCGCACGTGCCGAGCCTGATCGAAAAGGACCTTTCGAAGGTCTGCGATCCCTTCACCGGTGTGGCCCGACACAGGCACCACCGGCACCCCCGAAAACGGAGTCGGCCCGAGCAGTTCTGCAACCTCTTCCGCAACCAGATCCACCAGGTCCTGGTCCATCGTGTCGATCTTGGTCAACGCAACCGCGCCACCCGGAACGCCCATCAGTCGAATCACCTCGAGATGTTCGCGGGTCTGCGGCATCACCCCCTCGTCGGCAGCCACCACAAGCAGCGCGAGGTCGATGCCGGCGGCACCGGCGATCATCGTGTGAACGAGCCGCTCGTGGCCCGGCACATCAACAAAGTGGAGTTGCATGTCTTCTTCCGAAAGCTCTGCAAAACCGAGGTCGATCGTAATGCCTCGTTCGCGTTCCTCGGGCAATCGGTCGCAGTCGGTTCCGGTGAGGGCTTTCACCAAGGTGGTCTTGCCGTGATCGATATGGCCAGCGGTACCCCAGACGACATGTCGCATGGGCTCATGGTACACGTATTGTGGAATCTCTCGACCCAGGTGGAACGTGCCGGAGTTGGTTCTGCAGCCCGGACTCGCTAAGCTCTGACGGTGAATCAGGCGGCACGAGAAACCGAGATCAAAATACCCGTGGCGGATCTCGATCCGATCCGGGAGGCACTGCAACGCGCCGAGGCGACACTGGTGCATCCGATGACCCGGGAAATCAATCTCCTCCTCGATTCCGACGACCTTCGGCTGCGAAATGGCAATTCGATTTTGCGAGTGCGACGTTATGGTGCGCGCCACACCCTCACGTTCAAAGGGCCGGTCGAGTACGAGGGCACGACAAAGGCCAGGATCGAGTACGAAACCGAAGTTGTCGACGTCGATCAGTTGGTGGAAATCCTGGGCTCTCTGGGCTTCGTTCAGGTGGCGCGGTACGAAAAGGACCGCGAGGAGTGGATGAGAAAAGGCGTCGCGATCGTACTCGACCACACGCCAATGGGTGATTTTGTCGAGATCGAAGGGCCCCCGGATGTGTTGCAGCCGACTGCGACAGCTCTGAATCTCGATCCTGACGATGGGGTTCGGGGGTCGTATCTCGATCTGTGGAAAGACCACCGATCGAAGCATCCGCAGCGAGTTCTGCCGAAAGACATGGTCTTCTCCGGATGACGGCGCGTGCGCTCTCGGCGGCGATGGTCCTCGCGGCGGGCCGTGGGGAACGGATGCGGCCGCTCTCTGCGGTGCTGCCGAAACCGGCGTTGCCGTTGCCCGAGGCTCCGGTGGTCGCATCGGCACTGGGCCTCGCCGTCAAGACCGGAGTCCGTCGAATCGTCGTAAACGCGTGGCACCTCAAAAAGCGGATGGCGACCGCTGTTGCGGATCTCGCCCGCGAAAACGTGGTGCTCTCGATGGAGGACGAGTTGATGGGGACGGCGGGTGGGCTCGCCCTGGCACGTGACCGCGGCCTGCTCGGCGACGTCGGCTCGGTGTTAATCATTAACGGCGACGGTGATTTCGATCTCGATCTCGACGCTGTTTTCGAACGACATGCTCAAGGAGATGATCGCGTGACCCTCGCGCTTCTTCCGCACCCCGACCCGGTGCGATGGTCTCAGGTCGTGCTCGACCGGTCGGGTCATGTGACGGAAATCGTCGCGCCGGACTCGTCCCGTTATTGTGCGGAGGCGTTCCTGTATCCCGGCGTGATGGTGGTTTCGAGATCGGCGATCGACACCCTTCCCGCCAAACCGGGTGGCATTCCGGACCGCCTGTGGTGGCCGGCCCTGGAAGCGGGGAATCTCGGCGCCGCCGTGGTTTGCGGCTCCTGGCACGAGGTCGGGACGCCGTCTGACTATCTCGACACCGTCATGCGTCGGCTTCGTGGCGGGTCCTCTGTTCATCCATCCGCATCGGTCGACCCGTCGGCGGAAGTCAAGAACTCATTCGTCGGTCGCAATGCAACCGTCGAATCTGGCGCTGAGATCAACCAATCCGTGGTCGCCGAAGGGGCAAACGTCGGCCGGGGCGCTCGAGTCGACCATTCGGTCGTCCTCGGCGAAATAGACGTCTCGCCAAACACGACCGTGGTCGCGCAGTTCCTCGCCAAACCTCTGGATTCCCCACCATCAAGCGTGGGTTCTTCCCGGATTGCATGAGATGAGCCGAAATTTGGAGTGTTACCACCCGGCCTGCCGAACTCCTTGAACCACGAAGGCTCGAAGGACACGAAGAACTCACAAAGGTCTTCTCGATGTCTTCTTGACTCATCAGACATACCGACTCTGAATACGCGGAGATTCCTGCCTCTGCCAACGTCCGTACAGTGATGGGTCAAGACACTCCTTCGTGTTCCCTCGGTGTCTTTGTGACTTCGTGGTTGCGACGGCAGCGACGTGGACCCTTCAGGGCTCACCTCGTAATTCTCTTCGACGTCACCGACTTCCGGAGGAGCCCAAAGGTCTCAATTTCAAACGTTCCAATGCTGGGCCTCACATCCCCGTCTCACGCCATCTCGGCCACCCCGATCGCCACACCAACGAGATCACCCTCCCGGTGCTTCCGTAGATCCGGAGCACCCGCATCCTCGCTTGTCGATCAGAGAAGTAGACCGAACTCGGGGTCGCGGTCCCCCTCGGAGTGAAGGTGATGATGTCGCCTCGTCCGGCGCGCACCGGATCGTCGAGGTTGCCGCGCAGCCGGCCGCGTCCCGAGGGGTCGGGTACGAATTCTCCGTGCAGGATGCCGAGGCCCGCCCCGTCGGCATCTACGTGGAGGATTTCACCGATCACCGGATCAACCCCCGACGTGATATCCCGGCGCAGAATCCCGTCGCCATCACCGTCCTCGGCAATGAAGACTCGCCACGATTGGTCCGGTCGCTTCTCGAAGACCACACCACTCGCACGCGCCTTCATCACCGCATGGACCCGACATCGAAAGAGAATTCCCTGGATCCGTCTCGCCGCTGCGCCCAGAGCGGCCGCCCTTCGGGCCTCGCCAAGCCCCGGCAGTGTGACCGCCACGATCAACGCCACGACTGCGGATACGACAAGCGCTTCAACCAGTGACATCCCAGCCTTTTTGTCTCGACACCCAGTTCTATGTTCCAAACCAACCTCCAAAAAAACGCGGCCCCGAAGGGCCGCATCCCGTCCACGCTGTGGTTATGCCGCCCGATTTCGGTTGCACGAGCGCAGCGAAACCGGGCAACGGTCAGCCTTCAGTCGGCGGCACTCTCACCGCCGGTCGATCGTGGCAAAGTCACCTTTTCACCGAGGGTGGTGGCGCCGCTGGTCACAATGTACGGCTCCAGCTTGGCGAACGAAGTCTCGCCAATCCCCTTGACCGCAACGATTTCGTCGACGGTCTTGAACGGGCCGTTGGCCTCGCGGAAATCGACAATCCGTCCCGCGAGCGCGGGTCCGACGCGGGGAAGCAATTGGAGCTGCTCGGGGTTTGCCGTATTGATGTTGACAACCCCTGAAGACTGTTGACCTTCAGCGGCTCCAGCGAAGGAAACCGCGACCAGGGTCGCGAGAACCAGTGAAAGTGCGGTGCGTTTGATCATGTGTTCCTCCTTGTTGTTCATGAATCGTGGTGTTCCAGCGGACGCCTCAATTGCCATCCATGGGTGCCTCCTTTCGCACGCACCCAGCAAGAGCAGGCGCCGTGCCAACCCTGGAAAAAACGCTGAAGATGATTATTTCGAGATACTTAGCAGGCCAACTCCATGAATCTGGAAGATCTCCAAGTGACAACAATTTTTGTCATGTTTCGCGAGGAACGTGACCCTACGGGGTGTCAAGATATTTTGTCGGTGTCCAACTGCTATACTCCCGCGATGCGCCGCAACCCACCTCACCTGGGAAATCAACAATCGAAGGACGGGTAGCTGCGTTGGCTGGCGATCTCGCACTTGTCGTATCCGGTGGCTCGGGGACGATACTCGCCACCCGTTTCGCGGAACTGGTGATTCAGAGCGGCGCCATCGACACCCTGCATCTGGTCGTGACAGGCCCGGCTTCGAAAGTATTGGCACACGAGATCGGCCCCGAGTGGGCGAGCGCCCGCGGTGTCAGGGACAACCTCACATTGTCCGAGGAACTTCGAGCTCGTATCCGTCCTTACCCGGACTCGGAGCTCACCGCTCCCATTGCCTCTGGCTCCCACCTGTTGCGCGGAGTGGTCGTGCTGCCGTGTTCTGCAGGCATGGCGGGTTCGCTTGCCAACGGGATTTCACGCGGTCTCGCGCAGCGTGCGGCGGATGTGGCGTTGAAACAGCGATGGCCACTCGTTCTGGGCATCAGGGAAACACCAATGTCTCCGATCCTGCTCGAGAATCTCCTCAAGCTTGCCCGCGCCGGAGCACACATCGTACCCCCCGTACCCGCCTTCTACCTCAAACCCGATGAGGCCGCCGCGATGCGGCACTTCGTGGATCACTACTGCATGCGACTCCTCGACCTTCTCGAGATTCCAATCGACGAACCCGGCCTCCGATGGCAGGGATGAACGGCGTCACCTCTCGGGTGCTCTCAGATCTCCGCGAGACCGGAGAAATGATCGCTTTCAAACATACGATCTTCGCCCTGCCGTTTGCTGTGGTTTCTCTGATCACGGCAGCGGCCCCGTCGTGGCCGTCGCTCGCGACATGGCTGTGGGTGGCGCTGGCGATGGTTTCCGCACGGACCGCAGCGATGTCCTTCAATCGTCTCGCCGACCACACCATCGACGCCGACAATCCGCGAACCGCCACGCGCGCGCTGCCGGCGGGACGCCTCGGCCGGCCCTTTGCCTGGGCCGTGACCGCGGTATCGGCAGCCCTCTTTCTGGTCGCCGCAGGGGCGCTCAACCCCCTTTGCCTTGCCCTGGCCCCGCCGGCGCTCGCAGTTCTCCTCGGGTACTCCTACACCAAACGATTCACCGCGGCGTCGCACCTCTTTCTGGGCTTCAGCCTCGGGATCGCCCCGGTTGGCGCGTGGATCGCGGTCACCGGAGGACTCGCGTGGCCGCCTCTGGTCCTGGGATGTGCCGTCTGTTTCTGGGTTGCCGGATTCGACGTGATCTATTCACTGCAGGACGAAGATTTCGACCGCGACCACGGCTTGCATTCCCTCCCCGCAAGAATCGGCGGGCAGCGGGCTCTTCGTTTCGCCCGATGCCTGCACCTCGCTGCATTCGCAGGTTTCTTCGCCTTTGCGATGGCGGCGGGCGGCGGTCCGGTTCGCATCACAGCGGTGGCTGTGGCCGGCTTCCTCCTGGCAGGGCAGCACCGACTCATCTCAGCCGACGATCTCGAACACATTGATGCCGCCTTTTTTTCCTCCAACGGCCTTCTCGCTTTCATCATGTGCATCCTCTTCATCATCGCGAGATTCGTCCAATCATGATTGGCCGGGTGACGTCGGCTGCTGCGCAGGCTAATATCAACCAAGCCCGATGAGTGGACGCAAGATTCCTTTCCGTCACATCGCCGTCGAGGGCCCGATCGGGGTCGGTAAGACCTCGCTCGTGCAACTCCTCGCCGATCGCTTTGAAGGGGTGATGGTGCTCGAGGACATCACCAATCCGTTCCTGCCCTCGTTCTACGAAGGGCGTGCCGGGGCGGCCTTTCAGGTTCAGATCTACTTTCTCCTGTCCCGATTCCAGCAGCAGCGCGAGATCGCGCAGATGAACCTGTTTCAGCGGCTGGTTTTGGCCGACTACACGTTCCCGAAAGACCGCATTTTCGCCTACCTGAATCTCGACGACACCGATCTCCGGGTTTACGAGAAGCTCTACCCTGTCCTCGAGGCCGAGGTTCCGAAACCCGATCTCGTGATCTACATGCAAGCCTCCGTCAGCGTTCTCCTCGAACGCATCAAGAAACGGGCGCGTGATTTTGAACGAACAATCGACCCCGAGTATCTGGAACGGCTGGGCGAGGCCTACTCCTACTATTTCTTCCATTACCGTGAAACACCTCTGCTGGTGGTCAACACCGATGAGATCGACTTCGTCAACAACCCGGCAGACTTCGACGCATTTGTGGACCAGATCATGCGCAGCCGCCGTGGCACCCAGGTCTATGTGCCGGTTGGATCGCAACGCCCGTAGTCGCCGCTCGAGTCGCTCGCTGCTATAGTCCGCGCCGGAGGAGCGACCATGCTCGCCCGAGATCTCTTCCGAAATCGATCCGGACCGCATCCGCGAGATGCTCGCCCAGCGCCACACCGAGGCCCCGCTCGACCGGCTGCTCGAGGTCGACTCAAAGTGGCGCGAGCCATGCTGGTTCAGGTTGAGGAGCTGAAGGCACAGCGCAATATCGGTTCGAAGGAGATCGGCGGCTTGTACCGCGAGGGGCGCCAGGCGGACGAGGCGGAGGAAAAAAAGGCCGGCATGGCGGACGCTCGGCGAAGAAATCAAGGAGCTCGAGGAGCCGCGCCAAGGAACTCGAGAATGAACCCGGAGATATCGAGCTCACGATCCCCAATATCTTCGACGCGAGCGTACCGATTGGCAGCGACGAGAGCGCCAACCGGGTCGAACGAATCTGGGGCGACCCGCCGGAACTTCGATTTCGAACCCAATGCGCATTGGGATCTTGGTCCGGCCCTCGGCATCGTTGACTTTGAACGCGCGGCCAAGGTGGCGTCGAGCCGTTTCGCGGTCCTGCGCGGAGCCGGCGCAGCCCTCGAGACGCGCCCTGATCAACTACATGCTCGACCTTCACACGAAAGCCGGCTACACCGAGGTCATTCCGCCGTATCTGGTGAACTCGGCCTCTCTTTTCGGCACCGGACAGCTGCCGAAGTTCGGCGACGATCTCTTCCATGTGGAGGGCTTCGATCTCTATATGATTCCCGACCGCCGAGGTCCCGCTGACCAACCTCCACCGAGAGGAGACCTTGTCCGAGGAGGACCTGCCCGTCCGATACTGCGCATTCAACCCGTGCTTTCGCGCCGAGGCCGGCTCATACGGCAGGACGTCCGGGGACTGATCCGCCATCACCAGTTCCACAAGGTGGAGCTCGTCCAATTCGCCACCCCGAACAGTCGTGGGATCAGCTCGAAGAACTCACCGGTCACGCCGAAGCCGTGCTTCAGGGTCTCGGCCTTCACTATCGCGTTGTCAGCCTCTGCGAGCGGCGACCTCGGCTTTCTCGGCCGCCAAGACCTACGACCTCGAGGTGTGGCTGCCGGCTGTCGAGTGCTTCCGCGAAATCTCCTCCTGCTCCAACTTCACCGACTTCCAGGCCCGCCGCGCCCATATCCGATACCGCCCGGCGACGGCGGCAAAGCCCGCCATCGTCCACACTCTCAATGGCTCCGGCCTCGCCATCGGCCGCACGATGGTGGCGGTTCTCGAGAACTACCAGCAAGCCGACGGCTCGGTTGTCGTGCCCGAGGTCTTGCGGCCGTACATGGGCGGCCTCGAAGCTGATCGAACCGCATAGGGTTAAGCACCTCAAATGCTCGGAAATTCCCTTGAAGTTCGCGGCACGAGGTGCCAGTTGACATTCTGACTGATCGGGCCAATCAGGGCCTCTCGGCAGCTCGAGGCGGCTCCGATGGTGGCGCTTGATACTCACGATATTCAGATTGCGCCGCTCATCCTAACCGGCCGGCGGCAGCTCCAGTTGCATCGGCAATGGTCGCCATGGCGTCGCGAACGAACTCGATGTGGTCTCCGAGGTCGATACCCAGCTCCTCGGCACCGTTGCGAACATCGTCGCGATTGACGCCGCGGGCAAACGCCTTGTCCTTGAGCTTCTTTTTGACCGACTTCACCTTGACCTCGGCGATCGACTTGTCGGGTCGCACCAAGGCGCAGGCGGTGAGGAAGCCCGGAGCTCATCAACCGCGAACAGGGTCTTGGCCACCGCGGTGTCACGCGGCACACCCATGTAGTCGGCGTGGGAGGCGACGGCCAGGATCCACTCCTCGGGCCAGCCCCGCTCTCTGAGAATCTGCGTTCCGACATGGAGGTGGGTCTCCTCGGTCGGGTTCTGCTGGTAGTCGAAATCGTGGACCAGACCCGATGATCCCCCAGACCTCTTCGTCCTCACCGGCCGCGCGGGCAGTAGGCCCGCATCGCCGCCTCCACAGCGAGCGCATGTTTGATCAGGCTGGGGTTGTCGGTGAACTCGGTGAGCAGCGCCCAGGCGTCTTCACGGGTGGGTGTCGGCTCATCTCGACCTCCAAAGGGATGAGTATACAGACCGTTCCGGGACGCGCTCCAGTTCGCAACCGAGATCAACCGATCTCAATCCTCCGAAATGACCATCGACACCTCTGTTTCGCGACAGTTCTCGAAAAATGACCGCTTGAACCCAAAAAATGAATCAAAATGCAAAATATTGCTTGACTTTTCTATGGTTTGACCACAAAATTTACCAAACGAAACGCTTAGGGGACTGCAAGATGCCAATATCAGCAAATGAAATCCTCGCCCGAGCCAAGGAAGACAACGTTCACTTCATGCGGCTCCAGTTCACCGATATCGACGGCATCATCAAGAACGTCGAGGTTCCCGAGAGCCAGTTTGAAAAGGCCCTCGACGGTCAGATCATGTTCGACGGCTCGTCGATCGAGGGTTTCACCCGGATCGAGGAGTCAGACATGCTGCTGGTTCCCGATCTCGACACCTTTCAGGTTTTCCCGTGGGAGGCCGGCCAGGGCAAAGTCTGCCGGCTGATCTGCGACATCGCCACTCCCGACGGCGCCTCGTTTGCGGGATGTCCGCGGGCGGCTCTGAAAAGGGTGGTCGCAAAGGCCGAGGCCATGGGTTTCGAGATGATGGCCGGGCCCGAAGCCGAGTTCTTCCTCTTCCACCGCGACTCAAACGGCGACGCCATCCCAACCACCCACGACACCGGCGGGTACTTCGACCTCAGCCCCAGAGACCTCGGCGAGGAAGCGCGACGCGACATCACCCTGGTGCTCGAGGCGATGGGTTTCGAGGTCGAGGCCGCCCACCACGAGGTGGCGCCCGGGCAGCACGAGATCGATTTCAAGTACGGCGAGGCGGTTGCCACCGCCGACGCCGTCGTCACCTTCCGTTTCGTGGTCAAGAAGGTCGCGCTGATGCACGGATCTGCACGCGACCTTCATGCCGAAGCCTCTCGCCGGGGTCAACGGATCGGGCATGCACGTGCACCAGTCGCTCTTCACATCCGACGGTGCAAATGCCTTCTACGATGCCGACGGCCCATGGCAGATTTCTCAGATCGGCCGGTCCTACATCGCCGGTCTGCTCGATCACGCCCGTGCCTTCGTCGCCCTGACAAACCCCCTCGTCAACTCCTACAAACGGCTGGTTCCCGGCTACGAAGCACCGGTCAATGTGGCGTGGTCGGAGAAGAACCGCTCGCCAATGATCCGCGTTCCGGCGCGTCGCGGCGTCGGCACCCGCTGCGAGGTACGCATTCCGGATCCCTCGTGCAATCCCTATCTGGCCTTCGCAGCTATGCTGGCGTCCGGGCTCGACGGGGTCGAGCGCGGACTCGAGTGCGGGGAGCCGGTCAACCGCAACATCTGGGACATGAGTCAGCGCGAAAAGAAGCGCCTCAAGATCCACGAGCTTCCGGCCAGCCTCGACGAGGCCCTGGACTTCCTCGAGAAGGACAAGCTCCTGCGCGATGCCCTCGGCGATCACATCTTCGACCACTTCCTGTACAACAAGCGCACCGAGTGGTCGGAGTACATCAAAGAGATCCACGACTGGGAGCTCGAGCGGTACCTCGACAGGTACTGAACGCAAAGCCCGGTTCGACCCCGACGCCCCGCCCCCTGGCGGGGCGTTCCGCGTCTGTAATTTGACCGCAGGGCCGGGCGCCAAGGCCTGTCTTCTCCTCTCGCAAAGCCTTGTGGAGATTTTCACGAGAGGTTAAAGTAGGGGCAACTGGCGCCGGCGACGGCGGTCGCTCGCCGGGGATTCGGAGGGTTCTATGCCAATCATTTCGATTTCCCAAGGCAGCTACAGCGGCTCGCAAGAGCTGGCCATGGCCCTCCAGAAGCGCCTCGGCTACAAGGTCGTGCGGCTCCAGGACGCGCTCGATGCGGCCAAGCGGTACGGCATCTCCGGTGAAGACATGTACCGGGGTCTCGACATGCCGGCCAACTTCTTCGAGCGCTTCAGCCGGCGCAAGGAACGCTACATCCTCGCGATGCAAGCGACGCTCGGCAAGCTCCTGGCTGATGGAGACGGCATCTACTGCGGACTTGCCGGTCAGTTCATCTTCCAGGGGCTGTGCGGGGTCTTCAAGGTACGCCTGGTGGCGCCCATGGACTATCGCATCAACGCCACTATGTCGAACCTCCGGCTGTCGCACGATGAGGCCGTTCGCTACATCAAGGATGCCGACGAAAGACGTTCGAAATGGGGCCGGCAGATGTTCGGAGTCGATCTCAACGACCCTGATCTTTACGACCTGGTGGTCAACCTCGAACACATGAGCCTGGACACCGCGGCCGACATGATCACGACCACTATCGAGAAGACCGAATTCCCGGAAGACTGCAAACGGCAACTCCAGGATTTTGCGCTGGAGAAGCGGGTCCGGGCCGCATTGAGATTCAACTCACACTTCACCTCCGAAAGCATTCAAATCGTCGCAAAAGACGGCGTGGTGACTCTCTCAGGTGGCCGATCTTTTGAGGAGGCTCACACCAAAATCGTCGACTTTGTGAGCCGCATCAAGGGCGTCGACAAAGTCGCCACCTCGATGGGCGAGGTCGTTTCAGTCGACTCCACGATGGATCTCGACATCGGACTGTCGACCCGCGACACCACCGCTCGCGACATCATGCTTCCTCCCGACAGCTACCCCCACTGTCGTTTGTCGTGCACTATCCGCGAGGCGGTGGTCGCTCTCAGCGCATCGGCCGTGAAGCTCGAGGACGGGTACATGATGATTCCGCGCTACGTGCTGGTTCTCGACGATGAAGGCGACGAACTGCGTGGCGTCGTCAGCCGCCGAGAGCTACTCAAGGGTCTGATCCCGCACCTCCAGGAAGACCGGGAAATGGCGGATCACATCCGGAAACTGGTTCCGTTCGGCGGCACGACACCGAGCGATCTCGCGATT
Source organism: Candidatus Sulfomarinibacteraceae bacterium (assembly GCA_963769215.1). Taxonomy (GTDB): domain Bacteria; phylum Acidobacteriota; class Thermoanaerobaculia; order Thermoanaerobaculales; family Sulfomarinibacteraceae; genus Sulfomarinibacter. Next base: position 238,942 of record CAVYKX010000014.1, on the reverse strand, counting down.
CGCTGGACATCGTTGTTCTCACCCGCTGCGCTCGAGCAGTCCACCCACAGTATCGCCTCCATCATGGTTCCGATCAGGGGTTCGGTCCAGGTCAAAGACTCACTCTCCACCGTCATCTCGACGATGCTCCACCACGGAGTCGATCTCGTCCCGGTGCTTGACGGCCAGCGGGTCGCGGGCGTGGTTTTGATGACCAATATCTTCGATATCGTGGCGCAATTCATCATGGAACACGGTGGTTCGCCTAGCGGGGGGCCGAGTTGATGACCGGCGACAACACCACCGCCAAACAGCGCCGCGCCTTTTTCCTGCACCGCGAAAAAAAATACGACATCGACTGGCGACGCCTTTTCTTCCTGAGCCTCGGCGTCGTTCTATTTTTCACCGTCTATCTTTCGCCGCCATGGCCCGACGCCATCGACCCCATGGGGGAGGCGTTCCAACTCAGCGGTCAGGGAAAGGCCGCACTCGGGTTGTTCCTCCTGGCCGCGGTGTGGTGGGTATTTGAAGTCGTTCCGATCGGTGTCACCAGCATCACCATCGGAGTGGTCCAGGCACTGTTCCTGATTCGACCCGACATCATGTTGGTTGGAGGCGACGCGCCGGTTGGCGGCGCGGAGTTGGCCTTCAAGGAGTTCTTTCACCCGTCGGTCTGGTTCATTTTCGGGTCGATTGTCATCGGCATGGTCTTTACCAAGACCGGCCTCACAAAGCGGCTCGCCTACAAAATGCTGGTCCTGGTTGGTGAAAAGACCAGCCGCATCTATCTCGGGTGCTTCGTCATGACCGCCGCCCTCACCCTCGTCATGGCCCACACCGCGGTCGCCGCCACGATCTTCCCCCTGCTGGTGGCCATTTACCGCCTCTACGACGAGGGTGATGAACCGACAAACTTCGGTAAGGGCCTCTTTATGGGCATGGCCTACGTTGCAGGAGCAGGCAGCATCATCACCCTGCTCGGTGCCGCGCGCGGCGCCGTGGCCCTCGGCTTCTACAAGGAAATTACCGGACGGGATGTGAGCTTCTTCGAGCTTTCCTGGTACATGTTCCCGATCGGATGGGTGATGGTCTTCGTGCTGTGGGCCTTCTTCATGGTCTATTACAAACCCGAACGCGCCTTCATCCCGGGCCTTCGCGAGCGCGCAAGAGAGCTCTATACCCACCTCGGACCAATTTCTGCAAAGGAGCTTCAGGCTGCGATCATCGTCATCTCGGCAGTCTCGGTGATGAGCCTGCGGTCGTTCATCCCGGCACTCAAGAGCGTCGACAAAAGCGCCGTGATTCTCCTGGCAACCGTCCTCTTCTTCGTCCTCAAAATCCTCGACATCGGAGACCTCGAGGACGTGCCGTGGAACATCATCCTGCTCTTCGGTGGCGCCATGAGTCTCGGCTACTGTCTGGTCTTGACCGGGGCCGCAGACTGGCTCGCCATCAACACCGTGTCGATGCTCAAGACCGCACCTGCCCTGGTATTCATTATCGGAATGGCGACCTTTGTCATGATCATGACGAACCTCATCATGAACGTTGCCGCCATCGCCATCTGCCTCCCGGTGGCCCTGAAGGTCGCACCGTATCTCGGCGTCGGCGGCGAGGTCATCCTATTCAGCGCGCTGGTGGTAGCCGGTATGCCGTTTCTGCTGTTGGTGGGCGCTGCCCCCAATGCCATCGCTTATGAGAGCAAGCAGTTCACATCGGGGGAGTTCTTCAAGGCCGGAATCCCGGCGAGCATATTGCTCATCATCGTGACCACGATCTTCGTGATCTTCATCTGGCCGGTGATGGGCATGGAGGTGACCATCCCGACGCAGTGATCTGCGGCGGACGGTCTTTTTGAAGAGGAGGATATTGTGCCCACGAAGGAGCTCCTGTCGGGTTACCAACAATTCCGAGAGAAATTTGAATCTGAGCACGAGGTTTTCGAGCGGCTTGCGGAGGAGGGGCAGAACCCGAAAGTGCTGTGGATCGGGTGTTCGGATTCCCGAGTGGTTCCGGAGCTCATCACCGGCGCCGACCCGGGCGAGCTCTTCGATGTTCGCAACATCGCCAACATCGTACCGCCGGCACCCACGATCGCCTGTGCCACCGGCGCCGCCATTGAGTATGCGGTCATCCATCTGCATGTAACCCACATCGTGGTTTGCGGTCACACCGAATGCGGCGGCATCGCAGCCCTCGAGTCACCGCCGCCGGCCGAAACCGAGCCCCACATCAATTCCTGGCTCGAGCTCGCGCAACCGGCCCGTGAGAGGGTCCTTGCGAGAGGTGTAGCCGCTGAAGACGCCTACCTCGAGACCATCAAGACCAACATACTGATGCAGTGCGAAAATCTCAGAACGTACCCCTGTGTAGCCGAGCACGAAGAATCGGGCGCTCTCTCGATCCATCCATGGTTGTATGAACTTCACACCGGCGAGATTCTGGAGTACCTCGACGCCTCCGACTCCTGGGCAGCTATAGCTCAATCCCTGTAAGTTCAATTTCCGCCGCCACAGCCATTCAAACATCGGGGAAGAACTATGCTGTCCACGGGAGTTGTATCCGGGTGATGGAGCAACGCGTGTCACATCGTCCCAAAAGGCGCAGCACGACGAATGGTGAGCTTGCCGAGGCTCTGTTCGCGCTCTCTGAATCGGAACCGCCCGGAGAACGGAGAATCGCGCTCCTCCGCGCCGGTTACGCGACCTTTGACGCTCAAGGACACGCTCATCGCTCGGCGGTCGACGGCGCGCCTCCATGGTTGAAGCCTCTCATCGAGCAACTCGCCGATTGTCGAAGCGTTGATGCCCTCCACGCGGCCGTGGAACGCCTGGCAGCCGGCTACCAACCACGGCAACGCAGTTCCCGCGCGGGTTATCTCTCGAGGGCCGCGGTCGCCGAAACTCTGCTCTCCGGCCCTGCGGACCTTCTCCCGGAGCGACTTCGCGGATCCTGCCACTGGCACACCCGGGATTCGGACGGCAAAGCGAGCCTCGAGGCAATGGCGCGGGCCTGCCGAGGGCGCGGCTTTGCGTGGTCCATGGTGGCCGATCACTCGCGTGGCCTCGAGGTGGCATCCGGCCTCGATCGCGAGGGGCTTCGGCTTCAACGCCGCCGGATCGGGAAATGGAATCAACTTCACGCCGAGGAACACAGCCTCTTCCAGGGGCTCGAAGTCGAGATCCTGGGTGAGGGGACGCTCGACGTTCCCAAGGGTGAGCGCCTCGAGGTCGATTGCGTTGTCGCGGCGGTGCACAGCCATTTCGACCCCGACCGGGATCAGACCGACCGCCTGCTGCGCGCGATTTCGACCCCGGGAGTGCACATTCTCGCTCACCCGCGGGGGCGTCATTTTCACCATCGCCCCGGCCTCAAGGCTCGGTGGGAAAAGGTCTTTGCTGCGTGCGCCGAGGCCGGCGTCGCGGTCGAGATCAACGGTTTTCCGCGCCGCCAGGATCTCGATCCCGATCTCGCTCGTCTCGCGGTCGACTGCGGCTGCGACATCAGCCTCGCCTCGGACGCCCACGCCGTACCCCACCTCGAGTTCGACGCCTACGCCTGCGCCATCGCGATGCGTGCCGAGGTGCCTCGTGAACGGATCATCAACGTGCTCCATCCGGATGAGTTCGAAGTGTGGCTCCAGGAAAGATGAAATCCAAATTCGGAATTCGAAATTCCCGCCCACCCTCCCGTTGAGGTCGGTGCGCCGATCGGAGACGGATCAGTACAACGGGAAGTTCGCGGTCAACGCGTGAACCTCGGCTTTGACTGCTTCCGTCTCGGCTTTGAAGGCCGCCATCTTGGCTTCGTCTTCCTTGTCCTCGTCGGCCCGCAGCACGCGGTCGATCAACTCCGCGATGATCTTCATTTCGTCGGGACCCATTCCGCGACTCGTAACCGCGGGAGTTCCGATTCTCAAGCCGGAAGCGATATAGGGTTTGCGGGTGTCGAACGGCACCGTGTTCTTGTTGAGCGTGATGTCGGCGAGACCGAGCCAGCGCTCCGCCTTCTTGCCCGAGATGAAGTCGGCACCAAGATCCACCAGGAAGAGATGATTGTCTGTTCCACCCGAGACGATTCTCCAACCGCGTTCCTTGACCGCTTCACACAGAACCGCTGAATTCTCGATCACGCGCTGCTGATACACATTCCACTCGGGTTGCATGGCTTCGGCAAAAGCCACGGCCTTGGCCGCAATCGTGTGCATCAACGGACCGCCCTGGACGCCCGGGAAGACGGCCTTGTCAATCGCTTCGGCCCAATCGGAGGTGCACAGAATGATGCCGCCCCGGGGACCGCGCAGGGTCTTGTGCGTGGTCGACGTCACGAAGTGGCAGTGGGGCACCGGCGACGGGTGAAGCCCGGCGACCACGAGGCCCGCGATGTGGGCGATGTCGGCCATCAGCAGTGCGTCGGCCTCGTCGGCAATTGCGCGCAGTCGTTTGAAGTCGATGGTACGGGGATACGCCGAGGCGCCGCAGACGATGAGCTTCGGCTTGTTTTCGACCGCAAGCTCGCGCAGACGCTCGTAGTCGATGGTCTCGGTCTCCTTGTCGACACCGTACGCCACGACCTCGAACTCCTTTCCGGAGTAGTTGAGCGGGTGGCCATGGGTGAGGTGTCCACCGTGGGTGAGGTCCATCCCGAGCAGGGTGTCGCCGGGCTGCATCACAGCGAGATAGACACCCATGTTGGCCTGGGCGCCCGAATGCGGCTGGACGTTGGCGTGGTCTGCGCCAAAGAGTTGTTTGACGCGCTCACGAGCGAGATCCTCGGCCACATCAACAAACTGGCAACCGCCGTAATAGCGCTTTCCGGGGTAGCCCTCCGCGTACTTGTTGGTCATGACCGAGCCCATGGCGGCCATCACCGCCGGGGAGACGAAGTTCTCCGAGGCGATGAGCTCAAGCCCTTCATTCTGCCGCTGTCGTTCGGAGCGTAAGGCACCGGCAACATCGGGGTCCGCGGCTTCAACCAACCGGTCGTGGACATCGAAAAACTGCTGCTTGTCGTCGCTCATGAATCCTCCTGCGAAATCTCGATCAGGTCGACCCGTCGTTGATGGCGGCCACCCTCGAAAGGCGTTTCGAGAAATATTCGCACCATCTGCTCAACCACCCCGGGGCCGGTCGTGCGCGCACCAATACACAATACGTTGGCATCGTTGTGCAGCCGGGCCATCTCCGCCGTGTACGCATCGTGGCACAGGGCCGCCCGTACCCCAGGGTGACGGTTGGCGCTCAGACTCATCCCGATGCCGGTGCCGCAGATCAACACACCCGTCTCAGCCTCGCCGGAAATCACCTCACGGGCAACACGGTGCGCGAAGTCGGGATAGTCGACCGACGCCGTATCGGTCGGCCCCAGATCGCGAACCTCTCGACCCGCGTCACGAATGACCTCGATCAACTCCGCCTTGAGCGCCACTCCAGCGTGGTCGGAGGCTATGACAATCATGGGCATCTCCTCAGATATCTCGATCGGGGGATGGCAGCTGCAGAGCCTGATATTCCTCGAGGGCAAATCGATCGCTCATGCCCGCGAGGTGATCCACGATCAACCGCGCGAACCCCGGGGAGGCATGGTACCGCTCGGTAACGGTCGCCGCAATACGCTTCAACGGGATCTCGCGAAGGTAGGGGAGGTGGAGCTCCTCAGCGGCCCGCATCAAGAGATAGTCCGGGAGTACGGCGGGCTCGTTCCAGAAAGCCCTGAACAGGGCCGTCAGCACCCGCCTCGCCCGCCAGTCCTGCCGACTGACCGGTCCCTGGTTGATGATCCGTGAGTAGATGAAGGTCTTGAGTTCGGTGAACAGCTCCTCGACCTCGTTCGAAAACCACACGGTCGTCTGCGACACCTCCCGGGCCCGGACAGTAAATTCATCGTGGTTCGAGATACCGTGGCGTTTGCAGAAAGCCTCGATTCGGCCCGACGACCTCGTCACCACGTCATTGACGAAGAGCCGGATGATGCCCCGCACCAGAGTGTTCTGTCGGTCCCAGGGTCGTTCATCCGAATAGCCCGCGCCCGCGTCAGCGATCACACGACGCGCGACCGCGAGCTTCTCCGCCTCCTCGAGCGCCGCCGAACCGGCGCGCAGCCCATCCTCGAGGTCGTGGGTCTGCTGGGCAATTTCGTCTGCAACCGCCACCGCCTGCCCTTCGAGGTGGCACGGGAGCTCGAGGTGGAGGCCTTCGGGTTGGGGAAGAGGAAACGCAAAGTTCACCTTCCAGGAAGTGTGCTTGAGGATTGCTTCCCGGACCTGATCTGTGAGGTTGATTCCCGGCTGCGCATATCGCCGTTCGAACAAATCCACCACCCGCAGTGATTGGTAGTTGTGCTTGAATCTACCGGCTTCGGCCACCACCTCGTCCGACAGTGCGACATCGGGGTTATCGCCTTGGAGAATTTCATCGAGCACAGCTTCGCCCGTGTGACCGAACGGCGTATGGCCGAGGTCATGCCCCATCGCGGCAGCCTCTGCCAGGTCTTCGTTGAGGCCCAGGGCGCGGGCAATCGTCCTCGCCAACTGGCCGACCTCGAGGGTGTGGGTGAGTCGAGTCCGTGGATGGTCTCCAACATGGGGCACGAAGACCTGGGTTTTGTGTTTGAGTCGGCGAAATGCCCGTGCGTGGAGGATTCGATCCCGGTCGCGTTGGAAGGCCATTCGCAGATCCGTTGGATCGTCCTCTTCACGCCGGCGGCGGCTCGCTTCAACGGAACGGGTCGCCACCAGGGACAGACGCTCCGCCTCTTCTTTTTCGAGAGCCTGTCGGCGGTGAAGGATCGGAGGTTTCAACTCTCCACCTCCTCTGAATGGGTCAGGATTTCGCCAGCGAGACGAAGAGAACCGGCTGCGACAATTGGATCCGGAATGGCACCGATCCCCTCGAGTGCGGTCCCCGCCCTCATCGAACCCGGGAATGCCCTGGCGAGCCGGTCGAGGGGCATCGCCCGTTCATCCACCAGGGGGCACACCGCGACCTCGCCCACCCGGGGACGCAGCAGCGCCGCCATTTCTTCCACCGGCTTGTCATCGAGGCATGAGAATAAGAGGTTGTATCTGCGGTCGAGCCCTGCAAGATAATCGGCGAGCGCACTTGCGGACTCCAGGTTGTGGGCGCAGTCCACGAGCACCTCACGGCCCCCAACGAGATGGCGACTGAGGCGTCCAGGCCAACGGACCCCTCGCAGCGCCTCCCGAACCACGGTGTGGTCGAGAGCAGGTATCCAGCCCAGATCCACGGCTTGAAGAGCCAGCGCCACAGCCAACTGAGCGTTGTCCGCCTGAAAGTCCCCGGGGAGAGGAAGGTCCACCGAAACGGCCTTTCCATTCCATTTCAGCTTCAGCCGGCCGTCACCGAGGTCCTCGCGGTGAACCAATGAGAGTGCCGGTACCGCCGCCGGAGCATCGACAGCATCGCGAAGGTCCCGCGAAACACCATCACCGATCACGGCTCTGTCGGCCGCAACCAGGGCGCGGCCCTTGTCACGGGCGATCTCGGCTCGACTCGACCCCAGCCAGTCGCGGTGATCCGTGCCGACATTCGTGAGGCCGGCGACGGCGCTCTCCGCCAGTCGGGTAGCATCCCAGGAACCGCCCATTCCAGCTTCGAGGATCGCCACGTCGACACGGGACTCGGCAAAGAGCGTCAGAGCCGCTGCGGTCACCGTCTCGAAATACGTGAGATCTGGGAAGGCATCCAGTGGTGCGAGCGTCCTCGAGAGCTCTCGTTCCGTCACCGGAACGCCGTTGACTCGCACCCGTTCTTCCACCCGGATCAGGTGGGGGGAAGTAAAGAGGCCGGTTGTCAGGCCATGAGCACGGAGAATCGCGTCGAGCATGATCGCGGTTGACCCCTTGCCGTTCGTACCGACGATCAGGATTGACGGGTACGCACCCTGGGGATTTCCGAACCGCTCCAAGACCTCGCGCAGACCGTCCAACTCGGGATGAATCCTGCTCGCCCGGCGGCCTCGCAGAGTCACCGCAGAAGCGATAGACATTTGGCCAGGGTCGCCTTGAGCTCGGGGCGCGGCACAACCATGTCCAGCATCCCGTGCTCGAGCAGGAACTCGGATCGCTGGAAGCCCTCCGGCAACGTTTGACGAATCGTCTGCTCGATAACCCGCGGCCCGGCAAATCCGATCAACGCACCTGGTTCGGCGATGTTGAGATCACCCAGCATGGCGTAACTTGCCGTGACGCCGCCCGTCGTGGGATCGGTGAGCACCGAAATGAACGGCAACGCCCGGGCCCGCATCCTCGCCAGACCGGCGGAAACCTTGCCGAGCTGCATCAACGACAGGATGCCCTCCTGCATACGGGCTCCGCCCGAACACGAAACAATGATCAGCGGCAATTTTCGAACAAGACATCGCTCGATCGCCCGGCACAGCTTTTCGCCCACCGCAGACCCCATGGATCCGCCCATGAATCCGTATTCCATGGCGGCAACCAGAGTCGGAATCTTGCCGATTTCCCCTTGGCCGACAACGACTGCGTCGCTGCCCCCGAATTTCTTGTTGTAGACCTTGAGACGTGCGGAATACGGCTTGGAGTCGACGAATTCCAGGGGATCGGCAGAGCGGATCTTCCCGAAAAACTTCTTGTAGCGTCCGTTGTCAAATAGAAGCCGGAGGCGGAGATCGGCCGATATCCGGAAGTGGTGGCTACAGCGAGGACAGACGTGGTGGTTGCCCGACACCTCACGGTGGTAGAGAATCTCGCCGCAGCCCGTGCACTTGATCCACAGGCCCTGAGAGCCGTTCTTTGCGTTACCCATGAGTTGCTCCGAATCTAACGCTCCACATCATCCCAAGACCATACACCAGGACGGACAGCAACTGTTCACCCTCAGAAGCCACAAAACCCCGGACGAACCGGGGTTCCGTTGTTCGATATGCGCCACTTAGCCCCCGGACTCGTCACTCTCGAATTCGTTGGGAACCCCGAGGCGCTGACACGCGGCATCGTACATCTGCCGGGCTGCTTTCTGTCCTGATTGCAGATCGGCAATCTTTTCTTTGACGCGCCCCAACTCTTCCTGAATCTGACTCTCCAGATCCTGGATTTCCTTCTTGGTTTGCTTGAGCGCCTCTTCATAGAACTTCTTCTGTGATTCCGAAAGGCCTGCCATGATCTCCCTCCCTGATCTACGGATCGCGGAACGGCACCCGAATCGACACCCACATCCGCACCTTCACACCCTTTTTGGTTGCCGGTTTGTACCGCCAGTTCTTGATTGCGTTTTCGGTCGCTGCTTCGAAGCCGACATTCTTGGGTGAAACACTGGAAATCCGAATCTCTTCCACGCTCCCGTCGATTCCTACCAGGGCCTGGAGATCGACAACACCGGTCAGCTTCATCTGCCGAGCCATCGGCGGATACTTCGGCGATTCTTTGAACATCGGAACGGGCTCTACCACTTCCGGGCCGGGAACGACGATGTCCCCTTCACGGACCGATGGGGTCGGCGTCGGTGGAATCGGTGTGGCGGTCGGTGGAACCGGCGTAGCGGTCGGTGGAACCGGTGTCGGTGTAGCAGACGGGACCGGAGTTGGTGTCTCGGTGGGAGTTGGCGTCGGCGGAATCGGCGTCGGCGTCGGGAACTCCTCCTCGAGACGTTTCCGGAGTTCTTCTTCCTGTTTGGTTATTTCCGCCGCCGCGACTTCTCGCGCTCGTTCCACCAGCTCGTCATCGGAAAGAAGGCCGTCGCTCGGTACCGGTGTCGGTGTCTCGGTGGCTGTCACGACAACCGCGGGTTCTCTTTCCGCTTGAGGCATCCCGCCTTCGCCGCCGCCAAAAATCAGCCATCCTCCGACTGCTGCGGCCACCACCACCAGGAAGGCCAAAATCATCCACAGCCGCTTTTTGTCGTTACTCGGGACAACCGGCTCAAACCCTGTGCCAGAAGAGTCCATGCTGAGCTCGGCGATCTTCGGAGCCGGTGCACGGGTGGACGAAAGCGCCTCCTCGAGCTCGATATTCGGCTCCGGGAGACCGATCGGTCCTTCTTCCACGGGTCCGCCGGGAGGGACTGGCGGCTCGAGCGGCGGTGAAGCAACGCGCGCAGCGGTCGCCTCGAGAGACGGTGTCTGAGAAATCTCGCCACCGCCTTCAAGTTCCTTGAGGAATGTTGCTACCGATGCGTTGTCGGAGGACCATCCCCTCTTCCGCATCACGCGCTCGAGATCCCGTTGGAGATCCAAAGCCGACTGGTAGCGTTCCTCTCGGGCGGCGTGAAGGGCCAGGAATACGATGCGATCAATCTCGGCATCGACCTCCGGATTGGCCATGGACGGAGGAGAGATGATCGGGTCGCGCACCTGTTCGAGAACCGAGAGTTCAGAGGTTCCAGTGAAGACCTTCTCCGTGGTCAACATCTCGTAGAGCACGAGCCCCAACGAGAAGATGTCCGATCTGTGATCGATGTCCTTTCCCCACGCCTGCTCCGGCGACATGTACTGCAGCTTGCCCTTGAGTGCCCCGGCCCGCGTCTGGGACGCCTTCGATGCCGCCTTCGCAATGCCGAAATCGCACAGCTTCACATCCCCTTCGTAGGAGAGCAGCACGTTTTGCGGCGACACGTCGCGGTGAACCAGCCCGAGATCACGGTTTTCGAAGTCTCGCTTTTTGTGGGCGTAATCCAGGGCCGAGGCGAGCAGCGTTGTAATGTACAGCGCGAGTCCGACCGGCATCTTGAGCTTGCGTTTCTGGCACTCTTCGAGGACCGATCGGAGATCGCGGCCCTCGATGAACTCCATCGCGATGTAGTGGGCGCGATCGATCTTCCCGAGATCGTAGATATGAATGATGTTGTTGTGGTTGAGCTGGGCTGCGAGCTTTGCTTCGTCGATGAACATCCGGACGAACTCGTCGCTGTCCGTCAGGTTGGAGAGGATTCTCTTGATGGCGACAGTTTTCCGGAATCCTTCCATCCCCATCATTCGGGCCTTGTAGACGTCGGCCATACCACCCGTCGCGATGCGCTCTTCGATCACGTACTGCCCAAACTCGGTGCCCGTGGCCACATGATCCTCCGGGGCAGGTACGGCCGCGGGTTCAGGCGCTTTCGTTTTCGGAACCGCTTTCGGGGGAGGCGCCGGTTTTGCTGCAGCCGGCGCCTTTTTCTCAGGAGGTGGAACTGCAGGTTTCTCAGGAGGCGGAACCGCGGGCGCCGGGGTCGGGGCCTTTGCGGCCGCCGGGCGAGCGGCTTTCTCACTCGATGCAGGAGTCGGTGCAACCGGCTTCTTCGGCGTGATTTCGAGTCCCGCCAGTGTGTCGGAGAGCATCTTGTCCACCTCGGCTTCGGTGGACGATTCCTTTCGCGGCGGCGAAGGCGCCGTTGCGCCGCTCCGGACAATTTCTGCCAGGGCCCGGTCGATCTCCGACGACTCCGGCGGTGGCGGTTTCGGCGCGACTTCGCCGGGCTCCTTCACAGGCTGCTGTTCGCCGCCCTCCATGTCCGACAGAATGTCGCCAAAGAGATCGTCCGAAGTCACCGAACTGACCCCACCGGAAAGTCCGGCGCTTTTTCGCAAGGCGTCGAGCATCTCTTGCGGTATCGCCTGGGTCGCGGCAGGGTTCGGGGCGAGCTCGATCAGACGATTGATCCGCTCCAGTAGGGTCTCCCCGCCAAACGGTCGCTGGAGGATGTCCTGGGCTCCATAGCGGATCGCATCCTCCCGTGAATCCTCGCCTCGATATCCGGACATGAGAATCAGGAACGGTGTGGCGCGCAGTCCTGCTCGTGCGCGCAGCTGTGTGATCGCATCTTCGATCTTGAGGTTGGGGAGGACCGAAGTGATGATAACGACGGTGGGCTCGAAGTTGGCGCACCGATTGACTGCCTCATCGATATTGCCGATGATTTCGAGATGAAATCCCGAGCCGGCGAGCGCTGAACGCACATGTTCAACAGACCGCGGCTCGTATTCAATGACAAGGATATTCGCGCTCATTGGCCCGCCCCCGGTGGATTCGGTGGTCGATGAACCCAAACCTCATTATGTGCGACACGTTTTCAAAGTCAACCGAGACCGTCCTATCCGGACATCCGCGAGAGATGCAAAACATCCTGCAGATTTCTGCAAATCAGTGAACCGCGGGGGACCACCTGGATCGCTATAATGCAAAGGCTTCTGTACCATCAGGCCAGCGGGCGCACTGAAGCACGGGGAGGCACCATGTCGGGCCACAACAAGTGGAGCACCATCAAGCACAAAAAAGGGAGAGCCGACGCCAAACGCGGCAAGATCTTCACAAAGCTCATCCGGGAGATCACGGTCTCGGCCAAGGAAGGCGGTGGAGACCCCGATGGCAACCCGAGGCTCCGTGCAGCGGTGAGCGCTGCGAAAGCGGCCAACATGCCGGCCGACAACATCAAACGCGCCATTCAGCGAGGAACCGGTGAGCTGCCCGGCGTGAACTATGAGGAGATCAGCTTCGAGGGCTATGGACCGGGAGGGGCTGCGGTGATGCTGGAGCTCCTCACGGACAATCGCAACCGAACCACCCCGGAAATTCGTCACCTGTTCTCCAAAAGCGGCGGCAACCTCGGCGAGAACGGCTGTGTTTCGTGGCTCTTCACCCGCAGAGGTTTGATCCTGGTCCCGAGGTCGGCAGAAATGGATGAGGATGAGGTTCTGGAGTTGGCGCTCGAAGCCGGCGCCGAGGACCTCGACAGCGATGACGAAGACTACTACCGCGTCTTCACGGCTCCGGAAGAACTCCACCAGGTCAAGGAGCAGATCGAGGAAGCGGGGGTGGTTGTGGAAGCCGCGCAGATCGAAATGGAACCATCGTCCACAACTCGACTCGAAGGAAAGACCGCTCAACAGATGATTCGACTCATGGAAGCCTTCGAAGACCACGACGACGTCCAAAACGTGTGGTCCAATTTCGATATCGACGACGAGTTCTTGGCCGGCGAATAGGTCAAGCGGAGCAGTGTGGGATGGGCGTCCGCGTTCTCGGAATCGACCCAGGCTCCCGGGCGACCGGCTGGGCGCTGATCATCGCAGAGGGCAACCGCTATCGACTCGACAGTGCGGGCGTTGTTCGTCCAAAGGGGGGGCATCGGCCGGGACGCCTCGCGGACCTTCAGCGCCGGCTCACCCGGCTTGTCACCTCCCTCGAGCCGGATTGTGCTGCGGTCGAATCTTCATTTTCCGGCCTCAATCCCAAGACCGGTCTCGCCCTCGCTGAAAGCCGCGGAGTGATTTTGGGTGTTCTCGGGTGCAACGATCTCGACGTCTCTTCGTACTCTCCGGCAGAGGTCAAATCTGCGATTGTTGGAAACGGACGTGCCGAAAAACAACAAATCAACTATATGGTTGTGCGTCTCCTCGGCTTGGCTCAGGCCCCACCGAGCGACGCGGCGGACGCGATGGCCGTCGCACTCACACACATCCACCTCGGCGCGTGGAGAACAACTCGTTGACGACCCCTGGGGCACATGCTACGATGCCCTGCCTTTATCGTCTGATGAAGTGCGTTGACAGTATCGAGTTTGGTGTTGCCGGGTCGGATTCCCCGCACACCGTGAGAGACACAATTGGACCAAGGATGGGCATGGAACTTATCCCCGCTTTTGAACTCTAACCAGGAGGAGGCATAGCCGTGACTGGACAAGTAGCAGCGTATTTTAACCAGGGTGGAATCTTCATGTGGCCGCTACTCTTTTTCTCGGTACTGGCCGCCACCGTCGCCATCGAGCGCTATATCGTTTTCTCGAAGGCTAAGATCAACGTCAACGAATTCTTGACCAAGATCCGCAAGGCGCTGCTCGTCAACCGGAACGTCAAAGAGGCGATCAAGGTCTGCGAGCAGAACAAAAGCCCCGTCGCTTCGGTGATGAAGGCCGGTCTGCTTCGCTATGGACACTCACGCGAAGACATCGAGAAGACCATCGAGAATGCCGCGCTGTACGAGCTCGACCGTCTCGAGAAGCGGCTCGGCGTGCTCGCCACGACAGCCAACGTGGCACCGATGCTCGGGTTCCTTGGAACCGTCGCCGGAATGATCAAATCCTTCGCCACACTCGCCGAGCAGGGTCTCACCAACCCGGCCGCTGTGGCCATCGGTATTTCCGAGGCGCTGATCACAACCGCCACCGGTCTGATCATCGCGATTCCCGCGCAGTTGGTTTACAACTGGTATACCACCAAGATTACCCGCTTCGTGCGTGACATCGAGACCGCCTCCAACATGCTGGTGGAAACCTTCACCGAGATGGATAGCCAGCGCTACGGTCAAGGGGGCGAGGGCCAGGCCTAGAAGGGAGTCCGCAGATGGCTATCATCCGCGGTAGGGACCGCAAAGACGCAGCGGCAATCTTCACGGCCTCGATGGCGGACATCGTGTTCCTGCTGATCGTGTTCTTCGTTCTCACCTACAAGGTCGAGGTCGACCGGACGAGAATGGATCTGCCCGACACGTGGATCCGGATCAAGGTTCCCGAAAAGGCGGCCGTAATCTCGATTTCGCCACCGGACGCCAACCCGCCGTTGACGATCCGGGTCTCCACCGGCGAGGAAATGTCGTTGCCGGTGAGCACTGACGAGGAAATCGTGACCTTCGCCTCGACCGAAGTCGCCCGGAACCCCAACAAAGAGTTCATCGTCAAGGCAGATGACATGGTGCCTTACGAACGGGTGGACGCCGTGCTCGACGCACTCAAACAATCAAAGGTGAAATTTATTTACCTCCTTTCCGACCAACGGACAGTGGAAAACTAGGCGGAGGTGACGATGAGGATCAAAAAGAAAGATATCCAGTCCGAGATCTTCACCGGGTCCATGGCCGACATCTCCTTCCTGTTGATCATCTTTTTCATGATCACGTCGGCGTTTTCAACCTCCCGCGGTCTCGACTTCGCCCTCCCAGAGGACACTGATACTCCGGAGATCAAGCAGGAAGACTCCATCGATGTGCACGTGCTTCGCGGCGGTGCAATCGAGGTGGATGGCGAAGGGCGGCCCTTGGAAGGGATCCTCCCCTACATCGCCGAGAAGCTCAAAGACAATCCTGACAAGCCGGTGATCCTGCGCACCGATCCCGATGCGTCGTATGGCGACATGATCAGGGTTTTTGACGAGTTGCGCCAGGCGCCCGACAAGATCGATATGGAGATCAAGACGATTTCGATCCCGACCCGGCGAGAGATCGAGAATCTCTGGTCCATGCTCGGGATCCAGTAAGGGGGAGCCATGAGCGATTCTCCAAAACCTGCTGCGAAAAAAGATGCGAACAGCGACGAGCTGCCGATGACCACCGCTGAAATGCTGGCTCATGAAGCGGGCCAGGACAAGAAGGTGACTCGGTGGGCGATGGGCATCGCGGTGATTTTCCACGTGATCATCTTCGCCATGCACTGGCCGTCTTTCGCTGGTGGACTCTCCGACGCTAAAGAGAAGAAAAACCGGATCTACGTCGTCAAGCAGGTCAAATTCAAGCAGCCGCCGCGGCGCGAGATGCAGCAGATTCCAAAACCGAAGACCCAGAAGGTCCCGATTCCCGATCCAACGCCAGACGAACCTGAGCCGATCCGTGACGAAGAACCCCAAGAGGATCTCGACTTCATTCCGGACGAGAACTTGGTCCTTGGCGTTCCGGACGCGCCGCCTCCGCCCGAGCCGGAGGGACCGATTCGGTTTGTGGTTGGCGGCAACATTACCGAACCCGAGAAAATCAGCGGTCCGAACCCGGTGTATCCAGAAGCAGCTCGCCGTGCCCGCATCCAGGGTGTTGTGGTACTCGAGTGCACCATCGGCAAAGACGGCCGGGTACAGAACGTCAAGGTCTTGCGGGGGCTCCCCCTCGGACTGACGGAAACCGCTGAGGACGCGGTGCGGAAGTGGAAATTCAATCCGTCGACTCTCAACGGAAAGCCGGTGGAGGTTCTCTACATTCTCACGGTGCGGTTCAACCTGCAGTAAACTCTCCACCATGTCGCTGCAAGGGTCTTTGAGCGAGCTACCGCTGCCGGACGTGATCCAACTGGTCAGCGTCTCCGGCAAGACGGGTGAGTTCGAGATCCACGGTGAGCACGATATCGGCAGGATTTACCTGCGAGACGGGCAAATCGTGGATGCCGATGGTCGGTAGGCTCCGTGGTGACAGCGCTGTTTACGAGATGGCCATCTGGTCGCAAGGGACCTTCAGTTTCACCCAGGGCAAGGAATCCGACCAAACCACGATTCACCTCTCGAACGCGACCTTGATGATGGAAGCAGCTCGAAGGCTCGACGAATGGCGGGTTCTTTCGCGGAAGATCCCATCCCTGGATCTGGTCCCATACTTTCACCTCCCGGGAGAAGGGCGCGGACCAGGTGACGCTCAGCCCCCAAGAGTGGATTCTCGTGACCCGTATCGACGGTGAGCACACCATTGAGGAGATCGCGAATCAACTCAAATGGGCGCCTTTCGATGTCTCGAAGCTCCTCTTCGGGATGATTACGACAGGTCTCGTTGCGCTGGGAAATTCGGAACAGAGCGGCGAGGTCAAACGGTGGGAGGCCGGGCCCAATCCGATCACTTTGCTGGGCCTGGCGGAGAAAATCCGATCCGTCGCACTCGATGTGGTGGGCTCAGGGGGTGAAAGAACCATCGAGAAGCAGTACACTTCGGCTCGGACCTTGATCGAGCGGGGGAAGGCTTTAATGCTCTCCGGCAAATGGTGGAGCAGCACACGAAGGCTATCTCGTTGCTCAAGGGCTCCGACACGGCAGAGATGTTCGACGAGCAGGTACGTCCCTTGCTTGGCGAGTTGCAGCAAAGCTGAGCGGGTGTGTGATGAAAAATGGAGGCAGAAAGATGAAATCGAGGGTCAGCCGAGCGACGGTCGCGGTTGCAGCAGCGATAGTGCTGATGGCGTTGGCATCGCCGGCGTACGCTGAATGGAACAAGGGCCTCGAGGCCTACAAAAACAAAGATTGGGCTACGGCGGTCACGGAGTTCGAGGAGGTCACCAAGACCAATCCGGACTATGCAGGGGCCTACTACATGCTCGGTGTCTCGCAGCGTGCGCTCGGACAGGTGAGTCCGGCAATCGCGAGCCTTCGTAAGGCCGTCGAGCTCGATGGCAGTCAGGCCTCCTACAAGATCGCGCTTGCTCAGGCCTTGCTCCAGGCAGACCAGTTCCAGAAAGCCTACGAGGTGCTCAAGCCGATCAACATCTCGTCGATCGACGCCTCACTGCGGTCGAGCTATGCGTTGCTCTTCGCCCAGGCGGCCACCAAGACGAATCGCCCGGGTGAGGCCGTAACGTCCTCACGACCCAGGTTCGCGCCGACACGAAGAACTCCCGCCTCCAAAAGGCGCTCGGCGTCGCCTACAGTGACCTGAACGACGATGCCAAAGCGTTTACCGCGTTTAAGGCGGCTTTCGAACTCAACCCGCGCGATACGGACAGCGGAAAACAGGCCGTTGCAAAGGGCATCTTGACGGCTCGGCGGACATCTTCCACACAGCAGAAGAACTCTCTCTACGTTCAGTCTGCGCAGATCGCTGAGCGACTCGTGGCCGCGAGTTCGACCTTCGAGCACAACCTTCTTGCCGGCGAAGCCTGGCTCGGCGCGAAAGAGTATCCCAAGGCCCAAAGTTGGTTCGACAAGGCGAGGGCAAAGCAACCGAATAACGCTCTCGTTTACTTTTACTCCGCTCAGTGCAAGACATCCATGAACCAACTCAACCCTGCGATTGCAGATCTTCAGCAGGCGATCAAGATCGGTGTTTCGGGCAAGCTCCGCACCCAGGTCTATAACCAGGGCGGCTTCATCTACGACAAGATGAAGAACTACGACAACGCCATTCAGTGGTACCAGGAGGCTGGGAACAGCAAAATGGTTGCCGAGCTAACCAGCAAAAAGGACGCTGCTGCTCAGAATCGTCAGGCGCAGCAGGAGTGCTCGGAATTCAAGCGGCGAATTGACGCGCTGAGGCTTCAGGTGGACGAACTCGAAAAGCTCGGTGATATCGACAACGCCAAGCTCCTCCAGGAGCAGCTGCCAGGGCTCGAACGGCAGTACTCTGAAAACTGCGGTTGACGATTTCCCTTTCAATGAAAAAAACGCGCGGCTCCTCAGCCGCGCGTTTTTTTGAGCCCGTCGCTCACCTCGTCAATTCTCAAGTTCCACTGTTGCGTGCCGCGCGAGCGTGATACCTGCTACCACCAATGGCGAAACCAAGCCCGTGATGACTTGGAGAAAGAGCGTCGTGGCTGAGATTTGGATCGCTGGCAGCCCAAGAATCGCGGTGAGGCTCGAAAGCGCCGCAACAATCACCAGCGACCCGGCAACAGCCAAAGCACCGGCAACCAATCCGGGGACCGCCACAGCCACCAGGAACGGCCCACGGATGGTGCGCTCTGTGGCTCCAACGAGCCTCATGATGGTAATTTCGTCGCCGTGTCGATACAACTCCAGATGAACCCAGATTGCGGCCAACAGGAGTGCCCCGGCCAACAGCACCGCGCTCACCCCGGCGATCATCCATCCGAGGCTTCGCGCCGATCTGCCGAGTGATTGCTGAATGGAAGAACGCGGGCCGACGGCCAGCACCTGGTGCCGCCCCTCGAGAGTCGTCACTGAATCGGGGTCTGTGGTTACGATTTCAATCAGCGGCGGGAGCGTGGCATCGCCGGTTGTCATCAGATCCTCGAGGTAGGGGAACCAGCGCTGCAACCGCTCCACCAACTCCTCAGGTGGCACCTCTGATACTGTCCACTCGGGGTGCGCCGCTGACTCGCCGTCAATCCACTGCCGGCGTTGCTGTTGGTCCATCCGCGGATGGAGCAATACCGCCACAGTGCTCGTCTGTTCCGACATCACGGCCACCGGGGCCAGCCACTGATTGAGGGTCAAACCGACCCCGGACAGCGAGATCGGCACAGCCAGGGCAAGAGACAGCACGATGCTGACACCGCCCCGCTGACGAAGCAACAGCCACCCCTCGGCAAGCGCGTGACGGATCATGGCGGCCACATTCCGTCGTAGTGTATTTGCCCCTGATGCAGAACCAGTGTCCGCGCCGGAATCGACTCGAGAATCGCGTGATCGTGGGTCGCAACCAGGACCGTGGCGCCCTGGTAGTTGATATCACACAGAAGGCTCAAGAGCTCGGAAGCGAGGTCTGCGTCGAGATTGCCGGTCGGCTCATCAGCCAGAATCAGCCGCGGTTGGTAGGCGAGAGCTCTCGCGATGGCCACCCTTTGCTGTTCGCCGCCCGAAAGACTCTCTGGAAAGGCCCCTTGCCGATGCTGGAGACCCAGACGCTTCAGCACCTGGTACGCCCTCCGGGACGCTTCACGTGGTGCGATGCCGTGAATCCGGAGGACGAAAGTGATGTTCTCGAGAACGGATTTTCGTCGCAGCAACTTGAAATCCTGAAAGATGACACCGATTTTTCGACGCAGCAGCGGGAGGCGGTTTCGTGTGAGCTCGTCGACGCGACGCCCGGCAACCCACACTTCGCCGTCGGTCGGCCGTTCCGCGGCGTAAAGGAGCCGGAGCAGTGTGGTCTTCCCCGCCCCGGAAGGGCCGGTCAGAAACACGAACTCCCCCGCGTCCACCTGGAGGTCGAGGTCCTGGAGGATCGTGCTCCGCTCGTAGACCTTGGATACTGACCGGAGGCGAATCAAAGGCTAGCCTGCTCGTCTCATCGAGTATCTGCGGCCGGCAATATTGTGGCCTTCC
Source organism: Candidatus Sulfomarinibacteraceae bacterium (assembly GCA_963769215.1). Taxonomy (GTDB): domain Bacteria; phylum Acidobacteriota; class Thermoanaerobaculia; order Thermoanaerobaculales; family Sulfomarinibacteraceae; genus Sulfomarinibacter. The sequence goes on along the minus strand of CAVYKX010000014.1, from coordinate 219,265 downwards.
AAAGCACCCCCGGAGGACGAATTGTATCATTGGGGTTGGGCGACATGAGGACATGACACCAGACCACAGCATCACTTTTCAAGCCGGGGAGCTCGGCGCCGAGTCCGTCGCGGTGGCACGTATCGGCGACGTCACGATGTTCTTCGGCCTTGGGCCTGCCACCGGCGTGGCTTCTCCCGGCCTTCGAATGGAGCAGGTGCTCGACACCCTCCGTCCGGCGGTTCGGACCATTCGATGGGGGGAGCAGATCCACGGCCGGTTGATTGCGTCGCTTTCCGCGGAGCCGGATCAAACGCTCGAAGGCGCTGTTTCGGTCGGACGATGCGACGGCCTCATAACCTCCGAGTCCGGAATCGGGCTGGTCGTCTGGACGGCCGACTGCGTGCCGGTCCTGATGGCGGGCGACGGTGTCGTGGCCGCAGTCCACGCGGGCTGGCGCGGCGCTGCAGAAGACATCGTGGGAGCCGCCGTCAAGCGATTTCGCACCGAGTACGGGGTCCCAGCCTCTCGTCTTCGGGCATTTCTGGGCCCCTCGATCTCCGGTCCCGAATACCCGGTGGGACAAGAGGTCATCATCGCTCTCGGACGACACGGGATCGACCACGAGAAGTGGCGCGACGGCAATCACGTAGATCTCCGTCAATTCCTCCTCTGCAGGCTTCAGGATCTCGGCCTGGAACGGACAGCCGTTGATTGTGTCGGACCGTGCACCGCATCTTCCCCGCAACTTGCCTCGTTTCGTCGCGACGGCTCGGGCGCGGGTCGTCAGTTCTCGCTTGTCTATCGAGCCGCCAGTTGACGGCCTCGAAGTTGGCCGCAGGCGGCGGCAACGTCCTCGCCCCGCGACCAGCGTACCGTCACGGTGAGGCCGGCATCGCGCAACTGGATCGCAAAACGGTTCACAATTTCGTTCTCCGGCCTCAGGAGCGCAGGAAAGTGGTCGGCGTCCTCGTTGAGAGGAATCACGTTGACCTTTGCCGGGATCCCACGGATGAGCTTTGCCGTCGCCCGCGCGTCGGCCGCGGAATCGTTGAAACCCCGGATCAAGACGTACTCGAACGTAATTCGGCGGCCCCGTTCGAGGGGAAAGGCCCGCAATTCGGCCATCAGTTCAGCCAGCGGATAGCGGTGCGCGATGGGCATGATTTGAACCCGGCGGGCCTGATCGGGGGCGTTGAGCGATACGGCCAATTTCGGCCTGCGCGACAGCCCTGCGAGCCAGTGGATACCGGGGATGATGCCCGCGGTGGAGACGGTAATGCGTTTCAGGCTGACGCGTTCCGACAGCACATCCAGGGCCTGGCCCATATTCGACGCGTTCAACAGCGGCTCGCCCATCCCCATGAAAACCAGGTTGACCCTTTCGATCTCGGGATCGAGCGCCCGCAACATGACGCGGTATTGGCCCACCATCTCGTCCGGGCGCAGATTGCGGCCTGCTCCCAACGCTCCGGTCACACAAAAGGTACAGCCTACGGCACAACCGGCCTGAGAGGAGAGGCAGAAGGTTGCTTTCGCGCCTTCGCGCATCGTCACCCCTTCGACAGTCACCTCGTCAGACAGGCCGAACAGGTACTTGCGCGAGCCGTCAGAGCTCGCGATCGATTCGAGTACACGAGGCTCGTCGAGAGAAAACCGCAGGGCGAGCTCTTCACGTGATGTCTTTGGAAGATCGGTCATCTCCGCAAACGAGGCTGCATTTCGGTCAATGACCCATCGAGCCACCTGCTGGCCGCGAAAGGCTCGGTCCACGTGCGGCGCCAGCAGTCCGACGATCTCACGCGTGGTCTTTCCGATGAGGGATATCGAATCAACCATGTTTCGTATCGATCACGACCCTGAACGCGGGTCGCGATCCGCCTGCGGCCGCCGGACACCCGTGTTGCGAGAACGGTGGCGGCTCACGGAGATTCCCAGAGACTCGAGAAGACGGGCGTCGTCGGCGTCGATGAGATAGTCCACCGCATCTGTTTCGGTGTCGACATGGAGCCGCAGGTGACCTCGTTCCACCTGCAAGGTCCCGTCCTCGGTACAGGCCAGCGAGGTCTCGAGGAGCATCACCGCGCGCCATCCGTCATCGTGCAGCTCATCGAGGCACGCGCGAACCTCGTCCGAGCGCACCACTGTCGTGTGGAGGGCTTTGCCCAGCCGGCGCAACAACTCGTGGAGTTTCTGCTTTCGTGAGTCTTCCATCATCTCGACCTAGATAACCACTGATCAACCATCGATCTTCCATCCTAATACATTGCGGGCGGGTGCGTCGTTTGCTAGCTTGAAGCATCGTAATGAGAGACCCGCTCCCCCCTCCCTGGGTTCGCAAAGAGGCCATCCGCGGCGATGCCTCGTCGCGAGCCTACACACGGCTTTGGTCGGCAGATGGGAATTCCGCCATCCTCGTGGACTACACCCCAGCCGAGCAAAGCCTTCTGTCCCGCGACCTCGAGATCCGCTCGTGGTGTGCGCGACATCTGAGGGTGCCGTCGCTGTTTTCGAGCGATATCGATGCCGGGCGGGCAATCCTTGAGGACTTTGGTGAAAACGACGCCGAAGGCGCTCTGGGTCTGGCGTCTGCCGACCACCTGCTCGAACTCGTCACAACCCTGTTGAATCCGCTCATCACTCTAGCGGCTCTTGATCCGCGAGATCTCCCCCCGTGGAACCGGCCGCTCGACCACCGGCGTCTTCGCTGGGAGATTGCGGGCTTCGAGTTGTGGGTGCTTCAGTATCGCCTTGGGCACCAGCCTTCAACCGTGATCGGCTCCTGGTTTGACGAACTTGTATCCGCCATCGACAGCCACCCCAAGCGAATTTGTCACCGTGACTATCATCTCAACAACATTTTTCTCACACGGGACGGCTCGGTGGGTCTGATTGATTATCAGGATATCCTGGTCGGCCCGGACACCTATGACGCGGTTTCTCTCCTGTACGAGCGGGGAATGCCCCGCTTCCTCAGCAATGAAGGCCGGGCCCGCCTCAAGAAGATCTGGGCGGAGTCAACCTCCGCCGCACCTGGGTGGCCGGACCGCTGGCAGTTGGCCCGGATTCAGCGAGGCCTCAAGGCGCTGGGGACATTCGCACGCCTTACAGCATCGGGGATGAAAGACTACGAATCGTGGCTGATCGGACCTTGCCCATGAGCTGGCGCCCGATCTCGCTGTCGCTGATGCACCTACAGAGTTGATCGACCTTCTGCTAGACTTATGACCGCGCGGTCTCCGCGGCGTGAAGGTGATTCTGAATGCGCGGGTCTCAACCGCGCCAGGAGGTCTGGATGTTTGGAAGTCTCGGTCTACCCGAGTTGCTCATTCTGCTCGCAATCGTGGTCCTGATCTTTGGCGTCAACAAACTCCCGCGGCTCGGGAAAGGACTCGGTGAGGGAATTCGCAACTTCAAGGATTCAATCCGGTCAGAAGACAAATCTGGCGACTCCAACGGCGATGGAGAATCGAGCAAGGGGAGCGTCGATCCCTCATAGCGATTTCGGGTGAGCTGCAACTCGATCGGCAGCCTTTCGAATATCTGCGACACCGACTCTGGCGAGCGGTCACCCCTGCCTTGGGAAGGGTTCTGCCGCGGTCACTGTTTCCCCAAACGAGCCTCATTTTGAGCGAAGGGAATGGACTGTGGAAATATCTCGACGAGCGCGCGCTATCGAGAAAGCGCTCACACGCGAGTTGGACGCAACCCTCGTTGACGTGACGGATCAAAGCGGGCTCCACGCCGGTCATCTCTCGGCGCAAGATAGGCGGCGGCCACTTCGAGGTTCTCGTGGTGTCTGAAAAATTTCGAGGGCAATCCAGGGTTGCGGCTCAGCGGATGGTCTACGAGGCCCTCGGCAAAATGATGCAGGAGGACATCCACGCCCTGGCGATGCGCACCTTCACACCCGAACAGTGGGCGGAAGGTGGGAAGTCAGAGTTGTAGCTTGGTCGGCGCTGCAGTCAGCAATCAGGTGCTCACGGCAAGGCTCGGAACACCGCTGCGCGCACGGCCATACTCGGCAACCTCTGCGACGGCATCGATCGCGCGCTCGATCTCGTCGTCGGTTGTGAACACGCCGGGCGAGAACCGCACCGTGCCGTGGTCGTCGAAGGTGCCGATACCTTCGTGTACCTGCGGCGCACAGTGGAGCCCGGTCCGGGTAATCACGTCATGTTCGACATCGAGGAAGGTTCCCGCCTGATCCGCCGGCAGGCCGTCGATATTGAAGACGAACACCGGCAGATGATCGTGTGAGAGGTCGGCGCAGTAGAGCTGAACCCCTTCGATCTCTGTCGAGACCGTCGCGAAGCCTGCGGGCGTGGCGCATTTCATGCTCATAAATCGCGTCGACTCCACCGCGTTCAGCGATCCACCGCTGCGCCGCCAGAAGGCCGGCTATCCCCATCGTGTTGAGCGTGCCGAATTCCATCTGCCACGGATATTCTCTCGGCTGGAGTTTGAGTGCGCTCATGACACCGGTGCCCCCGGCTCGGCATGGCGTGATGTCGACGTGTTCGGAGATATACATGCCTCCGGTCCCAGACGGACCAAAGAGCGACTTGTGGCCGGTGAAGCACACGACATCGACGTTCATCGCCGCGATGTCAATTGGCAACAACCCGGCGGTCTGGGCCGCGTCGATGGCGAAAAGCACGCCCTTCTCCCGACACCGGCGGCCGATCTCGGCAACCGGCTGAATCGTGCCGATCACGTTGGAGCCGTGATTGACCACGACGATTTTGGTGTTCGGACGGATGCGGCTGGCGATCTCATCCGGATCCACGTAACCGCGAGCGTCAAACGGCACGAAATCGACCTCGACACCGTTTTCGGCGTGCATGTACATCGGCCGCAGGACCGAGTTGTGCTCGAGGCAGGTCGTAACGGCGTGGTCTCCGGGTTTGAGAACGCTCGAGATCAGGAGATTGAGCGCATCAGTCACATTGTGCGAAAAGACCAGCCGATCGCGGTTGGTGCCGCCGAAAAAATCGGTCAGCGCCTGTCGCGCATCGGCCAGGGTCTCCTCGGCCTCGAGGGCGAGGTCAAAACCCGTACGTCCCGGGTTGACACCCCGGGTGGCATAGAAGTCACACATGAACTGAATGACCTCGGGCGGCTTTGGAAAGGTCGTGGCTGCATTGTCGAGGTAGACGAAATCTGACATGGGGCACCTCACTCCAGTGGTAGGTCGATTCGATCGTCGATCACCGCACGCAGGATGCGGTCGCGAGAAGATTGAATTTGTCGGCGAATGCAGGCAACGGCCTCACCGGGGGCTTCGCGTTGCAGCAACGCCACCAGTTCCTCGTGCTCCGACCTCATTTCAGCAGCAAAATCCCCGAGATCGAGACCGAGAAAGAAGAAGCGCTGCATGCCGCCGAGGAGATCGCGAAGGGTGACCACCAATTTGTCGTTGCGCGAGAGCGCAGCAAGGCGGATATGAAAATCGAGATTGCGGTCGAGGAAGTCCGCGTACGAGGCCCAGTCGTGATACCGGTACTCGGTGGCCGCGAGCTTCTGCAGATCGCGCAGGTCGCTCTCGGTGGCGCGCCGAGCCGCCAGTTCGACGGCATAGGGTTCAAGCACCAGACGGAGATCAAAACTGTCGCCGATCTCCTTGAGAGAGATTTGGTTGACCGTGTATCCCTTGTACGGTCGGCCGGTGAGAAGGCCCTCCTGCTGCAGCCTGCCGCACGCTTCACGAACCGGAACGCGGCTCGTTCCGTAAAGCCTCGCGAGTTCCTGCTCGGTCAACGGCGTACCGGGGCGGTGATGGAGCGTGATGATGTCTCGCCTCAACGAGCGATACACGTCCTCCGCCACGGTTCGTCGCGCAGCCTGGGGGGATCGGGATCCATTTGCCATCGCAACAATTGTATACAAATCGTATACAAAAATCCACAAAGCACCGCGACCCCCAAATGGGTCGTGAGAGTTTCAGCTGTTCAGACCAATCCTACGCTGCATCGACTCCACTCGCTGGCGAGGAAAGGACTCGCTTGACCATATAGGCGACGGTCGCCAAGCCAGCTACCAGAAGCACGACGAAGAGCAGGAAGTTTCCCCATTGCGATACGACCTGAAACTGGTATTGGGTGGTAAACGGTTCGAGGTAGAGCGCCCTGACCTGATGCCGGTTGATGGTCATGATCGCGACGGCAACAGTCATAGCGCCGAGCGTCCCGGTTACCAGACCCGGTTTCTCGACAGGGTTGGACGTCCGAGACAACATCATCAGGAGCCCGATGCCGACCAGAATTCCAAGGGTCAGCGGCCCCATGGTCGCCAAACCACCCGTCATGAGCCCACGGAGAACGGGCTTCGGTAGGACCATCAGAAGCACGAATCCGTCAACCACCTGGAGCACAGTGGACCACAACACCCAGCGCCAGGTCCAACGAGCGATGGCCGCATTGGATTCAACATCGACGCCCGCTGCCGCGCTCCGGACAGCCCACCACGTGGCGACGAGGGCGGCAAAACCGATGCCCGCGAGCACAAAGTGCAGCAGGCGCGGCCAGTACGTGGGGTCGGTAAGTACCGACCATGTGCCGTCGCTCAAGGCGCCCCATTTACCGGGCTGCGCGTGAATCAGGTTGACGGCGACGTGGATCATGGCGATCAGGAAGAACATGAGTGCCGAGACGCTCAGCCAGATGCCACCCCCGTGGCCACGCTTGGGAGCACCGCGGAACTTGTAGAGATAGGCAGCGTAGTAACCGACGGTGAGCAGCACGAGCAAGCTGAACCAGACTGGCGCCACCAGAATCGTCGCCGTGTAGAAGTACTGCTGATAGATCAACTGGATGAAAAGGAGGGGCGCGATCCCTGTAGTGATGGTGAGGGAGATTCCATAATTGTTGACAGCCATCAAGCGACCGGAAAGGACTCCCCGTGGATCGTCACGACGACCGCCGCTCCTGAGGTGGGCTATGGCTGCCAGCAGGGTCCCGCCAAGGGTCAGATTCATGAACAGCAGGTGCAGGAAAAAGGTGAACACCAGGAGCACATGAAACAACCATGGTGGTCCCGGCAGGCCTGCAAGGTCGACCGCAGGAATGAGATTGGGGTTCATCGGCCACCTCCCTGCTGTTCCAACGGCATCTGGTCTCCTCGACTCATGGCCCCGAGGTACTCGACGAGAGCTTCGAGCTCTTCCTCTGTGCCGACAAACGGCGGCATGTACGGGGAGTGGAGCTCGGCCGTGTTGATCATCACACCACGGGGGGCAGCCGTATAGGCCTCTCCCATTTCATGGAGTTGGGAGACAGCCGCGTAGATCATTCCCTGATTGAGGTCGTGGATCATCTCCGGGTCTTCGGCCATTTCATCGGCGGTCGGCAAGAATTCCTTCATCTCCTCATACCCGAGATCCGTGTGACAACGCGCGCACTCCTCTTCAAACGCCAGTCGCCCGGAACCTACAGGACTGTCTGCCGCCACAGCCACCATGTCGGGATACGACGGCAAGACGCTGCGGATGCTCTGGTAGCGGTCTATCGTATGACAACTCGCACATTGGGCCCGGAAGATCCGATGGCCCACGTTGACTCCGGAATCCGGTCCTCTTGCCACCCACCCGGCGTGGGCCAGAAGTCCCTCCTCGTTGATGTCCTCGATATCACTGATCAGAAGACCATTCGAAAACATGTGGCTGTGGATCAGGAACGGTTTGCGGGTCCCCTCGCGGAGACGCTCGTAGCCGCCAAAAAAGGCAAACGCGCACAACGCCAAACCCACGGCGGTGGCCGGCCGCGCGAGCTTCGGTGCCGCAAGGAGAATGACCACGGCGATACCCAATGCTGCGGTCAGCGCCCACAGGGTGAAGCTGCGGGTCGATGCAAGGGTGGCCAGCGCGGGAGCATCGCCTGAGAAGAGGTTGAGTACGGTTTCGGGGAGGGCGACTTCCCACCAACGGTAGCCCGCATACGAGAAGACCACTCCGCCGATGAACCACCACCCCAGATATCTGAGAATCCCCGGCCGTCGATCGACGGGCGCCTTGAGGGCCGGAAACACCAGAAACGCCGTTGCCATTAAAATGACAATCCCTGTGCGGAGCACGAGGGCCGGCCAGTAGGTTGGATTGAAGAACCCGTCCCAGAAGGCGTGTGTCTCGAGCCAGCGACCCGGAGTCAACATGAAGGTGATGATCCCGTTGATAATCACCAGCGACATGTAGGCGGCGATAAAATAGAGCCATCCCACCAACAGGTGGGCGCCCTTTGAAATCTTGTCCCACGTCGTGTAGTAGACGAGGGCGGCGACGATCTCGAGGATGAAGAATACCCACTCCATCGCCCATCCCCAGACGTAGGTGTGGATCAGCGACGAGATCGCGGCTGGTGAAATCAGCCCCGCGACCACCCAGATGCCGACCCCGGAAATGGCTCCGAACACGGTCGAAACCAGAATCAGGACCAGAGATGAACGGCGGGCCAACTCGCGAAGTTCCGGATCGTCACGCTTCACCGCAAGGGTTTCGGTGACCACAATCAGCAGTCCGCCACCCACGGCAAAGTGGGAAACGATAACGTGCGGGATCGCCACGATGGCCATGAGGATTCCACCACCCATGGCCAGATCCCAGATCGGGTAATCCATTTCATCTCCCTTCAAAATGCGGTCGCGAGAAAAGGTATCATCCTCGACAACGCGAGGCAAATAATTGAATTTGGGGGTGTTTGGTTGATCAAGTCTGCAGTTGAACTATCAGTCCGATGCATCCCGATGGGTGACTTTTCACAGCGCAGAGAACCTCTCTGATTGCATATCTACCAGTATCGGAATACCATGGCCGTATCTCTTGACACTACGTCGCATCGACGCTACCTTTGTTTGAGACAGTGATAATGAGACTGGATTAAAACTATGAGCAGCAAATTGGCACAACGGGCACAGAAACTGTTTATCCAATACTTGAGGGAAAACAACCTCAAGGTGACCCAGGAGCGTCTGGCGCTCCTGGATGAGATTTTCGCAACGGACGAACATCTCGACGCCGATGATCTCCTCGCCCGGATGAAGACCAAACAGCGAAAGGTCTCGCGCGCGACCGTTTACCGCACCCTCGATCTTCTGGTGCAGTGCGGTCTGGTTCGCAAGAGCCGCCTCGGCCGTGAGCATTACTTCTACGAGAAGATGGAACCGGGTGGGGGCCACCACCACATGGTGTGCACCGCCACCGGCAACATCATCGAATTCTGGGATGCCGATCTTGACGAACGGTTGCGCCGCCTGTGCCAGGAGCACAAGTTCCGGCCCACCTTCATTTCGATCCAGATCCAGGGACTCAGCGAGCAGGGACAGAAGGTCGAACAAGACACGTCGTTCTTCTGATCAACCTATCCAACGACCACCCACCCACCCCGCCGGAAACGGCGGGGTGTTTTTTTTGAGGCTTGAGGCTTGAGGCTTGGGGCTTGAGGCTTGGGGCTTGCTGGGCTTGCGGGCTTGAGGCTTGAGGTTGGGGCTTGGGGCTTGGGGCTTGGGGCCTATTTCAGCAAAAAGCTCACCTTGGCGAATCGCCGCTTTCCAACCTGCAGCAACACGGACTCGGACGAAGTTGTATCGAGCTCAGCCTTGATATCTCGCGAAGCCTCGCCCTCGACTTTGACCGCTCCCTGTTGAATCAAACGGCGCGCCTCAGAGTTCGATGCCGCAAGGCCGCCCTCGACGAGGACCTTCGAGAGCAACATGCATTCTCCCGGCGCGGTAACGTCGACCTCCGGGATGTCCTGTGGAAGGTGGCCGGCGGAGAAAACTCGTTCGAACTCCTGTCTCGCTTCGGCCGCCGCCTCCGCCGAGTGAAACTCCGTGACGATGGCGGCGGCAAGCTCCTTTTTCGACTCCATGGGGTGTTTGGCGCCGTCGGTCACGAGTCGCCGTTCACTTTCGATCTCTTCTTCCCCGCGGTCAGTCAACAGCAACCAGTATTTCCACATCAAGTCATCGGAAATCGACATCAACTTGCCGAACATCTCGGTGGGCTCGTCTTCCACCGCGACGTAGTTCCCGAGCGATTTCGACATCTTCTCGACGCCATCGAGACCTTCGAGCAGCGGCAAGGTCATCACCACCTGCGGCTCCATCTCGTGCTCGCGCATCAGGTGTCGACCGACCAGGAGATTGAACAGTTGATCGGTACCGCCGAGCTCGAAATCGGCTTCAAGCGCCACCGAGTCATAACCCTGGGCAAGAGGGTAGAGAAACTCGTGTAGGGCGATCGGTTGTTGTGCCTCGTAGCGGGTCCGAAAATCGTCGCGTTCCAGCATCTGGGCAACCGTGACCTTGGCCGCCAGGTGAATCCAATCGGCCGAGCTGAGCTCGCCGAGCCAGCGGGAGTTGAAATCGATCACCGTGGTTTCGGGGTCGAGGAGCTTGTAGATCTGCCGCCGATACGTCGCGGCGTTGGCGTTGATTTGTTCCCGCGTGAGCTGGGGCCTCGTGCTCTTTTTCCCGGTGGGATCACCGATCAAACCGGTAAAATCGCCGATCAAAAAGACCACCCGGTGGCCGAGTTGCTGAAAATGCCGCATCTTGCGGATGACCACGGTATGTCCGAGGTGGAGATCGGGCGCCGACGGGTCGAATCCCACCTTCACAACGAGGGGTTTCGACGTTGCTTGCGAGCGCCGCAGCTTCTCCGCCAACTGATCTGCCGGCACCACGTCCACGCACCCTTTGGTCAGATAGCTGATCTGATCATCAATATCGAGCTGCACGAATTCCTCCTGGAAACGACGGGTCCTCTTCTAGCGGGCACCGATGTCGACAATCGGGTAAACACCAGCACCCGAGTTCGGGAGATTCTCCCATTCAGAGAACCCACTGATCATTGAATTCACCTCGTCGGCGGATACCGACAGCGTGGCCATCTCGAGTTCCGAAGCCACCCGCCATCGCGCTGCCCCGGCGGCCACAGCCGAGCACCGCCGGGCACGGCCTGTGATTCCGCTCCAGGCGGCGGCACTGGCCGACGCCACTCGCCGCCGGCCCTCCACGAGATCGTCCTCGGTTGCGGGGGCGGTGAACTCTTCCCAAACCTCTGACAATCGAGACTCGAGGGCGTCCATCGGAAGCTCAGCCGTCACCACCACGAGCAGGACACGGTGTCCTGGTATGAACGGCTCGAGGATTTCTACCGAAGTTCCGGGCAGGAGTTCCGCACCTCGTTGGCGCAGGAGATCCGCCAGGACCGCGGCGACAACTTCGTCGCTGACCGCCGCGAGTTCGAGGTTCACGACGATGACCGACTCGGCGCCGGCCGCGGCTTCCCGAGTCCGGGCACAGGTGCCACCAGAGTGGTGGCCGCATCCACCGTACGGCGCTCGTCAACGGCCCAGAATTTGCGCAGGGCCTCCTCCGCTGCTTCGCCATCCTCGGCGACAATTCCGAGAGCGAGGTTCCCCTCTCCAAGGAGTGCGGCTGGAGACAACGCCGACCCATCCGCTACCCCGAGCAGCCCGGCCATCAATCGAAGCGCCCTCTGGCGGGCACTCCCTCCACCTGCCACCACCGGACGGGAGTCTTCTGCCACTTTATGCAGGGCGGCTCGGAGCGCCTCGCTGAGCTCTGCGAATTTCTCGGCCGGTACGGCAAGCTCGATCTGCGGGGGGTCTGAGTTGACCCAGATCCATCCCGGGCGTTCCTCGTGATCCCTGAGCTCCCTGGCCAAACGGGCAAGAACGGTCGCCGCAGATTCCGAATCGAGATCCGGAACCATCACAGGCCGCATGCACAAGGTCGCCAATGCCATACCCGATCGCTCGAGAACCGCGGCCGCAGTGCCGTTGTCGAGTTGGACTGTCCTGGGGGGCGCTGCAAACCTCGGGTTCAAGGTCCTCGGAGGCAACAACAACGTGACATTCCCGGGGTGCTGAGGCAACCACCGGCGCGCCGCTTCGCGCACCCCCTCGAGAGTCACACCATCAATGCCGAAGAGGTATTCTCGAACAGCGTCCGCCCCACCAACCAACCACAGGTCGAGAAGGAGCCTGGCCGCATCGGGGTGCCGTTCCAGAAGGGCCAGACGGCGAACCCTCAAGCGATCGGAAGACCTCGCCACCGAGGCTTCCTGAAGGTCGGGATTCTCGGCGATTCGGGCGAGCCCGAGCCGCAACTGTCGCAGTGCGAAATCGGCCGAGTCCGCTTCGGTCCGTGCCTCGAGGAGGCCGAGATGACCATCGATTCGACTCCGAACCCCCGTGAGCCCGTCGCCGAGAAGCTCCGGCAACACGTCCCAAAGGACCTCCACACTGCTTCTTGAAGGATTACCGGGCGGCGGCAGGTGAACCTCGAGCCGAAGCTCGGCGTCGCTGCCTGAAGCTCCAAGCCGCCGGACGAGGCGGCCCTCCACGGTATCGGCCGAATTCGGCTCGCGGGAAGGGGCAGCGGGCCGGTCGGCAAAAAGGCGCTCGAACAACCCATGAAGGTCCGGAACAGATGCGCCACCGACCGCGACCACGACTGGTGGCGCCGGACCGATATCGTCTCCGCTGAACGCCTCTTCGATGTCCGAAACCAGGGTCAGGTCGCCACTGGTCACAACAACCGGAGAACCCTCTCTCAAAAGCCCGGTTTCCGGCCACACCACTGTTGTCGCGTCGGCCAGGGGCTCAGCCACGACCAGGAGGGTGGTCCCGTTCGTGAGGCGCTCCTCATGGAGCGCTTGGGCACCCAGTGGTGACACGCTCGCGAGTCCGAGTGTTACGACACCGAGAAACCCCTGTAGATACGTACGTTTCACCTTCATAGCGGCCGTCATGGTAGCATGCCGACCGATGCAATCCGAACCCGAAATCGGCGCGCCTTCGGTGATCGCGCTCTCCTGGACAGCCGCAACCGCAGCATTCCCTGCAGTTCTGATGGCGGCAGTCTTCGGCCAGGGACTCGGCGCTCTTGCCGGCGGATGCCACTGGATCGGTTTCAGCCTCACGATCAATCGTCAGGTCTGGGCGTTGGTCAATCAACCCGTCCTCAACTTTGCGTCGCTGCCATCCGCTACGGGATACTGGCTCGGATCGCTGGTCTTTCCAGTGCTTTTGGCCACAACCCTCATCCCACTGCTTCCACGAAAGCGATCGCTGCTCGCCGAGTTGCTGCTGGTCCAGGTGGCCTGGGCGGCTTCCGTCATAGGAATCGCCTGGTTGTCCCTTGTGGACCGCAACGACGGTCACCTGATTCGTTGGCTCGGTCTTCATGATTTTCCGACAGATTGGGTATGGCTCGCACCGGTCGTTGCCGCTCTGACGGGACTGATTCCGACCCTTCGGCTTCTGGCCCTGGCGCGAAGGCGGCGCCCGGACACCGGCCGGCGGTATCGATGCGGTCTGGTGCTCGTACATTTCGCCATTCCGGTAGCGCTGTGGGCCGGAGCCGCAGCCGTGGTCGGTGATCCGGTGCCGTTGGACGCAATGATCGCGATTTCGATTCCCTTGTGCGCGTCCATGGTGCTGGCGTGGCTGCGTTACCCGCCTGCATTCGTCCACCGCCTGAGTCGACCATCCCGATCCGGTCTCATCATGCTGACAGCCGCGGCGGCCGCGTGTGCCGTCGCCACGACCATCTCCGCGCGGCCTCACTCCGATGGAAAGTACCCGGGCGTTCTGTGGGCTACGCCGCAGTCGTTCAACAACATCCGGCCCTGGATTGAACCTCTTCGGCTCAGAACCGACCGGCACGCACCCCCCGGTTCCTCGACTCGTGGAGAAGAAATGCAGCCGCGGATTCTCGCGTTATACTGTGAGACCGATCACCGGGTGGCGCAAGCTGCAATACCGGGATCGAAAACCACAAGGGAGGCAACATCATGAATTCGAAGGTCGAAAAGGCCCTCAACGAGCAGATCCATGCCGAGTTCTTTTCTTTCTACCTTTACCTGTCGGTGGCCGCCTATTTCACCGCCAATCACCTGGACGGGTTTTCCCACTGGATGCGGATTCAGGCGCAGGAAGAACTGGGTCACGCGATGAAGCTCTTCGACTACCTCAACGAACGTGGCGGCAAAGTCGAATTACTCGCTCTTGACTCGCCTGAGAGTGAATGGCCGTCGGCGTCGGCCGCCATCGAGACCGCCCTCAATCACGAGCGCTTCATCAGCCAGCGGATCAATGACATTGTGGATCTCGCGACGGCCGAGAACGATCACGCGACCACGGTCATGCTGCACTGGTACGTCAACGAGCAGGTGGAGGAAGAAGCCACGGCCGACACCCTGTTCCATCAGGTGAAGATGGTCGAAGACAACCCCCACGGCCTCCTCATGATCGACCGCGAGCTTGCCGGGCGACCCGCTCCAACAGAAGCCTCAGCCGAAGCCTGAGGGCTCTCACACTCCGCACGACAGCGCGTGCTCGACCAGGGCACGCGAAACGTCGATCCCGGTCGCTTCTTCGAGGCGAAGGAAACCGGGTGTTGGGTTGACCTCGAGGACCACGGGCGTTGTTCCGTCCATCACGAGGTCGATCCCGCACTGGCCGAGCCCGAGCGCAGCGGCAGCAGCCACAGCGATCTCGATCTCCTCCGGCTGCGGCTCATACGATTCGGCCGCGCCTCCGCGCGCCGAGTTGGAACGCCACTCCCCGTCCCGCGCGCGAAACCTGGCCGCCGCGACAACCGCCTGGCCCGCAACCAGGAGCCGGTAGCTGGTCTGCCCTCCCGGAATCCAACGCTGCACGACAACCTCGTCTCCGACACGCCACAGGCTGTCGAGCACCCCTTCGAGATGAGCGAGCGTTTCGCACCGAATAACGCCGACACCCATCCGCGAGCGCCGCTGTTTCACGACTACGGGAAAGCCGAGGACGTCATTCGCCGTTGCAGCAAGAGATTCCGGGTCCGCCCCTGCCACCGTGGGGGCAACCGGCAGGCCCGCTGCCGCCAAGGCCCCCACCGTTGCCCAATGATCCCGACCGATGCGGATGGCCTCCGGATGGTTGGGGGCGGCCGCACCACTGCCGAGGGCCGCCTCGAGCGCCGCGAGGAGACTTTCAGGTCGCCAGTTACCGATTCGCGGAATGACAACGGCCGCCGACAACGCAGTGCCTTCACGATCCATGAGCTGCATCCGGCCATCAGCAAGCACCACGGTCGTCGCGTTGCCGTCGACGACTGTCATATCGACACCAAGCGCGGATGCAGCTTCGACAAACCGTTGGTTGGTGCGAAGATCCGGGCGGGCAGTCAGGAGGAGGAGATCCATCGCGCCATGGTAACTCACGGCCACTTGGTCGGTATACTGGTTCAATGATTCGAGGATCCCTCGACCGGCTCCACTTTGGAGATCTTCTGCAGTGGTTTCAGATGGGAAGCGTGAGCGGGCGACTGACGCTCATGGACACTCGTGGTCGCCGCCGGCTGGACTTCAGGAACGGGCGCGTTTGCTATGCGTCATCGACGATCCCTGAGGAACGATTGGCAACGTGGTTTGCCAAACGAAGCCTGGTCCCCGCCCATCGGGTGCGGAAAATTCTCGCCACATCGATGCTCCGGCGCACATTGTTCACCGACCTGCTGATGGATGAAGGCGAGGTCTCGAGGGAGGATCTCCGACACAGTCTCACCGATCTCGCTGAAAGCATCACCAGCCGGATCTTGATCTCTGACGAGGTTCGTTTCGAGTTCGAGCCTGATTTCCCGATCGTTGACGTCCTCGGTCTCAGCCTGCAACTTGAACCCAGCCACCTACTCATGGAAGCCGCGCGCCGCACCGACGAGAGCGAGCCCGCATCGAGCGCAGGGGGAGCCTACGAACTCGAGTTCACAGGGGAGGCATTCGAGAGCCTCTTCTGGGAGCTCGCTCGAGACGGCATCACCGGCGCGGACGCCGTCGACGGATGGGAGATGAGTCATCTCCACGACCTCGTACGGGACATTGTCGGCACCCTCGCGCAGTGGCTCGCATCGAGCCCCGGCCTCGTGCCCTTGCCGCCCCACCAGATCGAAGGCATCCGCCAATGCCACGCCGGCAACGAGAACATCTGCCTCTACGGGCTCTCCCACGCGACCTGGAACCAGATGGTCTTCGCCTGCTCGGTCCCCGACGGTGAACTGTCGGCGCCGCTCAGCCTTGGCGAGCTCGAATCCGTGGCTCGAGACATGAACCTGTGGGGAGATCTCATCGGGAGCGAGTTTTTACAGCGCCCCGAGACCGGCAAACTCGACGAACTTGTCCGGCATGTCGTGGTGACCTGGTCGCGAACGGCGGCGGCCGCGGCGCCCCACCTGGGTGTCGAACCAGAGGCCGCCACGCTGGCCGTTCACCTCGTCGCTGTACCGACCGACCTCGTGCTGTGGGTCCTGACCACCCTTCCGGTCCCTCATCAACGTCTGCGAAAGGCTCTCCTCAACCATCTCTCACGACGGGTCGGTGCACGGTTGGCACACCTTGCGGATTTCCCGTCCTCCATTTCCTCAGTTCTCGATCCGAAGAGCGCGACTCCGCTCGGGCTTGCGCTTCACATTGGACGCGGATGCGTACCTGCAGCAACCACCTGGCCGTTGACGGTTCCGGCCGACGGAGCCGATTTCTCCGATATCGCGTCGCCGACAACCCTTGCCCTTGCCGCCGACGCCGCCCGGGCGGTCGCGGAAGAGGCGCTCGAAAACGACAGCGCGCTCGCGGGGTAGATTACCCGGTCTGAGGAAACGCCATCACAACCTCGGTTCCCTCGTGGAGGGTGCTCTTGACCGAGATTTCACCGCCGTGGTTCACCATCACGCGATCGGCGATTGCGAGTCCGAGACCAATCCCGTGGTGCTCTTTGTCACTTGATGGTTCACCCTGCCAGAACGCTTCACGGACATGGGCAAGGTCGGTTTCGTCGATTCCCACCCCGGTATCCCTCACTCGAAGTTGGAGCCATGGTTCGCCGCCACGCACGACCCGGCGCACCTCGAGCTTGACCTCACCACCGCCGCGGTTGAACTGGATCGCGTTCTTGACGACCGCTCGAAGCGCTGCTTCGGTGCTGTCGGCATCGCAGGAAATGGTATCGAGATCATTCGGAATCAGCACCTGGAGGGAAACCCGGCGCTCCTGGGCAAAATCTCGCAGCGGGGCGATCGCGCGGCGAATCAGATCCTGGGCCGGCACGGCGACCTTGTCGGAACCGTCTCCGCGACCGGCAAGAACCGAGGCCTGGAAAATACTCTGGGTCATTTCGAGCAGTTTGTCGGACTCCTGACGAATAATCGACACAAAACGCTCTCGCTTCTCCGCATCCGCATCCTTATCACGTTGAAGAATTTTCGCGGCGGTCACCAGCGAACTGACGGGGGCCCGGAGCTCGCCGGACAATCGGGAGAGCAGCTGATTCTTCACCTCGTCGAGAGCCGCGAGGTCCCGATACGCCTCCTCGAGGAGCGTCTTCTTTTCAGCCACGTCTCCGGCGAGACGGCGCGACTCGGCCAGGGTCTTTCGAAGCTCGGCCGTTCGTTCTTCGACCTGAGCCTCGAGTCCCCGGCTCGCATCCTGCATCTGTCGCCACGCGATCGCGTTGGCATAGCCCATGGCGGCAGTAGACCCGAGGACAGTCGCCAACTGAAGATCGTCCTCATCGAGGTCTGCGCGTTCATTGTCGCCATAGACCGCAAGCAGGCCGATCATCCTTTCCTGGGTCACCAGCGGGACGACTATCGCCGACGAAAACCCGGCATTTTCGACGATCGACATCAGCGAGCCGTCATCCTCGCCGTCAATTTCGCGGACCAGCAGTCGCGGCTGTTGACCATCGAGCGCGTTGATCGCCGCCATTTCGCCGGTTTCGTCTGCGGTGCTCAACAGTGGGTCACGCTTGAATCCGTGGACCACCGCCTCACGAAGCTGTCCGGATCCGGGGATGATGATCACCGAAGCTCCTTGGACTTGGAGAAGACGAATTGTCTCGGTGATCAAGAGACGGAGCACTTTGGCCGGATCGCGCTGGTTGCTGACGGCGTGGCCGAAGCCCGAGATGCTATCCATGACTCGAACTTTCCGCTCGAGCTGCCGGCTCAGGCCATCGAGCCGCGTGTTGAGGTCGGTCATGGTGAGGTTGGCGCGCACGGCCTCGCCCACGAGCGCATCCTCACTCATCACAGCGTCCGGATCGACTCCGGGCGCGGGAACGGTGACCTCGACGTCCACGAGCGCAGACGACTCACCCGCGGTCTCTGTATACGGCCGCATGGCGATGCGCATCTGCTGTCGGAGCCGTTCGACCGCTTGCGGGTTGGTGCCCACTCCAAGCTTGTCGGCGACCGATGTCAGCGTCCGTTCACCGATGGTCGTGAACGCCTCGAGGATGCCTTCTCCGGAGATCGCAATCGTCTGCAGCGCCGGGTAGCCGCTGCCGTTGAGCGCAGCGTCCATCTCCTCGGGTGACATGATGTTTTCAAGATCTCTCTTGTTGTACTGAAGAACCAGGGGGACGGTCCGGCGATCGATACCGTTGGCCTCGAGGTTTCGCCAGAGATTCTCGAGCGAATCAGCATTCGCCTGCCGCTGTTCGACCTGCGAGTCGGCAACAAAAACGACCCCGTCTGCACCGGCAAGAACCGTGCGCCGTGTCGCGTCGTATTGGACTTGGCCCGGCACGGTGAAGACCTGGAGGGCAAGTCGATAGCCGCGAATTCGGCCGAGGTTCAAGGAGAGGAGATCAAAAAAGAGGGTTCGATCGGCGGCCGTGTTGAGGGAGTAGAGCTTGGTCCGGCGCTGCGGATCGATGGTGTGGTGGATGTGTTGAAGACAGGTCGTCTTTCCACCGACCGCCGGACCGTAATACACGATCTTGATCTTGACCTGGCGATGCTGATTGTCGAACTGAACCATGCGCCTCCCAGCCGATCTATTATGAGTCGGCCGGGGTCTGGTTTCCAGCGCTCTCTCGCCGCGATCTGGATTCTCATCGTGTTCCAGCTCGCCCGGGGGATCACCTCTCCTGTGTGTCGGGATTGGCTCTTTTGTGGAGGAGATCACGGCGCGGCAGCTCGATCCTGCTTCCAACCGCCGGAACCTCTGGCCTGCGACCAACGGCCGCTGCGCGTTTGGCAACCGAATTTCCGACAGCCGAGGCCTCGGCAAATACGTAGCTGCCGTCGCCGGTCTCCTGGTTGATCACCGTTGCGTAGGGAAAGACTAGCGAATCGTCCGGGCCCTCGACAAGGTAGAAGACCAGGCTCCCACCGCTTGCTGACTTCGGCAATCTCCGCTGCAGGTGCCCGAAGGGCGGCACTTCGAAGAGTTCCGTGAATTCGATGGTCCCATCGGCGCTCTGAACGTCCAGCTGTACTGTTGTCCATTCCGGAGACCACGAGGCCACTCCGACATTGCACCGGAAGAAATCGCCGTCGTTGAGGATTCCCGCTGTGTATCCGAGCGTCGACCAACCGGTCCCCTTGCCGATTCCCGCCCCGGGCACCGTAAGACCGAACTCTCCTTCGCCATCTTTTTCCGGTGTGAACGTCCTCGAGGTCACCAGCAGGTGGCAGTCTTCAATCGGGTCGCACCGCAGACTGGTGTCCGCGTACACGAGCAACGCCGCGGTTCCGCCGAGATCGAAGACTTCCGGGCCGAGCACGTCCCAGAGGTTGATCGTCTCCCACGGGTAGAGGTTGAAGGTCAGGGTCGGAACCTCTGCATTGGCCGTGTCACTTGGAAGTGCTTGAACGACGACGGGAAGATCGTACTCGTGGGGGTTGTGAATCGAAAGGTCGGTCATCCAGAACGTACCACGCGATCCCGCGTTGTGGGCCGCAGCTGGAATCATCCAATCGGCGTCAAGCTGGGCCTCAACGGTGATCGCGGTTGTCATCAGGGCAGCAAGAAGAGCCACGACTCGGCGGTGACAGTGGTGTTTCATATTCGCCTCCACCCCTTGCAAGGGCAAACACCGTGCCAATCCTGAGTCAGCCGGGGACTTTTCCACGCGGCAGGCGTTCGGAAACCTGTCCACTGCAGGGGACACCGCTCGAACGGCTGTCATCTATACTTCAAAGGGAGGCTTTTGATGCGTTTTTCCGGTGTGCTGACGATCGGTGTTCTCATCGCTGCGGCGGTGGCGCTGTATCTGACCAGCCGCGATGCGACCTCGAGCCTTGACGCCGTGGCCGCCGTTGCGTCCGATATGCGCGAGGAAGGCGTGGTCGGTCACGCCCTCGATCGAGATGTCGCACAGCAGATGCTCTTCGCCATGGACGACCTTCTCGCGGTGCCGGACACCATTTCCGACCACGTAGAAGACCTCAAGACCTTCGCCGCCAGGGCCGCGTCGTGGGCTGATGCGGCGCCCTCGCCGAGTTACGAACTCCACGCCTCGGTCTCCTTGCGCCGCGCGGCCGGCGAACTGCGGGCCTACGCGTTGACGCCAGCAATTGCCCATCTCATGCGAGCCCGCAGTCATCTCGACTCCGCGCGGACGGCCCTCGCCGGAGAGGGCACGGCCTCCGGACCCGGACCGGGCCTTGCAACCGCCGCCGTCCGGGACCGCCTCGAAAACCTGCAGCAATCGCAGAAAGAACAGCAGCAGGAGCTGGATGAGCTGATCAATCGTTAGCCAGCTCGAGTGCGACGTCTTCGACCAGTTCGGGTGCGAGATTCGTGGCGCGAACCGGCCCGCCTCCGAGCATCTGGACGTCCCTCGCCACATGAGCCAGCCAGCGCTGAATTGCGGGAGTTCTCTCAACCGGTGCCAGCCGCCACAACCGCACACTGGTATCCCCGTGGTGCTTTGCAATGACAGCCACCGGGTGGAGCGGCCGGGTATGTTCGACGACGACACCCTCGACCAGGACAGCACCCGCGTCGGCGCGCTGCCAGACTTCCTCCGTCTTCAGCACCGCGGCCTTGAAGCGGTGGAGGTTTCGCGGAAGCTCGGCGGCGAGGCGCGCCATATCCACATCTCCTGAAAGAACAACGTGCGGCATTTATGACTCCCGGTACTTTCCGACAAAGGTCATGACCACCCGCCGCTGCCGCGGGTGAAGATCGCACTCGACCAAAACGATCTGTTGCCAGGTGCCGAGAACACAGCGGCCTTCCGATACCGGCACCGTGATTGATGGGCCCATCAGTGCTGCCCGAAGGTGAGAAAAGCCGTTGCCATCTCCCCATCTCCGGTCGTGATGATACGAACGGTTCGACGGTGCGATCTTTTCGAGCGCCTCGACCAGATCACTGACTGCACCGGGTTCGAACTCGAGAGTCGTCACCGACGCAGTCGAGCCTGGCGCGTGAACTGTCACCTGACCCTCGAGAGCCGCTGTCGATTCGAGCCATGCAGCAACATGGCCGGTCAGATCGTAGATATGCCCGTGGCCGTCGCTCTCCAACGAGATCTCGCGGTGCATCACATGCATGGGCTCAGTATAGTCAAGAGCCCACCTTCCGGCCTCTCCTGCGCACCTCGTAGGCCTTCATTCTGGTACCATGTCCCGCGTGCACAAAGGGGGGGTGCTCGCCGCTGCTTTCGAAGCCCTGCTACCCGGCATGTGTCCACATTGCGATCATCCACTTCGCGGATTCGATCGCGGTCTGTGTGGCGCATGCTGGTCGATGATCGTCCCTCGAGCCGGCATGACCTGTGCCCGATGTGGCATCCCGATGGACGCCTCCGAGGAGGGCTGCCTCGAATGCGCCCGAAAGCCACCACCGCAAGAAGCGACCGTGGTCTGGGGTGAGCACGACGGGGTTCTTCGAACCGCGGTCTTGGAACTCAAACACCGGAACCGCGACGACCTGGCCACCTCTCTCGGCGGGCGATTGGCGGCGGCCGTGGCCTCCCAACCGTGGGCCTCATCGATTGATACCGTCTGTTTTGTACCCTCGCACCCAATCCGGCGACTCCGGCGTTCGTGGGTTGCCGCGGAACGGCTCGCGCACGAAGTCGGCCGGCGGCTTCATCGTCCGGTGGCGGGTCTGCTCCGACGGCGGGGACTGTGGCGGCAGACCGGCCGCTCTAGGGCTCAGCGCCTCCACCTGCCGACCCACAGTTTCAAGGCTGCGCCCGCAGCTAAGGGTCAGCATCTCTTGTTGATCGACGACGTGACGACAACCGGCACTACCCTGCAACGTGCCTCCCGGGCGCTTTTGCGGGCGGGTGCTCAATCTGTTTCGTGTGCCGTTCTTGCTTTCGCCCCTGATTCGAGGAGATATCCATGAGCCTGTTCGACACTCTCGTGAAATACGGAATGCCCTTCGTGCCAAAGCCGATCGTCGGCCAGGTGGCCCGGCGATACGTCGCAGGAGACACCATCGACGATGCTGTACGCACCCTCCGGGCGATGAACGACGAAGGCGCGATGGGCACCGTTGATGTCCTCGGTGAAGAGGTGAAGGATCGATCAAAGGCGAGGGCGGCAGTGACCCAGTACCTCGAGTTGCTCGATCGCATCGAGGAGGAAAAACTCGATGCAAATGTGTCGATCAAGCCAACAATGCTGGGCCTCAAGATCGACGAAGCCGAGTGCGTCGAAAACGTGACGGCAATCGTGAGCAAAGCCGCTGAACTCGGAAACTTCGTCCGAATTGATATGGAGGACCACACCTGTACTGACGCGACCCTGATGCTCTACAGAAAAGTGCACGACGCCTTTCCGGAATCGGTCGGCGTCGTTCTCCAGGCCTATCTTCTCCGCACGACAGCTGATATCAACACGCTGTTGCCGATGAGGCCGAATATCAGAATGTGCAAGGGCATCTATCGGGAGCCGCGCGATATCGCATGGCAGGATTTCGACACCGTTCGCGCCAACTTCATCTACAACATGGAAAAACTCCTCGCCGAGGGTGCATATGTCGGAATAGCGACCCACGACCGTCACCTGGTCTGGGCGGGGATGCGCGCAGTGGATCGACTTCGCTTGAATCCGGAAGACTACGAGTTTCAGATGCTGCTTGGCGTCGATCCGGCGCTGCGGGAGGTCATCCTATCGAAC
The DNA here is from genome assembly GCA_963769215.1 of Candidatus Sulfomarinibacteraceae bacterium. GTDB lineage: Bacteria > Acidobacteriota > Thermoanaerobaculia > Thermoanaerobaculales > Sulfomarinibacteraceae > Sulfomarinibacter. The sequence continues at coordinate 196,366 of CAVYKX010000014.1, read as the reverse complement.
GGACACCGCCTTCGGGTCTATGTGCCGTATGGTCACGACTGGTACCCGTACTCGATCCGCAGACTCCGCGAAAATCCATCCGTTGCCCACCACGTCATCCGGGCGATGCTGAGCCGGGGTCGCTGATCCAAGAAGCGGAATTTCTGGCCCCGTCTCGCGTAGCATTGGATGTGGGCAGGTGCGTCCCGACCACTCGTAAATCGTTGAGAACGCATCAAAACCGGAGTATGCTTCCCCTGCGTGCTCCCCTGCACGTTGGAGGTGAAGAGTGATGAAACAAGACCGTTTATTCACCTTGGGAGTGATCGTCCTGCTGGCCACAGCGGGCGTGACCCAAGCGGGCGTCCAGGCAAAAATCGATGGAACAGTGACCGACTCTGCAGGAAACCCGATCGCGGGCGTTGTGATCACCCTCACGTCGCCTGACGTCACGACCTTCGAAAAGGTCATCAAGGCATCAAAAAGCGGTAAATACAAAACGCTCATTCTCGATGCGACTCGACGTTACACGATGGTTTTCCAGGCAGATGGGTATCAGCCGATCGAGAAGAATTTCAAGGTCGGCGTTGGAACCACAGACAACACCTTTGACATCACTCTCATGTCCCTCAAGGAAGCCGCTGCTCAGGGGAAAGTCGATCTTCTTGAACAACCCGGTTACAAGGAGTTCGAGGAGGGAAAGGTGCTTTTCAGAGCCGGTGATGCGGATGGCGCCCGGGCCAAATTCCAGGAGGCGGTGGCAGCCAAACCAGACCTCACACCCGCCCTGGTCGGCCTCGCCGAACTCACCTACGAGGCCGGGGATTCGGAGAACGCCTTGGCGATTGCGAAGCAGTGCCTCGAGCAGGACAGCGAGTCCGTGGCGTGTTTGGCGGTTGCCGCGAACGCGAGCGCGGATCTTGGCGATGAAGCCGGTCGAGTAGCGTTCATGGCGCGCTACCAGGCGGTCAACCCGGACGACCCGACCCTCCTATATAACGACGCCGCGACCAAGCTCAACGCCATGGATGATGAAGGCGCGCGGCCGTTGTTGGAAAAATGTCTCGAGGCCGACCCCGACTTCCCGCAATGCAATTTCGAGTATGGAATGATGCTGCTCCGCTCGGGCGACCTGGAGGGCGCCAAAACCCATCTCCAGAAATATCTCGAGGTGGCGCCCGATGGAGCCGATGCCGGCACTGCTGAGGAAACTCTCAAGTACCTCTGAGTCCGGGGCCCAAAAATCGAAGGGGTTCTCAAGGGGTTGAGCGTGAAGACCCTCGTTATCGGTGTTGCCGGCGGAACCGGGTCGGGCAAGACGACGGTGGCCAACGAAATCCTCCGCCGCGTCGGGCCTGATCGGATTGTCACAGTAAATCAAGATCGCTACTACTACAATCTTGCTCACCTCGACGAAGCACAGCGCATCCACCACAACTTCGACCACCCTCACGCCATCGAAGAGGCACTCCTTGTCGAGCACCTCCGCAGCCTCAAGATGGGCCAACCGGCTGATCTGCCGATGTACGATTTCTCACAACACGTCCGCCTGCCCGAGACCGAAAACGCCGCCCCGCGCCCGGTTATCCTTCTCGAAGGCATCCTGATTCTTGCCATCCCGGCTGTGCGTGAGCTTCTCGATATCAAGATCTTCGTCGACACGGACGCCGATCTCCGGTTTATCCGCCGCCTGAACCGCGATATCGCCGAACGAGACCGTACGGTGGAAAATGTCGTCGAACAGTACGTGACGACGGTGCGCCCGATGCACCTCGAATTTGTCGAACCCTCGAAACGCTGGGCGGATATCATCATCCCCGAAGGCGGATTCAACACCGTGGCCCTCGACCTCGTCATCAGTCGTATTCGGCAGATGCTCCAGCACATCGACTGAGAAGATTCGCCGTTTTTCAACAAAAGCTGACAGGAAGTCAGCGCGATGCCGGAGGTGGCCGGCGGCGGCGGCGAGCCCTGAGCTCCTCCTCCTTGAACATGAACTTGATCGTATGTTTGAAGAGCAACAGATTCGGGGCATCGACGCGATTCAGTTTCAGGCAGGTCTTGTCATACCATTCGATCCAGCCTTTGAGCTCGGTGCCGTCGGTGAGAACCACCACCATCGCGGTGCGGTTCTGCATCTGTTTGAGGTAATAGAAGCTCTCCGCGTTTGTCTGCTCAGCAGGCACTTGTTTGCGACGGCCCGTGCTTCGACTTGGATATTTTTCCATCATTTCATTCATCGATGGTCTGATCAGTTTGCGATCGGACATACACCACTCCTCACAACCCATGCTGTGCCGCGCAGGAATTCCGGAAGCATGAAGTCAACAGGTTCTGAGATCAGATTATCAGATCCGGTTCCGCGTGTCTCCCCATCGGGACCGCTCTCGCGGGAGGGGAGCCGGGCGCTTATCTGCGGTTTCGCCCTTGCTCGGGATACTGCTCCACTTCGTGTGACAAACAACACATGAGGCGGCCGCAAAGTCCCGAAATCTTGGCCGGGTTGAGGCTCAGATTCTGACGTTTGGCCATCCGAACCGTCACCGAATGAAACCTGTCCATAAAAGTGGTGCAACACAGACAGCGGCCACAAGGCCCAAGCCCACCACAGAGGCGGGCACCGTCTCGAACGCCGAGCGATCGCATCTCGATCCGCCGCCGGTAGCGCCGTCCGAGATCTCGCTGCAGGGGCCGGTAGTCGACTCGTTTTTCGGCTGAAAAGTAGATGACGGCCTTCCGGCCGGAAAGCGGCAGCCTGACCTTGAAGGGGTGAAGGTCGAGTTCGAGCTCGTGGGTCCTTCGGCGAACGTACTGCTCGATCTCCCTTTCGAGGTGACCGGTGTCCTGGTGCCGTTTTTCGTCCTCGGCTGTCGCGCGACGGACGATTCTCGCGGCGTTCTTCCGCGGCTGCTTGAACGACGGAGGAGAAAACACCGTCACCGTCCCGAGAAACTTACCGTCCGGCGTCTCGACCACGATCACCTCCCCGTGATCCAGCTCGAGCTGCCCGCTTCGGCAGGCCATCGGAGGAAGATCCGGGTCGACCAATACCGGCACCCAATCCTCGATCCGGGGCGGCACCCTGCACTGCACGAGTTCGGTCATCAGCCAGACCCTTCGCGATCCAGCTCAGCGGCAATCTCACGATCACCGGCCACCACTTTCTCCGCCCCTTCACGCCGGGCTTCTTCGAGAGCCGCCCGTACCGAGGGGCGGTCAGAGGCCACGATCTGCGCGGCAAAGAAAGCGGCGTTGCGGGCGCCCGCCGGCCCCACGGCAAAGGTCGCAACCGGTATGCCTGCCGGCATTTGCACCGTCGACAACAGCGCGTCGACGCCGTCGAGCACGCCTCCCGGGAGCGGCACTCCAAGGACCGGTCGCACGGTGTGGGCCGCAACCGCCCCCGCGAGGTGGGCCGCCATCCCGGCGGCACAGATGAATGCACGGCACCCGTCCGCTTCGGCCGACCGGATGAACTCGAGAGTTCGTTCCGGCGTGCGGTGGGCTGACGAAACGTGAACCCGGTGGGAAACCCCGAGGCGATCGAGGATATCCACAGCACCTCGGAGGTGTTTCCAGTCGCTGGTCGAACCCATGAGAATCAGAACGTCAAGCGCCGCCATCGGATGTCCCCAACTTTTTCAGCGTGTCGCGACCGATGTCCGAGCGAAACCACATTCCGTCGAAATGGATCTTGGACACCCCGTCGTACGCTGTACCCAGCGCTTCCGTCAGGGTCGATCCGCGACCACACACCGACACCACGCGCCCCCCCGAGGTCACCAGTCGGTCACCCTTCGCGGCGGGTCGCGGCATGATAAACGGTCACACCGGAAAGACCCATTGCGTCATGAATACCGGCAATTTCGTCGCCTTTCCGAGGGCTTCCGGGTACCCCTTGGCCGCCAGGACAACGCACGCCACAGCCTCTTTGCGCCATTTCATGTTTCCTGTGGCGAGCCGGCCGTCCGCCGCATCACGTGCGACGGCCGCGAAGTTGTCATCGAGCCTCAGCAAAATGGCCTGAGTTTCGGGATCTCCGAAGCGACAGTTGAATTCGAGTACCTTCGGGCCGTCGGCAGTCATCATGAGGCCGGCATAGAGAACGCCGCGGAACTCGCGTCCCTCGGAGGCCATTCCCGCGATTGTCGGCCTGACAACGGTGTCGAGGATCAGGCGGCTGGTTCCGGGTGGGATCACGAGGGCCGGTGAGTGTGCACCCATCCCCCCGGTGTTCGGACCCTCATCGCCTTCGCCTGCGCGTTTGTAATCGTGGGAGGTGGCGATCGGCACGATCCGGTTGCCGTCAGTGATCACCATGTAGGAAACCTCATCACCATCGAGACACTCTTCGACCAGCACGCGGTCGCCGGCATCTCCAAAGCGCCGCTGTTCAAAAAACACATCAAGGGTCTGTTCGAGGTCGTCCTCCGTACGAACGATGATCACACCCTTGCCGGCGGCAAGGCCGTCTGCCTTGAACACGACCGGCATCCCCATCTCGCGAGCGGCTTTTACCGCCTCGGTCCGCGTGCGAACGCTCTTCGCTTTGCCCGTCGGAATGCCGTGGCGCCAGCAGAATTCCTTGGCGAACACTTTGCTCGACTCGAGCTCTGCAGCTGCCCGTTGCGGCCCGAAGAGGCGGAGGCCGCGTCGTTCGAATTCATCCCCGATACCCATCGCGAGCGGAAGCTCCGGACCGACCACGGTGAGATCGATGCGCAGATCGGCGGCCGCTTCCGCAACTCCGGGAAGGTCATCCGCACTCACCGGCAAGAGATCGGCCGCCTGCGCGATTCCAGGATTTCCGGGCGCGGCAAAGACATCGCTGACGCCCGGCGAACGGCGCAGCGCATGGACGAGAGCATGCTCGCGAGCTCCGGAGCCTATGACGAGAACGCGCATAAACTACCCTTTCGCCTGGAGAAGACTGAGCAGGCTGGTCTGTACGATATCACCGGCAGAGCACCCGCGGCTCAAGTCGTTGGCGGGTTTCGCAAGCCCCTGCATCAACGGCCCGAGGGCTCGCGCACCACCGAGCCGCTCGGCAGCCTTATAGGTGATGTTGCCCGCGTTGAGATCTGGAAATACCAGGACATTCGCGCGCCCGGCCACGGGTGAGCCCGGGGCCTTGCTCTCTCCGACCCGAGCCACCAGGGCAGCATCGAACTGGAGTTCACCGTCGTACTCAAAATCCACATGGCGATCCGCAAGTTCGGCACACGCCGCCGAGACCTTGGCCACCAGCGGATGGTGTGCCGATCCTTTGGTCGAGAACGAAAGCAGCGCGACTCGCGGTTCGCCACCGACGATCGAGCGGAAGGTCGCAGCGGCGGAGATCGCGATCTCCGCCAACTGCTCCGGGTCGGGGTCGGGTAGAACGGCACAATCTGAAAACACCATCACCCCGTCATCGCCCCACGACGGATCGGGGTGGACCATGACAAAGGCCGACGAAACGGTCTTCAGCCCGGCCCCGGGCCCGATGCAATGCAGCGCCGCGCGCACCGTGTCGGCAGTGGTTCGGACAGCACCCCCGACGGAGGCATCCGCCAATCCAGTCGCAACCAGCAGCGAAGCGAAATAGAGGGGATCGTTGACTGCGTCGCGGGCATCCTTTTCGGAGAGCCCCTTGTGGGCTCGTCGTTGGTGCAGGAATGCGGCGAGATCCTGGCTGCGGGAATCGGTGGCCGGATCGACGATCTCCACCCCGGTGGCTTCGAGCGCGGCGTGTGAATCCCGACGGTCGCCCGCTGGACACACGAGGAAGATCTTAAAAACGCCGCGAGCAGCAAGATCGGTCGCCGCTTCGATCACCCTCGGATCGTGGCCTTCGGCAAGCGCGACCCGCCCCCCCGCGGCAGCAGCCCGCACCTCGAGTTGCTCTAGAAAACCCATACTCCTCCCGGCAGACATTGTACCGCACCGCTGAAACGAGATGCGGGAAGATACGAGGTTCTCAATACGTTACAGTCAATAGATTTCAGCGACAGGAGGCTCTATGAGAATCGCTTCCGACGTCCTCTGCTTGATGGGAAACACGCCCCTCGTTCGTCTCAACCGCTTGACATCCGGGCTTGGCGCAACCGTCGTCGCAAAGCTCGAGTTTTTCAATCCCGCGCACTCCGTCAAAGATCGTATCGGCGTCGCGATGATCGAGGCGCTGGAACGCGACGGACAGCTCGAGCCCGGTGCCTCGACAATTATTGAGGCGACGTCGGGCAATACCGGTATCGCGCTGGCGATGGTCGCGGCCGCCAGAGGATACCGCTGCGTACTCACGATGCCGGATTCCATGTCTTTGGAGCGGCGCAAAGTCCTCGATCTCCTCGGTGCCGAGATTCATCTCACTCCGGCGGTTGACGGCATGCGCGGCGCAACCGCGCGCGCCGAAGAACTATTGGCTGAAATTCCAGGATCCGTCATGCCTCGCCAGTTCTCAAACCCCGCGAACCCTGAAGTGCACGCAACAACCACCGCCCTGGAATTGTGGCGCGACACGGACGGTCGGATGGACGTCTTTGTCGCCGGTGTCGGCACGGGTGGCACGCTGACCGGCGTCGGCCGCGTTTGGCGGCAGCGCAGGCCCGGTGTGAAAATTGTCGCTGTCGAACCCGAGGACTCTCCGGTACTCTCCGGCGGCGAACCGGGTTCGCACAAGATTCAGGGCATTGGCGCGGGGTTCATTCCCGAAAACGTGGATGTTTCCCTGATCGACGAGGTTGTGACGGTGACCAACGAGGATGCCTTCGAAACCGCCCGCCGTCTCGCACGCGAGGAGGGAATCCTGGCCGGCATTTCCACCGGCGCCGCCTGCGCCGCCGCGCTGAAGATCGCTGCCCGAGACGACATGAAGGACAAGTTGATCGTCTTCATCGCGCCTTCCACGTCCGAGCGCTACATTTCGACCGCCCTCTTTGGCGACCTCTGAGACCCGGCCGGCCGGTCACCCGCTCGGGCGCGGATTCGAGAATGGCAACCTGATTCAACGAGCCGCCGGGAGGCGGACCCACAGAGATTCCGGGTCGATGCTGATCTCGACCGGCAGAACACCGCTGACATCTCCGTCGACCTGATACGGCACCGTGTCTCCGGGCTCAGCGGGCTCGAGTCTGACGCGTCTCGCGACTTCACGAACCACGTCGCTCCGGCGGACGTGGCTGCCGTTGGGTATCCCGGCCAGAAAGGACATCGCAGCGCGGCGCCCACGACTCTGCTGGGCGACGACCTCGAGATCGTCGCGAAATGGATCGGCCCCCGGGGTTGCGCAGTAACGCCCCCCGTAGCACCTCGAGTTCCCGACGATGACCCACCCCACTTCTTCGATCACGCCCCGCGTTCTGACCCTCATTTTCGGCAGCGGTCCACCAGACACAGCCTCGACGAGGGCCTGGAGGACCACTCCGACCCGCCCGCCAAATCGTTTAAAGGCCGGTTTCAGTCGCTCCAGAACACGCGAATCGGGGCCAGCCGACATCATCAGGAGCACGATGTCATCGTGACTCGTACGCCCCACGCGCATCGCACGATCCTCGCCTGTGAGAAGGGCCTCGATTGCCCGCCACGCCGGTCGCGGAACACCGAATTCATAGGCGAGGACCGACGTTGTCCCACCCGGAAGCACCCCCATTGACGTCGAAGTCCCGAGAAGCTCGCGCGCGATGGTGTTGTATGTGCCGTCACCGCCATAAGCAACCACGAGCGGGAACTCCTCGGCCGCCGCCCTGGCCGCGAGCTCGGATGTATGGGAGGCGCTTCGAGAGATCCAGATATCGAGCTCCGCACCGTTTTCGGCCGCCACAGCCTGGAGGCGTTCTTGCCCTCGAAGCAAACGACCCCCTCCCGCGATGGGGTTCAGAATCACCGGAACCCGAATCAATCGGTCTCCTGGCGGTCGAAGAGCCCCCCGGTGATCCGTCGGGGTCGAGACCGAGGTGCCGGTAGGCCGCGGCCGTAACGGTTCTTCCGCGCGGCGTCCGCTGCAACAACCCGATCTGCAGGAGGTACGGCTCGTGAATATCTTCGAGGGTCCCGCGATCCTCACCAATCGAAGCGGCAAGGGCCTTGAGACCAACCGGCCCCCCGTCGTAGACGTCGATGATGGTCGTCAGGAGTTGTCGATCGAGGTGGTCGAGGCCGAAACGGTCGACCTCCATCTGTTCGAGGCCCCACTGGGCGGCCTCGAGGGTCACCGCCTCCGAGCCGAGGTGATGTGCAAAGTCGCGAACCCGGCGCAACAGCCGATTGGCGATCCGGGGAGTGCCGCGCGAGCGCTTGGCTATTTCAGCGGCGGCATCGGTGGGAACCTTCATCGAGAGGATTCCCGACGACCGCGCCACGATCTGCGCCAGATGGTCGCTCGGGTAGAACTCGAGGCGGCTCACAATGCCGAAACGATCACGCAACGGAGCGGTGAGAAGGCCGGTTCGGGTCGTGGCTCCGACCAGCGTGAAGCGGGGCAGAGTCAACCGAACGCTCCGCGCCGCCGGACCCTGACCAATGACCAGGTCGAGTTCGAAATCTTCCATCGCCGGATAGAGAATCTCTTCCACCGCCGGTGGGAGGCGGTGGATTTCGTCGATGAAGAGCACGTCACCGGTGCCCAGGTTTGTCAGCATGGCCGCGAGATCGCCGGCACGCTCGAGCACGGGTCCGGACGTGAAGTGGATCTGGGCGTCCATCTCGGTTGCGATGATCAGGGCGAGGGTGGTCTTGCCAAGTCCCGGGGGCCCGAAGAAGAGGGCATGGTCGAGGGCTTCATTTCGATCGCGCGCCGCATTGATGAAAACCCCGAGGTTCGCCGTCAAGCGATCCTGCCCCACAAACTCGCTCAAACGCCGGGGCCTGAGGGTCTCCTCGTACGAGCCTTCGTCCGGTTGCGCATCACCGATGAGGACTTCTTCGGTCATGCATTGACTCTACCTCATCGGCGCCACCCACCCAACCCAGGGGGAAGTAATCAGTAAACAGAAAGCAGTAATCAGTCTTTGGACCACCGATTTTCAACTGATCACTGATCACTGATTATTTGCAGCGGCTAACGGGTCAGATTCTGAAGAGCGAGCCGAAGAAGTTCGCCGAGATTCCCTTCGGGGGAATCCGGCAGTACCGCATCTATGGTGCGCTGCGCGTCGCGTTGGGAGTACCCGAGGTTCATCAGCGCTGACACTGCATCGCCACGCCGATCGGCCGTGGCCAGCGCGGTTGAGCTGAGTCGATCCTTGAGCTCGAGCAGGATTCGTTCCGCAGTCTTCTTGCCCACCCCGGGGCTGCGCTGCAAGCGGGCCCGGTCCCCCGCCTCGACTGTCTGTGCGAGTTCCGCGGCGGTCAGCGCCGACAGCACGCCGAGCGCCGTCCGTGGACCGACCCCGGCCACCGCAATGAGTTTCGAAAACGCCTCCAGCTCCTCCCGATCTGGAAAGCCGAAGAGCACGATGGCATCGTCGCGGACCTGCGTATGAATCCAGAGGACGGCGTTCTTGTCCTCTTCCAAATCCTGAAACGCACGCAGGGTCGTCGAAACCAGATAACCCGTTCCGCCGACATCGATCAGTACCGTGCCAGGATCCACCCGGTGAAGGCGACCCTCGAGCCGACCGATCATGAGTTGGTCGGTGCGAAACGCTGAAGCAGCTCGTTGTCGACGGTTACGGTCGTGTCACGCCGCCGTTCGTTGAGAATCGACCTCATGAGCTGACCCGCCCGATCCGCCATCATGCGCGTACGGATCTCTTCGATCTGGTTTTCGAGTTCGATCGGATCCGCCAGTTGAAGCGTTTCCACCCTCGTCACCAGCACACCACGAGATCCTGCAGACACAGGCTCGAGAACCTGGCCGGGCATGGTCGAGAATACTGCGCGATCGAGCTCGGGGATCACCCCAAGGGACCCGACACCCGACCCGCGACGATAGTCGCGGACTTCGGTCACAGTGGACCCGACCTCGGCGGCGAGCGCTTCGGCGTCCTCACCCTCTCTCCACCGTGCGGCGACCAACTGGCCCTTCTCTGCGGCCAGCTCGAGCGCGCGATCGCGGCGCAGTGCCTGTTCGACCTGGTCACGGACATCCTCGAGCGGCGGGATGCCCTCGGGAAGAATGTCCGCAAGCTGCCACACGACCCATCCGCGGGGAACGGCGACCGGCCCACGAGTCTCACCGATCTCGAGATCAAAGGCCTGGGCGGCGAGCTCGCCGTCGTTCGAGACCCCGGCAATAGGTTCATCAACGGCGAAGGACGGACTCAGATTGAGCGCCACCGCCTCGTTCTCATCGGCAATACCCTGCCACGCTTCCTGGGTCTCGGGTTGGTCGGTCTCGAGTCGGCGCGCAAGGTCATTTGCGAGAACCTCCGCTTCGGCCGATGCCCGGCCCTCGAGAACTCTTTGTCGAACCTGAAACTCGACCTCCTCAAACGGCTGCTGGTGTTCGGGGCGGAATCCCTCCACGCGGATGATGTGATACCCAAACTCGCTCAAGACAGGACCCACGAGCTCTCCGGGTTTGGCGGAAAACACCGCATCTTCGAATTCCTTGACCATCCGGTCGCGCCCGAACCATCCAAGATCGCCGCCATTGTCCTTCGACCCGGATCTTCCGAATGCTTGGCCGCAACCTCGGCAAAGTCGCCTCCGGCCGCGAGGATCTGTGCGACAGAATTGGCCTTGGCCTCGATCTCGGTTTTTTGCTGCGGCGTTGCGTCTGCCGGAACCCGGATCAGGATATGCCGGGCATTTGCCTGCTCACCCTCGAGGAACTCGTCTCGGTGTTCCTCGTAATAGGCCTGGAGCTCGGCATCTTCAACAGGGAGCAACCGCTCCAGTTTCGTGGTTTCAACGACGAGATAGCGGATAACGCGTTGTTCGGCACGTTGATATTTGTCGGCTGTACGATCGTAAGCTCGCGGATCTCCTCGTCCGAAATCGACACCTCGCTCAGGATAGGGTTCGTAGCGCAGTTGAACGACATCGAAATCGGCCATCTCGCGTTGCCGGCGAAATTCATTTCGCGCATCGGCATCACCGACCCAAACGCTTCGCTCCGCAAGGCGCGTTGAGCTTCTAGATCATGAGTCCTCGGTGAGACTCCGCTCGAAATTTCCGGCGTCATCCGAAAATAGGACCGCATAATGCTGTTGTAGATTTCTTGTTCCGACGAATTCTCCGTCTTCCTTCGAAAATCGGGGTTGCTGAGGATCGCCTCCCTGAGCTCCTCGCTCGTGACTGTGATCCCCACCTTCCGCGCTTCCGCGAGTTGGAGCTGCCGATCGACAAGATAGCGCGTCGTCTGCCCGGCGAGATCGACCTGTCCACGGAGTTCATTCCAGTGGTCGCCGTAGATATTGGAGAACTGCTGGTCGATCCGCCGCATCTGGCTCGAGAAACTCGACCTCGGAGACCGAGCGATCGCCGATCCGGAGAGCAGACGAGCCAGCGCCGCCGCCGCCCGCTCCGCCGGCGCCCCAATCGACAAAAACGAGAAGAACGAACACGAATACCACGCCCCAGAGCACGAACTTGAGATGACGCAAATTGTCTCGCAACCACTTGAGAGCCATAGAGTCCTCCACCGAGCCTCAGAAAATGGGACAGCGAAGTGTAGCGGAGGGGTCACGCCTTCGCAAGGCGCAGGGCCCCGTTCCTCACCGATTTCGTTTCTGGCATTCATCGGGCTGATACAGCCAGGACCTTCCCCGACCCCGAAAAATGCCGATCAAGGGTCTCCGCCGAGAATTTCGAGCGGTCCGTTTCGGACCCCGGTGCTTCGCCGCTTCCGATACGAGCTTGCTCATTGATTCCGCGCATGTTACGGTGTTTTTTGGAGGTAAAGACGACTGGTGGCGCGAGGGTTAGAACTCGACTGGGTTGTGGTTCGTGTGCAGCCGCTTCGCAAGATGGTGGCTGTGGGGATCCTTGGCCTGATTGCGGCGGCCCTGGTGTTTTTTGCCTACAAAAGCCTGAATTTTCACCGGAAGCCCGTGCTCGGATGGCCATCGAACGCGCCGCCGACCGCAGAGCCACGCCGAAAGCCAACCGCTTCCGGCTCATTGGCGCCGGAGAATCGGATCAGGCCTCGATCAGCTCGAACATGCACGGTCACAATATGCCCAGGCCGAACTGGAAGATGCGGAAACCCTCGCAGTCAGCGCGCGGACACGCTTTCGAGGCATTGGCCGGCGCCGGCGGCAAAGAGAATGGTCGGCGTCGGACAGTTCTTCAGCCTCGAGGGCCGGGTCGAGTTGCAACGGGCGGGTCAGACGGTTGGGAGAGCGCGCACCAGCAACTCCCGGTATTCAACGGCGATTTTGTTCGAACCGGAGGGACGGCAACGCAGAGATCATTTTTGTCGACGGGAGTCTCTATCGCATTTCTCCAAATTCGCTGCTGGAGATCCACCACGAGCTTCTCGGACGATCTCCCTGGTCAGGTCAAGATGGTTGTTGGGCGAATCAATGTCTACACCTCGGGAGCGCCATCGACCGTAACGACAGACACGGCTGAAACAGAGATTGAACGCGATAGCAGGGTCGCGGTGGACGTTGCGGCTGACGACCAAAAGACCACCGTCTCGGCATTTCAGGGTTCAGCGCGGGTTCGAAACTCGGTCGGCGACGAGGTCGTGGTCGGCGAAAGAGAAGCCGTCGCAACCTCAGCCCAGGGAGTTATCTCGGAAAAGAGCGGAATACCGGATGCACCATTTCCGATCGAACCACAGAACAACGCAGGCTTTGACGTCGGCCAACAGGCGGTGATCGAGCTCGCATGGAAAGGCCGGCCCAAGGACGGCGCGGTGCATCTCCAGGTGGGCCGTTCCAAGAGCTTCGATCAGGCGCAGCTGGATGTCGATGCAGCGCGTCTCACAAAGGACTCGGCCCGCCTCCGGCTTGTAGCTCCGGGTACCTATTTCTGGCGCCTGGCCGCCCTCGGAGAAAGCGCCGCCCAGTCTGAATGGAGCGCTGTGCGCCGTTTTCGCGTGTTCAACCCGTCGTCGCAGCGTCTCATGGAAGACACCACGCCACCAGAACTCAACATCAACCCCCCGCAACAACTCGGCCACATGTTCATCTTCGAAGGCTCAACTGAAGTGAGCGCCGCGATCACCATCAACGGTGAAAAGGTAGAACTCGACGCGAACGGACATTTTCGGAAGACGGTCGAGATATTCAAGATAGGCCGGAACGACATCATCATCGTCGCGGTCGATCCGTCGGGCAACCGAACGGAGCGGCGCGAACGCGTGTTCGTGGAGGATTTTTAATGCACCTTTCCAGCCTGCTCGGGCTGTTTTCGTCGGATTTGGCGATCGACCTGGGAACAGCAAACACCTTAGTCTATGTTCGCGGGCGAGGGATCGCCGTCGTTGAGCCGTCAATCGTCGCGGTCAATCGAATCACGAATCGCGTGGAAGCCGTCGGCGCGAAGGCCAAAGAGATGCTCGGCAAAACTCCGAGTAACATCCAGGCGATTCGGCCCATGAAGGATGGTGTGATCGCGGATTTCGAGGTGACCGAGAAGATGCTCGAGCATTTCATCCGCAAAGCGCACGGACGATCCTTCCTGGTGCGGCCCCGAATCATCATTTCGGTGCCGTCGGAAATCACCCAGGTCGAGAAACGCGCAGTCAAAGACACAGCGCTCAAGGCGGGAGCCAGCGAGGTCTACCTCATCGAGCAGGCGACCGCGGCGGCGATCGGGGCCGGGCTGCCGATCACCGAACCCTCTGGCAACATGATCGTTGACATCGGCGGGGGGACGTCGGATGTGGCCGTGATTTCGCTCGCCGGTGTGGTCTACTCACGGTCGGTGCGCGTTGCCGGAAATGAGATGGATGAAGCCATCATCCACTACCTGAAGAAGAAATATAACCTCCTCCTCGGCGAACGTACTGCCGAACAGATCAAGATCGAGATTGGTTCGGCGTACCCGCTCGACGAACCGTTGAGCATGGAGGTCAAGGGGCGGGATCTCGTCGAGGGAGTCCCCAAGAACCTCACCATCACCGACGAGGAGATTCGCGAAGCCCTGACCGAGATCGTGTCGACGATCGTTGATGCGGTGAGGAACGCGCTCGAACAGACGCCTCCGGAACTATCGGCTGACATCATCGACAAGGGAATTATCCTCGCCGGCGGTGGTTCTTTGCTGAAGAACCTGGATAAGCGACTGCGCGAGGAAACAGGCCTGCCGGTCGCGCACTGCGAGGAGCCCGGATCAGCGGTGGTGCGCGGCACAGGAATGATGCTGACCAACATCGACCTCCTGCGGAAGATCGCAATCGCGTGAGGCTTTTCCTCCCCTTCACCGGGGTATGATAACGACCTGGCCCACCTCGGAGAAGGCATCGATTCCGATGTCAGCATTGTCCGAGGGTCCGTAATACGAGATGGAAATGACCTTCAGCCGAACCTTGATGCTTCGTACGATCCTGCTTTGGGGGATTCTCGAGATCATCGCCGCCTTGCAGGTCCGTTCTTCATCAGGCATGCCGCTTCTTTTCACGTGGCTGCGATCTTTGGCTCAACCGGCCGTGTTTGCGGCGGAAAAAATCGGGGATTTGACCACGGATCTGGGCCTCGGCACGAGCGACCTTCGCCGCGTCATCGCGGACAACCGGCGGCTTCGTATCGAACTGGAGGAGTTGCGGGCGCGCGATCTCCTGCTCCAGGAAGACCTGAACGCCCTTCGCGAAAGCAGCCGATTGGCCGGACCAAGCGCCGAGTTCGCCGCTGCTGCTGTGGTTGCGCGGTGTGTGTACCGGGATCTCGCTCGAGGCACCATGGAGGTGCGAACAGCCGACAGGCTCGAGATCCCACGCGACACACCTGCAGTGTCAGCCAACGGGCTCGTCGGGCGAGTGGTGCGCAGTGAGGGTCGGCGGCATTGGCTGCAGCTTCTCACGCACGTCGCTGCGGCGGTGGCGGTTCAGACCGATGACAGCCGTGTCCAGGGGCTCGCCCTTGGAACGGGGGGTGATTCCCTGACCTTGGCATATGTACCCCGGCAGGCAGCGTTGGAACGGGGCGCCGTTCTCGTCACGAGTGGAAGCGACGGCATATTTCCCCCGGGAATACCGGCTGTCTGGGTTGTCCGCATCCGGGAGAGCGATGACCCTTTTCTCGAGGTTGTGGCAGCATCAAGCGCCAGCCTCCGCTCAACCCGGGTGGTCCTCCTGCTTCCCGAGTGGTCGGCGCAAAGGCCGGCAGACGAACTCGTGACCGATCACCGACCGGACCACCCACAATGAGGGTGCAGGTGGCGAGCGATGTCCTTTAGGATCTTCGTGCTGGCCGCGACGACGCTGGTGTTCCAGAGGATTCTGGGATTGCCCGGGCTGCCGGCGTGGGCGCCGGAGGTGGTGTTGCCGATGGCGTGGATCGTCGGTTCTATCCTCAGAAGCAATGAGAAACGGTGGCCGTTCGAAGCCCTGCTGTTGGGTCTCGCCTGGGATCTCCTGCTGGAGCCGGTGGTGGGTCCAGGCGGCATCGCCTGGACCGCAACCAGTCTCTGTCTGATGGCAATGGGCGGCGTTGTCGCTGACCGCTCGGCGAAATCTTGGGCTGCTTTCGGCGCCGCAGGGGCTTTGGTTCTCACGACGGTCTACCACCTCACGCTCCTTCCGCTCGGTCTCGCTGCATCATTGACCCTGTCGTCGCTGCTCCGCACAGCAGCCCTGACCGGGCTGTGGTGTGGTCTCGTTGGTGTCGTGTTGGCCCTCGATCTTCCCAAACAATGGCGCGCCTATCGCGTCCGCAAGCTTCGGTGACCGAGATGGAGCTGCGAGAGGACATCGGGCCGTTCCGCCGTCGCACGGCGGCGCTCTTTCTCCTCATCTTCACAATCCTGGGCCTTCTGCATCTTCGCCTCGCAGACCTGCAACTGGTTCATGGCGTCGGCTGGCGAGATCTCGCCGAGAACAACCGCCTGCGCCGGCTCCCTCTTCCGGGTTTGCGGGGTTGGGTCTACGATCGGCGCGGACACGTTCTGGCCGAAAACCGGCCTTCATGGGAGCTGCTCCTCTTTCCCGACGATGCCGAGGACATCGAAACCACCGGCGCATTTCTGGCGCGCTTGGCAATCAGTGACGAAGAGACCTTTCACGAAAGCCTCGCGGAACGGCGAATTGGGCGGATGGCGCCGCTTGTGGTGGGCGAAAATCTGAGCTGGGACCAGGTGGCCGCGGTTCGTTCGCATCTGAGCGATCACCCCGAATTGTCCGTGGTGAGCCGCTTTCGACGCCACTATCCATACGCAGCGCTGACAGCACATGTCGTCGGGCACCTGCGGCCCATTTCCAAGGCGGCGGTGGATGCTGACCCAGATCTCGAACGGGACACCATGGTTGGAGCGACCGGGATTGAGGCGACAAATAACGCATTTATCGCCGGTGAGTCCGGCGAACGCTGGCTGATGGTGTCCGCCGTGGGTCGTCAGCTTGGCGTCGTGAGCGAAATCACACCGAAGCCGGGACACGATCTTGGAACCACGCTCGACATCGAACTTCAAGAGGTCGCGGCTCGGGCCTTGGGTGACCGGGCGGGCGCAGTCGTCGCGATTGATCCACGCAGCGGCGCCGTGCGTGTGCTGTACTCGGCACCGAGCTTCGATCCCGACGTCTTTGGCGGGCGCCTCAGCCGCGGAGACTGGCTCGCTCTCCAGGATGATCCTCTCCATCCACTGCAGAACCGGTGTCTTCAGGGAGTCTATCCTCCGGGTTCGACCATCAAGCCTTTTCTGGCCCTCGCCGGTCTCGCCGAGGGGTTAATCGATCCCGGAACCTCCGTTTTCTGCAACGGTTCTGTCGTTCTCTACGGTCATCTTTTCCGGTGCTGGCGGCGCGGTGGTCATGGTTTTGTCAATCTTGAACGCGCTCTCGAAGAGTCCTGTGATGTGTATTTCTACCAACTTGGCCGGCGTCTGGGTATTGAGGGTATGGCGTCCTGGCTGCACCGATTCGGGTTCGGTGAACGCACCGGGTTGGATTTATCATTTGAAAACTCGGGTTTGATCGGCACACCGGAATGGAGCCGCCGCGTCCGTGGAACGCCGTGGTATCCCGGCGAAGCCATCTCGGTTTCCATCGGCCAGGGCCCAGTTCTCATAACAGTCCTCCAACTCGCCCGCGGATTCGCTGCGCTTGCCAACGGCGGAAGGCTCATCACTCCGCACCTCGTCACCCAACCGACCGGCGATCGAATCGACCCGATAGTGAACCTGGAGCATTTGGCGCTGGTTACGAGGGCGCTCGAAAACGTCGTCCACGGCCCCGCCGGAACCGCCCGCAGAATGGCCCGGTTGCCGATGGCAGGCAAAACCGGGACGGCACAGGTAGCGCGGCTTCAGGACGGCGTCGATTCTGATGACCTGGCACCCCATCTTCGCCATCATGCGTGGTTTGTCGGTTGGGCGCCCCTCGATCAGCCCGAGTTGGTGGTTGCGGTGATTGTCGAACACGGAGGAGACGGAGGCTCGGCCGCCGCCCCGATTGCCGGCGCGGTCATCGAAGCATATCTCGACCAGCAAACCACCGCCGGTTCTCCCTCGACACCGGACGGCGTTTCGTGAGCTAGAATCGACCTGTGGAGCATCGAACTGATCCGTGGTTGATTCTGGCTGTCGTCGGCATTTTCGGCGCTTCACTCACAACGCTGCACTCTATTTCCCGAGTTGTCGGCACAAACCTTCTCTTTCGACAGCTCATCTGGGGTGGTTTGGGTCTCCTCATTCTCTGGCTGCTGGCACGTGTCCGGCTTGATGTCTACGAGAGGCTCGCCCCTCTGCTTTACGTGGTGTCGCTTCTGGCGCTGGTCGTCGTCTTGGTGTTTGGGGTCGTCCGCGGTGGGAATCGGGCATGGCTGGCCCTCGGGCCGCTGACTATCCAGCCGAGCGAGTTCGCCCGTCTCGGGACCATCCTTTTGGCCGCCGCATGGCTCGCCCACCGGGGGGGCCGCCATCTCAAGTTGCACGAGGTTCTGGTTGCTGTGGGGATTGTTGCCGCACCGGTCTTATTGATTCTCCTCGAACCCGATCTGGGTATCGGCATCACCTACCTGCCGATTCTGGGCGCTGTTCTGTGGCTCGGCGGTCTTCCACGACTCGTATGGATCGTCCTCATCATCATCACCCTTCTCGGTGCTTACGCCACGTGGCGGTACGTCCTCGAGCCTTACCAGAAGGAACGTATTCTCACCGTGTTCCAACCCGAAAGGGACCCATTCGGTGCCGGGTATCAGGTGCGACAGTCGAAGATTGCCGTAGGCTCCGGCGGAGCTACCGGCCAGGGGCTCGGCCAGGGGAGTCAATCCCAACTCCGCTTTTTGCCTGCGCAACATACTGACTTCGCGTTTGCCGTCTGGGCCGAAGCCACCGGATTCCTCGGAACCACCGGTCTTCTCCTGGCCTATGCTCTTCTCCTCGGCCGAATCGGAATGGTTGCGCTGACGGCGGACAGCGGTCACGGCTTGATTTTGGCCGTGCTGATCGGATCGTGGCTGATTTTCCAGGTGGTGGTGAACATCGGTATGGTCCTCGGCTGGCTGCCAACCACCGGCGTGACTTTGCCGCTGTTTTCGTATGGTGGGTCATCGCTCATCTCCACCTGCGCCGGGCTGGGAATCGTACAGTCGGTGTGGCGGCATCGATTGGTGAATCAATAATGGGTGCGGATCTCTATCTGTCGGTCAACCCCTTTGAAACCAGGGTAGCCCTGCTCGAAAACGCTCGCCTCGTATCGTATCGCGCGGAGCGCCACCGCGCGTCGTCGGTCGTGGGGAATCTCTACAAAGGCCGGGTGAATCGGGTATTGCCCGGTATGCAGGCGGCATTTGTCGACATCGGCCTGCCCCGCAACGCCTTTCTTTATGTCCGGGAAGCGGGCGGCATTCTCGACGATTATACGGACATCTTCCTCGCCAATGACGACGACGTTGTCCAACCCGATTTCGCAAGCTCCGACATCTCCGATTTCCTTCGGCAGGGCCAGGAAATCCTGGTGCAGGTCGTCAAAGATCCACTTGGGACAAAGGGCGCGCGTCTCACAACGCACATCAGCCTTCCAGGTCGCTTCCTCGTCTATCTACCGAATGTACGACAACTGGGTGTCTCGCGGCGCATCACGGACGACGACGAACGCACCCGCCTGAAGGACATTGTGGATGGCTTCACCACACCGGGAGGTTGGATCGTTCGCACCGCCGGAGAGGATCAGGGGCGCCCCGAACTCGAGGCCGATCGGGACTACCTGCTGCACCTGTGGGACCGGATCCAGGGGCACGGCGAACAGGCACGAGCGCCAAACCTGGTACACCGCGAGTTGAGCCCGGTGTTGCGAACAGTGCGCGATATGTTTACCCACACCATCTCCGAAGTGTGGATCGACGACGAGGAGAGCTTTCAGGAAGTACTGGACTTTCTCGAGCAGAGCGACCCGTCCCTGGTTCCGAGAGTCAAACTCTATCGTCAATCGACAGATTTGATGAGCTCCTTCGGTGTCGACCGAGAGCTCGAGAAAGCCCTCCGCCCAAAGGTCTGGCTCAAGTCCGGTGGCTACCTCGTGATCAACCAGACCGAGGCGCTTGTCACGATCGACGTGAACACCGGAAAATTCGTCGGGTCGCTGTCGCTCGAGGAAACAGTGTTCGCTCTCAATCTCGAGGCCGCCGTCGAAATCGTTCGCCAGCTCCGGCTCCGAGACCTCGGTGGAATCATCGTTATCGACTTCATCGACATGGAGGAGGCGGAACACCGCGAGGCGGTCTACACGGCCATTTCCGAGGAGTTGGCAACCGATCCCGCGCGCACCCAGTTGCTGCCGATGAGTGATATCGGCCTCGTTCAGCTCACCCGCAAGCGCACGAGGCCCA
This sequence comes from Candidatus Sulfomarinibacteraceae bacterium, assembly GCA_963769215.1. Classification (GTDB taxonomy): domain Bacteria; phylum Acidobacteriota; class Thermoanaerobaculia; order Thermoanaerobaculales; family Sulfomarinibacteraceae; genus Sulfomarinibacter. The sequence goes on along the minus strand of CAVYKX010000014.1, from coordinate 176,531 downwards.
GCCTGGAACGCACATTGAGCCGGGAATGCCCGTACTGTCACGGCTCCGGTCGGATCAAGGCGCTCCCGACGGTATGCTTGGAGATCCGGCGGGAACTCCTGGCCGCCGCCGAAGAAGACCTCGATCAACAATTTTCGCTGGTCGTCCACCCGGCGGTGTCGCACTACCTCCAGGGACCCTTTCGCGAACTGATGCGTGAACTCGAGGAGGTCCACGGCCTGCAGATCATCCTCCGCGAAAATCCTCTTTTCCACGAAGAACAGTTCGAGATCTCCCAGTAATTCGCTCCGCGAATTACAGTTCCTCGTACAGTGTCCGCCGCTGTCGCGGCGTGTAGCCCGCATCCCGAATCACATGCTCCATGCCGCTCTGGGTCATCCGGAACTGAGCGCCGGCCGCAGCCACGACGTTTTCTTCGAGCATGATCGAACCGAGGTCATCGGCGCCAAAGAAGAGCGAGACCTGGCCGATCTTCGCTCCCTGGGTGACCCACGACCCCTGGATGTGATCGACGTTGTCCAGCGCCAACCTCGAGATGGCCAGAGTTCGGAGATAGTCATATCCGCCCGATGGCTCGACCTCGCCCTCGAGGTCAGTGTTTTGGTCCTGGAACGTCCACGGGATGAAAGCCGTAAAGCCCCCGGTCGCGCCCTGCAGGTCTCGCACCCCGAGGAGGTGCTCGACCCGGGCCGTGGTGGGCTCGCCAACCCCGAACATCATGGTCGCCGTGGTGCGGAGGCCGAGCTCGTGCGCCTCGCGGTGTACACCAAGCCACTGGCCGGTCGACGCCTTGGCTCTCGACCAGATCTGACGTCTGGTCTCGTCCTCGAGGATCTCCGCCCCACCGCCGGGGATGGAACCGAGGCCGGAAGTCATCAACCGCCGGATCACCTCACGCGACGGCATCTTTTCGAGCTTGGCCAGATACCAGATTTCGGGGACCGAGAACGCGTGCAAGTGAATCTGAGGAAACGTCCTCTTGAGTTCGACGAGAAGCGACTCGTAATAGTCGATCCGCAGCTCGGGGTGGACTCCGCCCTGGAGGAGGATGCCGGTGCCGCCGGCAGCAACGGTTTCCGAAACCTTGGCGGCGATTTCGTCAAACGGAAGAACGTAGGCGTCGCTGTCCTTCACGCTTCGATAGAAGGCGCAGAACCGGCACCGATAGACGCAAACGTTTGTGTAGTTGATATTGCGATCGATGATGTAGGTGACCGTTCTCCCCGGGTTCTTCCGTTGCCGGACGGCATCGGCGGCCTGCCCCAACTCGAGCAGCCCTGCCTCTTCGAACAGTATCTGGATCTCGCCCCGGTCGAGCCGCTCTCCGGCAATCGACTTGTCGAGAACGGTGTCGACACGCGTTGACATCATTGAACTGAACACCTTGGACGCCGCAGATGATTCCGAGCCTGATTTTTCTGGTGGACCCAATCACGGGACGTGGTCCGGTAAGACAGACTCGTCTCTCAGCAATTCGCTCTGGCGAATTGCTAGCCTTGCGACATCGCTTCCAAGAACTCGGCGTTGTCGGCGGATTTCGAGAGACGTTCCAACAGCAATTCCATGGCTTCGACCGAGGACAGCGAAGACAGTACCTTGCGAAGGACCCAGATGCGGCGAAGTTCCCACTCCCCGATCAGCAACTCTTCCTTGCGGGTGCCTGACTTGTGGATGTCGATCGACGGGAACACCCGCCGCTCGACGAGCTTCCGGTCGAGATGGACTTCCATGTTTCCGGTGCCTTTGAACTCTTCGAAAATCACGTCATCCATGCGGGAGCCGGTGTCGATGAGGGCGGTGCCGACGATGGTCAGGCTGCCGCCTTCCTCGATATTTCGCGCCGCACCGAAGAACCGCTTCGGTTTCTGCAACGCGTTGGAGTCGACACCACCTGAAAGCACCTTCCCGGACGGTGGAACGACCGTGTTATATGCCCGTGCCAACCGGGTAATCGAGTCGAGAAGTATGACCACGTCGCGTTTGTGCTCGACCAAACGTTTGGCTTTCTCGATCACCATTTCAGCGACCTGGACGTGGCGGGTTGCGGGCTCGTCGAAGGTGGAAGAAATGACCTCCCCGGCCACCGAACGCTCCATGTCGGTGACCTCCTCCGGCCGCTCATCAATCAGAAGAACAATCAATGTGACTTCGGGGTCGTTGGTCGTGATGGAGTTCGCTATCGCCTGCAACATCATGGTCTTACCCGTTCGCGGCGGCGCCACCAGGAGACCGCGTTGTCCTTTACCGAGCGGGGTCACCAGATCCATGACCCGAGACGTCATGTTGTCGGCAACCTCGAGTCGCAACCAATCCTCGGGGTACAGCGGCGTCAGATTGTCGAAATGGACCTTTTCCATGGCCACTTCAGGCGGCTCGAAGTTGATGGCCTCGACCTTGATCAGAGCGAAGTAGCGCTCACCTTCTTTGGGTGGACGAATCTGCCCCGAAACCGTGTCGCCGGTGTGAAGATTGAATCGCCGGATCTGCGATGGCGACACGTAGATATCATCCGGTCCCGGCAGGTAGTTGTACTCGGGGGCGCGCAGGAATCCGAAGCCCTCCGGCAGGACCTCGAGCACGCCCTCACCGAATATCAACCCCTCGGCTTCCGTTTGGTGCTGGAGGACGCTGAAGATCAGATCCTGGCGGCGCATGCCCGCGGGGTTTTCGACCCCGAAGCCCTTCGCTGCCGCACTCAACTGGCTGATACTCATCTCTTTGAGTTGGTTGAGGTCGAGGCGGCCTTCCGGCATCTTGGCGCTCGTTTCCTCTGCCGCCTCGGGGGCCTCGTCCTCGAGGTCGAGGGGTATCACCACCGCTTCGTCTTTGTCGGTCTTCTTCTTGGTTCCCATTTCATTCACTCCGATGCTGCTCTCTCCAGCGATTCACCATGTCGTCAATATTCTTCAGAAGCTCTCGCCGCCCCTCGCCGGTACGAACGCTCACGGCCATCGGCGGAACGTGCAGACCCAGCTCGAGCTGAACCTTCTGCCGCATCCGCGCGCACTGCCCCCGGCTGACCTTGTCGGCCTTCGTCAGCACCACGAGACGAGCCCGTCCCGAGGCCATGATCAGTTCCTGCAGATCGTTGTCTCGGACGGTCAGTCCGTGGCGGACATCGACCAGAGACACTACGCCGGCAAGACGGTCTTCCGATGCGATATAGCGGCCCAATTCGCGGCCCCATTCTTCCCGCAGCTGTCGACCGACCTTGGCGTAGCCGTATCCCGGAAGATCCACGAAATAGAAGGCCGAATTGATGAGGAAAAAATTCAGCGTGCGCGTCTTTCCCGGGGCCTTGGCGACACGCGCCAGTGTGCGTTTGAAGAGCCAGTTTAAAAGGCTCGACTTGCCCACATTCGATCGCCCCGCAATTGCGACGTGGGGAAACCACTCTCCCGGCCGATCCTGAGGTCGGAGAGCCGATCCGCGGAAGCTGACGTCTGTGACTTCCAAAGATTTCAATGAGCCAGCGGTGGCGAGTCAACTCTCGCCCCCGCGTCACCGGGGGTGCCGGCGATGTCCGCATCCACTCTGCCAACGAGGACGTGGTTGAGAACTTCGTCCATGTGAGCGACAAAGTGAAAAGTCATATCGTCACGCACGTCCTCGAGGATGTCTTCGAGATCTTTCTCGTTTTCCTCCGGCATCACCACTTCACGGATCCCGGCACGGTAGGCCGCAAGGATCTTCTCCTTGACTCCCCCAACCGGGAGGACGTGACCCCGGAGGGTGATCTCACCGGTCATCGCAACATCGACGCGAACCGGAGTCGATGTGAATGCGGATATCAGAGCCGCAGCAAGGGTGATTCCAGCGGACGGACCATCTTTCGGAATCGCACCCTCCGGCACGTGGACATGAACATCGGTCTTTTCAAAGACCTCGTTGTCGATGCCCAGCTCCTCCGCTTTGGCTCGAACGAATGACAGCGCCGCGCGCGCCGATTCCTGCATCACATCACCGAGTTGGCCGGTTAGTGTGAGGTGGCCCTTTCCGCGCATGAGCGTGGCCTCCGTCAACAGCAACTCTCCACCAACCTGGGTCCAGGCGAGACCCGACGCCGCTCCGACCTCGGGCTCCTGCTCTCGTCGCTGGGCGCGGTAGCGGGGCTTTCCAAGCAGTTCGTCGATCGTCTCCGGGGCAACCTCGATGGTCGAGCCTTTGGCCGTCTTCTCTCTGAGAATGCGGCGCGCCAATTTGCGACACACCGATGCGATCTCGCGCTCGAGGTTCCGCACCCCGGCTTCGCGGGTGTAGCGTTCGATGAGGAGCAGGAGGGCCTCTTCACTGAACTCAACCTGGTACTTCTTGAGCCCGTGCTTTTCGAGCTGTCGCGGGACCAGAAACTGGCGCCCTATCTCCAATTTCTCCTGATGGGTGTAGCCGGAAAGCTGGATCACCTCCATGCGGTCGAGGAGCGCAGGTGGGATCGAATGGGTCACATTGGCCGTGCAAATGAAAAACACCTTCGAAAGGTCGTACTCCACGTCCAGATAGTGGTCATGGAAGGTGTGGTTCTGCTCCGGGTCGAGAACTTCGAGCAGTGCGCCGGCTGGATCGCCCCGGAAATCGGCTGCCATTTTGTCAACCTCGTCGAGCAAAAGGACCGGGTTCACCGTGGCGGCCTTGCGCATCATCTGAATGATCTGACCCGGAAAAGCACCGATATAGGTGCGCCGATGGCCGCGGATCTCAGCTTCATCCCGTACCCCCCCGAGGGAAAGACGGACGAAGTTGCGGCCGGTGGAGCGCGCTATCGATCGGGCCAGGGAGGTCTTCCCGGTTCCCGGAGGACCGACAAAGCAGAGAATCGTGCCGGTTGTCTTTCGCACCAACTGCCGTACCGCCAGGAATTCGAGGATCCGGTCCTTGATCTTTTCCAGCCCGTAATGGTCCTCGTGCAGGACCTTTTCCGCACGGTCGATGTTGCGGATCTCGCGCGAGGCTTTGGTCCAGGGAACCGCAAGCAGCCAGTCCACGTAGTTGCGCGATACCCCGGCCTCTGCCGAAACCGGTGGCATGCCCTCGAGACGGCGAAGTTCGATCTCAGCCTTTTCCTTGGCCTCGTCGCTCATCCCGGACTCTTCGATCTCTTTTTTGAGCTCCGCGAGCTCCTCGGTATTGTCATTCCGCCCGAGCTCTTCGTTGATCGCCTTGATCTTCTCGGATAGGTAGTATTCTCGCTGCGCCTTTTCCATTTGCTTTTTGACCCGCGACGAGATGCGACGGTCGATATTGAGTTTCTCGATTTCCATGTCGAGGAGATCGTGCAGCCGTTGCAGCCGATCGAATGGGTTGAGAATCTCCAACAACTTCTGTTTTTCGGCGGTGGGCTGAGACAGGTGGGCGGCGAGGATATCGGCGAACTGATCGGGGTCTTCGGTCTGCAGGGAAGCGAGAACGCCTTCCGCCGAAAGATGATGGGAAAGCTTTGCGTATTCCTTGAATAGCTCCACGAGTTGGGTCATATAACCGGCGACGGTTTCGTCATCCGGAACCTCGACTTCAATCCTCTCGACCCGGGCCATGAGGCATCCGTCATCGACTTCCATATCGACACAACGGGCCCGGCCCAGACCTTCCACCATGACCTTGATATTTCCCGAGGCCAGCTGAAGGTGCTGAACCACCCGGGCTATGACACCCAAGGTATGGATGTCCTCTTCCCCGGGCTCGTCGATCTTGGGGTCGCGCTGGGTCGCAAGAAATATCTGCTTGTCCGAACGGCTGAGTGCGCGCTCGAGCGCCACGACGGACGGCCGCCGGCCGACAACAAACGGCGCCATCATATGGGGATAAACCACCATGTCCCGCAACGGGACGGCGGGAAGCGATACGGAGGATTTTTTTGAAGACATAATGTGGACTCTTTTTGATTGAGGAATTTTCTCGCCTGGAGGCCGGGAAGCCCGGCCGGCCTATTCGATTCTAACTGACCTTGCGGACGACGGGCAGCGGTTGCACGCGGCGCTCCACCACTTCACGCGATATGACCAGTTCCTTGAGGTCCGGAAGGGATGGAATTTGATACATGATGTCAAGCATCAGCTCTTCGAGAATGATGCGCAGTCCGCGAGCGCCGACCTTGCGGGTGATCGCTTCCTTGGCCACCGCATCGAGTGCATCCGGAGTGAACGACAACTCGACCCCCTCAAACGAGAGAATGGTCTGATACTGCCGGACCAGGCAATTCCGCGGTTCCGTGAGGATCCGCACCAGTGCATCATGGTCGAGCTCATGGAGGTTGCCGACCACCGGAATTCGCCCAACAAATTCGGGGATCATGCCATACCTGATGAGGTCCTCCGGATGGACCTGCTCCAGAAGCTCGTCGGATTTCGGTTCGTTGCCACCCAGGTCGCCGCCGAAGCCCATCCTCTTCTGGTTGAGACGGTCGGCGATAACGTCATCGAGGCCGACGAATGCTCCGCCGCAAATAAACAGGATATTGGTGGTATCGATCTGCAAGAACTCCTGGTGGGGGTGCTTTCGGCCGCCCTGTGGCGGGACGTTGGCCACGGTCCCTTCGAGAATCTTCAACAGCGCCTGTTGCACACCCTCACCCGAAACGTCGCGAGTGATCGATGGATTTTCCGCCTTGCGCGCCACTTTGTCGATTTCATCGACATAGACGATGCCGCGCTCCGCCGCCTCACGATCCCCCCCGGCGGCTTGATACAGCCTGAGAAGAATGTTCTCGACATCCTCTCCTACATATCCGGCTTCGGTGAGAGTCGTCGCGTCGACAATTGTGAACGGCACCTGAAGCTGCCGGGCGAGGGTCTGCGCGAGGAGGGTCTTACCGGTCCCTGTGGGACCGATCAGAAGAATGTTCGACTTGGCGAGTTCGACATCATTGCGTCCGCGGCCCGATTGGTATTCGATGCGCCGGTAATGGTTGTAAACCGCGACCGACAGCTTGCGCTTGGCGGCCTCCTGGCCGATCACGTACTCGTCGAGATGGTCTTTGATTTCGTGGGGTTTGGGGAGTATCTGCTCGCGCGACTTCGCCTCGTGAACTCGATCCTCAGCGATGATGTCGAGGCAGACCTCGACGCACTCGTTGCAGATATACACGGTGGGACCGGCGATCAGCTTCCGCACCTCGTGCTGGCTCTTGCCGCAAAAGCTGCACCGCAGCATGTCACCGTCGCGCTGGGACATCAGATCCTCCTCGCACCATTGTATAACAAATGCCGTCTCGAGTTTTTCACAATGGCCCTTTATTCTCTGGAAACAATGATCTTGTCGATGAGTCCGTAGTCCAGGGCGGCGTCGGCCTCGAGGATGAAATCGCGTTCGGTGTCATCGTTGATCTTCTCGATCACCTGTCCTGTATGTTTGGCGAGGATCCCGTTCAGCCGCTCGCGCAACCGCATGATGTCCCTGGCGTGGATGTCGATATCCGAGGCCTGCCCCTGCAGACCGGACATCAGCGGCTGATGCAACAAGACACGACTGTGCGGGAGAGAGAAGCGCTTTTCCTTCGCGCCGCCCGCGAGCAGGACCGCGCCCATCGAGGCGGCCTGGCCGAGGGCAATTGTCGCGACATCCGGTTTGACGTACTGCATGGTGTCGTAGATCGCGAGACCTGCGGTGATCGACCCGCCCGGCGTGTTGATGTAGAGAAAGATGTCCTTCTCGGGTTTTTCCGCCTCGAGAAACAGCATCTGCGCAATCACCAGCGAGGCCACCTGATCATCAATGGCGGACCCGAGGAAGATGACGTTGTCTTTGAGGAGGCGAGAGTAGATATCGTACGCCCGTTCCCCGCGGCTTGACTGTTCGATGACGACCGGAACCAGCATCACTCCACCTCCCCGCCCGCGCGGCGAATCATCTCATCCACCGTCGCAGCGACGCGCGACGCGTGTCGAACCCGTTCCAACTTCTGTTCTGCTGCCAGGTTGGCCTTGTGTTCGGCCGGCGGAACTCCATGCTTCGCCGCGTCAGCCGCAATATACGCGTCGACTTCAGCCTCCGGAACCGGGGTATCCCAAGCGTTCGTCAGCTGTTCGAGGACCAGCGTATCGAGCACCTCCTGCCGCGCCGCCGGTTCGGCCTTGGCCGACAACTCCTGCCAGTCAATCTTTTCAGGATCGATTTCTACGCCCTGCATGGCCATGGTGTAGGCGTAGCGGTCGAGCTGTTCGTGCAGCGTCGATTGAACCAGTGACGAGGGCAACTCCGCCTGATCGATTCCATCCTCGAGGTGATCGAGGATGAATCGACGCCACGTTGTCCGGCGATCGTTTCGTTTCTGCTGCGTCAGGACATCGGCAATTCGTTCGCGGAGCTGTTCGAGATCCTCAAGACCGATGGTCGTTGCGAGATCATCGTCAACGGCCGGCAGTTCCTTGCGCTTGAGCGATTTGATGTCGATGGTGTACGACACCGTTTTGCCGGCCTTGGCTGCATCTTCGATATCGTCCGGCAGGACCTTGTTGGCGAGGCGCTGGTCTCCGACCCTGGATCCCTGAAGGGCCTCGTTGATCTCAGGCGGGACGGATCCCGAGCCGATGACGAACTGGGCGTCTTTCTCGACATACGGCTCGTCGTCGACGTCTTCGACGCGGCCTTCGAGATCCACCTCGACGAGCATCCCGTCGGCGGCCTCCTCGTCCTCGGCCGGCTGCCACACGGCTTGCTCCTCTTGGATCTTTACGAGTTCGGCGTCGATCTCGGATTCGGCAACTTCGAGCGATACCTCGGGCAGGGTCAGCCCCTCGATTTCCGGCAACTCGTACTCGGGCCGGATTTCGAGTTCCGCCGTGAAGCGGAACCCACCATCTTCGGCAAAGTCGATTGCGCTCATCTGCGGGTTCGTGAGCGGAGAAAGTTCGTCTTCGCCATCGAAGACCTCGCGCCACAACACGCCGGTCAGGTGCTCCTGGAGCTCTTCGTGAATCTCGTCCGCATACCTTGCCCGCACTGCCGCCTCCGGCGCCTTGCCCTGACGAAAGCCCGGAACGTTGGCTTTGCGGCGAATGCTCTTGACGATGACGCTTCTTTCTTTCGAAACAGCGTCGGCGTCGAGCTGTGCCGAGATTTCGATTGTGTGGTTCGCTTTGCGGGTCAAGGTATACGGCATGGTTGCTTCTCCGGGGAGGCGATTGAATGTTCGGGTGGTGCGAAAGGGGGGACTCGAACCCCCACGGGGGGACCCCCACGAGATCCTAAGTCTCGCGCGTCTGCCAATTCCGCCACTTTCGCAGAAGGAGTCTGGTGAGCCGTGGAGGAATCGAACCTCCAACCTAGTGATTAAGAGTCACTTGCTCTGCCAATTGAGCTAACGGCCCACAACCAAAGGTCACTATACGGAAAAACGCTCCGATGGGCAAGCCCTTTTCCCGCGCCCGTTTCCGTCTTCGCCTCTGTGCCCGAATGGTTGAAATGCTGAAAGTTCAAACGGTTGAACGTGTGCGGTCGGGCGGCGCTACCTGTGAACCAGGTGCTTCATCTCCGATTGCCCCAAATCGGACTCTGCGGTGATCACTACCGCCGACGTGCCTCCCGTGAACGGAGGCATCTTGGCTTCAGCCGAGAACCCCCCGTCCGCTCCGGTCTCGCCCTCTGCGAGCATCAACCGCCGCGGTTCGGATGTGGATTTGAAGAGCACCGAGATCTTGACGCCCGCTTGCGGGTTATGTCCGATCGAGTCCACCGCTGTAACGCTGATCTGCGCGTCACTGTCGTACACGAATTCGTGGTCGGCGGCGGCTCGGAGCATGAGATGAGCGCGGTCGCGTTGGGCCTCGAGGTAATCGAGGATGACCTGATCGAGGGAGGGTTCATCCTCCGCGCTCCCGCTACGTTTCTCGTTCCCGTGGGTGACTGTCGTGTCGTCGTCGTCAGGGACTGCGATCTCGCCGGTCAGTTGTTCGAGCCGCCCGGCGTGGACGGCTTCCACGATCGAGCGATGTTGGCGCTCCATGAGCGAAGCGATGGCTTCTTTGTCAATCTCCTGCTCGACGAGATCGTGGTAGGGGGTGCGCCGGGTGTAAAGAATTTCACCACTGGTATAGACAAGAGACTCCACAAGGGGGTTGTTTCGCCCCTTGTCCTCGGTCTGCACATGATAGGTGGTGCCCGAGTACTCGATATCCGTGTTGTACCCAGTTAGAACCAATGCCGGTCGATCCCCTCCAGATAGAAGGCTAGCGCGAAGGCCGTCCGCGGTCAATGCGTCCTCTGTAGACATTCGGTCAAAGATCCGGCGCGAGCTTCCTCGCCAAATAATGAGAAGACACCACAAACGGGTCGGAGCGACGCAGGAAGACTACAATCGTCGTGTGGATCCGTTGAAGATTCTCTACGTCTGTATCGGGAACAGTTGCCGGTCGCCGATGGCGGAAGCGATGACGCGGAGCCTTGGCGGCGACCGCGTCGAAGCGCGGTCGGCCGGGCTTGCGCCGCTGGGTTGGATCGCCGAGCCCACCATTGCGGTGCTGGAGGCAAGGGGGTTCTCGACTGACGGGTTGTCGTCAAAGGGCCTGGAGGCCGTTGAGGCCGTGGATCTGGATGTCGTCGTGTCGTTGATCGGCGATCATGGCCTGAATGTCCTGCCGCCGGGTATGGGGGTTCGGAGGGAAGCCTGGCCGATTCCGGACCCATTTGGCGAGGATGAGGTTTTTTACCTCGAGGTGGCGCGGCAGCTCGAGGGTCGGATTCGGCGGCTGCTTGGCGACGAGCTGCGGGGGGAACTTCTTCTGCCGTGAGGGCTCTCACCTTAATGGGACGGCGTGTGGCACACTGGGTTGGTGGAATTCGATGCGGTCTACGAACGATTCCGCCGTCCCGTGTGGCGCCTTGCTCGCCGCCTCACTGAGAACGACGAGGAGGCGCTCGAAACCACCCAGGAGATTTTCCTTCGCGTCTGGCGAGGTCTCGACGGATTTCGGGGCGACTCGAAGATCAGCACCTGGGTGTTTCAAATCGCATGGAACTATCTTCGGGCACATCGTCGAAAAAAGGGGCGGCAACTGCAGTTCATCAGCGTCGGGTCGGAAAGGGCCCAGGAGACCGTTGAAATCGCCACCGATACTGCCGCCGACCCCGAGAGGAGGACCGCGGCAATTGAATCCGTTGAGCGGCTGGAGACCGCGCTCCACCGCCTTCCCGAACACCACCGAGTCGTGGTGTGGCTGCGGGATGGAGAGGAGTTGAGTTATCAGGAGATATCTCGGGTGCTCGATGTGCCAATCGGAACGGTGCGCTCCCGCCTAGCCCGGGCGCGTACTGCGCTTCGAGAATTGATGGAGCAATGATGGAAGAAGAGACGATTGAGATCCTCAGTCGTTACCTCGACAACGACCTCGACGCCCACGAGGTCGCGCGGCTCGAGGAGCGGGTCCGCTCGGACCCGGAACTGGCCGCGGAGTTGGAGGCGATGCAGGCCCTTCAGCGAAGCCTCGCGTCCCTCGCGGACCGCGAGCAGCCGCCTGCGGAGCTGGATCAACTCGTCGAACCCCTTCTCCTCGGCCGGCCCACGCCGATCAGGGTTCGGCCCTGGGCCCGGTGGCTGGCAACCGCCGCAGCGATCGTTCTCGGTGTCACCGTGGTCTTCGAGGTCAATCGGTCTCGCCTCGGAAACGAGGTGGCACCGTCTCGCCAGCGCCGTGTGGTGGCGCCGCAACCGCAACCCACCGAACGATTTTCCCTGGCGCCGCTCCCGACAAGCTCGCTCTCGGAGGAAGAGCAACCGCTCGGTGCGACCGATCGAATTCTGGCCAGCCCGATACCGAACATCGTACTCGACGATCCCCCCGCGCTCGAGGTTCTCGGGCCTCTCGAGAGGGAGGCGCGGGGAAACGAAACAGAGGAAAGTGATGGCGCGACAACACAAGCCTCCGCAACGATCTTTGCAGAGGCCGGCGCGGCCAAAGAGGTCCTCGGAGAGCGAACCGGCGCGACCGATACCGCTGAAGACCAGACGGCGATACCGCCCGGGCCCGAAAAGAAGAAAATCGGCGCAGACGAAGCGGATGACGGGAGCAACGCCGGGGTGTCCGCGCCCTGGGAGAACCAGGGCCCGGCGACTCGAGGCCACCTGTATGTCTTTATGGACGGCGATACCGCCTGGCAGAACTTTGAAACCGAAACGCGCTGTCAATCGGGTCGTTATGTCGTGCGGATTCGGGTCAGCAACGGCGTGGTGGGCGACGTATGGCCGGTGGGAATACCCCCTGCAGCGCCGTCACAGCGTCTCTGTGCAGCGGAGATCATCGTTGGTCTCAAGGTTGAAGATGTCGCGGACGGCGAATATCCGGCGGAGGTGGTTGTCGAAAGGAGCGGCTCTCGCAACTGAGCGACCGCCTGACAACGGAGGAGGCCGGAAACCCGACGCGCCGCCGCAACTCGTACCGAAGGAGGCGCAAATCCCGCCGGCCCTTGTGGGCTCCATGACAGGTTTCGGCTAGAACCTTCCGAGCGCCTCCCGCTCATCGTCGAACACATCAAACACCGTGATCAGCTGCGTTACCTGAAGAATGTCCGTGATCTTCGGTGAGAGGTGCATCAGTTTGAGCTGCCCCCCACGTTTGGTCACCGTCGTATAGCAGGCAACCATCTCTCCGATGCCCGATGAGTCAATTGCGGTCACTCCACCGAGATCAAACAGGATGTTCTTTTTGTCGTCGTCGAGGGCCTGAGAAACCAACTCGCGAACTTTGACGTCGCCGCCACCGATCGTGATTTTGCCACTCAACTCGATGACGCGAATGTCGCCATGGTCACGGACGCTGCTTTTCATGTGCCACTCCTTTTGCCGGGGACCACGCGGGTCAAGGAACCCATCATGGTCGGTCGATATCAGTTGCTTCGAGATCGCGCACCATCACGACGGCCATTCCGCCCTCCGGTCGCGGGGTGAACTCGACCCGAGTCATGAATTGTCGCATGTAGAAGATACCGCGGCCATTGGGTCGCAGCAAATTCTCCGGGTCCGTAGGATCGGGAATATCAGCAGGATCGAATCCCGTCCCCTCATCTTCAACGCGAATGGTGATGGCGGAATTCTCGACTGCGTATGTTACCCGGACAACCCTGCCTGGGTCTTGTTTGTTGCCATGGCGAACAGCGTTGGCAACCGCTTCGCGAAGGGCGGTCACCAGCCAGTACTCTTCGTCCTCGGAACATCGGGCGCGTTTACAAAGATCAACCAGCACGCGCTCGGCCACCTCGATATTTTCGAAGCGGCTTGCGAGGACAAGATCCGCACTGAGATTCGTGTTGTTCACCATCGGCGGAGGAAGTATAGCAACGAAATTCCGAGATTCCGACTCAATCTTCTTCCGGGGCATCGAGGTCGTCAACCGCGGGAGGTTCGACCATCTGCAGGACCCACCGGTGAAAATTCTCCTCGGCGGCCGCCACTGGCACGGCCAGGATCTCCGGCAGCTCGTAGGAGTGGTACTCGCGAATAGCGGACGAGACCTGGTCGAAGAGCTTCTCCGGAGTCTTGATCAGCAGCAGGTATTCCGTGTCCTCACAAACCTTACCTTTCCAGCGATATATGGATCGCAGACAAGGCACGATGTTGATGCAGGTCGCCAACCGCCGGGCAATCAGCTCCTCGGATATCTCCACCGCTTGTTGCTCGGTACCCACAGACGTCATAACGAGCGTGATTTTATCGAGGTCGGTCATGATCGAACGCTAGCCGAGATCGACAGGTGAGTCAAGACACGGGTCCGCAAATCTGACCGTTCCCGATCAATACTGTCGCAACAGACCGACGATCACACCCTGGATCTGGACATCGCGGGCCGGTGCGATCATGGTCGGCAGGGCGGGGTTCGCCGGTTGCAGGCGCACCGAGTCACTGCCCTCCCGATAGATCCTTTTCAGCGTCACCTCCCCCGACACGAGGGCAACCGCCATCTCCCCATCCGACGCCGTGTCTTTCCGCTGCACGACCACCAGGTCGCCATCGTGGACCCCGTCTCCGATCATCGAGTCACCACGCACCCGGAGAACATAATGGTCGCCACTCCGCAGGAAATGCTCCGGGACAACGACGCGCTCATCATCAGGAATCGACTCGATTGGCGACCCGGCGGCCACCACACCAAAAAGCGGAAGCTCTGACACGCCAGACCCAGGAGCGGTCGGGCCGGGTAGGACCAGACCTCGCTTCTGGTGTTTCTGGCGCTCGAGGAAACCTTTGCGCTGGAGATGGGCTACGTGCTTCTGTGCACTCGCCGTGCTGCGAAAACCGAACGCGTCCGCTATCTCCTGGAGGGTCGGAGCCACGCCATCGCTCTCGATCCGTTTCTGTATGAATTGAAAGACGTCGCGTTGGCGCTCGGTAAGGTAGGTCATCGTTGATCTCCCCACCCCGACCATAGGTGATAATAAGGCGTAAGTCAACGGGGGCAAAAAAACCGCGCGCCGGGAGGCGCGCCGTCATCGAGAATGAAAATGGTCGGGGCGAGTGGACTTGAACCACCGGCCTCACGGTCCCGAACCGTGCGCTCTACCAGACTGAGCTACGCCCCGACGCAAGGGGTCGTCATTCTAGATCAAGACTGCCGTGGGCGCAATAAGGTCACAGAGAAATGAACTGCGTGATCAAAATGACGGTAATGAAGAACGGGCACACCCAACGAATGAAGAACCGCCACAACCCTTCAAAGCGAACAAAACCCGGCGATGACGACAAGATCTCCCGAGATGCTGAACTGAGACCCCACACGTAGGTACCAAAGAGGCACAGGAGCACTGAACCGAGGGGGAGAGAAACGTTGACGAAACGAAATCCATCAGTGAGAAAAAGCCCTCGAACCCGAGAAGATTGACCGTTGACCATGGTTTTGCGCCGACCCACGCGAGCGCCGAGGGGATACCGACCAACAGGGTGATGCCAGCTGCCGTCCAAACCGTCCGCCGCCGCGACCACCCTTTTTCGTCAATGAAATATGCCGAGACCACTTCGAGGAGAGAAACTGTCGATGTCAGCGCCGCGACGCTGAGCAGACAGAAGAAAACTGCGCCGAACACCGTCCCTCCGGCCATCGAGGCAAACACCGCCGGCAGGACGTTGAAGATCAAAGCCGGGCCACCGTCCGGTTGCTGTCCGAGGGCGAAGAGCGCCGGAAATATCATCAAACCGGCGAGAATCGCAATCAAGGTGTCAAAGAAAACCACCCACGCGCCGCAGTGAAGAATGTCCTGCTTTTTCGAAAGATAGGACCCGTAGGTCAACATCGTGCCCATTCCCAACGACAGCGAGAAAAAGGCCTGGGCCATCGCATCGAGGACGACCTGGATGTTGAGCTTGCCGAAATCGGGCATCAGGAGCCACCGCAGACCTTCTCCCGATCCCGGGAGAAGGAGACCGCGGATGATGATGACAACCATCAACACGAGGAGGAGAGGCATCAGGATCTTTGCCCAACGCTCGATTCCTCGCTGCACACCGCCCACAACGACCAGGAGCGTGAGCACGAGAAACGCGGCAAAGAACCCGACTGATGCGCCAGGCCCGTACGTGGCAAAGAGCTCGTTTCCGGTGAAGATCCGCTGGGAGTAGTCGACAAAGGCCGACAACACCTGGCCGGCGATCACCGCATAGAAGGAGAGAATTCCGACACCGGTCACAATCGCCAGATATCCGAGCAACTTCCAGGGGCCTTTTCGGCGCACCATCATGATCGCTCCGACCGGGTTCTTCTGGGTCGAACGACCGAGACTGATCTCCATCAGCATCACAGGTAGCCCCAGACACAGGACGCAGATCAGATAGACAAGGACGAACGCTCCGCCCCCGTTCTCACCGGCCGAATATGGAAATCGCCAGATATTTCCAAGACCGATAGCCGATCCGGCTGCGGCCAGGACGAACCCAATCTGTGAACTCCACTCACCACGCCCCGAAGATCCGCTCACTGCTGCCCCTCCTCCAAAGATCCCGCCCACCACGATCGATGAGACGGCATCTCCGCCAAGAACCTAAAGGGTTCAGTTCGCTCTGTCAATTGGCCGGTGTGACCTTCGGTATCCTCAGGCGCCGCTTCCGGTGGCGGCGCTGATCCTCGCCTCGGCGAGCCGCACGGCGGCGTCGATTTCTTCGAAGTCATCCGCGGAAGCTGTTTTGAGCTGCTCCTGAGCGTTGGCCAGGTCACTGCGCGCCGCCTCTACATCGATTTCATCGACCGTCTCTGCGACCCTCGCGAGCACGGTCACCGCGTCCGGCTGGACCTCGGCGAATCCACCTTGGACGACAAGCCGCCCTGCGGTACCACCATCGGTGAACTTCACCTCGCCCGTGCCCAGAGAGGTCAAGAGCGGCGTGTGGCCGGGCAGAATCCCGAGTTCTCCGAGTGCTCCCGGAATCCGCACCTCGGAGGCCCGGCCTTCCAGGACTCTTCGGGACGGTGTCACCACCTCGAGGCGAAGTGTCTCGGTCACCTCAGTCCTCCGCCGCCATCTTCTCGGCCTTCTCGACGGCCTCTTCGATGCCGCCGACGTAGAGGAAGGCCTGCTCGGGAAGGTGGTCGTACTCACCGGCGCAGAGCGCCTTGAAGCCGGCGATCGTGTCTTCGACCTTGACGTAGCGGCCCTTCATGCCGGTGAACTGCTCGGCGACGAAGAACGGCTGCGACAGGAAGCGCTGGATCTTGCGCGCCCGCGCGACGCTCAGCCTGTCCTCCTCGGACAGCTCGTCGATCCCGAGAATCGCGATGATGTCCTGGAGGTCCTTGTAGGCGCTGGAGAATCCGCTGCACTTCGCGGGCCACCATGTAGTGCTCTTCGCCGACGATGCCTGGGTCGAGGATGCGCGAGGTCGAGGCGAGTGGATCGACCGCCGGGTAGATGCCGAGCTCGGAGATCTGCCGCGACAGCACCGAGGTCGCATCGAGGTGAGCAAAGGCCGCTGCCGGGGCCGGGTCGGAGAGGTCGTCGGCCGGCACGTAAATCGCCTGCACCGAGGTGACCGAGCCCTTTTTGGTCGAGGTGATGCGCTCCTGGAGCTCGCCCATCTCGGTCGCGAGGTTGGGCTGGTAGCCGACCGCCGAAGGCATGCGGCCGAGCAGCGCGGACACCTCGGATCCGGCCTGGGTGAAACGGAAGATGTTGTCGATGAAGAGCAGCACGTCCTGACCTTCGGAGTCTCGGAAGTGCTCGGCGACCGTGAGGCCGGTGAGGCCGACCCGCAGACGCGCGCCCGGGGTTCGGTCATCTGACCGTAGATCAGCGCCGCCTTCGAGTTCTCCCAGCTGTCGGGGTCGATGACGCCGGCCTCGGTCATTTCGACCCAGAGGTCGTTGCCTTCGCGGGTACGCTCGCCAACGCCGGCGAAGACCGAGAAGCCACCGTGCTGGAGCGCGACGTTGTTGATCAGCTCCATGATGATGACGGTCTTGCCGACACCGGCACCACCGAAGAGGCCGGTCTTGCCGCCCTTGGTGTAGGGCTCGAGGAGATCGACGACCTTGATGCCGGTTTCGAACATCTCGCTCTCGGTCGACTGTTCGGACGAGCGGCGGCGCGGCGCGGTGGATCGGCGACCGCTGCTCGGTCTCCACGGGGCCCCTGCCGTCAACCGGCTCGCCGAGCACGCCGAGGACGCGGCCGAGGGTCTGCTTGCCGACCGGCACCGAGATCGGCTCGCCGAGGTCGGTGGCGACCATGCCGCGGACCATGCCGTCGGTGGGCTCCATGGCGATGCACCGCGCGCGGTTCTCGCCGAGGTGCTGCGCCACCTCGCAGGTGACATCGATGGGCACCACACCCATTGTCGCCGTCATCGACGATCTTGACGGCGTTCAGAATCGGCGGGCAGGTGCTGGTCGGGGAACTCCACGTCCACCACCGGGCCGATGACCGATACCACGTGTCCGTTGACTTGCTGGCTCATGAATTCACGACTCCCTATCCCTCGAGCGCCTGGGCGCCGGAGACGATTTCAATCAGTTCCTTGGTGATCGCAGCCTGACGGGTGCGGTTGTAGAGCAACGTCAGGGCGTCGATCATGTCATCGGCGTTGCGGGTTGCCGTATCCATCGAGGTCATGCGGGCCGCCTGCTCCGCCGCAGCAGAGTCGAACAGGGCTCGCTGGACCTGGGTCTCCACGTGCCGCGGCAAGAGTTCGGCGAGGAGTGACGCGCGCATCCGGCTCGTAGAGGTAATCGACCTGCGACTCGTCCTCGCTCGTCCTCGTCGACCGTCGGCGGCTCGATCGGCAGCAGCCGCTCGATCTCGATGTCCTGGCGGATCATGTTGACGAAGCTGTTGTAGACCAGCCAGACTGCGTCCACGGTCCCCGAGGTGAAGGCCTCCATGAACTGTTGGCCGAGACGCTGGTCCGTCGTCGGCGGTGACAGGTCGGACATCGTGTCGCGCTCGTCGATCAACCAGATTCCACCGCCGCGAGCGGAAATAGTCGGACGCCTTGCGGCCGACGACCGCGAGCTCGGCCCTTCCGGCCACCGGTCGCCGATGAGCGTCTTCTCCAGCGCCCGCAGCAGATTGGTGTTGAATGATCCGCACAGACCCTTGTCCGAAGAGACGACGACGACCCATGTCGTGTCGCCCTCGTGCTCTTCGAGGAGTGGATGGCTGAACTCGGTCCGCGCGGCCACGTCGGCCGAGCACCTGCGCCAGGGTGTCGGCCCAGGGCCGCGCCTCGGTGATCGCCTCCTGGGCCCGGCGCAGCTTCGCCGCCGCGACCATCTTCATGGCCTTGGTGATCTGCTGCGTGCCCTTGACGGACTGGATCCGCCGGACGAGATCCCTGGTATTAGGCAAGGGCGGCCTCCGGGTTCTCCTTGAGGAAGAGATCGACGGCCCCGGTGATCAGGCTCGGTCAGCTCCTC
The DNA here is from genome assembly GCA_963769215.1 of Candidatus Sulfomarinibacteraceae bacterium. Lineage (GTDB taxonomy): Bacteria > Acidobacteriota > Thermoanaerobaculia > Thermoanaerobaculales > Sulfomarinibacteraceae > Sulfomarinibacter. Next base: position 157,710 of record CAVYKX010000014.1, on the reverse strand, counting down.
CTCGGTCTGTTCATCGAGGACACCGGTTGTCGTGATCCGCTCCAGGGTTTCGGCGCCGTTGTCCTGCGCATAGCGGTGGAGACTGGGCTGGATCGCGCCGACGGCCGAGACCTTGAGGCTATCGAAAAGGCCCTTGGTGCCGCCATAGATGGAGACGATCTGGCAGCTCCACCGGGACCGGCCGGTACTGGCCCTGCTTGAGGAGTTCCATCAAGCGCTCGCCTCGCGCGAGCTGCCGTCTGGGTGGCCTTGTCGAGATCGGAACCGAACTGGGCAAAGGCGGCCAGTTCGCGATACTGGGCGAGATTGAGGCGCAGGGAGCCGGCGATCGATTTCATGGCCTTGATCTGGGCGTTGCCGCCGACCCGGCTGACCGACAGTCCGACGTTGACCGCCGGCCGCTGACCGGCGAAGAAGAGATCCGACTCGAGGAAGATCTGGCCATCGGTGATCGAGATGACGTTGGTCGGAATGTAGGCCGAGAGGTCGCCCATCTGGGTCTCGATGACCGGCAGGGCGGTCAGGCTGCCGCCGCCGAGTTCGTCGTTGAGCTTGGCGGCACGCTCGAGCAACCGCGAGTGGAGATAGAAGACGTCGCCGGGGTATGCCTCGCGGCCCGGCGGGCGGCGCAGGAGGAGCGAGATCTCGCGGTAGGCCTGCGCGTGCTTGGTGAGATCGTCGTAGAAGCAGACCGCGTGGCTCGCCGTTGTAGATGAAGTACTCGCCGAGCGCCGCGCCCGCGTAGGGCGCCAGATACTGCAGTCGGCGCCGGCTCGGAAGCGGTCGCCGAGACGATGATCGTGTGGTCCATGGCGCCGTGCTTTCTCGAGGGTCGCGATCACCTGGGCGACGGTCGAGGCCTTCTGGCCGATGGCGACGTAGATGCAGATATTGCCGGTGCCCTTCTGGTTGATGATCGAGTCGAGGATGACGGCGGTCTTTCCGGTCTGGCGGTCGCCGATGATGAGCTCGCGCTGGCCACGGCCGATCGGGATCATCGAGTCGATCGCCATGATGCCGGTCTGCATCGGCTCCTTCACGCGCTGGCGGGCGACGACGCCGGGGGCGGTACGCTCGAGCGGATTTCGCTCCGTCGAGTCGATCGGGCCCTTGCCGTCGAGCGGACGGCCGAGGGGATCGACCACCCGGCCGACCAGGCCGTCGGCCGACCGGGATGTCGAGGATGCGCTTGGTGCGCTTGGCCTCGTCGCCCTCCTGGACGAGGTGGACCTCGCCCATGAGCACACAGCCGACGTTGTCGTCCTCGAGGTTGAGGGCGAGGCCGAAGACGTCGTGCGGCAACTCGATGAGCTCGCCGGCCATGACGCCGTCGAGGCCGTAGATGCGGGCGATACCGTCACCGACGGAGATGACGGTTCCGACCTCGGACATGTCGATGGTGGTCTCGTACCCTTCGATCTGGCGGCGGATGATGTCCGCAATTTCGGCGGCTTTGATCTGCATGTCCTACCCCTGTTATCCCTGTTCGATCTCGATCTCTTTGCTCGAGACGATTCAATTCTCCGGACAGCGAGCCGTCAAAGACCCGCGAACCAACCTGTAGTCTGAATCCTCCGAGGAGCTCTGTTTTTGCGGCGAACTCGGCAACCACCGAATCCCCCTCGATGGCCGAAATGGTATCGACGAGACGACGTTGTTCGGCCCCGTCGAGTTCGGTGGCCGTCTCGACACGCGCCCTCGAGCGACCAAGACTCTGATCGACAAGCTCTCGAAACGTGATGGCGATGTCTTTCATGTGAACCATGCGGTAGTGCTGCTGGACCACGTGGAGAAACCGTCGCGTGGGCTGGCCGATTTCGAGCGAGTCGAGAACCGAATCGAGAATCTCGCTTTTGGTCTCCACCGGCACCATCGGGGTGACCAGAACCCGCTCGAAATCCGGTACGACGCGGAGTGCCTCCGCGACTCGATCGAGTTCCGCCACCACTTCTTCGGCGCGCTGCGGTTCGTCCTTGGCTACGACGGTCAACAGAGCCTTCGCATACGGCAGCGCTCGGAAGCGGCCCATCTCTACTCCTTGCTCTCGAGGGTCTTCATGGCATCAAGACTGCGCTCGAGCACGCGGTGGCGGTCGTCGTCGGTCATCTCCTTCTCGAGAAGCTCGCGCGCGAGCTGCGCAGTCAGGTCGGCGGTGTCCTGAGCGAGCCGGGCTCGGGTTTCGGCCTCGCGGCGCGTGATTTCGTCAGCCACCCGGCGCAGAAATCGCTCTTCTTCGACTTTCGTCTGGTCGGCGATCCTCCCGGCCTCCGCCTCCCCCTCGTCAAGCGCACGGTCTTTGAGCTCGGCAACCTCGGCCTCGACGTCCGCCAGCCGTTTTGAAACCTGGGCCTGGAGTTGGTCTGCCTCTTCCAATTGCTGGCGGGCGTTTTGAAGCTCTTCGGCGATACCTTCGCGCCGTGTGTCGAGAAAAGCGCTCATGGGCTTGCCGACGTAACGATTGAGGATGTACAGGAAAAGGGTGAGGTTGATCGAGAGCCAGAAGTAGTCCGGGATGCCGATGTGTTTGACGCCCTTGTCGACCAGGAGGGCAAAGATGAGGGCACAGACGAAGATCAGGCCCCACGCGAAAAACTGCTTCATGTGCCCAACTCCCGTCCCAACAACCGACCGGCGAGCAGGTTTGCAAGCTCTTCGGCCTTCCTCCGCAGCTCTCCTCGCGCGGCATCGGCGTCGCGATCGAGGTCCTCAAGAACCGCCACCAGACGCTCATCCGCGTGCGCTCTGGCCGCGTCAAGGGCATGTTGGCGCTCGGTCATCGCGTTTTGGCGGGCCTCGGCACGGATGTGTGATGCTTCTCTGGCCGCGTTCGCAACTTCCTCTTCGACACGCGCGACCGCCCCGAGGTATTCCTCGTTCTTGGACGTCCACTCCTGCTGCGCGTCGTCGATTCGGCGTCGTCGTTCATCAACCACGGCACCGACAGGGCGAATCAAAAAGCGGTGGACAAGCCACAGCGTCACCCAGAAGCAAACCATCACGAAGATCAACGACAAATTTGGTGGGGTCATCGGCCGCTCCCGGCTCGATCCGCTCCCCTGCTCAGCAGGGGGCGGCTCAAGCTAACAAATCCACTGGGCACGGTCAAGACGCAATGTCCGCTTTGTTTGTGTTTTTTTTCACTTCTTTTTTCTCCATCCTGACCGCGCCCTCGAGGAATGCCCCATCTTCCATCACGAGCGCGGGGGCTTCGACGTCGGCCCAAACCTTGGCGGTGGCGTGCAGGAGCACCTGTTCGCTGGCCCGGATGGTCCCACGAACCTCACCGCCAACAACGCACCGGGCGACTTCGATTTCTCCCTGCACCGATCCGCCCTCGCCGACAACCAACTCGGCCTGCGATCGGACCGTTCCTTCAACTTTCCCGTCAACCCGGAAATAGGTTTTGAATTCGAGTTCGCCGCGAATGGTACATCCAGAATCAACAAAGCCATTCAGGGAGTCTCCGCTGCGCGCCATTACTCACCCCCCATCAAAACATCAAAAACCCTCATAAGTTCTCCGTGGTCGCCACACGAGATGACGATACTGCCACCTCGGCGCCGTGATCGTACTTCGACTTTCGCCCCGAGGCGGAGCGCCAACCGTTCTTCTGCGGCGACGAGGTTGGGGTCCCGTGCCCGCGTTGGTCGCGCAGAGGTCTCTTTCTTCTTTCCTTCTCCCCGCCGCGCATCTGCCGCGGCGCGCTCGAGCTCTCGGACGGACATCCCGGTGGCGGCTGCGCGCCGGGCCCAATCACACCGAGCTTCCGGATCGTCAAACGCCAGCAAGGTGCGGGCATGGCCGGCAGAAAGCTCGCCCAGCTCCACCAACTCGCGGATTTCTTCGGGGAGCTTGAGCAGGCGAAGCGAATTGGCCACGGTGCTGCGGTCCATGCCAACCCGCGCCGCGATCTCCGCCTGGGAGAGACCGAGACTGGATCTTAAGTGATCAAACGCCCGCGCCTCCTCCAGCGGTGTCAGGTCGCGCCGCTGCAGGTTTTCCACCAACGCCAACTCGAGCTGGTCCGCGCTCTCCAATCGCTCACGAATCACGGCCGGGATCGTTTCGAGGCCGACCAACTGCGCGGCACGCCACCGACGCTCACCGGTCACCAGAACGTATCGGTTGGGCCCGTCCTCGCTCACCAGGACGGGCTGCAGCACCCCGTGTCTGCGGATGGATGCCGCGAGTTCGGCCAGTGCATCATCATCGAATCGGTGGCGAGGCTGTTGCGGGTTCGGGTGAAGGCGATCGACCCGGATTTCAGCAAGACCGCTGCGCGCCCGCGGCGTGTCCGGAATCAGGGCCTTGAGGCCTCGCCCAAGGGCTTGTTTAGCTGCCACCGTTCCCCCCCATGCGTCCAAGATACTCCCGGCCGAGCTCGAGATACGCCTGCGAACCGCGGCTCCGAAGATCGTAGGCATGAATCGGCCGGCCGAACGAGGGCGCCTCGGCCAGGCGAACATTGCGCGGGACCACCGCATCGAAGACCAACTCACCGAAGACCCCTCGAACCTCGGCGGCGACCTGCTGCGCGAGGTTTGTCCGCTCGTCGTACATCGTGAGCAGCACCCCATCGATCGACAGCTTGGGATTGAGGAACCGGCGCACCTCGTCAACGGTTCCCATCAGCATCGACACGCCCTCCATCGCGAAATATTCGCACTGTATCGGCACCAAAAGGCCATCTGCGGCAGCCAGAGCATTCAGCGTCAACAGGCCGAGCGATGGGGGGCAATCCACGAAGACGTATTCATAGGTGGCGAGGAGGTCGTCGGCGAGCGCGTCGCGAAGGCGGAATTCCCGCCCGACCATTCCCACCAACTCAACTTCGGCCCCTGCGAGGTGCGGAGTCGCCGGCACGATCCCAAGGTGGGGAAAGGCGGTGGGTCGGACCACCGGCTCGAGGGCCACCTCGCCCAGGAGAAGATCGTAGGAAGTCGGCTCGCCGTCGAGATCCGTGAACCCGAGGCCGGAGCTGCAGTTCGACTGCGGGTCGAGGTCAATCAACAGGGTGCGCCGCTCATAGGCGGCGAGGGTTGCGCCGAGGCTGATGGCAGTTGTGGTTTTCCCCACGCCGCCCTTCTGGTTGGCTATAACCACCACCCGCGCCGTCATGACGCGCCGCCCGATTCGCAGGATCCGCCACAAACCGACACGGGTTGAGCGATGTCCATCAAGAACATCATGTTCCGGAGCGCGAGGGGGGTGGTTTCACGTGAAACATGGTTGCAGCCGAGCAAGCCGGCCCCGTTCAAGGCCAGGTAACGGCGAGCTTAGCACACGCCAACCGGTCTCGCCGCGAAGTTCGTCAACGGCTCCTTCGGTCGTCCAGAACCAGACCCCTCCGCCAGCTGAAAGTTTCTCCCTCGACCAATCCAGCAGCCCGGGGTGGCCGCCAACCGCGCGCATGGTGATCACATCCCAGGGTTCGACACCGCGAAAATCCTGATAGCGCACACATTCCGCCTCAGCATTCAACCCGAGCTCCCGAATCACGAGCCGGAGAAAGGCCCACCGCTTCTGCCGCGGTTCGAGCAGGCACCCGCGCCATTCCGGCCGCGCCACCAGGAGTGGTATCCCTGGGAGTCCCGCCCCGCTCCCGATGTCGAGCAACCGGCCGGCGCGGCCCATGTGCTCAGCGCCCGCCAATGCGTCGACCAGGTGCCTCCCCACCAGCTCGCGCCGGTCCGCGAACCGCACCAGGTTGTGGCGCGCGGCCCAGCGTTCGAGCAACTCGGCATACAGCGCGAGGCGATGGTGCTCCGCCCCGCAACTGTGCGGCTCGAGGAGCTCGAGAAACTCTGCGCGCGCCGTCATTTGCTGGGCCGGCCCCGAGCAATCCTGCCGGCAATCAGAGCGACCGCGGCCGGTGTCATTCCCGCGACCCGCTCGGCGTCTGCCAGCGTCCGCGGACGCTCCCGCCCCATTGCCTCCGCAACCTCTCGCGAAATTCCCGGCATCGTCGCGAGGTTAAGATCCGCGGGGATCGGCACATGGCGAAGACGGTGGAGACGCTCTCGTTCTCGCTCGTGCCGCGCCAGGTATCCGTCGTAGCGCAGAAGGCCGATCACGATCCTCCGGTCCTCTTCGCTCAGACCGTCGAGTTCGGACAATCCGGCCGCAACCCGCTGAGAGTCGACGTCTTGCCGCCGTAACAGTTGCGCCCAGGTTGTTGGCGATGTCAGTTCGATTCCAGTCCGTCGCCTCACCTCTTCGCGGGTCCGTCGATCAGGATTCAATCGCGCCGTGTCGAGCGCCTCCCGCGCGGTACGGCGTTGCTCCCAGCGTCGCTGTTCCACGTGAAACGCTGTTTCCCGCACGAGTCCGAGGGCGGCCCCTTTTGCCATCAGACGCTCCCGGGCCGAGTCCACCCCGAGGACCAGGCGGTGTTCGGCGCGTGAAGTCAACATGCGATACGGCTCCCGATGTTCCCGGCCACACACATCGTCCACCAACACCCCGACGTAGGCATCCTCTCTTTCGAGAGAAAACGCCCCCTCGCCGCGACTGGCGAGGACCGCGTTCACTCCCGCCACGAAACCCAATGCCGCGGCTTCCTCGTAACCCGACGTGCCAACCAATTGCCCGGCCAGGTAGAGCCCCGGAATCTCGCGGCATTCCAGAGTCCGCCTCACCTGTTGCGGTGCCACGACGTCATACTCCACGGCATAGCCGTAGCGCAGAAAGACCGCATTCTCCAACCCGGGCACTGCGTGAACCACACGCTCCTGGATGTCTGTAGGCAAGCTCGTTGAAAGCCCGTTGACGTAGATGCTCTCGCCATCCAGGGCTTCCGGCTCGAGGAACAGCGTGTGCTGCTCGTGGTGAGGGAAGCGCACGACCTTGTCCTCGATCGACGGGCAATACCGCGGTCCAATCGCCGTCGATTGCACCCGAAAAGAGCGGGGAGCGGTGAATGTTGTCGCCGATGATCTTCTGAACCTCTCGGGGAGTGCGGGTAATCCAGCACACCCGGCGGTTTTCAACCCGTTGAGTCCGCCATGAAAACGGCGCGCGGCCGCTCATCGCCGGCCTGAACCTCGAGGCACGAGAAATCGAGGCTCCCGCCTGCCAGGCGCGGAGGAGTCCCCGTTTTGAAACGGCGCAGTTCGATCCCGAGGCGTTCCAGCGCGGAACCGAGGGCGGTGCTCGGCTTCTCTCCATACCGCCCTCCGGGGCTCTTTGCATCACCGGTGTGCAGAATGCCGCCCAGAAAGGTGCCCGTCGTCAAAATAACGGCGCCGCCCTCGACGACACGTCCGCCCGCCAGAACAACACCTCGGATCCGCCCCCCCTGGAAAAACAGGTCTTCGACCTCGGACTCGACCAGACACACGCCACGGAGCCCCTCGACAACCCGCCGCATCAGTCGCCCGTACAACCCCTTGTCGCACTGTGCCCGCGGCCCCCATACCGCCGGGCCCCGCGATCGGTTGAGTTCCTTGAACTGAATGCCGGCCCGGTCGGCCGCCCAACCCTGCACGCCGCCGAGGGCGTCGAGTTCAGCAACGAGGTGTCCCTTACCGATCCCACCGATCGCCGGGTTGCACGGCATCTGAGCCACCGTTTCCCGGTGCAGCGTCACGAGGACGACCGTCGCCCCCATACGGGCCGCGGCCGCGGCCGCTTCACAGCCCGCGTGGCCGGCTCCCACAACAACGAGATCGGCCACTCCCACCGCTACTTTCCGATGCAGAACGAGCTGAAGACCTCGTCCAACACTTCTTCAGTTTCGACCGCGCCGATCATCTCCTCGATGGCGCGAATCGCCCACCGCACGCGCTCCGCCGCCATTTCGGGACGCGAAACCTCACAGCCTTCGAGTTCCTCACGCGCTCGATCCAGGGCGACGCGGTGGCGCGCTCCAATCGCAACCGAACCGCCGAGGTCAACGATTTCCGCCCCAGCGATAGCCGCGATCTCCGCTCGAAGCTCATCAACCCCCTGACCCGTGACTCCCGAAACCGCCAACCAGCCGGTCTCCGACTCCTCTGCCAGCGCCGAGGTCGGCCTTCGATCGGACCCGAATCACCTCGAGGCCAGCCATGGCGTCGACCGCGGGCTCCGGCTCCTCTGCATCCGTGGGCCACAGGAAGACGGCGAGGTCCGCCGCGGCTGCGGCGCTCTTGGCGCGGCGGTGGCCTTCCGCTTCGACCGTGTCTCCGCCAACACGGAGGCCCGCCGTGTCCTGAAGAACGACCCGCACGCCCGAGATCTCGACCTCGGCGTCAATCACATCACGCGTTGTTCCGGGTTGTGGCGACACGATTGCGCGTTCAGAGCCGCACAGACAATTGAAAAGGGTCGATTTCCCCGCATTTGGCGGGCCGAGGATCACAACCCGAAGACCACCACGGATCCGCTCACCGGCCGCAGCCGTTTGCAAAAGTTCCTGGAGTTGCACTCTACACTCAGCGAGTCTCTCCGCGATTTCCCCCGCCTCGACGACGACCCCCTGCGCCTCATAATCGAGCGCCGCCTCGAAAAACGCGAGCAACCCCACGAGCATTCGCCGAAGATCAAGAAATTCCGCCGACAGCCGCCCCGCCAGTTGCTCCCGCGCATTGCGTAACTGGTTGGCGGAATCCGCTGCGATCAGATCAGCTACCGCCTCGGCCTGGATGAGGTCGAGCTTCCCGTTGGCCACCGCCCGCCGGGTGAATTCTCCGGCCTCTGCTCGCCGTGCACCCGCCGCAATGCAGGTTTCAATCGCGGCTTCCACGAGGTAGGGAGAACCGTGGACCGATACCTCGAGCATGTCTTCGCCGGTGTACGACCGCGGCCCAGGATAGGGGACGGCTACCGCTCGCTCCAGCGATTCGCCGTCTGCGTCGAAAAGCTCGACGACCGCCGCCTCCCACCCGCGGGAAAACTGCAGTCCGGGACAGAGTCTTCGCGCAATTTCCGCCGATTCCGAACCGCTGACCCGAATCACGGCCAGGGCGCCGCGCCCTGACGCTGTCGCCCGGGCGACGATCGTGTCAGCCCCGCCGGCGAGGTCGGATGACAATCCGTTTAAGGAAGCCTTCGCCATCAGAGTCTGTCTCGACACCAGGGTCGTCCGCGAGGGCCATGTGAATCTCACGGCGCGCCGCTGGCGTCAGCGGTCCGAGCGTTACCGGGGCGCCTCGCCGCAGCGCTTCGTCTGCCGCTGCTTCAGCGCGCTCCTGGAGCTTTACTGCCCGCCGATCCTTGAAGCCGTCGCTGTCCAGATGAACCGGAAGGTGCTCGGAGAGCCGCCGGTTGAGAACGCGGTTGCTGAGATATTGCAGCGCATCCAGCCCTCGCCCTCCGGAGGCCGTGAAATACCGCAGATCCGCGCCGTTGAGCTCTCCTTCGAGCGCGTCTTCAGCAATCGAGAGGTGCGCCGTGACGTCCGAGCGTCCCGGCCCTGAACGTCTCCGACAAGAAGAGCCCCAGAACGGCCACAGGATCAACCTCCGCCTCGATCTCGACGCCATCCGCGCCTTCCTCGACAACATCGTAGTGAAGTTCCTCCAAACGAGACCTCAGTCCGTCACAGGCTGCGCTCAGCGCGTCATCCAGGCTCCCTCCGCGGAAATTCTTGCGCCGACTCATTTCTTTTGCACCTTTTCTTCGCTCTCCGGCCACCACCAAATTTTCGCTCACCAACGATATGGAGGGTGATCTCCTGTTGGATGATGGTGATGACATTATTGGCGAGCCAGTACAACACCAGCCCCGACGGGAACTGCAGAAACATGATGCCGAAAATCAAAGGCATCATCCGCATCATCCGCTGTTGTTGGGGATCGCCGGCCTGCGGTGCGAGCCGCTGTTGCAGCCACATGGTTGCGGTCATGAGGACGGGCGTCACGTACAGGGGGTCTTTGGCCGAAAGGTCCGTGATCCACAGCATGAAGGGAGCGTGCCGAAGCTCGATGGCCCGCAGGAAGAGCTGGTACAAGGCCCACAAAAGGGGCAACTGCACGAGCAGCGGCAGGCACCCCGCCATGGGGTTGACGCCCTCGACCTTGTACAGCGCCATCATCTCCTGATTCATCTTTGCGCGGGCCTGCGGATCGCTCTTCTTCTTCTTGTACTTCGCCTGGATTTCCTTGACCTTCGGTTGCACCTTGGCCATTTTTCGCATTGACACGGTCGATGTGTGCATCAGGGGAAACAGGAGGATCCTGATGCCCAGCGTCAGCAAGATGATCGCGATGCCATAGTTCCCCGACTACCCCGTAGATCCAGCGCAGCGCCTTGAGAAAAAACACCGAGATCGGGCTGAAAATCCCGAAGTCCAGCGTTTCCTCAACGCCATGGTCTATCTCTTGCAGGAGGTCGTACTCCTTCGGGGCGCCAAGGAGCTGGCCGCGCAACAAACCGCGCCGGGGAGTTGCGGACATTCTCAAAACCCGCCCCGTTTCTTCCTCGTCTATCGCAAATTCATAGGGCTCGATTCGGATTTCTGCAACCCCGCCTTCTGGCCGCAGGAGAATCAGAAAATAGGCGTCCTCGAAGCCGGCGTACGTGAGCGAGGCGGGCGCCAGGACTGTCGGTTCTTTGACCTTCCGCCTCTTGTGTCGCTCCACTTCTCCGTCCGCCAGGGTGATGCCCTCTCCCCACAACGCGAGACGGCTGTCGCGTTCGCTTTCGCTGAGGTCCCTCATCCCAGTGCCGATGCTGACAGCCGCGCCCTCCATTGCACCGCTGGCACGGATCTCCACATCGAGTCCGTACCCCGCCCCGGACAGGGAGATCGTCTTCGAAACGCTGTTTCCGCGCCCATCCGACCAGAGAAAACGAGCCCCGTTGGCGATCCTCTCGATCGCATACAGCGCATCATCCGGCCCGTCCTGCAGAATAAGCTGCAGGGGAGAGCCGTCTCCGGAAGCGGGACTGTCTGAATCAGATCGAGCGGTTGCCCACCGTCACCGTCATACGCTCTCAAGCGATACGAGGCGACGGCCGCTCCACGATTCGTCAGCTCAACTTCGATGAATTCATTCCTGATTTCGACCCGTTCTTCCGCGGCGCCGCCAACGGCCTCGGCGATGGCCTCCTCAGCTTGCCCGTCGCCCGCGTCCGTGGGCTCGACCGCGAGCGGTTCTTCCTCCGCTTCAGCTTCTTCGACGACCTGCCTCTCTGGGGCAGGCTGGGGAACGGGGGGTTGCTGCCGCTGGGGTGGCGGAAAAATCACCGACCACGCGAGCAGAATCGCCGCCGAAAGGACAAACGCCAGGAGGAGTCTCTTCTCCATTTACTCCGCTTCTCCCTTGTGGATCAGTTTCCATCTGGCGACTGCCCACATTTCGTCAGCAGATGCGTTCCGCGACGAAGGCAGCGCAAGAACTCCGATTCCAGTTCCATCCACGACGCCGTCGCACACTCTGCCCGGGCGTTCGCTACCAGGTCGATCCCGTCACGCATCGTCTCTCGGGCGTGGCGCCGGTACAGCTCGCGCAATCTTCTCTTGCTGCGCGACCGAACGACCGAACCTCCCACACGCCGCGATGCCGTAACCCCGAATCTTCCTCTGCAATCTTCCGCCCGCACCAGAAAAAGCACCAGGAACCTGCCAGGAACCCGGACGCCGTGATTGTATACCCGTTGGTAATCGGCCCGTTTTTTAAGCCGCGCCGAAGCTGGATAATCGAAACGTCGCTCAGGCGGCAACCCGCTTGCGCCCCTTTTGACGGCGCGCACGAAGCACCTTGCGGCCGCCTTTGGTGCGCATGCGGACCCGGAAACCGTGGGTCTTTTTCCGCTTGCGATTGTTGGGCTGATAAGTTCTCTTCATAGCTCTCTCTCTTCCCCAAGTGTCGGGCGCGTCAAGATATCGCAGCATGTTCTAGGTGTCAAGCACGCCTCGCTGCGTGTTATGCTAGCGTACTACGATGGACCGCTGGGAGAACCTGCAACCCCACCTCCGCCAGATGATGGGCGATGAGGAATACGCCACATGGATCGCGCCGCTTTCGGTTCTCGAAAACTCGGAGAGCCTGCTCACTCTGACAACCGACAACCTCATAGTCAGTGACTGGGTTCGAGATCACCTTCTTCGAGATATCGAAACCGTGGCGCGCAGTCATTTTGGCTCCGACTTTCGTGTCTTGATCGCCAAGGAGGACGGCGAGCCAACCGCGCCGGATGCCGGCCCCTCGAGTGCACCATCCCAGATCGCCACGCATCCTTTCAACCCGAGCTTCACCTTCGACCGCTTTGTCATCGGCTCATCGAACCAATTTGCCGCAGCCGCAGCCGAGGCCGTCGCCGAGCGGCCCGGTGCGGCCTACAATCCACTCTATATCTACGGGGGTTCGGGTCTCGGCAAGACCCACCTCCTGCACGCCATCGCGAATCGCCTCCGCGAACCGTCCTCGCCATCGAAGGTGGTCTATATGACCACCGAACAGTTTGTCAACGAACTCATCAACTGTATTCGACGCAAACAGATGGATGCTTTTCGACAGACTTTTCGCGGTGTCGATGTTTTGTTGCTTGACGACATTCAGTTCATCGCCGGCAAGGAGCGAACCCAGGAGGAGTTCTTTCATACGTTCAACACCCTTCAAAGCACGGGCCGCCAGGTCGTATTCACTTCGGACGCCCGACCCGCCGATATTCCCGGTCTCGAGGAACGCCTGAGATCTCGTTTTCTCCAGGGCCTGATCGCCGACATCCAGCCTCCAGACCTCGAAACCCGCTGTGCAATCCTCCGTGAAAAGGCGCGGGCCGTCGGTCGAGAACTCTCCGAGGACGTGGTCCTCTTTATTTCTCGCCGGGTTCAAAACAACGTTCGCGAGCTCGAAGGCTGCTTGAACAGAACGATCGCCTACGCGCAGTTGAAGAACGCCAAAATTTCGATCGATGTCGTGCGGATGGCACTTTACGAGCTCCTACCCGACGAGCGCGCGACTTCGCCATCAGACATCATCCGGTTCGTTGCCCAACACTACGGCATCCGGGTCGCCGATCTCAAAGGCCGCTCCAACCGCAGGTCGATTGCCCTACCCCGCCAGGTCGCGATGTACCTGATTCGAGACATCCTCGAACTGAGTTTTCCGGAAATCGGCCGGATTTTTTCCAAGCATCATTCGACCGTCATGTACGCCGTCGACAATGTCCTCAAAATGCGCCAATCGAACCCCGATTTCGACGCCACGCTCACTTCTTTCCGCGAACATTTCGTGTAGTCTCCACAGGCCAATCCTGGAATTGGTGTGAAAAAGCTGTTGTCGACTGTGGAAAACCGTACTTTTCCTCAGAATTCCACACCTCACCGCGCTCGACTTCCACAAGAGAAACTATCAATTAAATGTCTATTTTTCAGTAGTTTACGAACAACTTCCACAGATTCCACCGCCTCGACGACGATGACTATTCATGCTATATTCCGGTGTGAAAAGGACGTCATCGTAGAGAGAAAGGGCTGTTGATGGAACTCAAACTGCAGCGCAACCTGGTTCTCCAGGAATTGTCGATTCTCCAGGGCGTGGTGGAGCATCGAACGACCATCCCGATCCTTTCGAGCATCCTGACCGAAGCGGAAGAAAACCGGTTACGCATGGTAGCCACGGATCTCGACATGACCATCGTTACCGAATGTCCGGCTGCAGTCCATGGCGGCGGACGCGCGACTTTAGAAAGCAAAGTGTTCCAGAATCTGGTTCGGAGTCTTCCCGAGGAAGAATTCGGACTTCGCCAGGATGGCGATTCGGTCGAAATCACCTGTGGGCGATTTCACTCGAGAATGGCTGTGTCTGATCCATCCGAATACCCCACGGTACCGGATGTGCCCGAGGCCGGGGACTATGCCCTGTCTCTGAGTCTTTTTCAGTTGATGCTCGATCGAGTTGCTTTTGCGATCACCAAGGATGACCCGAAATTTCAACTCAACGGGGCACTGGTGAAACTGATTCCAGGGGAGATCGAGATAGCGGCCACGGACGGGCACCGGCTCGCGATGGTTCGAGCAAAGGCGCCCGCCGGGAAACCGCCATTCGAACAACAGCTCTTCCCGCGGAAATTATTGGCTGAATTTGCCCGCTTCGGTGATGACGAAGTCCGGATTGGAGCAGGTGAAAATCACCTCGGTTTCTTGATGGGCGAGCGAACACTGGTATCGCGAATCGTCGAATTGAGGTTTCCGCAGTACGAACGAGTGATCGTGCGTGACAACCCAAATCGGGCGCGAGTCGATCGCAAGGACCTCCTTGCATCGCTGCGTCGCGTCAGCTTGATGGCGCACGAAAAAGCGCGTGGTGTTCGCTTCCGCTTCGACGGGGACGGAGAGCTGACGCTGGCGTCAATCGGTTACGACCGGGGCAGCGCAGAGGAAACGCTGAATGTCGCACACCAGGGAGATGGCCTCGAGATCGCGCTCAATGCGACCTATCTCATCGACGTGCTCCAAGTCCTGGAGTGTGACACGGTCGAGTTGCAGCTTCGGGACAGCAATACGCAGTGCGTTGTGGTTCCGGTGGACGACGATTCGCGTCTCGAGGAATATATCTACGTCCTCATGCCTATGCGACTGTGATCTGGCCGGGCCCGGCAGCGAGCCGTCGCCCTGTTGCCCAGTCAATGCCACACTGCCGTCCCGCGGGTCGAACACCGTTCGTTGATGGTGGACAGCAGTGGAACTGATCGACATCACCGTCGAGAATTTTCGAAACCTCGAGATCGAGAGGGTGGTATTCGACGCACGTACTAACGTCGTGACCGGCGCCAACGGTGCCGGAAAAACCAGTCTCCTCGAAGCGATTGCGGTGCTCGGGAATCTCAAATCATTCCGCACACCGAGTCTTCGCCGAGCAGTTCGTCACGGCGAAAAGCAATTTCATCTTTGCGGGACGATTCAATCTGCGACCGGCAAGCATCGCGTAGAAGAGATATTCGAGGCGGGTCCTCCAATTCAGAGAGTGCTGCGAGTCGATGGTCAGGAGGTTTCGGTCGCGAGGTACCTGGCCAATTTTCCCGTGTTTGCGATCACGGGTCCGGATCGCGAATTGGTCGTCGGCGGACCCGACGCGCGTCGAGCGCTCCTCGATCGCCTGGCCTTTCTCCTGCAACCGCCATATCTTGAGGTGTACCGCAGCTATCGCAGGGCCTTGAGGCAGCGAAATGCCGCCCTCGTCGAGAGGCGTGACGACAACGAAATCGAAGCCTGGGAGGCTCAACTGGCGAGCGCCGCTGCTCGGGTTGTAGGCGCCCGAATCGACGCTGCAAAAATGCTCTTTGAACGCTTTCAAGAGATTTCAGAAGTCCTGTGTGGAGAAGATTTTCCGCAAATCACCATCGACTATCGCTCCGAGCCCTGGTGGAGCGTCTCCGAGGGCCTCGAAAGAGTGGAAGTTCTCTATCAACAACGGTATAATGAGACGCGGACGCGGGACCGCCAAGCCGGCTTTACCGGCGATGGGCCGCACCGCCATGATTTGAGCCTGCAAGCCGGTGGACGGAGTGCCCGATATGAACTCAGTTCGGGGCAGGCGAAAACGGTCGCTGCGGCACTCAGGTTGGCTGCGCTCGCCCAGATTGAAAAGGAGCGATGTGAACACTTTCCCGTAATTGTCGATGATGTGGACGCCGAGTTGGACGACACTGCCCTCTCCCGCCTCGTGCGTCACCTCGGAAATGAACGGCAACTTTTTCTCTCCAGCACGAGTGATGCGCTGGGGTCCCACATTGGGCCAAAAACCCGCCGGCTGAGGTTGGTCAACGGTACCTGCGGAAAACAGGAGGCCGATACAGATGAGTAACGAATACACCGCCGAGAACATCCAGGTTCTCAAGGGCCAGGAGGCGGTGCGTAAAAGACCCGGGATGTACATCGGAGACGTCGATGATATCGCTGGGTTGCACCACATGGTTTGGGAAGTCGTTGACAACGCCATCGACGAAGCGCAGGCCGGGCATTGTTCCAAAATCAGTGTGACCGTCCACGCCGATCAGACAATCACGGTGACAGACGACGGGCGCGGAATCCCGGTCGATACCCATATCGAGTCGGGGCGCTCTGCGGCCGAGGTCATCATGACCGAGCTCCACGCGGGCGGAAAATTCGACAGCAACTCGTACAAGGTATCCGGTGGGCTTCACGGCGTCGGCGTCAGCGTGGTGAATTTCCTGGCGGAATGGCTCTGCGTGGAAATCCACCGTGATGGGAAGGTGTGGGAACAGACCTTTGATCGCGGCGTACCGAGAGAAGATCTGAAGACCGTCGGCACGACACGCCGCACCGGAACGATCGTCAGTTTCAAGCCGGACCCGGAAATCTTCTCGGTACTCGAGTTTCATCCCGACCTTCTGGTTCGCCACCTTCGGGAACTCGCGTTTCTGAACTCTGGCATCGAAGTTCATTTTCTTGACGAAACGAGTGACCGCGAAGAGACCTTTCGCTTCGAAGGGGGCCTTGAGGAATTCGCGCGATATTTGAACCGCTCAAAGGCGATTCTCCATCCCGACCCGGTCTACTTGACCGAGGAGAACGAAGAGGGAGAGTCGATCGAAGTCGCCCTGCAGTGGCACGACGGATACAGCGAAAACGTGCTGCCATTTACGAACACCGTGTTCAACCGCGATGGCGGAACCCACCTTTCGGGATTTCGCGCGGCGTTAACCAGGACCATCAATAATTACGCTCAAGCGCAGAATCTCCTCAAGGGCCTGAAGGAGAATTTCTCTGGAGAAGATGTTCGCGAAGGCCTGACCGCAATCATCGCGGTTCGCGTCCAGGAGCCGCGGTTTTCGAGTCAGACAAAAGACAAGCTGGTTTCCTCTGACGTCAAGGGGTGGGTGGAGTCGGTCATCAACGGCCACCTCGCCACGTTCTTCGAAGAAAACCCGGCGGTCGCCAAGAGCATCGTCTCGAAGTGCCTCGATGCTGCCCGGGCCCGGGAGGCCGCGCGGAAGGCGCGCGAGCTGACTCGACGAAAGAGCGCGCTGGAATCGTCGGCGCTCCCAGGCAAGCTGGCGGATTGCAGCGAGCGCGACCCCGAGTTTTCGGAACTCTTCATCGTCGAGGGTGATTCGGCAGGAGGTTCCGCGAAGCAGGGCCGAAATCGGCTTTTTCAGGCGATCCTTCCGCTGCGCGGGAAGATCCTCAACGTCGAGAAGGCCCGCTTCGACCGAATGCTCGCCTCGGAAGAAATTCGTGCGTTGATTCAGTGCCTGGGGACCGGCATCGGCAAGGAAGAGTTCGATCCCCTCAAAGTCCGATACCACAAGATCATCATCATGACCGATGCGGATGTCGACGGGTCGCACATTCGGACGCTCCTCTTGACGTTCTTCTACCGGCAGATGAAGGAGCTCGTGGATCGCGGGCATCTATTCATCGCGCAACCGCCGCTGTACAAGGTGAGCCGGAAAAAGCGCGAGGTGTACCTCCGAGATGACGGGGACCTCTCCCGATTCCTCCTCGACCGCGTGGAGGATGAGTACCGCCTCGTGATCGGTACGACCGGCAGCGAACTCGAGGGCCGAGAGCTCCGGCGGGCGATTCTCGCTGCGCAGGAGTGGCACAACAGCCTCGAGCACCTCGAGCAGCGAGGTTGGCCGCAGGATATCGTTCTCGCGGCCCTCGACACCGAGGCGAAATGGCGAGACGGCACGGGGAGCAAAGAATTTGCCGACGCCCTCGCCCAAGACCTTCGCGATCTCGGTTATGAAGCAACGAACGTGGTATTCGACGAAGAACACGGGACCCACGACGTCGTCTGCCGGGTGGGCCTGAACGGCCGGGGGCGGGAAATCTATCTCGGCCAACTCCTCGGAGCGAGCGGCCACTATCGAAGGGCGCGGCACCAGTTGGAACAGGTGGACTCGCTCCGGGTCGGACCGTTTCACCTCGATCGGAACGGCGAGAGAGAAACCCTCGCGAGCCTCGGAGAACTCATCGGGAGAATTTATGAGGTCGCCAAGAAGGGCCTCAATATCCAGAGATACAAGGGCCTCGGAGAAATGAACCCCAAACAGCTTTGGGAGACAACGATGGATCCCGATGGGCGGCGCCTGCTTCAGGTAACGATCGAAGACGCCGCGCATGCGGATGAACTGTTCACGATTCTCATGGGCGATGCGGTGGAGCCCCGCCGAAACTTCATTGAAACCAACGCCCTCGAAGCACGAAACCTGGACATTTAGATGAGTGACACACCTGATTCGCGCTCCGATCGTATCGCGATCACGATCGAAGAGGAGCTGAAGAACTCCTACCTGGACTACGCAATGTCCGTCATCATCGGGCGCGCGCTTCCCGATGTTCGTGACGGGCTGAAACCGGTTCATCGCCGGATTCTCTACGGCATGTGGGAAAGCGGAAATACGGCGTCACGCGCGTATAAGAAATCGGCGCGTATCGTCGGCGAAGTGATGGGTAAATACCACCCGCACGGCGACCAGGCGATCTACGACACCGCGGTGCGGATGGCCCAGGACTTTTCCATGCGATATCCTCTGGTCGACGGCCAGGGAAACTTCGGTTCGGTCGATGGAGACTCGCCGGCCGCCATGCGGTATACCGAAGTTCGTCTCACGCGTCTTTCGGAATACCTCCTTGGCGACGACATCGACAAGGAGACCGTGGACTGGGCGCCCAACTACGATGGCTCGCTAGCCGAGCCCACGGTCCTGCCGGCGCGGTTTCCGAATCTCCTGGTGAACGGCTCGTCCGGTATTGCCGTCGGGATGGCGACCAATATCCCGCCCCACAACCTCGGTGAGATCGTGGACGCCTGTATTGCGCTTCTCAGCGATCCGGAACTTTCGGTCGTCGACCTCCTGGATTTCGTGCCCGGTCCCGATTTTCCGACCGCGGGGTTCATCCTGGGACGCAACGGAATTTTCGACGCGTACACTACCGGCCGCGGCATCGTCCGAATGCAGGCGCGCTCCCGAATCAGGGAAGTGGAGAAAGGCCGGCGGGCGGCGATCATCGTCACCGAACTGCCCTACCAGGTCAACAAGGCCCGCCTCGTCGAGCAAATAGCGACATTGGTGCAGAACAAACGCCTCGAGGGAATCGCGGATCTCCGCGACGAGTCGGATCGCGACGGCATTCGCGTTGTCATCGAGCTCAAGCGCGACGCTGTGCCGGAAGTCGTCCAGAACAACCTCTACAAGCTGACCCAGATGCGGACCACATTTGGAATCATCCTCCTGGGCGTGATCAACAATCAACCGAAGGTCTTCAACCTCAAAGAGCTGCTCCTTCACTTTCTCGACCACCGGCGCGAGGTCGTCTTGAGGCGAACCGCCTTTGATCTCGCAAGAGCGCGTGAGCGCGCCCATGTCCTCGAGGGCCTCGTCATCGCGCTCGACAATCTCGATGCAGTGATTACCTTGATTCGCGGCGCGGCGGATCCCGCTACCGCGCGAACCGGGCTCATGGAGAAGTTCGCTCTTTCGCAGATCCAGGCACAGGCGATTCTCGATATGCGTCTGCAGCGCCTGACCGGGCTCGAGCGAGACAAGATTGTCGAAGAACACGAAGAGGTTCGGCGGCTGATTGCCCACCTCGAAGCGGTGCTCGGGACCGAAGATATGGTCACGGAGATCATTGTCGAGGAACTCGAATCGGCGAGGCAGAAATTTGGCAACGAGCGGCGGACCGAGATCATTGCAGACCCGAGTGAAATTTCCATCGAGGACCTGATCGCCGAAGAGGAGATGGTCATCACCGTTTCCCGCGAAGGTTATGTCAAGCGATCCGCGGCCTCGGCCTACAGAGCGCAACGACGAGGGGGGCGCGGTCGCCGGGGCATGGCGACAAAATCCGAAGATGAGGTGTGGCAGCTTTTTGTTGCCTCGACGCATGCGACAATGCTCTTCTTCACGTCGGCCGGCCGGGTTTTTGCGCGCAAAGTCCACGAGTTGCCGGATGTTGGGCCCGCCGCGCGCGGCCGTGCCCTGGTCAACCTCCTGCAATTGGAAAAGGACGAACACGTCCGCGCGCTTCTGGCGATCCGCGACTTTGCCGAACACGAGAATTCCTATCTCTTCTTTGCCACACGGCAGGGTCGAGTCAAGCGCACAGCCTTGCGCGAGTACGCAAATATCCGCACAAACGGGCTCCGCGCAGTAGTCATCAACGAGGGCGATGATCTCCTCTCGGTACGCCTGACACACGGAGACCACCACGTATTTATCGGCACGAATCGTGGCATGGCCATTCGTTTTGCTGAAACCGACGCCCGGCCGATGGGGCGGGTCACGGCCGGAGTGCGAGGCATCAATCTCCGAAAGGGCGACTTCGTCGAAGAGGTCGCGATATTCGACCCAACGGAGGACCACGACATCCTCGTGGTCACGGATCTCGGATATGGCAAGCGCACACCCATCAGCGAGTTCCGGATCCAAAAACGCGGCGGTTACGGGGTGCGGCTTGTACGGTTGACCGAAAAGAACGGCGCCGTCGCCGCGATTCGGCACGTCCACGAAGACGACGAGATCTTGATCGTCACCGAAGGTGGGATGCTCATACGGATGAACGCGGGTGAAATCCGGCAGATTGGCCGGGCGACACAGGGAGTTCGCCTGATTCGGCTGAAAAAAGACGACCGGGTCGTGTCGGTCGCGCGGGCGGACGCGAACGATGAACCGGTCGATGATGATGAGATTGATTCAGCAGACGACCCGGACAGCGGCACGGAAGAAAGCTAGCGCTCCCGCGAGGACGCGGAGATGAGCACGCCGGAAGACACCGAGCCACGGACCGTTCCTCCAACCGTTCTCGTCCACCAGGAGGGGGTCATCGCAGTGATCGCCCTGGTCGGCCTCGCATACCGCGGCGAAATTGTGACCGGGTTGGCGCCTCATGGCGCGCCATTGACCGCGGTGTTCCTGGGGATTGCCGCAGGGGTGGCAGGGTTCTCGGTGATGTGGGTGCTGCGGGGTTTTCGTCCGATGAGAGAGTTGGAGCGGTGGCAGCGAAGGATGGTGAAGGGGTGGTCGGCAACCGATGCAGTGGTCATCGCGTTGTTTTCAGGGCTGGCGGAAGAGGCGATGATCCGGGCGCTGCTCCAACCGATCATAGGATTGGTGCCCGCTGCGCTGGTGTTTGCCGCGCTCCATGTTGTGCCGGATCGACGCGTGTGGCTCTGGCCCGTCCTCGCTCTCGTGCTCGGGCTGGGACTCGGGTGGATCTTCGAGCGCGGAGGATATCCGGCCGCGGCCACCGCCCACGTAGCAATCAACCTGCTTTCGCTGTTACGTTTGCGAGAGGCGGCGGCGAATTGATGTGAAACGCGCGAAAGCGCCACCGGTGTGTACAATGAAGTCGATCTGAAGGAGGTCGAAATGGAAGACTACGAATCCCAGTTCCGAGTCAAGGTCGGGCTGGCGGAAATGCTCAAGGGCGGGGTGATCATGGATGTCACCAACGCCGAGCAGGCGAAGATCGCGGAGGAGGCGGGCGCGGCGGCGGTGATGGCCCTCGAGCGGGTGCCCGCCGATATCCGGGTCCAGGGCGGCGTCGCGCGGATGTCGTCAATCGAGAAGATCCGCGAAATCCAGGAAACCGTGTCGATCCCGGTGATGGCGAAAGTGCGTATTGGACACATCGCGGAAGCGCGCATTCTCGAAGCCCTCGAGGTGGACTTCATTGATGAGAGCGAGGTTCTCACGCCCGCAGATGAGGAGAACCACATTTACAAGGCGCCCTTCAAGGTTCCTTTCGTCTGTGGCTGCCGGAACCTCGGCGAGGCGTTGCGTCGAATCGGAGAGGGCGCGGCGCTCATCCGGACCAAGGGCGAGGCCGGCTCCGGCGACATTGTCGAGGGAGTGCGCCACCTGCGAGCGGTGCAGCGCGGAATCCGCACGCTTTCGATCCTCGAAGAAGATGAGTTGATGACCGAGGCGAAGGCGCTGCAGGCGCCATTCGAATTGGTGCGGTGGGTGGCCGAAAACAAGAAACTCCCGGTCCCGAACTTCGCTGCCGGGGGCGTCGCCACACCGGCCGATGCGGCCCTTTGCATGATGCTCGGCGCGGAGTCGGTCTTTGTCGGTTCGGGAATTTTCAAGTCCGACGATCCGGAACATCGTGGGCGCGCAATCGTGCAGGCGGTGACCCACTGGCAGGATCCGGCCAAGCTCGTTGAGGTCTCGCTCGGGCTCGGAGAGCCCATGCACGGGCTTGAGGCGGGCAAGCTCACGCCGGAGGAAATGCTTTCGCGTCGCGGATGGTGAACGGGTGACGGCCTATGGTGTCCTGGCGCTCCAGGGAGACTGGGCGGCTCACGCCGCAATGCTCCGTCAGATGGGCGCCGAGGTGCGCGCAGTCCGCACGGCAAGCGAGCTCGACGCGGTGAACGCCCTGGTTGTACCGGGAGGTGAATCGTCAGCGATGTTGCGCTTGATGGAGCCCGAACAGCTCCTGCAGAAGATACGTGAGCGGATGAGCGCCGGGATGGCCGTGCTGGCGACCTGTGCCGGCGTCATCCTCCTCGCGGAGAACGTCGACCCGCCCCAGCCCTGCCTCGGCGCCCTTGACATCGACGTCGTACGCAACGCGTACGGCCGCCAGGTTCATTCAACGATCGGAGAAATCCAACTTGCCGCCGAGTTTGGTGCTCCCGCGAGTCTCCAGGGGATATTTATTCGCGCCCCACGGATCGAGCGACTCGGAAGTGAAATCGAGGTTCTCGGTCGTTGGAGGGGAGACCCGGTTCTCGTCCGGCAAGGCCGCATCCTCGGGGCGACCTTCCACCCGGAGCTCACGAACGATCGGCGCGTCCATCAGAACTTTCTTCGAATGGGGGAAACGGCACATGTCTGAAAGCCTGCTGCAACATGAGGAAAATCAGGGCATCCACCGATTGACGATGACCCACGGAGCCAACGCGCTTGACGGTCCGCTCGTCGGAGCGCTTTGCGACAGCTTGAAGAGGCTTCACGCAGACGGTGCACCGGCCGTGGTCCTCGCCTCTGCGCACCCGAGCCTCTTCTGCCCCGGATGGGACCTCAAATTCCTGGCCGAAGCCGACCGCGCGGAGGTGGGAGCCTTTCTGGGCGCATTCAATGCGCTCATCCTCCAGGTGTTTTCCTATCCGGGTCCTACGGCGGCCGCAATCGGTGGTCATTCCGTGGCAGGCGGATGCCTTCTCTCTCTGTCCTTCGATCTTCGCGTGATGGCCGAGGGGAGGCCGCGCCAGGGCCTTTCCGAGCTCAATCTCGGTGTCCCAGTGCCCGGAAACTGTATGCGGATGCTGCGCGCTCGGCTCAGCTCTCCGGCCCTCGATCATCTCGTCTTCCGTGGTGAGGGATGCACCGCGCAAAAGGCGCGCGAGCTGGGCATCGTCCACCGGACCGCATTACCCGAAGATGTGCTGTCGGTCACGGAGATCGAGCTCGGTAAGCTCGCCGGTCGACCACGGCGGGCCTTTGTTGAATCAAAGAGGTTTCTGTTCGGCGAGGTTTGGAAAACGATGGTTGAGGCGCGACCGGAAGAGGATGACGCATTCCTGGACTGTTGGTTTGAGGAAGAAACGCGCCAGCGCATTGCGAACGTCGCCTCGCGTCTTTCCAGCACATGAGGACGCCCCCTCCGCCGGATTCCCGGCGGGGGAAGAACTCCGCGTGCGAGCTGATTCGGCGCCTGCCGTTGCGATGGCATGAGGGAGACAGCCCGCGGGCGACAGAAGATATTCTCGAGAGCGGGTGGTTTCTGGGCGCCGACGAATGCGCCCGAGTGCTTGACACGGTGATGACGGTCGCGCGGTCGCGCGGCACAGCCTTCGGCGCAGGCTGGCCGATTCTCCGAAGCGACGCCGAGGTCGTGGTTCCGGGAATCCCGGCGGCGGTTGGGGTCGACGGAATAGCGGTTGCGGGCATCGACGGCGAGTACCGCCTCGCGGAGGACGGGATCCATCGCGAGGCGGTCGGGACGGAACACCTCACCGTGACAATGGAAGAGAACGATCTCACCACCCAGGAGCCCTTCGATCTGCTGTGGTTCGGCGAAACGGAGCGTTTCATTCTTCGCTCAGGAACACTGGAAATCGAGGATCTGTTTTCAGCGTGCCGAGTGCCGGCATCGCCATCACTCCTCGAGAAGATCCTTGTCCGTGGCCGAAGGCTGGATTCCCGGATCCTCGACGATCTTGTGTGGGGTGGAGCAACGGATGCCCCCGAAATCGAGGTCCGTCGGCCGGCCGCGCTGAGCACCGAAGAACGGTGGCGCGATGCGAACGGCTTTCTCGCCAATCGGATCGACATTGTCGACGCTCGACGCGAGGGCTCGCGAATCACGGTCCATACGGCAAACGGGGTAACGGACCACTTCGAGGTCGACGAGTCTTCCTCGGGTTGGCGCGTGCAGCGGACTTCGGAGAACTATCCTTTTCGTTCGTTCTCCGTAAACCGGAACTCGTCGATGCTCTCGCTCCGCGCGACGCTCGCTCCTGGAATTGATCCAATGGCGCCGGGGATGCGCGGACGGCTCGCCTTCGATTTGCGAGCCGACCTTGTGGCCCTTGGTTGATTGAGAACTCAGAACTCGTAAACGCGGTCCTGCTCCAGCTCCTCGACGGGGTGCGGCAGGTCGGTGCCGGCGATTTCCGAACGGAGCTCTTCGAGGTACGGCGGTTTGAAGTGGTAGAGATAGACGGGCACCCGGCGACGAAGCTTTGCGAGCTCCACGGCGAGGGTTTGCGGAGTCATGTGGAGAGAGACGTCCGCGACGTCCTGGAGCCGGTTCGGAAACGAAACCTCGGTGATCACCGCAGCGAGGTCTTCCGTGGCGTTCGCGACGTCCCAGATGCGTTCCGTCGGTCCCGTGTCGGAGGTGAAAATGATGCTCGAATCACCCTGGCGAATGAGCAACCCGGTGGTGGGGACGATGTGGTTGACCTCGATCGCCACGATTTCCAGAACGCCGCCGGGAAGGCCGTCAATCGAAAAAGGCCGCCCGATCTCGATCTCCTCGAATTTCACCGATGGGTACATGTGATTCGGAATGCGCGTGAAGTCCGGCCAGGTGTCGTTGTTGAACAGGTGTCGGCGGACGCCGGCGAGCACCCGTTTTGTGCAGAAGATTGACACAGGCTCATCGCTCGAGCCGAACGAGTTCTCGATCAAAAAGGGCAGCGTGTTGGTGTGATCCAAGTGGGTGTGGGTGATCAACACGTGCCGAAGGGCGCGCTGTTCCTCGATGGTCAACGCGCGGGTGATGGCGCCGGCATCGACCGCCACCCGGTCATCGATGAGAAACGACGTCATCCTGCAATCGGGGCTGTCCCCTCCGAAGCTGCCAAGAACCCGGAATTTCATGACCCGAGTATACAGCGTGCGTTCCGGTTACCATGAGTGCGATGGGTTACGAAGAAGAACGCCGATTTCGACTGGGGCTGCTGTTGGCCGGGGGAGGGGCGCGGGTTCGCCGGTTGACCACGGGTCTTCCGCCGGGCGCAGACCTTGGCGAGAGTTTGGCTGCGGTGGGTGTGGCCCGGGCGTTGATCGACACGGCGCACAAATGTGCCGAAGGCGAGGCACGGACCGTGATCGCTCGAGTGGAGAACGCTGGGTGGCGGTGGTTGGTGCCGTCTCACCGCGAGTATCCACCACTCCTGGGAGCCACCGCCGACCCACCGCTGGGCCTTTTTGTTCGTGGCCGACTCGATGGGGATGTCGCGGTTGCCCTCGTGGGTTCACGAAAAGCAACCCCTTACGGCCAACAGGTTGCACGGTTGCTCGGCGAAGAACTGGGACGTGCAGGGGTTGTCGTCGTTTCTGGAATGGCTCGTGGCGTGGATGCGGCAGCCCACGCCGGGGCGCTCGATTCCGGAGGCCGAAGTTGGGCGGTTTGGGGCACCGGACCCGACCGAATCTATCCACCGGAGCACGCAGATCTCGCGGAGGCACTGAGCGGGCAGGGCGCACTCATCACCGAATACCCGCCGGGAACCCCACCGCGCCGGCACCACTTCCCGGAACGAAACCGAATTCTCGCCGGCATTTCACACGCCGTCGTGGTCGTCGAGGCCGCGGCACGATCCGGAGCGCTCATCACCGCCCGCCTGGCCATGGAAGAAGGCCGCGAGGTGTTGGCGGTCCCCGGGAACATATTCTCCGAGGTGTCTGTAGGTCCGAATACCCTCCTCCGGGTCGGGGCGCGCCCGCTCCTCACGCCGCGGGATCTCTTCGAAGCCATCGGGCGAACGCCTGAACCATCGCGAGAGGAATCTCCCGAAGATGATCTGATGCAGTGGGTGGGCTCCGGAGAAGCGGTGTCCATAGATGAGATATCAACACGTTCCGGGTGGACGGTCGCGGATGTCGCCGCACGAGTTCTGGAACTCGAGCTTTCTGGCGATCTCGAGCGAAGGGGGGATGGACGATACATGAGGGTTCGAGGGTGCGGCCCGAATCCTCGAATGACGGGCGGGAGCTGAATACCCATGGCGGCCGAGAAGAGAGTTCTCGTTATCGGCGGCGGCCTTGCCGGCTCCGAAGCTGCGTGGCAGCTCGCCGAAGCCGGCATCGACGTCGTGCTGGTGGAGATGCGGCCGGATCAACCGACCGCGGTCCACACAAGCGGCCTCCTTGCCGAGTTGGTGTGCTCGAATTCGCTTCGTGGTGACAGTCCGGCCAACGCCGTCGGCCTGCTCAAAGCGGAAATGGCGACGCTTGACTCGCTGATTATTTCGGTTGCGCGCCGTGCTGCGGTGCCCGCGGGCGGAGCGCTTGCCGTGGATCGAGACGCGTTCGCCCAGGGGGTGACGGAGGCCATCTCCGGCCACCCCAGGATTTCGATCGAACGACGGGAGGTCGAGGAGTTGCCGAAAGGAACGACGATTCTCGCGACAGGCCCGCTCACATCGGAGGCGCTTCACCGCTCCCTGGATCAGCTGCTCGGAGAGCAGCCGCTTTCCTTTTTTGATGCCATCGCGCCGATTGTGGCGGCGGACTCGCTCGACCTGAACCGTCTCTTTCGTGCATCCCGGTACGGGAAGGGAGATGGCGCCGATTATCTCAACAGCGCACTCGATCGTGATGCCTACGAGACGTTCATTCAGGAGCTCGTTGCGGCCGAGAAGGTCCCCTTCAAAGAGTTCGAAAACCGAGACATCAAGTACTTTGAGGGGTGTCTGCCGATCGAGGTGATGGCCGAGCGCGGGGTCGACACACTCCGCTATGGGCCGATGAAACCGGTGGGTCTCGTGGACCCGGCGACAGGGCGCCAACCCTGGGCGGTGGTTCAGCTTCGACAGGATGATCTGGCGGCGGAACACTGGAACATAGTGGGCTTCCAAACCAAGCTTACCCACGGCGAGCAGAAACGCATTTTCCGCTCTTTACCCGGTCTCGAAAACGCTCGCTTCGTGCGTCTCGGCATGATTCACCGCAACACCTTCATCAACGCACCGAGTCACCTCGATGAGTTCTTCCGTCTGCGTCGAAGACCGGCTGTCCGGCTCGCGGGACAATTGACCGGAGTCGAGGGTTACGTGGAATCCGCCGCCACCGGGCTGGTGGCTGCGCGGACGCTGGCCGCAGAATTCGCCGGAGTCCAGCCGACTCCGCCACCGCCCGAAACGGCCCTTGGAGGATTGGTCCGGCACCTGACGACAACCAGTCCCGAGAACTTTCAGCCTGCCAATATCAACTGGGGACTCATGGTCCGGCCCCGGGATATTGGCAAAATTCGCGGCCGGCGAGAACGTCGCCTGCGCCACGCCGAGAGTGCCATCAAGCTCATCCGAACCTGGGCAGAGTCCCTGCCGACCCCTTCCGCGTGATCGCTGTCACAGTCGTTGCGCGAACCTTTTCCCCTCGATCAGCGTCTTATGTGATGAGAGGCGGATTCCATGGACGAGGGGAGATGCAACGTGCTGCGATCGACAGCCAGCAACTCGGGCGGCGCAAACGGCGGCGGGCGATCGTCTGTCGTGATCGCTGATTCCGGGACCTCAGCCAGGGTCGTCGTGTTGCCCTCTTCGGTCAACATCGCCCCGGGCGCGCGATTCCGGTACGGTGATGGCCTGTGGGTGGTCACCGGAGAGCGACGCGACAGCGGAATTTTTGTCGCCACGCCGATCGGGCATTGATTCGTTCGCCGGGGAGCCCGGAAAGGCTTCAGTCGCCTTTGCCGCGGGGATGACTGCGGCGATGAACCTCCATCAGGCGCGCCAGGTCAACCGACGTGTAGATCTGTGTGGTTGCCAGAGAGCTGTGTCCGAGAAGCTCCTGAATGGCGCGCAAATCCATACCGGCCTCGAGGAGATGGGTCGCGAAGGCGTGGCGTAGGGAGTGCGGATGAAGATGTCCGAGATCGGCTGAACGCCGAACCGCCTGTTCCAAAATCCGGCGCACCGAGCGGTCGCTCAGACGCCCACCGCGCTGGTTGACGAGGAGCGGATCATGTTCGTCGCCGGTGCTCTTCCGCCGCCAGTGTGCCCGGTCCGGTAGGTACGCCTCGATGGCCTTGGCCGCGGGCTTGCCGAATGGTACCAGGCGCTCCTTTCGCCCCTTTCCTCGGACACGCAACACGCGTTGGTTGAGCTGGACATCCCCGAGATCGAGAGACACCAACTCGCCGACCCGCAACCCGGCCGCGTACAGCAATTCGATTGCCGCGCGGTCGCGGCGCCCCGCCGCAGTGTCCGGAAAAGCTTCCAGGAGCTCCTCGATAGCATATCGGTCCGCAACGTCAGGGGCGCGCTGGGTGTCGCGCGGGTGTGGAACCGCAGCGGCCGGGTTCGATGAGACCATGTTTTCAGCCGCCAAAAATCCGAAGTAGGTGCGCAGCGAAGCCACCGCCCGGGCGATCGAGCGCGGAACCAGTCCTCGCGAATGGAGGAGAGCGATGTAGCTGCGCACGGCAATCGGTGAGACGCTGTCGGGTTTCTCAAGGTCGAGTTCCGAGGTCGCGAATTCGACGAAGGCCAACACTTCGCGCCGGTACGCTCGGAGCGTTGCCGGAGAAAGATTCCGCTCCCACTCGAGGTGTTCCAGGAATAGGTCTATTGACCACGGGGAGCCGCTGTCAGTCATCGGCGCCCCGCGAAAAGCCGGGTGTCGGATCTGTTGGAAGTTGCCCGCTCAGACGCCACCAGGAAAGCCGCAGGAGATCGCGCAGCATCTCGCTCGAGTGGCGCAGCGGGAGAACCCTGGAAGCCTCGACATGGTGCCACGGCACCCCAACCTCGTGGGCCGTATATCCCCAGTGCTCTGCGAGGAGCAACAACTCCACATCGAATGCGAAACCGTCGATTCGTTGGACGGCCGCGAGCGATCGAGCGAGGTCCCCAGGAAAGAGCTTGAACCCGCATTGCGTGTCACGGAAGCCGCTCAAACCAAGCCCACGAACGATGAGGTTGAAGACCCGTCCCATGAGATCGCGATGTCGCGGCTGAGGGGTCGCCACCAAACGCCGCTCGATGGCTCGAGACCCGATGGCGACGACACCGGGCTGGGCGACCGCCTTCAAGAGCGCCAGTCCCTCGATTGGTGCTGAAAGGTCAGCGTCGGTGAGGAGAACCCAAACGCCTGTTGAGAGACCGAGACCGGTGCGCACGGCCGCCCCCTTTCCCCGATTTTCGGGGTGCACGACCACCTTGATTTCTGTCGCGCCGGGAAAGGACAACGCGCGGACGATTTCAGCTGTGCCGTCTGACGAGCCGTCATCGACGACAACGACCTCACTCGATGTCCAATCCGCACACTCTTGGAGATAGCCGTGAATTCGATCGAGGGTTTTCGGCAGCCGGTCGCGTTCATTCAACGCGGGGACCACAATCGTGAGATCAGGGCGATTCATAGCTGGTGGTCCGCGACGATTTCGGACCAGGAGGGCGGAGCGAATTTTTGCGTGAAAGACTGCACACAGACAACTTAGCGAACTTTCATCCCAAAGTCGATGTTACACTCGGGTCAGATCGTTGTGGTCGGGAGGCTGGCATGGACAGGGTCCGCTGGGAGTACCGGATCATTAATATTCGATCGGAAAACTACCGCATCGACCCCGCCAAGGAGAGCGAACTGAACGCCCTTGGCGAAGAAGGCTGGGAGTTGGTGGCCATTACCGCGATCAACTACAAAACGGCCGCCACCGACCACATCGGTATGGTCTTCAAACGCATGAAAGCCTGACGCCAGACGGAAAAATCGGGACGACGGCGCCGAAGCCCGCAGTCATAGCGGATTTCCACACTGCGACATCACTTCGAGACTACGGTTCTGCACTGACGATGTCAGACTCCGCCGCAACGGCGAGGATCGAACGACGGCTCCCCAACAACCCGGTGAGGCCAAGGCTCAGCACGCTGACGAGGGCGGCGGCGAGGACCCACACAACACGCGGGGGGAGGACCGGGCGATCAAAGCACACTCCGGCGAGAAGCATGCCCGGAGTTCCTTGCCGGACTACCACCAGAACCGATGCCGCGAAGGCCCACCACGCGGCGGATAATACGATCGCCCAACCGAACGCAGGTGTGGTTGGTCGTTCTCCGAGAGCCAGGATGGCGACGAGGGCACAGGTGCAGACGGCCAGCATACTCACGAGATCCGCCCACGAGGCCGCCATCAGCGAGAGCACCGGCGGACCGAATCCATGATCTGAAGACGGCGGCAACGGATGGCCGGGGTCTTCGGTGGACGGCGCTCTGTCGGTCAGCGCGTCCCAATTCTGCGGAATCTCGCCGTGATCCGGAGTCATCGCTCAGCGATGCTGCCGATGAAGATCTCAAGCTGCATATCCACAGGTCGCGATTTGTAGGTGTCGATGAACTCGAGAATGCGCAGCACTTCCTCGTCGTCCGGTTGGATCGCTGAGAGCTCTTTCAGGAAGCTCTCCGCCGCCTGCAGGTTGAACGCCCGCAATTCAGCCATACCAGCGTTGAAAAGGCTTCGGTCGCGAACCGCTGCGGCCTCGGCATCCTCCGGCCGAGTGTCCAACAGGTCCTTCGCGATGCTGATGGCGGCGCGATGGTCCCCGGATTGAATGGCGCGGAACAGTCCCTCGGCTACCGGCTCGGTCTCCAGAATTTCGAGGCGCACCTGTTCGAGCCCGGGATCTTGAGGGTGAAGAATCAACTCCGCCATGACTCTTTCGTACGCAGCCATCCAACGCCCCTCCGCAAGATACTCGCGGCAAGCCACCAACCCGGCAGGAACGGGTGTCGGAACAGGGGTTGCGACTTTGGCGCGGTACTCATTCAGGCGGTTGTCGATGCGGACCTGGAAGACATCGTCAGCAGAGTTCTGCTCGAGGAGAACGATCGCCTCTTCGACTCTGTTCTGGTTGAAAAGGTCGGTTGCCTGATCGAGAACCCTGTTCACGACTGCGATGCGTGGTTCCGGTGGATTCTTGGGAACAAAGGCGCCACCGAGCCAGAGGGTGAACGCGACAATCGCCAGGCTGACGGCCCCGATGGCCACCCACCACTGCCACGGCAATCGACGCTTGGGCTTCTGTGGGGTGCGCCATTCTCCCTCGAGCGTCTCCATGTGTTTCGGGACTTCGGAGCCAAACTCAGCCGCGGCCGAAAAGTCTTCGCTGAAGAGATCGTCCTCGAGTTCCGGCATCGTCGTTTCGGTGCTGAAGTCCTCTCCCGCGTCCGCGGGGGAATCGCCGGTTGCGGCGGAGCCGGAGATTTCGTCCGCCAGTCTGTTGGCGTCGACGTGTTTCGCATTGAGGGAGCGGATACGGTCGACATTTTCCTGGACGGCCTGGAAATTCCCTCCCGCGAGAGCGTCCCGCGCATTGGCAAGTAGGGGAGCGATGCGCTGGTCGAGCTCCTCCTTGGCATGGCGGATGTGTGTGATTCGCTCCAGGGCTTCCTCGTGGGTACGGTCGATCAGCAAAACCCTGGACCACCAGTCGATCGCGGCGGCATAGTCGTCCTCCGCCGCTGCGGCGCCCCCCTTTTGCAGGAGATCACGAATGACGGCGGATTCGTCGTCTGGATCGACACGTTCATGGGCCGCGGGGTCATCAAAACTGGCTGGCCCCACCTCGAAAAGATCTGAGACGTCGCCGGCGGAGGAATCGATATCTGGAGCGGGGTCCGTGCCGGGGTCCTCCGGAAACGTAACCGCTGTATCGGCGGTTTCTTGTGGTGGTGTGGGGGGAAGCTTGCCCTCGTTCGGCTGCAACTCGGGGGGGGGCGGTGCCGCTTCAGAGAAAAGATCAGCGGCCGCGGCCGCGGCTGAAAATTCCGGAGCGGCGGTTTCCGAAGGTTGAAAGAGCTCGGCCCCGTCGTCTTCAGAGTCGCCGGTAAACCCGGCTTGCGACAGCGAGACCCCGCCGCGGCGTTGGATTTCCGATATCGCTTCCGCGATGCCCTTGTCGTGGGGGTCCAGCGCCTGGGCCATCATGACGAAGTTCGCCGCCTCCTGCGAGTCCCCCTTGGCGAGTGCTTCGCGGGCCTGGGCGAGGAAATTCCCCACCTCCGACTCACCCGTGCCGGTCCCGTCAATCTGCCGTTTGAGGTTGCGCGCCTCCTCGTGCCCCGGGAGATCGAGGAGGATCTCGTCGACCTTTCGCTTCGCTTCGTCGAGATCTCCGTTGTTGAAATCTTCCATCGCCTCGATCAGAAGACTGTTGATGGTATCGGTGGTTGGTGCCTGGAGGTGGGTCACGACGTCGTTCAAGTCGATCTCACCGTCCCCGGCAGAAAGCTGTTGGTGAAGATTCTGAGCAGGAGCGTAGCGCGGGTCGAGACGCAGTACGAACTCGAGACCGATCAACGCTTCTTCGCGGTTGCCTTCTTGCAGTTTGCCCATGACCTGTTTGAAGGCGGTCTTCACGCGATCCTGGGCCTGTGGAGAGAGTTCGGGGTTGCCGGGGTACGCCATGGTAACGATGGTATCAGGGGGTCGAGGAATGGGTCAACGGAAGATGAAATCTACGCGGCAACCACGGCATCCTTGAGAATGATCCGAACCCGGGTGCCGCCTGTTTCGAGACTCTCCAGCTCGAGGGATCCGCCGTGGTCGGTGACGATTCGGTGAACCATTGCGAGACCCATCCCGGAACCGCGGCCCTTTGTCGAAAAGAACGGCTCCACGAGAGTCTCCGTGTCCTCCGTTGGGAGACCGACCCCGTTGTCCTCAACCTCGATCACCACATCTTCACCCACGGTCCGAGCGGCGATGGCGATTGTCCCCTCTCGAGAAATGGCCGATGCGGCGTTGTCGAGGAGGTTGACCAGCACCTGCCGCAGGAGCACCGGGTCGACCATTGCGAGCATCTCATCGTCGCCGTTCGGCAGGACCATTTTCACATTGAGATCGTCACGGATGCCGTCGTAGAGCGCGCAGAGCTCACGGAGGATTCTGCCCAGAGAGGACGGCCGCAGCTCGATGTTCGGCAGTCGGGCGTACTCTTGAAATGCATCGACGAGTTCTTTGAGGCCCGACACCTGGGCGACGATGGCCTCGCAGCCGGAGATCACGATCTCTCGGAGTTCGCTGTCGAGACCGGCCGCCCGCCTCTGGATGCGCTCTGCCGCGAGGCGAATCGGCGTCAGGGGGTTTTTGATTTCGTGAGCGATGCGCTGCGCTACTTCGCTCCACGCAGCCTGGCGCTGAGCTTGGATCAACTGGGTGAGATCATCCATGGCCACAACCCGCCCTCCGCCGGGAAGGGGCCGCGATGTGATATCCACGTGATAGGTGTCGCCGCCTGTTTCGACGTTGAGTTCGCAGCTCGCGTTGGGCGGTTCGCCTGGGAGAAGCCGGGCGTGCAGCTCCTCGAGGCCCGGCCGATTGAGTTCCTCGATCGGCAACCATTCGTGGGCCCACTCCGCATGGCCGAGCAGACGAGCCGCTGCAGGGTTTGGACGGAACTGCGAATCCGCCGCGTCGACTGACAGCACGCCGGTGGGAACGGTCGCAAGGAGGGTGGCCAGCTCCTGGTTGGAAGCGAGGATCTCGGCTTCGGTCGCGCGGACGCGGCGAACCATAGCGTTGAAGCTATCGACCAGCACGGCCACCTCGTCGGACGCCGGCACGTCGACTTCCTCGAGGTCATCGCCTTCGGCAACCCGCTGCGTTGCTCCAGCGACGACGAGCAGCGGTTCGGTGATCCGTCGAGAAAGATAGAGTCCGACCCAGACCGACGCAAAAAGCAGCAACAAGGTGATGGCGAGCAACACGAGAACGGTGGTGGCGGTGATGGTTCCCTGTTGCTGCTTCATTTCCTGAAACTGCGCCTCGGCGGCGATTGCGTTTTCGAGGTGGAGCAGCAGATCGCGAGGGAGCATGTCCCCGACAACAACCCGGCGGTCGCGGCCCATCGTGCTCCATGCACGGATGAGGAGCCCCCCGCGCCAACGATCGGCGCGGACGCCCGTCGTCTCCAGATTCTCCCACTGTAGGGGGGGCAGTGAAGCCGGAATGCGCCGTGGATCGGAGATCGCCTCTTCCAGATCGTCGCCGTCATAGAGAGCCACCATGTCGACGCCGAGGAGTTCGCGAAGGGCGGCGAGATCGCGGGCGGTTCCGGAGCGCTGCAACTCCTCCGAGGCCACCACGACCTGGCGCCGAAGCCGGTCTTCAACCAGCTCGCGGAGCTGCACGGTGACCTCGGCACCGCCGCGGAGAATGGTCTCCACGGGAGCAGAGAACCAGCGATCGATCGAGCCTTGGAGGAGGTTGGTGGCGATCAGGAAAATGAGGATGACAGGTACGAAGGTCAACCCGACATACGTCAGAATGAGTTTGGTGCGGAAGCGACTTCCGAGGACTCCGGCGCGACGCTCGACGGCAAGGCGAATGAGATTTCGCAAGAGGATGAAGCTGAGGATGAGGATCAGCGAAATATCGAGATACCAGAGGACAAAAAGGAGGACGCGATTGGTGAGCTCCTCCGGCGAACTGTCCTTCGCCCGCTGGAGCAGATAGAAGGCCCCGGCCGACAGGACCATCAGGAATACGAAGGCCCCGACCAGAAATCTATTCTCTCGGTGGTACCGGCTCCAAACCTCGCTCAGACGGCCCATGCGAGAGTCTCCGCTGAGCCCCTACCGGAGGAACGGATCATTCTTCTTCCTGGGGTGGATCGAGCTTCACCTCGACCCAGTCCGTACCGTCGGTTGTCGGAAACACAAGCCATGCCGTGCCGCTCGAGAAGACGGCGCGGACGCGAATTCGCAGGTAGGCGTCCCGTCGTGCCTTGGGTAACGGCACCTCGACCGGTGGTGGTGCGGCAAGCCATTGGCGGGCGGCCTCGGCCGAGTCCAATTCCCGACTGACTGTCGTCGTGCCGGAGACGATCAACTGGCACCGGTAGCGGCCGGTGACAGCATCGAACGAGACGATCGATTGAGCGACGCCCTTCCAGATTCTTCGATCGGGAAAGAGTCGCCGCCGGCCATACACCCGCAGCGGATAGTTGATCTCGACCTTGGCCCCGGAAGAAAGCACGGACTCCAGCGATTCCGGAAGGGCTTCGACCAGCGTGAATTGGATGACAAGCTCCTCCGGGCCCCGTTCCACATCGATGGACAAGGGTTCGGCTGCCATGGCCGCCGTCAACAGCAGGGCGCAGGTGAAGCTCGTCATACTGCGTGGATTCTAACCCGGGATGGACGACGAATGGTAAAGTATGTCGATTATAGGATTGGAGCGGAGGGATCGAGATGAGCGCAACTCTTCCCGGTTGGTCGCCGGAGATCGAGCGCGGATTCAAGGAAATTCTCTTTCGATTCCTGGAGGAGATCCAGTGCACAAGGGCGGCGCTCTATCTATTCGGCCCCGGGGATCGCTTCCTCCTCGCGACGCAGTACGGATTCGGCCGACGCGATGTCCTCGCCATCGAGCATGGGCTCGAAGCCCCGATGGTGAAAAGGGTTCAAGAACTCAAAGGCGTACCGGCAGCGTACAACCGCAAGAATGATCTTGGCACCCTGACGGAGTATCTCAAGAGCGCCGGAAACACGAAGCTTCTCCTGGTGCCGCTGATTGCGGGAGACATCATCATCGGGTTCATCGATGCGCGCGACAAAGGAAGAAAGCGAACCTTCGAGCGCACCGATATGGCGAAGGCAAAGAAAATCGCGGCAGGCGATGGTGGAGTTTGCCAAACGGAGCGGGTTCATCGCATCAGACTTCGAGGCCGAACCCGAACCGCCCGCGACCGAAGTGCGTCGTCGTCCGACAAAATCCGCGCCGGCGCGGACGCCGATGCTCGACGATGCGGGTCTCGAGAACGTCCACGATGCGGCGCTCGATGGGATCTTGGAGCACGAGGTCGTTGCGGTCGCGGTTACGCTGGCAACCGGAGAAGGAGCCGCGACACTCATCAATATGAGAGAAGGCGGCACGGATATCGATCGTGAGGCCTTGTTCCAACACCAGAAATCGGCGCTTGCCGAGGCCGGGGTTGTCGCGCCCGATACCGCATCGTGGCAAACGGATGTGC
Organism: Candidatus Sulfomarinibacteraceae bacterium; assembly: GCA_963769215.1. Lineage (GTDB taxonomy): Bacteria > Acidobacteriota > Thermoanaerobaculia > Thermoanaerobaculales > Sulfomarinibacteraceae > Sulfomarinibacter. The sequence continues at coordinate 121,370 of CAVYKX010000014.1, read as the reverse complement.
GGCGGGTTCCGTCGACCGCGGACCCCGTGTCGGCGCCTATGATTGCAACCGCAATACTCCTGGACAAGCGGGAACACGGAATTTTGGTCGCGTCGGTGATCTCGGGTGGGGGGGCCTCGGCGGCGCGCGCGACCCTTGCGCGGCTGCGAACCAGAGCGGAAGACGCGCACGAAAAGACAGTTCTTCGCTTCTCCCGCCGCAATCTCGCTCGCCGCTTACTCCAACCGGGATCCAGGTCCTATGCCGATCTCGTAGCCCATTCGGAGGCGGTGTCGCGACTTGCATTCGCGATGGCGCGTGAACTCGGCCTCGGAGCGATTCGCGCTCGAAGAGGCGGCGCTTGCCGGTCTGCTCCATGACGTCGGGATGCGGGAACTCGATTACGAGCGCCTCTATGGGAACGCGACACCGTCTCCCGACGATCGTGTTCGCTTCCAGAAACATCCGGTTATCGGTGAGCGGATTCTTGCCGGCACCGGGCTTGACGAAGTGACCGCGGCCATCCGCCATCACCACGAGCGGTGGGACGGCACGGGGTATCCGGATCGTCTGGCGCGCGAGGAAATACCGTTGCTGGCCCGCTTGGTGCACGTGGCCGAAGTCTACGACGTTCTCACGGTCCCGGGGCGGTATCGACCGACAGTCAGTCCCGAACGGGCCTTCGAAATCATCGATCGCGGCCGCGGGCATCAATTCGACCCGGACATGGTGGATGCTCTCGCCAAGGTTGTTCAATGACCGACAAGCCTCGCGTTCTCGCGACCAACCGAAAAGCTCGCCACACCTACCACATTCTCGAGAAGGAAATCGCGGGCATCGAGTTGACGGGCACCGAAGTCAAGGCGATTCGTGCGGGCAAGATCAACCTCAAAGAAGGGTATGTGGCCTTTGTCCGCGGCCAGGCGTATCTCGTCGGATGCCATGTCGGCGCCTACGAAGCCGCCGGGTATGCGGGCCATGACCCCGTCCGTCGTCGTCGCCTGCTCCTCCACAAGCGCCAGATTGAACGCCTCGAAAGCAAGGTCAAGGAAAAGGGATTCACCGTCGTGCCGTTGTCGGTGTACCTCGAAGGCAATTGGATCAAGGTGGAAATCGGCCTCGCTCGCGGTAAGCACCTTCGAGACAAACGGGAAACGCTGCGGCGGCGAACGCTCGATCGCGAGGCGGAGCAGGCCATCAAGGACCGACAGCGGTAGCGTCGCGATGTGTGGGCCGCACCTTGACACTGGCGTAATTGCAGCGTAAATTCCAAAAACCCGACTCAGCGAGCCGTCGCCGAAAGGTCGCCTCCGGGCGAGGGAATTTTGTCTCCGTGGCGGTGTTCTTCAGAGCAGACCCGCCGCAACCCGCTGTTCGGGCTTGGTCAAAACATGGAGGACAGAGGTCGATGCAGGACGAGATCGTTATCCGCGGCGCCCGCGAGCACAACCTCGCGAACATCGACGTCGCTTTGCCCCGGAATCGTCTGGTGGTCGTGACCGGCGTCTCTGGTTCCGGAAAGTCCTCGCTGGCCTTTGACACATTGTTCGCCGAGGGGCAGCGGCGGTACGTCGAGTCGCTGTCGGCCTATGCTCGTCAATTTCTCGACCAGATGGAGAAGCCTGATGTCGACACCATCGAGGGTCTCTCTCCCGCGATATCCATCGAGCAGAAGACCACCTCACGGAATCCGCGGTCGACTGTTGGAACGGTCACCGAAATCCACGACTATCTTCGGCTCCTCTGGGCGTCTATCGGAGTTCCCGAGTGCCCCGATTGCCACATCACCATCAGACCGCAGAGCGTCGAACAGATGGTCGACCATCTGCTCGAATTGCCCGAGGGCACCAGGTTCATGCTGCTCGCGCCGGTCGTCGAGGGACGCAAGGGGGAGCACCGGAAGGTCTTCGCACAGATGGTGCGCGAGGGGTTCGTTCGGGCGCGGGTGGATGGGGAGATCGTGGACGCCGCCGAGCCCCCGGAACTCGACAAGAAACGGAAACACACCGTCGAAGCGGTCGTGGATCGTCTCTCGGTCAGAGACGGGGTTGCGGCGCGGCTCGCAGACTCGCTCGAAACGGCCCTCCGGGTCGGCGAAGGCCTGGCGCGCGCAGTCGTATCAGAGGACCGCGAGATCACCTTGTCGGCCCGACACGCGTGCCCTCAGTGCGGTTTTTCGTTGACGGAGGTTTCGCCGCGGCTCTTCTCCTTCAACTCGCCCCAGGGGGCGTGCCCGACCTGCTCCGGGCTGGGGTTTCTCCGCGAGGTGGATCCCGAAAAGCTCGTGCTTGATCCCGAGCGCACCCTCTCGGGAGGGTGCCTGGCGATGGTGGGCAAGACCCCGGGATCGTGGTTTCGACACCAGGTCGAGCAGCTCTCGCAAGCTCTTGATTTCGATCTTCACACGCCGTGGCGGAAGCTCCCGGAAGAGGTGCGGCAGATCCTCATGTACGGCACGGACGGAGAGCACGAATTCGTCTGGGAAGGCAGCAAGGGGGCCTATACGTACCGGGACCGCTTCGAGGGGGCGGTCCCGCGGCTGGAGAGAAGATACGCGGAGACGACTTCCGAAGATATTCGACGCGAGCTCGAGCGTTATATGTCTTTTGCTCCGTGCACCGATTGCGGCGGCGCCCGCCTGAGAAGAGAGGCCCTGGCGGTCAAGATTCGGGACAGACCTGGTCGATGTCTCCTCACTCGCCGTCAACCGGGCCCTTGAGTGGTTCCAGATCTCTCGAGCTCGGAGACACGGGATCGCCAGATCGCCGACATGATCCTGCGAGAGGTTCACGACCGCCTTGGGTTCCTCGTCTCGGTCGGGCTCGATTACCTGACCCTCGACCGGATGGCGGGAACACTCTCCGGCGGAGAAAGTCAGCGCATCCGGCTGGCGACGCAGGTCGGGTCCAAGCTCATGGGCGTTCTCTATGTCCTTGATGAGCCGTCCATCGGTCTCCATCAGCGGGACAATCGACGCCTCCTCGACACGCTCAAAGGAATGCGGGATCTTGGGAATACGGTGGTTGTCGTCGAACACGACGAGGAGACCATCCGGGCCGCCGACTGGGTCATCGACCTCGGTCCAGGCGCCGGCCGGAACGGCGGCAGGGTCGTGGCGAGCGGCCCGCCGGAATCGCTCGAAGACGAGGAGGAATCTCTCACCGGCGCCTACCTTGCGGGTCGGCGGACCATTCCGGTTCCCCAAGACCGCTCGGTTGGAAACGGGTCGTCGCTTGTCATTCGTGGCGCGGCCGAACACAACCTCAAAGAGATCGATGTGGAGTTGCCGCTGGGCCGCTTGATCTGCGTCACCGGCGTCTCCGGGTCGGGCAAATCGACGCTTGGTCAACGAGATTCTCCACAAAGCGGTCGCGCGCGAGTTCTACGGGACGCTGGCGCGGCCGGGGAAGCACATCGGCGAGATCGACAGGGGTCGAGCACCTTGACAAGGTGATCGCCATCGACCAGTCGCCGATTGGACGAACCCCGCGGTCGAATCCTGCGACCTATACCAAGGTCTTCGATCCCATCCGCTCGCTGTTTGCGGCAACCACCGACGCCCGTGCGCGCGGCTACAAACCGGGCCGTTTTTCTTTCAACGTCCGGGGTGGTCGTTGCGAGGCCTGTCAGGGCGCCGGGCAGATTCGGATCGAGATGCATTTCCTTCCCGATGTCTTTGTCACCTGCGACCAGTGTGGTGGCCAACGCTACAACCGCGAGACGCTCGAGGTCCACTTCAAGGGGCTCAGCATCTCCGAGGTGCTCGATCTCACGGTCAGCCAGGCACGGGATGTCTTTGCGGCGGTACCCAAAATCGTCCGAGTGCTCGACACCCTGGTGGCGGTGGGTCTGGGCTATCTTCACCTCGGCCAGCCGGCGACCACCCTGTCCGGGGGAGAAGCCCAGCGCATCAAACTGTCGCGCGAACTCGCCAAGAGAGCCACCGGGCAAACCCTATACCTCCTCGATGAGCCCACGACGGGCCTCCACTTTGATGATGTGCACAAGTTGCTTGCAGTGCTGCATGCGCTGGTGGATCGCGGCAATACGGTGATCGTGATCGAGCACAATCTCGATGTGATCAAGACCGCCGACTGGATCGTCGATCTCGGGCCCGAGGGTGGCGAAGGCGGTGGTGAGGTTGGTTGTTGCCGGCACCCCGGACGACGTCGCGAACTGCAAAGCTTCCTACACGGGTCAATACCTCAAACCGTTGCTGTAGAGGTCGCACACCGTTCCCGGTCCCGATTGCGCGTTGATTCAGACTCACGTCCAACGCAGAGGGAGTTCGTGTGACGCTCCTGGGTTGATCGTGCTCTTCTCGGAGTGGTCTACCGCGTGCTGTGGGTCAATGCAAGTCATGAAGCTAATTGATTGGCTCTGAAACCGCGAAGACGCAAAGAGCGCTGATGGATTGACCAAGAACCCATATCCGGAAAGTACCTTCGCGACGTCTTTGCGGGGTGGCAGGGCGGGTGGGCTTGGCGTCTTTGAGTTTTTTACCAGATGAAATAACGAGGGGGCTCCGATATTCGGATTACTGCGAAAAGCCGGGCCCGAATATCTGCGTCAATCTGCGAGATCTGCGGTTTCTCATAGGTGGGTGGGCGGAAATCTAAGATCCAAAATCCGAAATTGCGCCGCGATGGAACCCTATCACGCCAGGATCGAATAGCCCCCGTCGACGATCAGTGTCTGCCCGTGGATCATCGAGGCATATTCTGTACACAAATAGATCACCACGTTGGCGACATCTTGTGGGTGGACGAGACGGCCGGCGGGGGTGCGTCGGCGGGCGCTTTCGAGCAGATCTTCGCGGTTCGGAAAGTGGAGCAGCGCATCGGTGTCCACAGTCCCGGCCGAAACCGCATTGATGCGCATGCCTTCGGGGCGAACTCCGCTGCCAGGTGGCGAACCATGGACTCGAGGGCGGCCTTCGAGGCGCCGACCGCGGTGTAGTTGGGGATCGCCCGGGTGCCCCAAGTGACGATACGGCGACCATCGGTTTCTTCTCCTCCGGAGGGAGATCGATGAACTGTTGGGTGATCGGTAACAGGGCGGCCGCATTGATGTGCATCGCCCAGTCGAAATGGTGGAGAGTGAGTTCACGCGCCGGGCGCAAGACGCCGGAGGCGGCGTTGGAAACCACGATCTCCAGCCCCCCCACGCCTCTTCAATCGCGCCGAAGATTCGCTCGACGTGATCGGGCTTGGCGACGTTTCCTTTGAGGACCAATGCTCTGACCCCTCTCGGCTTCGATTTCGTGTGCGGTTTCCTCCGCGCGGGTGCGGTTGCGAAGGTAATTGATCGCCACATCGACCTTGAAATCGGCCAAGGAAAGCGCGATTGCCCGACCGATACCCCGGGACGAGCCGGTCACCAGCGCGCGCTTCTTGCGGAGTTTGAGATCCATTTGCACCTCCAGTTCAACAAACTACCCTGCGAATAGGCGAAAAACAAGCGTGGATGTTGGCTTTTCCGCCGAAATGCCCTTGACAGGGGGCATTCGGGCCCCCAATATGGGACTACAAAGAAAACCAGGAGGTTCTGATGAACAAGACCGAGATGGCGATGAAGCTCGCGAAGAAGACCGGAGTCAGCCAGGGCAAAGCCGCGGAGATCATTGACACGATGTTTTCCGCCCATCCGCGCAAGGGCCTGATTGCAACTGCCCTCGACGCTGGTGAGAAAGTAACGATCCCGGGCTTTGGGACCTTTGCCACCAAGCAGCCGTGGTGCGCGCCAGGGCCGGAACCCGGCGACCGGCGCCACGATCACGATTCCGGCGAAGAAGTACGTGCACTTCAAGCCCGGCAAGACCCTTCGCGAGCGCGTCGAGAAGTAGAGGACGCCACAACAACGGCGTCGGAGGCTGTCCTTCGATGCTCGTTCGGTGCGGGATCACGAGAGTGATCCCAGAATGATGAGGCCGGGCTATCGCCCGGCCTCATGCTGTATCGATGATATTACAGCCGTCCGACCCGGTGTGATTTTCGGGCTAACCCGCTCGTTTCGTCGGGTGATTACCGGAAACGAAGCGATAGACCTTGGACACCGTGGCATGAGTCTTGATCGGGACGCCATCCTTGGTTCCGGGTTTGAATCGGTACTTTCGCGCCGCGTTCACTACCGCCTGCGCGATGCCGAATTCTTCGTGGTCGGCTCGCAGGAGCTTCGCATCTTCAACCCGTCCGTCGGCATCGACCGTCACCTGAACAATCACCACCCCGCGCCGCAGCGAGTTCATCGCCGCGCGCGGCCAATCGACAGGCGCCTCTTTGATAATGACCGGAAGAGAGTCGACTTCCGATGGGTCGACGAAGGTGTTCCTTTCGATCGCCGCAGCGGTCGCGACGACCGCCGTGGCAGGCGGAATTGGATCTGCGGTTAGCTGCGGTGGCGGCGGGGTCGGGGTCTCGGCGGGTTGGGCCGCCAACGCAGCGGCGGCGAGGCGTTCTTCCTCGGCAACGACAGCGGTTGCGGTCTGGGCGACTTCGGCTTGCTGACGGGCTTCGTCCGCAGCCCGTTGGCGTTCTGCCTCGAGCTCCGCCTCCCGCTGACGCTGGGCAGACTCCTCGGCCTCGATCTGCCGCTGAAGCTCCTCTCGCGTCTTCTGCTCATCTCGGCTCAGCTGTCCTTGTTGAGCACGGCGTTCGCTCTGCACCAGTTTTTGTTGCAGCTCCTCGATTTTGGATTGGCGATCGAGAAGCTCCTGTCGAATTTCCTCTTCCTTTTCGGCCATCATCTCTTGCACGAGACCCTGCGCCAGCGCCCGCATCTTCTCTTCCTGTGCCTCCCGTTGGGCGGCGACTTCCTCCGCCGTTGGGGTTGGAGGGAGCGGTGGGGTCGACGGACCTCGGCCCAGAGCCGCCCAGATTGCGACCGCGACGGCAATGGCGCCGATCGCTCCAGCGCCAAGCCACAGGCCCGAGCGACTCGACGACGGGGACGAAGCACTTTCTTCGAATTCGAAGTCCGGTTCCGGTTCCAAGGCGGTCTGTGGAGCAAGATATGGCGTGACGTCCACGTCGTTTTCAGAAGCGCGCTCTTTTTCCTCTTCTTCGATCTCGGTCCGGAAGAGACGATCCATGAAGAGGGCGAGGTTGAAGGTCGTCGGGCTGTAGGCGCCGCCGTAAAGCAGCTTGTCGAGTTCTTTCTTGAAATCTGCGGCGGAACTGAATCGGTCGTCCGGGCGCTCAGCCAGCGCTCGCTGCAGCAGTGATTTGATGTCGTCGGGCACCGGTTCGTCGTCGTACGCGAGATGAGCACCCGCGATGGCGTCGGCGCGCGCTTCCGGTGGAACGGGCAAAGCCCGGCCTGTGAGGAGGTGAAAGAGCAACGCTCCCAGCGAATAGACATCGCCGCGCCGGCTCGGCATCCGCGCCGCCAGGATTTCCGGGGCGAGATAGGGGTGGACGGTCGCTGCGTTTGCCTCGTCGTCGATCAACGCGAGAAGGTGGTCCCCGACACCGAAACCGGTGACGATTCCTTCGCCGTCGTTGGTTACGAAAATCAGGCCGGGGTGCACGAATCCGTGAACGACACGGTTGCCATCGATTTCCACGGTGAGAGTTGCAGACAGAGCGAGCGCGACTTTCTCGAGAATCAGGAGCGCGTTGTCCACCGGAATCGGAAAGCGCTCTCCGGCCGCGCGGTCAAAAATGACGCTCAACGGTTGCGATGGAACATAATCGCAGGCGATGCCGGGAACGCCCTCGGCGACGACCCCCTCGACACCGCTCGCAACGCTGGAGGACGTGACAGCGCCCGAGATCTGCTGCGCACGCCCAAAATCTTCGATGATGTCTTCCGCTGGAATTTCGGCCCGGTCAAAGACCCGCAACCAGACTGTCCGTGAAACACCCGAGGACGAAAACTCGCCGGCGCGGTAGAGACGGCCGAGCGGGTCGGACGCAATCTCTTTGAATCGCAGATACGATCCGAACGCACGATATGCCTCGGCCATGATTCTCCTCCGGTCCGAACCTACCACCACGTCGCGCGTGGGGTCAACGGCGGGCGGCGCGAAGACGCGCGACAGCCCGGTTGTGCTCCGCAAGAGTGCGGGAGAACGCGTGACCGCCGCCGGGCTGTGCGACGAAATAGAGAAAGGGCGTTTCCTCCGGCTGCAGGGCGGCGGCGAGGGCGGCACGACCAGGTGAATTGATGGGCCCTGGCGGCAATCCGGGATTGCGGTAGGTGTTGAAGGGATCGTCGGTCTCCCAGTGAATACGGAGCAGACGACCCCGCCACTCGCCCCGGCGTTTCAATGCATAGACCACGGTCGGGTCGCACTGCAGAAGCATTCCGCGGCGGAGTCGGTTGAGGTACACACCGGCAACCCGAGCACGCTCCGATGCAATCGAGGTTTCTGCCTCCACCAGTGAGGCGAGGGTGACAATGTCGAGTGGCGAACCCCAGGGGCGAGGCACACCGAGGTTTTCCTCGTGCCACACTGCGATGAAACGCTCCACCAGATGTTGCGCGACCTCCTCCGCGGAGATGCCGACGGCGAAACGGTAGGTGTCGGGAAAGAGAAAACCTTCCAGCGATGGGGCGTCAGGTGCGATCTGTGCGAGGCCTTCGACATTGCGTACGAGGTCGAGCCACTGGTCGCGTGAACCAACACCCAAAGCAACGAACTGATCGGAAACCGTATCGGCGTCGCTGCCCTCGACCACGGTCACCGAGAACATTTCGATCCGGCCGTTGAGGATTTTCTCGAGGACGTCTACGGGACGGCTTTGCGCGGGGAAGGAAAAGTGACCATAGTGCAATGCGCGGCCGCTTCCCCATACCCGCAGGTAGAGCCTGCCGCCAAGAACAGACGGCAACAGACCCTGGTCCTCGAGTTGGTGCAGGATGCTCCGTGCAGAAGAGCCTTCGGCAATCTCTATTTCAATGACTTCCGTCGATGCCGGGCCCCAGAGTGTGCGGTGCAACCAAGCGCCGCCGACTGCCGCCGCCACGACAGCGAGCACGAGGACCAAGAGGACCGCTCTCGTCCACACGGCGTCTACCCACTGTCTCCGGCGCGAGTCTCGAGATACTCCTCGAGCACGACCTGGGCGGCAATATCATCGACCGGTCGACCCGGCCGGCGACCAGCGGATCGGGCCCGTCGTCGAGCTTCGTTTGTCGAAAGAAACTCACTCTGCAACGCGACCTGGACGCCGAGGCCGCGGAGCTCCTCGGCAAGTTGGTGACTGCGGCGAGCCGCCGAGCCGGTCGAGCCGTCGGCGAGGGCCGGCAGCCCGAGGACGACCCACTCGGCCGCCATCCTCCTTGCCGTAGCGGCAATCAATGCCGCAGCTTCCACAGTCCCGCCGTAGGGGACGACATCGAGCGGCGACACGACACCGGTGACATCATCTCCTACGGCCAGGCCCATCCGCTTTCCGCCCGGGTCTACGCCAAGAAATCGCACGGGCCCTATTGTACGCGGCGCGATCCGATCACCGCGATATGCTCGAATCCCTTCGAGACTGGAGCGAATTGGAAATTCGACCGGATACAATACTCCAGGTGTTTTTCACGCCGGCGGAGAACCGGCGACGCGTCGGTGCGCCAGGAGGTCCATGAACCACCACCACAATCCACCACGGTCTGCTGTGTGGCGGGCCCTTCTCCTCGTCGCAGCGGTTCTGCAGTCGACGGGTCTGGCTGTCGCCGCCGACCAGGAGGAGCGCGTCGTTCTCACCGCCGACAACCAGAAGGCTACGGAAGAAACGTGGCATGGCGACGGAAGCGTCCACGTCATCTACCAGGATATCGAGATCCACTGCGACGAGGTCGATTACGACCGCGCGACCGGCGATCTCGTGGCACGAGGCAACGTCGTCGTTGATCGCGGACCGAGTCGTTTCGCGGCCGACAGCGCGCGCTTCAACCTCACGAACAAGACCGGCATCTTCTACAACGCCACCGCGTTTATCGACCCGATGTACACGTTCACGGGCCGCGAGATTGAAAAGCTCGATGAGACCCACTACCGGATCGATCGTGCCACATTCACCACGTGCTCCACCGATGGGAGGCCCCCGTGGAGTTTTCATGTTCGAAAGGCGAAAGTCGAAGTCGAGGGCCTCGGCCGCTTCACGAGCGCCGCCATGAGGGTGCAGGGCGTTCCCGTCTTTTATCTTCCGTATATGGTCTGGCCCGTCAAACAAGAACGCGCGGCGGGGCTTCTCATGCCTCGCCTGGGTTACTCCAACCGCAGGGGATTCAATTTCGGATTGCCCATCTATGTGCCGCTGGGTAGGAGCTACGACACCACCATATTTCCGGATTACTACAGCGACGGCTACTTCGGGCTCGGGAACGAATGGCGGTGGGCGCCGGTGGCTGGGGCGACCGGACAAATCAACATGTACGCGATATGGGATCGCGAACGGGAACAGTCCGAATGGAAGGTTTTCGGCACGCACACGCAGGATGATTTCCTCGGATTTCGCTTGTTGGCGCAGGTCGAGAGCCTCTCGGATATCGACTTCTGGCAGGATTTCGACCGCAGTTTCGATGCCAATACCCGCCGCGATCTCTATTCCTTCGTCTACCTCAATCGGTCTTTCGGGCCCTATGCACTGAACATCCGCGCCGACCACAGACGGACTTTTCTGACAAACAGCGAGGTCAAGCTCAGCCAGTTGCCCGAGATCGAGGTGCGGTCGGGTGCGACGGCGATCGCCGGATCGCCGATCTACCTCAACCTGATTTCCTCGTTGAATTACCTCGCGTCGGATCGTGGCGGCGACTTCACCGGTACCTACGGCCGCGCCGACGCGTTTCCAACGCTGTCCTACACCATCCCCGGTCCGGTGTGGTTGTCAGTGACGCCGCGTATTGGTGGGCGTTTCACCTACTACACCCAGCGATACAGCGAAGATCGACGATCCTTCGAAGATCAGGCCATCAGCCGCATCTATGCCACGGGAGCGGTGGACATCGTCGGGCCATCGTTTTCCAAGGTCTTTGCAGCGGGGATCGGCAAGTACGAGAAGGTCAAGCACCTGATCGAACCGCGCATCGAGTACCGCTATCTCACGACCCCGACCGATGTCGGCCTGATTCCTGTATTCGACGAGGTGGACTCGACCCCGAGAGACGCGAACTTCGTACGGCTGGTGCTCGCCAACCGCATCCTGGGGCGAGACAGGGAAGGCGTCGGAACCAGGGAACTCGGGTCGTTGGAGTTTTTCCAGGATTATTCCTTCGACCAGCCGCTCAATATCGGAGACGGCGTTGTCAGCAGTCAATACGGACCCCTCGGGATGGCGTTGCGGCTAACGCCGACCCAGAGCACCGGATTCGATGCCCGACTGTCCTATGATTTTCTGTACAACAATCTCCGTTCGACCTCGTTGGCGGCGTCGGTTCAGCAACCGATCGGGATGCTCAACCTCACCTGGTACGAAAGCTACAATCCGCGCACCGGCGATCGCTTTTCATCACAAGTGCGGAGCCTCATCGGTTTTCGAAAGGCAGGTTTTCCACTCGAAGTCTCACTGCAGGTCGCCTACGACATCGTCAACGAAAAACTCGGCGATCAGCGATACGGCGTCAGCTATCAAGGGAGCTGCTGGAATATCTCGGGTCAGTACCGCGACACCAAAATCGGTGCATTTCCAACTCGCGAGTTTCTCGTCGTCATCGGCCTCAGAGGCGTTGGGGCGCTGCCGGAGATCAAGGGTAGTCTCGGCGGATACTGACCGCAATTCCGCCGGGCATCTTTCCGTTGCCCGGCGGAATTGCTGGCGGAGGGAGTGGGATTCGAACCCACGGAGGCGTGAACCTCACCGGTTTTCAAGACCGGCGCCTTCGACCACTCGGCCATCCCTCCAAGACCGCCTACTTTACAGCCACCAGGCTCCCACGTACAATACCTCTCCCGGTGCGGAGAGGTGCTGGAGTGGCTGATCAGGACTGCCTGCTAAGCAGTTGTCTGGGGTAACCTGGACCGCGGGTTCGAATCCCGCCCTCTCCGCCAAAGAGTATTCACGCCGCCCACCGGCGGCGTTTTTTGGAGAATGATGTCTGATCAGGTGAGAACCCGCATCGCCCCAAGTCCGACGGGAGACCCTCACGTCGGCACCGCCTATGTCGCCCTCTTCAACTACGCACTGGCACAGCAGCACGGTGGGCAATTCGTCTTGCGGATCGAGGACACCGACCGCCAGCGGAGCACGCCGGAAAGTGAAGCGATGATCCTCGATGCCCTGGCATGGCTGGGGCTTGAATGGGATGAGGGACCCAACATTGGAGGTCCGCACGGACCCTATCGCCAGAGCGAGCGCTCTGAGATCTACCGCGAGCAAGTGGAGCGTCTCGTCGCGTCGGGGGCGGCCTACCCCTGTTTCTGCACCCGTGAGCGCCTCGATGAATTGCGCGCCGAACAGAAGGCGAGCAAATCGCAATTTGGCTACGATGGCCTGTGCCGCGCGCTCGACCCATCGGAGGCAAAACAGCGCTGCGAAGCGGGAGAGGCTCACGTCATTCGACTCGCCATGCCCACGGAGGGCGAGACCGTGGCCCTGGATTTGCTGCGCGGTGAGGTCGTGATCGCCAACGCGCAGGTCGATGACCAGATCCTGCTCAAATCCGACGGCAATCCCACCTACCATCTCGCGAATGTCGTCGATGATCACCTGATGGAGATCACGCACGTGATCCGGGCCGAGGAGTGGATCTCGTCGCTGCCCAAGCACGTTCAGCTCTACAAGGCTTTCGGTTGGGACCTCCCGGTCTTCTGTCATCTGCCGCTGCTGCGCAACGCCGACAAGTCGAAGATCTCGAAACGGAAGAACCCGGTCAGCCTCGACCATTACCGCGAGGCCGGCATCCTGCCCGAGGCGATGCTCAACTATCTCGCCCTCATGGGCTGGGCGATGCCGGATGAACGCGACCAGTTCACCCTCGATGAGTTTGTCGCGAACTTCCGGCTCGAGGACATCAGTCTCGGCGGACCGGTCTTCGATCTCGACAAGCTCGGCTGGCTCAACGGCAGATATATTCGCGATCTCGACGTGGCGGATCTCCTTGGTAGGCTCAAAACCGTTCCGTTGTCCGACGACTACCTGCTGAAAATACTTCCACTGGTTCAAGAGCGCATCGACACGCTGGCGGATTTCATCGCCTACGCCGGGTTCTTCTTTGTCGGCGAGGTGGAGTACGAGCAGGCGGCGCTCCCCAAGATGGTTGCCAAGGACCACACACCGCAGCAGACCGCCAAGGCGTTCCGACTGCTCCTCGAAGAGCAACTCGATCTCATCCTCGAGTGGAGTACAACCTCGGTCGAGGAGGCGATGAGGGATTTTTGTGAAAAACACGAGTGGTCCCCGAAGCAGCTCTTCATGCCGGTGCGGATTGCAGTTACCGGCCGCACCGCCACGCCGCCCCTCTTCGAGACGATGGAGGTCCTTGGCAAGCAGCGGTGTCGATGGCGGCTGCGCAAGGCGATCGAGGTTCTTCGAAGTATGAAAGCCTAGCCGGAACGAGATCCTCCACCGGGACGGGAGAGACAATGGGAAACGACGATAACAACAACGGAAAGCAGGACTTCATCCGCGAGATCGTTCGTGCGGATGTCGCTGATGGAAAACACTCGACCATCGTGACCCGTTTCCCCCCGGAGCCCAACGGCTACCTCCACGTCGGCCACGCCAAGTCGATCTGTCTCAACTTCGGGATCGCCGACGAATTCGGCGGCCAGTGTCACCTTCGCTTCGATGACACCAATCCCATGAAGGAGGAGCACGAATTCATCGAAGCGATCAAGGACGACGTGCGATGGCTCGGGTTTGACTGGAAAGATCAACTCTTCCACGCGTCGGATTACTTCGAAACCCTCTACGCCTGGGCCGAGACGTTGATCGAGGCCGGGAAGGCCTATGTCGATGATTCGTCGGCGGAGGAGATCCGGGTTGCCCGGGGCACCCTCACCGAACCCGGGACCGACAGCCCCTATCGCGATCGGAGCGTCGAAGAGAATTTGGCCCTGTTCCGCGCCATGCGAAACGGCGAGTTCGCTGACGGTGAGCGAGTGCTGCGGGCGAAGATCGATATGGCGTCGGGCAATATCAATCTTCGCGATCCGGTGCTCTACCGTATCCTCCACGCCGAGCACCAGCGCACCGGCAACGAGTGGTGCATCTATCCGACCTACGACTACGCACACGGGCAATCAGATGCCATCGAACACATCACCCACAGCCTGTGCACGCTCGAGTTCGAGGCCCACCGACCGCTCTACGATTGGTTCGTCGAAAACCTGCCCGTGCCATCCAAGCCCCGGCAGATCGAATTCGCGCGTTTCAACCTCAGCTATACGGTGCTGTCCAAGCGGCGGCTCCTACTGCTCGTCAACGGCGGCCACGTCACCGGGTGGGATGATCCCACGGATGCCCACCCTCTCCGGTATGCGGCGGCTCGGTTTTCCGCCGGCGGCTATCCGCGACTGCGTCGACCGTGCCGGTGTCGCCAAACGCGACAGCGTGGTCGACCTCGCGTTCCTCGAGCACTGTGTGCGCACTCAACTCAACCGCACCGCCGAGCGGAGGATGGGTGTTCTCAGCCGCTCAAGGTGGTCATCGAGAATTACCCGGAGGACGATGCCGAGGAACTCGAGGCGATCAACAATCCCGAGGACCCCGGTGCGGGTACCCGCCGGGTGCCGTTCTCCCGCGAACTCTATATCGAGCGCGACGACTTCATGGAAGATCCGCCGAAGAAGTTCTTCCGGCTTGCGCCCGGCCGCGAGGTGCGGCTGCGCTATGCCTACTTCATCACCTGCCGGGAGGTGGTCAAGGACGCCGCGGGCGAGATCGTTGAACTCCGCTGCACCTACGATCCGGCCACCCGTGGTGGTGATGCCCCTGACGGCCGCAAGGTCAAGGCCACCCTGCACTGGGTCTCGGCGGCCCACGCGATGGCTGCCGAAGTTCGCCTCTACGACCACCTCTTCAACCGCGAGGACCCCGGCGCGGATGGCGATTTCCTCGACGATCTGAATTCGAATTCTCTCGAGGTACTGGAAAACGCGCAGCTTGAACCGAGCCTCGGCAACGTGCCTGTTGGAATGACAATTCAGCTCGAACGGCTGGGTTATTTCTGTGTGGATCCAGACACCACGCCGGGAAAACCGGTCTTCAATCGCACGATCACCCTGCGCGACACCTGGGCGAAAATTCAAGCGAAGAAGTAGTTCACCCACCGTAGGTGGATGAGAAATCAGGAACCGGGTTCTGCCTGATGAATGCGAAGCCCCCATTTTTCAAAAGCCCGCGGGTCACCCGCGGGCTTTTGAAAAATGGTGCCGAAGGCCGGACTCGAACCGGCACGGATCACTCCACACGGCCCTCAACCGTGCGCGTCTACCAATTCCGCCACTTCGGCACGCGAAGGTATTCTAGGCATCAGTTCAAACTCTGACAAGTGCCCTAATTCTGTTCACCGTTTTCGGCCGGCTCTTCGCTGTCCGCAACCGCACCGGTTTCGGTTTCGGTCGCCGGTGCGGGCTCTTCCGCGGCCGGTTCCATTGCCGGTTGCGATGTCTCCACCGGTGCCGCCGGAGCCATGTTCTCCATCACGGAGGTCCGCTGTTTGCCCGACAGAATCGCCAGCGCGAGGCACAGGACCACGAACAAGACAAAGGCGCCGGTCGTCATCCGGTGCATGATGTTGGTGTTGCCGCGCGGGCCAAAGGATGTCTGGCTGCCGCCGCCGCCGAATGCGCCGGCGAGGTCCGCACCCTTGCCCTGCTGCAGGAGCACCACCATGATCAGGAATAAACACACCAAAACGTAGAGAATCACAAGTAAGACAGTCACGATACCTCTCCAGCGGCACAGTCTACCGCAGCGCGGATGATAGCGGAAAATGACTCAACGTCAAGGCTTGCGCCTCCTATCAGGCCGCCGTCGACATCCGCGAGGGGCAGAAGCTCGTGAGCATTTGCGGGTTTGAGGCTGCCGCCGTAGACGATCCGCAGGGCCGCTGCAGCGTCACCGCCGAAGAGTGCCGCCATGCGGAGGCGAAGAAACGCGTGCGCTTCCTGTGCCTGCGCGGGGGTCGCGGTGCGGCCGGTGCCGATCGCCCACACGGGTTCGTACGCGAGCACGAGGTGCTCGGGGTCGAGCGCTCCGAGCTCCGAGGTCTGCCGTTCGAGCACGGCGAAGGTTTCACCCGCGTCGCGCTCGGAGAGGGTTTCCCCGATGCAGTAGATCACACCGAGCCCCGCGCTCTGGGCGGCGCGGGCGCGAGCGAGGGCGGATTCGTCGGTCTCACCGAAAAGGGTCCTGCGTTCGGAGTGGCCGACAATCGCCCACTCGACCCCGATCTCGCGCAACATTGACGGTGCGACCTCGGCGGTGAACGCCCCCGACTCCTCCCAGTGCACATTCTGTGCCCCGAGGCTGATCTGTGAACCGGTGACCAGCATGGCTGCGGTTGGCAGCGCGAGGAAAGGCGGGCAGCATAAGGTGTCGACCGTGCTCGGAGGATCTGTGGCGAGCAGGCCCTCGAGGTATTCACTCGTCTCGGCGACGGTCTTGTGCATCTTCCAGTTGCCGGCGATGAACGGTTTCCTCATCATCAACCCCGATCTTCGAGGGCGACAAGCGCGGGCATGTCGTCTCCGGTAATGAACTTGAGTGAAGCGCCGCCGCCGGTAGATACGTGGTCGATCGAGTCCACCACCCCGGCGCGACGGATGGCCATCACCGACTCGCCGCCGCCAACCACCGAGTACGCGGAGCTGGCTGCGAGAGCTTCGGCAACCGCGAGGGTGCCGCCGGCGAAGCGATCCACCTCGAAGACCCCCATGGGTCCGTTCCAAAACACGGTCCGAGCCTCTGCCAGCGTCTGCGCGAAGCGCTCGCGGGTGAGTGGTCCGATATCCACGATCATCAGATCAGAAGGAATCGAGTCCGGCGCCACAACGGCGGCAGTTGTTGGGGTGTCGATAGAGTCGGTCACTACGACGTCGTCGGGCAGGACCAGGTCGACGCCCCGTTCGGCAGCGGCGGCGAGAACGTCACGCGCAGTCGTCATCATGTCTTCTTCGACCAACGACCGACCGACCTCGAATCCCTTGGCAAGGAAGAACGTGTTGGCCATACCGCCGCCGATGAGAAGGCTGCTGACCTTCTTCACAAGAGCTTCGAGCGGTTCGGTCTTGGTTGATACCTTGGCGCCGCCGACAACCGCGACGAATGGTTGCTCGGGATCGTTGACGACCCGGGCCAGGGACGCAACCTCGCTTTCCATGAGAAAACCCGCCGCCTTCCGCCCGGGCGGGTACAACGCGGGGACCCCCACCACCGATGCGTGAGCGCGGTGGGCGGTTCCGAAAGCATCGTTGACGTAGTGCGTGTAGGGTGCAGCCAGAAGCTCGGCGAACTCGGGGTCGTTGGCCTTCTCTCCGGCATGGAAACGGAGGTTTTCGAGCACCAGAAGCGAACCCGGAGCGGCCCCAACCGCTGCGTCGTCGAGGCAGTCGCCGACGAAGATCACCGGCCGGTCGAGAGCCCGGCCGAGAGCGGCCGCGACGGGCTCGAGGGAAAAGGCGGGGTCGGGTGCCCCCTTGGCCTTTCCCAGATGGGAGCACGCCGTGACCACGTCGGCCCGGTCGAGCAGCCACCGGAGAGTCGGAAGGGCGGCCGCGATCCGGGTTTCGTCCAGGACCTCGCCGTCCTTGACCGGAACGTTGAGATCGAGGCGGGCGAGGACCCGGCCGCCCGCGATCTCGTCGAGAGAATCGAGGGTTGGCAGGCTCACGCTCTGGACACCATGTACTCGACGAGGTCGACGCAGCGCAGCGCATAGGCGTTCTCGTTGTCGTACCAGGCGACGACCCGGAAGAAGTTGTCGGCCACCTGCGCGATCAGCGGCAGATCGACCACCGAGGAGCAGCTCTCGCCGATGATGTCGGTCGAGACGATGGGCACGTCGGTGGCCCGGAGAATGCCCTTGAGGGGGCCGTCGGCCGCCGCCACGAAGGCGTTCTGCAGCTCCTCCACACTCGACGACCGTTTGGACACAAAGGTCAGATCGCAGACGGAACCGTCGGGCACGGGCACCCGCATGGCCGCTCCGTGGAGCTTGCCCGCGAGCTCGGGGTAGACGAGGCCGATGGCCTTGGCGGCGCCGGTGGAGGCGGGAATGATGTTGATGGCCGCGGCGCGCCCGCGGCGAAGGTCCTTGTGCTGGACATCGAGCACCTTCTGATTGTTGGTATACGCGTGGGTCGTGGTGAGCCATCCGTGCTCGATCCCCACCGTTTCGTGCAGCACCTTGGCCACCGGGGCCAAGCAGTTGGTGGTGCACGAGGCGTTGGAGACGATCTGATGATTGGCCGGATCATAGAGCTCGTTGTTGACACCCATGACGAAGGTGGCGTCGATCTCCTGGCCCGGTGCGGTGATCACGACCTTTTCCGCTCCGGCCTCGAGATGGGCGGAGGCCGCTTCCCGGCTGCGGAAGAAACCGGTCGCTTCGTAGACGTAGCTGACGCCGAGCTCTTTCCAGGGCAGCTTGGCGGGGTCGCGTTCGGCCAAGACCCGCATGCGGTCGCCGTCGATGATGAGGTCTGAACCATCGACCTCCACCGATCCCTGATACCGGCCGTGAACCGAGTCGTGGCCGAAGAGATAACCGAGCGTGTCCGGTGACGTGAGGTCATTGATGGCGACGAGGTCGAAGCCGTCGCGTGCCTTGAGATGGCGGGCGAGCAGCCGACCGATCCGTCCGAATCCGTTAATTGCGACCTTGGTGTTCATGGGGGCCTCCACGGGTTATGAAATGGGGCGGAAGTATAGCAGGTTTGGCAGAAGTGCAGATGATCGGGCCCGCGCGGCGGAGGGTTGAGTGGTGGCGAGGAATCTTGCACACCGGAAGACCGTGTGGTAGATTTCGCGTTCGCGTGGCCCGTTCGTCTAGGGGTCTAGGACGCCGGCCTCTCACGCCGGTAACACGGGTTCGAATCCCGTACGGGCTACCACGTTTCCCTCCGGTCAACCATTCGTACGGAATCCGTCACTTCACCACCCGCCCCTGCCCCTCCGTGGTCGAACCCGTACGGGCTACCAACTCCCCCCTACCAGTTCACGCGCTCCCAGGACCAACGTTCAAACGTTCAACGTTAAAACGTCTAACGTTCCATCCCCCTCCGTGGTCGAATCCCGTACGGGCTACCAATTCCGCTCCCGCCAGTTTTCGCGCTTCCAAGACCAACTTTCAAACGTTAACGTTGAAACGTTCAACGTTCGGCTCATCCGGAATTCCATGAGGTGAGCCGCAATGCGGCGGCAGATGCTCAGCCTGGGGCGTGAGCCCCAGGATCCTCGGACCAGCAACAACATAAGCCCCTGAAGGGGGCGACAGAATCGTTCCGATTCCGTCGAGAGCAGCGCGTCTGTCGCCGCTTCGCGGCTTGAAGAAGAATGAAACGCTGAATTCCTGGGGCTCACGCCCCAGGCTGAATATCTATCGCCCCTTCGGGGCTGTCCGCCGTCGCACAACGACCCCACGGAATTCCGGATGAGCCCAACCTTCCAGCCGCACCTCCGCGATCGAGAGGCTCGCGGCGTCTAGGCTGCGCGGTCGGGATCGGGTAAAATGTGCCCACAGTCAGTACGAGATTCTGAAGCGCGGCTCGAAAAAAGGAGACGAAAATGGAAGATACTCCGCAGGGTCCGAACGACAGTGCACCGCCGCCGCCGCCACCACCGGCCGAGCCGGCACCGGAACCGGCGAAGGAGACAGCTCCCGCTGAAGTCGTCTCCGACAACCGCAACATCATGATCGTGCTGTCCTATCTCGGGCTGCTGGCCCTGATCCCGTTGTTGGTCGAAAAGGACGATCGCGAAGTCCAGTGGCACGCCAAGCACGGTCTCGTTCTCACCGTGGTCGAGGTGGTCGTCTTCATCGCACTGCAGGTGCTGATCATGGTCCTGGGCGCCGTCAGCGGCGGTCTCGGCTGCGTCTTCGGCCTGTTGGTGCCCCTGTTCATGCTGGCGGTGCTCATTGTCCACATCATGTGCATCGTCAAGGGCCTCAACGGCCAACGCTTTCTGATTCCCGGCGTCAGCGATTTCGTAGACCGCTTCTGAGCTGACGACGCACCGGAGCCGCCGGACCGGACGGCCCTCCTCCGGCTCAGGGGAGATGACTTCTGGCGTGATGCAGGTTAAGCTCTCCCGCCGGAGAGTGAGGTGGGTCAGTCTGTGCGTCTTTCTCAGAAATTGGATCCTGCGATGGTGCTGATCGCCCCCGATCTTGGGGAGCGCTCTGAACTGTTCCAGTGTTTTGGAAAAGCCTTCTTCGATGCGCGACTCGTTGAGTCGCCCGAAGTTGTGGTTGAGCGCCTTCTCGAGCGCGAGGCGATTCTCTCGACCGGAATCGGCGGCGGGGTCGCGGTGCCGCATGCCCAGATCCCGGGTCTCGGACGTCTCGCGATGGCCGCATCGACGCACCCCGAGGGACTTGTCTATCCATCGCTGGATGACAAACCGGTGCGGTTGGTCTTTTGTTTGTTGGGCGATGCCAACACTTCGGCGGACCATCTCGCGGGCCTTGCCCGCCTCGCCCGCCTCGCGCGCCGCCGCGAGGCCCTGACGCCGCTCGTTGACGCTGTCGACGGGGTGAGCTTCGTCGAGGAACTCAAACGGCTCGAAGAAAGCTGAGCACAAAAAACGGGCCGTCTCGAAAGACGGCCCGTTGTCATAAACCTGGATTTTCAGTTGGTCTTTCCGCCCTCGAAGACCATCGGCGGGAAGGTCCCGTTGCAGCCGTCATTGTCGCCCGAGAAGCCGGAGCCGACCGCGGAGATCGATCCCGAGATGCTCATGTTGTCGGAGACCGTAAAGGTGAGGGTCCACGTCATGTCCCCGCTGCCCGCGTAATTGTCGGTGAACTGCACGCCGGTTGCGAAATCTTCGACCGCGGTCGGTTCGAAGTAATCGCCCCACTGAAAAACGACGTCGCAATCCTCGATACCGTCTGAGTCTTCATCCTTGTCGTAGTTGTTATAGGTTCCCCAGATGGTCTCGACGTCACCCCCGAAAATCTCGAGGAAACCACCGGTCGCGAATAAGGCGCTGTCATAGATCGCGAACTGGTAGGTTCCATCCGCCGAAGCCGCGCCGGCGCCGAATGCCGGTTCGAGGGTCGTCGGGTCTGTGCTTTTCTTGTTGCTGTCGATCTTCGAGCCCAGAACGACTGCGGAACCTGCAGTCACCCGGACCTGCGCGGTGCCGTCGTCAAAGCTCGCCACGTCCCAGAGCTTTGTGACGTTGCGAAGCCACGGTTCGTACTTCCGCAGCGTTACGGTTGAGGTGTCAACGACATCCCCGTCGGTGTCGAGAAGATCGAACTTCACGGTGGCTCCGTTCGCACCAGCGAGGGCGAAGAGATTGGTGCGGAATGCCGTGTTGGCCACCATGCCCATGAGGTTCGTGGTCTGGCCGGCGCTGGTGGCGGAGGACGCCGGGATCGCCTCGAAACCGGAACCGAAGGTCCGGTAACCGTCCGCATCGTCGATGACCGCGTACGCGATGAGATTCGCCGTCACCACGCCGCCGGTTGCGACGATTCGAAAGGCACCCGTTGCGGTGTCCATCCCGAATTCTTCTTTCATCACGTCGGTGAGAACCAGGGTCGCATCGGGACCGACCGCATAGGTTTCCGACACCGGGTTATTGTTGGCTGGCCGCGTTCCAGCCAGAAGACTTCCACCGTGACATTTGATGTTCCCGGGGTTGTTGATCAACAGATCGGCGACCCACGGGCCCGAGCGCGCGGCGCCTGCGATCAGCAAGTCGTCTCCGGGGGTGATGGCCGACACCGACGATGCGGCGATCACGGCGGCGAGGACTGCGAGAATGATGGCTCTGCGATTCATCTACGACCTCCTTGGTCCAGTCGCTACAGTAGCTTGCACCGTACCATAACAGATAACTTCCTCTTAGTATTGCCATGGCTCACGGCGTCAATATTCTGTAAATACGTCGGTCGTGTGTGACCGGTTACCGTATTTGTGGGGCTGGGGTTTGTCGCAGAGTCCTCGTCAGCCCATCCGCTGCAGTTGGGACGGGCCGTGGAGATCGGCTAAGATACCCGGATGACGTACCAGGTTCTGGCTCGCACATGGAGACCGCAGCGCTTTGCCGATCTCCTCGGCCAGGAAGCGGCAGTCCAGACCTTGAGCAACGCCTTGTCCTCGGGCACCTTCGGTCAGGCGTACCTCTTCTCCGGTCTGCGGGGTGTCGGCAAGACCACGGCCGCGCGCCTGCTGGCGAAAGCGGTCAACTGCGTTGAGGGGCCGACCCATGAGCCGTGCGGGGTCTGCGTTTCCTGCGTCGAGGTGACGGATGGATCGAGCCTCGATGTCATCGAGCTGGATGCGGCGACCAACACCGGTGTCGACAACGTCCGTGATCTCCAGGAGCTTCTTCGATATCACCCGACCCGCGACCGTTACCGGGTCCTCATCGTCGATGAGGTCCACATGCTCTCGAAGTCGGCGTTCAACGCACTGCTCAAAACCATCGAGGAGCCGCCCCCGTACATCGTCTGGATCTTTGCCACCACCGATCGTCACAAGGTGCCCGCCACGATCTTGTCCCGCTGCCAACAGCTCGAGTTTCGCCCGGTCGGAACGGAGTTGATCCGTGGCCGTCTCGAGGAGATCGCGGCTGCCGAAGGCTTCACGATTTCTCCATCGGCGGCGATCGCGATTGCCGCCGCCTCAGAGGGGTCTGTCCGTGACGCACTCTCGCTTCTCGACCAGCTCCGGGCGTTTGCCAGCGATGATGTGAACGACGAGGCGGTTGCTGCAGTGCTCGGTGTTCCGCCGCTCGAGGTCACCGCCGGCCTCGTCGAAGCGTTGGCTTCGGGACGGGCCGGAGATGCTCTGGTGATGCTCCGGGAGCAATTGGCCGACGGGCAGGACGCGTCGGTCCTGTATCAGGAGACCGGCCGCACTCTCCGCACCCTCCTCCACCTTGCCGTTGATCCTGCCTTAGAACCCGCGATCTCCCAGACCCACCGGAAGCTGCTGCAACCCATGGCCGAAAAATTCGGGGTGGACGGCCTGAGCCGGATGCTGGGATTGTGGCTCGAGCAGGAGATGATCGTTCGCCAGGCCGGCAACCGGGAGTTGGCGCTCGAAGTCTCCGCCCTGCGCCTCGCCAGGTGGCCGTCGGTGCAGCGGGTTGAAGGTTGGCTCGCCGGCGCGGAGGACATTGCGCTTCCGGCACCGAAGGCTCCGCAATCGCAGGCTCCGCCGACCGTAACGCCGGGCAATGCCGGCGGCGGCTCTCCTCCGCCGACCCAGGACGACGGCACCCAAGCGGCGCCGCCCGAACCGCCTGAACAGAAATCTCGAGAAGAAGCGAACCAAGCAACCCTGGCAGAGGAAGCGCAGTCGGACCCCGGAGTAACCCTCGTGCTCGAGGTGCTCGGTGGTGAAGTTGTGGCCGTACGAAGCCATGGCGAAGGATCGTGATGCTCGTGAGCCCTGCGTGTTTCCGGGGTGAGTGATGGATCTTCGCCCACCTCTGGTTCGGAATCTTCTCGCCCACCTCGAGCGTCTTCCGGGAGTCGGCCCGCGGACCGCGCAGCGACTGGCGGAGCATCTGCTGACCGTTGATCCGACCGAACTCGCGGCCTTCGCCGAGGTCTTGTCCGGCCTGACGGAATCCGTTCGCTTGTGTTCGAACTGTTGTTTGCTGACCGAGGACGATCCGTGTGCGGTCTGTTCCGATCCTGGCCGTGATGGTCGGTCCATTCTCGTGGTGGAAGAGCCGACCACCGCCTGGGCCGTGGAAGCGACCGGAGAATACCGGGGTCTCTACCACGCTCTCCTCGGACATCTCTCACCGCTGCACGGGGTGGGGCCGGATGATCTCACGATCGACCGTTTGGTAGAGCGCTGCCGCTCGGGAAACGTGGATGAGGTGATCCTTGCCACTGATCCCACAGTCGAAGGCGAGACGACCGCTCTCTACATCGCGCGCCGGTTGCAGCCGTTGGGGGTGACGGTCAGCCGTCCGGCTTCCGGGATACCGGTGGGCGGTGAGGTCGCGTCGGTGGACCGGGTGACGCTCGCCCAGGCACTCCAGCTCAGACGAGTGGTTTGACTCGTAGGTATCCGAATTCAAAAGGACTTGAGAGCTTCAAGAGCGCCGTTGCAGCTGATGTCAACGCTTGCCTGGTATGGCCGACTATGTTAAAAATTGATAGGTTTGGAAGTGTAACGAATTGAATACGTCTCTTGTCATGTACGAGGAGGAGTTCGAGCGCATCAAGCTGCTCCTCAATGCCCTGCGCATGGATGCCAGTGCCAAGATCGTTTTTCTCGTCGACAAGAACGGCCAGCAGATCGCCGATGCCGGTGAGGTGAATCTCGTCGACACGACCTCGCTCGCCTCGCTCACAGCCGGCAACGTGGCAGCCACTGACGGTCTCGCAAAGCTCATCGGGGAGAAGGAATTTTCGATTCTGTTCCACGAGGGTCGGAAAGACAACATCCACATTTCGATCGTGGGACAGCGGTTGATTCTGGTGGTCATCTTCGACGAGCGTTCTTCGTTGGGCCTGGTCCGCCTGCGGGTGCGGAAAGCCTCAGTCGACATCGAACGCGTCCTCAACGAAATGGAATCCAAGTCCCAGGTGGTGGGCACGGTAGAGACCGTGTCGCCGTTTGCAGAAATCACTGATGACGACATCGACGCGCTGTTTTCAGAATGAGTTTCATCAATTACGCCGCCCGTGAAATCAACGTCAAGATCGTGTTCTACGGACCCGGTCTGTGTGGCAAGACCACCAATCTTCAGTACATCTTCGAGAAGTCCTCACCCCAGCAGAAGGGCAAGCTGATATCGCTTGCCACCGAAACCGACCGCACGCTCTTTTTTGATTTCCTGCCGCTCGACCTCGGCGCCGTGCGCGGCTTCAAGACCCGCTTTCACCTCTATACGGTTCCCGGCCAGGTGTTCTACGACGCGAGCCGAAAGCTCATCCTCAAAGGCGTAGACGGCGTGGTCTTTGTTGCGGATTCTCAGGAGGCGCGGATGGACGCCAACGAGGAATCTCTCCGCAACCTCGAGGACAACCTCCGCGAGAACGGCTTCGACCTCAAGAGCATCCCGTACGTCCTCCAGTTCAACAAACGCGATCTGCCCAGCGCGGTGCCGGTGGACGACATGTATCGGTTGCTCAATTTCAAGGGAGAGCCGACCTTCGAGGCGGTGGCCACCAAAGGCATTGGCGTGTTTGAGACGCTCAAAGCGGTCGCCAAGCAAGTCCTCTACGAACTTCGCAGTCGCTGAGATTCACCCCCAAAAACGACGAAAGACGGCAGCGCGCTGAATGTGCCGCCACCCAGGGCGTTATGCTAGTCTCTGGCCGCACCGGATCCGTATCCGCAGACTGTGGCGTTTTGGCGAACACTACCTGGAGGCGAAATGAACTCGTTGCAGCAATTGTGGGACCAATTTGGACAGGCTCCCTGGTTTGATTTTATCGAGCGTGATCTGCTGACCAGCGGTGGGCTGAAGAAGCTCGTCGAGGAGGACGGCGTTCGCGGGGTGACCTCAAATCCCTCGATCTTCCAGAAGGCCATCGAGAACGGTGGGGCCTACGATACTGCGGTGGATGATCTGCTCAGCCGCGACGCCGAGATATCCACGATCGACCTTTATGAGGCGCTTGCGATCGAGGACATCCGTGGTGCGGCGGATATCCTCCACCCGGTGTGGGACGAAAGCGGCGGCGAAGACGGTTATGTGAGTCTCGAGGTTTCGCCGTACCTCGCCCGTGACACGGAAAAAACGGTGGACGAGGCGCGCCGCCTGTGGCGGGCGGTCGACCGGCGAAATCTGATGATCAAGGTGCCGGCCACACCCGAGGGCATTCCCGCCATCGAGCAACTGATCGGCGAGGGCATCAACGTCAATGCGACCTTGATTTTCTCGCTCGAACACTACGAAGCGGTGGCACAGGCCTATCTCCGGGGGCTCGAGGTCTGCAGCATGCCCGCGAAGGTGGCGTCGGTCGCCTCCTTCTTTGTCAGCCGGGTCGATTCGAAGGTCGATGCGCTGCTGGACGAGATCGGCACCCAGGAGGCCTTCGAGCTCCGCGGCAAAGCGGCCGTTGCCAACGCAAAGCTCGCCTACCGCCGATTCGAGGAAATCTTCAGGACCGCCCAGTTCGACGCATTGGCGGCGCGCGGCGCCCGGGTTCAGCGCCCGCTCTGGGCGAGCACCAGCACCAAAAACCCGGCCTACCGTGATGTGATCTACGTCGAGGAGTTGATTGGCAGCGACACCGTCAACACCCTGCCTGTCGCCACCCTCGAGGCCTTCCGTGATCACGGGCTCCCGAGAGCGAGTATTGCCGACAACCTCGAACAAGCGGAGAACACAGTTGCCCGGCTCGCCGGCCTCGGTATCGATCTGGGTACTGTGACTGAAGAGCTTCAGGTCGACGGGGTCGACGCCTTTGCCGCTTCCTTCGACCAGCTTTTGGCCGCACTCGACGACGCGAAGAATGGCCGGGACGCTTGACGCGAAACGGAGCGTGAGCGAACCCTGCACCGCGCCACATAATTGACACAAAACCGACGCACCGCTACCACCAGCGGCGCCCAGTATAGGAGACGCCAGCGCGGTGGTGTGGTTCAATTGGAGGGGCAGCGGAGCACCTGAACAGGAGGCCACGACATGTGCGGCATCATGGGTTATGTGGGCGGAGACGAGGTAGTGCCGGTGCTGCTCGACGGGCTGCGCCGCCTCGAGTATCGCGGCTACGACTCGGCCGGCATGGCGGTGATCGGCGCTGACGGCATCGGAATTCTGCGCGCGGCGGGAAAACTTCGAAACCTCGAGCAGCGGGCATATCACGAACCGTTGCACGGCACCGTGGGCCTCGGCCACACCCGCTGGGCCACCCACGGGGCCCCCACCGAAGCCAACGCCCACCCCCAAACCGATTCAACGGGGGCGGTAGCCGTCATCCACAACGGGATTCTGGAGAACTACGGTCGCCTCCGCGCCGAGCTTTTGACAATGGGTGTCGAGTTGCAGTCGGACACCGACACCGAGCTCATCGCGCAGCTTCTGGGTCGTGAAGAGGGCACACTGAAAGAGCGTGTCTTTGCCATTCTTCCGCGGCTCGAAGGCCAGTATGCGGTGGTCGCGGTGCACCGCGCCGAGCCCGACGTGGTGGTTGCTTTTCGCAACGGGCCGCCACTGGTGGTCGGCTACGGGGACGGCGAGAACATCGTCGCGTCGGATGTCACGGCATTGCTCCACCGCACCCGGCGGGTGGCGTTTCTCGAAAACGGCGATGTCGCGGTGGTATCGCGGGATGGTGTGGAGATTTTCGACGGCACCGGCGCTGTGGCGGAGCGGCCGATCGAAAAACTCGACTGGGATGCCGGCGAGAGTCGAAAAGGGCGGCTACCGCCACTTCATGCTCAAGGAAATCTACGAGCAGCCGGATGCCGTGCGCAACACGGTCCTCGCCTATCTCGACCAGGAGCGTAGCGGCATCAACCTCCACGGCCTCGGGTTTTCGAGCGAGGAGCTCGCTCGGCTGCAGCGGGTGCACCTGGTGGCGTGTGGGACCTCGTGGCACGCCGCTCTTGTCGGAAAGTTTCTCATCGAAGAATTGACCGGGTTGCCGACCGAGGTCGACTACGCCTCGGAATACCGCTACCGGCGACCGCTTCTCGGAGACGATCTTCTGGTGGTCGGCATCACCCAGTCCGGTGAAACCGCCGACACCCTGGCCGCGATGGAGATGGCGGGGGCAGCGGGCGCTCTGCTTGCGACCGTGTGCAACAGCCGGGGATCGTCGGCGTGGCGGCTTGCGACATCCCGCATGCTCACCCAGGCCGGACCGGAGATCGGTGTCGCCTCGACCAAGGCCTTTACGACGCAGCTTGTTGCCTTCGTTCTGATGGCCCTCGATCTCAGGGCGGCGCGCGGGCTGGGTGACGAGATGGACGAGGTGTTGGTGCGGGAACTCCAGAGGCTGCCGTTGGCCATCGAGCGTGCACTCGAGATTGATGACGAGCTCTACGGTCACGCAACGGAGCTTCTGAGCAGCGCCACGGATTCGCTCTATCTGGGGCGCGGGATCCTCTACCCGATCGCCCTCGAGGGAGCCCTCAAGCTCAAAGAAATCTCCTACCTCCACGCCGAAGGCTATCCGGCCGGCGAAATGAAACACGGACCCATCGCGCTTCTCCAGGAGGGTTTTCCAGTGGTTGCGGTGGTGCCCGAGGGGCCGACCCGAGACAAGCTCATAGGCAACCTCATGGAGGTGCGTGCGCGCGGGGCGAGTATTCTTGCCGTGACCCCCGACGGCACGGATGACCTCGATGCCATTGCTGATCTGACGTTCCATGTTCCGCGGGTCCATCCACTTCTGCAACCAGTGGTGACGGTCGTGCCGCTCCAACTCCTCGCTTACCACGTCGCAGTCGAGCTAGGACTCGATGTCGATCAACCCCGCAATCTCGCCAAGAGCGTCACCGTCGAGTGACGCGTTCACGTCACTCAACGAATTCTGTTTTATCCACCCGGAAGAGGGCGAGGGTCGGCCTATCCGATCCCGATGATCAGCGAAGGTGACTCCGCCATCGGCTTGGCGCTCCGAAATTCGACGCGCTCTTCTGCGTGCGCCACACCGCGTGATTGCCCCCCTTGACGATCTTATGGACCTCATGTGCAAATGACTTGGAGGCCGGCACCTCCAAAATCGTCAAGGACGGCACGTCCGATCAACGCGCTCTTCTGCCGGCGACCGAACTCGTGGGTGGGCGGGTGGAAATCCGAAATCCGAAATCCGAAATCTATGTGTTGAGTCTCTCTCGTCACCCTGCTACCTTCTTCCCTCCCCGGAGGTGCGTGCCCGTTGAACACTCTTCTCGAAAATTTGAACGATCCGCAGCGTGAGGCGGTGACCTACGGTGAGGGCCCGTTGCTGGTCCTCGCGGGCGCCGGTTCGGGGAAGACCCGCGTGCTCACCTACCGGATAGCGCATCTCCTGGCTTCGGGGGCGAGCGAACGCGACCGAAATCACGGCGGTGACATTCACCAACAAGGCGGCGCGCGAGATGCGGGACCGGGTGGAAACCCTCCTTGGAAGGCCCCTCCGCGGTGGATTTGTCGGCACCTTTCACCGGTGGTCTCTCGATGTCCTCCGAAAATATCCACGGGCGGCCGGTCTGTCCCCGCGATTTGCGATCGCAGATGGTGACGACCAGCGAGCGCTCGTGACGAAGGCCCTCAAGGAGCTCGGTCTCGATCCACGGGAGCATCCGCCGCGGGCGGTCTTGTCCCGGATCTCCGGCCTCGTCAACCACGGAACCAGCCTCGAGACGTTCTCTCAGGGTGCGGCGGGCTCTTCTCAGGAGACCCTGGCCGAGAGTCTGGGAGCGATATGAGAAGCTCAAGGCCGCGGCGGCAGTCGTCGACTTCGATGACATGCTGGTGCGTGCGTTGGCGGCGGTCCGCAAGGACGCCGCGATTCGAAAGGCCGTTGCCCGCCGCGCCCATTATCTTCTCGTGGATGAGTTCCAGGACACCAACGCATTGCAGATGGGGCTCCTGAGCGAAGTGCTGGACAGCGCGGGCAATCTGACCGCGGTGGGCGACGAGGATCAGTCGATCTATCGATGGCGCGGTGCGGAGCTCGGCAATATCCTTGACTTCGAAAGGTTCTTCCCGGGCGCCGCGGTGGTGAAGCTGGAAGAGAACTATCGTTCCACGGCGCCGATTCTCGCAGCGGCCGGGTCGTTGATCGCAGCGAATCACGGACGCCGCGGAAAACGGCTCTTCACCAGCCGGAACGGTGGCGAACGCGTTCGGTTGTTCATCGCCAACGACGAACGGGGCGAGGCGCGGTGGGTGGCAGACGGATCGAAGCCCTTCAGGGAGAGCACCCGCTCGTCGAAATGGCGGTATTGATGCGGACCAATGCCCAGACCCGCCCCTTCGAGGAGGAGCTGACCCGGCGCCGGGTCCCCTATCGGGTTGTCGGCGGTCTGAGGTTCTGGCAGCGCGCGGAGATCAAGGACGCCCTGGCTTATCTTCGACTCGCCGTATTGGGTGACGATGTCCTCAGCTTCGAGCGCGTGGTCAATGTCCCTGCGCGGGGCATCGGGGCGGCAACCGTCGATGTGCTGCGGCGCGCGGCAAACGAGACCGGGCTGAGCCTACCCGCGGCGGCGCGCCAGCTCCCCGAGGATCTCAGCCCCCGCGCGCGCCTCTCGCTCGAGACATTCTTCAAGCTCTTCAACGAGGCCGCCGCGCAGCGGGAGGAGCTTGACCCGGGAGACTTTGTCGGCTGGTTGCTCGAGGCGTCGGGTCTCTTCGCCATGTACGAGGGCGACGCCGAAGATCGGGTCGCGCGGCGCGAGAACCTCCAACAATTGGCGGCGGCGGTCGCCGAGGCGACGACTCGTGGGCCAGGATCTCGACGACTTCCTCGACTCGGTGGCGCTGCTCGAAGAGAACGACGACCAGGGTGAGCCGGACGGGTATCGCCCTGATGACGCTCCACTCCGCCAAGGGGCTCGAGTTCGATGCGGTCTTCCTGGCCGGGTTGGAGGACGGGCTGCTGCCCCACGCCAACTCACGCGACGACCTCGAGGCCCTCGAAGAAGAACGACGCCTCGCCTACGTGGGAATGACCCGCGCCCGGCGAAGGCTGGCGCTGACCGCCGCACGCAGCCGATTCCTTTTTGGGCAGCGGCAACCGACACGACTGTCGCGATTCCTTGATGAGCTGCCGCGGGACGAGATCGAAGACCTTTCGATGCCGATTTCTGGGCTTCCCGGAGGGCGGCCGGAAATTCGCGACCCTCGGAAAGAGGATCCTCGGCATCACCCAGGCGGCCGGGGGCGGGCCCATCTCACGGCCGCGCGGAGGCAAGATAGCGGCGACGGTCAAGACGGTCGACGGCACCGGATGGAGGCCCGGCGACCGCGTCCGCCACCGCAGATTCGGATCAGGCGTCATCCTCGCCTGCCGGGGCACGGGCGCGCAACTCAAGTTGGTGGTCTACTTCGACAGAGCCGGCCGGAAAACACTCGTCCCGACAATTGCGAAACTCGAGAAAATATAACTTCAAATGTTCTAACGTTTGAACGTTCAGCGTTTAACGTAGAATATCTGGCTGACCGTGAAAGATGTCGACCGACTGGGATCGGAGGATTCGATGAAGAACGAATGGCACCATACGACGGTGCTCGCAGTCCGTCGCAACGGCGTTGTGGCCGTTGGCTCGGACGGTCAGGTGACCCTGGGCACGACGGTCCTGAAACACGGAGCGGCAAAAGTGAGGCGTTGGCCGGCGGCAAGGTGCTCGCAGGATTTGCCGGCTCCGTCGCCGATGCGTTGGCGCTGTTCACGCGTTTCGAGGCCAAGCTCGAAGAGTTCGGCCACAACCTCGAACGAGCGGCCGTGGAGCTCGCCCGCGAATGGCGCACCGACAAGGCATTGCGACATCTCGAGGCGATGCTGATCACAGCCGACACGCAGGATGACGCTGCTGGTTTCCGGTACCGGTGAGGTGGTTTCTCCGGATGACGACGTGGTGGCGGTCGGGTCCGGTGGCAGCTACGCCCTGGCTGCAGCCAGAGCGCTTGCTTCAGCACACTGAATTGGGTGCCCGGGAACTTGTCCATGAGGGGCTGACGATCGCTTCTGGGATCGACATCTACACCAACGACCGGATCACCATTGAGGAGTTGGCAGAGTGAAACTCGATCGATTGACGCCGCGTGAAACCGTTGTCGAGCTCGACCGCTTTATCGTCGGCCAGGATGCGGCCAAGAGGGCGGTCGCCGTTGCACTCCGGAATCGTTGGCGGCGGCAGCAGCTGACCCCGGAGCTTCGCGAAGAAGTCGCTCCGAAGAACATCATCATGATCGGACCGACAGGTGTCGGGAAGACCGAGATCGCCCGCCGCCTGGCGCGGCTCACCGGATCGCCCTTCCTCAAGGTGGAGGCCTCGAAGTTCACCGAGGTCGGCTACGTCGGCCGTGATGTGGAATCGATCATTCGCGATCTCGTCGATGCGGCGATCCAACTGGTCCGCGACCGAGCGTGTTGCCGAAGTCGCGGTGCGAGCGGAACGCGCGGCCGAGGATCGGCTCCTGGATCTCCTGGTGGTGAGTTCGAGTTCGGTGACTGAACCCTCGTTGGAGGAGCGTCGCAAGGCGCTCAAGAGACCCCTGCGAGAAGGAATGCTCGAAGAGAACGAAATCGAACTCGAGGTCTCCGAAGATCGCACGCCGACCGTGGAGATGTTCACCCCGCAGGGCATGGAATCCATGGGCATCAACCTCAAGGACATGTTCGGCGGGATGATGGGCCGCAAGGCGAAGAAGAGAATGACGGTGGGGGAGGCGCGGAAGGTCTTGCTCGCCGAGGAAGAGGAAAAGCTCATCGACCGCTCACAGGTCGAGAGCGAGGCGATCAAGCGAGTCGAGGAGGCGGGGATCGTCTTTCTCGACGAGATCGACAAGATCTGCTCACGCGCAGGATGCCGCGGGCCACGGCCCCGACGTCTCCAGAGAGGGCGTTCAGCGCGACCTCCTTCCGATCGTCGAGGGCACCCACGTCAATACGCGCTATGGCGTTGTTCGCACCGATCACGTGTTGTTCATTGCGGCGGGCGCTTTCCACGTTTCGCGCCCCGCCGATCTGATTCCGGAAATGCAGGGCCGGTTCCCGATCAGGGTCGAGTTGCAGTCGCTCGGTGCCGAAGAGTTCGAACGGATTCTCATCGAGCCCGAAAACTCCCTCATCCGGCAGTACACGGCGCTGCTTGCAACCGAGAGAGCTCGAACTTCGGTTTGCCGACGAAGCCGTGAAGAAGATCGCTTCGATGGCGGCGGAGATCAATCAGTCGGCCGAAAACATCGGCGCCCGGCGGCTGCACACGGTGCTCGAACGCCTCCTCGAGGAACTCAGTTTCGATGCCCCGGACCAGGCCGGAGAGGCCGTCGAGGTGACGACCGAGATGGTCGAGGAGCGGCTGAGTGCATTGATTGGCGATCGGGATTTGGCGCGGTATATCCTGTAGCCATGAATTCGGAATTCGGAACTCGGAATTCGGAATCCCACCTCCGCCTGTTGGGTCGTAGTGGGTGGGCGGAAATCCAAAATCCAAAATCGAAAATCCAAAATGAGGGTGGATTGCGAAGTACCGTTGCCGTGGCTCTGCTGCTGTCGTTTCGGGATGCGGAAAAGAGGGGATGCCGCTGCCGCCGGAAATCAAGAGAGCGGAACGGACGACCGACCTCACGGCGTACCAGGAAGGCAACGTGGCTGTCCTCGAGTGGAGCTATCCTTCCCTGACGACGGACGGCGGAGCGTTGACCGATCTCGAGGCAATTCAAGTATGGCGTGCGAGCTTGCCGAAGGGACAGGAGCCCCCACCGCCGGTGAGCTCTCAGGACCGCGAGATGCGCCGACAACTTCTCGAGACCCAGGGCGAAGTCATCCAGACTCTCGATCCAACAACGTTGGCGATGATGACCCGCGGTTCTTCCCTCGTCTTTCGTGACGACCTCTCAGGGTGGAGGGAAACGGAGGCCGACGCTGAAGAAACGATCATCTGGTATGGCGTGCGCACGGTGTGTTGCCGGCGCCGGGAGTCGACGTTGTCGAACATCGTGCGGCTCCTGCCGCAGACGCCGCCGGACCCGCCCACCGACCTTCAACTGGCGGCGGGGCTCGAAGGCATCAACCTCGGGTGGTCGGTGAACGACGGCGTGTCGGTTCTCGTGGAGCGCTCGCCGGACGGAGCGCGTTGGACGATGGTCACCGAAGAGCCGATTTCGGAAGCTGAATGGCGTGATGCGAACGCTCCCCAGGGCCAAAGCTGGAGTTATCGCCTGCGTGCCGTCAGCCGCGTCGAGGGCGGAGGCCGCGTGATCGGAGAGCCATCCCAACCCGCTCGGATCGATCACCCGGACACCTATCCGCCGAACACGCCCGAAGGGGTGGTGTGTCTGCCGGAGGGCCAACAGGTCAGGGTCCGTTGGCAGGCGGTCGCGGGAGCCGCGGTCTACGAGCTGACACGTCAACACGGGCAGACACGAACAAAAGTGCTCGCCATCGATCACAGCTCGGTCGAGTTCACCGATCTAAAACCACCGCTGGGCGAGATCACTTACCTGGTTGTGGCCAAGGATGATGCGGGCAACCAAAGTGACGCTGCGAGTTGTACGGTGGTCATGGGCGCGGCGCCGTGACGTCCCGCCTGTTCAAGGTGGAAGGCGCTGGAAACGATTTCGTGCTCGGAATCGGCGAGTGGGCCGCCCGGTTGGAAGATTCTCCCGAGGTCGTGCGCCGGCTCTGCGATCGGCGACGCGGAATCGGTGCGGATGGCGTCCTTGCCCTGACAGTTGAGAGCGAGCAGAGCATTCGCCTCGCGTATCGCAACGCGGATGGCGGGGACGCTGCGTTTTGTGCGAACGGGACGCGGTGTGCCGCTCGGGTAGCTTGCGAGCGTTTCGGCTTCGGACCGCGGATGGTGATCGACACCGGGTGGGGTGCGATTCCGGCCACGGTCGAGGGCGCCTCGGTCGCCCTGGATCTGCCCTCGCCCCAGACCCCCGCAACCCAACCGGAGATCCGCATTCATGGGTCTGCCGTAGTTCCCTGGCTGCTCCAGGTCGGTGTACCCCATCTTGTGGTCGCCGTCGACGGATTGGATGAGGTCGATCTTTTTTCAACTGCGCCGCCGCTGCGCAACCATCCCTCACTGGTGCCGGCTGGGGCCAACGTCAATTTTTATGAAGCCGATGCTGACGGCTTGGTGAGGGTCCGGAGCTGGGAGCGAGGTGTCGAGGGCGAAACCCTGAGCTGCGGATCCGGCTTGGTCGCGGTAGCCCTGATCGTGATGGCCGAACGAGGCGAGCGGCAGATCGCCGTCCGACCGCGCTCCGGTGATGTTTTGACGGTCGAAGCACTCGGGAATCCGCCGGTCTGCCCAACCCGTTTCACCGGCCCGGCGCGCATCGTTGCCACCATCGATCCCGACGATGACCTCCTCCGCGGAATCTGATCTACCCTCTTTCCGATCCCGATCCCGATCCCGATCCCGATAGAGTGTTGAAGTCGTGCCGCGCCCGCCACCGCGGGTTTTCGCGTGGCGCTTGTTTGTTGATGGTGGTCTTCTGCCGATGGTTTACCGCGTGATTGCCACCCTTAACAATGCTCGGGACCAGTCGCCGAGCAGATTTCAGCCGGGAAGGTCCCGACATTGGTTAAGAGTGGCACGTCCGATCAACGCGCTGTCCTGCGAATGCTGTAACGTGACTCGAATTCGGAATTCCGAATTCCGAATTCCGAATTCCGAAATCCGAATATCTGCGTCATCTGCGGTTCCTCTTGGGTGGGTGGATGTTAGGCGATCAACCGCCATCCGATCGCGAGGCAGGCAGCCGCGAAGTAACCGGCGGCGAGATCGTCGGCGACGATGCCGATGCCTCCCGGGAGCTTCTCGAAGGCGCGGATGGGCCAGGGTTTGACGACATCGAAGAAGCGGAAGAGGAGAAACCCGACGGCGACAAAGACGGCGAGTTGGGGCGTGTTGAGGAACGGTACGAACGGCAAGGCGACGAGAAAGGTCAGCCACTGGCCCGCCGCTTCGTCGATAACGATTGGGCGAGGATCTTCAGCGCCGCGTCGGAGGGCTTCAATTTCGGAAGACCAGATGCCGACAACTGCGAAGACGAGGAGGCCGATGGCAGTCGCCGCGAGTCGGAACTGGTTGTTCGGCACGGCGGCGCAGATTCCGAGCCAGAGAAGTGCCGGCGGCAGCGAGCCGACGGTCGTCCCGGGTGCGGGCAGCCGGTCTCCGAGGCCGCCAAAGGTTGAAAGAGCTCGCGCGAGAGGTTGGAAACTGGTCATCGGTCTTCTCCCGTTGCCAAGGCCTCGATCAGTTTTCTGTGTATTCCGTCGAAGGCGCCCGAGGAACAGCCTACCACCACATCCCCGGGTTTGAGGATTTCGAGAAGGGTCTCCGCGACGTCGTCGCCCTCGCCCGGCATCACCGACTCGACGCCCTGTACCCGGAGGGCGGCGGCCAACGCCTCTCGGTCAAGGACCTCGGCCGCATCGAGGCGGTCTCGGTGATATGGGGGCGCCACCATCACGAAATCGGCTCTCGCGAGACTTTCGAGGTAGGCGTTGTGGAACGAGCGGCGTGCGGCGGTGATGGATCGAGGCTCGAAGGCGATTACCAACCGACGGCCCGGCCAGCGCTGCCGGGCGGCCGCAATCGTCACGCCAAGGGCGGTTGGGTGGTGGGCGAAGTCATCGACGACAGTGATTCCGGCAGCTTCACCGATCACGTCCATTCTTCGTGCGATGCCCGGGAACGAGCTCATGACAGAAACGGCCGTGGCCGGTGCGACGCCAGCGATGATCG
The DNA here is from genome assembly GCA_963769215.1 of Candidatus Sulfomarinibacteraceae bacterium. Taxonomy (GTDB): domain Bacteria; phylum Acidobacteriota; class Thermoanaerobaculia; order Thermoanaerobaculales; family Sulfomarinibacteraceae; genus Sulfomarinibacter. The sequence goes on along the minus strand of CAVYKX010000014.1, from coordinate 84,937 downwards.
CTGCAGCAACCGCCATTGCTGCGTTCTGAAGGTTGTGGAGGCCCGCCATCGGCAGCGCGAGCGGCAGCTCTTCACCTCGCCAGACAAGCGCGGCGATGCTCCTCTCGCCCTCCGCCTTCCAGGACACCAACCGCAGGTCACAATCGGAGTGCCGCCCGACCCGGATCAGTGGTGCGGTCGCGTCGCGGGCGGCGCTGACGGCTGTGTCGCTCCACGCATTCACGATCACCGCACCGGTTCGCGGCACCTGTGCCGCCCCGGCTCGAAAGGCAGTCAGCACCGCATCGAGGTTCGGGTAGAGATCCGCGTGGTCGAACTCGACCGGACCGATCATGAACACGTGCGGGCGGTAGTGAAGAAATTTCGGTCCGCGATCGAAAAAGGCGCTGTTGTACTCATCGCCCTCGATCACCAGATGGCGGCCCTCGCCGAGGCGGAATCCGCGTTGATTCCAGCGGGGAAGGCCGCCGACAAGATACGAAGGGTCGAAACTCGACTGCTCGAGGATCCATGCCAGCATTGCCGAGGTCGTGGTTTTGCCGTGGGTGCCCGCCACAACCAGACTGTGCTGGCCTCGAGCAAGAACATAATGGGCGACGGCCTCGGCCTGCGAGAGGTGAGGAAGCCGACGTTCGAGAACGGCGGCGACTTCGGGGTTTTCGCGGGGAACCGCGTTGCCGATGATGACCCGATCGACCGTCGACGGGATCAGCTGCGGATCGTACCCCAGGCGAACCGGGATCTCGAGCTCCTCGAGAAGTGTGCTCATGGGAGGGTAGAGTTGGGTGTCCACCCCTTCAACGTGATGACCCGCTTCGTGCAGCAAGCCGGCAAGCGGCGCCATCGCGGTGCCGCCGATCGGCAGGAAGTACAGGCGCTCGTAGCGGTCGTATAAGTCCTGCAAAAATGCCCTCCACCCGGTTGCGGCTCGATCGCCAGGCCCATAAGATTGTCTCTGTTTGAGGACCGGATGACAAGGAGGACAAGAAGTTGAAGACCCGAAACCAATTGCGGAGTGTTCCAGTGCTGATCGCGCTGATGGTGATGTCCGCTTCGATCGTGGCGTCAGCCGACGGCCCAAAGCTGGTGGTGCCGGAAAAAATCAAGAACATGGGAACAGTCGCTCAGGGTGATGTGCTCAGCGTTGACTTCGAGTTGATCAACGAGGGCGACGAGCCGATAGAGGTCAAGGCGGTACGACCAACGTGTGGCTGCACGGTGGCCGATTTCGATCGTGAAATCCCGCCCGGCGGCACCGGGTATGTCAAGGCCAAGCTGGAAACCCGTGACTTTTCGGGACCCATTTCGAAATCCATCTTGATCATGACAAACGACCCCGAGAATCCGACGGTGACGGTTGTCATCAAGACGGATGTTCACCCATACGTGGAAGTTCTTCCCCGCGCCCTGGTTCGGTTCAACGCGGTGCAGTACGAGCCCATGAACCAGAAGATCACAGTGGTCGCCGGAGACGATGACCCTGATTTCAAGGTCACCGGCGTCAAGAGCAGCGTCGATTTTCTGTCGGCCACGGTTCGCCCGCTTCCCAAGGGAGAGCTCCTCGCAGGGAAGGCTCCTCAGCAGTTCGAAGTTTCGCTGGCGATGAAGAAAGATGCTCCGGTGGGTCCGGTCAACGCGATTCTCGAGGTCGAGACGAATCACCCCAAGGCCAAATCCGTGCCGGTGAAGGTCTTTGGTGTCGTCCGGGCGATGATTCACGTCACGCCGTCGCAGGTTCAATTCGGATCGGTGGCCGCCAAGAAGAAACCGGGACGAAATCTGATTATGGTCAACAATCGCACCGGAGGAGTGCCGGTTGAGGTCACCGGCGCGAGCGTCAACGACAGCGCCTTCACGGCCGAGGTCGTGACAATCGAGCAGGGCAAGCGGTACCAGGTGACGATTACGGTCAACGCGGATGCGAGCGCCGGTCCGCGCGATTCAGTACTGACCTTGAAAACGAGCGATCCGGAATTTCCCGAGATCACGGTGCCGGTACGGGCAAATATCAGTTAAGATTTGTCGCGATCGCGTTGAACACGGGGAGGCGCCGCCTCCCCGTTTGTCTTCTATCGCCGGCTTCGATTGGGATCGGAAAGAGGAACAGGCAACATGCTGAGGACGCTGGGTATTGAAACCTCCTGTGACGAAAGCGCGGTAGCGATCATTGATCGCACCGGTGCGGTCGAGGTTGCCTTGCTCTCGAGCCAGATCGAGGCTCACGCACCGTATGGGGGTGTCGTGCCAGAGCTTGCGTCGCGAGAACACTTGAAGGCACTGCCATTCCTCGTGGCAACAGCTCTTGACTCCGCGCGAGGCGAGGTGGAGATGGTGGCTGTCACCGCCGGACCGGGGCTCATCGGTGCCCTCCTGGTTGGGGTCAGGTTTGCGGCAGCATTCGCCTGGGGCCGGGGACTCCCGTTGGTGGCGGTTGACCACCTCGAGGGACACCTCGTGTCACCCTTTCTCGATCTCGGGGGTGAGCCTGCACGGACCGAACCCGAACGGGTGCTGGCGTTGGTGGCCTCCGGTGGGCACTCGAGCTGGTACTTCATGGAGAACGGCACCCGGCGCCGTCTCGGACGAACGCGCGATGACGCTGCGGGCGAGAGCTTTGACAAGGTGGCCCAGGTGCTGGGGCTGGGGTACCCGGGAGGTCCGGCAATCGATGCCGTGGCGCGTTTGGGCGATCCGTCAACGGTCGCGCTCCCCAGGCCGAGGATCAAAGATGCTCCATTCGATTTTTCGTTTTCGGGACTCAAGTCGGCAGCCATCCGCTGGATCCGCGAAAACGAACTTTCCGGGGCCGAATCCGATACCGGCGGGGTGTCGCCCGGGGTGAGGGACCTTGCCGCGTCCTTCGAAACCGCAGTCGTCGAACAGCTTCTGTCTCCCCTGCCGGAGCTTGTCGACCGATATCGGCCGCTGATGGTCACAGCGTCAGGTGGGGTTGCAGCGAACACCTTGTTGCGGGAAAAGCTGGCTGCATGGGGCCGGGCTCACGGGGTTGAAGTTCTGTTGCCGGACCGGCGGCTGACCACGGACAACGGGGCGATGATCGCGTATTCCGGCCAGATAGCTTACGCAGCAGGACGCTCTGATGATCCGCGCCGGCTCGATGCCCGTGCCCGGGAGGTGTGGCAGCCGCCCGGGATGCGCCGACAGTCGACATCGGTATAGAATCACTCGTGGCGAAGGAGGATTGATGAAGAAATCAGTGGCGCGCGAGTATTACGAGGCCATTCTCGTGGCGTTCATTCTCGCGCTCTTCGTCCGTACCTTCGTGTTCGAAAACTTCAAGATCCCGTCAGGGTCGATGGAAGACAATCTTCTGATCGGTGACCACCTAGTCGTCAACAAATACATCTTTGCCGGCAACGCCGACAGCTTTCTGCATCGTCTCTTCCCATACAGAACCCCGCGTCGAGGTGATGTCGTGGTGTTCAAGTATCCGGAAGACACCCGCCGCGACTTCATCAAGCGTTGCGTTGCGGTGGGTGGGGATACCGTCGAGTTGCGGAGCAAACAGCTGTATGTGAATGGCGAACATCAGGAAGAGGAATTCGTGGTCCACAAGGACTCGAGGATCTACGAGGATCTGCCGTCGATGCCGGCGTCTTCACGTATCCGCGACAACTTCGGCCCGTTCACGGTTCCAACCGGGACCATCTTCTGTCTTGGCGACAACCGTGACAACTCCCTCGACTCGCGGTTCTGGGGGCCGGTGCCTCTGAGCTATGTCAAGGGTCGCGCCGTGCTCATCTACTGGTCGTACGAGGCCGGACGCAACGACTGGCAGTGGCGCGGTTTTGGCCATCGGATCAAACAACTCGCCGGCGTGTTTTTCAATTTCTTCACCAAGACTCGATGGGAACGCGAGTTTCGGCTGATCCGTTGAGGATGGTACGATTTCAATGAGGAATCGATGAAAGCGGAGGCTGGCTCATGAAGACGTGGCGATACCAGCGAGGCGATGTGCCGGTCGGTTGTTTGATCGGCGGAGTGGTCATGGTGATCGTGGTTTTGATTTCGATCAAAGTCGCGCCACTGGTTATCAGCACGGGTGAGCTCGAGAAGGAGATCTCGGTGCTCGCTGATCGTGCAAATCGTCGCGAGTACAACGATAAGCGGATCATGAAAGACATCCTTTACAAAGCCGAATCTCTTGATCTCCCGGTGACCAAAAAAGAGGTCACCATCAAGAGAACGAGCAGCAGGATCAAGATCGCTGTTGTCTATGATGTGCCGATTGAATTTCCAGGCTACACCTATATCTGGCACAAGGAACACCACGAAGACCGGCCGCTCTTCTACGGCTAGGTGGGTTTCGTCACCGGGTTGGTCCTCAGTTTCGAGTGGCGATCACACTGTTGAGGTCATTTCCTCGACGATGGACCGTGCCGCAGCCGCAGGATCGGGAGCGCGAGTGACCGGTCTTCCCACGACCAAAATGTCTGAACCCGCTCGAATGGCCTCGGCGGGCGTCAGAACCCGACGTTGATCGTCGCTGTCGCTTGTACCGGGTCGGATGCCGGGAGTCACGATGAGGAATCCACCCCCGCATGCGCGTCGCACCGCGGCCGCTTCCCGAGCGGATGCCACCACCCCGGCTAGGGCACACGCCTGTGCCAACCGCGCCCACCCCAGAACGACATCGTGAGGCGATTGGTGGAGACCCAACTCGTCAAGAGCCGGGCCGTCGAGGCTTGTCAGTACGGTCACCGCGACGACTCGGGGTGGATCGTTCCGTGATGCCTCGCTTGCGCCCTCGACGGCCGCTTCGAGCATCCGTCGTCCGCCTCCGGCGTGGACGGTCAGCATACCCGCGCCGCATCGGGCGCAGTTGGCGGCAGCACGCCGGACGGTGGCGGGAATGTCGTGCAGTTTGAGGTCGAGAAAGACACGGGGACCGACCGCGGCCACCTCTTCGACCAATGAAGGTCCATGCGCGATGAAAGCTTCGAGGCCTATTTTGAGCCACCCCACGTGGTGGCAGAGGGTCCTGGCGGTGGAGAGTATCCACGAACGATCACTCCCATCGAGAGCGATGCAAAGGGAGTCCTTGCTGACCACGACACCTCCTCGCGCCGGGCGATTCTCCCGAGCCCGATTGTCCGCTGAAGTGTAAGCCATTCTCCGGGCTATCGCTTTGAATGCTCGCTCGAGAATCGCGGTACCATGCGTGGGAGATGAACCGGAAGATGTGGATCGACGGGCTGAGTGCCGGCGCCATTGCAGGATTGGCCGCCGAGTTGTTGGTGCTGCGGGTTAACCCAGAGGTGACTCAGACCCTTCGGGGTGTGTTCATCGGAATGCCGCTGTGGGCCTCTTGGGGGATGCTCATGGTGGGCGTTCCCCTGATCGCAGCGATCGCCCTCATCCAGCACCTGCGCCGCCGACCCGATCTTTGGTTGGCGCCTGAGCTCTCGGCGCTATTTTTCTGGTGGCCGCGGTACTCAGCGCCGTCAATGCCAGGCTTCATGTTCGTCTGGTGCCGGGCTCGGCGCACAGGGTGATCATCCAGGATGCCGTGGCGTGGATCGTTGCCTGCCTTCTCGCCCTCGGTTGCGGCGCTCTGGTGCGGCGGTACGCCTATGAGCGCCGATACCGGGTGGCGTTTACGATCGTGATGGTGATGCTGCCGGTCGTTCGTATGGCGTCGATGCCGACACCGACACGACAGTACCTCGAGGTCGACGCGATTCCGCTCGGAATCCCGCAGCGGCCCCTGTTGGTCGTGGGTCTCGAGGGATTCGATTCAGAAGTCCTCCTGGTCGACGCGGCAAGCTCGAGTTATCCGACACTGGCGCGTCTCAGGGACAGGGGAGCGAGGGTGGCCGTCGTTCCCCATCGGCCGCACCTGAATTGGGCGTTGTGGACATCCACCGCGACCGGAACCTACCCCGGGCGGCATGGCGTCAAGTCCAATCGTGGCTGGAATCTCCCGCTCGTCTTCTCCGACACGCTGCGCCTCCTTCCGTGGACTCCCGAAGGGTCGCGAATGATCCTGCCGTGGGGGCTTTCGGAGCAGGTGTCGCCGCCACCGGCAACCGTGGCGCCGTTATGGGCGCGACTCAGGGCGTCCGGAGCCAGTACGGCAGTCTTCGGATGGCCGGGATCATGGGATGAAGATGCTGCCCGCTCCATGCATCCAGACATCGAAACCGGTGCTTTGCTCGAGGCAACAATGAGCTCTTCCCTCGAGGCCGCCCTCGAACCCTTTCCACAACGACGGGCGCAGATCTGGGCGGCGATCATTCGAGACCAGGCGCGCGTTGATGCTGCCCGAACAGCGCTCGCCCGGGGCACGGCCAACGTCTGGATCCATCTCGAAGCACTTTCACTGGCGCGCCGGTTCCACGAGCCGCTGAAATCGCGGCACGCTCGTGAGCGACGGCTCCTCGAGCTTGTGATGGAGTTGGTTGACGAACAACTGGGAACGCTCCTCTCGGAAACCCGAGAAGACGCACTGATCGCTGTCGTGTCGCCATACGGACTTGCACCGCCGGGATCATTCGAGCGAATCAAACGTCTTCTTGGCGGGGGTGATGATTGGCATACCTCGGCTGAGTCGAACCCCGACGGAATCCTCGTGCTCCTCGGCGACGCCATCGATCCGGGCCGTCGGGCCGCCGTGGCGAATCCCCCGGATGTTGCGCCGACGCTCTGCTATCTGCTCGATCTGCCGGTCGCGCAGTACATGGAGGGGGGCGTTCTGGTGGACGCGGTGGACCCGGCCTATCTGGCCGAACATCCCCTGCGGGTTGTCGATTAGGATAGCCGTTCGAACGTTGTAACGTTAAAACGTTGAAACGTTCCAACGAGCGGTGAGGTAGTCTTGTGTGGATGAAGCTCTCAGTTGTGATCCCGGTCTACAACGAAGACGCAACCCTCGCCAGCCTCTTGGACAAAGTGGTTTCGGCACCGCTGCCCACGGCGGTGAGGGCACTCGAGATTCTGGTCGTGGACGATTGTTCCGCCGACACCACATGGGCGGCGCTCGAAGCGTGGGCGCCGGTCGCCAGAGATGACGGGCGCCCGGTCGAGGTGTCGCGCCTGCGCCACGCGAAGAACCAGGGAAAAGGCGCCGCGCTGCGGACCGGTCTGGCGGCGTGTTCCGGCGATGTGTTGTTGATCCAGGATGCGGATCTCGAGTATGACCCTGAAGAGTACCCGGCGTTGTTGAATCCGCTGATGGATGGTCGCGCCGACGTTGTCTACGGATCCCGTTTTCTGGGCGGTCCACACCGGGTGTTGTTTTTTTGGCACTACCTCGGCAACACCTTTCTCACCTTGATGTCGAATATGTTCTCCGACCTCAACCTGACCGACATGGAGACCTGCTACAAAGTCTTTACCCGCTCGGTTCTCGATCAGATCACGATCCGCTCGAACCGCTTCGGATTTGAGCCGGAGTTCACCGCCAAAGTTGCTCGCCTCGGTGTTCGAATCTACGAGGTGCCGATCTCGTATCACGGCAGAACCTATGCCGAGGGGAAGAAAATCGGGTGGAAGGATGGCATATCTGCGATCTGGTCGATCCTCCGTTTCAATATCTGGTCGCGACGATAACTCGTCGCCCCCTCGAATTCTCGGCTTATCAGCCTTCCGTTTGTGGGCGCTCCCGGCTATTGTGTGCGTGTTTGATATGAGTGCAGCCTGGATGGCCGCAGACTCGAGAATTTGAAACAGGGGAGAAGTGAAAATGACAAAACGGTCCGTGGTCGTGATGCCGGGTGATGGGATCGGGAATGTTGTGCTGCCGGAGGCCCTGCGGGTACTCGAGGCTGCGGGCTTCGAGGCTGAATGGATCTCAGCCGGCATTGGCTGGGAACACTGGGTGGAGGAGGGCAACCCCCTACCCGAGAAGACAGTGGAGTTGATTGCCGAGCACAAAGTCGCGCTTTTCGGCGCGATCACGTCGAAGCCCAAGGACAAGGCCGCTGCGGAAATCAAGCCGGAGCTGCGGGACAAGGGATTTGTGTATTTCTCGCCGATCGTCGGTCTCCGGCAGAAGTTCGATCTGGACGTGTCGATCCGGCCATGCATCACCTTCCCCGGCAATCCGCTCAACTTCATCCGCCGCGGAGCCGATGGGGGCGCTGAGGAGCCGCGAGTCAATGCCGTCATCTTTCGTCAGAACACCGAGGGCCTCTACGGCGGTGTCGAGTGGACCAACCCTCCCGATCAGGTGTGGGACGCCCTCGACACCCATCCGAAGTTCGCCGCGTTTCGGAACGTTCCGCGCGAGGATCTGGCGGTGTCGACGCGGATCTTCACCCGTGCAAAGTGCCGGCGCATCTGCCAGGAGGCCTTTGCCTATGCGGCGAAACACGGCTATGGCAGCGTGACCGTTTGCGAAAAGCCGAACGTTATTCGTGAGACCTCTGGAATGATGCTCGACGAGGCGCGAAAAGTCCATGCATCCCACCCTCAGATTCAGCTCTGGGACACCAACATCGACGCTCAGATGATGTGGCTGACAAAGAACCCGGAAGACTATGGAGTGATCGTTGCCGGCAACATGTTCGGCGATATCATCTCCGACGGTTTCGCCGGCCTTGTCGGCGGTCTCGGCTTTGCGGCATCCGCCAACATCGGCCAGGAGGTGGGGGTCTTCGAACCCACACACGGCTCGGCCCCCAAATACGCCGACCTCGATCCTTCGATCGTCAACCCCATTGCGATGGTGCTGTCGGCGGTGATGATGTTGGATTGGCTGGGCGAAACCGAAACGGCGAGCAGAATCCGGAACGCGGTGGCGGCCGTTATCGCGGACGGTACGGTCCGGTGTTACGACATGCTCAAGCTGCGCGGTGGACCGGACGCGATTGCGCCAGGGTGCGGCGACGACTCCCCAAATGACCGATGCCATCATCGCAGCGCTTTGACGTTTGAACGTTCCATCGTGACGGGGGCTGAGGGAGGTGACAATGGGTGAGCGCGAGATCAAGGCGGCGTCGGCGGGCCCGACGGGTGACCGTGTCCGTTCAGACCTCAGTGTCAGCTATGAGCCGTCGCCGGAACAGTTGTCGGTCGATGTGGTCTCGAAGGTGGACTACCTCTATGGCGACGCCATCGAGTCCGCGGTGCGCCGGGTCGCCGGCGCTTTCGGCGTCACCACAGGCCGCCTTACGGTCGAAGATACCGGTGCGCTCGAGTGGGTGATCCTCGCCCGCGCCGAGTGCTGCCTGCGGCGCGCCGGGCTGGACGGTCCTCCGGTGCTGCCCGCCCCCGCGCCGGGTGCTGATGCGCCGCGCTGCCGCGAACGATTGCGGCGAAGCCGGCTCTACATACCCGGGAATCAACCCAAGCTGATGATCTCGGGGGGGCTTTACGGCGCCGACGGCATCATCCTCGATCTCGAAGATTCGGTGCCGCCGGCCGAGAAGGACGCAGCCCGAATCCTCGTCCGCAATGCCCTGGTTGCTCTCGATTGGGGTGTTTCGGAGCGAATGGTGCGGGTGAATCAGGGCACGGTCGGAGAAGAGGATCTTGCTTCCATAGCCTCCCACAATCCGCACACGGTGCTGTTGCCGAAGGTCGAAAGCCCGTCGACGGTCGGTCGTGCGGCCGAGGTCTTGAGGAGCTTCGCCGGCGAGAATGCCGCGTTCCTGATGCCGATTCTCGAGTCGCCGGGAGGAATCCACCGTGCGTATGACATCGCGGCCGCCGATCCCACTGTGGTGGCCCTGACCCTCGGTCTGGAGGATCTGTCGGCCGAACTCGCGGCGCCGCGAACGGTTGAGGGAGGGGAGAGCTTTCTTGCCCGCCAGACGACCGTGTACGCGGCGCGGGCCGCGGGTGTGCAGCCGATTGCGTCGGTCTTTTCGGACATCGACGACGAGGAGGCCCTCTCCGCCTACGTGCGGCGCGAACGCGGTCTCGGCTTTGACGGCATTGGGTGCATTCACCCGCGCCAGATCCCGGTGGTCCATCGCGAAATGACGCCGTCGGACAGCGAAGTGGAACGCGCGGTGCGTGTCGTGCGGGCGGCCCGGGAAGCCGAGGAGCGTGGGTTGGGGGCGGTCGCGGTGGGTTCGAAGATGGTCGACCCGCCGGTGGTGAAGCAGGCCTTTCGGACGGTTGAGCTTGCGATTGCAGGTGGGGTGTTGGGTGCGGACTGGGATGCGGAGGGGTAATCAGATGATTTCGGATTTCGGATTTCGGATTTCGGATTTCCCTACCACCCACCCATGGCTGGAAGGTCACGGACGAACGGGATGGGAGGTCGTCCGATGACGACCAAGCTCGAGAGGAATGCGGCGGGGCGGATGGTACCAGTCGAGGTCAACGGGCGCGCGGGCGTGCCCTTCAAGGGAGTCGGAAAGCACCGTCCTGAGGGCACCAAAGCGGCGCCGCGGGTCGCCACGTGTGTCGACTATCCGGCCGATGGTGACAAGCGTGTGCCGTCGTTGAAGGACGCGTTCGAGAGCATCGGACTCGCCGACGGGATGGTCGTCTCGACCCACCATCATCTGCGCAACGGAGATGCGGTCGGAAACCTCATCTTCGACACCGCAGCCGAAATGGGCGTATCCGATCTGATGTGGTTTCCGTCGGCGTCATTCCCGGTCCACGCCAACCAGATCGCTCACCTCGACTCCGGCGTCATCCACCACATCGAGGGTTCGATGAACGGCCCGCTCGGAGCCTACTGTTCCGCCGGGAAGATGCGCGGGCTCGGAGTCCTGCGCTCGCACGGGGGACGTTGGCAGGCCGTTCAGGACGGCGAAGTCCACATCGATGTCGCCGTGATCGCCGCTCCGACCGCCGATCCCTTTGGCAACGCCAATGCAGTTCACGGTCCGGCGGCCTGCGGTTTGCTCGGCTTTGCCCTTGCCGATTCGATCTACGCCGAGAAGGTGATCGTGGTGACGGACAACCTTGTGCCCTTCCCGTGTCTGCCGTGGCAGATCCAGGGCAACAACGTCGATGTCGTGGTCGAGGTCCCCTCGATTGGCGACCCGTCGAAAATCGTGTCCGGCACCACCCGAATCACCCAGAGCCCGGATCGACGGAGGATCGCTGAGCTTGCGGCCCGTTTCTGTGCCGAAGCGGGGATCATGCGCGACGGATTTTCCTTCCAGGCCGGGGCCGGCGGGACGACCCTCGCCTTTGCCATGTATCTCGCGGAGCTCATGCGGGCCGACAATGTCACGGCCCGGTTCGCTCGCGGCGGGTCGACTCAACATATGGTCGAGATGCTCGACGAGGGTCTCATCGAGTACATCCTCGACGGCCAGACCTTCGATCTCGACGGTGTGCGCTCGATGCGTGATGATCCGCGACACCAGGACACCTCGCCCTTCACTTCCTACAACTTCCACGGCAAAGGCAACTTTGCCTCGATGGTCGATGTCGCCGTCCTCGGTGCGACCGAGGTTGATCTCGACGTTCAACGGCAACGTCGTGACCCACTCCGACGGCCGTCTGCTGCACGGAATCGGCGGCTGGCAGAACTGTCTTGCCGCGCGCTGCTCGATGCTGCTGGTGCCGTCGTTCCGCGACCGCATTCCGGTCATCGTGGATGATGTCACGACGCTGTGCGGTCCGGGCGAGTTGATCGATGTGGTCGTGACCGAGCGCGGGATCGCCATCAACCCGCGGCGCCAGGATCTGCTCGATGCGGTGGCCGATACGAGCTTGCCGATTCGGCCGATCGAAGACCTCAAGGCCGAGCTCGACCGGATCTGCGGCGTGCCGGCGAAACCGCAACGCTCCGATCAGCCGGTCGCGGTCGTCAAATGGGTCGACGGCACCATCATCGACACCGTCTGGCGAGTCGGCTGACGCCGCCCGCGCCCGGCTGCGCGGTCGGCCGGCTTGAGGCTTGAGACCTGAGGCTTGATATCTCGGGGATGTGGATCGAGCATCTGTTGCCCCAAGCCAAGCCCAAGCCCCAAGCCCCAAGCCCCAAGCCCCAATTCCTCATTCCTAACTCCTAATTCAACAGGGCTTGCGCTAGGAGCGACTTGGGTGTAAAATCCCACGTCCTTGGTCTACAGAGGCCGAGTGGAGGTTTGAGATGAAAGCTGAAGTGCATCCCGAGTATCACGAGGTGGAGGTCCGCTGCGCATGCGGCAACACCTTCAAAACCCGGTCGACCAAGACCGAAATGCGGCTCGAGATCTGTAACGCCTGTCACCCGTTTTACACCGGCAAACAGAAGCTGGTCGATACGGCGGGCATGGTGGAGAAGTTCGAGCGCCGGTACGGCAAGACCGCCAACACCAAGTAGCTCATCCGGGCCGCTCCCGGGCGGCCATGTCGACCCGCGCGATTTTTCGCGCGGGTTTTCGTTTGTTCAGAAACCGGTTCGAGGGTGAGTGTGGCGAAAAGATCGGCCAGGGACGTGACGCGGTCGACAGCCGAGATGGAGGCGGGAAATGCTCGAGCGGCTTGAAGAGATAGCAAAGAGGCACGAAGCCCTGCGGACCCAGCAGGCTGATCCGGCAATTGCCGTCGATCCAAACCGTTCCCGAGAGCTGGCGCAGAAGATTGCCGAGCTTGAACCGGTCGTTGCCGCGTACCGCGAGCTTCGTGTGACGACAGAGGAACTCGAGGGGGCCCGTGAAGTTGCCGGTGAAGCGGATGACGACGAAATGCGGGAGATGGCCGAAGCCGAGGTCGAAGAGCTCAGTTCGCGGCTCGACGAAATCGAAGCACAGCTCAAGCTTCTTCTGCTGCCGGCGGATCCCAACGACCGCCGCAATGTGATCCTCGAAGTCCGGGCCGGTACGGGTGGTGAAGAAGCCGCCCTCTTTGCCGGTGAATTGCTCCGGATGTACGGGCGGTACGCGGAGTCGCGGCGCTGGAAATTCTCGCTCACCGATTCCTCCGATACCGGTCTCGGAGGTGTCAAAGAAGCGGTGGCCGTGATCGAGGGCGACGGCGCGTTTTCCCGCTTGAAGTACGAATCCGGTGTCCACCGGGTGCAGCGGGTGCCGGCGACCGAAACCTCCGGTCGGATCCACACCTCTGCGGCGACGGTGGCGGTCATGCCTGAAGCCGAGGCGGTCGAGGTGACGGTGGACGAAAAAGACCTCCGCATCGACCGGTTCTGCTCGTCCGGACCCGGGGGCCAGAGCGTCAACACGACCTATTCGGCGGTGCGCATCACCCACCTGCCCACCGGGTTGGTGGTTTCCTGCCAGGACGAGAAATCGCAGATCCAGAACAAGGCCAAGGCCCTCAGGGTGCTCAAGGCGCGCCTCAAGGAAATCGAGGAGCGCGAACGGGACGCCGAACGGGCTGCCGATCGCAGGTCCAAGATCGGATCCGGCGATCGATCGGAGAAGATCCGCACCTACAATTTCCCTCAGGGGAGAGTGACCGACCACCGCATCGGTCTGACGGTGCACCGGCTGACGGAAATCCTCGAGGGGGACCTCGAGCTGCTTCTCGAGCCTCTGATCGCTGATTTCCAGGCCGAGCGGCTCAAGGAGGAGCTCAAGTGATTCCGAGAATTCGGAATTCGGAATTCGGAATTCGGAATTTCAACAAGCCCCCAATTAGAGATCACCGTGGGGGTTGGGCGGGAAATCCAAAATCCAAAATCCAAAATCCAAAATCTTCAATTTGGATCACTCGGTGACCACTTCAGAAGCTCTAGTATCGGTGCGAAAACGCTACCCCAAACGAGAGGGACTCCCGGACCCGCGGCGCGAGGCGTCGTGGTTGCTCGCTGCGGCCTGGGGGGTGGAGGAGATCACCCTGCGGCTCCATCCCGGAGCGCGAGGTTCCGCCGAGGTCGAGCAGCGATATCGTGATTGGCTCGAGCGCCGGGCGTCCGGCGAACCTGCCCACCACCTGACCGGGTTCGTGTCCTTTTGGGGACGGGATTTCGAGGTGAACCCGGCGGTGCTGGTACCGCGGCCGGAGACCGAGCTCGTCGTTCAAGTTGCCCTCGATCTGCCGCTGACGGCAAACGCCAGGGTCGTCGACGTGGGAACGGGATCCGGTTGCATCGGCGTCACCCTGGCCGCCGAGCGCCCCCAATGGCAAGTGAGCGCCGTCGACCTCCAGCCTGCGGCTCTTCAGGTTGCGCGGCGGAACATCGCACGCCACCAAGTTCAGGTCGCGTCCTTTGTCGGTGATTTGACTTCGGCGCTGGCTCCCCCGTGGGATCTCGTGGTGGCCAATCTGCCCTATATCCCGACAGGGAATCTCTCAGGCCTGCCGGCAGAGGTCCGGCAGGATCCGGAGACGGCCCTTGATGGCGGTGCTGATGGTCTCGATCTGGTTCGCAGATTGCTGAGTGATCTCGGGCGATTGCTTCGTCCGTGTGGTGGCGCGATCCTCGAGGTCGGCGACGGGCAGGTCGATATGGTCATGGAAGCTGCCGGACGTTCCAGGTTGGCCGTAGCACGCCGTCTTTCGGACCCCGGCGGCTGCGAACGCGTTGTTGTGCTGCAGCCGCTTGCCGTTGAGATGCGGTGATCGAAACCCCGAAGAATGCGTTGACACGGCCCCGTTCCGGTCGCACAATCGAGGTTTCCCGCAACAGCGGGTGGGAGACGGGAATGAACGAAAAGAACGACAACATCACGACCGAAGAAACAGCGAAAAATCGGATTCAACTCGACACCGAAAACACGAAGGTCGCGGTGATCGCGTTCGGAGGCAACGCCCTGCTGCGCCCGCAGGACCACGGGACTCAGGAGGAACAGTTCACCCTGAGCTGGAAGGCCACCCGGTGGTTGGTAGAGATCATCCACCGCGGTTATGAGCTCGCCATCGTGCACGGCAACGGCCCCCAGGTGGGCAACATCATGATCCAGGTGGAAGAGGCGATCACCAAGATCCCGCCCCAATCCCTGGACGTGGCGGTCGCCCAGACCCAGGGTTCGATGGGCTATATGCTCGCCAACCAGCTGCGCAACCGCTTCAACGAGGAGCAACTTGAAAAGGAGATTGCAGCGGTTTTGACCGAGGTCGAGGTGAGTCGTGACGATCCCGCATTCGAAAACCCGACAAAACCGGTGGGGCCCTACTTCACCGCCTATCGTGCAAATCTTCTGATGCAGGAGCTTGGCTGGCAGATGGTCGAAGACGCCGGGCGCGGCTGGCGCAAGGTTGTGCCATCGCCGATGCCGCAGAAAATTATCGGTTGCCGTCTCCTGAACCGACTCGTCGAGAACGGTGCGGTCTTGGTAGCCGGTGGTGGCGGCGGCATCCCGGTGTACAAGGACGTGGGTGGCTATCATCGTGGCGTCGAAGCGGTGATTGACAAAGATTATGTGGCCTCGATTCTGGCCTGTGAGCTCGAAGCCGACCTTTTCATCATCCTCACCCAGGTGCCGATGATCGCGGAGAATTTCGGCAGGTACAATCAGAAGTGGTTGCGACGCCTCCCGTTGGCACGGGCGCGGGAGATGATGGAAAACCACCAATTTCCGCCGGGCTCGATGGGGCCGAAGGTCCAGGCGTCCATCGACTTCGTCGTGGCGACCGGCAAAGAGGTTCTGATCACTGACGAACACAGCCTCAAGCAGGCCCTCGAGGGTCAAGCGGGCACGTTCATCGTTCCCGAGGGCGAGGTCGAGTACACCATCCAGGACGGTGTGGCGGCGAACCAACCGATGGGCGGCAGAGCGATGACACCGCAGTAATCGCAGGGTAGGGAATAAAGTTCGGGTCTGAACGTCTGCGTGGTTTATCCTAAGATCGATGGCGAGCGCGAGTCTGTGGCTGTACCGGGTCCTGGTGGCGGTGTTGTTGCCGGTTGCGATCCCCATCATCAAGT
The DNA here is from genome assembly GCA_963769215.1 of Candidatus Sulfomarinibacteraceae bacterium. Taxonomy (GTDB): domain Bacteria; phylum Acidobacteriota; class Thermoanaerobaculia; order Thermoanaerobaculales; family Sulfomarinibacteraceae; genus Sulfomarinibacter. The sequence goes on along the minus strand of CAVYKX010000014.1, from coordinate 69,189 downwards.
TGCGGCAGCGGTTTTCGCGGAAGAGCCGACCGCGATTTCGCGACCGGCTCGGCCGGAATCTCCCGCAGCTGCCGACCGGGGGGATCTGGATCCAGGCGGTCTCGGTCGGTGAGGTTGAGTTGGCGCGAGGGCTGGTTGCTGACCTCGAGCAGCGCGCACCCGATCTCCCTCTCTTTCTGACCGCGACGACCGCAACCGGTCTCGAGCTTGCCAGGCGCGCCCTCGGTGACCGGCTGCCGGTCTTTCCCTGTCCGATCGATCTCCCGGGCCCGGTGAGCCGGGTTTTCGAAGCGGCTCGTCCGCGGTTGTTGGTGCTCGTGGAAACGGAACTCTGGCCCGAGACGCTGTACCAAGCGGGGCTGCGCGAGGTTCCGGTGGCGGTCGTCAACGCGCGGCTGTCGCCGGGCTCCTTCGCCGGCTACCGCAGGGTCGCCGGTTCGTTGCGAACCCTTCTGGAACCGCTGGCGCTGGTCCTGGCCAGAAGCGAGGCCGACGGCGATCGTTTCGCGGGCCTCGGCGTGCCGGAGGAGCGCATCACTGTCTCCGGCAATATCAAGTACGACCTCGACGCAGATAACCGCCCGCTCGAATGGGAGGACGATGTACTCCGGGTGGCGGGCGACCGCCCGATCATGGTTGTCGGTTCGACGATGGAGGGTGAGGAAGCTCAGGTCCTCGATGCCCTGACCGCTCTCGGGTCGGATGGCGAGCAGCCGTTCTTGATCCTCGCACCCCGCCACCCCGAACGCTTCGACGCGGTTGCACGGTTGCTTTCCGATCGCGGCCTCGTCTTTTCGCGCCGCAGCAGTGGCGGGGCGGTCAGCGACGATGCAGATGCCTTCCTGATCGATACCATCGGCGAGCTTGCGCGCGCCTATCGACTGGCGAGGGTGGCGTTTATCGGTGGTTCGTTGGTTCCGACCGGCGGCCACAATCCGCTCGAAGCTGCTGTGTGGGGTGTGCCCGTGCTCAGCGGGTCCCATGTCTTCAACTTCGAGGAGGTGTATGACGAGATGACTGAAGCGGGCGCCGCCCGTCTGGTGGATGACAGCGCCGAGCTGCGGACGGCGGCTGCCGTATGGCTTGAACATCCGAGGCTCTCGCACGCTGCGGGTGCTGCCGGGCGCGAAGTTGTCGAACGCAACGGTGGAGCCACCGCACGCACGGTCTCCGCCTTGCTCGAGCTCGTTGGTAGGGAGTGAGGCCGGTGCCCTGGCGATATCTGCTGCTGCCGGTGGCTCCTTTGTATCGAGCTGCTGTGGCGACCCGAGTTGCCGCCTATGAGCGTGGGTGGTTGCGACGAAAGCAACTCGACGTGCCTGTGATCTCTGTCGGAAACCTGACCTTTGGCGGCACGGGCAAAACCCCGACGGTGATCGCGCTCGTGCGCGATCTGATTCGCCTCGGGCGAAGGCCGGCGGTATTGACGCGGGGATACAAGCGGCGAGATGACGATCAGGTGGTGGTTGTGGGACCCGAACCGCGGAATACCGTCGAGCAGGTGGGCGACGAGCCGATCGAGATGGCCCGGCGCCTGCCGGGAGTGCCTGTTGTAGTGGACGCTGACCGCGAGCGCGGGGGACTCGCCGCCCAGCGTCTCGGCGCTGACATCGTGGTTCTCGATGATGGGTTTCAGCATCTCCGCCTGGAACGAGACCTGAATCTGGTGTTGCTCGATGCCGGTGATCCGTGGGGCGGTGGGCGCCTCCCGCCGATGGGCAGGCTTCGCGAACCGACGAGCGCGATCCGCCGGGCGGACGCTGTGCTGATCACGAAGGTGCCGGCCGACTGGCGTCCGGTTGTCGCACACATCGAGTCGGCTGTCGACGCAATCGCACCCACCATTCAGGTTTTCGTGGCTCGAATGAACGCGACTCGCGTTCGACGTCCCGGAGGCCGGTGGGAGGCGGCGGAAAATCTGGCCGGGAGCCGTGTTTTTGCATGTGCCGGGCTCGGCCGACCACAGGGCTTTGTGGCGACCCTCGAGGCGGCGGGAGCGACAGTCGTCGGCAGCAAGTGGTTCCCGGATCATCACGACTGCAGCCCTGAGGACGTCGCGTCAGTATGTGCAGCGGCACAACGGGCCGACGCTGTTGTGGTCACCACAGGGAAAGACATGGTCAAGTTACCGCCCGATACCGATTTCTGGGTGGTGGAAGCGGAGATGGAACCGATCGAGGGGAGTTGGCGGGGGCTGTGGCGCCTCCTGCCCGGACTGGCATCGTGAGCAAGCATCGTTCCGCGGTGCGGAACCACGTCGAGTTCGCGGCCTACCGGATGGCGCGCGGGTTGACCGGTTTGCTGCCGCCCGCCGGGCTTGCGCGGATTGCAGATGTTCTGGGTAATTTCTATTCGATGATCGGCGGCGAGCGGCGGGAGATCGTGGATTTCAATCTCGCGCTCGCGTACCCGGAAAAGAGCGATATCGAACGGCGTCGGCTGGCGCGCGCCGTGGCCCGGCATTTTGCGCGTTCCGCACTCGATGCCATTCGCATTCAACGACTCCAGCCGAACGAGTTGATGTCTTCGGTGGAGATCTCGGGCTGGGAACACGTGGAGCGCGCAGCCGGCCTCGGCCGCGGGGTGTTCTTTCTTACCGCCCACATCGGGTCGTGGGAGGTGGCGGCCCTGATCACGGGGCTCAAACTCGACGCGGGGTTGGCGGTCGTCAACCGTCCGCTCGACAATCCCCTTCTCGATGCGGAACTCGAGAGGTTACGCAAACTCTACGGCAACCATGTTTTCGGTAAGCACAATATTCTCCGCGAGATGCTCGGACAGCTCAAAAAGGGTGGCGGGGTCGGCATCCTCATCGATCAACGGACACGCGAAAACCAGGGTGTGGATGTGCCCTTCTTCGGCCAGCCCGCCTGGACCCATCCGATTCTGGCGCGGGTGGCTCGAAAGACCGGCGCTCCCGTGGTGCCAACCTTTGCCTTACGGGAGAGGCCCGGTTTCTACGCTCTGCGCTACGACGAGGCGGTGGTTATCGATGATCTCCCAAAGGCCGAACTCGAGGACGTGCCCCTGACCACACGCTATGTGGAGATCCTCGAGCAGGCCATCCGGCGGAATCCCGATCAGTGGCTCTGGTACCACGACCGATGGAAACAGCTGCGCCTCGGCATGGAGAATACGGAATTAGGAATCAGGAACGCGGCCCGCCCGCTCCCGGGAAAACCGGGACGGGTGGCCCTCATAGCCCATATCCGTTCTCAGAGCCCATATCCCTGGCGACCCATAGTATTCTCCGTCTCGATGGGATTGCGTGTCAGTAGAGAAGGCCAGTCGAGAGCCCTCAGAGTTGGGATTGTGCTGATGGTCCTCGTGTGGGCCGCCATCGTCGTGAAATTGATGGTCACCGATGTGTGGGACGAGAGCCGGGCGCTCAATCTGTTTCAACACCATGGATCCTAGGAAGCTGATCTCCTCGAACTGGATGCAGGACGGGCGACGAGGTGTGGTCCTCTTTCGGCCCGTTGCCGATGATCGACGTTCACGCGTCATCGGTGCAGCCTTCGACGACCCTGAAATGCGTTTGGCGACTGCTGCGGAGTATGAACGCCGTTCTGATCCTTGCCAGCGGTGGATTGTGTTGAGCGTGGTCCGCCAGCGAAGGGGCGTCGACCATCTGCGCGACGTGATTTTCGTTGCGGCCTTTCTGTTCTCTGGCTCGGCCGTCATCGCCGCGGGTTGGTTTGCCAACGGTTTTGACGCAATGGCGTTTTTTTTGTCGCCCTTGCCACGTACCTTCTCGCCCGGGGAATGGCTGGAATGCCGGAGCATCGGTCGGTTTGGCCTTCTTTTCGCAAAGAGGTCGCAGTGCTCGCCATTTCCGTTCATTCTCGTGCTGGCGTGGATGGAGCAACTCGACCGCAAGGAGACCAAAAGGGCCCTCCTCGCGGCAGGTATCGCCCTCGTTCTGTTTCTCGTACTTCGCTCGGTCATCGTGGCGCCGGGCTCGGAATCCGATCTCCGGCAGCTTGCATCGGGTGGGACGCTCTCTGCGCTTCTTCGATTGCCGCTGACTTTTTGGTGGCAGGGAGCCGACGTTCCGGTATCCGCTGGCTGGGAGTTGCTACCTTGCATCGCCTCCCTGGTGCTCATGAAAAGGTGGCAGGCGACTCGTTGGTCTGACGGCGTTGTTGCTGTGACAGCTGCGCTCTACGGGCCCATCATCAGGCTCGGTCCCTAGCCCCCTGATCCATGCGGACAACTTCGCGGGCCGGCTGTACTTGGTGCCGGCAGCTCTTGCCCTAACTCTCATCGCCCTCTATGGTCGACGATCCGGCATTTCTGGTTCTACTGCCACCGATTCTCTGGGGTGCGGGAATTACGGTCGGAGCGGCATTACCATTTTCAGAAGGCCTATCTGGCGGTATACGAGCAGGCGGCCGCCGTCGAGAATCCACCGCTTCGGGTGCTCTGCAGATTCACAAAAACCACGTTCGAAAATGAGTTTCGCCGAGTCGCGATTGGGGACTTTCCCGACTCTCGGTGGCTGTTCAAGGCGGATGGATCGCTCGTTCACCGAAAACGGCGGCCGAATCCGCCGACCCCAGACAGCAGGGCCGGATCGGATGAATCCAAACCGTAAGGTAGGGTGGTCACCCATGTTGTGTTTCGTCACACGTTCGACGGGTGCGATTTTTGTCGCGCCCATTTGGTTGTTCTTCGGTTTGTTGGCACTCGGTTGTGGAGACAGGCATTCAAATGAACCCCGGGTCGCCCTACCGGCTCCGCCCGACGTCCTCAGCAATCCGTATATGACTCGTGACGAGATCGTCGGTCATGTCCACAAACCGAATCTCAGCTATCCGCGGAACTGGGAGGAGCACCCGGCCGGCGAGTTCATGTTCTCGACTAATAACCTGGGCTTCGTCAACAGAGACGACACCTCGCCGACCAAGCAACCCGGAGTGCAACGGGTGCTCTTGACGGGGGACTCCCACGTCGAAGGAGTCGTTTCGGTCGGTGAAAATGTCGCGGCGAGACTCGAAGACCTCCTCGCAGCAGACGGGCAGGCTTTCGAGATCCTCAATGCGGGCGCGGCATACTATACGCCCCATCATTACGCCGCGGTGCTCGATCGATTTGCTGACCTCGACCCCGATTGGTTCGTTCTGGTCGCATACTCCGGCAACGATTTCATCGGGGCCCTCGAGGCCGAGCAGTACCTCGGGAGGCTTCAACTGCCGGATCGGCCGGATGAATACATCGCAACGCTGAAGCGGGGGGAAAAAGCGGCGATCAGAGGTTGGTGGCACGCGGGCGCGATCTATCAGGATCTCAACCAGGCCTTCTTCTTCGCCCACTATCCCGAATATCAGGACGTCGCGCTCACCGCATTTCAACAACAACTCGGTCTCATCATCGAAGACTGCCGCAGCAGAGGAATTCGCCTCGTCGTTGCCTTCCTGCCGACGAAGCTCCAGGTGGAATACGAAACCGACGGCGAACACCTCGACAAGGTCCTCGAGACGCTCGGTTTGACAAAGGCCGACCTGGAAACCACCCCTCTGCTCACCGACCGCCTCGTGTCGTGGTTGAAGACCCAAGGAGTGCAGGTGATCGATCTGGTTGCTGCGTTTGACGAGGCTGAAGACGAGTTGTTCTGGCGTCGCGACTACCATCTCGGTCTTCAGGGACACCGGCTGTTGGCCGAACAACTGGCGCAGGCTCTGTCGGGCGGCGACTCACAGGCTACGGGAGATCTTCCCTGACCAGTGGGTGGGTCAGACAGTGAGGTCCGCCTCGGGCGCGTGAGATCTCGTGGCTTTCGATCAGCAGGCAGACTCGTCCGCCCTCGTCGAGCCGGACCTCTTCCCGGCCGAGCAAGCACGTCCTTGGCCGCGACCACGCGGAAGCCCGAGCGGTCGAGCTCATCGGCGGTGGCTACGTTGCGGTCGTAGAGCACGATGACCCCAGGAGCCAGGGCGAAGGCGTTGGCGCCGTCGGTCCACTGCTCCCGTTGCTGAGCGACCGGGTCTTCGCCGCCGCAGCGATCGGTTCGAGTCGAACGCCCCGATTCGCGCAGCGCGTCGAGAGACGCAGCCGCGGTGCCGGGGCGTGCGATCCTGTCGAAGTGGAGATCGATCTCGAAGGTCTCGGCAGAGCTGCGGTCCGCTGCCGCAGATGACGGGCGGAAAGACAAGCGCCGCGTCCCGATCGACCGGCGTGAAGACTGTGTCGAGGTGCATGTAGGCGCGGCGCGCCGGCAGCATGCACGATCTCCAACCAGCGCGGACCGCCTTCGAGCCGCGCGAGGGCTTCGGCGAGCAGCTCGATCGCAGCGGTGTTGGTTCGCTCCGAGAGCCCGATCGCCACGACATCCTTCGAAAGCACCAGGACGTCGCCGCCCTTCGAGTCTCGGCCGGTGCGGGCCGAGGAGCTGATCGACTCGAGGCCGCCTCGTCCAGCGGGTCGAGAATCACCGGCGCATCCGAGAGCTCGGGGTGGAAGCGGAAGATGCACCGCGCCAACATGCCCTCGCGCCAGCGCGCCGCAGTCGCCATCGCACGAAATATCACACCGCTAGCCGAACACCACCTGCGGATCGCGCTGGAAGCACCAGTTCGGCACGGGCGCCAGATCGGAAGAGGTCCTCGACCTCGATGCCCTTCGGGTCGTCCGTGGCGATCAGACCGCCGGTCGCGGCCGCCACGAGCTCGACGGCCGAATCCGGGGGGGCTGTGCGCCGCAATTCGTGCGGCAGCTCGGGCTGGATCAGACGCCACAGCCACGACCGAGCCTCCTCGGTTGTCAATGCTTCAGCGAGGAGATCGTTTGCCTCCACCACCTCGATGCCGAGAAGCTGGAGCAGGCGGCGGAAACGACGGTGTTCGTCGCGTGCGCGATCTCCAAAGAGAATGTCGTCGAAGAGCAACTCCTCCATCATCGGCGGCACCATGCGGTCGACCTCGGGCCCCGGCTCGTGCACCAGCACCTTCTGCAACCTGCCAATTTCGCTTGAAACGTGCACCATGGGTTCGATCCTCCGCGCACGCATCATAGCCCGTGCTGGGGATTGGTGTTGGGGAAGAGAGGACAGACCGGAAGAGGGGAAGAGGAGAAAAGTGGAAAGAGGGGAAAAGAGGGGAAGAGGGGAAGAGGGGAAGGGTGACGGGGAGCATTGGCGCTGGATGGGTGGGTGGAAATCCGAGAATCCGAAATCCGAAATCCGAATTCCTTCTCCTGCCAACCGCTATACTTCTCCCCGGAGGCCCCATGTCCCCTCTCGATAGCTTTGACCACCCGCTGACCGGCCGTTATGCGTCACCCGAGATGCAGCGTCTCTTTTCCACCGGCCACCGCTACACGACCTGGCGTCGGATGTGGCTGGCGTTGGCCGAGTCGGAACGCGAGCTCGGGCTGGATATTCCCGCCGAGGCCATTGAGCAGATGCGCGCCAACCTCGAGGTAACCGAGGACGATCTCGAGCGGGTGGCGGACTACGAAAAACGCACCAGACACGACGTGATGGCCCACCTCGAGGCCTTTGCCGATCGCGCGCCTGCGGCCAAACCGATCTTGCACCTCGGGGCGACATCGGCCTTTGTCGGCGACAACGCCGAGTTGGTGATCACTCGCGACGCTCTCGATCTGGTCATCACCCGGGTGCTGGCGGCGATCGACGCGCTGGCGCGGTTTGCCGAAACATGGGCCGACGAACCCACCCTCGGCATGACCCACTTCCAACCTGCACAACCGACGACCGTGGGCAAACGCGCCACGCTGTGGCTGCACGAGTTGCTCCTCGATCTCGAGCGTCTGCGCTTCGAGCGGGGGCGGTTGAAGCTGCGCGGCGCCAAGGGAACCACCGGGACTCAGGCCACCTTCCTCGATCTCTTTGGCGGCGATCACGCCAAGGTGCGCGAGCTCGACCGGCTGGTAGCCGAGAAAGTCGGTTTCGACAGCTGCTATCCGGTGACCGGCCAGACGTATTCCCGGAAGGTTGATGCCTTTGTGCTCGATGCTCTGTCTGGTGTCGGCCAGTCGACGGCCAAGATGGCCACCGATATCCGATTGCTGGCCCGGCTCAAGGAGGTCCGTGAGCCGCTCGCCTCCGGCCAGGTCGGCTCGTCGGCCATGCCCTACAAAGCCAATCCCATGCGCTGTGAGCGCGTCACCGCCCTGGCTCGGTGGTTGATCACGATGGCCGCCAATCCCGCCCAGACGGCTGCCTCGCAGTGGCTTGAACGCACCCTGGATGATTCCGCCAATCGCCGGATGGCCCTGCCCGAGGCGTTCCTCACCGCCGACGCCATCCTTCGGGTCGTCCACAACGTCGTCGACGGGCTCCAGGTCTTCCCCGCTATGGTGGCGCGAAACCTCGCAGAGGAGTTGCCGCTGATGGCCTCGGAAGCGATCCTCATGGAGGGTGTGCAGCGGGGCGGCGACCGGCAGGTTCTGCACGAGCGGCTTCGGGTCCACGCCCGGGCGGCGGCCCAGGCCGTCCTCGTCGAAGGTGGAGCCAACCCCTTCATCGCAATTGGTGGCGGATGACCCCGAGGTCCCTCTCGATCGCAGCGAGCTCGAGGCGTTGCTCGAGCCCAAGCGTTTCATCGGCCGTGCGCCCGAGCAGGTCCGCGAGTTCCTCGAGGAGCATGTCAAGCCGATTCTCGCGGAGGCCGGAGAACTACCGGAGGCGAAGGATCTCGACGTCTGATTCTGGATTTCGGATTATGAATTTTGGAATTCCCGACCCACCCATCCCCGGATCAGGACGGCGGCGATCAGACAACTCAAAATTCAAAATTCAAAACTCAGAATTGGCGGCGTTGATTCGGTGACTGTTCATCGTTCAGCGTTGCCTCTGAGTGTGTCGTGCGCCCAGCCGCGGTCGGCTTCACCTGTGAAGACGCTACCGTGCGACGCCGCCAGCGTCGCCGGTGGAAGAGGGCTGGACCGAAAAGGGCATCGCCTCGTGGTACGGCGAGCCCTACCACGGTCGGCGGACGGCTTCGGGCGAGATCTACGATATGCACCAGATGACGGCCGCCCACAAGACGCTGGCGTTTGGCTCGGTGGTCAAGGTCAACCGGCGCGACACGGGCGCCGATGTGGTGGTCCGAATCAACGACCGTGGGCCGTTCATCGAAGGGCGCATCATCGACCTCTCCTTTGCCGCAGCCAAGAAAATCGGACTCGACGTCGATGGTGTGGCGCCGGTCAAGATCAAAGTGGTCGGGAGAGAGGACGCTCCGAAGAGACCATCGACGGCTCCCCCCGTCGCACAACCCGAAGACTGTTTCTGGGTCCAGGTCGGAGCATTCTCAGAACACGATCGTGCTACGCGCGCCGAGGCGGAGCTGGAATCCACCGGAGAACAGGCGACGACTCTCGAAGGCCTCGATGATCTCTGGCGCGTTCGCCTTGGGCCGTTTGCAGACGAGGCCGAAGCCGAGCGCACCCGCAACCGCGTCACCAACGATTGGCCCGGAGCCCACGTCGTCCCCTGCGGGGGATAATATCCCGAACAAACCACAGAGGCACAGAGACACAGAGCTGCTCACAGAGAAGAACTGAGACTCGGCGCTCGGTATGAGTGCTGCGCTCGACTATCTACTGTCGACGGGTCCCTCGACGACGCCATTTCATTTTAGTCTCTGTGTTGATCTCTGTGCCCTCTGCGCCTCTGTGGTTCTTCGAACTGCGCTACCATCGGCCCGATGACGAAATCTCACCTTTTCCGCGCGGTCGCTCTTTGCTTCATCGGAACAATCTCCATGGCGTTCGCCTGTCAGAGCGGAGGCCCACCGCGAGGGTATTCGCGCCGAGCGGGTGGTGATGGTCTCTTACGATTCGGTCGGAGCCGATGTCGCGTGGCAGTGGATCGAAGACGGCACCGCCGTCGTCGCCGGACGGCTTCCGCGGGTTGGCCGAAAACGGCCTTTCGGCCGAACGCCTGCGACCGGTCGACCCGACCCTGACCGCGGTCCAGCACATTTCGCTGGTCACCGGCCGGGACGCCTCCGGCACAGGTGTCGTGAGCAACAGCTTTCGCGTCCCGGAGACGCCGATCACCGAGTGGGTCTCGGGCTTCAGCGCGTCGAGCCAGGCCAAACCGCTGTGGGTGGCGGCTCGCGAACACGGGCTGAGAGTGGCGACATTGATGTGGCCGGGAGCCGACGGTCAGGCCCCCGACCGGATGGGCGATTTCGGCGCCACCTGGCCCGGCCCGGCGGTGTCGCCATCCGAGATCTTCGACTTTTCGCCGGAGACCGCGGAGACCACCGGGGAGGTTCCTTCCAACGACGGCCTCGCGCCTTTGATGTGGCGGCTCACAATCGATCTCGGCACGCTCTTCGCCCGCCGAGGTCGAGACGCTGGTGGCGCTGGTAGATGCCAACCCCAACGGGACGCCGCGCTACGACACCGTAGCTGTGCGGCTTGCTGACGCAATCGACTGGAGCTACGCGGGAGAGATGGAGTGGCTCGAGATCTCGTTCGATGCCCAGGGGCCCGGCGACACCCGGCCGCGCCGCTACGGCGCCTGGTGCAAGGTCCTGCACATCGATCGGATGACCGGCGATCTCCGCTTCTACCGGGGCGGGGCCAACCGCCTGACGGCGTATCCCGCAGAGTTTCGAGGATCGTCTCGCCGAGGCCATCGGCGCCTGGCCGGGCGAGGCCGACCGAAAGGTCCTGACTGGTGGCTCGACCTCGACGAGGGCATCGATCTCGACACCTTTGTCGAACAGGGCCGGCGGCTCGACCGATATCTCGACCGGATGGCAGACCTGGGTGTTGACCGAGGAGGAAGCCGACCTGGTGTTGGTCTACCATTCCGCGGTCGATGTTTACCTGCACTCGGCCCTGGTCACCGATGAGTTGCAGTGGGCCTTCAGCCCAGGTCGCGCCATCGCCGGCCGCGAGGGGTTGAAGAGGTTGGGACGATCGGTGGACGAGTCGATTGCCTCGATGTGGAGGTATCTCGATCCCGCCCGAGACGCTCTGGTGGTGGTCTCCGACCACGGCCAGTTGCCGATCTTCGAGGTCGTGAATGCCAACCGTGTCCTCGCCGGCTGCCGGTCTGCTGAAGACGACGGACGAGGGCGGCCCGGCCCGGTTGGCCCCCGACACGCCGATGGTCGCCGTCACGAGCGGTGCCACCATCCACCTCTACCTCAACCTCGAGGGCCGAGAGCCCGGCGGGGTGGTGCCGAAGAACGAAGTGGTCGAGTATCTCCAGCGCGCGGCGCGGGCCTTTGCCGACCTCGAAGCCGAGGGGCGGCCGGCGGTCGAGAAGATATTCACCCGCGAAGAGGCGGCCGCTGTCGGTCTCAATCATCAAAACAGCGGCGACCTGGTGATCTTCCTGGCGCCGGGATTCGCAGCCTCGGGAGCGCTCGACGGTCCCGCTCTCGAACCCAGCCGCTACTACGGCCAACACGGCTTCCTGGCTGCTCACGACGAGATGTGCGGCATGCTCTTCGCCCGCGGCGCCGGAATCAAACGCAAACGGATGGGTGAGGTGCAGACTACCAGTCGTGGCGCCGATGGTGGCCCGGTCGGCTGGGATCTCGAGGTTTCATTTGGTAACGCCGCCGGTGAACAGCTTGAACATCAGCTTTAACGCCAGGTTCGATACTCTCGCTTCCTAGCACGCGCGACCCGCGATCATCAGGAGCCGTCGCAGATCGAACGCGCCCTGTGCGGATGACAAGAGATGGAGCCGCAAGGAGGATGCCATGAAGCGATGGACGGTGTGGGTCGCAGTCTGCGCAATCATCTTGATAGGTGCCGGAGTGCCTCGGAGCGGAAGAACCGGAGCTCGATCCTTTGCTCGAGCTGCTCGTCGAGCAGGGTGTCATCACCATGGAGCAGGCGCTGGCGGTGCAGGCCGAGTACGACCGGCGCGCAGGCCGTCGAAAAAACGCCCGCGGTGGTCCCGGCGGAGACCACAGCTGCCGCGGCGGCGATTCCAGCGCAAGTCGCCGAGGCAGCACCCGAAGAAAAGAAACAGGAGAAGTGGTACGACCGGATCGACTTCAAGGGCGACCTCCGTTTGCGGGGCGAGTTTTTCAAGGTCGACGGCATCTCGGACAACGACCGCCGCGAGCGCTTCCGTGTTCGCATTCGCCCCGGGATCTATACCAACGTCACCGACTGGATGAAAATCGGCCTCCAGGTTCGCAGCGGCGATCCCAAGGACCCGGTTTCCGACAACTCGAGTTTTGACGGCGGCTTCTCGCTGATTCCCATCTCGATCTCCGAGGGCATTCGCCCAGTTCGACATCGGCAAATCGCTTCGATCTCACCATGGGTAAGTTCGATCCCAAGAAGAAGTGGGTCGTGACCGACATGCAGTGGGACGACGACGTGACGGTCGAGGGCGCCATGCAGGAGTTCAGCTTCGGGCCTATGAAGGTCGATTTCTACCAGTACCTCCTCGAGGAGGACAAGAATACGCGCGACTCCTACCTTCTCGGTGGCCAGGTCTACGGCACGTTCGGATCCGACTCCGTTGGCGATTTCACGATCGGCGCCGGCTACGACAGCTGGGTGCGGCCGCAGATGGTCGCCGATCTGACCCTCAGCGGGGACCTCAAGGGCAACCGGGTCACCAACCTGCTCGACGACAATGACCAGCTCGTCAGCGACTTCGAGATCGCCAACGCCTTCGTCACCTGGAGCTGGAACAAGAGCGAAAGGTGGCCGCTGAAGTTCTCGCTCTTCGGCTACGTCAACACCGGCGCCCAGGGTCTCGGGAAGGAATACGACACCGGGTACTTCGTCCGTTTCCAGGTGGGCGACTACAAGAAGAAGGGCCAGATGATGTTCCGCGCCAGCCGGTACTACTCCGAGCCGGACGCGCTCTTCTACGTCTTCGCCCAATCGGATACGACCATGGCGTCCGATGTTGACGGCTACCGCTTCGACTTCCGTCTCGGCTACGTCAAGAAGAGCTACTTCAACGTCACCTGGTATCACACCAAACCGGTGTATGCCCTTTTCCCCACCATGGACCGTCTCCAGGTGGACTACATCATCGTGTTCTAAAGACATGTTCTTTACGGTACCTTCACACGATTTGCATAGTGTCGGCCGCGCAGGGACTGTGCGCGTTACGACAGAACCCAAAAGGAGAAATGATGAAATCGAAAGCAATCGCTCTGGTCTTCACCCTGTGCGTGTTGGCGGCGGGCCTTGCCGGTGCCGCTGGCCCGACCCTCGACCCGAACCTCGCCAAATACCAGAAAGTTAACGGCGTTCGAGGAACGCTCAACGCCGCCGGATCCGACACCATGCTCGAGCTCCAGACCCTGATGGCCGAGGAATTCCGCAAGCTGTACCCGCAGGTCAAGGTCCAGGTCGAGGGCAAGGGATCGTCCACCGCTCCACCGGCGCTCATCGAAGGCACCGTCCAGCTCGGCGACATGTCTCGCAAGATGAAGAACAAGGAAGTGGACGCGTTCGAAGAGGCGTTCGGGTACGAACCGACCCGCTTCGATGTGGCGCTCGACACCCTGGCGGTATTCGTCAACAAAGACAACCCGATCAAGAGCCTGACGCTGCCCCAGGTCGACGCGATCTTCTCGAAGACCCGCAAGTGCGGACTGGCGGCCGACGCCAGCACCTGGGGCCAGCTCGCGCTCGGCGATCGCTGGGCCACCGCCCCGATCTCGCTTTACGGCCGCAACGCCGCCTCCGGCACATATGGCTTCTTCAAGGATCACGCACTCTGCAAGGGTGATTACAAGGACACGGTCAAAGAGCAGCCGGGTTCGGCATCGGTCGTCCAGGGCATCGAAAAGGATCAGTATGGAATTGGATACTCGGGAATCGGCTATGCCACTTCGAGCGTCCGCGCGGTGCCGCTTGCGCCCGCCGAAGGCCAGCCTGCGGTCGCAGCGTCGTCCGAGAATGCCGCGAACGGGAGCTACCCGCTGGCACGCTTTCTCCACATCTACGTCAACAAGGCACCCAACAAGGCGCTCGACAAGCTGACCACCGAGTACCTTCGGTTCATCCTTTCCGCCGACGGCCAGCGCGTGATCATCAAGGCGGGTTTTGACGCCCTCGACGCGCAGACCGCGGCTGAGCAGCTGGCCAAGATCGAGGGCTGACCTTGCGCCGGTTCCTTTCCGAACGCCAGAAGGACCGTGTGGCCACCGGTCTCATCCGGACCGGTGGCCTGCTCGTGATCCTGGTCGTGATCGCGATCGTCGTGAATATCGGGACCGAGGCGCTGCCTCTTTTCGCCTCGGCCAAGCAGGGGCCGGTCGCGCGGATCGAAACCGCCGCTCCGCCGCTCCTTGCAGGCAGCGACTCGCGCCGCGAGTTGTTGTGGACCCTCGATGCCAGGGGTCGTTTTCAATTTCCCGAAGCGCAACTCGATGCCCTGACGATCTCCGACGACACCGAGACCCTTCTGGTGGCAGCGGATCACGAGATCCATGGCTTGATCTCCGCCATCGACGAACACGGCATCGCTGTTGTCGGCCGGATTCGATTCACCGACAGCTGGACTGGCGACGCCCGCACCACAACCGCCCGGTGGCGGGCAATCGCAGATCCGGTTTCGCTCGGCCCGGGCGACTGGATCGGCGTGACTGCAAACGCTGACGACGACGGAAACCACCTGCTTGTCGCCTGGGACCGGAATGGGCGGTTGGTGATGCGATGGTGGGACAGCGATGACGAGGAATGGAGCGAAGGGTCTGCCCTCTTCCAGCTGACAGCCGTGTCCTCCGCCGCGGTGGCTGAAGGCCTGAACATCTGGCGGTGATCGACAACGACGGCCGGCTTTTGGTCCTCCGGGTCCCCGGTTTCGAGACGACCGAAATATTGGGTGTCGAAAGTCCCGTCGCGCGAGTCCGGTTCTTGATTGGTGGCGGCACCCTCGTGGTCACGGGCCGAAGCGGCTCCGTCAGCGTACTCCTGGAAGTCCCCCGCCTGACGGTCCAAAACAACAGCTCCAGGAAGATTCGAGCCGGCAAGGTGGTCGTTTCTCCTGGTGAGGCTGCACTGGTTCCTGACGACGAGATCGGCAGGAAATTCGCGACTCGACACGATGTGACCCTCGAATCCGCGCCACCTCAGTGGCAGCGAATTCGAGATTTCGACGGCGTCCCCGGCCTGCCCATTGTCATCGCACCGGAGCACCGGCGGCGAGGTTTTGCGGTCGGAACCGACACCGGCGCGGTTGCCCTTTACTACTCCACGTCGGGCCGGCAGTTGCTGCTCGACGAGTGGTCAGACGACGGGGTCACGGCCCTGTCCGTCGATCCCAAGGGCGACGGTGCAGTCGCCGTGGCAGATGGCGCAGTTCTGCGACGGTCGATTCACAATCCCCACCCCGAGACGAGCATCAGAACCCTGTTTCTCCCGGTCTGGTACGAGGGATATGCGGCACCGAAGTGGGTGTGGCAGTCGACCGGCGGGTCGGACGCCTTCGAACCGAAGCTCAGCCTGTGGCCGCTGATCTTCGGTACGCTCAAGGCGACCCTCTACGCGATGGTCTTTTCGGTTCCTTTGGCGTTGCTGGCAGCGATCTACGTTTCCCAACTCGCGCCCTCGTGGATTCAAACCATCGTCAAACCGACTGTCGAGCTGATGGCGGCGGTGCCCTCGGTGGTGGTCGGGTTCCTGGCGGCTTTGTGGTTGGCCCCGAGATTGGAAGCTGCGCTCCTGGCGGTCATGGTGGCCGCCGTCGCCCTGCCGCTGTCGGTCGTCTTCGCGCTGACCCTCTGGCGGTTGGTGCCAGCCTCCACTCAACAGAAGCTGCCCGACGGCTCGGAGCTCATACTCCTCCTGGCGGCAGGCGGGTTCATCGTCATCGTGGTGGCTCTGCTCGCCGACCCAGTCGAGGCTCGTTTCTTCGGCGGAGATTTCCAGAGGTTTCTTTTTACCGAATGGGGGCTGCGATACGACCAGCGCAACGCCATCGTCGTCGGCCTCGCTCTCGGGTTCGCCGTGGTGCCGGTGATCTTCACCATTGCCGAGGATGCCTGCTCCGCGGTGCCCCAGGCCCTGGTCAATGCCAGCCGGGCCCTCGGCGCAACCCGTTGGCAGACTGCGGTGAAAATGGTGGTGCCGGCAGCGAGCCCCGGCCTGTTTGCCGCGGTGATGCTCGGTCTCGGCCGCGCCGTCGGTGAGACCATGATTGTCCTCATGGCGGCCGGCAACACGCCGGTCCTCGATCTGTCGCTTTTCAACGGCATGCGCACCATGTCCGCAGCCATCGCGGTGGAGATACCAGAAGCGCCGGTCGGCGGAACCCTTTTCAGGGTGCTGTTCCTGACCGGGATCCTCCTCTTTGTATTCACCCTCGTGCTCACAACCGCGGCCGATCTCGTCGGAAGCTATTTGAGGAAACGTTATGCCCGGTTCTGACGGGATCCGACCCGCGTTTGCCACCTCGCACTCCGGCCTGCCCTCGGGCCTGGGGGGGGTGTGGACGACCGGACTGGCCACCCTCGCCGTGCTCATGATGTTGGCGGCCCTGTTGTGGATCGTAGCCGTCAACGCCTTCGGGTGGTTCTGGCCCGCCAAGGTGTCCGAGGTCGAGTTGAAGGACGGATCTGCCCGGGTCGGCATCGTGATGGCTCGAGAAGTCGTACCGTCTGCGACCGATGACGGTCGATCGGAGGTGTATCGCCTCCAACTCAAGGTCGGGAATCGGGAGCTCACCAGGGAAGACTTCCTGTGGATCGACGAGGACGAAATCTTCAGTCGCTCGATGCCGGATGATCTGGTTCGGGTGGTGCGCACCGAGTATGGCGACGCATTCGGACGCATTGTGCGGGCCGTTGCCGCGGATGGTCGCGAGCTGGAACTTTCATCCCCATCGGCGCTCGACGGCCTCCTCGAAACCGGTGAGCAATGGCAGGATGAACGTCGGCGGCTGGAAAAAGAGCGCGCGCGGATTCGTCTGCCCCTGTCAAAGCTGGAGGATCGCCTCGATCTCCTGGAACGATCAACGCGGGCGTCAACTCCCGAGGGACGGCAGGAGCTCGACGATCTCCAGGATGCGGTTAACGAAATGTGGGACCAGCTGGCCCCGCGGCTCGACACGCTGCAGCACGACATCGACGATTTCAGCACGCGGATGCAGACCGCCCGCGTCTTCTTGCGGTCCGGACCGGATGAGGTCGAGGTGACGCTGGGCAACGTGATCGAGGTGCTGTGGCCGAACCGGATGGGTTTTGCCGACCGTGCGGCACATGCCGTTCGCGAAGGAGTGGCGTTTCTGTTCACCCAGCCGCGCGAAGCCAACACCGAGGGTGGCATCTTCCCCGCACTCTTCGGGACGGTACTGTTGGTCCTTCTGATGAGTGTTGCGGTGGTGCCCCTGGGAGTTGTGACGGCGGTGTACATGACGGAGTACGCCCGCCCGGGAGTCCTTCTGCGGATGGCCAATCAGGCGGTCAACAACCTCGCCGGTGTACCCTCCATTGTCTTCGGCATGTTCGGGCTCGCCTTCTTCGTCTACGAAGTTGGAGGCACCATCGACGATCTTTTCTTTTCCGATCGTCTACCGACACCGACCTTCGGTACCGGGGGAGTCCTGTGGGCGTCGCTCACACTTGCACTCCTCACAGTACCGGTTGTGGTGGTGGCGACCCGAGAAGGGCTTCTGGCGGTGCCGCAGAGTTGGCGAGACGGGTCGCTTGCCCTTGGCGCGACGAAATGGCAGACCCTCAAGAAGATCATTCTGCCCGCTTCCATGCCTGGAATCCTTACCGGTCTGATCCTCGCGGTCAGCCGCGCGGCCGGCGAGGTAGCGCCGCTGATGCTCACCGGGGCGGTCAAGCTGGCGCCGAGCCTGCCGGTCGATGGCGTACGTCCGTTTTTGCATCTACAGCGCAAATTCATGCATCTGGGATTCCACATTTATGACGTTTCGATGCAATCGCCGAACGTCGAGGCCGCAAAGCCCATGGCATTTGCGACGACCCTGGTGTTGTTGGGATTGGTGGTCTTGCTGAACCTGGCGGCGATCATTGTGCGTCGCCGCCTGCGACGAGCGTACAGAGGACAGGTGGTGTGATGAACTCTTCATCCGAAACGTTGAATCACAGCGGCGAAGGGCGGGATGCCGGGCGGGCCGTGCAGGTCACGTTGGCCGAACAGACCGGGGGTGGCCTATTGGAGTCGGAAACTGCTCTCGAGAGCAAGGGCCTTCACCTTTACTACGGTGAAACCCACGCCCTCAAGGGCATCGACCTGGAGATGCCGGCGCGCCGAATCACCGCTCTCATCGGGCCCTCGGGGTGCGGGAAATCGACCTATCTGCGGTGCTTCAACCGGATGAACGACATGATCGAGGGTGTTCGCACCCAGGGACAGGTCCTCGTCGAAGGCGTCGATATCATCTCAACCCAGATCGATCTCGAGATGCTCCGGAAAAGGGTGGGGATGGTCTTCCAGAAGTCGAATCCCTTTCCGATGTCGATCCGCGAGAACATCAGCTACGGGCCGCGCATGACCGGTATTCGCGGCCGCGGTCGACTGGATGAAATGGTGGAGCGGTCTCTGCGGCAGGCCGATCTGTGGACCGAGGTGAAGGATCGGCTCGAGGACTCGGCGCTCGACCTCTCGGGAGGCCAGCAGCAAAGGCTGTGCATCGCTCGCACACTGGCCAACGAGCCGGAGATCCTGCTCCTCGACGAGCCGGCGTCGGCCCTCGATCCCATATCCACCGCCAAGATCGAGGAAACCCTGCTCCAACTCAAGGACCTCTATACGATCGTCATCGTCACCCACAATTTGCAGCAGGCGGCGCGGATCGCCGACTCCACGGCGTTTTTCATGCTCGGTGAGCTGGTCGAGGTCAACGACACGACCACGATGTTTACCAATCCCGACGAAAAGATCACCGAGGAGTACATCACCGGACGTTTCGGTTAATGAAAGTGGCAAAAGAGTTAAGCTCGTAGGAGAACAGCTATGCAGCGGCAATTCGAAGAAGAGCTGGACGAGATCAAAAAAACCATCCTGTCGATGGCGGGGCTGGTGGAAAAGTGTCTCGATGATGTCACGACGGCGCTGGCGAATCACGACAATGAGCTCGCCGAGGCGGTCATCGCCATGGACGAGGAGATCGACCAGCGTGAGGTCGAAATCGACCGCCTGGCGACCGAGTTCATCGCCAGGCACCAACCCACGGCAACCGATCTTCGCTTTGTCATCGTTGCCATCAAGCTGGGTCCTGAGCTCGAGCGCATCGCCGACAACGCGGTCAACATAGCCGAATGCGTTCTGCACATGAGCAAATATCCGCAGATCAAGCCGCTGGTGGACCTCCCGCGGATGATCGGCCTGGCGCATGCCATGGTGACCGACGCCATCGGCGCCTACGTCGCGCGGGATGCACAGACCGCGCGCGATGTCATTCTCCGCGACGACGAGGTCGACGCCCTGTACCTCCAGATCTTCCGTGTCCTGCTCACATACATGATCGAGGATCCGACCAAGATCTCCCGAGCGATCGACCTGATCCTGGTCGCCAGGTACGTGGAACGGATCGCCGACCAGGCGACCAATATCGCTGAGGAGGTCGTCTACCTCGTCGAGGCCAAGCCCATCCGTCATATGTACCTGCCGGAGGAGGAAGCCTGAGATGACCCCGCAGCGCCTTGCTCTCGTGGAAGATGACCCGGATCTCGCGACCACCCTCGGGCTTGCCCTCGAGCGCGACGGCTACCACGTCGCACGGTTCGCCACCGGGCGCGACGGGCTCGAAGGCATTCTCGACAACCCGCCCGATCTCGTGATCCTCGACCTCAACCTGCCCGATCTTGACGGGCTCGGCGTGTGCAGGGAGCTCCGGGAACACCGGCCGTGGCTGATCTGCCGATCATCATCCTCACCGCGCGGGTCACCGAGAGCGACCGCGTGCTGGGGCTCGACCTTGGCGCCGACGACTACATCACCAAGCCCTTTTCGCTGCGCGAGCTCAAAAGCCGGATTCGCGCGTTGCTGCGTCGCCGGAGCCTCGACGGAGGAGTTCCCGAGGACTCGTACGAAGACGCGCGGCTCAGCATCGAGCGGGGCGCGATGGAAGTCCGGCTCGACGGCGAACCGGTTCGCCTCACCATGCGCGAGTTCGAGCTCCTGTGGTATCTGGTGACGACGCGGCCCCGGGTCGCTTCGCGTGAGAGCATTCTCGAGCGGGTTTGGGGCCTGTCGAGCGAGGTCGAGACCCGGACCGTCGATGTTCATGTGCGCGCCCTGCGCAAGAAGCTCGGAGGGGAGATCATCGAAACGGTGATCGGCGCTGGCTACCGATTCCGGGGTTATTCGTGAAGCGACGCCGCCATATCGTGACGGCGGCCCTCGCCGGGCTGCCGCTGCTCCTGCTCGGCCTCGTCTGGGCCTCGGGTCGCGGCGGTTCGGCGATCGGGTTGGTGGTCGCGTTGTGGGTGTTCACCGTGGCGGTGCTCGAAGGGATCACCTGGCGGTCGCTGGCGGAACCGGTTCGAGAGATGATGCGCGATCTCGGCGTTGACAATGCCCATGATGCGCAGCGAGCGTTGACAGCGCTTCGCAGTACCTCGGTCGACATGTGAAACCGAGCGGTCGCGCACCGCGGAGCTTCTGGAAGACCTGACATCGAGCCTCGGCGACGGACTGCTGGTGGTGAACTCCGACCTTCACATTCGGCTCATCAACCGGGTTGCCCGGCGTTTCTGCGGGGTCGAGGAGGTGGAGCTTGGGAGCCACCTTCTGGAGATCCTGCGGAATCCCGAGGCGGTCAGTGCGGTAGAAGTGGCCGCTGCGGGCAACGATCCCGACCCGGTGGTCATCGAGAACCCTCGTGGTTTGTGGGAAGTGCACGCTTTTCCGGTGCGCGGCGGCGGTGGAGTGGTGTTGTTCACAGATGTCGGTCTGGTGCGCCGAGCGGCCGAGTTTCGGCGCCGCTTCGTCCAGGACCTCAGTCACGAGCTTCGTTCACCGTTGACGGTTCTGCGGACTACCGTCGAGGCCCTGGAGGAAGACGTCGATCCCCGGATGGCGGCGATGTTGGTCCACCAGGTCGAGCGTCTCGATCGATTGACTGCCGAGCTTTATGAGCTGGCGACGATCGAAGCCGGGCACGTCGAGCTCCAGCTCGAGTCCCTGCCTGTATCGACAACGGTCTGCGATGTCATGGTCGACCTCACCCCGGAGGCCGAGGCCGCGGAGGTCGAGATGCGCGCCGACATCGATGATGATCTCGCGTGCTGGTCCGATCGGCGCGGTCTTTACCGTGTCATCCGGAACCTCGTCGACAACGCCATCAAGTACAACCATCCCGGCGGCTGGGTCGAAGTTCGCGGTTACTTGGAGGACGGAATGCCCGTGGTCGAGGTCGAGGACAACGGCGAAGGAATTCCTTCCAGCGAGCTCAAAGCCGTGCTTCAGCGCTTTTATCGGGTAGATCGCGCCCGGACCCCGGGCGATGGCGGTCTCGGTCTCGGCCTCGCCATCGTCAAGCACATGGTTCAAGCCCTGGGCGGGACCCTCGAGCTCGATTCTCGTGAGGGGGTCGGGACGACAGTCACCCTCCGGCTCGTACCAGTTCCTGACAGCAGCGAGTAACTACTCGTCGTCGATCTGATTGCCGAAGTCGTCCTCACGAAAGCCGATGCGATCGAACGGGTTCACCACACTGGATGCGATGTTCATGAGGTGGGCGGAGATCCTCTTCAAGAACCGCACGTAGAGCGCCGCGCTCACCGCTTCACGACACACGAGGTTGGGATCTTCGCGGACGATAAGGGCGTTGAGGATCTCGTCCGCGCGGCGGGCGATCCACCAGTGTTCCGACATGACCTCTTTGGCCTTGGCCTCGTCACCTTTCGGCAGCGCCTCGATGAGCAGGGTGAACATCGTCTTGACGGTCGTTTCGATCTTACGGACGTCCTCCTCGATGTTGCCGCAGTCGAGCTTGCCGGGGTGTCGCAGGGCAAGATCGACGATGTTCTTGGTGAGGTCGCCGATGCGCTCGATGTCGATGACGATACTGACCAGCGCGAGACCCGCGGCGATGCTCTTGCTCGATGTCAGGACAAGGTGGGTCAGGACTTTTCGCCGGACTTCCCGCTCGTATGCGTTGATCATCTGATCCTTGGCATAGATGTCGAGCTCGATCCGGGCGTCGTCGTGCTCGCGGAGGGAGCTCGAAGCCGCGAGAAACATTTCCCTGTCAGCCTCGAGCATTTCCAGCGACCTGTCGTACGCCTGCTGCAGCATATTGTCTTTGCGGAAGAGTTCGAAGAATTGTTTGAACATGTCTCACCTCATGAGAAAAATTGTCGCAGCCGGCAGGGCAAAAAAGAAAAACAGCACCCACACCACCGGGATGATGCGGCTGTGCATCGCGATGCTGGTCATTTTTTCGGCCATGATGATCGGCAATCTGCGAATTGCGGGCAACGGCCAGATGACCAATATTCCGCAGACGTTGAACAACATGTGGGCAAAGGCTACGGTGACGGCTGGCACCTCGCCGACCGCGAGAGCGGCGAGCATTGCCGTGATGGTTGTGCCGACGTTGGCCCCCAACGTGTAGGGAAAAATCTGTTGGATGGTGAGGATTCCGGCTCCCGCAAGGGGCACGGCCAGCGAGGTCGTGACACTCGACGACTGGACAAGGGCGGTGACGATCAAGCCGAACAGCATGGCGCGTCCGGCGGTGCGGAAGATCACCTCATCGAAGAGTGCCTCCACGCGGGAGATCACCAACAATTTCAAAAGCACGACCAGCTGTCGCAGAGTTGCAAACATGAGGGCCAGAGAAGCCATCAGCATGAGCCAGGGATGCTGTCCTATGAGGTGGGCCGCGCCTTCAACCGCGGGTGCAGTGGCGAGCTTGAGAGGGCTGGCAAACGTGAGGCCGCCGATATCGTAGAACAGCTCGGCGAGTCGTGCCGAGAGGATGCCCAGGAAGTTGGTGGCTAACTGCAGCGGAAACAGAATCAATACCGCCAAAACATTGAAAAAGTCATGAACATTGGCGGCTGCATAGGCGCGCCGAAACTCGGGGCCGCGGTTGATGTGGCCGAGGCTCACCAAGATGTTGGTCACCGAGGTGCCGATGTTGGCACCCATGACGACCGGGATGGCCGTCGCAACCGGCATCGTGCCGCTGCCCACCAGCGCGACCACCAGGGATGTGGTTGTCGACGAGGATTGCACGAGGCTTGTCACCAGGACGCCGACAAAAAGCCCGATCAACGGATCGGAGGCGCTCTGAATCAGGTCGCCGACAAACCCACCGGAGAACATCTTGAATGACTTGCCGATCATGCCGATGCTGACCAGGAAACCGTAAAGAACCGCCGCCAGGGCGATGACCCGAACTGCGGTGCTCTTCATGTGTTGTGTCGCGGCGGCGTCCGCCTTTGGGTTCGCGCGTTCGCTCATGGAGTGGGAGCCTCCGGTCTGTGCCGAGTCAGATCGCCGCCATGGCAGTCGACGACCTCGATTTTCACCGACATCCTAGCAGTGCCGAGTTCGGAGAAACCGGGGGCGGTATTTGTGATCAGCCGGCCACCTCGAACGACGATGACCCTTCGTCTGTGCTGTTTTGGGTGGGACGGAACGGGTCTTCAAACACAGTCAACAGGGTTGCCGTCTGTTCACCGATCTTGAGGCAATCCCACGTCAAGCTGTAGGAAAGGATGCTCAGCCGGGTCTTGGATGAGTTGTCCTGGATACGTTGGACCTGGCTCGAGTCAAACGCCTCGACCAGATCGTGGAGGGTTTTGACGAGACCTGCGATCGCCTCGTGATCCGGTTTCGCCCGTTGAGTCATCGTTTCGGAAGCGCGGCGAAGGATGTCGTCGACGATCTCGCGCATGAGTTCGAGTTCGGCCTTCTGCGCTTCGAGAAGTCCGGAGTGGTGATTGGCCACGTGGACATAGGATCGGAGGACGACATCGCGCACGCTCTCGGAGATCTCCTGCAGCGAGCTGATGGTCTTGGCGAATCGTGCGGTCTCGACGGCTTCGAGTTCCCGCCCGAGAAGTCGAAGGACCTTGAAGATATTGGCTGCGATGATATTGGACCACCGCTGAAGTTCCCTCTGGCGCTCTCTGGCAACCTTGAGCGATGATCGGTCGAGAGCGAAGAGACCCGAGATCGTTGTGTCGAGGATCTTGCGAATCTCGCGAAGGAAGATCCCGGTGTGCTCGAAGGTCGTGTGGGCGGCCGCCCTTGCGTTGGTGATCTTTCGCAGGTTGAAAACGTCGAGCGCCATGTTCCTCTTTCTCCCGCACAGAGTGAAGCTGGCGGGTCCGGACCAGCAGGAGGATCGCGATGATCCCGATGGCGATGACCGCCAGTACTTGACCGAAATAGATGGCGACCGCAAAGACCGCCGAGACCGTGAACGCCATCATCGCGGTGAAGAACCATCCTCCGATCACGGTCAACACTCCGCTGACGCGATACACAGCGCTGTCCCGCCCCCATGCTTGGTCGGAAAAAGAAGTTCCCATGGCGACCATGAAGGTCACATACGTGGTCGAGAGGGGTAGCTTCAACGATGTTCCGAGCGAGATCAGGGCGCTTGCCACCATGAGGTTCACCGCCGCTCGGACGAGGTCGAACGACGGCACGGTGCCGTCGGCCGCAAGCACGGGCCGGAAGTTCGATCGATCGAGGCGCCTGGTGGCCCAGCTTCTTGCAAAGCCGGGGGCGATGCGTGCCGTGATTTCGAAGAGCGAGGAAACCATACGGACGATTGCGCGTGACAGACCTGACGACTCGAAACGCTCGTAGCCCTCTTCCTGCCGTCCGAGTCTCAACTCGGTTCGGGTCACGGTCCGTGCCTTGCGGGAAAACCAGAGAGTGACCACCATGATGATGCCGGCGAGCAGCAGGAAGAACGTGTTGGATTGAACGGGCTGCGTCAGTGCCTCCATAGTTGCTGAAAGAGGGTCGCCCGTGGCATTGGCGACCGTGTAGGAACTGAGACCGGCAAGCGGCACACCGATGAAGTTGACCAGATCGTTGGCCGCAAAGGCCATCGCGAGGGCAAAGGTGCCGACCAGAACCACCACCTTGAGGGCGTTCACCCGAGCGAGCATCATCAGAAGCTGGAGGAAGATGGCCGATGCGATGAACGAACCGAGGAGGATCGTGCCGGTGTGGCCTTTGATCCAGGCCAGGGTCTCGGGGGTGATGAATGATGCCCCCTTGGAACCCTTGATCAGAATGAAATAGGTGATGGTGGCCAATGCCGCGCCGCCCCACAGGGCGCCGTATCGTTTCAGGCGCCGCTGGTAGTCAAAAGTGAAGAGCAGGCGGGTGGCGATTTGTACGATGGCACCGATGGTAAACGCGACCACCACAGACAACAGGATTCCCGAGATGATCGCCAGGGCCTTGCTGGTGTTGATGTAGTTGACCACCTCGCCGACGCTTGCACCCAAAGCAGAAATCTTGAGCAGCGATACAGCCACCGCGGCTCCCAGCAGCTCAAACACGATCGAGACAGTGGTGGACGTCGGCAGGCCGAAGGTGTTGTAGAGGTCGAGAAGGATGATGTCGGTGAGCATGACGGCGAGGAAGATCGTCATCAGCTCGGGCATGGTGAAGAACTGCGGGTGGAAGATGCCTTTGCGCGCAACCTCCATCATGCCGCTCGAAAAGGTCACGCCGGCCAACATGCCGAGACTGGCGATGATCATGATGATCTTGCGCGAGGTCACTTTCGAGCCGATGGAGGAGTTGAGGAAATTGACCGCGTCGTTACTGACGCCGACCACGAGGTCGGAGATGGCCAGCGCGAAGAGGACGATGATCGCAAACTCGAACATGTTCACCTCGGTGGTTGGTGTTCTGTGTGACCCCTGTCATTTGGAGTTCGACGAGGTGATTCTACACGGTGCATCGAGATCTCGGTGGCTATTTCAGCAATTGAATTCATCGGTTCGGGGTTCTCCGAGGCTGCCGTTTTGTTAGGCTGCTGCAATGAAGATCATCGTCAATCCGGCGGCGGCAGGAGGTAGGTTGGGACGCGAGTGGCCCGGGACCCAGGAGAAGCTGAAAGCGTGGGGTCTTTCCGCGCCGGTGGTTTTCACCGAGGCCCCTGGTCACGCTACCGAGTTGGCTGCTGCTGCTGTCGCCGACGGCAATCGGCGGGTCGTGGTTGCGGGTGGGGATGGCACGATGTGCGAGGCCGTCGAAGGCCTTCATCGAGCCGGTGGCGGTGAGCTCGCGATCCTCCCGTTGGGGACCGGGAACGACGGCGCGCGGACCCTGGGTGTGCCCCACGATCTCGAAGCGGCGGCCCGAGCGATTGTCGACGGACGGTGTCGTCCGGTGGATCTGATTCGGGTCGGCGACCGTTACGTGCTCAATGCGATCGGCGTTGGTCTCACCGGCGATATCAACGACCGCGCGGTGAAAATCAAATGGGTGCGCGGGATTGCGGTCTATCTCCTTGCTGCCCTCTGGTCACTCTTCCGTTATCGGATGCAGTTGGTGCGAATGGTGACTGACGAGCACAGCTATGAGGGAACGATGCTGATCCTGGCGGTTCACGGTGGACCGACCACGGGAGGAGGATTCGCCCTCACCCCGAATGCGGTCATCGACGACGGCCTCCTCGATGCCTGCCTGGTGGAGGAAGTCGGCCCCCTGGGCCGGCTGGCTCGCCTCGCCGCAGCAATGGGTGGAACGCTGGCGTCCAAACCCGGGACCCACGAGATCCAGGCGCGGTGGCTCGAGCTGCACTTCGACAATCCTCTGCCGGCGCACCTCGACGGCAACTCCGTGACCCTCGAACCCCCGGTGGCCCGGTTCGAAGTGCTTCCTGGGGCGTTGCAGGTGGTTGTGCCGAAGAAGAAGAATTTTGAATTTTGATTATTAGTTTTGAATTCCCGCCCCTCCCACCCAGATACGGCGCGATGAAGAGTCAGGCAAATACCGAAACTTGAAACTCAAAACTGAAAATCTTGCATCTCCGGCAATCAACGGTGCGTCGCTCAGGAGGCATCGTGTCAACCACTTGTTGCGTGTGCTCGTCGTACTACCATGTTGCGAGCCACTGTGATGGATTCATCTCGATTTGATCCGCCGTCGGAAGACGAAGCGCTGGTGCTGCGAGCGCAGAACGGCGACCGTGACGCGTTCGGCGAGCTGGTCAACCGCCACCAGCGCCGGGTGTGGATGGTGTGCCGGCAGTACGTCGGTGCGGACGAGGCCGATGCGGCGGCTCAGGAGAGCCTGGTCAAGGCCTTTACCAGGATCAGTCGTTTCGATCGCCGTGCGGCGTTCAGCACGTGGCTCACACGGATCGCCATCAACACCTGTCTCGACGAGATCCGGCGCCGGCGCCGGTCGGCGGTAGTGGCCGACGCTCCCGATGAAGACGAGAGCGCGGGGATCCTGGAGCAGGTGCCCGATCGCCAGGCGGGCCCGGAGGATCGATCCATGCAACGCCAGGCGGTGTCTTTACTCGCCGTGAGCGAGGAGAACCTGCCGCCCCGCCAGAGGGAGATCTTCCGTCTTCGTTTCTACGCCGAGATGGAGCTCGAAGAGATCGCCCAGGTGCTCGATGTTCACGTCGGCACCGTCAAGACGCAGCTGCACCGGGCGGTGCACCGGCTGCGGGAAGAGTTGGGAGCTTACCGATGAATACTCACCTCGAAGACAGTGACTTCACGGCAGCCGTTGCCGGCCTCGAGCTGGCGCCCGATGCCGAGCGTCACCTGGCAACCTGTCTGAGCTGTCGGCAGCATGTGGCCGAGATGAAGGAGTTGATCGGCGCCCGCCGCCGGGAGCTCGTGGACGGTGCGCCCGATTGGGATCGTCAACGGCGGGAGATTCTCATGCAATTGCCCGGGGCGTCGGCGACGGCGCCGTCGAAAGCAAGACGGTGGATGCGCCCCCTGTTGGCAGCGGCTGCCGTCCTTCTCATGGTGATCGGTGTTCGGGTCCTGTGGGTTCCCGGGACGCCGGTCGAGCCCCAGGCGAACGGAGAGATCGCGGTTGAAGAGATCCTCGCCGAGGTCGACGCGGTGTTGGCGGATGACTATCTCCCGGGCTTTGAATCCATCGATCCCGGAGTGAGTGATCTCGAGAGCATTTTAGAAAACGGAGCGTCGTAACAGGGCGGAACTGGAGCTGAGAATGAAAAATCTTTCTATCGTGTTGGTGGTACTCGCAGCAGTCGGTCCCGTCGCGGCACAAGACTTCGATCTCCCGCCCGGGAGATGGTGGGAGGACCAACGAGTGGTTGATCACGTCGGGATCACCGAGGAGCAGCAGGCGCAGATTCGGGAGGTCGTGTATGAACGCGCCCGCCACATGATCGATCTCAAGGCAACGGTGGAAAAGGCGGGCCTCGACCTCAGAGCGTCGGTCGACCAGCAGGAATTCGATCCGGCGCCGGTGCGCGACGCCTTTGCCCGGTTTCAGACCGCCCGCCACAAGCTCGAGAATGAGCGCTTCGAGATGTTGCTCGAAGTGCGCCAACTCCTGAGCTACGAGCAGTGGCAGAAGATCGAGGAGATCAAGCGGCGGGTCCAGCAGAATCGCGGCCAGCAACGCCGCCCGGGACAACGGCCCCATGGGGGACAACGCCCGCAGGGGGAAAGGCCTCCCACGTACCAGTAATCGACGCGCCGACGACAACCCGTTGAAACGTTCAGACGTTCCAGTTTCAATGTTCGGCTCATCCGGGAAAGCGTGAGGTTGGCTGTTCCCGCGTCCGAGTCCTTGTCCGGGACTCCGGGGCAGCGACAGTGGTCAGGGACGGCGGCAGCAAACAGATGTCAGCGACGGTCTTCAGCGGCAGCTGACGGGTGCCGCGGCGTCATGGCCGCCTCCGGATCGCTTCTCGGGCTGGAATCGAACGTCGTGGCGGGAATCTCGTGGCCACCGCATCTGTTGCTGTCACTGAAGACTGCGGCTGAGTCTGTCCTCTGTCGCGGTCGCTGATTGCTGTCACTGACGCGAGCTGCGACCGGATCCTGGTGTGTCGCGCCGAATTCCGGATGAACCAGAAGATCTAAATTTCGAACGTTGAGGGGGTTGGCAACCCAAGGCGCATGCCACTAAACTATTGACATCAAATCTCCTTTCTGCTAGAAATAGCGCCCCTTTGTGCTGGGGAGAGGTGTGGAATGACAGATTATGCAATTGTTGAGCACGGCGGCAAGCAGTACCGGGTGAGCCCGGGCGACGAGCTCGTCGTGGAACGTACGCAGGCAGATTTGAAAAAGGGCGACGACCTCGTCTTTGAACAGGTGATGTTGGTGAGCCAGGGCGACACAGTCCGTGTCGGCCAGCCCATGGTTGACGGCGCGGTGGTGCGAAGCCAGGTTGTAGCACCCGTGCGCGGTGACAAGATCATCGTTTTCAAGAAGAAACGTCGCAAGGGCTACAAGAAGACGCAGGGTCACCGGCAAGATTACTACCGGGTTCGCGTCGAGGCCATCGAGGCGTAGGGGGCAGCATGGCGCATAAAAAAGGACAGGGCTCGAGCCGCAACGGTCGCGACTC
Source organism: Candidatus Sulfomarinibacteraceae bacterium (assembly GCA_963769215.1). Taxonomy (GTDB): domain Bacteria; phylum Acidobacteriota; class Thermoanaerobaculia; order Thermoanaerobaculales; family Sulfomarinibacteraceae; genus Sulfomarinibacter. Next base: position 39,741 of record CAVYKX010000014.1, on the reverse strand, counting down.
TCACTCCAAGCGTCTCGGCACCAAGGTTGGTGACGGCCAGACGGTGAAGGCAGGGACCATTCTGGTCCGGCAGCGTGGTACCCACTTCAAACCGGGGACCAACGTCATGCGGGGAGGCGACGACACGCTTTTCGCCACCTCTGAAGGCCAGGTGAAGTTCCAGAACCGTGGTCGCCGCGGTCGATTCATCAGCATCGTCGTCAACTGACGACTACCACAATGACATTTCGAGTTGAGCATTCTGACGCCGCTGCGTTGCAGTCGGCGAGTGTTTGAGATGCTCGTCGACTCCGTACGCGTCACAGTCCGAGCAGGGAACGGAGGCAACGGCTGCGTTTCCTTCCGGCGGGAGAAGTTTGTACCGCGCGGCGGCCCGAATGGCGGCGATGGCGGTCGCGGCGGGAACGTGATTCTGGTGGTCGATGAGGGGCTCAACACCCTCCTCCACCTCCACCGGCAAAGGCTTGTGCGAGCCGAACAGGGAGCCCACGGACAAGGATCAAACAAGACCGGTCGGGGCGGCGAGGACGTTTACCTGAGGGTGCCGCCGGGAACGGTGATCCGGATTGCCGGCGAGGACGACATCCTCGGCGACCTGACCGAGGTCGGCCAGGAAATGGTGATCGCCAAGGGCGGTCGCGGTGGCCGCGGCAACGCGCGCTTCGCGACATCGACCAACCGTGCTCCAAGACGAGCAGATGACGGCGGCGCGGGCGAGGAGGTCGAGCTCGAACTCGAGCTCAAGTTGCTCGCCGACGTCGGGCTGGTGGGTCTTCCCAACGCCGGGAAATCCACCCTCCTGTCGCGGCTCTCTGCCGCCCGACCGAAGGTCGCCGACTATCCTTTTACGACCCTCGAACCGCATCTCGGCGTGGTCAGCGCGCCTTCGGACGAGCTCGCACACACTGGTCATGGCGGATATTCCGGGAATCATCGAGGGCGCCCACGAGGGGGCAGGCCTCGGGACCCAGTTCCTGCGCCACGTGGAACGGTGCCCGGTGCTCGCGCATCTGGTGGATCTTGCCGGCGAGTCGTCGCTCGACGAGCGAGTTGATACCATCCGTGGAGAACTCGAGGCCCACGAGGCGCCGCTCGAAACGCGGCCGTGGTTGCTGGTGGGCACCAAGCTCGATGCTGTGGCTGACCGCGACGAAACTCTTCGTGAGCTCGAGAACGTTGCGAAGACTTTCGGCGTTGCCTGGGTGGCGATCTCGGCGGTGACCGGAGAGGGTCTGGGTGGGTTTCTGGAAAAGCTCTTCACCATGGTAGGGGAGGTCGGCGAAATCACATGACACGGAGAATCGCGATCTACGGCGGGAGCTTCGATCCCTTTCATCTCGGTCACCTTGTTCCGACCGTGCGCGCCCAGGAAACCTTTCACTTCGAAGCAGTATATTTTGTGCCGGCGGGATCGCCGCCGCACAAGAATTCCGCACCGCTGACGGCGGTGACGCATCGCCTCGCGATGGTGGCCATGGCGACGCTCCCGTATGACAACTTCTTCACCTCCGACGATGAGGTCTTCGCCCCCCAACCCACCTATTCGGTGGAAACCGTGCGGCGATTCCAGGAGCGCTTTCCGGATGCGACGCTCTACTTCATCCTCGGTTCGGACTCCTTTTCTCAGATCGCCAGCTGGGAGAAGTGGGAGGAGCTCGTCGACGCTGTTCACCTGGTGGTGCTCCACCGGGCCCACATGTGGGGTGAGGAGTTGGAAGCAAGGGTTCCGAAACGGCTGCTGTCGCGGTTACAGCTCGTCGAGCCTTTCGAGAGGGTCGATGACCCCGAAGATCTGACTGTGTATCTGCTCAATCACGAGCCGTTCCCGATCTCAGGGACCTCGATTCGAATTCGTCAGCGTCGGGGTCTTCCGATCCGCGAGTTGGTGCCGCACGAGGTCCATTCGTATATCGAGAAGTACGGTCTCTACGGACCGGATGAGAGCGCGGAGGGATAATGACGAACAGCGATTCCCGGCTTCCCGTTCAGACTGCGGCGCAAGCCGCATCTGAGAAGAAAGCTTTTCAGATCGTTGCGTTCGAGGTGAGTTCGCTGACTTCGTACACCGACACGCTGCTCATCTGTTCGGCCGCCAGCGACCGGCAGGTCGCGGCGATCTCTGATTGGATCCAGCGTGAGCTCCGGGATACGGGCAGGCGCCCGCTGCACGTGGAGGGCGAGAAGCGGGCGGATTGGATGCTCCTGGACTATGGTGATTTTGTGGTCCACGTCTTTACCGAAGAGCGTCGCGCGTACTACGGGCTCGACGGCCTTTGGGGCGATGCGCCGAAGCTCGGCGCGGATGCGCTCGGGATCCAGGAGAGCCCAACCACGTGAAAATCCGGGTCTCATGGCTTGGACGAGTTGCAGCGAGCCCCTACGAAGCACAGGTCGAGACCTATCGCAAAAGAGTTCATCGTCGATGGCCCGCCGAGGACCTGGGTTTACGTCCGGTGGCCGGCGGCCGCGAAAACGATCCCGAGCGGGTCCTCCGGCTCGAGGCGGAAACGCTGTTGCGCCATCGTGAACAGGGTTGGAAATTGGTTGCGCTCGACGAGAAGGGGCGGAGTCGGAGCAGCAAGGCTTTCGCACGTTGGCTGGCCGGTCTGCAGGATCAGAGTGTTGTGGGAGTCTTCTTTGTCGTCGGCAGCGATCTCGGGCTCCATCCGCATATTCTCGATCGTGCGGACGAGAAGATATCGCTCAGTCCGATGACATTACCTCATCTCCTCGCGCGGTTGGTGCTGTGGGAGCAGCTTTTTCGCGCGACTCATATTCTGGGTGGTGGTGCGTATCACCGAGTTTGATTACAATAAGGGACGGTCGACGGAGAATACCGATCGCCGTGTTGAAAAGAGCGGGCGCCAGCAGCCCTACTCGGAGGATCGACTGATGAACAAGAGACAGCTGGAGCGTTATCGAAAGCTGTTGACGGCAAAGAGGGAAGAGCTTCTGCAACTCGTCAAGGCGGCGCGGACAAGTGAGCAGGAAGGAGGCGTCAAGGATGCCCCTGATCTCGGCGACCGAGCCCTTTCAACCGTTATTCGTGATCTGAGCTACCAACTCACCGTTGGTGAACGCCAACTCGTGCGGCGGATCGACGACGCCCTCGACCGCATCGAATCGAAGGAATTCGGATCATGTCTCGAGTGCGGCAAAAAGGTCCAACCGGGCCGCCTCGATGCGGTCCCTTGGGCTCGCCACTGTATCGAGTGCCAGGAACTCCAGGACCGTGGAGAGATCTGAGATCCACGCTGCGTTCTCCTGCTCGGCCTGAATCGTGGCCCTCGTCAATCTGATTGCCTCGTCGGACGACTATCTCCTCGAGGAGAGGATGAACGAGGCGGTCGCATCGGCGTGCGGCGCTTTGGGCGGTGTCGAGCCCGAAGTTCTGCCGCCGGAGACGACCCCTGAGGCGCTCGCGGTTGAACTCTGTTCTCCGTCTCTCTTCGCACCACAGCGCGTGCTCGTCGCCCCCGATATTCGTCTCTGGCTCGGCGCAACGGCTCCGCGCGGTGCGGCAACCGGGCCCGGAGAGGAAAAGGAAGTCGAGGTCGACACGCTGGTGCACGTGCTTGAAGAGGGTGTACCGGAAGATATTGCCCTGGTGATGGGTGCCTGGTGCGGCGGCAAGCCGCAGGGGCCGCTGGTGGCGGCGGTCGAAGGTGCCGGGGATTTTCACTGGGAATCTCTTCCCGAACCGCCGAAGCCGTGGGAGGACGCGGCCGTCTCGAAAGAACAGGAACATGTCCTTCGGAAGATCCTGCAGCGCGCGGTGGGTGAGGTTCAGTTTTCGGAGGCGGCGCTGCGTCTGCTCCTCGATCGCCTCGGATTTGCCCCGCGTCTTCTCGCGCAAGAGGGACGAAAGCTGGCGGCGGCGGCCGGTGGGCAATTGGTGGACGAGAAGCTGGTGCGCGCGCTCAGTTTTCCCAAGGAACGGTCCCTGCACGCCGTGCGAGATGCGGTGCTTGCTCGAAAAGCAGCGCCGATACTCGATATCCTGAATGCAGCTGAGGCCGCGGTCGCGGTGCGCGACTGGCAGGGCGGGGTCGTCGACCTGCGAGCATTGCCGCTGATTCTCCTGAGTCAGGCCGCGTCGCTTTTCCAGCAGCTCCTGTATCTTCGCCGCCTTGCAGCCAACCACGATCTGCTCGCCGAGATGGCGCCGTCGCGGACACAATCCGGACGATGGTACTCGAGGTCTTTCAAGACCGGAATCGGGCCCGAGTTGGTCGGCCATATGGAAGCGGACAAACCGTCACCAGTGCTCCGGGCGGGGGCGCGAAAACCGACAATGTGGAATCTCAGCCTGCTTTTTGCCGGCGCCGGCCTGTACTCCGATACCGCGTTGGTGAACGTGTTGGCAGATCTGGGTGGCGTGGAAGCCGGAATCCGGGGAGACATGTCCACCGAAACGCTGACCCGGTGGTTTGCCGGGATACTTCGCTGAGTCCGCCCACCCACCCGGATGCCAGATACCGGATTCCAGATAACAGATCCGCCTATCGTTTCAGAGCTGACGAAACCTGTTGGGAGGCCTGGCGGAAAACTGTGTTCGACGGGTCTCCTGGTCCGACGCCATTCCGGTCAACAATGCGCTCGTGGCGCGCACTGAAGTCCGCGCCCACACGTCAATTGAGCGCGCACCTTTTGTAGGCGCGTACTTTAGTGCGCGCCAACGTCGGCGTCATACCCTCAACACGTTTGTGGTCAGCAATACGCCGAATTGCCTGGCCGGGTGGCCGGATGCAGCCTCTAGGCGCTAACGCGCAACGGAATTCATTCGAGTTTTCCGTGGTCCGGTCATCTCACAAGGTGAGGTGATTCATGGACGGGCCCGAATTTCTGCGTCCATCTGCGATATCTGCGGTTTCTCCTGGGTGGGCGGGTGGCCCGCAAGCCCCAAGCCCCAAGCCCAAGCCTCAAGCCCCAAGCCCCAAGCCTCAAGCCTCAAGCCCCAAGTTGCAGTAAACTGAAAAGCACGATGACAGATAACGAATTGATCTGGGTTGTTGACGATGATCCGGCGATCAGGGAGCTTCTCTCCTTCATCGTCACGGAGGCCGGATACGAGGTCGATGCCTTCGCCTCGGGGGCCGAGGTGCTGGCGCACTCGGGGAAAGTCCCGTGCGCGGTGCTCCTCGATCTCATGATGCCCGAGATCGACGGCGTCGAGGTCCTCAAGGAGATTTCGCGTCGCCAGCCGAAGCTTCCGGTCATCATGATCACCGCCGACAACGATGTGCAGCACGCCGTCGAGGTCACCAAGCTCGGGGCCTATGACTATCTGGTGAAACCGGTCGACAAGGAACGGCTGCTCACAACGCTGAGTCGTGCGCTGTCTCACGGGAGTCTCGAGAAAGAGGTCGAGCGGCTCAAGGGGGAGCTCTCGGATCGCTATCAGCTGCGCAATATCGTCGGTTCCTCGGCGGCCATGCGGACGGTTTACGATCAGATCGAAAAGGTCCTCGAATCCGAAATCACGGTGTTCATCGCAGGTGAGAGCGGCACCGGCAAAGAGTTGGTTGCCAAGGCGATCCACTACGCATCACTTCGTTCCGACGGGCCGTTCATCGACGTCAACTGTGCGGCGATCCCCGAAGGTCTGCAGGAGAGCGAGCTCTTCGGCCATGAGAAAGGGGCCTTCACCGGCGCCGTCGCCACCCATCCTGGCAAGTTCGAGCAGGCGAACGGCGGCACGATCTTTCTCGATGAGGTCGGTGAAATGTCGCCCTCCGCCCAGGCGCGTCTGTTGCGGGTGCTTCAGGAACGGGTCCTCCAGCGCGTCGGTGGCATGGACACCATCGAGCTCGATGTCCGCGTCGTCTCCGCGTCAAATCGCAATCTCGCCACCATGGTGGAGGAGAACTCGTTCCGTCAGGATCTCTTCTACCGCCTGGTGGTCTTCCCGATATCGCTGCCGCCGCTGCGCGACCGCCGCGAAGACATTCCCCTGCTCGTCGAGCACTTTCTCGAAAAGTACGCCCGCGATGCCGGCAAACGGGTGACCCGTGTGGAGGCCAAAGCCATGGAGGCGCTGGCGTCACACGGATGGCCGGGCAACGTCCGGGAGCTCGAGAACGTGATCCACCGGACGCTGCTGGTGTCTGCCGGCCTCGAACTCACGCTCGACGACCTGCCGCCGGGGATTTCAAAGGGTGAGGATGCGGCAGTGCCGGCGCCGGAGACGTCAGCGGAGGGCTTGGCGGGTTTGGATTCGATGAACCTCGAAGAGTTAGAGCGCAACGCGATCATTCGTGCCATGGAGCGAAATCAGGGCAATCTCTCCGACGTCGCGCGCCAGCTCGGAATCGGAAGATCAACGCTCTACCGCAAGCTCGAGCAATACGGGCTGCGGGAGAAGAAGTAGCGTGCAACGTTTGAAAGTTAGAACGTTAGAAAGTTCCGCCCACCCGCCCTGAACCACGAAGGCACGAAGGACACGAAGAACACACGGAGTTTTTCTCAATGTTTTCCTGAGTCATCAGAAATGCGGACTCCGAAAGCATGGAGATTCCCGCCTTTCACAGGGACTGCATTGTGATGAGTCAGGAATTACCTTTGTGAATCCTTGGTGTCTTTGTTACTTCGTGGTTGCGACGGATGTGATGCAGTCCCTTCGGTCTAGCATTGCCTTTCTGAAACCCAGTGCCATCGCTCGGAACTTCTCTGTGCCCGTCTCTGTGCGCTCTGTGACTCTGTGGTGGTTCTGGTCGTGATTCTTGTCAAGCGAATCCCGCTCACCTCACGGAATTCGGATGAGCCGAACGTTTCAACGTTGAACGTTTGAACGTTCGTGGGCTAGAGACATCGTCCCACCCCTTTCGCGCAGTGCTTCGACGACTTCTCTGACACGTTGTGTTTGCGACTTGGGGACCACGAGCACGGCGTCGGGGGTGGCCACAACGACCAGGTCCTCGACACCAACCGCCGACACGACAGGGCCGGTGCTGATCAGAATGTTGCCGCCGGCATCCACCGTTAGCACCCGCCCACGAGAGGTATTTCCAGCAGTGTCGCCACTCGGGTTGTCGTCCAATGCCGACCACGAACCGACGTCAGACCAGGGAAAATCAACCGGAATCGTCCAGCACCGCCGCGCCCCTTCCATGACGCCGAAATCCACCGACGTGGCCGGCAACGAGGGGTATGTCTCCTCCAAAACAGTCTTGGAATCGGGTGTGCTGAAAGATGCGGCGATCGTGTCGAGGCCCGCGGCGAGTTCGGGCAATTGCCGTGCAATCTCTTCAAGGAGATCGGCGGCCCGCCACGCGAAAATCCCGGCGTTCCAGAGGTAGCCGCCCGATTCGAGATAACTGCGGGCTTTCTCGGCGTCCGGTTTCTCGACGAATCGCTCGAGCCGGTGAATGGTCCAGTCCCCCTGGCGGGCGTGTTCGGCGCCGACCTCGAGATAGCCGTAGCCGGTCTCGGCGCGCGTCGGTTGCACTCCGAATGTCAGGAGCCCGCCCTCGCGGGTCACCAGGGACGCCCCCGCGGCGAGGGCGCTGCGAAATCGCACCTCCTCGCCGATGACGTGATCCGCAGGCAAGACAACACAGGTGGCCTCCGGATCGCCTTCGAGCGCGGCGTGCGCTGCGAGACCTACGCAGGCCGCTGTGTTCCGCCCCACCGGTTCGGAGAGGATATTCTCCACCGGGATTTCGGGCACGAGATCGCGGGTCGGCGCCGCAGTCTCGGCCGTGGTGACGATCCAGGTTCGATCCGCGGGAACCAGCCCGCCGAGACGTTCGAAGGTCGTGCGCAACAACGGCTTTTTGGTGATGAGCTCGAGAAATTGCTTCGGGCGGCTGCGACGCGACGCGGGCCAGAATCTCGTCCCGGACCCTCCGGCCATGATGACTGCGTGGAGCATGCTTTCATCATAGCTGTTCCTTGCGGGTCGTTTGAAAGACGGATCCTTCGGCCCTCACGTTCGCCGACTCACGGTCCCTGGCCGAGGTTCGTGAGGGCATCGTCAAATGACCAGATCGAGGATTTCTCCGAGCGAGGAGATGCGTCGGTAGGGTTCGTCCGCAAAGAGGTTATGGCGATCGATGAGGGCCGCTTCAAGGCCGGCGCCCTCGGCTCCGCCGTAGTCCTCGAGTGGTGAATCTCCAACGTGGATCGCCTCTTCGGCAGAGATCCCGAGGCGGTCCAGTGTTCTCGAGAAGATGACAGGCGAGGGCTTTTCCACGCCTTCTATCGCGGAGACCGTCACCACATCGAAATACTCGAAAAGGCCCAGACTCTGCAGGATGTCGGGAAGGCGACGGTCCCAGTTGGAAATCACGGCAAGACGGGTTCCGGCGTTGCGGAGGCCGGACAATGTGCTCGTGGTCTCGGGGAAGACCTTCCAAACGCCGGCGTCGGAGAACGCCGAATAGAGATCGTCGAGGAGTGCTTCCCATGGGGCATCGTGGTCGAGGCGCTTCAACACCTCGCGAACGAAATCTCCCCACCAGTCTTTTTCGCCACCCGGGACAGAGCCGTAGCGATCTTTGCCCGCTTCGGTCCTGCGCTGCATCTCCGCCCAGGCGTCCCTGAAAACCGGCCCGACCTCTTCGGCGTGAACCGGGCGCCCGAGGCGAGTGAGGTGGTATGCGTAGATTTCCGAGGGGCTGGGATCGCAATAGATGATGGTTCCACCGGCGTCAAAGGTCACGGTTGTGAAACGGTTGCATGTCATTCACCGAGGATAACGGTTCAAAGTGGAAGGTTCGAAAGTTTCGTCCATCCGGGAATGCATGAGATGAGCCGAATCTGGAGTGTTTCCACCCGCCCTCCCGAACTCCTTGAACCACGAAGATCCGAAGGACACGAAGAACTCACAAGGGTTTTCTCAATGTTTTCCTGACTCATCAGAAGCACGAACTCTGAAAACGTGGAGATTCCTGCCTCCGCGAACGTTCGTGAAGTGATGGGTCAAGGAACCCCTTCGTGTTCCCTTGGTGTCTTTGTGACTTCGTGGTTGCGACGGCAGCGATGTCGCCGCTTTGGAACTCACCTCGCTCCTTTCTTCAATCTCACGGAATTCTGGATGGGCCCAACGTTGTAACCAAGCCGTGGAGATCTGCCATACTCATTCGGTGCGTATGAAAGTAGTTCAGTACCTTTTCCCGAACCGCGGCAAACAACCTTTGATGGTGTGTCGGCGTCTCTTGTCCTTCCTGACGATGATCGTGGTCGGCGCTGCGGTGCCCGGTGTTGCCGGCGGGATCGACGACCGAGTGAGCCGGCACATCGAAGACGCGGTGGCCAATGGGGTTCGGCCCGCGGACTTCCATCACGTTTTTCTCGCCTTCACCTGGAACAGAACCCTGAGCGACTGGACGGTCACGGAGCAACACCTCGATCGCCTGTCGGGCGTCCGGCGGCTCGATCCTCTGATGGCCGACGAGGTTCGGTTTTTCAGGGCGCGCTTCGAAAATAACCGCGGACATGACGCGGCGGCGCGCGAGCTCTTTCTCACCATGGGTGGGCTCTCGTCGTGGTGGTTTCACGGTCCCGAAACCCTCGAGGAGCTCGCGGATTTCGCTGCCGAGGCGGTCCCGCCAACTGGCGAATTCCAGTGGCGCGCGGTGCCGGGTACAGACGGCCTGGGATGGCTGCGACTCTCTGGCCTCGCATGGCCGTCACAACGTCAAATGGCCTATCTCGCGACCACGGTAATGAGTGATCGCGAGCAGCCGGTCGCCATTCGTCTCGGGGCTGCTGAAGCGGCGCGCGTCTGGTTGAACGGCGCAGAGATACTGACAACGCCGCAGCCGCTGATGCGAGCTGAAGATCAGGCGGCGGGAGGCGGCTGGCTACGCGAAGGCGAAAACTCCATCGTCGTGGCAGTGGCCTCTGAGGGCGATCACTGGTGGTTGCGGGCCCGGCTCACCCAACCGGATGGGGCGCCGCTCGAGGGCGTGCGGGAGCTTCGGGGTGTTCCGGGCGAATGGCCGGCGGTTGATCGCCAAACGCCGCAGGTGCGCGAGCTCGGTGCGGTGATCCGGCGCTCCCTGGCCGACGACGCCCCAGGGGCAGCGACGGCGCTTGCCGCCTATCTGGTGGCGCACCGTCCGGAACCCGTTGGTGGAGGGGGAACCCGGGCCGCCTGCAACGCCGCGCGTGCGGAGTCTCCGGGAGAAGCTCGGCTTCTCGAGTGGATCGTGACCTCGGAGCCCGGTGTTGCCCGAGACCTTCTTTCCGGTGCGGTCGAAGCCGATCCCGACCTGCTGTGGGCGCGGCTGGAGCTGGCCGGGTGGTACGGAGAGCGCGGCCTGTACGAACAGGCCCACAAGCTCCTCCTGGAAGCTGAATCGAAATCTCCGGTGGTGCGCGGCGCACTTCTCGATCTCGATGCCGGGTTGTGGGGGGCTTTGGTCCTGCCGGAGAAAGACGAGCTCGGTCGAGCCTATCCACGGTGTGTGCGCCTCAACACCAGTCTGGCCGAGCTGGCGATCGATGCGCGAAGATGGGACATGGCGTCGGCTGCCGTGGATCGGCTGGAGGAGTTGATTCCCGGGGTCCAGTCGGTATCCGAGCTGCGCCGGCAGGTTGCGGAGAGTTGCGGTGACGGCGCTGCCATCCGGGAGCTCCTCACGACCAGCCTGGCCCGGGATCCGAATCAGCCCGAGGCGAGGGTGCGGTTGGCCCGCCTGGTTGCGAACGACGATATCAGCAGTGCGCGAAGCTATCTCGAGAAGGGTCTCGAGCGATCACCCACCAACGTGGACCTCATGATGGAGTTGGCGAGCATCGAACACTCCGGTGGCGACGAAGCACGCGCCGCCGAGGTCGCCCGGCAGGTGCTCGAGCTTCGCCCCCAGAACCGAAGGGCGCAGCGTCTTCTCGAGCTTCTCGGAGAGAGGACCGAGGATCTCGACTGGCTGCGGACGCCCGAGGAGTTGTGGCGAATTGCCGATTCGGCGCCGCTCGCGACACCCGCCGTTGTGCTCCTCGACCACCGCGAAATCGAGTTCCTGCCGTCGCGGCTGACCGAAGAACGGGTGCAGCAGGCGTTTCTGATTACCGCGGCGGACAGGGCGGACGATCTGTTGTCGCACCACATTCCCTTTGTTGCCGAAACGGAACGACTCCGCGTGCTCAAGGCGCGGATCATCCGGCGCGATGGCTCCGAGGTGGGCGCGCGGCAGGGGAATTCACCGAGGCTCTCGGAACCCGAGTTCAATCTCTATTACGACACGAGGCTGCGGGTGCTTCGTTTTTCGGAGTTTGCGGACGGAGACATCGTCGAGATTTCCTACATTCTCACCGAGACCGAAGAAGCCAACGAGACCGGCCCGTACAAAGGTGGGTTGATCCACCTCGGTCGCGCCATACCGGTCGCGAAGGTGGAGCTTGAATTGGCCGGCCCCGCAGACCTCCTGCCCACGTGGGAGCTCCTCCATCTCGAAGGAGAGCCCGAGCGCGACGAGGACGCCGAGGGCGTGGTCCACCTGAGGTGGCGGTGGCAGGATCTTCAACCGGTGCCCCCCGATGTGCCGCCGGCACCGCCCCTGCTCGGCGCACCGTATCTCGTGTTTTCGAATCATCCCGAGTGGGGAGATCTCGCAGACTGGTACGCGCGACATGTGGCGCCGAGAATTCGCGCCTCCGAGCAGGTCGTCAACACCGCTCGCAGCCTGACCGAGGGATACGAGGACCGACTCGATCAGATCTTCCGACTCTACCGGTTTGTCACCAACGACATCGAATATGTCGGGCTGGAGTTCGGGGAGCATCGGTTCCGCCCGTTTTCAGCGGACTGGGTCCTCCATCATCGTATCGGCGACTGCAAGGACAAGTCCGCTTTGCTGGTGGCGCTGCTTGAAGCGGTCGGAATTCCCGCCCGGATGGTGATGATCCGCACGGCCGATCTCGGGCCCATCAGCAACAACATCGCGCTGCTGGAAGTCTTCAATCACGCCATCGCATATCTGCCCGAGGACGATCTCTGGCTCGACGGAACCGCCAGCGGACATGCGATGAGCCCGCCCCCACCGCCCGATCAGAATGCTGTCGTCCTGGTGATCGATGGCGAAGAAAGCCGTCTCACAACCTCACCGGCCCCGGGAGCTGGGGTTGCGCGATCTCGATTTTCCCTCACAGCAGAGGACGGCGGCCGCGTTCGAGTCGTCATCCGATCCGAAGACTCCGGGGAGTCCGCCGATCGACGGCGGGCGCGGTTCCACGGGAGTCGGGATCCGCAGCGCTTTGCCCGTTGGCTGCAGGAACATTTCCCCGGAGCGCAGCTGGTCGGGGAGCCCAAGGCGCAGCTGGTTCCGGGACGCGACCCGACGATCATGGAGATCGAGGGCACGGTCGCCCGAACCGCGCTGCAGAGCAGCGGCGGCGTCAAAACCTATCCCGGCCTCCTCGCGTGGGGCTCGAATATGGTGCCCGGTGGTGAACGACACGGTCCCCTGATGGTCACTGTTCGCCCCGATCTCGAGTGGACGCTGCACGTGGAGCTCGGCCGCCCACCGAAGGACCTACCAGAGGCGGTGATCATGTCGACGGAGTTCGGCGAACTGCGCATTGAAGCGAAAGCCGAGAAATCCGGCTACAGGGTCCAGGGATCGCTCCACCTCGTACCCGGTTTGATCGAGGCCGGCGACGTGGCCCGATTGCGTGATTTCCTCGTCGGAGTCGAGCGGCATCTCGAGCGCCGCCTGGAATCGCCATGATGACTCGAGTTCGGCGAACCGCGTTGTTTTCAGCCGTCTTGTGGTGTGCCCTGCCACTGTCGGCAGGGTGGTTCGAGGTATGGCAGCAGGAGATGGCCTTTGATCTCGAGGCGGGACGCGAGCATGCGCTGGCGGTGATCTCGAGCGATCCTTCGAGCGCCGACGCCGTCGCTGCCGCCACCTGGTGGCTTTCGAATATGGATGACCTCCCGGCTCCAGACGAGGTGCTGGCGGCCGCTCCATCCGGTCGCGATCCGGAACTCGGCTTCGTGCTCGCCCGGATCGCCGGAAGGCTCCGGACCGGGGTTCCGGCGGGAGCGCTTTCAGTCGCGGAGATTGCGGGACCGTTCGGGGTCTTCAGCCTGTTGGATCTGGAGCGTGATGTCGTTCCCCCCGATGCGTCGCTGCCATCGCTCGGGACGAGGTGGCTGGATCCCGCGGCTCCATTCCGGCTGCGGATCAAGACGCTTGACGGGCGCCACGGTCCGCCGCTTTCGATGATCACCGACGGGGTCTACCTCGCGGCATGGAATCTCGAAACCGCCGCCGACACGGTCGGATGGTTGGTGGTGGAGGCCGAGGGCGGATACAACCTCGAGCTGGACGGCCGCAAGGTCGATTCCCGCCGCCAGTGCGGCGTTGTCGATCCGGGTGTGAATTGGTACCAGCTGAGTCTCGGTGCCGGTGCCCACCGTCTGCGGATCGAGATCGCATCGCCGAACCGCCCCCAAGTGAGGGTCAGCCTCCTCAATGGTCAGGGCCGACCATTAGACGGCCTCCGTGTCGTCGATGAGCCGGCAACATCGTGGGCTGCATCGAAGATTGAAAAAAGGCTGCCGACGGCTTCCTCCCGGTTATCGCAGCGTCTCGCGAACGATGAGGGCTCGCTGAGCGAGCTGCTGCTGGCTGCGCAGTTGGCGCGCGGGCGTGCGGATCCGGAGGATGAACACCGGTGGATTGCCCGGGCGCGCGAGCTTGACTCGACAAACCCGTGGGCTGCCCTGGCCCAGGCCCAGAAACTCTTTGCCGGAAACGGCAACGCCCTCGGAGTCGAGAGCACGCGCCGTATCACTCAGCTCCTCCGGGAGGCCAGTGCCATACCGGGAGTGCAGTTCCTCGACCGGGCGCTGGCGGTGCGAGAGGGCCGCACCGAGGATGCAGAGCGCCTTCTCGACTCCATGATTCAGGCGCACGGCGACGATGTGAGAGTTCTCCGGGTGTGGGTGCGGGAGTCTGTTCGGAGAGACTGGGCCCGCGAGGCTGAAGATGGTCTGAACCGCCTCGAGACGATCCTTCCGGGATCGCTCGGCATCACCGGTCTTCGGCTCGAGGTGCTGGAGTCACTCGAACGGTGGCGGGAACGGGACCAACTGCTGAGGGCTCTCGCTGCGGAGTCTCCGGTCGAGCTGAGATGGATCGGGGAGATGGCGTCGAGCTGCCTGGTGGGAGAGGCGATCGCGGCAACCGAAGCCATGGTGGGCGAGATCGACGACCCGGATTTTCATATTCAGCTGGTCCGGCTCCACATGGAGAACGGCGATATCGCAAGTGCCCGTGCAGAGCTGGAAGAAGCGCGAGAACTGTGGGGAAATCTCCGGGTCTACGACGAAATGTCGTTGTTGTTAGCCGGGGGCGACAGCGAGGCGCTGGGTGCAGCCCTCGCGGATGTGTTGGATCGTGACCCCTCCAATTTGCAGCTGCTGGCGTTGTCGTGGCGCCGCGGGGATGAACCGTTCTTCAAGCCATTTGTGGTTGATGGGCGCGAGTTCTCCTCCGAACATCGAGATCTCGGTGCGGATGTAGACACCGTATTGTTGCTCGACCAGGCGGTGGAAAGGATCTTCCCCGATGGATCGAGCCTCTACTACTACCACGGCATTTCCCGAGCCAATACTCCAGTGGGGGCTCGACGAGCCTCGGTTCTGCAGCCTCTCCCGGACGCCCACCTGATCAATGTGCGTATTTTCAAGCCCGACGGACGGGTCGTTGTGCCCAGCGATTTCCAGGTTGGCGACGGTGCGATCACTTTGAGCGACGTTCACACCGGCGATGTGGTGGAGGAGGAGTATGTGGCACGGGTAGCGGCCACCGGGGCCTCGCGCCGCGGCCATCTCCCGCCCTATATCTATCGCTTCGCGGATCCCGACCGGGCCTTCGGACTCTCCGAGTACATTCTCCTGGTGCCGCCTGAGGTCGACCTTCAGGTTGACGGCAACTTCGTCGGTTTGGAGCAGAGCGAGGAGGAGTGGAACGGCCTGCGAATGCTCAGCTGGCGCGCCGAAGAGGTGCCACCCATGCCGACCGAGCCATTTGCTCCACCGGCGCAGGAGCTGATGCCGTGGCTCAACTACGGCTTCGGCGTCAGCTGGCAGGATGTTGGTGATGTGATCCGGGACCGGGTGTTTCCGGTGCTGCGGTCTTCTCCCGAGCTGCGCCAATGGGGCCAAATGGTTCTGGTAGGTGGCGACCCGGAAGAGAAGTTGGCCTCCCTGATGACCGCACTGGCAGAAACGGTGGAGGCTGGTGGCGGCGAGCTCGCCATAGGCGTCGCGGCCGCCGAAAGCTTTGATCGCCGGCGCGGCAACCGCATGGGGATTGTGGCGGCGGTGTTGGCCGAGGCGGGGTGGCGGGTTGATCTGGTACTGACTCGGCCGCGGTCCGAACGTGGCCGACGCCTCGATGTTCCGACCCTCGATGCTTTCCCGGTGGCCCTTTTGAGGGCGCAGCATGAAGGCGAGGAGCTCTGGGTCGATGTGCGCGAAGAACGACGCGGTGTCAATCACTTCAATCCCCTATTTCAGGGCAGCGACGGTCTCGTGCTGCCCCTGACCGAGGCGCACGAAGCGGTGAGCCTGCTCGAGACACTTCCTTCCTTCCCGAACCCCGAGCTCGAAGAATCGTTGACCGTCCGAGCGCGCGTGTCGGCGAGCGGGGATGCACGGGTCGACTTCCGCATGCCGCTTCGGAGCGGCCAGGCGACCCGCCTGCTCGAAAGGATCGAAAGCGTTCCAAATGACCAGGTGGGGATGGTGTACCGCCAGCTGGCGATCAACCTGTTCCCAGGGGCTGATGACGTGAGTGGCGAGATCGAGCGGAGCGACGCGGGAGAGGCCCTCGTTCTCGATCTGACGATTCCCGAGGCATGCGAAACCGACGGCGTCGGCCTGGTGTGTCGTAGCCTGGTTCTCGCGAATCCGATGGTGCCCGTGTTGGCATCGCTGCCCGAGCGGACCTACCCGTTGGTGCTGCGGATCCCAATCGACCGCCGGCTCGAGCTCGAGCTGGTGCCGCCGGCCGGTTGGCGAGTGGATGAACGACCGCCGCGGCAGCTCGGAGCGCAATGGGGTTCAGTCGAGGAGACGCTCGACCAGGTCGATGGTGCCTATCGTTCGGTCCTGCGGATCAGCCTGCCGGCACAAACGGTGGAGCCCGACGAATACCCGACCTTTGCTCGATTCTGCCAGGCGGCCGACGAGCTGAGCACGCGCCCGCCGCGGCTGGTACGTACCGGGAATTGACAAACCGGCTTCTTTGGGCGTGCAGGGCGAATCGCAACCTGGTGTTTCAGTAGTCAGTATCGAGTAATCAGTAATCAGATTGTCTGACCTTGGGTGTGGGTGGGTCTGATTACTGTTTACTGAATACTGACTACTCCACCGGGATGTCAAAACTGTAACGAACGCCTATACTCGGCGCCGTCATGGATATCCTCGAAGGCACCGTCATCGCCATGCACGGCCCTCTGGTTCGGGTACAGATTGGTGACGACACACGTGTCGTGGCCTCGAGGAGACGCCTCAACTGGGAGGGCGGCACACCGTCGGCTGCTCGTCTGGTGGTCGGTGACTCGGTGTCGTTGGAGATGCAGGGCGAGGATGGTGTGATCGTGGCGGTCCATGCGCGGCGAAACTGCCTCTTACGCAAGGCGCCGTCGAAGAATCGCGCTCAGGTCCTGGCGGCAAATGTTGATCAGGCGCTGCTCGTCTTTGCGGCGCGCGAGCCGGAGCCCAAGCCAGGCCTGCTCGATCGTTTTTTGGTCGCCTGTCATCTCGCCGGTATCGAAGCCGTAATCACCATCAACAAGCTCGATCAAGGGCTCGGACCGGTTGAGCGGTGGCTGCACGTCTATGAAGAAATGGGCCACAGGGTGTTGCGGGTCTCGGCCCGGACAGGGTGGGGGCTTGGGGTCGTCAAGCGGATGCTGGTGGACCGAACAACGCTGTTCTGCGGACCTTCGGGGGCGGGAAAATCCTCGTTGCTCAACTCGGTTTATCCCGGCTTTCGTCTCAAGGTTGGAGAACTTTCGGAAAGCACCGGTAAGGGTCGCCACACGACCTCGATGGCGGAACTCATGCCGCTGCCCTATGGCGGGTTCGTCGTCGACACCCCGGGGCTGAAGGAGTTCGGCGTGTGGCAGGCAACGAAGACAGAGCTCGATGGCGCCTTTCCGGAGATCGCCGACGCCGCCGGAAACTGCCGCTTCCCCGATTGCAGCCACGACCATGAGCCGGAATGCGCCGTCCTCGAAGCACTCGAGTCCGGGCGGGTTGCCCAGCACCGCTTCGCCAGCTACCAGAAGATCCTTGAAGAGGCGTTAGAGCGTTAGAACGTTGGGTTCATCCGGAATCGCGTGAGATGAGCCGAAAATCGGAGAATTTTCATCCGCCCCCCCCGAAAACCTTGAACCACGAAGACTCGAAGGACACGAAGAACTCACGAAGGTTTTCTCAATGTTTTCCTGGCTCATCAGAAGTACGGACTCAGAAAACCTGGAGATTCCTGTTTCCACGAACGTCCTCGAAGTGATGGGTCAAGAAACTCCTTTGTGTTCCCTTGGTGTCTTTGTGACTTCGTGTTTGCGACGGCGGCGATGCCGTTCCTTCGGGGCTCACCTCGTTATTCATTTTCGATCTCACCGAATTCCAGAAAAACCGAACAGTTGGACGTTGGCAATCAGGCGCAGGAGGATGGGCGGAACGTTCTAACTTTCAACGTTTCAACTTTGAATGTTCTCGGGGTGTTATCCGACGGCACGGTGGGGTGCGGCGAGGAAGCAGGCCAAGAAACCGGGGCGGCTGCGCAGAGTGTGGAGCGGCGCCGCGGTACCGGGGGACTGTCGGCGCAGACCTTCGTACACCTGGGCGAGATCATTTCGATTTCGGAAGAGCCACATTTCCATGGGTTCGCCCGATTTCAGCTCGGGGCTTTTGATCGGGACCTGAATTGCGTGCAGGAGCACGTCATCGGAGTCACGGTACTCGCCGAATATCCACTTGCGCCGGCCGTCCTCGAGAACGTAGGTGATGACGAGGAGGTTGCTTTCGATCCCGGCATCGAGGGTCGCGGCGGTTGCCGGTTCGTTTTCATTGCTCTGAATCACGTGGCGGAGGAGACCGATCAGGGGCCGCTCAAACGGAATTTCCTCGGTGTTTGCGGGCCGTTCAGGCCACACCATTGCTTCGGCCAGCTCCTGGGGCGGGAGGCCTTTGAGCCGCGCGACGCCGAGGTAGCGGAGACCGACATAGAGCGAATCGGGAAGGCTGGGATCGATCGGGAAAATCACCCAACGCCGATCGTCCATCGTGACGAGACCGAGGTTTTCGAGATCGAGCTCGTCTTCCAATTCCTCGATGAAAGGGAGAGCGACAACAATGCCTTCATTCATCAGCTCGCCGTGGTTGTCGATGGATGCCATGTAGGAACGGGTCCCCGCCTGCTCGTGACCGCTGCGAACCGTTGCCAACGGAGCCAGGAATTGATCGACATCCCGGGAGTCATACCCGGAGTGGACCAAAAATTCAGCGATATCCGCGACCTCGCGGGTGCTCTTACCGGTGGTCAACCGGGCGAGCTCGACGATGCCGTGTCCGAAAAACTCGAAGCGCTTGGCCTCGGAACCGGGATGGAGCATCGGCAACAGGCGGTAGACACCGAAGTTCATGGCAATCCGGATGCCGTGGTTAAACGGGAAACCAACCCCGCGCAACTGGTGGTACACGTGCTGGATTTCACATGCCGCAGCAATGACGCGAAGTGCCCGCCGGGAGGTATAGAGCGCGCCGTCTCCGAGAAATTTTTCAAAGGTCAGTCGGCGACGCAGGCGGATTGCCTCGAGCCGATTCTGGAAGATGTACATGAACTGGAGGGCCTTCTCTTCAGCCATCCTCCCGCTCTTGCGCACTTCCTCGAGTACGGTTGTGAAGTTGGAGAGATCGTAGATCAATCCGAAACGGCGAACTGCGGAGTCCACTACGCCGGGAGCAGTGAAGTCGTAGGGACGGGTTGTCTTGGCGATCGGGGTGGCGGATGACGGGCCGGAGAACGTCAGGGTCGTGCCCTGGCGCTGCATCGGAAGGATCCTCCGCCGGAGGGTCGCGAGCAACTCGAAGGTCTTCATCCGCATGCCGAGGTCGCGCAGGAGATCCACCTGAACCCGGGACAGATGCAGGCTGTCCGCGAGGTTGGCGCTCTGGATAGCTTCCAGAAGGCGGGGCTCGAGCAGAGTCTCGGGTCGGTCGAGTTTGAGACCCGAACCGACCGCGAGGCGGAGGAGGCTCCCGACTTCGGGCCGTCGCGCCACGAGATCTCTGAGCCGCTCGAGGACGCTGTCGCTGGCGGCAAGCACCGCGTCGGCATTCTGGCGATACCTGGCTTCGAGGTAGCCGCCGAGGTGGGAGAAATCTCTGGGCGGGCGCGCCTCGATCAACAGAAGTTGATCCTCGCAGACAATGTTGAGCAGCGGGGTGAGGGCTGGCGTCACCTTCACTTCCGCAAGCTGGCGCAGTCGATCGACTGCAGTCATTGCGGCGCGCCTCAACAAGTCCGCGATGATCGTCGAGACGGCCAGCCGGATGTTGTCGCCCCCGTGTTGTTTCGCCGGCCCCTGGATTGCGGCCGACTTCCGGGCAACTTGCGCCAGCGCCCGATTCACTTCACCGGTGTGGAAGAGGAGAAAAAGATCGACCAGGCCCCGGTGGTAGTCGTTCATGAACACGTTTTCGAGCGTTGCCGAGACGGAGTTGTGGTACCTCTCGCGTTGGGTCACCATCCGCCGCTTGTCGCTTCCGCCCGTGAGAGAGTTCAGTCGATACTGGGCTTCGGATTCGACCAGGGCTTCGGTATCGCGCCGCAGCCTCAAAACGCCGTCGGAAAGCAACAGGGGGTATCCCCAGGTCACCACCCGCTCCTCGTCACGGCTGAATATCGGGAAGGGTGCCGGGAGTGAGGTCGCCAGAGCGGGGAAGAGATCGCTCCATCCTCCCCCGACCTCCTCCGGAGTCAGGTAGATCGGGTTTTTGAGATCTTCCTGCAAAACGTGACGGAAGGCTCCCATGGACTTGTCGTCCCGCTTCATCCTTCCATTGTATCCGTGTGCGGCCGCGGCTCGGGTTTTTGACGAAAATAGAAAATCAAGGTGCGAAAGTCGAGTGATCAGGTGAAAAGGTCAGTTGAAGATGTGATAAACACATTTCATGCTCTTCGAGGATGTCGTGCGGGCGATCAGGGAAAGTCCATTTTTTCATGGAATGGCCCAGGACGAACAAGTTGCCCTCGCGCGTCTCGGCGGGGTGGACGTGCAATCGGCCGGTGGGAGGCTTTTCGAACCCGGCATGGCTCCCTCCGCCCTCTACCTCGTGCTCGATGGTGTCGTCGAGATCTGCCGCGAGGAGAGCGCGGAGGTCGGTCTCCAGGCTGTCGCCTATGCCGGGGTCGGCTCGACGCTGTGCGCCAGCAAGGTCCTCACCGGGACCGGTTTGAAATCCATGGCCCATTTCCCGGAGGGCGGCACGACGCTCCAGTGGCCGCGGACCGTGCTGCTGCGGCAACTCTACACATCGCGTGCCTTCGCGCTCCACTATCTGCAGAGCCTGGCGCGGCGCCTCGAAGGAACGATCGCTACTCTGGGTGCGCACAGCGGCAGCAACCTGCGCGGGAAGTTGGAGCACTTCGATCTGCCGGCGATTCTGCAGACGGTGGTCGAGTCGGGTGCTACGGGTGTTTTGGAGGTCACCGATGCCGATGGCAAGGTCTTCGGCGCGATTCACACCCAGGAAAAAATGATTGGCCGGGTGCTCTGTCGAAACCTGATGGGACCGGAGGCCTTTCTCGAGATTTTGACCTCTCCGCCCCCAAAGGGGAGCTTTCGGTTCTCCGATCGTTCGGTGCCCCCCGAGACCGACGAGTACTATCCTGTGCAACCACTGCTCTTCGAAGCGGCCCGAATTCAAGATGAGTTTGCTCATTTTGGGGCCACCGTGCCCGAGGGCGCGAACCTGCGGCCGTCAACCCGCCAGTTGGTCTGGGGTGGGGACACGAAAAGCGATCTGGTCGAGCAGATCTGGCACCAACTGTCCGTTCAACCCTGCGGGTGGGGTCTCCTGGCGGAACTTCTGCCATTCAGCCGGGGCCAGGTGGGGCTCGCCGTCCGCGACATGTTGTTGTCTGGCGTCATCTCCGTCGATCTCGACTGAGGTGCGCGACACCGCCCTCTAACGTTCGGTTCATTCGGGCCGGCATGAGATGAACTGGTTTGGAGTGTCTCCACCCGCCCACCAGAACACCCTGAACCACGAAGAGCGAACGAGAGAAGTACACAGAGAGTTCTCAATCAGTGTTTTCCTGGCTCATCAGAAGTGCGGACTCTGAAAACGGGGATTCCTGCCTCCGCGAACGCCCGCGAAGTGATGGGTCAAGATAACCCCTTCGTGTTTCCTCTGTGACTTTGTGCCTTCTGTGGTTTCGTCTCACGGGCACCTGGCGCTGTCGGCTCCGCCGGGGCACACCGGGTTCGTCGCGATCCTTCCTTCGATCTCACTGTATTCTCGGGTGAGTCTAACGTTATACCGTTCTAACGTTTTAACATTCCAACGCCGCCCCGGTGGGCCTATACTGAGTTGATGCGTTCGCGACGCTTACTGCTGACTGCTGTTGCTGTGATCACCGTTGTGGTCTCGGGCACCTCGCTGATCCGGACGGTTCGGAGCTTCTACCGGCTTGATTTTCCGGTTTCGTGGATCGAGGAAGGGCTGGTAGTTGACGAGGTGCCGACCGGTTCGAGTGCCGAGAGTGCCGGTCTGATCGAGGGCGATCTCGTGGTCGATGTCGACGGCGTTGGGATCGAGCGGCTCGATGATCCAGCCTTTGTTCTCGCGGGTGGCGACGAGCATCGTTCTGACCGTCCGCCACGGCGACGGGAGTGTCGGTGAATTCCGATTTCGTTCTCCTCCGCCGACCATCAATTCCGTCTACCTCGCACGGACGACGGTGGGCTATTTCGGACTGGCCTGTGCGTTGTTTGTCGTGTGGACGACCTCTCGAAGAGAGGCGGCCACCTTCCTCCTGCTTGCCGCGGCCGCTCTGATCCTCGGGGCGGTGCCAAATCGCATTGCCTCAGCCGAGCTCATGTTGCAGGTGGTCCGGCGCAGCGCAGGTGCGGCGCTCCCGTTCCTGATCGTTCGGTTCTTCGCCATCTTTCCGGAACGTGAGCGCTCGGAACGATCGTGGGATCTTCTGACCCTGGCTGCAGTCGCCGGGGCCGGGACAACAGCTCTCTCCCCGACCGCGGAAGCGTGGTGGCCCGCGGTGGCCTCTCTGCTCCGCTTGCTCTTCGTGTCCTCGCTGATTTTCGGGATCATCATCCAGATCTGGCGATGGCGTGCTGCGGCGCGCGAGATTCGCGTCCGACGTCAGATCGAATGGGCGGCGCTCGGCCTCTTTGTGGGTCTGGCGCCGTTCGTCTTTCTGGTCATGGTTCCCCGGTGGATCGGCATCCCTTTCGATCCGTTCTCATGGATCGCCATTTTCCCGATCAGCGCGATTCCTCTGACAATCGTCGCCGCGCTCCGCGGATACCGATTGTGGGATCTCGAACCCATAAGCCGCGACGCCCTCTCCGCCACCCTGGTGGTGCTGACCGGTGGCTTCATCTTTGCTCTGACCAACCACCTCCTGTTGAGGTATACGGGTGGCCTGGGTTCCCTGCGAAATCTCTTCGCATTCGCGACCGGCGTGCTTCTGGTAGTCCTGCTGCAACCCGTGAGATTGCGGGTCGAGAGGTTTCTCGATCAATGGTTCCACCACGGCCGCGCCGCGCCGCGATCCCTCCTGACCGGAGCGAGCCGCGAGTTGGCGAGGGTGACGGATCCCAGGGAAATTCTGCAGAGACTGTCGCAAAATCTGACCGATGGATTGGAGTTTGACCTCGTCGCCACCTATTTGCGAACCGGAGGCGATCTCTTCGAGCGCATCACCGGCGACCACGATGTTCTGCCGCTTCATCTCCCCGCGGAAATTTCGCTGACCGAGTTTCCCGGCGAACACGAGGACCCTCTGGCGCACGCTGGATTCACTGTCCGGGTGCCCCTGGAACGTGTCGGCACAGTTCACGGAATGCTCTATCTCGGTCTCCGGAGAGGTGTGTTTCCGCTCGGCACCGAGGGCGAGGAGGTGGTGTCGTCATTTGCCGCCCAGTCCGCCCTTGCCCTCGAGAGCGCGCGCTATCTGGATGATCTGCGGCGTAAGGCCGAAGAGTACCGGATCCTTCTGACCAACACCCAGCGCATCATCGAATCTTCCGCCGCCGCCATTTTGGTTTGTGACGCCGCAGCCCACATTCTCTCTGTGAACCGCCAGGCGGCAGGTCTCTTCGGGCACGACGCCGACGCGCTGGTGGGGCGCAGTATCGGTTCCCTCCTGGATCTGCCGAAGTCGTGGGCGGAAGAGTTGCCGATGCACGCGGTCAACACCGAATCGCGAACGCTCTCGGATCCACCGCGACGGGTCATCATGGCTGTCTCGGTGCTCGAGCTCGACAGCGGCAGCTTCAATGGGCGGGTCGTGGTTTTGCAGGATGTGACCGAGCTTCGCACCCTTCAGGATCGGATGCGCGAACAGGAGCGGCTGGCCGGCCTCGGACGCCTCGCCTCGGGTCTCTCGCACGAAATCAACACCCCGCTGACGGGGATTTCCTCATTCGCCCAGATGTTGGGTGAGATGACCTCGGACGACGACCCCCGCTCCGAAATCGTGACCAAACTCGTGGATCAAAGCTTCCGGGTCTCCCGAATCGTGTCCAATCTTCGTGCCATGGTGAGGGGTTCGACCGATAGCCGCATGGTGATTGATGTCGGCGGGGTCGCGGTTCGTGCGGCTCAAGATGCCGCCCGATCGTTGGGGGCGGAGGGAAGACTCGAGATCGCGAACGCAGAAGAGCCGGTCATGGTGTGGGCCTCTGTAGGGCCTGTCGAGCTCGCGGTCGGCAATCTGGTTCGTAACGCGATCGAGGCTTCACCTCCGGGAACACCGGTGCGCTTCACAATCGAGCTGGATGCAGAATGGGCCGAAATTCGAGTCGAAGATTCCGGACCCGGGGTTCCCGAGGAGGACATCGAGAAGATCTACGAGCCGTTCTTCTCGACCAAGACGGACCGTGGCGGCACCGGCCTCGGTCTGGCGATCACGCGTGATATGATCTCTCAACTTGGCGGCGAAGTCGGGCTCGAGAACGCGGAATATGGCGGAGCCCGGGCAACGATCAGGCTACAACGATGGCAGGAACCGGAAACGTTCTCGTAATAGACGACGAGCCCGTCCTCCAGGACGTGCTGGGGTCGCTCCTGAAATCAGGCGGTTTCGGGTATCTGCAGGCGACGACTGCCGAAGAGGGACTGCGTGTTCTCGGGGAAGAAGAAGTCGACGTCGTCCTTCTCGATCTCATGCTGCCCGACCGGTCGGGTCTCGAGATTCTGCCCGAAATCAAGGAGCTCGACCCGCACCTTCCGGTAGTCGTGATCACCGCCTACTCGTCGGTGGAGTCCGCGATCGAAGCGATGCGCCTCGGCGCCTTCCATTATGTGCCCAAGCCGTTCAAAAACGAGGAGGTGCTTCACCTGGTGCACCGCGCGGCGGAACGCCGCGCGCTTCTCGTTGAGAACCTCGTACTCCGCAGCCGCCTCGACGGGATGGGTGAGATCGTCGGTACGAGCCGCCGTATCCAGGAGGTGTTCGAGCTCATGCGCCGCGCCGCCCCCGCCCGCTCGACGATACTCGTCGTCGGGGAGTCGGGAACCGGCAAAGAGCTTGTGGCTCGTGGTATTCACCGGCTCAGCCCCCGCGGCGAGGGACCCTTTGTACCGGTTCACACAACTGCGATCCCCGCCGATCTCCTCGAATCGACGCTCTTCGGCCACATCAAGGGCGCGTTCACCGGTGCAGTCGACAACCGCAAAGGTCTTTTCGAGGCCGCCCATAATGGGACGCTGTTTCTCGACGAGGTCGGAACCATTACGGCGGAAACTCAGACCAAGCTCCTCCGTGTCATCCAGGAGCGTGAAATCCGGCGCGTGGGCAGCGTCGAAGCGAAGGCCGTGGACGCCCGGCTTGTTGCGGCGACCAACACCGATTTGTGGGAAGAAGTCCAGAACGGCAATTTCCGCGAGGATCTGTATTACCGACTCAACGTCATTACGATCGAGTTGCCTCCCCTGCGCGATCGGCGAGAGGATATTCCTCTGCTCGCCACCCATTTCCTGAGCCAGTACGCCGAGGAAAACCAGCGTACGGTCGAGGGCTTCTCTTCAGCCGCGATGGATGCTCTGGTCGAATACCATTGGCCGGGCAATGTTCGCGAGCTCGAAAACGCCGTCGAGCGGGCAGTCGTCCTGAGCCGGCGTGAGACCGTTGAAGTCGACGAATTGCCCCAGGCTCTCCGTGGCGGAGCGCCCGCGGCGGTGGCGTCGCTCGAGTTTCCCGCCGCCGGCGTCGATTTTCGCCAGAATGTCGCCGAGTATCAGGAACACCTCATTCGAGAGGCCTTGAACCGCTCGAATGGTGTTCAGCGCCGCGCGGCGAAACTCCTCAAGCTCAGCCCGACCACCCTCAATGAAATGATCCACCGCCTCGGGATCGAGCCCACCGACGACTGATCCCACCCACCCCACCTCGCCATATACTCAGCGTTGAACGTTCCAACGTGTAACTTTCCAACGATTTGGCGGTGAGCTCACCCGGTCTTCCGTGAGATGAACCGCCCACCGGAGACATTTCGGGTGGGCAAACACGCCGACGGCCCCGCAGGGGGGGTGCGGGACCGCCGACAGAAGGAGGTTGTTGCTATAGATACTACGTATCATTACTGAAAAGGTTTCAATCCCGCCCAACCGCCCACCCAGAAGCAAGAACCAAGTCACAAGATACAAGTCGATGGATCTTGCATCTCTAATCTTGCATCTTGAATCTACTCAATAACCCCGCCACCCAGACACTCCTCCCCGTCGTAGAGCACGGCGAATTGTCCGGGTGCGATGCCGGGGTCCGAGGTTGCGTCGAACTCGACATTGAGCGACCCGTCGCCAAGCGCTGAAACGGTACAGGGATCGAGGCGTTCGCCGTGTCGAATTCGCACCTGAAGGTCGCGGCGGGCTGGCGATTCGGCGATCCAATGCGGTGAGGAAATACTGAAGCGGTGGCGAGCCTGTCCAGCGAGATCATCGGCGTGGACAACCAGGATGAGGTTCTGTTCGTGGTCCTTGCCCGCCACGTACCACGGTCCGCCGCCGAGCCCGAGCCCGCGGCGCTGACCGATGGTGTGGAACCACGTGCCGCGGTGTTCGCCGAGGATTTTCCCAGAGGAGAGTTCACGGATTTCGCCGGGGTGGTCGCCGAGGTGATGGCGGACAAAGTCGTTGAAGGGCACGCGGCCGAGGAAACAGATCCCCTGGCTGTCCGGTCGACCGGCGTTTGGAAGATCGAATCCGCGGGCCGCTGCGCGGACTTCGTCCTTGGTGAGATCGCCGATCGGGAAGAGGCTCCGCGCCAGCTGTGCCTGGTGCATCTGGCTCAGAAAATAGGTTTGGTCCTTTCGCCGGTCGGCCGAGCGCAGCAGCCGTGCAAGACCGTCGCGGTGGGCAACGCGCGCGTGGTGACCCGACGCCACCAAATCGAAGCGGTCTCCGACCCGGTCGACAAAGGCGCCGAACTTGATCATCCGGTTGCACATCACGTCGGGACTCGGAGTGTGGCCGGCGCTGAGTTCGTCGAGAGCATAGGCGACCACAGTCTGAAGATATTCCTGTTGGAGCGAGATGATTTCGAGCGGAACGCTGGCCGCGCTGCACACCTCCTGCACGTATCGTAAGTCCTCTTCCCATGGACAATGGCCGAGAAAAGCCATTTCGTCCTCGAGCCAGATCTTGAGGTAGAAGGCGGTCAGCTCGTGCTCACCCTCCTCGACCAGACGCATCAGCGCCACCGAGGAGTCGACACCACCGGAGCACAAAACGGCAATACGGCTCATGAGGTCAGAATAACGGGTGAATTCGGAATTCGGAATTCGGAATTCGGAATGCCAGCCAACCACCCGGGCTGCTGACAGAATGCGCGTTGGCAGGAAAGCGCGCTGATCGGGCGTGCCGTCCTTGACGATTTTGGGGGTAACGGCCTCCAAGTCGTGAGTTCATTGGGTCCATAAGATCGTCAAGGGGGGCAACCACGCGGCGGGACGTCCGCAGAAAAGCGCCATCAAAAAAGGAGCGATCCACGAATTCCCCTGGTAGGCAGACAATCAGAATTCGCGCCGGAAGCGCGCTACCGCATGTACTTGTTATGCACCATATGCTCGAGGTAGCGATCGGTGTGAATCCCGTAGTCCTTGAGCATACCTTCTGCTGAAACGGTGAAGGTGGCCTCCTCGCCGGCGATGCGCGAAAAATAGACGCGGTGGCTTTCACCTGCCGTGTGCACATCGAGCGCGCACAGATCCTCGGAGAGATCCGACACCAGGCTGCGGTCGCAGACCGGGCAGAAGAACTCCCAGCGGGTGCCCTTTGGCATCGTCTCGCCAGGCGGCAGTTCGACCTCGTAGTTGCCGAGCTGCGAGTGAAAACCGGCGAGGAAACGGTGGTCGTCTCGCTCGGCCCGAAGGACGACCCGCTCTTCAGGGTTGAGCAACGAATTGCAGTGCGGGCAGGAGTATGTCCAGTGCATGTCCCTCTCCTCCTGGCAGGATACTCAATATCATGTGATGCCGCGGAATCGTAGACTCGATCTCACGGCAGGTCGACACCCAAGTCCCTGAGTTCCCGGGTCGCCTGTTGGGCCCAACCTCGATTGGCGGCCGGGCTCGCCGGACTCGGGTGAAGTATGCGGCCGATTCGGATGCCGCTTCCGGAGAGAACGTCGCGTGCCCGTTTCTCGGCGAATGCGCCGACGCCGACCACCAGATCCGGCTGCAGGTAATCGACGCTGCGCCGAAGCGCACGGTTGCAGACCTCCAGGAGAGGCTGGCGTTCGCTCGCCGGCAACTTGTCAGGAGTCCGGTTGCGGCCCGTTGATTCCATGAATGCCAGCGGGCAGTAGTTGGCGATGAAAAAGCGCGAGAAAAACGCCTCCGAAGTCCCAAAGTGATCCCGTGCCCACCCCCAGATCCGTGCCCCGCTGACCTCCGAACGGGTGCAGTCGAGCCCCCTCACCGGCCGCTTCGGATGCTCGTGCTCCGGCCGGCCGATCGGCGCATCAATTTCGAGCCAGTCTTTGACTGCGACGACCTCGCCGAACGGCACCCCGGTCTGGACCATCCCCCACGGTCCGGGGTTCATGCCCAGAAAGAATATTTCCTTCGGCCTGTCGCCATAATGCTCGAGATACTGCGCGTGCGCCGCCCACGCATAGTCGAGCGGGTTGTAGACGTGGGTGACGGGTGACGAGAACTCGAGCCGATCCACCTCGGCCGCCAATTCGCGTGCGATCTCAACGAGACTCAAGACGAGTTCCTCCGGCCCGAATGGTAGCAGCTTGCGGAATTCGGAATTCGGAATTCGGAATTCGGAATTTGGATTTTGGATTTTGGATTTTTGGATTTTGGAATCGGACTTCGTTAAACTACGTGGTGCGGTTGAGGGCGCGAGCCCGCCGTGTCATTTGGAGGATCTCTTGTATCGAATCAGCAAACAGTTTCATTTTTCGGCAGCACATCAGCTCGATCTGCTGCCGGAGAACCACCCGTGCAGACGTCTCCACGGCCACAACTACATCGTCGAGGTGGTTCTCGAGGCCGAAGAGCTCGACGACCGGTTCTTCGTGGCCGACTATCACGAACTCAAACCCGTCAAGGCGTTTATCGACGAACACCTCGATCACCGCAACCTGGACGAGGTCATGGAAACCACGAGTACCGCCGAGAACATTGCGAAGTTCTTCTACGACAAGTTCAAACCGCTGTTCCCAGCGCTGTCAATGGTGCGGGTGAGCGAAACGCCCAAGACCTGGGCCGAGTATTTCGAGACGGCAAAATAGGATTTCGGAATTCGGAATCAGGGAATTTGGGAACCAGGAGTTTTCGACTGGTCAGCTCACGAAATCCGATCAGGGCCGGCGTAGTATGTCCATGGAGGTCGCCATGCGTCGTCTCTCTGTTCTCGCATTGTTGCTTGTTGCCTCTTCATTTGTCCTGGCGGCTGATCGGCCGGAGGGGCGGAGCTTCGCCACCCGTTCGGTGATCTATGCCCGCCACGGCATGGTCGCGTGCAGCCCACCCGCTGGCGGTGCAGATCGGGCTCGATGTTCTCAAGCGCGGGCGGTTCGGCGGTCGATGCCGCCATCGCGGTCAACGCGGCGCTCGGCTTTCATGGAGCCGACCGCCATATGGCCTCGGCGGTGATCTCTTCGCCATGGTCTGGGACCCGAAGACCGAGAAGCTCCACGGCCTCAACGGCTCGGGCCGCGCGCCGGGCTCACTGACCATTGACAAGGTGCCGGCTGAAGAGAACGGCACCATTCCCGTCTACTCGCCCTACGCGTGGACGGTTCCGGGGTGCGTCGACGGCTGGTTCGAGCTGCACGAGCGCTTCGGCAAGCTCCCGATGGCCGATGTGCTGGGCCCGGCAGTCGCAGCTGGCCCGCGAAGGCGCGCCGGTGCCGCAGGTCATTGCGGGCGGCTGGGCCCGCAGCGTGTCCCGATTCAAGGACATGCCGGGATTCGCCGAGGTTTTCATGCCGGGCGGCAAGGCGCCGCGGAGGGCGAGATCTTCGCCAACCCGGCGCTGGCGCACACGCTCGATCGCCTCGCGGCCGGAGGCCGAGACGCCTACTACAAGGGTGAGATCGCCGAGCAGATCGTCGCCTATTCCGATGAGGACGGCGGTTTCTTCTCCCTGGAGGATTTGGCCAACCACACGCAGCGAGTGGGTCGAGCCCATCTCGACCACCTACCGCGGAATGACGGTCTGGGAGCTGCCGCCCAACGGGCAGGGCCTCGCCGCGCTGCAGATGCTCAACATGCTCGAAGCCTTCGACGTCGAAGACGCTGGGACGCGACAGTGCCGACTTCTGGCACCTCTTGGTCGAGGCCAAGAAGCTGGCCTTCGAGGATCGGGCGCGGTACTACGCCGATATGAGCTCTGCCGACGTGCCGGTTGAAGCCCTGCTCGACAAGGACTATGCCGCCGACAGCGCGCGGAGCTCATCGACATGGGACGAGCCGCCAGACGGTCGAGCCCGGCAACCCGCTCTCGACCACGGCGATACCACCTTCCTGGTCACCGCCGACGCCGACGGCATGATGGTCTCCCTGATCCAGTCCAACTACACCGGCTTCGGTTCCGGCTACGTCGTGCCCGAGCTCGGCTTCGGGATCCAGAATCGCGGCGCCCTCTTCACCCTCGACCCGGATCACCCGAATGCCCTCGAACCCGGCAAGCGGCCCTTCCACACCATCATTCCGGCATTCATGGGCGGGAACGGCGTGCCCGACACCGCCTTCGGCGTCATGGGCGGCGCCATGCAGCCCCAGGGCCACGTCCAGATCGTCGTCAACCTGGTGGACTTCGGGATGAACCTGCAGGAGGCCGGCGATGCCCCGCGCTTCTACCACGGCGGGTTCGTCGCAGCCCACCGGGACGGTCATGACCTCCGGGGGCATCCTCCACCTGGAAAAGGGTCTTCCGGCTGAGGTCTATCGCGACCTCAATAAACGGGGCCACCGGATCCAGGAGGTCAACCCGGTGGCATTCGGCGGGTATCAGGCTGTTCACCGCGATCCGGAGACCGGAGTGCTGGCAGGCGCCACCGAGTCGCGCAAAGATGGGATGGCAGCAGGCTACTGAATGAGGAATGAGGAATGAGGAATTCCCGCCCTTTCTCCCCCATGATCGCTGCGGGTGGTTGGGGGGCATTCCTAATTCCTAATTTCTAATTCCTAATTCGCAACGGCGTGTTCGCGCTAAGATAGCGACACATGCTTGAACCAATTCTGACTGCTGAACAGAACGAGCTCCTGACCCGGGAACGAGATTTGTTGTCCGAGGTCACGGCTGCGCTCGGTCGGAGCGACGCCTCGGCCGACGACCTCAGAGCGCTCGCCGATTCGGTAGGCCAGCTCGATGAGCTTTTCCTTCTGGTGGTGGTGGGTGAGTTCAACGCCGGCAAGAGCGCCCTCATCAATGCCCTCCTCGGCGAGGCGGTCCTGGCTGAGGGCGTAACGCCGACGACTTCCAAGATCCACCACATCACCTGGGGCGAAGAGTTGACGCGGGAACCGATGAGCGCCGTGGGTGAACGCATCACGGCTCCGGTAGAAACCCTGCGCCAGTTGACCGTGGTCGACACCCCCGGCACCAACGCTCTCGATCGCGCACACGAGGCGTTGACCGCCGACTACGTGCCGCGAGCCGATCTGGTGCTCTTCGTGACCTCGTCCGACCGCCCCCTGTCCGAGAGCGAGCGGGTCTTTCTCGAAAGCATCCGCAGCTGGGGCAAGAAGGTCGCCATGGCGGTCAACAAGATCGACATTCTTCGAAGTGACGAGGAACGAGCCGAGGTGGTCGCGTACGTGACGTCCAATGCCGCTCGTCTCCTCGGGCTTGAGCCGGAGGTCTTTCCGGTCTCCGCGCTGCAGGCCGCCGAGGCACACGCATCCGGAGATCAAGCGGCGCTCGCGGCCAGCGGTCTGCCCGCAGTTGAGAGGTACCTCCACGACACCCTCGACAGCGGTGAACTCCTCCGGCTCAAGTTATCGAATCCTCTCGGGGTTGCGTCCCATCTACTCGGCGGGTCGCTCGAGACCGTGGAGGGCCGGCTGGCGCTGTTGACGGACGATCTCCGCACCATTGACGACATCCAGGGTCAGACCGACACCTGGGCCGCCGACGTCCGGCGCGAGTTCGAGCTGCGGCTGTCGGACGTCGATAACGTCCTGTACGGCATGGAGCAGCGGGGGACCGCGTTCTTCGACGAGACCCTCCGTATTACCCGGCTGCCGAAGCTTTTCGACAAAATGGAGCTCAAGCAACGCTTC
This sequence comes from Candidatus Sulfomarinibacteraceae bacterium, assembly GCA_963769215.1. Lineage (GTDB taxonomy): Bacteria > Acidobacteriota > Thermoanaerobaculia > Thermoanaerobaculales > Sulfomarinibacteraceae > Sulfomarinibacter. The sequence continues at coordinate 7,779 of CAVYKX010000014.1, read as the reverse complement.
GAGTCGGAGGTGGTCGCGGACGCTCCGGAAAAGGTGGACTCCAAGGTCGACTCACTGATTGACTGGTTGGTCGACTCTGAGCTCAGCCATTGGCAGAACGTGGTCAACCACGTCAACCGCCGCGCATCGGCCCATGCGGACCGCATGGTGGGCGAGGTTGGCGGCCGATTCGAGACCGACCGCACCCGGTTGATCGAGACCGTCGGCCGCGCTGCACGCGACGGGATGGCTTCTTACGACCGCACCGCCGAGGCGCGCCGAATGGCGGAGGATGCGCAGAAGGCGGTGACCTCGACCGCGGTCCTCGAAGTCGGCGCCGTCGGTCTCGGTGCCGCGGTGGCCCTGGCGGCAAGCTCGACCGCGGCCGACATCACAGGACTGACCGCGGCCGGGCTGATGGCCGTCCTCGGTCTTTTCGTTCTACCCCACCGGCGTCGCCGGGCCAAGGCGGAACTCACGGAAAAAATCGCCCTGCTTCGCTCCGAGCTCATGGCGGCACTCACCACCCATTTCGACAAAGAAGCCGAGCGCGGCCGCCACCGGCTCGACGACACCATCGCGCCCTATACGCGGTTCGTACGCTCGGAGTCGGAACGTCTCGCGGGCGAGCGCGACGGGCTCGCATCTCTGTCAGAACGCATCAGCGAGATGACCGCGAAGGTGATTGCCCTGTCATCCTGAGCGACGGCGCCATCCGATGGGGGCGGAGTCGAAGGATCCCCTGAAGCCCAGAGCGAAAATCCGAGCTCTTGAACACTCTCCGGAGAAGTCAGGGGATTCTTCGACTCGGCCGTCGGACGGCCTCGCTCAGAATGACAGAGAAATGGGGTCGCCGTCGCTCGGGATGACAAAAGAAAAACCCGGGGCGAGAGCCCCGGGTGTGGGTTGTTGGTCGACAATCGGTTAATTCACGCTCGGCAAAGGACGCCCAGGCGTCCACGGTACGCCGGCCGCCTCCATCTTCGCCTCGAGCGCAGGCAGATCCACCTCGAGCAATCTGCGCAGCTTCGGCTCGATCGCGGCGAACTCCTCAGTTGCGATTTCGAAGGCGCGTCGATGCGTTGCGGTCGGGCCGTAGTCCGACTGCCCGTTGGTCGTTGATGCCACTCGCAAGCGGCCCGCCACCGTCGGCGATCGGGGTTCGCCCAGCGATCGCATCGAACGATTTCCGGACAAGGCCTCATCGAGGTCGTACAGCCGCTGCTTGAGGGCCTCGAGCTCGATGTCGAGGGTGCCCGGGGCAACGGTCGACCGCGCCAAGGCCTTCTCGAGGTTTTCGATCGTCGTGAAGCCGATGGCTGCGGCCTGTGAGGCCGCACTCACACCACGCTGCAGCGCTGCGACCTTTTTCATGAAGGCCGCGGTGTCGGCCGGGGCTGTTCCGTCGAGAACGCCTTCGAAGACGCGAACGACTTCGAACCCCACGGGACCGGCGAGATCGGTGACAACTCCATCGACTTTCTTCGAGAGTGTGACCGAGTAGGACCCCGGCGGTGCCATGAAGCCGCTGTTGGCGTCCTCGCCGTCGTCCCAACCTCCAGTCGATGCGGTACTGATTGCGGAGGAGGTGGGGTAGGTCAGATCCCACGCGACACGGTGGAAGCCCTTCTTGGCGGGACCTGTCAGTGTCCGCACGATATCACCGGAGGCGTCACGAATCGTGAGCACCACTGCCGGTTCGGGCTGGCGGCGTTCGCGTTCGAGTTCGTCATAACCCACGTACGGCGTGTCCTTCCACTCCTTCTCGAGCTTCTTTTCCGCCTCGCGTCGGGTGTCTTCGAAAGACTTCAGCCCCTGACCGAAGTGGTAGGTGAAGACCGCACCGTAGGGCGGGTTTTCGGCCACGAAATAACTTCCGCCCTGGCTCGCCTGGCCGCTCTCGCCCAGAGTGCGTCGCTGGATGTACCAGGGGGCCTTCCGCACGGGGAAGAGGGTCGCTTCCTGCGCGAGTGTTGCCTCGCTGACTTCCCTCAGCGGAGAGTAGTCGTCGAGAACGTAGAAGCCTCGACCGAAGGAGGCGCCTACAAGGTCGTTCTCGCGCCGCTGAACGGCAAGATCGCGGAACGAGATCGTCGGTAGGCCGCCTTGGAGCTCGAACCACTTCCCACCGCCGTCCACGGTGAAAAAGATCCCAAACTCGGTCGCCGCGAAGAGCAGCTCCTTCTTGACGTGGTCCTGGACCAACCGCCAGACGAGGTGACGATCGGGGAGATCGCCCGCGATCGAGGCCCAGCTCGCACCACGATCGGTGCTCTTCATCAAATAGGGCTTGAAGTCGCCGTACTTGTGGTTGTCGAGACACACATAGACGGTGTCGGCGTCGTAGAGGTCGGCCTTGATGTCGTTGACGAATGCCGTCGCCGGCACACCGGGAAGCGCGCCGACCGGAATCGCCTTCCAGTTGTCGCCGCCATCCACGCTGACCTGTAAGAGACCGTCGTCGGTGCCGGCCCACAGGAGGCCCTCCTCAACGGGCGACTCGGCGAGCGAGGTGATGGTGTTGTAATTCGACATGGCGAAGAGGTCCCAGGGCGCAGTCGAGCTCCACTGACGGCCCATCACCGGCAACAGGATGCGGTCCTCGTTCTTGGTGAGGTCTGGGCTCACAGGACGCCAGGCGTCGCCACGGTCGTCGGAACGCCAGACCCGCTGGCTGGCGTAGTAGAGCCGGGTCGGCGAGTGCGGGCTGATGAGGATCGGCGCGTCCCAGTTGAAACGTTCGGGCGGGTCGCCAGGTTCGGGTTGCGGTTGGATGTAGACAATCCCGCCGGTTGTTCGATCGGTGCGCACTAGATTGCCCTGCTGCCACTCAGAGTAGACGATGTCGGGATTGCCGGGCTCCACCGCCGGCTGGTGGCCATCGGCATACAGCGTGATAAACCAGTCGGCGTTGCGGATGCCGTTGGTGCTGTCGGTGCGGGTCGGGCCTCCCTGGGTGTTGTTGTCCTGGGTGCCGCCGTAGACGTTGTAGAAGGGCTCCGAATCATCGACCGCCAGTTTGTAGAACTGGGTCACTGGGAGATTGGCGACGAAACGCCAGGTCTTGGCGAGGTCGAAGCTCTCGTAGAGCCCACCGTCGGTTCCGACCAGAAGGTAGTCGGGGTCATCCGGCCGGAAAGCGAGAGCGTGGTTGTCGGAGTGTTTGGTCTTTTCATTCATCGTGCGGAAGGTCTTGCCGCCGTCGTCCGAGATCTGCATCCGCACGTCGATGATGTAAATGCGGTCGAAGGCGTGGGGGCTCGCCTCGAGCTCCTGGTAGTAGTGGGGTCCGGTGCCTCCGGAGACTGCGTCGGATCGCTTCTCCCAGCTCGCACCGCGATTTGTCGAGCGCCATGATGCCGCCTTCGCGATTGTCGAGCTCGATCACCGCGTAGACCACGTCCGGGTTCTGTGGAGAGATTGCGAGACCGATCTTGCCGAGATTCCCTTCTGGAAGACCGGCCTCGAGCTTGGTCCAGGTGTCGCCGCCATCGGTCGTCTTGTGGATCCCGGACTCAGGGCCGCCATCGATCAAGGCTGCGACCGTTCGGTGGTGTTGCCAGGTGGCGGCGTAGAGGACCTTCGGGTCCCGCGAGTCCATGACGACATCGGTGACCCCTGTCCACTCGCCGTCTGCAAGCACGTTCTTCCAGGTCTCTCCTCCGTCATTCGTCTTGAACAGACCACGTTCGCCGCCGGAAGACCACAGCGGGCCCTGCGCAGCAACAAAAACCGTCTTCGAATCGTTCGGATCGACGATGATCTCGGAGATGTGCTGCGAGTCCTCGAGACCCATGTTCTTCCAGCTCGTGCCGCCGTCGAGGCTGCGGTAGATTCCGTCGCCGAAACCCACGTGACGTCCGCTCGACGTTTTCGCCGGTGCCGACCCAGACGATCTCGGGGTTCGACGGATCGAGGGCGACACACCCGATGGAGTAGGACGTTTCACCATCAAAGATCGGAGTCCAGGTCGTGCCCGAGTTGGTGGTCTTCCAGACGCCGCCCGATCCCACCGCCACGTACCAGGTGCTGAAATCGGTCGGGTGAATGGCGATGTCGGCGATGCGGCCGGACATCAACGCCGGGCCGATGTTGCGAAACTCGAGTCCGGCAAAGGACTTCGAAGTCATCCCCTGATCACCATTCTCATCCTCCGCCGCGGTGAGCGGCAGCGCGAGCGCACAGACGACGAACAAAACCGCAAATTTCCTCATGGAATCCCCCTGTGACGAGACGTGCTTCTCCGTCGAAACAGTAGCAAGGAATGGCGGTGTTGTTGAGGGTTTTCTGGTTTGAGTGAAAACCCCGTCACACCCAGAACAGGACGGTGAAGAGCAACAAAAAGACCGCGGGGAAAGCCCATCTGGACATTTTGTTGATTCTGGCACTTCGGGCTTGGTCACGCTCCTCGTTCATGGCGCTTGTCAAAGCCACCTGGATCAGTGCGATGAAGACCAAAATTGTGGAACCGAGCAGAAAGTAGTCGAGGCGCGTGAGGTACGACACGGGCGGCAGACCCTGGCCGAGGAGAAAACGGTAGGCAACGAGGGTGAGCATCGAGGTCACCGCAACGCTGAGGCGGGGACCGACGTGTTCGGGCGCGATCCAGAAGACTACCCACGACATGAAGACGATGATGGCGACCGACACGAAAGCCTTGCCGACGTAAAAGCCGAGATGGCGTTTTGCCTGGAAGGTGCCTTTGAACCCGGGAATCTGGCGCGCACCGGGGATAATCGACCAGGGCGATGCTTCGATTTCGAAGTCTCCGATCGACCAGTCGGGAATTGTCATCTCGTGTGAGCGGGCCTGTTCGAAGCCCTCGATGTTGGGCACCATCACGACCTCGTCCGGGCTGTAACCCGGCACGACGACTTCCAGTGAGAATGTGTGCTGGTCAAGAGGAAAGTCGTGGAGGTCGAGTGGTGAGGAAAACTCGCCGTAGAAACGTTGGCGGTAGGTCACCGTGCCGTCAGGCGCCACATCCACCTGCTCGGGAAACGTCTTCCAAATGCGTCGTTGATTGATGATCTGGACTCGTGGGTTCCAGACACTCCCGAGAGGAAGCCGCCGCACGCCTCCTTCCGATGTGGCCAGGCGCTCGTCCTTCCATTGGAGCATCATGAAGACGTCGGCGGTGAAGCTCTGGTTGGCTCCGTCGATCTTCGACACATCGAGCAGAAAAAGCGTGCTGTTGATGGTGAGCGGTTGGTCGTCAGGTCCCGGCCGCGTTCCCGAGAGTTCCTCGGAACCGGCTGCCGGAGCAACCACGACGGCGAGCAACCAGACGAATATGAACAATGGGGTGCATCTCATTTTCATTTGCGCTATTCTACAGCCTGAATTATTCGGGGAATCGTTCCGAGAGTGAATTTGTTTGGAATGAAGGCCGGTGACCGCCGGCCCTGAAAACCCAAGGAGGAAAAATATGAAGCGCTCGTTTGTTCTGTTTGCAATTGCTTTGCTCGCCCTGGTCGGTGGAACGGCCGATGCCGTCGCCGCCGACAACGCACCGGTGCTCAGCCGCATCGTCGAGAGTGGCACCTTCAAGGTCGGTATGACCGGTAGCCAGCCACCTTTTCAGCGTGGTCTCCAAATCCGGTGAGTTGATCGGTTTCGAGGTCGATCTCGCCACCATCCTCGCCGACGCCATGGATGTCAAAGTCGGAGTTCGTTAAGATGCCTTTTGGTGAGTTGCTGTCCGCCCTCGAAAAGGGCGAAATCGATGCCATCATGTCCGGTATGACGATGACCCCCAAACGCAACCTCAAGGCTGCGTTTGTCGGACCCTACATCGTGTCCGGTAAGTCGATCCTCACGAAGTCCGCAACTCTTGCGGCCCTCGAGGACGCCGAAGACATCGACCGATCGACTATCAAGATCACGGCCCTCAAGGGCTCCACCAGCGAGAAGTTCGTCCAGCAGGTGCTCGAGAAGACCACCTACATCGGTGTCGATGACTACGACGCGGGTGTGCAGATGGTGATTGACGGCAAGGCCGACGCCCTTGTTGCGGACTTCCCGATTTGTGCGCTGTCGCAGATGCGCTTCCCGGACGCGGGTCTCGTGACTCTCGCTGAGCCGATGACCATCGAGCCTATCGGAATCGCGCTTGCTCCTGGCGACTCGCTCCTTCTCAACATGGTCACCAACTATCTCGGCGCCCTCGAAGGCATCGGCCTGCTCGACGCGCTCGAAAAGAAGTGGTTCGAGGATGGCGGCTGGCTGATCCAGCTCCCCTAGCAATTCGTTTTCGACACGAATTGCTGACGAGGTGAATTCGGGCGGCGCATTCGCGCCGCCTTTTTCATGCGTTAGAATTTGCGTATCGCATCGGGAGGCCGTCGATGAGTTCAACGAGCAAGGGCGGGTTTCGCGGATATTTCGAGTGGTTTGTCCACTCGGAGGTCACGGGTAGCATCCTCCTGTTGGCATGCACCGTGGCTGGCGCTGGTGTGGGCCAACTCACCCTGGGCGGACACCTACTTCGATCTGCTCCACACATATATCGGGGTCTCATGGGGCGACGCTGCCTTTAAGCTCTCCCTCCACCACTGGATCAACGACGGTTTGATGGTGATCTTTTTTTTCGTGGTGGGTCTCGAGGTCAAGCGAGAATTGGTGGTCGGCGAGTTGTCGTCATTCGACAAGGCGTCGTTGCCGGTGGCCGCCGCGATCGGCGGCATGGTCGTTCCGGCCTTGTTCTTCACGGTCCTGAACATGGGAGGCGAAGGGGCTTCAGGGTGGGGTATCCCGATGGCCACCGACATCGCCTTCGCACTCGGGGTGTTGGCGATCTTCGGTGCCCGAGTCCCGCTCGGCCTCAAGATCTTCCTCACGGCGCTGGCCATCGCCGACGATCTTGGAGCGGTGGCGGTCATCGCGATCTTCTACACCGAGAGCATCAACGTCGTGGCGCTGATGGCAGCCGGTGTGTTGCTCGTTCTCTTGTTCATCGGTGTCCGTGCGCGTGCGCGTCGGGGTGTCCTGTACCTTCTGATCATCGGCGTATGGCTCGCAGTCTTCTCGTCAGGAGTGCACGCAACCGTGGCCGGCATTCTGGTGGCGATGATCATTCCGGTCCGGCCGCGGTCCGATCCCCGTCGATTCATTGATGAAACCGAGGCGAGCCTGGAACGCATCACCCAAGAGGAACGATCGAACCTCTGCTTGATCAGTAATCGGGAGCAGCTTGAAGTGGTGCAACGCGTCCACTTGGGGGCTGAAGATGCACTGCCCACCGGATTGATGCTCGAACATTACCTTCATCCCATCCAGGTGTGGTTCATCCTCCCGCTCTTCGCGCTGGCCAATGCCGGAGTTGCCATCGGCGGCGATCTGATGACGGTGCTCGCCAACCCGCTCGCTCTCGGAGTCATCGTCGGTCTGGTGATCGGGAAACCACTCGGTATCAGCCTTCTGAGCTGGCTGGCGGTGAAGAGCGGACGCGGAGCTTTGCCCAAAGGCGTCACGTGGGGCCAGGTGGCGGGCGCCGGCTGTCTGGCCGGCATCGGTTTCACCATGTCGCTCTTTATCTCCGATCTTGCATTCAACGACGAGGCTCTCATCGCCACCGCGAAGATCGGCATCCTCGCAGCCTCATTGACGTCGGGGGTTGTCGGTTTCTGTTGCTCGCGAGATCGTTGCCAAGGTCGTGAACTTGACTCGATGGATGAACGGCGGCGAAGGAGCTACCTGTGGGTGTTCGTACGGCACCGATCGAAAGACAGGCATCGAGAATTCCCTATCCCCAGCGCGATCTTCACCTGCGCTCGGTGGATCCGGGAGCCGCCGGAAACC
>CAVYKX010000013.1:0-29604 GCA_963769215.1 Candidatus Sulfomarinibacteraceae bacterium | reverse complement strand
TCCCCAGTCCCACCGGAGGAATCCGATTTTCAGGTTTCCCGCGGACCCCGATCCAGACCCATCGGAGATCCGGTTCCGTTCAAAAGCCCGGAGCTGGCGGCCGAGTTCATCAAACATCTGGCCCACCGCTACGGCGCCACCCTTGTGGGGATCACCAAGACCAACCCGGCCTGGCTCTACTCGGAAGGTTGGCGCGGCTGTCCCGACGACTACGATTTCTCGAAGATGCCGAAGCACTGGGAATTCGCGATCGTCGTCGGCGTCCCGATGGAGTGGGACGTCATTCTCTCGAGCCCCAGTTCTCCACCAGCTACGACGCCTACGACCGGGTATCGACGGTGGCGGTCCGGTTCGAAGGAGCTCTCAAGTACGCGGGCTACCCGGCGCGAGCCCATTCGCCGATGACGAATTACGACCTCATCGTTCCACCGCACGCCGTCGAGGCCGGGTTGGGCGAGGTTGGGCGCACGGGATTCTGCATCACTCCCGAAGCCGGCGGAAATTGCCGGATGGCGATCGTTACGACAAGCCTTCCGATGGCGACCGACCGGCCGATCGATTTCGGGGTCGCCGAGTTCTGCGCCAAATGCAAGCTGTGCGCCGAGTCCTGTCCCTCCGGCGCCATGTCCAAGGCCGACAGCCCGGATGGAATGGTGATCCGGGGCTACGAGCATTGGTACGTCAACAACGGCGCCTGCTACAACTACTGGCGGGAGTCGATGGGCCCGATGGGGTGCCGGCAGTGCGTGGCGGTCTGCCCGTACAGCCGAAAGGACAACTGGCTCCACGATGCTGCGCGCAAGATCGATCCCAGGGATCCCACCGGGATCGTGAGCAGCGGTCTGCTGTGGATGCAGAAGAACCTCTTCCCCTATCCCAAAGCCGAGGAGTACCGCCGCCCGCCGGTCGGCCGCTTTGCGAGCTTCCGGGAACCCCCGGATTTCCTGGTCGCGGAACGCTACCTAGATGTCGACATCATCAAACCGGAGAAGGGGTGATCTGATGCTCACAGGAGGTCCTTTCTGGTTTGTCATGGGTGTCGTGTTCGCACTGGTTGCGGCGGGATTTCGGGAATTCGCTCGAGACCGCGGGTGGGTGATCTCGCTGGTGGAAAGGGCTGTTGGCCGTGGCCTGGTACGCCGTTTTGAGTCTGAGTTTTTTAGCCTGGGGCACGCTGATCGGAGAAGGCGAGGGTTCAGCCGGGTTCAAGCTCTTTCTGATCGGTCTCTTCGTGACGATCGTTTTCGGTGTGGCGCTGATTCGCCTGTTTGCACACCGGCCGCGACCGTCCCAGTGAAATCCGGACTGAAGTTCGGATGACCCGGAGGACGACCGATCGGGTCTTCGCGATCGGGGCGCTCTTGTTGATTGCCGCCGTGTGGATCGCGAGCGCGGTCCGAACGCGGGCTGACCTGATGCCGGTCGTGCGCCGGACAGTGCCGGAAGCACACCACATCGTCGAACAGGACAACGGTGTCTTTTCGGCGTGGACCGACGAGACCGAGACCGAGGTGGTCGGCCGGATCGCCATCGGCACCGCCGACGGATACGGTGGTCCGTTGCAGGTCGCGGTGGCGGTCGATGGCTCAGGTACGTTGATTGGAGCCGTCATCGCTGACGAGAAGGAGACCCCGGCCTGGATGGCCCGGGTTCTGGATAGCGGTCTGATGTCGGGGCTGATCGGAAAACGATACAGCGATGAATTCAGCCTCGGAATCGACGTCGACGGGGTGACCGGTGCGACCTACACCGCCCGGGCGTTGGCGGATGCCGCGGCCGGAGGGAGCCGAGCTGTTGCCGAGATCCTCGGGCTTCCGGTCGAATCTCGAGGCCCCCGAAGATCATCTTCGGGATCCCTGAGGTCGTGCTGATCCTGCTCTTTGCGATCGGATTTCTGGGACACCGGAGCAAATTTCCATACACCAAGCAGGCGCGGTGGATCTCGATGCTCGTCGGGCTGGTCGTTCTCGGCTTCATCTACAACAGCCCGGTCACGCTTGCCTACATCACGAAGCTGGTCCTCGGATATTGGCCGCAGTGGCAGACCAATCTCTACTGGTATTTCCTGATCGGCGGCATCCTTTTCGTCTTCACCGTCGACAACAAGAATCCCTATTGTCAGTGGTGCTGTCCCTTCGGAGCCGCCCAGGAATGTATGGGCGCTATTGGTGGCGCGAAGAGCCGAGTGCCGCGCCGATTCCAGGATGGACTGATCTGGCTGCAACGGGGGCTAGCACTGGCTGCGATCCTTCTCGGCGTGTGGTTTCGCAATCCAGGGGTCGCGGGCTACGAGCTCTTCGGGACCCTCTTCGATCTTCTCGGTACGTCGGTCCAGTTCGCGGCTCTCGGCCTGGTGCTGATCGCCGCCCTCTTCATCAAACGTCCGTGGTGCAACTATCTCTGTCCGATCCGGCCGGTCGTCGATTTGATCCGGCTCGTTCGGCAGATGGTGAAGGAACAATGGAAGAAAAGACGACCCACCGCACGACCCGCCTGACCGACTGGCTCATCCTGGCCTTTGTCCTTGTGGTCATGGGTCTGTTGCTGACCGACATCGGTGGCAATGTGAAGGATGTTCTGGATCGAGAGAGGCCCACACAAACCGATCAGCCGGGAAGGCCATGAGGCAGGGGTGGGGGAATGAGGAATGAGGAATGAGGAATGAGGAATGAGGAATGAGGAAATTCCGCCCGCCCACCCTCCCATTTCAGTTTTGAGTTCTTAGTTTTGAGTTTTGAGTTACCGCCCACCCACCCAAGGTTGCCCACAGATCACCCAGATCGACCCGGATCGATTTCGGATTTCGAATTTCGGATTTCCGCCCACCCGATACAGATTTTGGATTTCGGATTTTCGATTTTGGATTTCCACCACCCGCCCGAGGCCTGGGGCTTGAGGCTTGGGGCTTGAGATACGGCGGATCGGCCCGCCGGCAGAAGAGCCCGACGAAATCAGTAGGGTCATGCGAACGCACAGGTCTGTCGCCCCTCTGGGGCTTATTCGTTTTTAGGTGCTGAGACCCGGGGCTGACGCCCCGGGCTAAACTCTGGCGCCGCTCCGCGGCTTGGTATTCTCTTGTTTCCCAGGTTCCTGGGGCTCACGCCCCAGGCAAAGGTCTTTCGCGCCTCCGGCGCTTGGCACCCTGTACCCGCGATGCGGGAGGGATCTCAATAGACGTTCATCTGCGGATCTTCCTGGGTGGGCGGGCGGAATCCAAAATCCAAAATCCGAAATTCGAAATCGATCTGCGTCCATCTGCGTGATCTGCGGGCAAACAATGCGATGGATCCGGGTCAATCTGGGTGATCTGTGAACGGCCTTGGGAGGGCGGGCGGAAATCCGAAATCCGAAATCCGAAATTCGAAATCGATCTGCGGTCATCTGCGTGATCCGCGGTTTCTCCTGGGCGGGTGGGCGGATCAAGAAATCAGCATCCAGCAACCGACTTTACGCGGAGAGCGGAGAGGTTGACCCCGTCGGTGTCGCGGCTGGCAGGTCGAACCGGAATGTCGTTCCCTCGCCGACCTGGCTCTCGCAGTGGATGTTGCCTCCGTGGAGCTCGACCGCCCGTTTTGCGATCGCCAAGCCGAGGCCTGCTCCTCGGCTGTCGTCTCGTTCGCCTGAACTCGCCGCACGGTGGAAACGGTCAAAGACCAATGGAACCTGATCTGCGGCGATTCCGGGTCCAGTATCGTGCACTTCGATACACAGCCTGTCGCCCAGCGGTTCCAGGCGGATGTCGATCCTCCCGCCTTCCGGGGTGTAACGGAGAGCGTTGTCGAGGACATTTTCCAGCGCCCGTTCGATCAGGCCGACATCCGCTGAGATCCAGAGAAGCTCGCTTTCGAGCTTGGCGCTGAGCCTCACGCCGCGGTCTTCAGCAGGGAGACGGTACTTCTGTGCGACGTCCTGGACCAACTCGCCGACAGGCATGCGTTCGCGTTCCAGCGGCTCGTGCAGCGCGTCGAGCTTGGCGAGCTCGAACAGGTCCGAGACGAGGCGGCCGAGCCGTTTTGCGTGAACGAGTGCGATCTCCAGATACTCCTGGCGTTGTTCGGGCTCGAGCGATTCTTCCTTGAGCATCAAGGTTTCGAGATAGCCGTGGAGGTGGGTCAAGGGTGTTCGCAGATCGTGTGAAACGTTGGCGACCATTTCGCGACGCAGCCGGTCCTGGTCCTCGAGCTTGACGATCTGGTCCTCGATCCGCGCCGCCATGTGATCGAATGTGACGCGGAGTTCGTCGACTTCATCATGCCGTGGTGGGAGTTGGCTCAACGCGGCCGAGGAGGTTGGTGCATCAGATTCCAGGGACTCCCTGCGGAGGACCGCCATGTCGCGCGTCAGCCGAGTCAACCGCCGGGTCAGACGGCGGGACAACAGGACTGCGCCGATCAGAGCCAGCACCGTGATGCCGGCAACCGCCATCGCTCCGGTGCGCAGGATGTAACTTCCGCGCAGCATCTCGGCCGCCGAGACGAAATGCTCGCTTGCGAGCACGATGTAGAGATAGCCCTCGAGCTTGCCTTCGCGTTCAATGCGGGCCGCCGAGAAGATGTTTTGGCTGTCGGGGTGCCTCGGGTCGTCACCGGTGATCGGCAGGCGCGGCCCATTTTCGATGTACTCGAGCACTGGATCGAGCGCGACCTGGGCGAGCCTGACTTTTCCCGGGGGCGCCGAGTAGGCGAGGATCTCGCCAGACGGATTCAACAGGTAGAGCTCGATGGTGGGGTTGACCACCATCATCGACATGAATACGCCCTTGAGTGCTTTCTGATCAATCTCGCCATCGACGATCAGCAGCTTCTCCTTGACGATGTTTGCAGCGAGATCATGGTGGATGCGTTGCTGCACCTCGCGCTGGTAGAGATAGCTGGTCACCAGGGTCACTGCGAGGGTGACGCCACCGACAACCAGGAACAAACCGAAGAGCGCTGCCGAGAGTTTCTTGTAGAGCCGGGTCATGTTTTTATCCTGCCGATCGGCATCGTGCCGTCAATGATTGATGTCAATGGATCATCCGCCGTTCATCGCGGGATCAAGAAAACGGTACCCCACCCCCCACACGGTGCGGATGAAGTGTGGCTTTGAAGGGTCGTCTTCGATTTTGGCGCGCAGCCGGTTGATGTGGGAATTGACCGTGTGTTCGTAGGTGCCCTTCACCATAGCCCCATACCAGATCCAGGAGTTGGGTGCGCGTGTAGACGCGGCCTGGGTGACGGGCGAACTGGAGCAGAAGGTCGTACTCCTTGGCCGTCAGTTGAATCCCGTCGCCATTGATCGAGACCCGCCGCTTTTCGCGATCGATCGTGAGGTCCTCGATTTCCAGCGGCTCCGACTCGACTTCTTCCTCTTCCATTCGGTCGATGCGCCGGAGGATTGCTTTGACCCTCGCCACCAACTCCCGAACACTGAACGGCTTCGTCAGATAATCATCGGCGCCCAGCTCGAGACCGAGAACCCTGTCGACTTCGCCGGACCGTGCCGTGAGGATGAGAATCGGCGTGTAGTTTTTTTGAGAGCGAAGCTCGCGGCAGAGGTCGAGTCCGTCCATATCGGGGAGCATGAGGTCGAGGACGATAAGATCGAAGCGGCGTTTCGAGGCTTCGGAAAGGCCTTTGGCTCCGGTGAGCGCGACCTGGACCCGGCAACCCGCGTCGCGAAGGTGCATCTCCACCAGCCGCGCGAGCTGTGGCTCATCCTCGATGACCAGTATGTCCTTGTCCATCTCCCCCTCCGCTCGCGTGGGCCGTTGCTGTGCATGAAAAGGCGCCGACGGCACGGGGTCGTCGACCCCGTACCACCGACGAGTAGTGTCGAAGTCGCGAAATGGTTACTTCCACTTCCTGACGACCACGATATCGACGGCCGGATTCTGCCAGTTGTAGTCTGCAGCGGAGAGGTCACCCACACCGTAGATACCGGGGTGTGTGTGAATGATGCCTTCCGCACCATCGGTGTCGCGCATCATTGGATTTCCGCAGGGCGGGCCGGGGATGTAGTCGCACGACTCGCTGTTGTACTCGGTGCCGGCGTCCCATGCGGGCACGCTGAGACGCTGGGCGGGGCCGTTCTTCCGGGCGAAATGGCTGTCGAGGCCGAAGAACGCGTCGTTTGTCGTGACCAGCATTCCCAACGCGCTGACCAGGTTGAAACGACCATCGCTCTCGAGATCGAAGACAACCGTTTGTCCGGGAAGAAGGGGGCCGTCCGCAACGGCGATGTCAAGTACTTCGTCGTTCGTTTCCAGGACGGCGACGAGGGCGGAGGCATCGCCGTCCTCGGCGAGCGCTGCGAGCTCGTCTGACGCGGGCCTGCCGGGTCTGAAGACGCGCGCATCCGCTGAATGGGTGACCACCAGCGGCGGGGCGATAATCTGTCTGGTGACATTGGTGATCTTCACCCTCACCATGTCCTGCGCTACCGCCGGGGCGGCCAGCGAAACCAAAATCGCTACCAGAGCTCCAAAGATAAGTGTCCGTTTCATACTCGATCTCCTTTCGACATGTTTTTCGGTCGTGACCGATGTCTCATATCAATATGGAGACCAGTTCTCACGGACTCGTCACGCAGTTATCACATTTCTATCCCGAAGGTGGACGGAAGGCTCGAGATGGCCTGACGAATGAGATTGAAGGCCGCGGCCTCGGTGAATTGTGATAGCCTCCGAGCCTGAAAATGAACCTCTGAAAATGAGATTGGGTAACCAGATGAACGATTTTTCAGGTTCTCCAGAATCGACGCGAGTGATGTTGTTTTTCCTCGTCGTGGTATTCGCCATGGCCGGGACCCTCCGAGCTGACGAAGGCGGCATATTCCCTGAGTCAATGGATATCGATGTCGATGGGTTTTCCCTCGCCAATGCCTCGTTTCTGGTGTCGATGGTGGAGATTTCGGGTCAAAACGACGAGGGGCGGATCCGAGAGCAACTGTCTTCGGTCGGTTTCAAATCAGCTCAACTCATCAAGGACCAGGTCCTCCACTGCGTTGTTGCCGAGCACGACAACTTCGTGGTGCTGGCATTCAGGGGCTCGACGACGATGCAGGACTGGCTCACCGACCTGAAATTCACACAGTCCAAGACCAAGAAAACCGGGCTGCCCGGGAAGGTTCACCGAGGATTCTGCCGAGCATTGGACCAGGGGTGGCCGCGGGTTTCGGCGCTGTTGGAACAGGCCGACAAGAACGGCAAAACCATCTGGATCACCGGCCACAGCCTCGGTGGCGGACTCGCGCACATTGCTGCAATGAGAGCTGCCCAGGAGGGTATTCGAGTCGCCGGAATTTATACCTTCGCTTCTCCGAGGGTCGGAGATCCAGCTTTTGTCAAAGCATTTGAGAAGGCATACCACGGGCGTTCGTTTCGCGTGGTCAATGCCAACGACCTGGTTCCGCACGTCCCGCCGAGCCAACCGGGTGAGAAGGTGTTTGGACAGATTGTTGTACCGGCCGGGCAGGGTGACGAAGTCAAGCTGGCAGTCAAGGGCGCGTTTATGCTGGTCAAGTACACCCACGCCGGAGAGCTCTATGTCTTCGACGACAGTGGAGCATTTGTCGGGCGGCGGACATACTCGGATCAGGGTGATGCCGCCTATTGGCTGAAGGTAAAATCCGATTACGGGAGCGGATCGTGGCTCACCCTGGTCAACGATCAGGGGAAGATCGCCAGAAAGCACTTCCTCGATGCCTACGTCGCGATCCTCCATAGCGCCGCGGGTTTCACGGAGAATCCTGACTAGGTGGATTCGGTCGGATCGCTTTACCCGCCGACCGAAAGGCTGATCTTCCTGACGCCGTCCTCATCGAAGATGGTCACGTTGGCCGACCGGTCGTCGATAGCGTAGACGAGCATCTGGCCCCCATCCATCTGGTTGGACATGACCTGTGTCCAGCCTGCCGAGGACATTTCCTTCTGGTAGGTCTCGACCACGGTAGAGAGTGCGGCGTCAGTGGACAACGCCAACATGAAGCTGCCAGGGGCCTCTGAGGCCATCAAAATCTCGGCGCCCTCGTAGACATAGACGTCGTCGGGAAAGCCTTCCGGGATTTCGGCCTTGTCGCCGCCCTTCCATGTGTAGGTTCCGTCTTCGTCCGTTGACGAAATTTCCATGCCCTCTTCGGAGACATCAACCCCGGCTTCGCCGCCGGTACTATTCTCGACGGCTCTTTCTACCGCCTGTTCGACGGTTGCGTCCTCCGCCTTGCCGCACCCGATGTTCAATACCAGAGCAAGAACAGTCGCGAAACAAAGAACATTGCGCATTGGAACCTCTTTTCAGATGTGCAATTTTCCGATCAATTTTGAGATCGAAGCAGGTCCATGATGCACCTGTTCTGAGCCGAAAATCAAGCCTTTGTGATCAGACCCGCGGTGTATGATGAATTGAAGGGCGACTCGATTCCACTTCCGAGGTGATTCACGTGACATGGCTTCGTAAATTCGTCGCGCTTCTCCTGATTTCCCTTGGTGCGGCTCTGGTATTCCTGCCGTTTCCAGAGAGCATGAACGGAGAGAAGACCCGGGAGTACGTGCTCTGGAAATCGAGCTGCTCCCTATACCGAAGAGTCCGCGAAAGCCGAGTTCGGCGACTCGTTCATTTCGCTGAAATCGAGGACATGGAGAATATCCAGAGACGCTGGAGATCGTCCTGAGCCTCATGGGCGAATCCGATATGTGGTGCGTACCGTCGGCGCAGTGGCGAGCCCTGCTGCCGATCGGGCAGTCGTGGATCCGGAAGGCCTGGTATACGCATTTCGTGACGATCTGCACCGGATATCCAACGTCGAGTCGGAGAGCCTGGACCGGAAGGCGAGTTCGTCTGCTTCATGGCAACGCTGCTCGGCGCCTATGACAACCGCGACTACAACCCGATGACCTGGCTTGATGCGGGGGATCTCGAGGGTTACCCGGAGTTGAAAGTGGAGCTGGAGCGAATGGCCGGTGGTCCGGTCCCCGGCGAAGATGGGGCAGAAATCGCGCCTCGCCAGTGGCGGCGTTTCCATCGCCGTGAGCTCGACGATTTCGAGTACCGGCCGCCGTTTGTCGTATTCGATCGGCTATTTTTCGGCTCGGTGGACACGGAGGTCGTGCCGTGGGTTCTGCATACGCCGTGGCTTCGAAATGCAGCGCGGGTCCTGGGTGTCTTGGCTGTCCTTTGCGGGCTCATCCTGGTGGTCGGGCATACCGTACTGCAGGGGCCCGCCGGGTATCCCCATCTCGTCGGCCTGGTTGACAGTATTCGCGACGTGATCAGCCTTGTCGGAGCGTTGATCTTTGTCCGGATAGCGATCGACACGCTGTGGGTGGGGCCGTTGGGACAGCCCTCCCTGATCGGTCTGACACCGGATTGGCCGTACACCACGCCGATCACCGGCCTTCACTTCGTCTCGGTGACGGTGTTCCCGATCGCGTTACCGTTGCTCACCCTGTGGTTCACGAGTCTGGCCCACCAGCGAATCGAGGTCGATGGAGAGGGCGTGACGTCTCACGGGGCCATCGGGTCGAGGACGCTGGCCTGGCAGGATCTCGAGCGAATCCATGTGCGAGAACAAAGAACCCCTTCGCGTTCACGGTCTTAGATTTCCGCAAGCTCCAGACGGTACTGGATTTCGAGGGTGAGGGGATCACCATCACCATGAACGAGCCGAGTTCTCGAAAACGAAAGCGGCAGATCCTGGACGCGTTGAGGCTGCTTGTTCCGGAAGACAAGAAGGATCTTATTCGGGGAATCGAGGGGGAGTGGTGAGCGCAGAATCCAAGGATCCTTTTGATTCGAGAGCGCCGAGGCGGATTTCGTTGGCGATGTCATCGCCGGTTCGGCTCTGGGATGGTCGTGCCAACCGGGGCCGGCCCCTCCTGACACACCTGTCGAGTTGGTGACCTGGGCGTGGGTGGAGGACCTCGATGCCGTCATGCTGGTGACCGAAATCGATGAAGCGGACCCGTGGCGCACCCATGGCCGACTGGAGCTGTCGTGGCTCGATCCTGAGGGTAATGAGCTCTTCCGTGCCCTCTACAACACCTCCCAGCGAGCCAACCCGGTGCCGCCGGAGGCATTCGGAGTACTCAAGCTCGAGGACGGCTCGGTCGAAAATGCCGGGATCGAAGCCTACATGGAGGTCTCGGTAGCGGGTTTCACATTGCTGACCGACAGCTGTACCGAGAGGCGGGACGGCCTCCTCTCCGTCGCCTGGGTGATCAGGCCTCCGAATTCCCTCGAGGGACCGGTCGAGCTTCGTGCGCGGGTTCTTCCCGAATGCCAGCGACTCCGGCGAGTGGGTGCCCGTCGGTTCGCTCGAGTCGGCTGATGGAATGTGGCGAGTGGCGGATGCGGCGCACGAGAGGTGCCTTTGAGGGTCGATTGCCTGCACCCTTCGATGTGATGCTCGAGGAAGGGAATGCGACGGCGGCCATTCGAGGAGCTCGAGGAACTGTGGAATGAGGGCGGAGATCCTCGCACCATCGGCGGATACGCCGGCGAGCGCTACAGCAGATGGTAAGAACGGCGCTTTGAGACGGGTGACGAGTCCTACGCTCTTTCTGATTTCAGAACGGTGTACGAGTGGATGCTCATGCAGCCTGGACGTGCTGCGCTTCCGCCTGCCGTTCGAAGGGATCTGGCGCCGGAACGACTCCTCTATCTGGCGATCGCGGTTGGAGAGGAGCACGCCAAACCGGCCCGGGAGAACAGCGAATATGTGATGCCAGATATCGATGTCTCCGCTGGCGTGGGCAACGCCGATCCGTGGGTGGTTTCGGCGGCCCTTTTCATGGCGCGCAAGCAAGACATCGATCTCGACGTTGGTGACCTGCTGGAACGTTGGCAGGGCCCGATGGCATGGGACGACGTGATGCACCGAGCAGGCTCTGCTGTACCTTGCGAGCGGAGCACCGACGCCATCGACGGTTTTTCGGCCTTCCCCCCGAGGTGGCGAAGCTCGACGAGGTGAACCCCGAAGGCGTTGAAATTCAGCCGTGGATCTTTCTTTCGTCGGGACAATGGGACCCTGATCTGACGTTGTTCGAACGCGGTGGAGGACTGGTGCTGGAGGTGCTGGACAGCACCATGGATCCCATCAGTAAGCGGTCGGTGGGTTCCGACGCCACAACCGTGAAGCTCTCTGCGACCAGAAACTATTACTCCTTCCGCTATCTCGACGGGCTCATACACGGCGAAAGCCGCTTCATCGAGGGGACCGCTGGGACCTTTGTGCGTATGGCGGTGGCCGTCGAGGGCGGTGTCTGAGATATGGAAGTCACGACCCTCACCTGGATTGTGGGTGTGGCAGGCCTCCTGATCATGGGAATTCTGATGGCCGCACAGCTCGTTGCAGTCATCAGGCCCCGCGATAGGTGGACGATCGAGAACGTCTACGGCGGCAATCACACTCTTCGTGTGGGATCGTGACTTGGGATTTTGAAAGAACACACTTTCCTACTGGATCATCTGGGGGATCTTCCCAGTTTTCGGCGTTCTCGAGATCGTCTATTGCGTTATTCGGTTGGTGCGGTAGCAGGCACCTTCAGGGTGTCGCGTTGGACCAGCGGGAAGTGTCGCCAATCTCGAAACCACCGGTGAAGAGCAGGGGATCGTCGAAGTGGCCGAGCCAGAGATCGAGGCCGCTGGTCGTGTCGGTGACGATTCCCGACACGATAGAGCTCGTCATCCTCGCCGAGCGCGACTCCGATGCCGGTGTCCCAGCCGCCGGCCGGACCGTCCACCGTCGTCCACGATCCAGTGTCAGTGTTGAATCGAATCGGGCGAGCCAGATGTTGGTACCGCCGGAAGTCTCGGTGTAGGTGCCCGAGTGATAGAGGTGGCCGTCGTCATCGATCGTCATCAGGTAGGCCACGTCCTCGCCGTCGACCGGACCGTTGATGGTCACCGAATCCAGTGGATTGAGGTCGGTGTCGTACTTGGCCATCCAGATGTTGTAGCTCTCGTCCGTTTCGATCATCGTACCGGTGACGTAGATGGTGTCGTCGCCGTCGAAGACGATGCCGTAGCCCTTGTCCTCTTCGGTGGTCGGCCCGGCGACGATGACCTCGTCGACAAACTCAGATCGTCCTCGAATTTACCGATCCAGATGTCGTATTCGGTGTCGGTCTGACTCATGGAACCGCTCACGAAAAGGTGGCGGGTGTCGTCGAAGATCATGAATCGGGCCTTGTCGGTGTCCCAGCCGACGGGTCCGTTCCTGGTGATCTGCTTGACCGCTTCGAGGTCGGTGTCGTAGATGGCGAGCCAGATGTTGGCCCCCTCACCTGTCTCCCGCAACGTCCCGCGATGTAGATATTGCCGCTGACCTGGTCGAAGAGAATGCCATACGCATCGTCATCGCCGCCCTCGGAACCGGCGACAGTCGTGCTGTCGACCAGCTTGAGGTCAGAGTCGAATTTTCCGATCCATGCGTTGTGGCCCTCATCGGTCTCGGTCATATATCCGACCAGATACAAATAGCCCGCGCCGTCGAAGGCCATGACATAGCCCTCGTCGTCGCCGTAGGCAGGCCCGTTCACCGTGACGCTGTCCTGCTCGACGAGATCTTCGTTGTATCGGGCGAGGAAAATGTCCTTGCCCTGGCCCGGGACCGTGATGTACCCGGCGAGGAAAATATTTCCGCTGCTGTCGACCGAGACGCCGCGCGCCTCGTCGCCCAGGTTGTAACCGCCGTCGATGGTAATCGACTTCAGAAGATCGAAGCCATCGTCGACCTGTGCCTCACACAACGGCGGAACTGCAACCAATGAACAGGGCCAGGACTATCAGGGATACCTTCAATCCGCGTCCGGAACCGTGAACACTCTCTTCGCCTCAATGGAGGGATCTGCTCATGATGAATACCCCGCTGCAGTTTTCTCAGATATCCCAGATATCGTGGGCCCTCGAATCGATTGTCAACATTGTGGTTCTCATGCATAGAGGCTATCGAGAGGGTTGTAGACTCGGCCCGCGACGGGCACTGAGTCGCTCGCGACTCTTGTGACCGATGGAGGGTCCGTTGCGAAATATCACTTTCTCGATCTGTGTCGTGCTGGCGATGTGTGCGGCTTCTGCGGACGCTCAGAGCAAAGAGGAACAGTGCACTTCGGCGGTGATCCAGCCATCGGGTTCGGTCACCGGTGGACCGGTGCTGTGGAAGAACCGCGACACGAACTTTTCTCTCGAACAAGGTGGTCTTTGTCGACGAGACGCCGTATCGACTACCTCGGCCTGGCCAACGCGGAGAGCCCGTCCGGCAGATCGTGCTGGGTCGGTCTCAACAGCGAGGGTTTCGGCATCATGAACACCGTTGCATACAACCTCCCCAACGACCCTTACGACATGAAGGACCTGGAGGGGATCATCATGGCCGATGCGCTGCGGACCTGCCGCACGGTCGACGACTTTCGAGGCCTACGTCGAGGCAAACCTCGGCCCCGAGCTGGGCAGCCTCGCCAATTTTGGTGTCTTCGATGCCGACGGGCGTGCGGTGCTCTTCGAGATCCACAACGACGGCCTCGAGATGATCGACCCGGCAGAGGCCCGCAACAGTTGCCTGGTCAACACCAACTACGCCCGCTCTGGCACCGAGGGCGAGGGCGCAGGCTATCTGCGATTCGAGCGGGCCACCGAGCTTTTTGCAGCCCTGCCGGATGGGCCGGTCGATTTCCGGACCATCCTCACGACCTTCACTCGCGACACCGGCCACGTGCTGGTGGATCAGCCGACCCCGTTCGAACTTCGCAGATGTTCCGGGCGACCCGAAGCTGTGGGTCAACACCCGCGACACCATCAACAAGGCCTATACCTCGGCGGCGGTGATCCTGGTCGGCCGCAACCCGAGACGACCCCGATTCGGTGGCCACGATGTGGGTCATCCCGGGTGAGCCGGTGACCGCCGCTCGCGGTCCCGTTGTGGGTGGAAGCGGGCGCCAGCCCGGCTCTTCTGTGGGATGGCGACGAGGCGCCGATGTGGCGAGAGTCGAAACGACTGAAGATGTTGGCGCGGCCCCATGAAGAGGGTGGCAAGGGCCACTATATCCAGATGACGGTGCTCGACAACGCTGACGGGACGGGCTTCCTGCCGGGCTTGTTGCGGGTCGAGCGGCAGATCATCGCCGATACCAACGCTTTTCTCGAGGCGCCGCATTCGGCCGATGAGTACCGGACATTCCAGGAACAGATGGCGGAGCGGGCGTTCGAGGCGATGCAGAATGCCGGGCCGCGGTCGCAGAGTCATGGCAACCCACAGTCTCTCAGGGCGGTTCCTCGATAGATCGAGCTGACCGGAAGCGGGCAGGGCCGATCCCATAACCGGACAAGGAGCGCGGATTCGGTACCGAATCGATCCGGGTTCGCTGGCACGTTGGTTGCAACTCGAGTCTCTGGACAACCCTCGAAATTGGGGGAAGAGCAGGGGTTTTAAATCGATGACGCACATCCTGAACGACCTTCGCTTCGCGCTTCGCCTTCTGATTCGAAAGCCTGGATTCACCATTGCGGCGGTCCTGACAGCGGCACTCGGCATCGGGATGACGACGGCGATGTTCAGCGTGGTCAACGGCGTGGTGCTCCAGCCTCTTCCCTATGCCGATTCTGAAGAGCTTGTTTATATCGGTGTTTGTGACGCCGATCCGTCGCCGTTCTTCGCAACCTCGAAGCCGGACTTCATCGACTGGCGCAACGGGCTCGAGTCGCTGGAGGAAATGGGCGCGGTGGTCCCGATCTCGATGGTGGTTCTGCGAAGTGGGGAGGCCCGGCGGATCGGCAGCGCGAGAATGAGTGCGGATGTTCTTCCGCTGCTCCGCGTCGTGCCATATCTGGGCCGGGCGTTCGCTGTGGACGAATTCGAGGATGGCCGGGATTCGGTGGCGCTTCTGAGTTACGGCTTGTGGCAGCGGTGGGGGGCAGACCCCGAGATTGTGGGGCAAAGTATCTCGAGGACGGGCGGCGACGATCTGGTGGTTGTCGGGGTGCTACCGCAAGGCTTCGAGGTGCCGGCGGCTACCCGAATAGAGAAGGAGACCGACTTGTGGCTGCCGTTGCCGATGGGCGAGGCGGCGTATGCAACGAGCCGCACCAGCAGGGCGCTGCGGGTCTTCGGCCGTCTCGCTCCGGGCGTGACGGTCGAGCAGGCGCGACGCGAGGCTGAGACTCTCGGGGCCGCGCTGGCGTCGGAGTACCCGTACGCATACATGAAATCGGAAGATTCCCATTTGACCATCGGCGTGGCGTCGCTGCGCGAGCAGACCGTGGGCCGGACTGGCGACGCGGTATTGATCCTGCTCGGCGCAACCGGGTTCCTGCTGTTGATCGCCTGCGCGAACATCGCCAACCTGCTCATCGCGGAAGCCGCCGGGCGCGAGCACGAGATCGCGCTGCGCTCGGCCCTTGGGGCAGGGCGTCGGAGGATGCTGGAGCAATTGTTGACCGAAAGCGTATTGCTCGGTCTGGTCGGAGGGGCGCTTGGAGTCGCTGTGGCCTGGACTCTCGTCAACGTGTTCCAGAACATCGGGTCCACCGAGGTGCCTCGTCTGGCCGAGGTAGTCGTCGACCAGAGAGCGCTCTGGTTTGCATCGGCCGTATCCGTGCTGACGGGGGTCCTTTTCGGTCTCGCGCCGGCGCTCATCAGTTCATCAGTCGAACCTGCAACTGCCCTCAAGGAGGGTGGACGCAGTTCAAGCGGGGGCGCGGGTAAAAGCCGCCTGCGCCGGACCCTGATCGTTGTCGAGACCGCTCTCGCCGTGGTCCTGCTTTCGGGTGCGGGTCTGATGGCGGCGAGCTACGTCAAGCTGCAGCGGGTCGACCCGGGCTTCGAGATTGGCGCGATCAAAGCCGTCGAGGTCGGTGTGGGCGACGCCCTGCCGGAGGCCGAAAACCGGATCGGGTACTTCAACGAGTTGTTGACCGATATCGAGGAGGTGCCCGGAGTCGAATCGGCGAGCATGGTGTCGACGCTTCCTTTGAACGGCTATACGGTGTGGTCGCCGGGTGTGTATCGGAATTCCAACGACAACGAGCCCATCGATGGATGGGACTGCCTGGTCACTGCGCCGGGATATTTCGAAACCATGGGTATTCGGGTGCTGTCCGGACGGGGTTTCATATCCGCGGACGATGATTCGGGAATGAACGCGTCAGTGGTGAGCGAGGCCGTCGCCGATCGGCTGTGGCCGGATCAGGACCCTCTCGGCAAGCAGTTCATCGTCGGCAGCCCGGACATCCCCGGTTACCGTCGTCGGGGTCGTGTCGGATGTTCATATGATCGGGCTCGCGACCGAACCGATCGGCGCGAGTCTATCTGGCGCACAGCCAGACCCCGGTGACGACATACATGTATATCGTCGTGCGGAGTGAGCGGGGGAGCCGTGATCTCGGAGTTGAACTTCGGGCAATCATGGGAGGGCTGAACAGCGAGATTCCCTTTGAAGGATTTGTTCCGTTGAGCGATCGGTTGTCCAGTTCTGTCAATCGTCCGAAGTTCAATGCCTTTCTGTTGGCGATGTTTGCAGGCACCGCTTTGCTCCTCGCCGCCGTGGGTGTCTCGGCGACACTGCTCAACTCGGTCGCCCAACGGACGCGGGAGATCGGTCTCAGAGTTGCGCTGGGAGCTACTGCGCCTCAGGTGCTCCGAATGGTGATCCGGGAGGGTCTGCTACTCACCGGCTTCGGCATTGCGATCGGCCTCGCCGCGACGCTGGCCCTGTCGCGGATCCTGGCGAGCTTCCTGTTTGGCGTTTCGGCGACCGATCCGCTGATTCTCGCTGCAGTCTGCATGATGCTCGGCGTCGTGGCCGCTGTCGCCTGTTATCTGCCCGCCCGCCAAGCGATGAGAACAGATCCCGTATACGCCTTACGAGCCGAGTGAAATTCGGCCAGGTCGTTTCAGGTTACTGTCCTACAAGGCCGCTCATGATGCGCCTGGTGTAGGATAGGCTCGTTGGGCTCGCGGAAGATCGAGCAGCCGACGAGGACGCAGTGCGTCGCCGTCTGTGGTGATGTGTCGAGAGCCCGATGTGGTCCGACGTCTGGATTTCACAAGGGAGTGCGCGATGGCTCGATTGACGAAAATTTTCGGTTGCGGATTGATTGTATTTGCGATCGCCGCGGGGTCCGTACCCGTTGACGCGGCGAAGCCTGTTCCCACGGATGACCGTGGGCGGCCGGTCTACCGCTCAGACGCAGTGTTCGTGAAGCTCAAATCGGAGGCTGCCGGCGCGGCTGCCAAGGCGCTGCCTCACGGTTTTGGAACTCGTGAGCTCGATGCGATCGGCCGGGACATCGGCGTGCAGCGGGTGGAGCGCGTGTTCCCCTCACGGTCGCTCAAGATGCGTACCGGTTTGCCCGATCTGTCACGGATATATCGCGTTTCGGTGCCCGACGGCACCGACGTGCGGCGGGCTGCCGCGCGTTTCAACGAAAGTCCCGACGTGGAGTACGCCGAGCCGATCCCGATGTACTACGCCGATGAATCGCCCGATGACCAACACTATTCCGTGCAGTCATTTCTACCTCAGATCATGGCCGAGGCGGCTTGGGATGTGCATAAGGGCGAGGACGGGGCCGAGATCATCGTCGGCATCGCCGACTCGGGTGTGGACTGGCGGCACGAGGACCTGGTTGACAATATCTACCAGAATCTCGGTGAGGACGCGGACGGTGACGGCAGCGTGATCGAGCAGTCCGGGGATACCTGGGTCTTCGACCCTGACGACGTCAACGGAATCGATGACGACGGCAACGGCTATGCCGATGATTTTGTCGGCTGGAACTTCTGGAACGATAGCCAGGGACAAGACAACGACCCTGTCGATCCCAGTGGGCACGGGACCCACGTGGCGGGGCTCGCTGGTGCGACGACCGACAACGCTCTCGGAGTCGCGAGCATCTCGTGGAACGTCAAGATCCTCCCGACCTCGGCGTCCAACGGCGAGTCGGACGGGTCGATCGACCAGGGCTCCGGCATGCGTCGCCTATCTGGCGGAAAACGGGGCCGATGTCATCAACATGAGTTGGGGCGGCCCCGGCACGTCGCAGGTGCACAGGGATGTGATGGACTACGCGAACGGGCTCGGCAGCATCCTGGTTGCTGCGGCGGGCAACGATAGTACGTCGGCAATCCACTATCCGAGCGGCGCACCCGGGGTTATCAGCGTTGCCGCCGTTGGTTCAACCGACCGCAAGACCTCGTACTCGAATTACGGGCTCAGCGTCGATATTGCATCCCCGGGGGGTCGGGAATCAACGGGTTGATGAGCACGATTCCGTCCGGAGGATATGCGAGGGAATCCGGGACCTCGATGGCATCGCCGGTGACCGCAGGCGTGTTCGCCCTTGTGAAATCGTACCACCCGGGGTGGTCGAACGATCAGATCGTCGCCCAGATCCTCGGTACTGCCGATCCGATCGATGACGTGAATCAGGCCTATGTCGGACAGCTGGGCCACGGTCGCGTCAACGCCTACGAAGCGCTGGTCGGTGTTCCTTCTACTGCGGAGCCTGAGCTCCGTCTGGAAGTTCTGGGAGTCTCGATCACCGATGAAAGCGGTGATGGTGGTATCCAGGCTGGAGAGAGTGCGGAACTGGCGATTGTCTGCAGAATTACAATCACCTTGCAGGGAGCGAAATCTGAGGCTGACCCTGGAGTCCAAGACGAAGTCATCAAGATCGTCGACGCGACGATGACCATCAGCATCGGCGCGGACTCGATCGAAGAGGTCGAAGAGACTTTTCCATCAGCGTCGCCTCGAATGCACCGTCGGGTGTGTACCAGCTCAGTTTGACTGCGAGTGCCACCGATGCGAACGTCTCGCCGATCAGCGACTCGCTCTTCCGACGCTCATTGTAGCCAACGGCGGTGTCCTGGTGTGGGAGGGCGCGGCCGGGTTGACCTTCAGCGGCCGCTACCTGGCCGACGAGCTCGAAGGCCGGGGCTACGAGGTGACATATGCCGTCGGTGACTTCCCCTCGAGCCTGATCGGCTTCGACGGTGTCTTTCTCTCCTTCGGAAATGCGAGCCTCGACTGTCTGATTACGACTACTACTCCGCCCGGCTCGATGAAGTCTGGAAAGTGGAGGCGATCGATCGCTATTTGAGAGCGGGTGGGCGGTTGTATCTGGAGGGTAGCGACACTCTGGGCTTTGACATTTACTACTACTTCACCGAAAAAGCGAGTGAACTCCTGTTGCCGCTCTTCGGTATCGAATCAGCAGTGGATGGCGACGAAGAACATGAATTCGTGAGGCTCGACGGGCAAAACGGAGCGCTCACTGAGGGCATGCAGTTCACCGACACCACACAGGACCCCGTTGGTTGGATAGATATTTTCACGCCCGGGGATGGTTTGGCCGCGTTCACGGAGTCGGACTACGGAGTGGTCGCGGTGCAGCACTCGGGGAGCTACGATCAACGGACCTTCAACTTCGCCTACACGATCGCCGATCTCGTGGACGGCTCGACAACGAAAGCTGAATTGGTGGACGGGATTCTCGATTTTCTCAGCATCGGTTCCGACGTGCGCCCGCCCTTGTTGATGCGCAGGACCGGTCCGCGCATTTCTCCGGGCCCGATGTTTGGGAAGAATATACGATAGCGACTCGAGAGAACCCGCGCGAAGCATTGGATCGGGTCGCCTCCTCGGAGGTGCCGCAATTTTGTGTGGCGCGGGCGAGCGTCAGGTATTCTTGCTGCCAGGGAGGCCTGTTTGAAGACCGAAGAGGTCGTTCGCCGTGATCTGACAGCACTGATTCGGCCGCTCGAGGTCGTCAGGGGTTACCGAAAAACCCAGGTGCGCGGCGACGTCATTGCCGGCCTGACCGTTGCGGTGGTCGCGATCCCGCAATGCATCGCCTACGCATCGATTGCCGGCCTGCCTCCGTCCTACGGGCTCTACTCGGCGGTCGTCGCTTCGATCGTCGGCGCTCTATGGGGCTCTTCGCGCTATCTCTCGACCGGACCGACGAATGCGATCTCGATTCTGGTTCTTTCGATCCTGACGCCACTTGCGGCAGTCGGCGCTTCGGAGTACCTTGTGGCGGCCAGCGCCATGGCGGTGATGGTCGGGGTCTTCTGCATCATCTTCGCGTTTGCCGGGCTCGGCATGCTGGTCAACTTCGCGTCGCGGGCGGTCCTGCTGGGCTTCACCGCCGGCGCGGGCGTGCTGATCGCAGCGGGCCAGCTCAAGAATCTCCTGCGCCTCGATGTCCTCGAAGCTCGCACCTCCCGAGCGCACTCGCCAATGTGATCTCTGCGCTCGACCAGACCCACCTGCCGAGCCTGGCCCTGGGCGTCGGCACGATTGTCGCAATCCTCGTGTTCGCGAGGTTCTCGAAGCGGTTGCCGGGTGGCCTCTTCGGGTTGGTCAGCGCCGGGACGGTCGTTGCGGTGGTGGGCGTCGAACGGCTCGGGGTTGCGGTGATCGGGGAGGTGCCGCGGTCCATCCCCCAGATGACCGGGTTTTCATTCAGCTGGATGATCGAGCGTGATCTCGTCGGGGCTCTCGTGACCGGTTCGCTGGCGGTGGCCGCGCTGGGCCTGGTCGAGGCCGTGTCGATCGCCCGCGAGATCTCGCGTCAGAGCGGTGAGCGTCTCGACGTCAACCAGGAACTCGTGGGGCAGGGCGTCGCGAATATCGCAGCCGGGCTCTTCAGCGGTTACGCCTGCTCCGGGTCGTTCACCCGGTCGGCGGTCAACTACCAGTCCGGCGCGCGGAGCCAGATGTCGAGCGTTTTCGGCGGTTTCTTCATCCTCGCCGGCGTGCTGGCGTTCGGCCCACTGGCTGCATTCCTCCCCAAGGCCGGGTTGGCCGGGTTGATCATGGTCATCGCCTACCGGATGGTTGACTGGCACGGCGTGAAAGGGTGATCCGGACATCGCGATCCGAAACCGGAATCATGCTCTCCACCTTCGGCGCGACGCTGGTGCTGCCGCTCGAGTTTGCCGTTCTCGCCGGCGTCATCCTGTCACTCGCAATCTACATCTACCAGTCGAGCTTGCCGACGGTCCACACCGTTGTGCCGAGCCCGAACTTCCGCCACTTCATCGAAAAAGACCAGGCACCAGCCTGCCCGCAGCTCGGCGTGATCAACATCCGCGGCGCGCTTTTTTTCGGTGCTGCCAGCCATGTCGAGGATGAATTGCTCCACAATTACGAGGCGAACCCCGGGCAGAACAGGCTGCTCTTGCGAATGCACGGCGTCCATCAATGCGACATTTCCGGCATCGATGTCCTCGAGGGGATTCTCGGCTTTACCGGGATGCGGGCGGAGATGTCTATCTGGTCCAGGTACGCCCGGATGTCCGCGAACTGATGCGGGTTTCGGGCTTTGAGGAACTCATCGGCGAAGCCAACTTCCTCGAGCAGGAGGAGGCGATCGAGTGGCTCTTCGAAAATGCGATCGACCCGGCGGTCTGCATCTACGAGTGCGAGCACCGGGTTTTCGCCGAATGCCAACCCCTCGAAAAACACCTCTACGATATCCGTCTGCCGGCTTTCCCGGTCAGGTTCCGCTATCCCGGAGCGGCAACTCAATGTCCCGGACTTCGAGGACGATCTTCGCCGGCACGGAGAAGACGCTTTCCTCGTCGATGTCCGCGAATTCGAGGAATTCAAGCGTGGCCATGTCCCCGGGGCCGAGGTGTATCCCCTGCGTCATATCATCGAGGATGCCGAGAGACTCCCGCGAGAGCGCCCGATTTTCCTGGTCTGCCGCTCCGGACGCCGGTCGACGCGTGCGATGCACTGGCTGATCGGCCTCGGTTTCGAAGACGTCTAAACCTCAAGGGCGGTATCCTCAGCTGGAAGGCGCTCGGGCGGCCGGTCGAGGTCGACTGAGGCGTCGAGAATTTCGGAATTCGGAATTCGGAATTTGCCACCCACCCGCCCGCGTAATTGAACGATGATTGTCAATCGAACGCAGGTCCGGGTACTTCAGTGCCCGCCGCTTGGGAGCGAACGCGGGTTCGGGACATTCATGTCGGTGGGGGATAGGTGCGGGCCGCTGGCTTGGTCCCGTGAAGATTCATGCCGACAGATGCGGTGGGGCCGGATCGGAGATCGCGGCCGGCGGGGCACCAAGTACCCGCCTACGAGACCGAAACGTGAGGGTGGCAGATGGGGTGGGCTTGGTCGGTGGACGCTGAAGTTCGCCTCCATTGGCGCGAACCGTACCGGCTGAGGCTCGTACGTGAACGGGCCAGTTCTCGTCCGGAGTTTCGATGGGAACGGGTCTAGAACGGCCAGACCATCGGCGCGAGGGCAGTCGCGAGCACCAGGATGAGCAGGCTGAGCGGGAGGCCGACGCGCGCGAAATCGGAAAATTTGTAACCACCCGGTCCATACACCATGAGGTTGGTCTGGTAGCCGATCGGAGTCAGGAAGCTGGCCGACGCGATCAAAGCCACACCATGGCGAAAGGCCGTGGATCGACCCCGAGATTGACGGCTGTGGCCACCGCGAGCGGGAACATGAGCGCGGCGGCGGCGGTGTTGGTGACGATCTCGGTAAAGAGCATCGTCAAGACCGCAATGCCGGCGAGCACCGCATAGGGGCCCCAGCCGCCGAGGGTGCCACAGCGGTATCGGCGATGGCGTGGACAGCGCCGGAATTCAGCAGGGCCTGGCCGAGAGCGATTGCGCCCGCAATCGCAAAGAGGGTCTGAAGTTCGAGCGATGCGCGGGCTTCAGCGACCGAGATACAGCCACCGGCGATCATCGCTCCCGCTACCAGAAATGCTGTGAGGACGGTCGGAATGAGTTGGGTCGTCAGCAGTAGCACCAGAATGCCGAGCAATGCCAACGACAACACCGCACGGTCATGGCGCGGCGGTTGGGAGTCGGTGACCCGGCTGACGAGAAAGAAGTCGCGATTGTTGCGATGAGCCTCGGCGAAGTGCGGGCCGGTCTGGAGGAGAAGTGTGTCACCGGACTGCAGGACGATGTTCCCGAGGCGCCGCGCGAGGCGGGCACCGCCGCGATGGACTGCGACCACCGCCGCGTTGTAGTGGGCCCGGAAGTTGGAGTCGCTGATGCTCTGCCCGATGAGCGGCGAGGTCGGAGAGACGACCGCTTCCGACAGCATTCTCTCGCGCAGCTCTGAGAGCTCGTGCTCATAGTCCGGGTCGGCCACCGGGGTCAGACCCTGTTTCCTCTCGAGTTCGACCATCGTGCTCAGGACGCCGGTGAAGGTGAGGACGTCGTCGGCTTCGATGACGTGGTCCGGCTGAACCGGCGCGATGATTTCGCCGTCGCGGATGATCTCGGCCAGAAAGAGGCCGTGGAGGTGCCGCAGGCCCGCCTCCTCCACGTGCTGGCCGATCATTCGACAATCCGGACCGACCTTCATCTCGGCCAGGTACTCCCTCGGCGACGTCCCGATCTCTTCGAGCATGTCGATGCGTTGGGGAAGGAGGCGGCCGGAAAATGCGAGCAGGTAGACGATTCCGAGGATCGCGCAAGGGATTCCGACGGCACCGATTTCAAATAGCCCCATGGGGCGCAGCGACTGCGAGAGCGCGGGATTGGATGAGGCCGCCTTGGCCATCATGCCCTGCACCACGAGGTTGGTGCTGGTGCCGATGAGGGTCGTCATTCCGCCGAGGATCGACATATAGGACAGCGGGATGAGCAGGCGAGAAGGGGACACCCTGTGCTTGGCACACCACCCGGACAGCATCGGAATGAACATCGCCACCACCGGGGTGTTGTTGAGAAAGGCGGAGAGCAGGGGGACCGCCATGCCGAGGCGGCGCATGACTCCGGGCAGGGACTTCACCTTGCCGAGGAATGCTCGTCCCACGAGGTCCAGCGCCCCGGTCTCACGGACCCCGGCCGCGACCACGAACAGGGCGGCGATGGTCAGCATACCGGTGTTGGTGAATCCGACGAACATCTCCGGAATGGCGAGGATTCCCGCCAGTCCGCACGCAACCACAGCGCCCCAGATGAGGGCGTCGGCAGCTAGGTTTCGCGCCAGTCCGATGATGACGAGTGCGGTGACTACAAGCGCGAACCACGCGGTCCAGGTCACGATTTGCCCCCAATGTCGCGACCGGCCAGCCGTCCGGTAAGCACGCAGCTTCCCAAGAACGTACCCTCGAGCGAGCCCTTGCCGTGGATGCCGCCGCCACCGAAGCCCGCGGTTTCGCCGACCGCGTAGAGCCCCGGGATGGCCTTGCCGGAATTGTCGAGAACCCGGCTCGACAGATCGGTCTGAATGCCGCCGAGGCTCTTTCGACTGAGGATGAACTCTCGTATTGCGATCAGCGGCCGCGCCTTCGGGTCGTCGATCTTCTGAAAGGCGCAGGTGCGAAGTCGGTCGGCCTTGTAGAGCCTGGAGTTGGCGATCCTTCGCAGCTGGTCGTCGTTGAAGTAGCGGCTGCCGCGATCGATCTGGGCGTCGTAGGCGGTGATGTCGGCCTCCATCCGGTCGCGATCGATTGCCACGCCGTCGAGTGACAGGGCGTCCATGTTGTCCATGAGCCCATTCAAGCTGTCGGCGACCACGAAATCCTCGCTCTCGGCGATCAGGCGGTTGGCCAGCTCCTTGTTGCCGAAGAGAACCTGTTTGACGATCTCGAGCTTGCGTTTGTGGCGGAAGGCGGTCATGTAGTCGCATCCTGAGACCGCGAGCTCCTTGATGGCGATCTTCCAGTTGAGGACCTGCCAGGAGTATTGCTCGGGCGTACGGCAGATCTGTTCCACCACCCAGCGGGTGTCGCTGTAGCCCATGAGCGGGATGGGGCCGAAACGCCGGCCGGGGCATCGAGCCACAGGGCCGACCGCGGCGGCACGAGACTGATGCCGTCGTTCGGCGAATCGGTGGATGTCGAGTGGACCCCGGCCGCGTAGTGCCACTGTTTGTCGAGGTGGGTGAGTGCGGCGCCGTGGTTCGCGGCTTCGTCGTGCAGCAACCCGTCGGCGTACCGGTGGGAGCCGTTGAGCAGGGTTTCGGGCGGGCTGCCCCAGGGTCGGTACCAGTTGGCCTTCACCTTGCTGAGATCGCCACCGCAGATACCGCCGGAGGCAAGCACAACGGAATCGGCTCGCGCCTCGAAGTCGCCGTTCCCGCCCTCGAAAACCCCAGCACAGCCGACGACGCGACCCGCCTCGGTGAGGAGGCGCTCGACTCGGTGGTCGTGGAAGATCTCGAGCTTGTCGCGGTGGGGATGGTTGTCGAGGGCGGCCACCACAGCCTCGATGATGCCGAATCCGGTGCCCCATGCGATGTGCCAACGCGGGACCGAGTTCCCCGGGCGGGAAAAGACCTCGCTCGGTCCAGTTCACCAGGGGAAGAAAGGACACGCCTCGGGAGCCGAGCCAATCGAAGATGAGTTCCGTCGAACGCTCTACATAGGTCCGGGCCCAGCGGCGCGGCCACTCGTCGTCGTCGCCGAAATCGGCGAAGCTCTGCCAGTCCGACCACGCAAGTTCCGGCGAATCGCGGAGGCCGAGTTTCCGTTGATGAGGGGTGTCGACGAACATGACGCCGCCGAAGGACCGCTTGGCAAGACCGCCGAGCTTGTCCTCTGAGTCGCGATCGAGGATCAGGACACCCAGACCCTGGTCGAGGAGCTCGTGGGCCGTCACGAGACCCGCCAGCCCGCCTCCCGCGATGACCACATCGGCACGGTATGTATGGGTCACAAAGCCTCTCCGTCGCAGTTGCGCTGGAACATCCCTACCAACGGCAGCAGGAGGTGTCAATACCGAGTGTCCAACGATTGACGTTCAAACGTTGAACGGCGGATCGTTGGGTTCTTCCGGAATTGCATGGGGCGTGTGGGTCAGTTTTTGGATTTCAGATTTTGGATTTTGGATTTCCTCCCACCCCGGAGCAACCGCAGATTACGCAGATTGACGCAGATCTTCGTCGACGCGCAACGTGCAGGCGGGACGCCCGCACCACAAACCCGGACCGGTGACAATCTCACGCTTTTCCGGACGAGCCGTACGTTGGAGGTTTCGACGGTTCACCGGGGAACGCCGTCCTCCCACAATTGACGAAGCACCCGCTGGTGCTGCTCCGCGAGGTCGGTCACCGAGGGATCGAATTGGTCGGCGACGAACGCGAAGCGGTCGGAGAACGTGAGACTCGGACCCGCCGGGCGGTACGTGTTCCGAAGATCGTCAATCAACTCGTGATGGGTGACGCCTCGATGCCGGGGCTGAAGCATGTGACGCGGTCCGCAGGATGAGTGACTCGGTAAGGTTGTTCGTCGGCCGGGGTCTGCGCGATTGCAGGGAGCGCCAACGCAATGATGAACAGGGTTATCGAGAATTTCGCCATGGATCCCCCGACTCTAACAGGATTTTCGGCCTGACCTTTCTCGATTTCTGAGGTATTCATACGCTCCGACTGAGGGCAGGTTGCGAGACGGTCATGGGCTTTGCACGGTTGTTCAGATGGCAACGCGGCTGGCGGAGATGGCTGCTAAACTGCTGGCCAGATGCGATTGGGGCCCGCGGGTCGGGCCGATTCTCTGAGGAAGACAGGTCGAATGTATCGATGTTTCAAGTTCGTGTCGGCCATGCTGCTGCTGGGCGCGACCGGCGTTGCGGCCGGCGATCGCGTTGCCGTGTTCGAGTTCTTCGGGCGTCCCGGTTGCGGGAACTGCGAGGCGGCGAGCGAGACGGTGACGGAGCTGCAGCGCGAGCTCGAGGGACAGGCGGTTCTGTTGACCTATCACTATGATTTCTTCGGGGCAGTGGGTCGTGTGGAACGGTTCTGGGCAAGCGAACCGACAGCGGAGTTCCTCCCACTGGCGATGGTCGGCAGCGGGTATCGCACGAGCAGCGGGATGGTGGATTTCGATACCGAGTACCGTGAGATGATCGACGACGAGTTCGCCCGCCCGCCGCGAGCCGAGGTCTCGGCCTTCTGGCGGCGAGTCGGCTCTTCCATGCGGGTCTACCTGGAAATCCAAAACAGCGGCGAGGCGTACCTGGAGGTCGATCTCGACGCGGCGGCGGGGTGGTCGCCTACATGAGCCCTCCACCTCAGGGCGTCGGGCTGACCGACACCTGGGTGCAGGCCACCGCGGAGTGGCATCTGCCGTACGACCTGGGCCCCGGGGAGAGCGTCTCGGCAGAAGTCGACACGCCCTCGATGGACGATATCCAGTGGAATCGCATGTACGCAATCGTGCTGGTCGAGGACCGGCCCGGGGGGACCGGGACGTATGACATGGCACAGGCCACCCTGGCTCGACCCGCCGGATTGACGGCGTCTCCGGACATCGTGGTTGTTGGCAGGGGTGGAGTCGGCGCCGAAGTCGAGCTTGAAGGGCCGCACGTCTTGTCGTGGGTTGCCACCGCTGACGTTCCCTGGTTGGAAGTGACGCCGAGTTCCGGAACCCGGCCGACCACCGTTACGGTCACGGTGCGCGACGAATTACGGCCGCAGTCGGAGACCGAAGGGACCGTGTCCTTTGCCGCGACCGGCGACGGGATGGACTTCTCGACGACGGTGAGTGTTCAGGTTGGCAGCAAGTTCCGCCGAGCGGGTCGCCGGATGAGTCCGGTCCAAACGAAGGGATTGTCGCGCTCCCAGTTCCCTCGGTAAACGACACCGTCCTGCCTCGAGCGTGAACCGGATCGACCGACAAACCACAGAGGCACAGAGAGCGAAATTCGGAATTCGGAATTCGGAATTCGGATTTCCGCCCACCCACCCCGATTGTCCACAGATGACCGCAAATAACGCACATCCGCCCACGCCGCAACCACGAAGACACGGAAGACACAAAGGGGCGTGAAGCTGAGCAATGGCGCACGCCAGATGTCGGCAGAACGACAGGCGATCAGAAGATCGCCCAGCCGCTGGTGAGAAGTCAATTCGTTCCGAACACGAGCGTTCGTCACGAATTGACTTCTCAACCGGCCGCCGCCCTACGCGTAGGTCCTTCGAGCACTGAATTAGGCGGAGCTGCGAGGCCTGCGCTTTCGAGCGCAGGCCGCTGGGCTGGACCCCGGCCGTCACACGGCCGGGATCTCGCCGTCGTGTCAGCCTGTGATGGGAATCTGGGTTATCTGGGTCGATCCGTGGACGAACTGGGTGGGCTGGTCCGGCTTCGCTACCGAGCAGCTATGCTGTGACAAGCGGCTTTGTGATTTCTTGGTGTCTTCGTGCCTTCGTGTTTGCGACGTGGGCGGTCCTGTGTCGTCTCAATCTATACTTGATCTCATGAATAAGGAGACTGAGAGCCGTCCGCCGCGTGGCATGTGGCGCAGGGCCCTGTGGTACGCCGAGCGAACCCCGGAGGAACGCAACCGCTACGTCGACTTCCTGCGTGCGCTGTCGATCCTGGCGGTGGTTCTCGGCCACTGGCTGATCTCGGCGCCGTATCTCGCGCCGGCGCGCCGGCCTACAGCCACCTGCTCGACCTGGCGCCCTGGTCGCGCTGGCTGACCTGGCTCTTCCAGGTCATGCCGGTCTTCTTCTTCGTCGGCGGCTTCTCCAACGGCGTGTCCTGGGAGTCGGCGCAGCGCAAAGGCACGGTTACCGCAGTGGTTCGACGCCCGCACTCGCCGCCTATCGGACCGGTATTGCCCCTGCTCGTGGTGTGGGGCGCCATGGTTGCGGTGGCCCACGCCAACGGCGTGAGCGCCGGCATGATCCAGATCGGCTCCCAGGTGGCGCTGGTGCCGGTGTGGTTCCTGGCCGTCTACATCCTGGTGGTGGCGCTGGTGCCGCTCACCTACGCGGCGTGGCAGCGCTGGGGCTTTGCCTCCGTCGTCTTCCGGTGGTCGCGGCGGCGCTGGTCGATGTGGCCTTTTTCGCCGGCGGTATGCACGCCCTGGGCTGGCTCAACTACCCCTTCGTCTGGCTGGCCGTGCACCAGCTCGGCTACGCCTGGCATGAGCGGCGGCTCGTCGGGGGCGGGTCGGCGTGCCGACGTTCTTCGTCGGCGCAGCTCGCCCTGGTTGTTCTGACCCACCTCGGGCCGTACCCGCTCAGCCTGGTGGGCGTGCCCAGCGACGAGATCAGCAATACCCTGCCGCCGAAGCTGCCCCTGCTCGCCCTGGCCGCGGCCCAGATCGGCCTGCTGCTCCTTTCGAAGGCCGGCCAGGAGGTGGCTAGCGCGCCGATTCCCGTGGGCCGCCACGATCCTGGTCAACGGCATGATCATGACCATCTTCCTGTGGCACTCGACGGTGATGATGCTGCTGGTCGGCCTCGCTTTCTGGCACCTGCCGGCAGTGCTCGCACCAGTGCCCCGGCACTGCGGCGTGGTGGTGGACCCGGCCGCTGTGGATCGCCGTCTACGCGATGGTCAACCTGCCGTTCCTGCTGATCTTTGCGCGCTTCGAACGGCCGCTCTCGGGCGAGCGCCGATCGCCCGGTCGCCGTGTGGCGGCAGCTCTCGGCTGCGGCGTCGCCTGTGCCGGGTCTCGCCATGCTCGCCCTTGACGGCGTCGGCGGCTACGGCTGGCTCGGTCTGCGCTGGGTTCCGCTGCTGCTGCCGCTCCTCGGCGCCGGCATCGCCGGGTTCGGACCGCTCGGGATTCTGGGCAGGAGCGTTTGAAGGGCACCCTGTCAATCCGCGATCGATAAACCGTCGAGGTCGTCGAAAGCGGCCTGGACGCCCCAGCCCCCGAAGCTCTCGGAGACCGCGAGCCAGATCT
>CAVYKX010000012.1:0-32734 GCA_963769215.1 Candidatus Sulfomarinibacteraceae bacterium | reverse complement strand
AACTCTGGCTCGCGGTCTCCGAGAGCTTTGGAGGCTGGGGTGTCCAGGCGGCTTTCGAAGGCTGGGAGCGGCCTCACGATCGTAGAGTAAGAAGCGACAGCCGCTTGTCAGCAACGTTCTCGGGCGAGATTTTACCCGCAACCTTCCTCGGGATTCTTCGTACACCAAAAGTCAGTAGTCGTAATTACAACTACAAATCGAAGGAAACAACCCAGGAAGGTCAAGGCACCAGTGGAAAGCCTCATCGCTCTTGGATTCTCCGGCCTCGAGGCCGCGATCTATGTTCACCTGCTCGAAAACAGTCCGGCCACCGGGTATCAGATCTCCAAGGCCATCGAGAAACCGAACGCCAACACCTACTACGACGAATACCAGTTCATCCAGGCAATCTGAACCGAGAACCCCTACATCACCTTTTTGATCCACACGGCTTTGTTGTCGGAAATCGCTGTGATTCGATGCTCAGCAGCGTCGACGGCGCTCAGGTCAAGGACCGCCTCCTCGACGTTCCCGACCGGCCTTCCTACAACAACGAGGAAGACCTCCCGGGCCGCCTGAACCTGTACGCCGTCAACGCACCCTTTCGCGAGAGCCGGCCATGACACGACCTCGCTCAAAGAAGCTCTGTGTCGTCGGTTTTGTCGTTCTCGCCGTCTTGACGCTGCGTCCGACGTTCGGCTCGGCGGCAGAACACCAGGTGCCGAAGATCGAAGGTCAGATCCGGGTCGACGGGATCCTCGACGATCCGGCGTGGCAGGAGGCTCTCACCCTCGAGATCGGGGTCGAGGTCAGACCCGGCGAAAACATACCGGCTCCGGTTCGAACCACCGTCCTGCTCTGCTACACGGACAGCCATTTCTATGCGGCGTTCCGGGCATACGATCCCGACCCGAGCGCCATCCGTGCGCGCTACGCCGACCGCGACAGGTTGTGGGCCGACGACTGGGTCGCCCTGGTCCTCGACACGTTCAACGACGAGCGCCGTTCCTTCGATTTCTTCGTCAACCCACTCGGCATCCAGGCCGACTCCATCGAGACCGCGGGAGAAGGTGGGGGTCCCGAGTGGGACGCCATCTGGGATTCCGCCGGCCGCATCGACGGCGAAGGCTACATCGTGGAGATCGCAATCCCTTTCAGCTCGCTCCGCTTTCAGCCGAAGGACGGCGACCAGACATGGGGATTCGACGCCGTCCGCAGCTACCCCCGGCTGGTCACCCACAAGATGGGGCTGTTCCCTCGCGACCGGGGCAACAACTGTTATCTCTGCCAGGCCGACAAGATTCGAGGTTTCTCCGGCGCCAGCCCCGGGCACGCGCTCGAGTTCGATCCGACCGTCTCGGCGATTTACAGCGAAGCAAGGGACCCATTCCCGGACGGCGACTTTCAAGAAGTGATGTCAACGATCGAGCCCGGTCTGACGGCCGATTGGGGGGTCACGCCGAACCTCAATCTGAGCGCCACAATCAACCCTGATTTTTCGCAGATCGAGACCGATGCCGCCCAACTCGACGTCAATACCCAGTTCAGCCTTTTCTACCCCGAGAAGCGTCCGTTCTTTCTGGAAGGATTCGACTACTTCCAGACCCGGCTCAACGCCATCTACACGAGGACCCTCGCAGACCCTGCCTGGGGCGTGAAGGTCGCCGGCAAGGTGGGACGAGGCGCGGTCGGGTTCTTTTCGGTTCGGGACGACGTGACCAATCTCCTGTTCCCCTCCACCGAGTGGTCGTCCTCGACCCAACTCGGAGAACCGAGCACCGGGACCGTGTTCCGCTACCGCTACGACGTTGGTGCATCCTCGACAATCGGAGCGCTCGCGACCGGTCGAGAGGGGGACGATTACTCCAACCGGGTTTTCGGAGCCGATCTCGACCTCCGCTTCAGCCCAAAAGACACGCTCATGCTCCAGATTCTCGGTTCGAAGACCCGCTACAGCCACGAGATTGCTGAAGATTTCGACCAGCCCGAAGGTGAGTTCGACGGCCACGCGATCGACTTCTTCTACGCCCACCAGACGCGGAGCGACGAGATCTACGCGATGTACCGCGCGATCAGCCCCGGCTTTCGAGCCGATCTCGGTTTCATCCCGCAGGCCGGCTATAAACACTACGACACCGGGTACCTCCACACATGGCAGCAGAACGATCCCAAACACTGGTACAACCGGCTTCAGGTGTGGATCGGCTACGAACACGACGACGACTGGGACGGCAATATGCTGCGCACCGCACCCGGGACATTCGTCATGTACAACGGCCCCCTCCAGTCCTTCCTCTTCGCGACCTTCTACTACGGCAATCAGACGTATCTCGGCGAGGAATACGACGACCGGACCTATGACGTGCGCTTCTACTTCAACCCCGCGGGCAATCTCAAGCTCGGCCTTCAAGCGAACGGCGGCGACGGGATCGACTATGCCAACAACCGCCCCGGGACGCGATTCCGCCTCGAACCCGCAGTCGAGCTCTTCACCGGGCGGCACCTCCGCTTTGACTTCGGCCACATCTACGAGCAATTCGACATCGACCAGGGGCGGCTCTACACCGCCAACCTGAGCGAGGCCCGCGCCATCTACCAGTTCAACCGGAGGGCATTCGTGCGGCTGATCCTGCAGTACGCCGATTACGCTTTCAACGAAGATCTCTACACCGACGGTCGAGACCCGGTTTTCAAGCACCTCCTCTCGCAGTTCCTCTTCACCTACAAGGTCAACCCCAGAACCGCCCTCTACCTCGGCTACTCAGACAACCACGAGGCCGACAGCTCGATCGAGCTCACCCAACTCGATCGTTCAGTATTTTTCAAGATAGGCTATGCCTGGGTTCCGTGAGGTGAGAGCCAATAAATCCGCAACATGATTTCGGATTTCGAATTTCGGATTTCGAATTTCCGCCCACCCTAGAATCGGTCGGTAGTATGCCTTTGGTTCAGCGAGACCATCGGGTTCCGAACTTCAGCGGTCCGAAGCCTGCGATGCCCGCACCGATCAGCGGCAACAGCAGAGGGACCCACCGCAGGCCGAGCCAGCCGGTTCCGCCGATGCCGTCCATCGCGAGCATTGCCAAACCCAGGCACGCGACGCCGCAGCCAAGAAGTTGCATCCACACGGCAACGGGCACGGTGCTCCCCGGTGCGGGCCGTTCGAAGCGCGCGAAGACGAGCAGAAACGGGAGGGTCACGATCGCGTAGACGGCCATCCACAGCGGCCGCGTCCACCACCATGCCGCAGTGTCGGGCTGTTGTGCGAGCACTCCCGGCAGGTGCCAGAATGCGAGACCGACGAGCAGCATCATCACGGTCGAGTGCCAGAGGAAGATCGTCATGATCATGCCGTTGACCACGATCGTCGCGGCCCACGGCACTCGCCGCGCCAGCCACATCCTGGCCGGCCTCTCGAAAATGAGGACGAGGCCGATCTGCGCCGCTGCCAACGCGAGCAATGGCAATTTGGGCGGCAGGGTATTGCTGATTTCGTCGCTCGGCACCCCCACCAGGCTGAGTGGATACGGCCCCAGGTGGGTCAGGACAATGAGGGTCGCTGCTCCGCCGAGAAACAGCGGAAACCCGACCCGCGCACCAACGAGCCTGCGATCGTGCCATGCGTAGCCGAGCTGGTGCACCGCAAGCCAGACGAAGGGATAGTTCAGCCAGCCCAGGGCGTGCAGATCTCCGGCAAAAAAGGCCACGTCGACCAGCGCCGCCGCGACCATCGGAACACCACAGACGCAAAGCCCAATCTCTTCCACGCCGCGTGGGTCAGCGGCACCAGGGCCACCACCATGATGTAGACGGCGAGGAACCACACCGGCACCAGCGCCACCTTGGAGCCGATCCGGATCATCCCAGGGCTCACGCCGTTGGTGTGGGCCACGGCGACCATCGCGCCCCACACGACGAGCAGCGGCAATACCGGTCCTATCAGGCGGCCGGTGGCCACTGAACCACTCGCGGTAGCCGAGACCTTCCGCCGGGCGATTCCCAGGACACGCCATTGGAAAATCCGCCGACGAAGAAGAAGACCGGCATGACCTGGAACAGCCAGGTCAGCCATCGGGACCAGGGCGCCAGGTCGAGCAGGTGGCTGTACGCCGGCTCACCGTCGGCGAAGTACGGCGCCGAAATGATCCAGTGGCCGATAACCACGGCCAGGATCGACAGCGCCCGGAGGAAGTCTACGTATCGATTCCGCTCCTCCGGGGTTCGGTCGGCGTACCACAGGGCCCTGCTCCACATTCCACGCGGCGGACGGCTTGCAGTCTCCTTATTCATGAGATCAAGTATAGATTGAGACGATCAAGAACCCGATCGTCTCGCCGAAAGGTCAGTCAGATTGAACCACAGAGACACAGAGGACACAGAGACAACACAGAGCTACCCACCCACCCAATTCGGATTTCGGATTTCGGATTTCGGATTTCCACACGCCCGCCCACGTCGCAAACACGAAGGCACGAAGACACCAAGAAATCACAAAGCCAACCACCCACCCATCCATTAGAAACCGCAGATCACGCAGATAGACGCAGATATTCATCGCACGCTAAGACCGCTGCAATGTCCCGCCCGCTTGTTACGGCGTAGCTGCTTCGTAGCGAAGCCGGACCCACCCCACCCAGTTCGTCCACAGATCACCCAGATAACCCAGATTTCCATCACAGGCTGACACGACCGCGAGATCCCGGCCGTCTCACAGCCGGGCACCGCCTGGGCTGCGAACACCGAGTCGAACACAAGTGCCTCGCCGCGCTGTCTCCATCCTCAGCGCCATGCGATCGAAAGCCAGGCCTCGCGACTCCCGTCCTATATTCAGTGTTCAGAAGGACCTTTGAATAAGAAACGCGGAAGGCAGAACCGACGCGCCTCGGGCGCGTCGGCCGGTCTTGAAGTCAATTCGTGACGTACGCATCGTGTTCGGAACGAATTGACTTCTCACCAGCGGCTGGCGATCTTCTGATCGTCTCTCGTTTTGCCGGACGGGCGTGCGCCATCGGGCCAGGCTTCGCCGTTCTTTGCGGCTTCAAAGTTGCGACGTGAGTGGATCTGGGTCATCTGGGTCATCTGTGGCACAATCGGGGTGGGTGGGCGGATCCTGCATCGAGCATTCCAGAATTCGGAATTGTCGGGCGGATCTGTGCCTCTGTGGTTTGTCGGTCGATCCGGTTCACGCCCGAGGCAGGACGGTGTCGTTTACCGAGGGAACTGGGAGCGCGACGATCCCTTCGTTTGGACCGGACTCATCCGACGACCCGCTCGGCGGAACTTGCTGCCAACCTGAACACTCACCGTCGTCGAGAAGTCCATCCCGTCGCCGGTCGCGGCAAAGGACACGGTCCCTTCGGTCTCCGACTGCGGCCGTAATTCGTCGCGCACCGTGACCGTAGCGGTGGTCGGCCGGGTTCCGGAACTCGGCGTCACTTCCAACCAGGGAACGTCAGGGGTGGCCGTCCATGACAATACGTGGGGACCCGTGAGTTCGATCTCTTCGCTGGATGCAGCTCTGCCGAGAACAACCAAGTCCGGTGCGGCCGTCAGGCTCGCCTGCAGGGCTTCGGTCGCCTGCAGCATGTCGTACTCCTCGCAACCGCACCCAGGCCGGTCTTCGACGAGCACCACGGCGTGCATTCGATTCCACTGCACATCGGTCATCGAGGGCGTGCTGATGGTCGCAGTGATCGATTCTCTCGGTCCCAAATCGTACGGAAGCGACCATTGGGCCGTCGATTCCACATAATTCTCAGTATGGCTGGGTCCGCTCGGCGGGCTCTCGTAGGCGATCACCCACACCGATGCCTCCCGGTCGACCTCCAGGTACTCCTGTTCTATGTTTTCAACCTCGACATAAACGCGTAGGTTACTTCCGACACGCTGCCAAAAAGCAGAGATCTCGGCGCGAGGCGGCCGCGCTAACTCCGCATCAATCATCCCGCGATAGACCGTATCGAAATCCACCACTCCGTGGCTCGTCCGAAATCCGCTGCCCACCATCATCAGCGGGAGATAGTCCGCAGACACTCCGGTCGCCCAGAAACGGTCCTGGCGCCCTTCGAGGAACTCGTCGTAGTCATATTCGAGCAGGACCGCCTGACCGGCCAGCTCATGCTGCAATTCGACTACCGTTTCGGCGGCGGCACCGCAATTGCCGCACGTCGTGCGCCCGAAAAACTCAAACACGGCGAGGCGGTCACCCGCCACGGCAGCCGTGGCACCCAGAATCAGGACGAAAATTCCGATTTCTATTGATCGGCGCACAGAAGCCCCCTCATCCGTTCCGCCTCCTCTTCGATGGCGTCCATGAGCG
Organism: Candidatus Sulfomarinibacteraceae bacterium; assembly: GCA_963769215.1. GTDB lineage: Bacteria > Acidobacteriota > Thermoanaerobaculia > Thermoanaerobaculales > Sulfomarinibacteraceae > Sulfomarinibacter. The sequence goes on along the minus strand of CAVYKX010000012.1, from coordinate 26,436 downwards.
TCGAAGCTCCAGATCCCCCACCCATCGGCGACCATTGATGAACAGGGTCGGCGTCTCCTCGACCCCGTTGACGAGGCCCTCCTTCTTGCTCTCGACCACGGTCTCGCGGGTGGCCGGGTCGGACAGCAGTGCGGTGAAGTTCCCCTGGTCGAGACCGGCCGCCGCAGCCCATCGCAACTGTTGTTTCGGCGAGTACCCGTCGAAGTCGCGGTAGGCGTGCAGCATGAACGGCCAGAAGCCGTCCATCGCGGCGGCGGCGGCGAAGCCGAGACCGGCCTTCGGTGGAGCCCTCGTGGCCGCGGATGGGAAAGATGCGAAAGGCGAGCCGCGCCTCGATCCTTCGAGCGCCCCACTCGCCAACCGCCTCGTACAAGGCCGGGATCGAGCTTGCTGCAGTACGGGCAACGCGCGCAGGCGTAGATCACCACCGTCACCGGGGCGTCCGCCGGAGCCGAAAACCGGCGCGTGTCGAAAGGTCGATCTCGGCCGGCGCCCCACCGCCCATCATGCTCCGCGCGCGGCGCGACAAGGCTCGCCGGATCCTCGTCTTCGTCCTGCGCCGGCAGCCACGCGGCGGCAGATGTCGTCGGCGATCCGCACGCGCGAGACGGCACGTCGGCTGCGCCTCGAGGCAGCGGCTGATGGTGTCGTCGCAGCAGTCGTAGAGGTACTCGCTGGCCAGAAGCTCCTCCGCCGTCGGCGCTGGGTCTGTGTCGAGGGCCTCGCAGGTCGGGGTCTGAGCGGCCGCCGGGTCCGACGACAACAGCACGAGAATCAGCAGGCTGCAACACGGGTCATGAAGATCTCCTCGCGAGCCACCGGTCGAGTCCCACGAGGCCCCGATCGAACGACGAAGACGAACAGGGCGAGCCCCAGCCAGACGAGGTCGCGCAGGATCGTGAGGCTGAGATCGGGTCCTCTTCCAGCGCCCTGGGCCGCGAAGCACCCGCAGGACATGTCCAGGCCGCGCGCCAGCGCGATGCACGAGGGCCACCAGGAAGACCAGCATCATGGCCGCGATCAGCAACGACGCCGCGCGAACCCGCCAGCCGACGATCAGCATGGCGCCGGCGCACAGCTCGATCCAGGGCAACACGATCGCCACCAGATTGACGGCGGCAAGCGGCAAGGATGTCGTAGGTCGCGATGTCGAGCGCGAAGGAGGCCGGTTCGGCGATCTTGTGCAGGCAGGCGCAGACGAACAGCCCGCCCAGGTACCAGCGTGCCGGCACGGCGAGCCAGGCGGCGATCCGTCCCGCAGTCACCGCTCCTCCTCGACGAGCACGCCGGCGCGCCGCCGCGAATAAAGAAGACGTTCTTGATGCCGCGCCCGGAGATCTCCTTGCCGAGGTGCTCGCCGCTGTCCGGCTCGCCCGCCGTCGCCGTAGACCACCACCCGGGTCGCGCCGCTGGCGGCGATGGACCGCGCCAGCTCCTCGAGAACGTCCTCGGGGACCGGGTCCAGCCAGTCGTAGGGGACGTTCACCGCTCGCGGAAGGTGGCGCTCGTCGAACTCGTCTCGCGGGCGGGCATCGACGAGGAACGACCGCGGCGAGAGGATCTCCGGACTCGCCGCCGTCGAGGGCCTCCACGGGCCCGCCGGGCTCCGGGCACGGCACCAGGGTCTGATACGGCGTGCGGGCGACCAGGGGCAGGCCGTCCGGCCGCAACGGCGTTGACGACAAGCGCGATCACTGCGCCGACAGCGACGACGACAGCCAGCCTCCGCACAGGATCTGCTCGGACGGATTGCAGCCTCGTTGCGCCGGGCATCGGGCTTCGCGCCCGATACTCATCACTGATCCCGCAACTCGAGCCGCGGCGCAGCTCCTCGTCGCGCCGCAGCAGGTCGAGAATTCGTTCCTCCTCCATGCCGCCGCTCGCTCTCGAGGCCCCACTCGAGGGGCACGTGATCGGCGTCGTCGGCGCGTCCTCGGCGCCCATGGGTCGGCGGCGAAGCTCCAGCGGAGCCACGTCACGGCCCGCCACTCGCTGAATAGCTGAAGTCGAAACCGGGCGCCGCGTCGGCGGTGGATGCCCGCTGCGTGTAACGCAGCTCGAAGCGGGGCCGCAGGCCTCTTCCAGGGCGGTGGTCCCAGAGCGTGATGCCGATTCGCCCCAGCAGGTCGCGGCGTTTCTCCTCGGTGCCGAAGACGAGCAGCCCTTCCTCGCCACCGGAGTTGAGGTAGTCGTCCCAGACCGCGTCGACACGGCAACCTGCAGAGCCGATCTCGCGGTCAAGGGCACACGAGCCGACAGGGCCGCCGAGATTCCCGAGCTGGTCGTAGGCCGGCGACTCCGCATCGGCAAGGCGCAGGGTGGCGCCGGCCACAACCGGACGTCCTTCCGAGCTCGCCGAGGGACCGCCGAGGCCGAGATCGCCCTCCCATCGGGTGCGCTTCTCGTCGCGGTAGTCGCGGTGGCCGCCGCCGGCGAAGACGACCGCTCCCTTCGCCCACTCGACTTCGAGCTCGGCTCGATGGGCCTCGGAGTAGAGAGCCGGATCCTGGTTGAGGAACAGGGCCTCGGCACGGTAGCCGAAGCCGAGCCGGCGCCGCCCTTGCGCAACAACTGCGCCGCACGCGAATCGCGGTCAGCAGCGTGCTCAGATCGCGGTAGATTTCGTTCCAGGAGCCCTGGCCGTTGACCACCAGATCGACTGCCGGGCGGATCGACGGCCCACCGGCGGGACCAGGCGGCCGCGCAGATCGATAAGCCCCAGTCTCGCTGGCCTCGCCGGACGCACCGGGATCGGTCGGCGACCCGGCCAGCGCGTTGGAGGTCCGACCCAAGCCCGATATCCAGGGAGCCGGTGATCGACTCGCTCCACCACGGGTCGGCTGCTCGCGTGCAGGAAGGCCCACAGCGCACGGTCCTCGGGAAGAGACGGTTCGCTGCGATCGACCTGGCGCAAGGGCCTCGGCCCCGATCGGTCGCTCGCGAGCCGCGCCTGCGAGGCGGCGAGCAGATCCCAGCGGCGCAGCTGTGGTCCTCGGCGGGCTTCGATCGCGGCGGCAGGTCATCGCCAACAGGTCGGGGTCGCCCTGACGCAGGTGAACTGCAGCGAGCCAAGCGCGCAGCTCCGCGTCATCCGGCCATCGCGGCAACGCCGTCGCGCAGCGTGCGCTCGGCCCAGAAAAGGTTGTTTTCGAGGAGGTAGGACCGCGCCAGGAGCAGGATCAGTGCCGGTCTTCGGGAAACCGCTCACGCGCCTCTTTCAGGCGTTCTACGGCCGCCCGTGTCTCACCGCGGTCGAGCAGCCGCGCGGCATTCTGCCGTTCACAGGCGAGATTACACGTGTCTGGTGAAGCGCCAGGCATCAGGATCGCCGCGGCGAGGAGGCTCGCGATCATTTCTTCCGGCAGTTTATCAGTCTGAAATATTCCCTGCGTTGCCATCTGAACAACCGTGCAAAGCCCATGACCGTCTCGCAACCTGCCCTCAGTCGGGAGCGTATGAATACCTCAGAAATCGAGAAAGGTCAGGCCGAAAATCCTGTTAGAGTCGCGGGATCCATGGCGAAATTCCCGATAACCCTGATCATCATTGCGTTGGCGCTCCCTGCAATCGCGCAGACCCCGGCCGACGAACCTTACCGAGTCACTCATCCTGCGGACCGCATCACCTGCTTCAGCCCCGGCCTCGAAGCGTCACCCATCACGAGTTGATTGAAGATCTTCGGAACACGTACCGCCCGGCGGGGCCGAGTCTCAGGTTCTCCGACCGCTCCTTCGCGTTCGTCGCCGACCAATTCGATCCCTCGGTGACCGACCTCGCGGAGCAGCACCAGCGGGTGCTTCGTCAATTGTGGGAGGACGGCGTTCCCCGGTAAACCGTCGAAACCTCCAACGTACGGCTCGTCCGGGAAAGCGTGAGATTGTCACCGGTCCGGGTTTGTGGTGCGGGCGTCCCGCCTGCACGTTGCGCGTCGACGAAGATCTGCGTCAATCCGCGTAATCTGCGGTTGCTCCGGGGTGGGAGGAAATCCAAATTCCAAATCTGAAATCCAAAATCTGACCCACACACCCCATGCAATTCCGGAAGAACCCAACGATCCGCCGTTCAACGTTTAAACGTCAATCGTTGGACACTCGGTATTGACACCGCCAGATGCCGTTGGTAGGGATGTTCCAGCGCAATTGCGATGGAGGCACTGTGACCCATGAATACCGGGCCGATGTCGTCATCGCCGGAGGAGGACTGGCCGGGCTCGCGACAGCCCACGAGCTCCTCGATCAGGGCCTGCGCGTCCTGATCCTCGACCGCGACTCCGAGGACAGGCTCGGCGGGCTCGCCAAGCGGTCCTTCGGCGGAGTGATGTTCGTCGACACCCCCCACCAGCGAAAGCTCGGCCTCCAGGACACGCCGGAACTGGCGTGGTCGGATTGGCGAGCTTCGCCGATTTCGGTGACAGCGACGACTGGCCGCGACGCTGGGCCCGGACCTATGTCGAGCGCTCGACGGAGTTGATTTTCGATTGGCTCACCGACGCGGCGTCCAGTTCCTCCCGCTGGTCAACTGGGCCGAGCGCGGTCTCTTCCGGCCCGGCAACTCGGTCCCCCGTTGGCACATCGCCTGGGGCACCGGATTCGGCATCATCGAGGCCGTGGTCGCCGCTCTCGAAAGCCATCCCAACCGCGACAAGCTCGAGATCGCCTTCGGCCATCGGGTCGAACGCCTCCTGGCCGAGGCGGGGCGCGTGGTCGGTTGCGCAGGTGCTCTCGAGGACGGGACGGCGAGTTCGAAGCCCGCGCCGATGCCGTCGTGCTCGCCTCCGGGGGCATCTGCGGTGGCGATCTCAGCAAGGTGAAAGCCAACTGGTACGCGCCCTGGGGCAGCCCGCCCGCGACCCTGCTCAACGGCTCCCACCGGTTCGCCGACGGGCTGCTGCACGACGAGGCCGCAAGCCACGGGGCCGCCCTCACCCACCTCGACAAGCAGTGGCACTACGCGGCCGGGGTCCACTCGACAACGCACGCGACTCGCCGAACGACGGCATCAGTCTGGTGCCGCCCCGTTCGGCCCTGTGGCTCGACGCCCGCGGCCGGCGCTTCGGACCGGTCCCGCTGATGGGCTACAGCGACACCCGCTGGCTGGTGGAGCAGATCTGTCGCACCCCCGAGCAGTACTCCTGGCAGGTCCTGAACTGGAAGATCGCCATCAAGGAGCTCGCGGTCTCCGGCTGCGACTACATGACCGCCTTCCGCCACAAACGCAAGCTCGAAATCGTCAAACAGGTTGTGTTCGGAAACAAGGAGCTGGCCAACCGCCTGATCGACGACAGCGAAGACTTCGTGGTCGCCGACACGCTTGACCGAGCTGATGGACAAGATGGACGCCCTGTCGCTTGACGGGGTCACCATCGACCGCGATCGGATGGCGGCCGATATCGCCGCCTACGACGACCAGATCGCGCGCGGACCGAGCGCTCTTCAACGACGACCAGCTGCGCCGGATCGCCGCCTCACGCCACTACAAGGCCGACCGCCTGCGCACCTGCGCTTTTCAGCGGATCGACGACCTCAAGGCGAGGCCGCTGATCGCCATTCGCGAGTTCATCCTCAGCCGTAAGAGCCTCGGCGGTATTCAGACCGACCTCTCGAGCCGCGTTCTCGACACTCCGGCGAGGCCATCCCGGGCCTCTACGCGATCGGAGAAACCGCCGGCTTCGGAGGCGGGGGCATCCACGGCAAGGGCTCGCTCGAAGGGACCTTCCTCGGGAGCTGCGTGCTCACCGGTCGGCTGGCCGCGCGGGCGATCGGAGGGGGATCGTGACCTGGACCGCCTGGTTCGCGCTTGTTGTCACCGCTCTCGTCATCATCGGACTGGCGCGAAACCTGGCTGCCGACGCCCTCATCTGGGGCGCTGTGGTGGCGTGCGGACTGGCGGGAATCCTCTCCATTCCGGAGATGTTCGTCGGATTCACCAACACCGGGATGCTGACTATCGCCGCCCTGTTCGTGGTCGCGGCCGGGGTCCGTGAGACCGGTGCGCTGGACCTCGTGGGACGAGCATTCCTCGGCAAGGTGAAGTCCCTGCCCGGGGTCATGCGCCGCCTCGGCATGGCGGTGCCCCTGCTCTCCGCCTTTCTCAACAACACCCCGGTGGTGGCGATGTTCATTCCGATGCTGTCCGGGTGGTGTGCCAAGCACAGGGTGTCCCCTTCTCGCCTGCTCATCCCGCTGTCCTATATGTCGATCCTCGGCGGAATGACGACCCTCATCGGCACCAGCACCAACCTCGTGGTGCAGGGCATGATGGCCAAGGCGGCCTCATCCAATCCCGCACTCTCGCAGTCACTGCGCCCCATGGGGCTATTTGAAATCGGTGCCGTCGGAATCCCTTGCGCGATCCTCGGAATCGTCTACCTGCTCGCATTTTCCGGCCGCCTCCTTCCCCAACGCATCGACATGCTCGAAGAGATCGGGGCATCGCCGAGGGAGTACCTGGCCGAGATGAAGGTCGGTCCGGATTGTCGAATGATCGGCCAGCACGTGGAGGAAGCGGGCCTGCGCCACCTCCACGGCCTCTTTCTGGCCGAGATCATCCGCGACGGCGAAATCATCGCGCCGGTTCAGCCGGACCACGTCATCGAAGCCGACGACGTCCTCACCTTCACCGGCGTCCTGAGCACCATGGTCGAACTCGAGAAGAAACAGGGCCTGACCCCGGTGGCCGACCCGGACTATGAGCACGAACTCTCAGAGCTGCGCGAAGAATGCTGTCGGAAGCGGTCGTCTCTCCGACCTCGCCGCTCATCGGGCAGAGCATCAGCGACTCCAACTTCCGGGCCCACTACAACGCGGCGGTGGTCGCAGTCCATCGCGGCGGTGCCCGCCTCGCGCGGCGCCTCGGGAACATCGTCCTGCAGTCCGGCGACACACTTCTCCTCCAGACCGGCCCGCACTTCGCCGAGGCCCACCGCAACAACCCCGACTTCTTTCTCGTCAGCGGGTCACCGACTCCCAACCACCGCGCCATGACCGTGCCGTGTTGTCGTTGGCATTGCTCGGCATTCTGGTGCTGCTGCTGACGACCCAACTCATTCCGACCGTCCTCACAGCATTTCTGGTGGCGGGCGCGATGATCGCCGGTGGCTGTATCTCGGTCGCTGAAGCGCGCGCATCGCTCGAACTTCAGACCCTCTTTGCGATTGCGGGCGCCATCGCCCTCGGCCAGGCCCTGCTGAATTCCGGCGCTGTCCACGCCATCGCCGATACCGCCGTGGGCACCCTCGGCGGCTGGGGCCCCTATGCGGTGCTCGCCGGGATTGCGGTCTTGACGATGCTCTTTACCGAGATCGTCACCAACACCGCCGCCGCCGCGCTCATGTTCCCGCTCGCGGTGGCCACAGCCGTCAATCTCGGGGTCGATCCACGGCCTTTCGCCATGGTCGTCGCCCTGATCGCTTCAGCCAGCTTCCTGACCCCGATCGGCTACCAGACCAACCTCATGGTGTATGGACCGGGCGGTTACAAATTTTCCGATTTCGCGCGCGTCGGCCTCCCGCTCAGCCTGCTCATCCTCGTGGTCGCAACTGCCCTCGCGCCGATGGTCTGGCCGTTCTAGATCTCGCCCAACGCAACGTGGTTTCGCACGGCGGTCCAGCGTGAAAGGCGCGCTTCTGCCAATGCGCTTCCCGCAAAGGAGCCACCTTTAGCATTGACCGACCAAGGGCCCGACCCGGTGTGCGACGCTTCGGACAATGCAAAGATGGCGCCTCCGCCGAGCGCGCTGTTCTGCTAGCGCCGCGTGGTTGCCACCCCCATTTTCAGGACGGTTGGGCGGATCCAGCATCCAGTATCGAGCATCGGCTGGGTGGGAGGGCGGCCTTCGGGTCTTTGTTCTTCGTGCTTGCGGCGTGGGTGGGTGGCTCTTGTTCCTGTGTGTCCTCTGTGACTCTGTGGTTCTGCCGCGGGTGGGTGGGTGGGTGAAATTCCGAAATCCGAAATCCGAAATCGAAGCTCGAGCGGAACTCAGTCGACCTCGACCGGCCGGCCGAGCGCCTTCCAGCTGAGGATACCGCCCTTGAGGTTGTGACGTCTTCGAACCCGAGGCCGATCAGCCAGTGCATCGCACGCGTCGACCGGCGTCCGGAGCGGCAGACCAGGAAATCGGGCGCTCTCGCGGGAGTCTCTCGGCATCCTCGATGATATGACGCAGGGGTGCGCCTCGGCCCCGGGGACATGACCACGCTGAATTCCTCGTCTTCGCGCACATCAACGAGGATAGCGTCTTCCCGTGCCGGCGAAGATTGTCCTCGAAGTCCGGGACATTGAGTTGCCGCTCGGGATAGCGGAACCTGACCGGGAAAGCCGGTAGACGGATATCGTAGAGGTGTTTTTCGAGCGGTTGGCATTCGGCGAAAACCCGGTGCTCGCACTCGTAGATGCAGACCGCCGGGTCGATCGCATTCTCGAAGAGCCACTCGATCGCCTCCTCCTGCTCGAGGAAGTTGGCCTCGCCGATGAGTTCCTCAAAACCCGAAACCCGCATCAATTCGCGGACATCCGGGCGCACCTGGACCAGATAGACATCTCCGCCCGCATCCCGGTACAGCCGGAGAATCCCTTCGAGGACGTCGATGCCGGAGAGGTCACTCTGATGAACGCCGTGCATTCGCAAGAGCAGCCTGTTCTGCCCGGGGTTCGCCTCGTAGTTGTGGAGCAATTCGTCCTCGACGTGGCTGGCGGCACCGAAAAAGAGCGCGCCGCGGATATTGATCACACCGAGCTGCGGGCAGGCTGGTGCCTGGTCTTTTTCGATGAAGTGGCGGAAGTTCGGGCTCGGCACAACGGTGTGGACCGTCGGCAGGCTCGACTGGTAGATGTAAATCGCGAGCGACAGGATGACGCCGGCGAGAACGGCAAACTCGAGCGGCAGCACCAGCGTCGCGCCGAACGTGGAGAGCATGATTCCGGTTTCGGATCGGGATGTCCGGATCACCCTTTTCACGCCGTGCCAGTCAATCATCCGGTAGGCGATGACCATGATCAACCCGGCCAACCCGGCCTTGGGAAGGAATGCGGCGAGTGGACCGAACGCGAGCACGCCGGCAAGGATGAAGACGCCGCCGAAAACACTCGACATCTGGCTCCGCGCGCCGGACTGGTAGTTGACCGCCGACCGGGTGAACGACCCGGAGCAGGCGTAACCGCTGAAGAGCCCGGCTGCGATATTCGCGACGCCCTGCCCCACGAGTTCCTGGTTGACGTCCAGACGCTCACCGCTCTGACGCGAGATCTCGCGGGCGATCGACACGGCCTCGACCAGGCCCAGCGCAGCCACCGCCAGCGAACCGGTCACGAGGGCCCCGACGAGATCACGTTCGATCATCCAGCTGAATGAAAACCCCGTCATCTGAGGGATGGACCGCGGCACCTCCCCGATGACCGCAACCCCGAGCCGTTCGACGCCCACCACCGCGACGACCGTCCCGGCGCTGACCAGACCAAAGAGGCCCCCTGGCAACCGCTTCGAGAACCTCGCGAACACGAGGATTGCGACAATCGTACCGACACCCAGGGCCAGGCTCGGCAGGTGGGTCTGGTCGAGTGCAGAGATCACGTTGGCGAGTGCGCTCGGGAGGTGCGAGCTTCGAGGAACATCGAGGCGCAGGAGATTCTTGAGCTGGCCCGCTGCGATCAGCACGCCCGCGCCGGCGGTGAAGCCCAGCAGGACCGCCCGCGACGCGAAGTTGACCAGCATTCCGAGCCCGGCAAACGCGAAGATGATGCAGAAGACGCCGACCATCACCGCCATGGCGCTGGCCGCCACAAGGTACTCCGGAGCACCGACGGCCGCGAGTGGCGTCAGGATCGAAAGAACGAGAATCGAGATCGCATTCGTCGGTCCGGTCGAGAGATAGCGCGAAGAGCCCCACAGAGCGCCGACGATCGAGGCGACGACCGCCGAGTAGAGACCGTAGGAAGGAGGCAGGCCGGCAATCGATGCGTAGGCGATGCATTGCGGGATCGCAACCACCGCGACGGTCAGGCCGGCAATGACGTCACCGCGCACCTGGGATTTTCGGTAACCCCTGACGACCTCGAGCGGCCGAATCAGTGCTGTCAGATCACGCCGAACGGCCTCTTCGGTCTTCAAACAGGCCTCCCTGGCAGCAAGAATACCCGACACCGAGCCGCGACAAGCGGCTTCTGCGCCGCCTCCGAAGAGACACCGCGATTCAGTGCATCGCGCGGATTCTCTCGAGTCGCTATCGTATTGTCTTCGCCGACACCGGACCCGAGAGATGCGTGGCCCGGTCCTGCGCATCCTCAGCGGCGGGCGGACATCAGAACCGATGCTGAGAAACTCGAGGATCTCGTCCACCAGTTCCGCTTTCGTGGTCGAGCCGTCCACGAGATCGGCGATCTGTGGGAAACTGAATGCCCGCTGATCGTAGCTTCCCGCGTGCTGGACCGCGACCACCCCGACGCCCAACTCGTTGAAGGCGGCCACACCATCCCAGGCGTGTAAATATCAATCCCCCCTGCGGGATTCTGTGTGGTTTCGGCGAACTGCATACCTTCGGTGAGCGCTCCGTTTTCGTCGAGCCCCGCGAATTCATGTTCTTCGTCGCCATCCACCGCCGATTCGATACCGAAGAGAGGCAACAGGATTTCACTCGCCTCTTCGGTGAAGAATGCATAAATATCATATCCCAGAGTGTCGCTGCCTTCCAGATACAAGCGCCCGCCGGCTCTCAAATAGCGATCAGTCGCCTCCCCCGCTCCAGACTTCGTCGAGGCTGGCGGAAATGTAGTCGTAATCGAGAAAGTCGAGGCTCGCGTTCCGAAGGAGAGAAACACCCCGTCGAAGCCGATCAGGCTGGAGGGGAAATCGCCGACCGCGTAGGTCACCTCGTCGCCTCGGTCTTCGAGCTCGTCGGCCAGATAGCGGCCGCTGAAGGTCAACCCTGCCGCGCCCTCCCACACCAGGACGCCGCCGTTGGCCACGATAATCGTTGGAAGAACGAGTCGCTGACCGGCGAGACGTTCGCATCGGTGGCACTCGCCATCAAACTGAGCTGATACACACCCGACGGGCATTCGAGGCGACGCTGACGGAAAACGTCTCTTCGACCTCTTCGATCGAGTCCGCGCCGATGCTGATGGTTATCGTCGCGTCGTCGATCTTGATGACTTTGTCGTTGGAGTGGAGGGTCAGCGTGAGATTCTTGCTCCCTGCGAGGTGATTGTAATTCTGCAGAGAGATCGCCAGTTCCGCACTCTCACCAGCCTCGATGCCACCGTCACCGCCTTCATCGGTGATCGAGACACCCAGAGTTCCAGACGGAGCTCCAGGCTCCGCGGTCGAAGGAACACCGACCAGCGCTTCGTAGGCGTTGACGCGACCGTGGCCCAGCTGTCCGACATAGGCCTGATTCACGTCATCGATCGGATCGGCAGTACCGAGGATCTGGGCGACAATTCCCGCTAGCTCGACCACCCCGGGTGGTACGATTTCACGAGGGCGAACGCGCCTGCGGTCACCGGTGATGCCATCGAGGTTCCCGGATTCTCTCGCATATCCTCCGGACGGTATCGTGCTCATCAACCCGTTGATTCCCGACCCCCCCGGGGATGCAATATCGACGCTGAGCCCGTAGTTCGAGTACGAGGTCTTGCGGTCGGTTGAACCAACGGCGGCAACGCTGATAACCCCGGGTGCGCCACTCGGATAGTGGATTGCCGACGTACTATCGTTGCCCGCCGCAGCAACCAGGATGCTGCCGAGCCCGTTCGCGTAGTCCATCACATCCCTGTGCACCTGCGACGTGCCGGGAGCCGCACCCAACTCATGTTGATGACATCGGCCCCGTTCTCCGCCAGATAGGCGACGCACGCCGAGATGCCACTGGTCGATCACCCCGTCCGACTCGCTGTTGGACGCCGAGGTCGCCGTGGGTGGGGACATTCCACGAGATGCTCGCCACTCGCGAGATCATTGTTCGTCCGTCGCACCAGCGAGCCCCGCCACGTGGGTCCCGTGCCCACTGGGATTGAGCCGGGTCGTTGTCCTGTCCCCCTGGCTATAGTTCCAGAAGTTCCAGCCGACGAAATCGTCGGCATAGCCGTTGCCGTCGTCATCGATTCCGTTGACGTCGTCAGGGTCGAAAACCCAGGTATTCCCGGCTGCTTCGATCACGCTAGCCGTCACCGTCCGCATCTTCACCGAGATTCTGGTAGATATTGTCAACCAGGTCCTCGTGCCGCCAGTCCACACCCGAGTCGGCGATGCCGACGATAATCTCGGGCCCATCCTCGCCCTTATGCACATCCCAAGCCGCCTCGGCCATGATCTGAGGTAGAAATGACTGCACGGAATAGTGTTGGTCATCGGGCGATTCGTCGGCGTAGTACATCGGGATCGGCTCGGCGTACTCCACGTCGGGACTTTCGTTGAAACGCGCGGCAGCCCGCCGCACGTCGGTGCCGTCGGGCACCGAAACGCGATATATCCGTGACAGATCGGGCAAACCGGTACGCTTCTTGAGCGACCGTGAGGGGAACACGCGCTCCACCCGCTGCACGCCGATGTCCCGGCCGATCGCATCGAGCTCACGAGTTCCAAACCGTGCGGCAGCGCTTTGGCAGCCGCGCCGGCAGCCTCCGATTTGAGCTTCACGAACATTGCGTCTGAGCGGTAGACCGGCCGCCCACGGTCATCCGTGGAACAGGTTTCGCCGCGTCGACGGGTAGGGATCCCGCGGCGAGCGCAAATACGATCAATCCGCAACCGAAAATTTTCGTCAATCGAGCCATCGCGCACTCCCTTGTGAAATCCAGACGTCGGACCACATCGGGCTCTCGACGCATAGCCACAGACGGCGACGCACTGCGTCCTCGTCGGCTGCTCGATCTTCCGCGAGCCCAACGTGCCTATCCTACACCAGGCGCATCATGAGCAGCCTTGTAGGACAGTAACCTGAACGACCTAGCCGAATTTCACTCGGCCCGAAGGCGTAAACGGGATCTGTTTCATCGCTTGGCGGGCGGGCAGATAACAGGCGATAGCGGCCACGGCGCCGAGCACCATGCAGACTCCAGCGAGAATCACCGGATCGGTTGCCGAGACGCCGAAAAGGAAGCTCGCCAGGATGCGCGACAAGGCCAGCGTTGCGGCCAGGCCGATCGTGATGCCGAACCCGGTGAGTACCAGGCCCTCACGAATCACCATCCGGAGCACCTGAGGAGCGTGGCGCCGAGCGCGACTCGGAGCCCGATCTCTCGCGTCCGCTGGGTGACCGAGTTGAGCAAGGTCGCGGAGACGCCAACGGCGGCGAGCAGCAGCGCGGTCCCCGCAAACAAGGCCCACAGAAGGGCATTGAACCTCGGACGATTGACCGAGTTGGACACCGGTCGCTCAAGGAACAAATCCTTCAAACGGAATCTCGAGTTCAACCGCCCCATGATTGCCCGGAAGGGGCACTCCCAGATCCGCCCCCCGCCCGCTCCGCACCACGACTACATGTGCGGCGGCCAGGGATTCTGACTGTGCGGCAAATAGATCTCGCCCCGCGGATCCGTGGCAAGGCCCGATCGCTATGAACATCCGCCACGACCCCGACGACGGTCACCGGAGGACTGTCCGGGCTCGCCGATCGATGATCCTCTTACCGACGGATCCTGTCCGGCCACAACCGATCGGCGGCGGTCTCGCTGACCACCGCGACCTTCTCGCCGCATCGTCGTCCCACGCTGTGAAACCCCGCCCGGAGATGACCCGAATTCCCATGGTTTCGAAATATCCGGGGCCGGCGACCAGGCCGTCCATCGAGCCTTCGATCGGTGCCCTCGTCGTCGGCATTCGCGGAAAACCCCGGGAGACCACACGGTGTATCCGTTGACCGGCAGCGTGAGACGAAGCTTGCCGATTCCACGCCGGGCACCGCCTCGACTTCGCGCAGCAGTTCCTCGAAGTAGCCCGCCCGCGTTTTCAGGCGACGGAAGGGCCATCGGACACCCCGACCTCCACCGCCTGAGGTCGCCGGCTTCGAAACCGGGATCCACCTGTTGCAGGTTCAGATAACTCGTCGCCAACAGCCCCGCGCCCGACAACAGGATCACGGCGAGGGCGGTTTCGACGACGATCAACGTCCGCCGCATCCGGCTCTTGCCGAGCCCCGCGCTGGAATTCCTGCCCCCTCCTTGAGAGAGGTTGCCGGCGCCACTCTCGAACTGATGATGGCCGGCGCCAGCCCGAAGAGAATTCCGGTGATCAACGACACAGCGAACGCAAACCAGAGCCCCTGTTATCGACCACCACTCGGCCAGTCGGGGCAATTCGGCGGCCCCGAGGATCTGAAACGCCTTGACCAGTGTCCAGGCCATGACGACTCCCAGAACCCCGCCGAGCACACCGAGCAGAGCTCTCGGTGAGCAACTGGGCGAGCATCCTGCTTCGTCCCGCTCCGAGAGCCGATCGGAGCGCGATCTCATGCTCGCGGCTTCCGGCCTTGGCAATCAGCAGCTTGGCGATGTTGGCGCACGCTATCAGCAGGAGAAATCCAGTCGCACCGAGCAGGATCAACACGACGTCTCCGGTCTTTCCCACGGTCTGTTCCTGGAGCGACGCAACACCGATGGTCAGATGGCCGGTCTCGGTCTTCCTGTAGGCATCGGGGTTTTCCGAAGCCAGCGCTACCGCAAGAGTCTCGGCTTCGCGACGAGCCTGCTCCACTGTGACGCCTGGAGCGAGACGGCCGATGACTCGCAACGCCCTGCTGGTTCGGCTCGAGGCGTAGGCCTCGGAGTCGACAGGCAGGGGCAACCACACTCCGGGCGGCTCCATGAGTAGCGGCCGGGGCCTCGAACCCCTCCGGCAGAACCCCGACAACGACGAAGTCATCCTCTCCGGTTGTCGAGATTCTCCGCCCGACAATCTCGGGATCGGCACCCCATTCCCGCCACAAGTCGTAGCTCAATATCGCCACCGAACCGCCACCGCCTGAACTCCTCGGGAGAAGAACCGGCCCAGAAACGGCACCACACGGAATATCGGAAGGACATCGGAACTCAGCCTCGCGGCGTTCACGCGGCTGGCCTCGCCGTCTCTCAAGACGACCAGGGAAATCGGAACCATTGCGCCGACCTGATCCAACGACTCGAGCCCCTCGCGCCAATCCATGAAATCCGGTTTCGAAGTGGCGAAGAAGGGCAATGGACCGCTGCAACGGACACCCAGATAAACAAGCTCTTCGGAATCAACATAAGGCAAGGGACGAAGCACCACGCCGTTGACGACGCTGAACATCGCAGTCGTCATCCCGATACCCAGAGCCGCGGTCAAGACGGCAGCGATGGTGAATGCGGGCTTTCGAAGCAATTGACGGAGCGCGAAGCGAAGATCGTTCAGGACATGGGTCATGATTCAGACCCCCTGCTCTTCCCCCAATTTCGAGGGTTGGTCGAGAGACTCGAGTTGCAACCAACGTGCCAGCGAACCCGGGATCGATTCGGGACCCAATCCGCGCTCCTCTCCGTCCGCTTATGGGATCGGCCCTGCCCGCTTCCGGTCAGCTCGATCTATCGAGGAACCGCCTTGAGAGACTGTGGGTTGCCATGACTCTGCGACCGCGGCCCGGCATTCTGCATCGCCTCGACGCCCGCTCCGCCATCTGTTCCTGCAATGTCCGGGCACCATTCGGCCGAATGCGGCGCCTCGAGAAAAGCGTTGGTATCGGCGATGATCTGCCGTTCGACCCGCAACAAGCCCGGCAGGAACCCCGTCCCGTCAGCGTTGTTGAGCACCGTCATCTGGATATAGTGGCCCTTGCCACCCTCTTCATAGGGGCGCGCCAACATTTTCAGTCGTTTTCCACTCTCGCCACATCGGCGCCTCGTCACCCTCCCACAGAAGAGCCGGGCTGGCGCCGGCCTCTACCCACAAAGGGACCGCAGCGGCGGTCACCGGTTCACCCGGGATGACCCACATCGTGGCCACCGATTTCGGATCGTCTTCGGTTTGCGGCCGACCAGTACCACAGCCGCCGAAGTATAGGCCTTGTTGATGGTGTCGCGGGTATTGATCCACAGCTCGTTGTCGCCGGAACGTCCGCGAGCTCGAAGGCGGTCGGCTGATCCACCAGCGTGTGTCCGGTATCGCGGCTGAAAGCGTGAGGATGCTCGAAAATCGACTGGCCCTTCAGGCAGTGATGCAAAAAGCTCGCTGGCGCGTTCGAAACGCAAGTAACCGGAACCCTCCCCTTGGCACCCGTCCGTGCGTAGTTCGTATTGACGAGGAGCTTTTGCGAAGATCGGCCGGGTCGATGATTTCGAAACCGTTGTTGTGGATCTCGAAGAGCACCGCCCGTCCGTCGCGTCCATCACACCGAAGTTGGCCAGGCTCCGAGAGCAGGTCCCAGATTCGCTTCAACATAGGCTTCGAAATCATCGACCGTCCGGCAAAGGCGAAGGGCATCCGCCATGATGAGCCCCTCGAGATCCTTGATCTCGGCGGTTTCTTTGGGCAGGTTGTAGGCCACGGTGTTCATGATGCCGAAACCCCGCTGTTGAGACCGCCCAGCAGACCTGCGGCCCGACTCTCCGCGTTGGCCAAGCAGAGGTAGTCGAATGGCGCCTCGTCCACATAGACCACCTTGTGGAGAGATATGTTGTATCTCGGTTCTTCCAGAGATCGGGCCACCGGTCACCGAACCTGAAGGTAGGATGACCGCCGAAGTGCACTGCTCCTCTTTGCTCTGGGCATCCGCAGAAGCCGCACACATCGCCACCACGACACAGGTCAAGAAAGTGATATTGCGCAACGGACCCTCCATCGGTCACAGTCGCGAGCCACTCGGTGCTCGTCGCGGACCTCAGTCTACAACGCTCTGAGCAACAGACCGACAATGTTGACACAATCGCTATTCGAGCGCCCAGGATGTATGGGATATCTGAGAAAACTCCTGCGGGGTAGGAATCATGGGCACGATCCCTTTATTGAATGCGACGAGAGCGTTTGCATGGTTCCGGGACGGGGTCATTTGACAGTCTCTCGAATAGTCCTGGCCGTGTTCATTGGTTGCATGTTCCCGCCGGTGTGCGAAGCACAGGTCGGTGATGCCTTTGATCTCTTGAATTCGATCACCATCGACGGCGGTTACAACCTGGGCGACGAGGCGCGCGGCGTCTCGGTCGACAGCAGCGGAAATATTTTCCTCGCCGGGTACATCACGGTCCCGGGCCAGGGCAGGGACATTTTCCTAGCCCGCTACAACGAAGATCTCGTCGAGCAGGACAGCGTCACGGTGAACGGGCGCTGCCAAGTGGCGATGACGAGGGTTATGTCGATGGCCTTCGACGGCGCGGGCTATTCTGTATCTCGTCGGCTATATGACCGAGGCCGGCGAGGGTCACAACGCATGGATCGGAAAATTCGACTCTGACCTCGAGCTGGTCGACAGCACGACTGTCGCCGGTTCCGGAGGGCGGACGATGACGATGCGTACGGCATTCTCTTCGACCAGGTCAGCGGCAACCTCTACGTCGCGGGCACGTTGCGGGAGACCGGCGAGGGGGCCAACATCTGGCTCGCCATCTACGACACCGACCTCGAACATGGTGGACGAGATCACCAGGAACGGGCCCGTCGGCTGGCGACACCGACAAGGCCCGCTTCATGGCCTTCGACGACACCCGCCACCTTTTCGTGAGCGGTTCCATGACTCAGACCATCGACCGATTACGACATCTGGATCGGCAAATTCGAGGACGATCTGGAGTTTCGTCGACGAGGTCATCGTCGCCGGACCGACCACCGACGAGGACAAGGGCTACGGCATCGTCTTCGACGGCGACGACACGATCTTCGTCACCGGCACCATGATCGAAACCGACGAGAGCTACAACATCTGGATGGCGAAGTACGACACCGACCTGAATCCGCTCGATTCCGTGACCATCAACGGTCCCGTCGACGGCGAGGATGTGGCCTACCTTATGACGATTGATGACGACGGCCACCTCTACCACTCGGGCACCTACACCGAGACCTTCGGGCGGCACCAATATCTGGCTCGCCCGATTCGACTCAACGCTGACTCTGGAATCCTGGACGACGGTGGACGGTCCGGCCGGCGGCTGGGACACCGGCATCGGAGTCGCGCTCGGCGAGGATGACGAACTCTATAGTTTTGGGAATCATCACCGACACGAACCAGCGGCCTCGATCTCTGGCTCGGCCGCTTCGACGATCCCCTGCTCTTCACCGCCGGGTTTCGAGATTGGCGACACCTCCCGCTGGTCCAACGCGACACCCTGAAGGTGCCTGCTACCGCACCAACCGAATAACGCAATAGACCATCTCGAGAACGCCGAAAACTGGGAAGATCCCCCAGATGATCCAGTAGGAAAGTGTGTTCTTTCAAAATCCCAAGTCACGATCCCACACGAAGAGTGTGATTGCCGCCGTAGACGTTCTCGATCTTCCACCTATCGCGGGGCCTGATGACTGCAACGAGCTGTGCGGCCATCAGATTCCCATGAATCAGGCCCCCTACCACACCCACAATCCAGGTGAGGGTCGTGACTTCCATATCTCAACACCGCCTTGGACGGCCACCGCCATACGGACGAAGGTCCCAGCGGTCCCCTCGATGAAGCGGCTTTCGCCGTGAATGACCGTCGAGATAGCGGAACGAGTAATAATTTCTGGTCGCAGGAGCTTCACGGTTGTGGCGTCGGAACCCACCGACCGCTTACTGATGGGATCCATGGTGCTGTCCAGTACCTCCAGCACCAGTCCGTTACTGCGTTCGAACAGTGTCAGGTCCGGGTCCCACTGTCCCGACGAAAGGAAGATCCAGGGTTGTATTTCAACGCCTTCGGGGTTCGCCTGCTAAGTCTCGCCACCTCGGGTGGAAGATAGAAAATCCGTCGAGCGCGTCACCGGGTCGGCTCGCCAGGTACAGAGGCCTGCTCGGTGCAGAGGTCTCGTATGCCATCGGGCCCTGCCAGCGTTTCAAAAGGGACTCAACGTCGAGTTGGACATTTTGTTTTCGCGCCATGAAAAGGGCGGCCGACACCACCCACGGATCTGCACTCCCCACGGCAGCGGAGCTATCGATATCGGGCATCACGTATTCGCTTTCTCCCTGGGCCGGTTCGGCGTGCCCCGCGCCAACCGCAATCACGAGGTCGAGGAGTCGGTCCGGCGCCAGGTCCCCTTCGAGGGGGATGCGAGCCGGATCAGTCCGGGCTCATGAGCCACCACTCGTACACCGTTCGGATATCCGAAAGGAGGCAGGATTCGTCACCCGTCTCAAACGAAGATTCTTTACCGATCTGCTGGAGCGCCGTCTCGAATCTCGTTGATGGTGCGGGGGTCTCCGCCCTCATCCACAGTTCCGCGATCCTCGAATTGCCGCCGTCGCATTTCCCTCTTCCAGCATCAGATCGAAGGGCGCGGCAACTGACCCTCAAACGGCCTTCTCGTGGAGCCGCCCCGCCACTCGCCGATTCCATCAACCGCTTCGAGCGTACCGACGGGCCCCCACCGAGGAGTCGCCGGCGTTTAGGCACCACCCGTGCGCGAAGCTCGACCGGTCCCTGAGGGAATTCGGAGGCCTGATCACCCACCCGACGGAAAGCAGGCCGTCCCGCCTCTCGATGCAGCTGTCGGTCAGCAATGGAAGCCCGCTACCGAGACCTCGATGTAAGCTTCGATCCCGGCACTTTCGACCGAGCCGTCTTCGAGCTTGAATACGCCGAATGCCTCCGGCGGCCCCGGGGGCTCGCTGGGAGGTGTTGTCGAGGCGTCGGAA
The DNA here is from genome assembly GCA_963769215.1 of Candidatus Sulfomarinibacteraceae bacterium. GTDB lineage: Bacteria > Acidobacteriota > Thermoanaerobaculia > Thermoanaerobaculales > Sulfomarinibacteraceae > Sulfomarinibacter. The sequence continues at coordinate 6,668 of CAVYKX010000012.1, read as the reverse complement.
TAACTCGTTGCCCTCGGGATCGAGCCACGACAGCTCCAGTCGACATGGTGCCTCGCGGGTCCGCTTCCTCGATTTCGGTCACCAGCATGACGGCATCGAGGTCCTCCACCCACGCCCAGGTCACCAACTCGACAGGTGTGTCAGGAGGGGCCGGCCCCGGTTGGCATGACCATCCCAGAGCCAAACCGGCGATGACGATCGCCGACGCTATCCGCCTCGGCGCTCTCGAATCAAGAGGATCCTTGGATTCTGCGCTCACCACTCCCCCTCGATTCCCCGAATGAGGTCCTTCTTGGACTCCGGAACATGCAGCCTCAACGCGTCCAGGATCTGCCGCTTTCGTTTGCGAGAACTGGCTCGTTCATGGTGATGGAGATTTCTTCCCCCTCGAGATCCAGAACCGTCTGAAGCTTGCGAAAATCGACGACTGAAAAAGAGAACGGGTTCTTTTGCTCTCGCACATGGATGCGCTCGAGATCCTGCCAGGCCAGCGTCCTCGATCCGATGGCCCCGTCAGACGTCACGCCCTCTCCATCGACCTCGATTCGCTGGTGAGCCAGACTCGTGAACCACAGGGTGAGCAACGGTAACGCGATCGGGAACACCGTCGCCGAGACGAAGTGAAGGCCGGTGATCGGCGTGGTGTACGGCCATTCCGGTGTCAGACCGATCAGGGAGGGCTGTCCCAACGGCCCCACCCACAGCGTGTCGATCGCTATCGGGACAATTATCAACGCTCCGACAAGGCTGATCACGTCGCAGAATACTGTCAACCAGGCCGACGAGATGGGGATACCCGAGCGGGCCCCTGCAGTACGGTACGACCCGACCGCCAGGATGAGCCCGCAAAGGACAGCCAAGACACCCAGGACCCGGGCTGCATTTCGAAGCCACGGCGTTTGCAGAATCCACGGCACGACCTCCGTGTCCACCGTCCCGAAAAATAGACGATCGAAGACGACAAACGGCGGCCGGTACTCGAAGTCGTCGAGTTCACGGCGATGGAACCGCCGCCACTGACCAGGCTCGATGCCTGCCCCCCCCTCACCGGGGATCGGCCGCCGGCCATCCGCTTCAACTCCGCCTTCAGACTCCGGGTAGTCATCGAGGTCCCCGGCTTCGAGCCAGGTCATCGGGTTGTATTCGCGGTTGTCGTATGCGCCGAGCAATGTCGCCTCGAAGCACACGAACTCGCCTTCCGGTCCGGGTTCTTCCAACTCCACATTGGATATTTGGTGCAGATCATCGCGAAACGCGTACACCAGGCCTTCGGGATCCACCACCGCCCGATCGGCGAGAAGGGTTCGCCACTCCGCCGAGGGTACGCACCACATATCGGATTCGCCCATGAGGCTCAAAAAGATCTCTCGCGTCTCGGGATAAGCCATCCATGTCCTCGGAGTTCAACGAAATGAACGAGGCGCCGAACTCGGCTTTCGCGGACTCTTCGGTATAGGGAGCAGGCTCGATTTCGAGAAGCACGTACTCCCGGGTCTTCTCACCGCTCATGCTCTCTGGGAAAGGCAGGAATACCAGAGCCGCACCAAGGGAAATCAGGAGAAGCGCGACGAATTTACGAAGCCATGTCACGTGAATCACCTCGGAAGTGGAATCGAGTCGCCCTTCAATTCATCATACACCGCGGGTCTGATCACAAAGGCTTGATTTTCGGCTCAGAACAGGTGCATCATGAACCTGATTCGATCTCAAAAATGATCGGAAAATTGCTAATCTGAAAAGAGGTTCCAATGCGCAATATTTCGTGTTTCGTGGCCGTGCTCGCCCTGGTGTTGAATGTCGCGTGCGGAAAGGCCGAGGAAAAGACCGTCGAGCAGGTGATGGAACAGGTCGCCGAAGCGAATCTCGGCGACGGGTCCGAGGTCGATCTTTCCGAAGAGGGCATGGAAGTGACATCACAGGATGAAGACGGCACCTACACATGGAAGGCCGGAGACAAGGCGGAAATCCCGGAAACCTTCCCCGACGACGTCTTCATCTACGAGGGCGCCGAGATTCCTGATGATCTCGGAGACACCCGGAAGTTTCGTCCTGGGCCTGGCCACCGATGATCCGATTTCCACCGTGTTCGATTCCTACAGCGAGGCAATGTCCTCAGGGGGTTGGACGAAAATGACGGAGACCAGAAATGGACGGCGACCGGATGCTGGTCTACCTGAAGGGCGAACGGACAGTCAATGTGGCCATCTTCGCCGAGGAAGGCAAGACAAACATCAGCCTGTCGGTCAGCCAATAGCCTATTTACGTTTCACCTGTCGGTCCGCCATAAGACCGGCGGCCTATGAAGGATCTTACGTATGCATTGAGGAAGTGCTTTCTGGCAATTTTCCCTTGGTCGTTGATGAGAGTGAACCACGATCCGCTCCCGTAATCGGCCTCGACCTTGAGCCAGTAGCCGACGTCGTCCTGGTCCGAATATGTCCTGCGGCCGGCGAATGCTTCGCTGTCATCGAAGACGTAGAGCTCTCCGGCGTGGGTGTACTTGACCAGCATGAATGCGCCGTTGCACCGCGAGTTTGACTTCCTGGCTCTGTCCCGACGGCGTACACGATGTGCCCGAACACCTTTTCTCCTGGCGGGCTTGGCGGGACGTGAGGAACGAGGTCGTTGGCATTGACGACGCGAAACGATCTCCCCTGGTATGCCTTTCAAAGGCATTGACAAATGAAGGGTTGCCGACCCTGGGAGACGCGAAGGTATAAATCCCTGAGACCCGAATCCCCTCCTGTGCAGCACGCATCGCCGCGATGTGCGCAAGCCCTCCGCCCAGGCTGTGCCCGGTAATCCAAATGCTCTTGCCGGCCTTGTCGGCCTGCCTCCAACAGCGCTGATATGTCCGTCCAACCCTGGTCCAGCGCCCGCCAAAACCCCCGGTGGACCTTCCCGGGCAGCCCCGTTTTCTTGGTCTTGGACTGTGTGAACTTTAGATCGGTCAGCCAGTCTTGCATTGTCGTGGAACCCCTGAACGCCAGAACCACGTAGTTCTCGTGCTCCGCCACCACACAGTGCAGGACCTATCCTTGACCAGCCGAGCCGATCCGAAACCCACCGTAGCCAGCTGTTCCCGGATCCGCCCTTCGTTATTCTGACCTGAAATTTCCACCACCGAAACCAGGAACGACGCATTGGCAAGGGAAAACCCATCGCGATCGAATCCATTGAATCCGGGAATATGCCGCCTCCTGAACACGGAAGGCCCCGGCGATGGAAATACCACGACGAGGAAGAACAACATGAATCGACTCGAATCTGGAAAACCCGAAAAATCGCTCATCTGGCTATCCAACCTCATTTTCACATGCGCTTTTTGAGGCTGGAGGCTATCACAATTCACCGAGGACGCGGCCTTAATCTCTTTGTCAGGCCATCTACAGCTTCCTCCACCTTCGGGATAGAAATGTGATATTTGCGTGACGAGTCCGTGAGAACTGGTCTCCATATTGATTTCAGACATCGGTCACGACCGAAAAACATGTCGAAAGGAGATCGAGTATGAAACGAACACTTTTCCTTGGAGCTCTGGTAGCGATTCTGGTTTTGACGGCCTTCCCGGCGGTAGCGCAGGACATGGTGAGGGTGAAGATCACCAATGTCACCGGACAGATTATCGCCCCGCCGCTGGTGGTCACCCATTCAGCGGATGTCCGTTCTTCAGACCCGGCAGGCCTGCGTCAGACGAGCTCGCAGCGCTGGCCGAGGATGGCGACGCTTCCGCGCTCGTCGCCGTCCTGGAATCGAGCGATGAAGTACTTGACATCGCGGTTGGGGACGGCCCGCTTTTTCCCGGACAAACGATTGTCTTCGATCTCGAGAGCGATGGTCGTTTCAACCTGGTCAGCGCGGTGGGAATGCTGGTCACGACAAACGACGCGTTCTTCGGCCTCGACAGCCATTTCGCCCGGAAGAACGGCCCCGCCCAGCGTCTCAGCGTGCCCGCATGGGACGCCGGCACCGAGTACAACAGCGAGTCGTGCGACTACATCCCCGGCCCGCCCTGCGGAAATCCAATGATGCGCGACACCGATGGTGCGGAAGGCATCATTCACACACACCCCGGTATCTACGGTGTGGGTGACCTCTCCGCTGCAGACTACAACTGGCAGAATCCGGCCGTCGATATCGTGGTCGTCAGGAAGTAGAAGTAACCATTTCGCGACTTCGACACTACTCGTCGGTGGTACGGGGTCGACGACCCCGTGCCATCGGCGCCTTTTCATGCACAGCAACGGCCCACGCGAGCGGAGGGGGAGATGGACAAGGAAATACTGGTCATCGAGGATGAGCCACAGCTCGCGCGGCTGGTGGAGATGCACCTTCGCGACGCGGGTTGCCGGGTCCAGGTCGCGCTCACCGGAGCCAAGGGCCTTTCCGCAGCCTCGAAGCGCCGCTTCGATCTTATCGTCCTCGACCTCATGCTCCCCGATATGGACGGCCTCGACCTCTGCCGCGAGCTTCGCTCTCAAAAAAACTACACGCCGATTCTCATCCTCACTGCGCGGTCGGGAGAAGTCGACCGTGTTCTCGGTCTCGAGTTGGGTGCAGACGACTACCTGACGAAGCCGTTCAGTGTCCGTGAGCTGGTGGCGAGGGTGAAAGCGATCCTCCGCCGCATCGACCGAATGGAAGAGGAAAAAACCGAATCGGAGCCGCTGAAGATCGAGGACCTCATGATCGATCGCGAAAAGCGGCGGGTGTCGATTGACGGCGACGGCATCCAGCTGACCGCCAAGGAATACGACCTTTTGCTCCAATTCGCCCGTTACCCCGGCCGCGTCTATACGCGCACCCAACTCCTCGATCTGGTGTGGGGTTACGGCGAGGGCACCTACGAACACACGGTCAATTCCCACATCAACCGGCTCCGCGCCAAGATCGAAGACGATCCTTCAAGGCCGCACTTCATCCGCACCGTGTGGGGAGTTGGATACCGTTTTCTCGACCCCGCCATGAACGGAGGCTGATCCGTTGAAAACAATCATTGGCAGCACACTGCGATCGGCAGGATGACGATATGACCCGCCTCTACAGGAAGCTTTCGGCAGCACTCTTCGGTTTGTTCCTCCTTGTCGGAGGAGTCACCCTCGCGGTGACCCTGGTGACCAGCCATCTCTATCAGCGCGAGGTGCAACAGCGCATCCACGACGATCTCGCCGCCAATATCGTCAAGGAGGAGCTTCTCATCGTCGATGGCGAGATCGATCAGGAGGCTCTCAAACACGTCTTCATGATGATGATGGTGGTCAATCCGACGATCGAGCTCTACCTGTTGAACCCTTCGGGCGAAATCCTCGCCTACTCGGCGCCCCCCGGAAAGGTCAAGCTCGCCAGGGTGGCGCTCGATCCGGTGCTCGCGTCGATCGACGGAGATCCGCGACTGCCAATCGTCGGCGACGACCCGCGCCATCCCGACCGCAAGAACATCTTTTCGGCAGCGCCGATTGTCCGCGACGGCTCGCTCGAGGGATACCTCTACATCGTGCTTGCCAGCGAGCATTTCGTTTCGGTTGCCGACATGCTCCGCGGCAGCTACATCCTCCGCACCGGCGCTGTGGCGGTCGTCGGCATCACAATTCTGGCTCTGATAGGAGCGGTCCTCCTTTCCCGCCGCCTCACCCGGCGGCTGACCCGCCTGACCCGGGATATGGCGGTGCTCCGCAGCCAGTCCATGGAATCCGATGATCCGGCGTCCCGGGCTCCGCTGCTCCAGCTGCCGCCACGGCACGACGAAGTCGACGAACTTCGCGCCACCTTCGACCACATGGCTGCGCGAATCGAAGACCAGATCCTCAGGCTCGAGGACCAGGACCGGCTGCGCCGTGAAATGGTCGCCAATGTCTCACACGATCTACGAACACCGTTGACCCACCTCCACGGCTATCTCGAAACCTTGATGCTCAAGGAAGAATCGCTCGATCCCGAGCAGCGCCGGGAGTATCTGGAGATCGCACTCGTTCACGCGAAACGGCTCGGCCGCCTGGTCTCGGACCTGTTCGAGCTCGCCAAGCTCGACGCGCTCCACGAACCGCTGGAACGCGAACGCATGCCTGTCGGCGAGTTGGTCCAGGATGTCGCGCAGAAGTACCGCCTCCCGGCGAAAGACCGCGGCGTGAGACTCAGCGCCAAACTCGAGAGTGAGCTTCTCTGGATTTCGGCGGATGTGGGCCTGATCGAACGTGCGCTAGAAAATGTCCTCGACACGCTCTCCGTTACACCCCGGAAGGCGGGAGGATCGACATCCGGTTGGAACCCCTCGGCGACAGGCTGTGTATCGAAGTGCACGATACAGGGCCCGGAATCGCCGCGGATCAGGTCCCGCTGGTCTTCGACCGCTTCCACCGCGCGGCGACTTCAGGCGACCGAGATGACAGCCGAGGGGCCGGTCTCGGTTTGGCGATCGCAAAGCGGGCGGTCGAGCTCCACGGGGGCAACATCCACTGCGAGAGCCAGGTCGGTGAAGGCACGACGTTCCGTTTCGATCTACCGGCTGAACCACCGATGGGAACGGCCCGTCCATTGCCGGCCTGAACTCAGCTGACTGCGGCTGGAAAAAGATCGGCAAGAACGTCGACCAGGGTTTCGATGTCCTCCTGAGAATTTTAGAAATGCAGGAGCGACCCGAAGGGTGCCGCATCACCCAGATGCCGAGACGT
>CAVYKX010000011.1:0-102252 GCA_963769215.1 Candidatus Sulfomarinibacteraceae bacterium | reverse complement strand
TGGCCGGGACGACACCGCAGTAGGTGGCGATCTCAGATCTCGGATTTCGGATTTTGGATTTTGGATTTTAGATTTTGGATTTCCGCCCACCCACCCATCAGTGACCGCAGATCACGCAGATGAACGCAGATGCCCGGGCCCGGTTCTTTGAAGATCTCGAGAGATCGGAACCCTTTCGTTTTTTCGCCTGAGTTGAAAACGCAAAGACGCCATGCCCACCCGCCCTACCACCCCGCAAAGACGACGCAAAGGTCTTTTCAAGATTTGCCCTGGAATCCCCGGGAGTAACTCTGGCGCGCAGTCAAATAACACCTCCGGCCCTCAAAAATTCACGGCGGGAAGCGCGCCCACAGAACAGCGCGCTCGGCGGAGCGTGCCAGTTTTCGCATTGTCCGGAGAGTCGCCCCCAATGAGATGTGCGGCTTGGTCGGTCAATGCGAAGGCTGGCAACTCTCGGGAAGCGCGCTCGCAGAAAATCGCGATCAACAGCGGAGCGTCAACCGACCCGCGGCGGCGGGCCGTTACCCGCACGGGGACGGCACGGGCACGGGCTCGGGCATCCGGCTTCGCCTTCAGCTACGCCGTGACAAGCGGAAACGGGTATCAGTCTCCGAGCTCAACCACGAAACCGGGTCGATCAAAGTAGCCCTGTTCGACGATCTCGCCCCCCTTGTAGCGGGCCCACTGTGGAATGCCACGCTGGTACTTCTCGGTCATGTGGAAGAGTTCCATTCCGGTGTTGGCGGCCATGACGTACATGACGCGTTCGGGGTTCCATGGGTTGGGTACAACCAGGAAGAGGCCGTCGTCGACGTCACCGTACGTCTCGCCCATCCATTCGAAGTGATTGCGGCCGAATGCCACCGGGATGTTTTCCGGCATGTGGCCGAAGAAATAGTTGTCGGCCAGTGTGCCCATCACCATGAGGTCGTGTGCCGCGGCCTGCTCTTCGGTCATCTCGGCATCTTTGACCAGCGGCGGCAGGATCTCGATGTAGGTGTCGGCAGTCTCCTCCTGCCAGCGCCGCGCCATCGTGTGGTTGGCCTCGATCTGACGGGCGGTGCCGTAGACGATCCGGGTGTCGTGGAACTCGTCGATGAAGTTCTGCCAGACATAGAAGTTGTCGTGTGCGACCGGAATATCGTTCAGCGCGTCAAATACCACGCGCGTCGGCTTCTCATCGAAATGGAGGGCGATGCCTCGCTTGCCGACGACTTCGATCTTCTGCAGGGTGCGTTCCTCGCCCGCTTCGACCTCGACATGGGTCACGAAATGGTACTGGTCGCCGCTCTTGCGCGACGTCGATCTTCAGATCCCAACCTCCGCCGCGCGCCTTGGCGACATCGACCGAGGGCCGGGGTTGCGGCAGGCCGGTTCGCTCGAGCCACTGGCTGATAAAGGTGTCCAGCGATCGACCCGAAACCTCATCGGCTACCGCAACAAACTGGGCAGTGGTCATCGTCTGATCTCGATACCGCTCGTGCGCCGTCCGCATGACATCAAAGAAGACGTCGTTGCCGAGCAGCAGTCGCAGCTGGTGCAGGGCGAAGACACCCTTGATCCGGGGCAACAGGTACGGGCCGTAGCGGTCGTAGGCGCGGTGGGCATCGAGGGCAGCGAGATCATCCTCGCGTGAGACCGTGTAGAGGTATCGATTCTCGAGGGCGGCGAGTTCGTTCGCGAGCTCCTCGGCCGCCTTGTCGGCGTCGTCGTCCAACCCGTCGAGCATCCGCCAATAGGCGGCAGTCGCGCTGACGAACCAGCTCTCGGCCGGGGTCGCCGGCTCCACGGTGCCCCTCCACAGGTCTTTCTTGGTGATCGCGTAGGCTGCCGCGAGGTCCCCGAGGTCGGCGTCCTCAGGTTTCGCCTCGGCTTCAGATTTCATCTCTGCCGCGCGCGCCGCCTTGAGCTTGTCGGCGACAAAAACCGGACTGACCACGGAGTATCCGAGCGTGAGGTGGGGCTCAGCGCCCGGCAGATCGGGCAGGATCCGCCAACCCTTGGTGGGGAATTTCTCGCGCAGGGTCACCTTGCCGTGATGCGCCAGGAAGACCATCTCGTTGGCCATCTCGGTATCGGTGATCTTGCCGTCACAGGCGTGAGCCCGGTTGATCGGTGAGGAAGCCCACAGACGAACGCCGGCGTTGGCGTCGATCGCCCCCTTGTGCTCCTGGTAGAACTCATTGAACGCCACATCCCGATTCCAGGGCGAGAACATCAGATCAAACGGCCTGTCATAGGGCTGCGCCACGTACTCCTTCCGCACCTCCGGATCGCGGTTGTTGTTGTTGGCCCACAGGAAGCCGGGGGTGCCAAAGGGATTCATGTCTTCGGAGGTCCGCCACATCTTTTTCTCGTGGGTGCCAAGAAGCAGGATGGCCACCTCGCCGGTCTTGAAGTCGGCGATCGGCCAGTCGTTGGTGTACATGCCGTTGTTCTTCTCCCACAGGATCCGTTCGACATCGTCGATCGAGGCCGCGTACTGCGCCGCCTTGCGGGCGCGGTTGGACTGCGGGGTCGAATTCGCCTCATAGGGTGTCTGACTGACCGTCGTCTCACCAAACACGATCCCGGCCTCGTTGAGGTAGAAATCGGCGCCCGAGTGAATGCCGCCAGGGAACGTGTGGTAGACCAGGCGATAGCCGTCCGACGGCTCGACGTCGGTGATCACATTCCAGTGCACACCGGTAAAGCCGTTCCACATGAAGATCTGTCCGAAAACCACCTTGCCGTCGCGGGTCGCCGGACCGGTGGCGGCAAAGGCCGAGCACTTGTGCTGGTCGAGATCGATGTCGAGCTCCTCGTCCGGCGAGACGAAGGCCTGCCCAGTGAGCGAGTTTGGCGTGACCTGGAGGGCGCTCCTCATCTGGCCGAGATCGATGACCGAATTCAGCGCAACGATGTCGCGCAGATCCACCGGCCGGTCCCAGGCCTCGGCACCGGCGTCGGCCGCACCATCGGCGATCCCCTTCATCTCGGTGAGGTATTCCTCGTCGTATTTTCGCAAGAAGAGCGAATCCGCTTCGAAGCGGATCGAATTCCACCCCGCTTCAGGGTCTTCCAATTCCCTGCGAACGGCGAGCTTTCGCATGTACTCGACGATTTCGTCGGGCATCAGCGAACCGTACTGATAGCCGCGTTCGTAGGGCTCGCCTTCGATGTGGACGAAGATCCAGCCCTGGTCGTCATAGCGGAAACCGTTGCCCGACCAGCGCACCGTTTCCGGCGGGATGTACTGGCTGATATCGTCAACGCTCTCGATCGTCAGATCGTCGAACCACGCCGTGCCGCGCGCCGTGCCGTTGTACCCGAGGTGGAGGCGCACACGGTCCGACGAGGCGGTGGCGATGAACACCTGGTCCACCCTGGTCCAATCCGAGTCTCCACCGACCGCCGTCGAGTGCATCGTGAACGGCAGGGCCTTCATGCTCAGGCACGCCGGAACGGCCGTCGGGTACTTGGCCAGCGGATCGGAGATCGCGCCAACGGTGCGGATCCACCCGCTCAGGCGGTAGAGCCTGCCGACCTCGAGAGCGATGGCGTCGGACTCGGCGGTCACGGCTCCATGACCTCTGACCGCAAGTCGGGCACTTCCAACCCCGGATCGAGCCACTTCACCGTCGCCCGCGAAGGCCGCACCCTCGCTGGAATCACTTTCCACGAGCTGCCAACCGTTCACAGCACCCTGGGGTTCGAGCTGCTCGAAACCCGGATTGGCGATATCCACACCTGTGTCGGCTCCCCCAAATGAAGCCGCCAGCAAAATCGTCAGCGCACCTGTCACCGAACCGAACGAACTGAGAGATGTCATGATCAAGGCCCCCCCGCCGCGATATTCTACCGCGCCCCTTCAATTTTTCGGAGCCTCTTGCTGTACGATACTCACGATCTGCAGCAACTCAACCGGAGGTCCGAGTGAATCCTTGCGCGCAAGCCCTTCTCGACGGCATCATCGACTACGCCGGTCTGTTTCCACCCGCCGAACTCCCAATGGATGAAGCCTGGAGGCGCTACCTGGGGCACCTCAGTTCGGACGATGGGTGGATGCTGGCGCGTTTTGTTTGCCCCGCCGTTCGCCTCGAGGAACTCGAAGCTCTGCTCGCAGCGACGGATGACGTTCAGCTGCCGGTGTCCATCGCCGTTCTCGGCCGGGGCGGAGAAACGCTCGGAGATTTTCTCGAGTCAATCGATCAGGACGCGGCGGCACTCCAGGGATTCGCGGTGCGGCAGCAAGGCCGGGCCGTCGCGGACGTTTTCGAGGTGAAACTGCCCGAAACCGGCGGCGCTGCGGTAGCGGTTGACAAAGCCTGGAAGAGATTGGCCGACGTCGGTTCGACATCCCTGCTCCCCTACTTCGAGGTCTCTCTGCTCGGTGAGTGGCGCCCCCGGCTGCCGGCTGCGGCTGCTGCGGTTCGCGATACAGCCAGAGCGGCCGGCCAACAGCACCCTGTCGGCCTCAAGATTCGCTGCGGTGGTGTCGACGCGGCGGCGATTCCCGAACCAATGGCGGTGGCCGCCGCAATCGCCACCTGCCGCGCCGTCGAGGTGCCCCTCAAGGCGACCCAGGGGCTTCACCACCCATTGAGACACCACGACAAAACGCTCGATACCGAGGTCCACGGATTTCTCAACCTGTTCACTGCTTCGGTACTCGCCTACGCACGAGACCTCCCGGTCACCCTCCTGACCGAGATCGTGGCCGAAATGGATCCGATGGCATTCGTGTTCTCAGCAAACGAACTCGGCTGGCGCGACTTCAAAGCGTCTGCTGACGAAGTGGCGGCGGCCCGAACGAAGATACTCACGAGCTTCGGCAGCTGCAGCTTCACCGAACCGCGTGATGACCTCGGCAACATGAACCTCCTCGGCTGAAAAGGAGCCTCCACAAATGACTCAGCTTAATCAGAAACTTCGTTCCTTCATCGATGTCCCTGCAGATTCTGATTTCACGATCCACAACTTGCCCTACGGCGTTTTCAAGCCTGCCTTCGGCGCTGCGCCTCGCATCGGCGTGGCCATCGGCGATCAGATCCTCGACCTGTCGGTCCTCGCCGACCGCGGTCTCCTGACCGGACCTGAGTTGGGCACCGCCGCGGTTCTCGGGCTCACGAATCTCAACGCCTTGATGGCGTTGGGCCGCCCCGCCTGGACTGAGCTGCGAACCAAGCTCACTCGCATCCTTCGCCACGATGAACCGGCCCTGCGCGACGACGCGGCGCTCCGCAACGCGGCTCTGGTGCCGGCCGCGAGCGCAGAGATGCTGTTGCCGACTGCGATCGGCGACTACACCGATTTCTATTCGTCCCGCGAGCACGCCACCAACGTCGGCGTCATGCTGCGCGGACCTGACAATGCGCTGCAAGCCAACTGGCTCCACCTGCCGGTCGGCTACCACGGGCGCGCCAGCTCGGTGGTCGTCAGCGGAACCGATGTGCGCCGTCCGATGGGTCAGACAAAACCGGCCGATGCCGAGCAACCCATCTACGGCCCCAGCCGCCTCATGGATTTCGAGCTCGAGATGGGTTTCTTTGTCGGCCCGGGCAACGAGCTCGGCACGACCATCCCGATCGAGAAAACCTCCGACCACATATTCGGCATGGTGCTGGTCAACGACTGGTCGGCACGCGATATCCAGGCTTGGGAGTACGTGCCGTTGGGACCGTTCCTGGCCAAGAATTTCGCGACCTCGATCTCGCCCTGGGTCGTGACCATGGATGCGCTCGAGCCCTTCCGCTGCGCGGGCCCGGTCCAAGACGATCCCGAGCCGCTGGACTATCTCAAGAACCCGGACGATTCCGCCTACGACATCCAACTCGAAGTCCTCTTGAAATCCGAAAAGATGACGGCGCCCGAGGCCATCGCCACCTCCAACTTCAAATACATGTACTGGAGCATGCGTCAACAGCTGGCTCACCACACGGTCAACGGCTGCAACGCTCAACCGGGAGATCTCTACGGCTCGGGCACGATCTCCGGTCCCGAAAAACACGAGCGCGGCTCCATGCTCGAACTCAGCTGGCGCGGTTCGGAACCGATCACCCTGGCAAACGGCGAGGAGCGGAAATTCCTGGCCGACGGCGACACCGTCATCATGAGGGGGCACTGCGAGCGCGACGGAATCCGTGTCGGGTTTGGGGAAGTCAGCGGGACGTTATTGCCCGCGAGGGAGTATGAGGACCTACGGAATTCGAGATTTCGAATTTCGCACCCCCCCGAGATACCAGATCGCACGATGAATCCAGATCCGCCCACCCTAGCCGCGAGATACCGCAGATAGCGCAGAATCAACCTCACTCTGATAATCCGCTTTATCGGATTTCTCCAATCCCCTCAATATCCACTGATGCACTGAGCGCTCAGAGCCAAACACAGCGAAAACCCTCATGTGCGGCTCCGTGTTCTCTGTGTCTCTCTGGTTCAATTCGATCATATTCAAGTCGACAATCACATCGAGTCTCTCGCTGTTCAACGCCGGCCGAAGAGCATGTTCGGCGGAGGTGCCATTTTTTGCAGTGCCCGAACTTCGTCGATCACTAAAGTTGGTTGCAAGCGCGCCCGCGGAACATCTCTGTCGGGCGTGCCATTGACAGATCGCCCCAGCGGGATCATCAATGAAGGGTGGAGGATTCGATGAATTCGATCGTACCCGGACGCTACTGGAGCGCGCTCGACGACGGTCGAGTGGTGTGCGAGTTGTGTCCCCGCCTGTGCAAGCTCAAGGAGGGTCAGCGGGGATTCTGCTTTGTTCGGCAAAACGTGGACGGCGGAGTCGTGCTCACCACCTACGGCCGCTCGTCTGGCTTTTGTGTCGATCCCATCGAGAAAAAACCGCTGAACCACTTCTACCCCGGCACCGGCGTCCTGTCGTTCGGCACGGCCGGCTGTAATCTGGCCTGCAAGTTCTGCCAGAACTGGTCGATCTCGAAATCGCGTCAAGCCGACACGCTCGCCGACACGGCGTCGCCCGAAGGCATCGCCAGGGCGGCGGCCTCGGCAGGATGCAAGAGCGTCGCCTTTACCTATAACGACCCGGTGATCTTTCTCGAATACGCGGTGGACGTGGCCGAATCCTGCCACGACCTCGGCGTCGCCACCGTGGCGGTGACCGCCGGCGAAATCTGTGCCGAGCCGCGCGTCGAGTTCTTCAACCACATGGACGCGGCCAACGTGGACCTCAAAGCCTTCACCGAGGATTTCTACAGGAGACTCTGCGGTGGGCACCTGCAGCCGGTTCTGGAAACCCTCGAATACCTGGCGAAAGAGACCGACGTCTGGATCGAGCTCACCACCCTGTTGATCCCCGGTGAAAACGACTCGGAGGCCGAAATCAACGAGATGTCACGGTGGGTCGTCGATCGCCTCGGTCCCGATGTGCCGATGCACTTCACCGCCTTCCACCCAGATTTCAAAATGAACCAGCTCCCGCCGACGCCGCCGAAAACCCTGAGCCGAGCACGCCGCATCGCCATTGAAAACGGTGTCCGCCACGCCTACACCGGCAACGTGGTCGATCCCACCGGCGGCAGCACCTATTGCCACCTGTGCGGCGAGCTTCTGATCGAGCGCGACTGGTACCGCCTCGGAACCTGGAAGCTCGACGAGAGCGGAAGATGCCTCGGTTGCGGCACCCAGTGCGCAGGCAAATTCGACGGACCACCGGGGGAGTGGGGACCGCGGCGGCTCCCAGTACGGATTGCTGACGTGAAGCGCTGACGCCTGCCGCCGAATTCTCAGTTCTGAATTCTCAATTTTGAATTCCACCCAACCATCCGGGAGGACGGGCGGTCATTGAGAATTGAGAATTAAGAATTGAGAATTGGTGTGCCAGATTGCCTGAAGAGTGTGCTACCAAGTTGGTGAGGAGGCCATGAGCTCTTCCGCTGCAGGCACGGCGAGGGGGCGCGAGAACCAGAAGCCCTGGCCGTGCGGGCACTGCATGCGGCGGAGACGATCCACCTGGTCGGCGGTCTCGATTCCTTCGGCGACCACACCGATGCCGAGACTGTTGGCGAGGTTGAGGATGGTCTCGACGATCGCGCGCGATTCACCAGGCGAGCCGAGCTGGCTGACAAACGAACGATCGATCTTGAGCGAGTCGTAGTGGAAACGCTGGAGATAGCTGAGCGAAGAGTAGCCGGTCCCGAAATCGTCGATTGAAAGCTGGACCCCCAGAGCTCTGAGCTCCATCAGGTTGCGGATCGCGAGGTCGGCGTGGTCCATCACCACGTTTTCGGTGACCTCCAGGCGCAAGCTCCGCGGTTCGAGCCCGGTCTCCTCGAGGATGCCCAGGAGATCGTCGACCATGTCCGCCTTCATGAACAGCTTGCCGGACATGTTGACGCTGATCCACAGGGGTGGATCACTGAGGAACCGCTCCTGCCAGAGCCTGGTCTGCTTGCAGGACTCGCGCAACACCCACCAGCCGAGCGGCACGATCAGCCCGGTCTCCTCGGCGATCGCAATGAACTGGTTGGGGGCGACTACACCACGATCGGGGTGTTGCCACCGCACCAGCCCCTCGAAGCCGACGATGCGGCCATGCTGGAGCGACACGATGGGCTGGTAGTTCATCAGGAAGTCGCCCCGGTGGACGCTCCGCCGCAGTTCGGTCTCGAGCTTGAGCAGCGCGACTGCACTCTGGTGCATGTCGCGATCGAAGATCTCGTAGCGCGCCTTGCCCTCCGCCTTCGCCCGGTACATGGCGATGTCGGCGTCCCGGAGGATCTCCTCCGGATTCGAATAGCCGGTCGAACTGTGGGCGATACCGATCGACGCGGTCACGAGGACATCGTGCCCGTCGATCGAGAAGTTCATACTCAGCACGTCCTGGATGCGGTCGGCGACGTGGATCGCTCCGCTCGCGTCCTCGACTCGGTGGATCAGAATGGCGAATTCGTCCCCACCGAGGCGCGCAACCGTGTCTCCCGGCCGCAGAAAATGTTCGAGGCGGCGTGCGACTCCCAGGAGGAGCTTGTCGCCCACGGTGTGGCCGAGACTGTCGTTGATGTTTTTGAAGCGGTCGAGGTCGAAGAACAAGACCGCGAAATGCGGCTGCGCCCGGCGCTGCAAATCCGCCAGGGCACAGGCCAGGCGGTCGATGAAGAGTACTCTATTTGCGAGCCCGGTGAGCCCGTCGTGGAGAGCATCGTGCTGGAGTTGCTGTTCAGCTCTCTTGCGCGCGGTGATGTCGGTCTGCGAGCCTGCCATGCGGTAGGCGGTGCCGTTGTCGTCGCGGACCGCAACCCCTCGAGCGAGAACCCACAGGTACTCGCCGGCAGAGTTGCGCATCCGGTGTTCGAACTCGAAATGGCCCGTGGCGCCGGTGAGGTGGGCGTCGAGGTGGCGCCGGAACGGAGGACGATCGTCTGGGTGGATGCGATCGAGCCACTCCCGAGTGCTGTCCCCAACGTCTCCGACCGAAAAACCGAGCATCGATTTCCACCTCGGCGAATAGAAGATCCGGTCGGATTCCAGGTCCCAATCCCAGAGGCCGTCATTGGCCCCCCGGACGGCAATGGCATAGCGTTCCTCGCTGTTGCGCAGCGCCTCTTCGGCCGTCTGGCGCTCGATCGCATAGAGAATCGAACGCACCAGGAGCCTCGTATCGGCCTCCCGCTTGATCAGGTAGTCCTGCGCGCCTTCACGAACGGCCTGCACCGCGAGTTCGTTGTCGTCGAGGCTCGTGAGTACGATGATCGGCGTTCTCGGAGCAACCTCGTGGGCCCGGCGGAAGGTCTCGAGGCCGAAGCTGTCGGGCAGCGAAAAATCCAGCAGGACGACATCAAATGCGTTGTTTTCGAGTTGCTTGAGGCCTTTTTCAAGACGATCTTCGTGGGTGATGACTGCTTCCAGCCGCCGCGAACGCTTGAGCTTGGTGCTGATCAAGTCGGCATGATCGGGACTGTCCTCGACCAACAGCACCCGGACGAGCTCAGTCCGCCGCCCTTCGGCCCGATTCTGTTCAGCCCGCATGCAATCCCCCAACAACCGATCCAGCCATTACGTCTTCTCGACCTCGTCGCCCCGCTTCGGGATCGTGAAGAAAAATGTCGCCCCCTGCTGCGGTTGAGATTCTACCCAAATTTTTCCGCCGTGGCGATCAATAATTCGCTTGCAGATGGCGAGTCCGATTCCGGTTCCCGCAATTTCCTTCTCGGTGTGGAGTCGCTGGAACATGACAAAGATGCGGTCAAACGCTTTGGGTTCGATCCCGATACCCTCGTCCCGCACCGAGATCTGCCACTCGGGATCCTCCTCCTGCGACGCCAGGTGGATCTTGGCCGGCTTGTTTCCGGCGAACTTCAGGGCGTTGGACATCAGATTGTGGAGAAGCTGTTCCATCTGTGCCTGGTCGGCAGAGACGACAGGCAGACCATCGCTTTTGATCTCAGCCTTGGCGCAGGTGATCTCCTTCCACAAGCTGTCCTTGACACCCTCCAGAACCGCCTCGAGATCTACCGGTTCGAAAGCCCCTCCTCGAGCGTCGACCCGCGCGTAGCCGAGAACTGCGTCGACCATTTCCTGGACCCGGATGGCGGAGGAGGAGGCCTTGTCGAGATACGATTCCTCTTCGTCACCGAGCTTGTCGCGAACACTCTCGTCCAGCAGTTCGAGATAGCTCGAGACGACGCTCAGCGGTTGCTGAAGGTCGTGTGAGACCACGTAGGCGAACTGTTCGAGCTCGTTGTTGGAGCGCGCGAGATCTTCTGTGCGCGCCGCCAACTCCTGCTGGGCTTTCTGATAGTCGTCGGTTGCTTCAACTATGCCCTGGACGTGCCGCATCCCGGACCCGGCGTCCTCAACGACCCACGACGAGACCCGAGCCCACATCGAACTGCCATCGGCTCGCTTGAGCTGGGCATCGAGATTGCCAACGTAGCGCGCCGTCGCGATCTGACTCCGCCAGGTGTCCGCCACGGCGGGCTCGACAAAGAAATCCGGGAATGTCGACCACGCCACTTCTTCGGGGTCGAAGAGGCCGAGCAGCGACGCGAAGGCCGGGTTGGCCTCGAGAATCTCGCCACCCAACGTGGCCACAAAGATTCCAACCGGCAGGCTTTCGACCATGCGCCGGTATGGAGCATCTCGAGAGGTCGCCACCGATTGCCGCCGGGTGCGGAAAAAGACTGAGCGGACAACTGACGGCAGGCGAACGAACCCATCTGATGACTTCGAGACATAGGCGTCGACGCGGTGCCTCAGACTCTCGCTCCAGAGCTCTTCACCAACCTCGGCGGTAAACAGAATCACCGGACAGTCGGCGCGGACTTCCCGCACCAGGCGGATGAGTTCGATGCCGTCGCTCCACGTGAATCCGGCCTCGATGATGACGAGGCCGAAGCGGCCGGCGGTGATGGCGCGTGAAAATTCCGCGGCATTGCCGACGGCCTCGATCTCGAGACCTCCAAACTCACCGGAAAGAACCAGAGAAGCGAGCTTGCGATCGCTCGGATTCTCGTCGATGAGGAGGATGCGCGGAAGATTGTTCATCGCAGAGCGTCCCCCGATTCGGGCCGCATCGACCTGTACCCTGCACCGACACTCAACCCGAACGCCGGCGGACCCGACACTGGTAATTTGTCGATCGCAAGGAAACCAACCACTGTAATGACCGGAGTATAGCACGCAGCCAGGCTGTCCGCAGATTGCACACTATTGCCGAGTTATTGTCTCAAAATCAACCGCTCTTCGGCCGAATCAGGGAAGGACTTCGGCTTCCGCCTCGATCTCGACCCGCCATCGTGGGTCCAGCAGGCCTTTGACGATCGTAAATGTCCCAGCCGGGTAGATATCACGAAAGAACTCCCCGTGGGCGCGACCAACCGCGTCCCAATCCTCGGGATCCACGACAAAGATCCTTGTGTGAACCACGTCGTCACGGGTGCCGCCCAGCGCCTCGACTGCCTCGAGGATAATCTCGAAGCAGCGTTTCGCCTGCACGTAGGCGTCTCCTTCGACGGTCTCCCCCTGATCGTCGATAGGGGGTGTGCCGGAAACAAAAATCCGGGAACCCCGGCGGACCGCACGCGAAAAGCCGACCAGGCCTTCGTACGCAGACGCGGAGCGAAATCGTCCGGTCCGTTGAGCATCGTCTTCTGTCTTCACGTTGGCACATTCTAACCATCAAAAAAATCCAAGGTCAAGAAAAAACCCGCCGAGCGACGGCGGGTCAGAATCAAAAGGGCCTTTTCGACTACCAGTTGTGGACGTTGATCGATCCGTTCACCGTGTCCAGATCCACCCGTGAACCACCGTGGCCCACGGCCCCCTTGAGGCTCGAGCCAACGTACTTTCCTTTTCGGACCTCGATCCCGAATTCGTTGGCGATCCTGCCGTTGACAGTTTCCGCCCGGATATCCGCACCCGCAGACGGGCTGAGATAGAGATCCAGCGAACCGTTGACGGATTCCATCTCGATCGACTCGGTGGAACCGCCGTTTCCGACATAGAGCTCGATCGCACCGTTGACCGTCGACAACGACGCTCCCCCGGCGCCCTCCCTGACAACGATGTTGCCGTTCACCGTCTCTGCATCAACGCCGCCCTCGACTCCCACAACCATGAGGTTGCCGTTGACGAGATCGACATCGTCCACCGCCGCGCCCCTTGGAACGGTCAAGGTGTACTCAACCTTCATGTGGCGCCGTTCCTCCGTTTTGAGGTGGTCGTGGCGCTCTTCCGTCCTTCGGCGATTTGAAGGATAAATGGTGTCGATTCGGAGCGAGGAACCGTCGGATTCAACGTCAATCTTCAATCCATCGAGAAGATCCTGAGAGCTCGCACTTTTCACCGCCTGGATCCTCACTTCCGGGGCTATCCCACACCTCGATGGTCACATCGCCGTTGATGTTCTCGAGGGATACCGTGCCACCGGCATCCAAGGGATACGTCGCATCAAAAATATCCTCATAATCCGAATACCCAAATCCCCACGCGGCGGCGAAGAGCGCCGAAAGAAACAGGACCGCGGCCTTCTCGGAAGTCTTCATTCTGAGTCTCCTTTATGGTCTTTTTGTCGCTCACATCCTTGAGATGCCGGTGACCGGGAAAAGGTTGCCTCTCAGTGAGCCTGCTACAGACCCCAATCGCTGAACCATCCGGGATTCCATGAGGTGAGTCGGTTTTCGCCTGGCGAGCATCACGGCCAGAACCACCACAGAGTCACAGAGCGCACAGAGAGGGACACAGAGAAATCTCAAACGCTGGCGCCAGGTACCAGGCAGATGTTGAGTTCCAGTATTCCGACCTGTGCTCGTGGGCTACAAAAAAACAACCTCTGTGATGTTCTCTGTGAACTCCGTGTCTCGGTGGTTTTTCAGTCGTCGCAAGGCCCTTGGCGATGTGGGCTTCGCCGAGTCGAGCCAGGCTCGAATCGAGTAGGTGCTCGACCTCATCCTTCTCCGGATGAACCAATCCTTGCAGCGGCGATCGGAAACCGGTAGCGTTGGATCGATGAGCACTTCGGCGACTCCGCGTCAACCACACGTGATCCCGTCGAGGTGTCGCTCGTCATCCCAGTCCACAACGGGGCGAATTTCATCTCCAATCCGTCACCTGGGCAGGTGATTTCTTGCGGCCAATTCGCTCCTTCGAGATCATCGTCGTCGACGACGGCTCGAATGACGGCACATCCGCCGCCGTCGAGAAATTGGCCGGCGACGAGGTTCGATTGCTCACCCTGCCCTCGAATCGCGGGAAGTACGCGGCTTTGAAAGCAGGCATGGCCGAGGCATCGGGTGCATGCCGGGTTTTACCGACGCCGATCTCCCCTACGATCTCGAAGCCGTTCCTATATCGCTGAACCTGTGCAACAATCGGGCTGCCACCTGGTCGTCGGAGACCGCACCCTCAAGGAGTCCGCATCATTGACCGACGAGCGGGCCACGCGGCAGCTCAGCAGCCGGCTTTTCAGCTTCTGCGTGCGCATGGCGGTCACCGGCGGGCTCTTCGACACGCAGTGCGGCATCAAAGGATTCAGCGGCGAAAGTGGCCGACGCGTTGTTTCCACTTTGACCGACAACAGCTTTTCAGGAGACGTCGAGCTGCTCTACATCGCGCTCAAATACAATCTGTCGATCCGCCGCATCCCTGTTCGCCTGCAGCGCAGCTCGCCTTCGACCGTGAGGCTGAGGTTTCCACTCGCTGCCGATGCTGGCCCGCATCCTGAGGCTTCGCCACAACTGGACGTCCGGCTGCTACGCATCCGGCCAGCTCGACCGTCTCGCATCCCAGACCTATTGGAACAGAATCCGGGTCACGCCGAGGGATGATGCACACGTGAAATCTGAAACTCCTTCTTCGGAGCCGCCCCGGAGGACAATGGGCGCCTTCATCGAAGTCCTGCGGACCCTGCGGTGGCCCGTCGTCGTCGTGGTGCTCGGCCTGGTGGCCTATCTGGGGTTGCATCAATTCAGCCGGACAATCCGAGACGGAGGCCGCGCCGCCACCGAGAACCCTCAGAGACCTTGGAGAAGGAGTCGTCGACATCGCAGAGGCCTTTCAAACCGGCACCATCACGAAGACCTTTGTCTCAGCCATCCCCAGTTTTTCGACGGACAGTGGTGCTCGGCTCGAGTTGGCCTCCTTTGAAGCCGTCGAAATTCTCAGGAGCACGGACGAGCGTCGAATCGCCTGGGATCTCGTGACTCTCGGCACGACAGTCAGCGAGATCCGAGTTCCGGTCACCTATCGCTACCACCTGAGTCTCGACGAGCCCTGGCACCTGCGGGTCGAAAGTCAGCGCTGTCTCGTCCAGGCGCCTCCGATCAGACCGACCCTTCCACCGGCGTTCGATACCGCGAGAATGGAAAAATACAGCGAGAGCGGGTGGCTGCGATTCAACGAGGACGAACAGATGGAGGAGCTCGAGCGCGGGCTGACCGCGGCCTTTTCCGAGAGAGCTGCCGACCCCAGGCACATCGCCATGGTTCGCGAACGCTGCCGGCTCGAGGTGGCGGAGTTCGTGCGGTCGTGGCTCCTGCTGGAGGACCACTGGCGTGAAGATCGGTTCCATTCGGTGACCGTCGTCTTTGCCGACGAGACGGATGCCGAGCCGTCAATCCTCCCTCCAACCTTGACCCTCGAGAACGGAGACCTCGGGGGGCGATGAGATTCGTTTTCTGAAGATCGCCGAAATCGAGGTCCGTCGCGTTACAATCACGCCATGCCAGAGTCCTCACTTGTCGCTTTGCTCAAGTCAGCGCGGACAGAGTCGGTCTCGGTCGTCGACTATGATCTGACACGCGGGGACGCGGTCATTTTCGATTTCACGGCCGCCAACACCGAACTCTCCCACCTCGACATCAACGATGTTTCGGGCTTCACCGCCTATCTGTTCGAGCGCATCGCCGAAGCCGGCACCACTGTAGGTATCGGATGCTACGACGAGGATCGGGTGCTCTATCGCCACTCTCCCCTCTTCGACGGCACGGCTGAACGGCGGAGTGTTCACCTCGGGATCGACCTCTTTGTCACCGCCGGCACCGAAATCAGGTCTCCCCTCCCCGCGACGGTTCATTCTTTTGCCAACAACACGGGATTGGGTGACTACGGGCCGACTGTGATCCTCGAGCACGAGCTCGACGGCAACCGATTCTTCAGTCTTTACGGCCACCTCAGCCGGAAGACCCTCGACGGCCTTTCAACCGGCATGTCGATCAGTCAAGGGCAGTGTGTCGGTGAAGTGGGAGACATTCACGAAAACGGCGGTTGGCCGCCCCATCTCCATTTCCAGATCATCACCGAACCTCCGGGTCGCCCCGGTGACTATCCCGGAGTCGCGGCACCCTCGGAGCGCGAGCGCTACCTCGAGCTGTGTCCCGATCCGAACTTGATCCTGGGCATACCAGACCTTTGAATACACAACGTTTGAACGTTCGAACGTTCAACGTTGAACGTTTGAGTATTTGACGATCCGATGACTGCGGACTCCACCGTCCGAAGCCGAGCTTTTGTCGCGCTCCTTCTCTTGGCGCCGGTACCGAGCCTGAGCGTGATCGCCGCAATGATCGTGGCGCCCGGTCCGCTCGGCAAGACCCTCTTCCTGATTGGCAAGCTCTGGCTGCTGGCATTTCCGGCAGCCTGGTACCTGATGGTGGAGAAGGGCCGGCCAAGCTGGTCGCCACCCCGAAAGGGCGGTCTCGCCGCGGGCGCCGTCAGCGGGTTGGTTCTCTCGGTGTGCATCTTTGGCGGGGCGTGGCTGGTTGGCGTCCAGACGATGGATCTTTCGGCCATGCGCACCGCGGTGGAGATGATGGGCCTGGACTCGGCTCTCCCATTCCTCGCCGCGGCTGCCGGTTGGACCTTCGTGAACTCCTTCATGGAGGAGTACGTCTACCGGTGGTTCGTGCTCCACCAGTGCGACGTTCTCATGAAGCCGGTCTTTGCAGTGGTCGCTTCCGCGGCAATATTCACTGCCCATCACGTCATCGCCGTGAGCCGCTATCTCGATCCTGCCTTCACCGTATTGGCCTCCGCCGGGGTCTTTGCCGGGGGGCTGGTCTGGTCGTGGCTCTACCAGCGTTACCGGTCCATCTGGCCGTGCTGGATCAGCCATGTACTGGCTGATGCAGCGGTCTTCGGGATCGGATGGTATTTGCTCTTCGGCGGATTGTCGTAGGGCTTGATCGCGCCCTTCTCCTGACGCGCTTCCCGAGAGTTGCCAGCCTTCGCATTGACCGACCCGGCCTACATCTCATTTGGAAACGACTCTCCGGACAATGCGAAAACTGGCACGCTCCGCCGAGCGCGCTGTTTTGCCCACGGTAGATCTGCGTTGATTGCGTGATTTCCGGTTACTCCGCGGGGGGGGGTGGAGTTGGAATTCCGAATTCCGAATTCCGAACAAGCTTGACTTTTTCTATCGCTGGGACGTCAATTCGCTGAACGTCCGTCAGTTCTCCTGCGCGACTGTCAGCTCCCACAAC
This sequence comes from Candidatus Sulfomarinibacteraceae bacterium, assembly GCA_963769215.1. Lineage (GTDB taxonomy): Bacteria > Acidobacteriota > Thermoanaerobaculia > Thermoanaerobaculales > Sulfomarinibacteraceae > Sulfomarinibacter. Next base: position 85,327 of record CAVYKX010000011.1, on the reverse strand, counting down.
GCCAGTCCGCCGAGCACCAGCATGCTGACGATGACCACCAGCACCGGCGACCCGGCGGCTCGCGGCAATTCGGCAACCGATGCTCCGAAGCTGAAGTCGAGGCCGGAAATCGCGGACTTGAGCAATCCCCAGAATCCTGGAGCGAAGGCCAGACCGACGGCCATGACCACCGCGATGGTGGCTCGCTGGACCCACACGATCGCGCGGGTCGCCCGCTTGAAATCATGCTCGCGTCTGGCCAGCTGAGCACGCATCCAGATCAGGGTCGGGTCCGGAAGGGCCAACGACTCGTCCATCAGCATCTCGGCATCATCGGCCAGCGCCGCGGTCACCAGGGTGACCTCTGCGCACGTCATGCAACCATCGCGGTGGGCGGCCAACTCGGAGTTCCACTCACCGCTCCGCGCTGCGTCGGCCACTTTTTCTTCGTACGGGCAACGGGTGTCACTCATGCCGCCCCCCTTCCGGGCGCAGGCCTTTGGCGGCAAGCTGAGCCGCCAGCCGCTGCCGTGCTCGGAAGAGCATGGAGCGGATGCTCGCCGTCCGCAGGCCGAGGGCATCGGCGATTTCGGTGTGTGAGGATCCTTCGACGTATGCCAGCCAGAGCATCTGCCGGTCTCGAGGAGAGAGCTCTGACATGGCGGAGCCCACATCAGTCTTCATGTGTACCGCACGGTCGTGACCCGGCCTCTCGTCGCGTTCCGGAACCTCGTCGGTCTCCGGGCGTTTGCGCCGAAAGTGGTCTCGGAGGAGATTCGTGGCGATCTTGTAGAGGTAGTTCTTCCTGTGGTCCTCGTCCTCGCCTTCGAAACCGGAGCGAAGATATCGAAGAAACGCTTCCTGGAGCAGGTCGTCCGCAAGCGCCAGGTCACCGCTCGCCCTCATCAGATAGGCGCGCAGGGGACGCGCGGTGCGCTGGTAGAGAAGGTGGAACTCCCCCTCATCCATCAGCACCGCACGCTCCTGGCGAACCGCCGCCTCCGAGCTGGGCATCGAAAGTGCCATCGAAATCATGACCGCATGAAACCACTACGCCAACAGTATCAGGCGTCGTGCTCGGTCGAACCGTTGATCAGGCCCCAGTTCTTCGAAAAGAAGTAGGCGGCCCCACTCGACGCCAGGAACCCGAGACCGAGGCAGAGGCCGAGCACGCCAACCACGATGAACGCCTCCGAGCTTTCGTGGGCAACCAGGTTGCGCAGGAAAATGAAACCGATGCCGAGCAGACTCAACACGGCTCCGGCCTGCAACGCCGTCAAGATGCGAGCGTAGGGGTTGGCCCGCTCCTTGTGCAAGAGCGCGAACATCTTTTCGCCGGCATCGCTTTTCAGGTACTCCATCGCTTCGGGAGAGTTGCCGAGCTTTTCGAGCAGCTTGTCCTGGAGCCCGTAGTGCAGCTTGACCAGGCGTTGTTTGTGCAAGAAGTCGAGGGCGGTTTTGAACGCCCATCCGAAGATGACGAACATCGTCGGCATCACGATGACCATAACTACTGTTTCTTCGTTCATGAGAGCCTCCAATTCATAATCACTACCCACTACGGTTGGCGATCACATTCGGTTAGCAGCACGCGTGCTAGTATTTTGCTCGACCAGAGACAAGCCAAATGGAGAACCCATGAGAAAAACTATGATGTTCGCGACGATTCTCGGGGCCGTAATGAGTCTCGCACTCACCGCTGCGCCGGCATTTTCCCAAGAAGACTGGAAATCTCTCAAGCGCGAGTCGAAGAGAATGAAAATCAACGAGACCGCCCAGGAGGCTCTCGATCACCCTGCTCGCGAAAAACGTCAAGGCTGAGATGCTCTTCGACCAATCGTATGGGTGGGCGGTATTCGACAATCTCAAGCTGGCATTCGGTTTTTCCGGGGGCGGTGGCAACGGCGTCGCGACCGTCAAGGAAACCAGCGACAAGACCTACATGAAAATGGGTACAGTTGGCATCGGCCTCGGCCTCGGCGCCAACAAGTACCAGGTCGTCTTCCTTTTCCAGGATGAACAGACCTTCAGGACCTTTGTCAACAACGGCTGGCAAGCCGATGCCGGCGCCAGCGCCGTTGCGGGTGAATCCGGGGCGGAAACAAAGACGGATTTCACCAACGGCTTGGCCATCTACCAACTGACGGACAAAGGCCTGATGCTCCACGCCGACATTGCGGGAACGAAGTACTGGAAGAACAAGAAGCTGAATTGACGGCGTTGGAAGTTAGAGGGTTAGAAGGTCCGGCAATCTCAGGGCATCTGGACCGGCAACGCGCTGCCGAACACGAACTTTCAAACCTTGAACATTCGGTTCATCCGGAAAATATGAGGTGAAGACTGAGCCCTTGATTTCCTGTCATCCCGAGCGAGGCCGTCCGACGGCCGAGTCGAGGGATCCCCCGAAACAGGAGATAGGCTGCGATGCCTGCACTCTCCTATAGGAGGGGGTCCCTCGACTACGGCGCCCTCACGGCGCAGCCGTTCGGTCACCTTCGCTCGGGATGACAGTCAATCTCAGTTTCGCTCGTTTGGAATGCCAAAGGGGCATGGAATCGCCGAATCCGAATGGTTCCTGGACGACCACCTCACGAAATTCCGGATGAACCGAACATTCGAACCTGTTAACCGCGATCTACCAGTAGTCCGTGGTAATCGTCACCGGACCGTGAATCCTCGAGCAACACGCGAGCCGTTCGTCGTCGCCCACGTGTTGAGCGGCCAGGATTTTTCTTTCCTCTTCCGCAGCGGGCGACAAATTGTCGAGCCCTTCGAGCACCTTGACCCGACAGAAGCCGCACAGGGCAATGCCGTCACACGACTGCCCGAGGCCGAGACCAGCCTGAAGTACCGCATCGAGCAGATTCGTTTCGTGCACGACCCGGATTTCGCGGCCTGAGGGCTCGAATCGAACCGTGGCGACTTCGACCTTGAATTCAGGAAAACTCATTCACTCTCCCCGTTCCCGGCGCCGAGGCATTGTAGCTGAGAATGCTCACCATCATTGGGGGTCAAGGCTTCCAAAGGAGCCACCTCCGCCCATCGCCCTTTTCTGCGGGCGGATTATCTGCGTTCATCTGCGTGATCTGCGGTTTCTCCCGGGTGGGCGGGCGGATCTGGGATCTGGAATCCGGCATCCGGGTGGGCGGGTGGGGATTCCTCAATTCCTAATTCTAAAGAAGGTTCCGCTCCGCGGCGGCGCGCTCGAGCTCCTCACGAAAATCGGGGTGCGAGATATCGATGAGGCTGCGCGCCCGTTCCCGGATCGACCGACCGAAGAGGCTGGCGATACCGTATTCGGTGACCACGTAGTGAACATCGGCACGGGTCGTAACAACACCTGAGCCCGGAATCAGCGTATTCACGAGCCGCGACAGCGATCCTTTCTTTGCTGTCGATGGCAGGGCGATGATCGGCACGCCGCCCTCGGACCTCGCGGCTCCCCGGATGAAATCGAGTTGGCCGCCAAATCCCGAGTAGATACGCGTGCCGATGGAATCTGCACAGACCTGACCCGTCAAATCCACCGCCAAGGCCGAGTTGATCGCCACCATTTTGTCGTTGCGCGCCACCACGTAAGGGTCGTTGACGTACTCATTGGGGTGAAATTCCATGAACGGATTGTTGTCGGCGAAATCGAAAGCACGACGCGTACCGATCACGAAGGAGGCAACGATCTTGCCCCGGTGGAGGCTTTTCTTCTCGTTCGTCACGACCCCGGCCTCGAAAAGATCGACGAGCCCGTCGGAAAACATCTCGGTGTGAACACCGAGGTCTTTTTTGTCCTCGAGAAAATCGAGCACCGCATCGGGAATCTCGCCGATACCCATCTGAATAGTTGCGCCGTCCGTGATCAGAGAGGCGATGTTCTCTCCGATCTTTTTCGACACTTCGGACAGTTCCTCGGACATCGGGTGCTGGATCAATTCCTCGTCGACCTCAACCACCTTCGTGAGCTTGGAAACATGGACAAAGCAATCGCCGAGCGTGCGTGGCATCTGGCGGTTGACCATGGCGATCACAGTCTGGGAGTGTTCCACCGCTGTCTTGGTGGCGTCGACACCGACACCATAGGAGCAAAAACCGTGCTCGTCGGGAGGCGACACGTGGATCAGCGACACGTCGACAGGCATCTGGCCCCGCGAAATGAGCGCCGGCACGTCGTGTAGGTGGATGGGCACGAAGTCAGCACGCCCCTCGTTGACTGCAGCTCGGACGTTGGCTCCGGTAAAAAGGGAACGGTGGCGGAAATGCCCCTCCATGCCAAGCTCGGCATAGGGTGCGGCGGCGAGTGTGAGGATATGGACAACCTCCACGTTTTCCAGCTCGGGTGCGCGAGCAACCATCGCGTTGATTAGCAGGGTCGGGGTGTTGCAGCCAGGGTGAATCCACACCCGGTCACCCGATTTGATCTCCTTGACCGCATCGGCGGCGGTCGTCACCCTTTTGCGGTAAATGCTGTTCCAATCCATCGTGCCCCCTCAGCTTCCGTCAACCCGGTGGTGGGGCACGTTGAAGATCTTCGCCACTCCCTCTCGAAGACAATGGCCGTCGTATGTGTAGGTACCTCGACGAAGGGCAGAGCATTCCCTCAAAGCCCGATCGAAGCCCTTCTCGGCGATTTCCAGGACGTACGGCAGCATCGAGTTGGTGAGCGACCGAGTCGAAGCGCGGGACGCCGTAGACGGAAGGTTGGGGACGCAAAAATGGATGATGCCATCGACCTCGTAGGTGGGGTTGGAGAAATCGGTGGGCCGCGAGGTCTCACAGCACCCACCCTGGTCGATCGAAAGATCCATGATCACCGACCGCGGCTTCATGAGCTTGAGCATGTCGCGGGTGACCAGAGTCGGCGTGCGCTCTCCATGCACCGCCACGGAACACACGAGAATATCGGCAAAGGCGAGCGCCTTTTCAATTCGCGGACGGGTCGCAATCATCGTCGGAATCTCATCGGCGGTCACGCTCTGCACTCGCCGCAGGGCATTGATGTCCCTGTCGAGAACGACGACGTGGGCGCCGATGCCGCGCGCGAACTTCGCCGCTTCGCAACCCAGCGTCCCGGCGCCCAGAATGACCATCGATGCTGGTGGAATGCCCGGAGCGCCACCGATCAACAACCCCTTACCGCCGAACTCGTTGAGCACCAACCCGGCACCGATGGAGACTGCCAAACGGCCGGCGATCTCCGACATGGCCTCGAGCACCGGAGCATGACCGTTGTCGTCCTCGATAATCTCGTAACCAACGGTCGTCACCTTGCCCTTGATCAACTGTCTGAAGTAATCCTCGGCGGCCACCGCGAGATGCCACGCCGAAATCACGATTTGGCCTTCCTGGTAACTTTCCAATTCTTCGGGTTTTGGAGGAGAAAGCCGGATGAGCAATTCAGATCGCAGCCGCACTTCCTCGTCAGAGTAGACGATGGTCGCACCAGCGTCGGTGTAGGCGTGGTTGGAAAAGCCCGCCTCACGTCCCGCACCGTCTTCGAGATAGACCCGGTGGCCTTTCTCGGTCAGCGCCCGCACGCCACCCGGGGTGAGCCCGATGCGGTGTTCGAAGGGTCTGCGGTCCTTGATCAGTCCGACGTCCATGGTGCCTCCCAGCATTTCTGCTCAGCCAACGGATTTCAACATATTTGCCACCGGACGGCAAATGGACCTACCGAGCCGGATGTTGGATGTTGGATGTCGGATTTTTGATATCCACCCAACCGGTAGGTCGCGTGCAGAAGAGCGCGCTCGGCGTAGGTGCCATCTTTTGCATTGTCCGAGTCATGACGTCCAAACCCGCCCGCCTGCCTGGTCGGTCGATGCTAAAGGTGGCTTCTTTGCGGGAAGCGCGTGGAGAGAAAAGTGCATTCTCAACGCAAGGCCGTCAGCAGAACTTGTACTCGCTCCACCTTGTGGCTTGGCACCTCCAAGAGGACCCGGACCACCAACGAGGGACCGACATTGGCCCATTCAGAGGCCATCGACCATCGAATCGATGCATCTCCCATGAGCCCATCAGGTTCTCCGACGGTCTCGGGGTCATAGGCGGCCGTATCAACAACCAGCGAAAGGCTCTGCTCGCGTCCGAGAGTCAGCCATACGACGGTCCTCCCCGCGAGGTTGCCCTGATTGAGCACCAGAAAGAAACGTTCTCCGAGTTCCTGCAGTTGCGGGCCAACCGGCAGCACCACGGGCTCGGTATCGGTAGGAAGACGAAAGATCACGTTGTAGACATCGTCGGGGCGGCGAAGCGCCTCGGCCACCCTGATCACGGCATCGGTAAGCCGGCGTCTGAAACCAGGTTCAACGGCCCTGGGCACATCGAATGTGGCGTCGGCACGAGAAAAACCTGGGCGTTCGGAAGGAACAACATCAATGGAAACTCGCAGATCGCTCCCTCGACGCCACGAACGCCAACGCTGGACGATGGCCGCCACCGGCGCAACCACCGGCAAAATCGCCATCGCCGCGAGCGTCGCCGCACAGCCCGGTTTCCGCGATTGCGGCAGATTCTCCCGCCACTCACTCACGAGCATTCGCCGCCGGAAAATATCTACGCACCGTTAGCATGTACGCGAAAAATGAACCCCAGACTGCGATCCAGAAGACAACCACCAGCCAGCGATCCACCGCCAGAAATCCCGTAAATATGGACTCCTGCTCCGCACTGAGTCCCATCACGGCTACGAAGTCCACCAGATCGACCCGGGCAAACGTCGTCAGAGAGGAAACCGCTGCAAGAACCGTCAGACCCATCGCACCCCTCCACGCCCACGGCGCAGACCGAGACGTGCCCCAGGCAAGCACCAGAAAACAACCGAAGACCACCGCCCAGATCACCAGTCCGGAAGCCCCGCCAACAACAAATCCGAAAAACGGCGTGACCCAGCCGTACGCCGGCATCAAAAACACAGACACAGCGAGCATCACCCACAGGATGGCCAACGTCAGTAAGCGCTGCGGAAGACCGTCGGTCCACTGCGGTTGTGGATCGCGCTTCTCACACGTTTCGGCCACGTGCGGCGACCTATAAAAGAGAATGAAGGCGCCCGGCAACACCACATAGAGGAATCCGAGAACCGCCACAGTGATTGCGAGGACCAGCGACATGAACTCGGCCGGATAGCCTGCCCCGCCCAGATCGCCCAGGAGAGCAGGCATCAACCACCAACTGGCGACTAAACTGCACACGCCCGTCACCAGCCAGATCCACGACAAGGAAAGCATCACTTCGCGGGCCCACCGGCGAGCGCGGATAGTCCCTACGCCAATCCAAATGAACACCGCAGCAGCGACGCCATACAGCGCCATCATTGGCATGATCGAACGCGGCTCCGCTCCGCTCGCGCCCCAACCGCCGGTCACCGATACCGCCACCAGGCTCAGCGGTACGAGGAGCGCACAGCCGGCCCCCAGCAGAATTTCGATGACGCCGACGATGATCAATCCGGTACCACGGTCCTTGAATTCGCGATTGGCCCCGTGGCCGCCCTCAGAAATCGAATCGTTCATCGTGCATGGAGCATATCCTGAATCAGTTTTGAGTTTTCAGTTTTCAGTTTTGAGTTTCCGCCCGACCCACTGGACGCTCGAGGGATTGGGGGTCTGCAGAAGAGCGGGTTGATCGGACTGTGCCGTCCTTGACGATTTTGGGGGTAACGGCCTCCAATTCGTGAGCGCATCAGGTCCATAAGATCGTCAAGGGGGGCAATCACGCGGAACAGCGTCCGCAGAACAGCGCGCTCGGCGGAGCGTGCCAGTTTTCGCATTGTCCGGAGAGTCGTTTCCAAATGAGATGGAGGCCGGGTCGGTCAATGCGAAGGCTGGCAACTCTCGGGAAGCGCGTTTGGAGAAGAGCACGATGAATTCGGAAGCCGCCGCGATCTCCCACGGACACGGGCACGGGTCCTCTGTGGTAGCGTTGCAGCGGGCATAGATCATGAAGTTGATCATTCAAATTCCTGCGTGGAACGAGGAGGAGCACCTGCCGGATGCTCTCGCGGCTCTACCGCGTGAGGTGGAGGGCTTCGACGAGATCGAGATGCTGGTCGTCGACGACGGCTCGAACGACCGAACTGCGGAGGTGGCTGAAGAGGCCGGCGCCACAGTGGTGCAGATGCCCGTGCACCGTGGACTCGCCGTGGCCTTCTCGAGTGGGCTTCGGAGCTGTCTGGAACGCGGCGCCGACGTGATCGTCAACACCGACGCAGACGGCCAGTACAACGCCGACGATATTCCGATTCTCGTACAACCGATCCTCGACGGATCAGCACAGGTGGTGATCGGAGACCGGCAGGTGGCGTCGCTGCGCCACTTCTCGGCCTCCAAACGCCTCCTGCAGAAACTCGGCTCGTGGGTGGTCAGACGGCTCTCGGGAACGACCGTGGCCGACGCCACTTCGGGCTATCGCGCCATCTCCCGTGAGGCAGCAATACGACTGCATGTCTTCACCCGCTTCACCTACACTCTCGAGACCATCCTCCAGGCGGGCGAGGCCGGGCTCAAGGTCGTCTCGGTTCCGGTCAGGGTCAACCCCGAAGCGCGGCGTCCATCGCGTTTGTTTCGTTCGAACACCGGTTATGTGGTTCGATCCCTGGCCAGCATTGCCCGCATCGTGACCCTCTACAACCCATTGAGGATATTTCTCCTCCTGGGTTCGATTCCCGTCGGATTTGGCAGCGCGCTGCTGCTGCGTTTTCTGTGGTTCTACGTCACCGGCAACTCACCTGCAGGCCATATTCAATCTCTGATTCTCGCAGTCATCCTGATCGTCATCGGCGCACTGGTGTGGTTGGCGGGCGTCATCGCCGACCTCATCGCGGTCAACCGGCGCCTCCTCGAAGAACTGGTGGAACGGCAGCGGGAGCGGGGCCTCGGACCCCGTCCCTGATCGCCCATGAATCGCCTCGTCGGGGATGAACCAGCCAGGCTCACCGGCCGCATCGCAGGGGTGGCGGTCGCGGCCGCATTGCTCGTCGCCGTGCTTTTTGTCGCTCGACCATCCCAGGTCTGGAAGCTCCTTCTATCCACCGACCTTCGCTATCTCGGAGTAGCCGCCGCGACCTCCGCCACATTCTTGGCCGCGAGAGGGTTGCGCCTTCTGCTGCTTCTCGAGTCCTCGAGCGTGAGCTGGCTGAAAGCGACTCTGGTGGCGGCGGCCGCGCAAGCTGCGGCCCTCTTCGCTCCCGCTCGCACCGGCGAGTTGGCTCTGCCGTTGCTGTTGTCCCGCACAACCGGGTGCAGCCTCTCATCTGGAGTCGGCACCCTCCTCGCCGCGCGCACCCTCGATGTCGCGACCCTCGGTCTGTGGTGCGCCGTTTCAGTCCTCGCAGTCCGTGGATTCGACGCACCGCTGGCGCTGGCTGTTTCGCTGCTCTTGCTCCTGCCCGTACTGGCCCTTCCGACCACCCTCATCGCTGCCGATCGCATCGCCGTACGGACATTGGCGCCACGCGGCGTTGCGGGTCGCCGATGGGCCCATCGGATCCGACGCGTGCGGCGGGAACTGGACCGACTGCGCCGAAGACCCGGCCGTCTCCTGGCTGCGGCCTCCATATCGGTCGTCATGTGGGGATTGCAGTGGGCGGTCGCCGGTATTCTCCTGGTGGCGATGGGGTACCGGTGGCCGCCGACTCATGTGATAGCAGGGTCCTCCGCGGCTGCCGCCGCCAATTTGCTGCCGTTCAACCTGGTGGGCAACCTCGGCACCCTCGAGGCGGGATGGACCGCCGCATTCAGCGCTCTCGGCATCCCGCTCCAGACGGCCGCAGCCTCCGGTCTCGCCGCGCACCTGTGGGGACTTATCTTTGCTGCCTTTTTCGGCATCCTCGGGTGGGCAGCATTATCGATCCGTCAGAAGCGTCGATAACGAGACACAAGTTCTGAATTTTGAGTTCTGAGTTTTGGATTCCCACCCAACCTCCCCAGAATCTGCGGCAGTGCGAGTTTTAACTCAAAACTCGAGGATCAACCGATTACCGACGTGTGGTCCTCGTACGGCAGAATCTCCAGCTCTTCCATCGTCTCGGGCATTGCCGCCCCATCCATCTCGCTCGCCAGACATGGCTGGAGGAGCGCCATCCGGTGACGTGCGCGGCCCGTTCGAGCCCTGATTCGAACTCCTCCAGCGGGAGACGTTCGAGACGATGCAGCGTCGTGAAGAGGTGATGGAGATGAAAATCACTCATCGCGGCGTCCTTTCCGGCCGCAGCGCTCCCGAGCCGACCTCGTCGTTCTTGACCTCTTCCCAGAGAGCATCCTGTTCAGCCAGCTCCATGTCCCGAAAATCGCGGCCCGCTGCTCGAGATCGCTCCTCCATGGCCTGGAATCGCCTCTTGAAGGTCCCGTTGGTTCCCTGTAAGGCGGTTTCGGGTTCAACGCCGAGGTGGCGAGCCAGGTTGGCCATCACAAAGAGCACGTCGCCCATCTCGGAGCGGACCCGCTCGGCGACCGCCTCGTCTCCGGTCTTCAGCTCGGCTTCGAGCTCGCTCATTTCCTCTCTCATCTTGGCCATCACATCCGCCGGTTTCCGCCAGTCGAAACCCATGGCGGCGGCCTTCTCAGTCATCCTGTAGGCCTTGAGCAGCGCCGGCAGGGACTTCGGGACCCCGTCGAGCGTGGATGCCTTCGGCTCGGCAGCGCGTTCGGTTCGTTTGATCTCTTCCCAGTTCCGGAGCACCTCGGCCGAATCCTCGACCTCGCGATCCGCAAACACATGCGGGTGCCGCCGGATCATCTTTGAGGAGATCGACTCGCATACCGTGTCGAGGTCGAACCAGCCCTTTTCGCGGCCGATCCGCGCCACAAAAATGATCTGCAACAGAAGATCGCCGAGTTCCTCACAGATCTTGTCGGGATCACCGGAGGATATGGCGTCGACAACCTCGTAGGCTTCTTCGAGGAAGTATGGGGCAAGTGATTCGGGGGTCTGCTCTCGGTCCCACGGGCACCCGCCCGGGTCACGCAGCTTGTCCATGATGGCAACGAGTTGGTCGAATTTTTCTGACATCGCGTGTCATTCTACAGGTCCCGTTCCCGATCCAGTTCCCGATACCGACGTCCCCGCTACCGCGGGTGTTCATAAGGCACTCCTCATTTCGGCGCGCTCTTCAGCTGGCGCGCTTCCCGAGAGGAGCCACTCTTCGCATTGACCGACCGAGGAATTGCACTTATTAGGGCGTCACGAAGCGGACAATGCGAAAAATGGCACCTCCAGGGAGCGCGATCTTCTGCCGACGACAAAGCCGGAGGACGGGTGGCAATTCCGAATTCCGAATTCCGAATTCAATTTGACTATGCGGCCTTCAGCCGGGTACCGTTCACGAAATGAGTTCCGACATGTCTCACAGATCTCTGACGGTGGTTGCGGCGGTAATCCGAGACGAATTGAATCGAGTGTTGTTGACACGCCGACCCGACGATCGCCACATGGGTGGCCTGTGGGAGTTTCCCGGCGGCAAGATCGACCCGGGAGAGGCTCCTGGCGAGGCTCTCGTTCGCGAGCTTCGCGAGGAACTCGGTCTCGAGATCGAGGTCGGCCGGCCGATCACCTTCGCCGTCCACGAAGAGCCGGAGTTGAGAATCCTCCTCTTGTTCTATGAGTCGGACATCACTCGAGGCGAACCCCAGGGTCGGGAGGGCCAGGCGGTTGCGTGGGTCCCGGTTTCCGATCTCCCGTCGTATCCGACTCCACCAGCCGACACCGAGCTGATTCAGCACCTGATGGCGAGCGATGGCCCTTGACCATTGCGGCACCCGCGACCTACCTTTTGAAGCAGGAGGTCCTATGGAAGCCACCACACGGGAGCCAGCCGTCGCCGGCGCCTTCTATTCGGGTTCCACCTCGGAATTGGAACGCCAGGTTCAGCAACTGATCCCGGTTCAGCCGGAACGCCACGATCTGCTCGCATGTATCGCGCCCCACGCCGGCTATGTCTACTCCGGCAGGGTGGCCGGCGAGCTTTATGGACATCTCAACGTGCCCAAAAGGGTGGTTGTCCTCGGCCCCAATCACACCGGGGCGGGCGCCATGGTGGCGGTCGCCCCCCACGATCACTGGGATACTCCTTTCGGCGTCCAGCGAGTGGATGGCGAACTCGCGAGGTCACTCGTGGATGCAGCCCCAGCCGCAGTCTTCGATGCCAACGCTCACTGGAGGGAGCACTCGCTCGAGGTGCAGCTCCCTTTCCTCGTGACCCGCCAGCCGGATCTCTCTTTTCTCCCGCTGTGTCTCGGCCACCTCGGTCTCGACCAATGCCTCGAACTCGGAGGCGCTCTGGCGGCGCTGATTCTCGACCTCGAAGAACCTGTAGGTCTCGTCGCGTCGTCTGATATGAGTCACTACCTCACCGACGATCAGGCGCGAACACTCGACCATCTCGCCATCGACGCCGCTTTGACACGGGACCCCGCCACCCTTTACGAGACTGTCCACCGAGAAGGTATCACCATGTGCGGAGTGGTTCCGGCGACAGTAGCCATCGCAGCCGCCAACGAACTCGGCGCCACCCATGCTCACCTCGTGGCCTATGCCACCTCGGGCGACGTCTCTGGCGACCGCAGCGCAGTCGTCGGATACGCGGGGATTTGCATACACCGCTGACAGGATTTTGAATTCTCAATTCTCAATTCTCAATTCCCACCCACCCCACCCTGATTCTGCCGGGCGGGTGGGGGAGAATTCAAAATTGAGAATTGAGAATTGAGAATTCACGGGATTGCCACACTCCCGTCATCATGTATGAATGAACGTGCGGCTATAATCCCCGATCCATGAATGATCTCCGCGTTTACGATCGGATTTCGGAGGCGGTGGGGTGGACGCCACTGGTTCGTCTCGGCCCCACTGTCGATGACCTCAGCTGCGAGGTGTTCGCAAAGATCGAGTTCCTCAACCCGATGGGCAGTGTCAAGGACCGTATCGCCCGCTTCATGATCGAAAGAGCGTTAGCCGACGGCCGCCTCAATTCGGGCGACATGGTCGTCGAGAACTCGTCCGGCAATACCGCCATGGGTCTCGCCATGATGTCGATTCTCGAAAACATGCGCTGCACGATGGTGGTGCGGCAGCAGACCTCGAAGGAGAAGCTCGACTGCCTGCGCGCCATGGGCATTCGCCTGGAACTGGTCGACGGGAACCTCCCTCCCGAAGATCCCGAGAGTTACAACAAGAAAGCCCGCCAGATCGCCGACGAGACCCCGGGGGCGTTCTTCCCCGACCAGCACAATAATCGCGAGAACAGCGAGGCTCACTACCAGACAACAGGTCCGGAGATCTGGCAGCAGATGGACGGCCGCATCGACTACCTGGTGGCGGGAATCGGAACCGGCGGCACCATCTGCGGAGTCGCACGCTATCTCAAGGAGCAGGACGAGACAATCAAGGTCGTGGCCGTCGACCCGGAGGGCTCGGTCTTTTACGACCACTTCCACAGCGGGCGTCACGGCGCCCCTGCGCCGTACCTCCTCGAGGGTCTCGGCGACGAGGAGATCATCGGCTGCCCGGATTTCGACCTCATCGACGACATGTACCGCGTCAGCGACGGCGAGGCCTTCCGGACGACCCGTGCGCTCGCCCGCCGCGAAGCCATTCTCGGCGGCGGATCATCAGGCGCCGCGTTGTGGGCGGTTCGCAAACTAGCTCGGCAGTTGCAGGGCCCCGCACGGATCGTCACCATTTTCCCCGATTCGGGGAGCCGCTATATGAGCACGATCTTCAACGATGAGTGGATGAAGGCGCGGGGATTTCTCTAGCCACCCATCCATCCATTTCGATTTTGGATTTTGGATTTTGAATTTCGGACAACCGCCCAACCGCACGGGTCGACCCGATCATGGGAGGTGGGGTGGGAATTCCTAATTCCGAATTCCTAATTCCTACTTCAAATCATGGTCCGGTGGGATCATGTCCGATGGCGGCGCGATAGACCGAATCGTCACTTGCCTGGTCGATGACCGTCGCGTACCCGTACCAGAGATATGTCGGATCGTCGCATCGGATCTCGATCCATCCATCGAGGAGAGACTCATCGACTCCGATGTAGTCCAGATTCCTCTGGATCAGCCCGGCCTGGTCGAAGCTGATCGATCGCGACGCGACCTGGGTTCCATCGTCGTCAAACACGGTAACCGTGAACCCCAGGGATTGTCCCTCCGGCGGATTGATGGGAAGAAAGATCCCGACGTTCGTGCGGAAGAAACCATCGTGCTCCACATTCGGAATCCACGCGGTGTCGCCCGCGACAACGCCATTGACGTTGAGCCCAAAGGTACCGCCTCCGGTCGGGGCGTAGGTGAACGTCCTCGAGGCGATCACCAGCGGCGCGCCGTCGGTGGAGAATACCGACAGCCCTCCCTTTTTTCCCGGCAAATTGAACTCGCTGGAAACCACGTTGTCCAGGGTCAACTGGCCGAAGCCGTCGATGGCATACGGCCCCCTCTCCTGAATCTCGAACTGCACGGGGTCTTTTGTCAAATCCGGAAATAAATAGAGCATCACGGACGTCTGCTCGGAACTCAGATTGAGGATACTGACATCCGACCGCCAGACGGTGCCGTTCAGGCCGGGAACGGTGCCTGCCACGGCGGGGATCGCCCCACCGGGAGCCACAACCTGCGCGCTAACGTGTGGTATCCACACGAAAATTACCAGAACCAGCAGCAAGGTTTTTCGCATCGCCACCTCCATATGACAGTGTACCGCGAAGAGTTGGATGCTGGATGTCGCCAGTCAATCAACCCGACCCAGATGCGCCAGCCTCCGTGACCGCGGTCATATGGGAAGTCTTCAGAAATTTGCTTGTGGCAGCACGCTCTTCTCCAAACGACGTCCCGCGTGGTTGCCACCCTTAACAATGATCGGACCACTCGCCGAACCGATTTCATATGGGTAGGTTCCGACATTGTTAAAAGTGGCACGCCCGATCAACGCGCTGTTCTCCAAGAGCGCTTCCCGAGAGTTGCCAGCCTTCGCATTGACCGACCCAGCGGGTGATCCCATTTGGGCTCGATTCTCCGGACAATGCGAAAACTGGCACGCTCCGCCGAACGCGCTTTTCTGCCGGCCGATCATCGAATTTCTCCGTGGGGGCGGGCGGGTGGCATTCCTCATTCCTCATTCCTCATTCCTCATTCCTCATTCCGAATTCCGAATTCCGAATACCGAATTCAACCAAGGGTCTCCTGATATCATGACCAGACGATGTCTCCGAACTCCTCCGACCACGAAAATCACGCGGGAACCGTTGTTTTCTCCATTACTGGAAGCTGCGGTTCGCCTTGCAGCTCGCGGGCACTATCACCAGTTTCGCAAGCAGAGCACGGAAGAACTGGAAGACGACGGTCTTTCGAGGCCGTTTTTTCCAACCCGGGTTCCCTATATCGCCCATCTCATGGGTACCATGTGCATCCTCGCTCGACTCGGCGAGCGCGATGAGGTTCTTGCAGCCGCGATCCTCCACGACTATCTGGAGGACGTCCCCGACCCGGACGGCCGCGAGATCATCCGGCGCACTCTCGGCGAAGAAGTGCTCTCCCTGGTGCTCGACGTGACCGAGCACAAGCGAAGGGAGCGGAATCAAGTCGACACGTGGGAGATTCGCAAACAGGAACAGCTCTCCCACATCGAGGGTATGCCGCGGGAGGCCGTCCTCATCAAGGCAGCCGACGTTCTGCACAACATGCAGTCGCTGCTCGCCGATCTTGATGCCGCTGACGACCCTGACGGTGTCTGGGAACCGTTCAATGCCGGCCCGAAGCATCAACTCTGGTACTTCACGAGCGTCGTCGAAGCGGTGGCAGATCGCCTAGGTGATCACCCGTTGGTGAAAGATCTGAAGCACAGCGCCGATCGTCTGCGAGTCTACGTCCAGACGTAGAACCGACTTTCAAACAAAAAAAGAGGGCAGCATCCGCCCTCTTTCTCTCATCCTTGTATTCAGTGTCAGCCGCGCTCGAGACCAATCACCGTGAGGCCTGAATCTTCGAACTCCGCCACGACCAGCGGGTTGACACTTCGCATCTTTGACAATAATCCGTGCGCCTCGGCGTCCTGCCCATCGGCCAGGAGAAGCTCCGCCAGAATCATGCTGTTATAGAGCTTGTAAAGGGCGGTCCCGGCCTCGATATAATTGAGGTTCTCGTTGGCGGCCCGGAGGTTTTCCGCCGCACCCACGTAATCGCCCTCAAAGGCCAACCGCACACCCACAAGGTGCTGCGTCGCACCGCGTACCACTCCGAGCTCTCGGGAAGGTCCCCGTTCCTCGACACTCGCGAGAACTTTGGACGCTTCTTCCTCGATCGTTTTGGCGGTTTCCCAGTCTCCCACCGCACAGGCTGCGAGGTGGGTGGTGACCTTGGCAAAATTTATGTTTTTGCCGTACGCACATTCACCCTCGGCAGCGTCGAGAATCTCCGCCCATGCCTCGGCGTTTCGCCACGTCGTGTATTGTTCGAGACACGTCAAATTGGCGAGGGCACGTTCCGATATACCGGCGGCCTCCGCACGTTCGATGACCCTACGAGTCGCTTCGAGGTCGCCGTTGAAGCTGGTCATCAGCGCGAGGTGTTCGTACGCAGCCCAGAAATCCGGTTTGATTTCGAGTGCCCGATCAAGGGTCTCCTGTGCTTCGGCGTACCGCCCGAGAGTGATGTACAGTTCGCCCAGAGAATCGAAGGGGTTGGCCTGGTCCGGCGCAATAAATCGATAGCTCTTGAAATATTCTTCGGCCTCTGCGAAACGTCCCATCCCCATATTGATGTAACCGAGCTGGTTGTAGGCGATGACCCAGTTGGGATGGATTTCCACAAGTCGCTGGTAGAGACGCTCGGCCTCCTCGAACTCGCCGCGATGCCATGTCTGGAGGGCCTTCATATTCAATATGAACGGGTCGTTCGGATGATCTGCAAGACCCTCTTCAAGCAAACGGTCCGCATCTTCCCGCCGCTCCTCGTGGAGAGCACGGGCCCGTTCGATGATCAATTTTTCGCGAGGGGTCAGCTTCTCGAGGTCGGCCGATATGACACTGTCCCACATGGCCTCGACCTTTTCTTCACCCTCCGAACGGTACGAATCCATGGCGTAGAATTTCGCGATGGCAAAGTCTGGATCCAATTCGACGGCGCGCCTGAAGAGCCTCTGCGCGTCGTCGTAGTAGATCCTCATCTGCGCATCCATGCCCGCTTCGAACTCGGCCAGAGCTTCGGGCGAATCGGTCGTCCACTCCTGCCCTTTGGGCAGAGCAACCAGGGTCGCACCGAGGGCGATCACCACTACGGCGGCCGCTGCCAACCAGATCCAACGTTTCATGAATCCTCCACACGCTCTGTCGAGACGTACAACCCACACAGGGCGCAGATCACACCTCTTCCCATCATCTTACGAAACAATCTAGAAAAGGTTGCATTCCAAGGACTTTCTCACGCATGAGCGCCAATCCGCTTATGACGAAGCGTCCAGACTCTGGACAGTCCAAAGCATTAAAATATTGATGCACAATTGTTTAAACGCTCAATCATCATCTCGCAACTGACGCGCCCTGCCGAGCAAAAGTTGGGTTTTTCGTCTCGAAGGCCAGGTCAGAGCGATCATGATGCCTCCCAGCATCACAACCCAGACGCCGATCTGAGGGCCAATTCCCCACAGGCCTATGACAACGCCGCACACGATCATCATTGCCAACCGCAGGAGCACCAGGAGGTAGACCAGCCAGTGGTTGTGGAGCAAACGCCGTTCGTCGCCGTCAACAGCAAATGCCCGCTTGATCCGTTCGATGCGCGCTGCGGCGTCACGGTTGGCCGTGAAGCCTATCCACAAGGCCGCCGCCGCCGCCACGAGGGTCACGGTCATGGGCGACGCCACCACCGCACCGCGGTGCGGTATGACGAAAAGCGCCACGACCGCCACCGGCACCGTGAGGAGGACCAACACGGTGGTCCATCGCATGCGCAGCAGATGCCGTTCAAGATCGGGATTCCGGGCAGTCTCGAAGCTCAACCTTCACCCCCACCCTTGTCCTCGAACAGTCCCCGCTGAGTCGCCGTGTCATCTGACGTGCCATCGGACATCGGGCCCTCGACGGCCTCGGCTGCAGCTTCCTGCTCTTGGTGGAGGCTCCCGGTTTCACCAGGTGCCGCTGCAGCCGCCGCTCCAGCACGCTTTCTCCCCTCGATGACCCGGATCCCGACACCCCACACCAGACCAACCCAAACAGCTGCCACATAGCGGTTGAGCGGAGATTGAAGGCCGAAACCAACCGTCTCGTGCAACGCGGTGGCCAGCAGCGCCACCGCAGCACCGGCGAGGGGATAACGGAGTTCGAATCGAAGGCGCCGCACCCTGCCGGGCAGGAGCGGTGCGACCAGCGCCGCCACAACCAATGCCAACAACACAACACCAGCAATACCGGTTGTCGACGCCCATTCGAGCCAATCATTGTGAGCCTGTTCGAGCACTGCGGTGCCGGTTGCCGGCTTGTCGAGAGCGATGACATGGCGGTAGCTGCCGAGTCCGGAACCGACAACCGGTGACCGTGCGAACGAGGCCACGGTTCCGCTCCACAGGTCCCAGCGGTCGTTGCCCTCGACTCCCTCAACCACGAGGAGCTGCGAGAAACTATCTCTGAGCTCCGGCAGCCGGGTCGACGCAAAGGTCATGGCTACCACCAATAGAGCGACGGCTCCGGTCACCCAGGGCCAGCGCCGGGCCCGGCGCGGACGCATCCAGAGGCCAACCGTCAACACCAGAGCGGCCGCCAGGAACAGCACACCGCCTCGCGACGAAGATCGCAGCACCGTACCCACGGCAACAACAGAAACCACCGCTGCAGCAATGGCCACCACCGCCGCCCGTTGGCGGCTCGCCCCCGGCCGCGGCAGGTTCCTCAGCGCCGCCGCCAACAACACCAGGGCCGCCGGCAAGCTGAGTTCGATCGCAGCGGCAAAGTGATTCGAGTTGATGAAGGGGCCGTAGACATCCCCACCTCCCGTGTTGGCGCGGAAGAGGAGGACCTTCGCCGGTGCGCCGCTCTCTCCAGCCAACCCGAGCACAGCCAACAAACCGCAGGTTGCGGCGACAATTCCCAGAAGCGCCGGGAGGCCGCTCCGTGTCGACGCCATCCGCGCCGCAGTCAACACGATGCCTGCAACGATCACGGTCGACGCAACGACCCGGAGCGTGGACCACGGCGCAAGCGAAAGGGAATACCACCCTGGAGCCATGACCTCGGAGAAGCCCGGTTGAATCACGCGCCGCAGAAACTCCGGCAGAGGGATCAGCTGAACAGCCGCAAGGGCGAGAAATCCCCAAGCGGCCAGTCGAACGGCCCTGGGCATGATCGGAAGCCGCCGAAGGTCGATCATCAACACCACAACGATGGCGGCAGTCAAGGCCTTCGTCAGCGGATCGACGCCGGCGAAGAGAACCGTGTTGCCCAGAAGCAGCACGGCCAACAACACCCGGTGGATGGACCAGTTCATGTGGAGACCGGATCAGTCGGAGCTTGTGAAGCGATACCCGACTCCGCGAACTGAGTGAATGAACTGCGGGTCCTTCGGGTCGCTCTCGAAATAGCGCCGGAGACGGACGATGAAGTTGTCAATCGTGCGTGACGACGTGGAGAAACGGTAGCCCCACACCCGCTCCAGGATCTCTTCCCTCGACACCACCTGGTTTCGGCGCTCCACGAGCAGCTTCATGAGCATGCACTCTTTTTCGGTCAGCCGAACCGTTCGGTCCTCGGTCGTCGCCTCGAAGGTCTGAAAATTGACCTCGTTGTCACCGAACCGGAACACTTCCTGTTCGTCAGGTGCTGCCCGATACCAGTCCTGCCGGCTGAAGATGCCGTGAATCCGGAGAATCAGTTCCTCGAGGAGAAATGGTTTGGCGACGTAGTCATCAGCGCCCACCTTGAGGCCGAGCAACCGGTCAGCATCAGCCGACTTGGCTGTGAGAAACAGGATCGGCACCGTGCTGCCGGTGGCACGAAGCCGTTTGCACACCTCGAGTCCGTCCAGCCTCGGCATCATGATATCGAGGATCACCAGGTCGAACTGAATGGTGCGTGCGAGACGCAACCCCTCCTCGCCATCGTAGGCGACGGTGGTGGCAAACCCCTCGAACTGCAGGTTGTGGGCGAGAGCATCGGCAAGATGCTCCTCGTCATCGACGATGAGAATGTGCTTTTTCATCCCCCTCCTCCCGCGTCATGTCGTCACACCTCGAAACCAGGCAGAATGACCCTGAAGACGGTCCCGTCCGCACCGGAAGAAGCGATCTCCACCCGGCCACGATGGGCCTCGACAATCTGTTGTACCAGAAACAGGCCGAGTCCGGTGCCGCTGGTCGTCCGGGTCATCTCATCCCCACCCCTGAAAAACCGTCCGAAGATGAGGGCCCGATCCTCCTCGGGATGCCGGTGCCATTGTCACGCACTTCGAGCACCGCGTGCTTCCCGTCGAAATTCAGCTCGATCGTCACGGCCGCCGGTTTGCCACCGTATTTCACCGCGTTCTCGAGCAGATTCGAAACCACGATTGCCGTCGCTTCGGGGTCGATCTCGGCATGGACGTCCGGAACGATTTCCGAATCAACCACAGCTCCGGCCGCCAGGGCCCTCCGGGCAAATACCTTCGACAGCATCTTCGACGAGTCCGCTGAGGTCGGCTTTCCTGAATTGATACTCCGGCCGCCCTTCGCCGAACCTCGTCGCTTCGAGCACCTTCTGAACCAGATCCTCGAGTCGCTCCGTGTCATCGAGCGCGTTGACGAGGAAGCCCCGCGCAGCTTCACCTTTCGCGCGGCCCGCGAGGACCGTTTCCAGGGCCAGGCGCATCGCCGCCAGCGGCGACTTGAGCTCGTGAGTTACGGCCGACAGGAAGTTGCGGTGTTGGCGCTCGAGTTCGACCTCCCGGCGGAAGGATCTTCCACAAAAGACCCATCAGGACAAAGAGCAGGACTGCGAAGAAGGCCCCTTCGGACACCAGCATGACGATTCGCCGACGATAGGTGTCGAGCATCGCATCCCAGACTTCAGCGCGCGGTTGGACCGTCAGGCTGGCGAATGGTGCCTCGAGCACGACCCCTGCGCGGTCGGCGTAGTCGGTCGCGACAACCTCGAAATCTTCACCGACATCCAGCACCCGCTGCCGCCACTCGCTGTCGAGCACACCGGTCAGGCACGTGAGACCCGACTCCACACTGAGCTCGATCACACCCGAGTTGTTGAGGCTGGCGGCGGTGCATTCTCTGTCCGAGAACGACGCCCGCCAACCCGCAAAGGGTGCGGGAACCGGCGACCGGCCCGGCTCGTCGCCCATCAGCAATGCCGCGTCGAGAGCGGTACGAGCGGTTGCAAGCTCGGTCGCCACGCTCACAGCTTGCATCCGCCCCGATGCGAGCAGCGTCTCTCTCTCGAGGCCGAGAGAATCTCTGTTTAATCGAAGCACGAACACGATCCACCAGGTCAACTGGGCATTGATGACCACCACGACCAGCACCGCAACGATCATGTGGCGCATCGTGATGGGGCCTTGTCGACGCATGGTGATCAGTATAGCGACACTTCGCGGGAATCGTTTGAACGTCAAAATTTGAACGTTTGGTTCGTCCGGGAAAGCATGAGGGCGGAAATCCTTGCGTCCGTGCCCGTGCCCCTGCCCGTGCCCATACCCGATTTTCAGGGGCAGCGACAGCGGTCAGGGACGGCGGCAGGAATCAGTTGTCAGCGACAGTCTTCAGAGGCAGTGATCAGGCTCCGCGGCGGCATGGTCATCTCCGTTTCGTTTTCGCCATCGGGTAGCCGCTGAGACTCTCCTCCGTCGCGGTCGCTGATCACTGCCACTGACGCGAGCTGCGACCGGATCCCGGCTCACCTCACCGAATTCCGGATGAACCGAACGTTATAACGTCGTCAGGACCCGGGCGATTCGCTCAGCCGCCCAATCGATGTCGTCGCGATCAACGGTCAGAGGCGGAGCAACGCGGATCACCGTCGCGTGGGTCTCCTTGCAGAGGAGCCCTTCCTCCTGCAAGGCCTCACAGAATCTGCGCGCTCCGCCGGCCGCGTCATTGAGCTCGATGGCGATCCACAGGCCGCGGCCCCGCACCTCTTTGATGTGCTTCGACTCCACGGCCAGCAGCTTCTCGAGGAAATAGGCACCGTTCTCGGCCGAGTGCTGCACCATGTTCTCTTCCACGAGAACCTTGAGCGCCTCGCGCGCGATGGCCGCACCGAGAGGGTTCCCACCATAGGTCGAGCCATGGTCACCAGGACGGAAGACACCCATCACCTCGTCGTCGGCGAGAATCGCCGACACCGGATACATACCACCGGAAAGGGCCTTCCCGATGATCACGATGTCGGGGCGGATTCCTTCGTGCTCGTATGCGAAGAGCTTGCCGGTTCGGCCGAGACCCGATTGAATCTCATCCACCAGTAGGAGCGCGTTTGGGCCTTTGTGATTTCCCGGAGGCGGCGCAGAAAGCCGTCGGGAGGAATCACGATGCCGGCCTCACCTTGAATCGGCTCAACCAGGACCGCCGCTACGTTGTCGTTCATCGCCGCGGCTACGGCCTCGGCATCGCCATAGGGGAGGAGTCGAAAGCCGGGAGTGAAAGGACCAAAGCCGTATCGATACTCCTCGTCCGAAGAGAACCCGACAATCGTCGTTGTGCGCCCGTGGAAGTTGCCGTCAAAGACCAGGATTTCGGCTTGATCCTCGGGAATGCCTTTGACAGTGTAGCCCCACTTTCGGGCCGCCTTGATGGCGGTTTCGACGGCCTCGGCGCCAGTATTCATGGGCAACACGCGATGAAAACCCGAAAGGGCCGTCAACTCTTCGCAGAACGGACCCAGTTGGTCGTTGCGGAAGGCCCGCGAGGTCAGCGTGACACGCTCCGCCTGCCGCTGCATTGCTGCGACGAGGCGCGGGTGGCAGTGGCCCTGGTTGACCGCCGAGTAGGCGGCCAGAAAATCCATGTACCGCTTCCCGTCAACGTCCCACACCCAGGCTCCCTCGGCCTTGGCGATGACCACATCGAGGGGGTGGTAATTGTGCGCTCCGTGGCGCTCCTCGAGTTCGATGAATTGTGCTGATCCGGTGAGTACGGCCGTCTGCTTCATAGTCGGGACCTCCCTTGTGTTACGGCTCGCGGGAACTCCGAAACGCAGGGACCAGGTCGACCTGCAGTGGCATCGCAAAAGACTCTTCCCGCACCAGGCACGTTACACGTCAGAGGAAGTTTACGCAATAACCCCCTGTCGAGGTTTCACCGGGAGCCCGAAAAGGAGAAAAGGAGAAGAGGGG
Organism: Candidatus Sulfomarinibacteraceae bacterium; assembly: GCA_963769215.1. Classification (GTDB taxonomy): domain Bacteria; phylum Acidobacteriota; class Thermoanaerobaculia; order Thermoanaerobaculales; family Sulfomarinibacteraceae; genus Sulfomarinibacter. The sequence goes on along the minus strand of CAVYKX010000011.1, from coordinate 62,054 downwards.
AAGAGGGGAAGAGGGGAAGAGGGGAAGAGGGGAAAGACGCGGCCCTCTCCCCTGCTCCTCTGCTCCTTTCCCCTTCCCCTCTCCCCCTCTTCCCCTCTTCCGCTCTGGTCCTATTCTGGGTTGGACGGGTGGGTGGACGGGCGGCTATTGCGCCGCCTCCTGCTGCGCATTCCAGTGAAGGAAAGCCTCGATGAAGTCGTCGATGTCTCCATCGAGCACCCGGTCTGCATTGCCCACCTCGTGCTCCGTCGAAGGTCCTTGACCATCCGATAGGGCTGTAACACGTAGGAACGGATCTGGTTGCCCCAGGAGATGTCCTTCTTCGGACCCTTGAGCTTGTCCAGCTCTTCCTCGCGTTTCTGCATCTCGAGCTCATACAGACGCGCCTTCAGGACCTTCATGGCGCTGGCGAGATTCTTGATCTGCGAACGCTCGTTCTGACAGGTGACGATGACTCCCGTAGGCTCGTGGACCACCCGCACCGCCGAATAGGTGGTGTTGACTCCCTGTCCACCGGGGCCCGACGAACAATAACGGTCGACCCGAATGTCCTTCTCCGGAATCTCGAGGTCGACGTCGTCATCGACCTCGGGATACACGTGGGCCGACGCAAACGAGGTGTGGCGCCGGGATTGGGAATCGAAGGGCGAAATCCGCACCAACCGGTGGACGCCGTTTTCGGAACGGAGATTTCCATACGCATAGGGACCCTTGACCAGCAAGGTCGCACCCTTGATGCCGGCTTCATCACCAGGCTGCTCGTCGATCAACTCGACGTCGAAGCCTCGACGTTCGGCCCATCTGAAGGTACAGCCGCTGGAGCATCTGGGCCCAGTCCTGGGACTCGGTTCCTCCCGCCCCAGGGTGAATCTCGATAAAAGAATTTGCGGCGTCGTGCTCGCCGGTCATCTTGGCCGTCAGCTCGACCCGATCGAGGTTTGGAGAGATTCTCTTGAGAGCGGTTCTGAGCTCCGCCTCGGCTCCATCCTCTCCGTCACGCGCCATCTCGAGCAGAATCTCGAGCTCCTCGTGCGCTTCGATGAGGGTTTCGGCGGTAGTCAACTGCTGCTGCAGCTGCGACCGCCTGCTCATCACCTGGCGCGCGCGATCCTGGTCGGACCAGATATCAGGATCCTGGGCTGCAGCATCGGCCTCGGCGAGCTGTTCCCTCAGAGAATCCTCGTCAAAGGTACCCCCGCAAGCGCTGGATGCGCTCCATCTCCGATTCGCCTTTTTGCAACATTTCTTCGAGCATGATCGCCTCTCGGGGGTGATTTGACCGCCTGAACGGACGGCCTATTCTACCGAACATCCGTTGGCCGCCACCTTCCGCCTCAGTCGGGTTAACGTTGAGAAGTGAACGTTCAAGTTGGACTCAGCGCGCCGATCGAGCTCGACTCAGGCTCATCTAGAAACCCGGATAACCTTACCTTTTACCTTTACCCGCCACCTTTCGCCTGCTCGGTCGCGTAGCCTTTTGCGCGAACCGACCAAGAGCGCCGGTGGCGACAGCACACAGCACCGCCCACCAATCGCCCCAACGTGCCCTCGGTGTCAGCCCGATCATCGGCTGGACCGCTTCGATCAGCACGCCGGAGTCGCCGACATCGAGTTGGGCGACAACCCGCCCCGAGGGATCGACAAAACCCGAGATGCCGGTCAACGCCGCACGCGCGAACCAGCGGCGACTTTCCGCCGCACGCACGCGGACTTGAGCGAAATGCTGGTGGGGCGCCCACGAGAATCCGTACCAGCCATCGTTGGTCAGGGTCGTCAAAAGTTGTGCACCCGCACGCACTTCGCGCGCCACCAGGTCGGGGAACACCACCTCGAAGCAGATGGCCACCCCCAGAGGGACCGAGGCCGGCAGCACTAACGGAACCCGGCCGGGTGTGAATGCCCCGACCTCCCGCACCAGGGAATCGGTGAACGCGAGGCGCGCCCACCCGGGAACGAACTCACCAAACGGCACGAGGTGGACCTTGTCGTAGCGAACGGCCGACACACCCCCCGGGGTGACGAGGTAGGCGGAATTGGTATAGCCGCCTCCGGCCAACGAACCGATGGAGTTGAGCACGATCTCGACATCGAGTTCGCGGGCATAGCCTTCAACCATTTCCCTGTAGGCCGCATCGTTCTCGAGGTTGTACGGAATTGCACCCTCGGGCCACAGTACGAGATCCGCTCCCTGCACCGCGGCAGCTGCGGTCATGGACCACACTCGTTCGGCGATGACCCTCGACTGGGACGGATCCCATTTCTCTTCGAGGCTGGTTCCCGGCTGAATCGCCGCGACCGTCACGGGCTCACCTGTGGGCACCGCCTGAGGCGATATCACGACGGCCGAAACCAGAGCGATACCTGCGACCGCTGCCCCTGCCGCCCCGGGTCTTCGGGTCTCGGCCCGCGACAGACCCCACAAACCCGCACCCATGGCCACCACCGACCAACCGAGCCCTGTTGCTCCCCACACCGGCAGCGACGCCGTCAACCACGGCCAATCGATGAGTGCCGAGGCGATGCCGGTCCATGTGAAACCGTAGGGAGGAAAGCGAGGCAACACTCCGAGCGCGATCCACGCGACCGGGAAGAGCCAGATCCGCCGCCCGGATGGGACCAAAGCGGCGAGGCCTGCGGCCAACCCCCACAGCACGCCGAGGTAGGCCCCCATTCCGATCAGGCAACCGAGTGCCGCGAGTTGAGGCAACCCGCCAAAGTGGTGCATGACCGGGATGACCCAGTTTGTCGTCACCACCCAGAAGACCGTTCCAGCGAGCCAGCCCAATAGCGCCGGACGCCATCGTCCGGGCGCCCTTTCGATGGCTTCCAGCAACAAGGCCGGAAACAGGATCAGAAGCGGCGCGAGCCCGGGGCCCGGCATCGCCAGCGCCAGCACGAGACCGGATGCCGCTGCAAGCAGCCAGGGAACAGCAATCTTCACAGCCACGAGTATAAGGGCCCCTCATATCGGTGACGCGCGACCACGAGCAAGATACACTCGTACCCCGCATGGAAAAAGCTGCTCAAGGAATGCCGAGGTTGTCGAGAAATCGACTGGTCACGTTGTTGGTGTACCTGGTGTTCGGGCTGTTGTGCTTTGGCGAAACGCTCTTTTATTCGCGAGTCGTCGGGACCGGAGTGATGCCCGACGAGATTGCCCACACTTCGTACGTGTCCTACCTGGTCGAGACCGGTCGATTCATACCCGAGTTTCCCGAAATGCGGATTTTCGCCCCCGATGGCAGCTGGGGGCACATCCCGAATTACATCGCCCATCCCCCGCTCTATTACCACCTCTTGCGTTGGACCCAACCCGACAGCCGATCGGGATTCACCCGCGAGGCCCTGATCCTCCGCGCGCGGGTCGCAACACCCTGGCTGGGTCTGGCCGCCATCGTACTGATGATGTGGATTGGCTTTCGGCTCGAGATGCCACTCCCGGCTCACCTCGTCTACGCCGGCGGTCTCGCGACCGTGCCCATGTTCAGCTTCGGGCTCGCAGGCGTCAACAATGATGTCCTGGCGTGGTTTGCCGGGGGGCTGACCATCCTCGGTCTCTGTCGTTGGTCCGAGGATCGCCGGGGCATACGCACCGCCTCACTCCTCGGGGCGGGAATCGGCCTCGCGTTGCTGGCGAAGCTCACGGCGGCTCTGCTCTGCATCGTCGCTGTGCTGCTGGTGATCCTCCGGTCGGTCGTTATCGAAAGGCCGAACAGGGTGAGGGAATGGACAATCCCCATGATCCTGATCATCGCCTGCTCCCTGCCTGGAATCATTTACCACGGCACACAACTGGCGAAATACGGGACCTTTTTCCCCCGTGGAGCGGTCGTTTCTTCAAATGAAGCGCCCGCATCCGCGGTCGCCGAAATCAGCCAATTAGAGGACTCTTCTCGACATACAACGTTTCGCTGGGCACAGGAGTTTTCCAGCGCGATGGCTGGGACCTGGGTGAACATCGTCGGTCACAAATTCACCGATCGTCAGTCTCCGCTGCAGGCGATCGGGCTGCTTCTGCTGCCGGTTCTCGCTGCGGTCGGGTTCTTGATGAGGCACAACCCACGCGACCCGGCGCTCAGTACCATCCTCCCGTCCCTTCGCAGCGCGGCGGTGGCCTGTGTGGTTGTCGTGGTGGCTCACTTTTTCTACACCTACCGTGCCCACATGCTGACCAACTTCACCGGTGGTGTATCCGCCAGGTACTACTTCCCGATGCTCCCGGCGCTCCTGCTGTTGGCGGCTCGGCCGTTCTCGGTTTTCCATCGTCACCGTGGTTCGGTGTTCGTCGCGCTCATCCTGGTCGCGCTGCTCGGCTATGCCAACCTGACGGCATTTGTCGAGGTCGCCCACAACCCCGGGTGGCACACCGCGATGCAACCCCCTGGCCGCTGAGGCACGATGATCTGAGGGGCGCTGTTCCGAGTGGAAATCGATTGCCAGGAGCCTGACAATCGACAGAATTTGAGGCGCTCGATCTTGGGCTCACGACAACCTTGACAGTTTTCTCGGCTTGCCGTAAAATTTTCGTCTAGCCGAAATTTTGGAGGCTTATCGATGACCGACACCACCTTGAGCGCGAGCCTTGAAGACTATCTCGAGGCGATTTTTCATATCGTGCGGGAAAAACAAGCCGCACGGCCAAAGGACATCTCGCAGCGCCTCGAGGTCGGCAACTCATCCGTCACTGGCGCTCTCAAAGCTCTGTCAGCTCGCAAGCTGGTCAACTACGCCCCCTACGATGTCGTGACCCTCACCCCGACTGGTGAACAGGCTGCTCGTGAGGTCGTGCGCCGCCACGAAACCCTGCGCGAGTTCTTCGTCAAGGTTCTGGCCGCGGACAGCGCGCTCGCCGAGAGCGCGGCCTGCGAGATGGAGCACGCCGTGCCGGCGGAGCTCCTCGATCGCTTTGTCCGCTTCATCGAATTTGTCGAGATGTGCCCAAAGGGCAACCCCGGTCTCCTCCGAGGCTTCCGAACTCACATCGAAAAGGGATGCCGGCCGGAGTGTTTCGATACCTGTTCCATCGAGGAATCATCTCCGATCTCGAACGGGCTCTCAGAGCCTGGTCGAGAAGTCACAACCATCGCCGATCTCGAAACCGGTCAAACGGCAACCATCAAGAGGGTCCAGGGGCAGGGCGCACTGCGGCGGCGCCTCATGGACCTCGGACTGATCACCGGCACCCCGGTGACCCTCGAACGGGCTGCCCCTCTCGGCGACCCGCTCGAGATCTTCGTCAAGGGAACCCACCTCTCGTTGCGTCGCGAAGAGGCGAACGCGGTCGAGGTTGAATTCGAGTCATAGGGGACCTCTCCCCTTTTTTCAGAGGAGTTTTCGCATTGCCGAAAAATCTTAGGCTAGTCGAAACAAGCGCTGAGGACCAGCTATCGCAAATGAGATTCGTGACCCTTGCCGGCAACCCGAACAGCGGCAAGACATCGCTGTTCAACGCGGTCACCGGCGCCCACCAACACGTCGGAAACTACGCCGGGGTGACGGTTGAGCTCAAGGAGGGGACGCGCCACCACCGCGGCTTCGAACTCAAGCTCATGGACCTGCCGGGAACGTACTCGCTGGCAACAAACTCGCTCGAGGAAAAGATCGCCCGCGATGTTCTCGTCACCGAAAAGCCCGACGTCACGGTGTCAGTGGTCGATGCTTCGAATCTGGAGAGGAATCTCTATCTCACCGTTCAGCTCCTCGAACTCGGGCTGCCAATCGTTGTCGCCCTCAATATGATCGATGTCGCAAGGAGCCGGGGCACCGTCATCGACGCCAAGAAGCTCGCGATTCTCTTGCGTGCTCCGGTCGTCAAGACCATCGCGCGTCGCGGGGAAGGTGTCAGGGAACTTCTCGACGCCAAGCGCATCGACGGTCGCGCATCGACGGTCGCCGTGACGCGTCGCGAGAGTGGGCCGTGGAAATGGGCGGCATTCCGAATTCAGAATCCAAAATTCAGAATTTTCATCTGTAGAACTTCCCGCGGTTCTCGACGACCTCGGCGAGCATCTCCGCCGGCTTGAAGCGTTCGCCGTGGGCGGCGGAGAGCGCCTCGAGTCGGGAGACGATCTTGCCCCTGCCGACCGCATCGACATAGCGGAAGGGCCCGCCGCGAAACGGTGGGAAACCGAGACCGAGAATGGCCCCCAGATCACCGTCCCTCGGCGAAGAAATCACGTGCTCCTGGAGACAGTAGATCGCCTCGTTGACCATCAGGAGGGCCAACCGGTCCTGAATATCCGCAGCCTCGAAGCTCCGGCGCTCGGCACCGCCGAGCAACTCGTAGACCTCGGTGTTGACCTCTTTGGAGCCCTTCTTCTTGGCAGCCGGGTAGCGGTAGAAACCTCGTCCGTTCTTGCGTCCATGGAATCCGGCATCGAAGAGGCGCGGCATCGCGCCGCTGCCCTCGAGCCCGCGGTCGGCAAAAGCGCTGCCGAGGTCCCGGGCCACGTGAGCGCCGACATCGATGCCGACCTCATCCACCAGGGCCAGGGGTCCCACCGGATAGCCGAAGTCCTTCATGGCCCGGTCGATGTCCTCGATCCGGGCACCCTCTTCCACGAGCAGCACGGCCTCGTTCAGGTATGGGGCGAGGATCCGGGTCGTGTAGAAACCGGGGCCGTCCTTGACCACAATGCAGGTCTTTCCTTGGGCTGTACCGAAAGCGCGAGCGGTGTCGACGGCCCAGTCCGCAGTTTTTTCGGCCGCCACAATCTCGAGCAACGGCATCTTTGGGACAGGAGAGAAGTAGTGCATGCCGACGACTCTCTCGGGGTAGTGGGCGTGAGCGGCAATCCCGGAAATCGGAAGGGCCGACGTGTTCGAGGCGAACACCGCATCGGCTGCGACTCTCTCTTCCACCTCGGCCAATACCCGCTGTTTGAGTTCGAGGTCTTCGAAGACGGCTTCAATCACCAGATCGGCACCCTCGAGATCGTCGACCGCAGTCGTGAGGAAGAGGCGCGACCGCCGACGATCCGCCTCGACCGATCGAATGGCGCCGGATCGCACCTGACGTTTGAGACCGTCATCCACCGTTTTGGCTGCACCACCTAAAACCTCATCCGAGAGATCGCGGACGACCACCGGGCACAGGCCCAGCGAAACCGACGCCACGCCCGCTCCCATGAATCCGCCGCCGATGACGGCCAGACGCTGCACGTCCTTCGCACGACCCTCGCCGGAACTCTTCTTGGCGTCGTTCATGGCGTGGAACAGGCGAACGAGGTTTCGGCTCTCGGCGCCAACCGCCAGCTTGCCGAAGTAGTCACTCTCCTTCGCGAGGCCGGCGGCGCGCCCCTGTCTCAGACCGGTCTCGACGCAATCGAGGATCGCGGGCGGCGCCGGGTAAAGACCTCGAGTCTGCCGTTCGACCTGCTCTCGAGCCTTGCGCAGGACAATCGCCCGGCCGGGCGCCGATGCCGCAAATCGGTCCATCAGCGATTTCTTGCGCAGTCTCCGTTTCAGCGAGCCGTTCGCCAGGGCCAGGGCTGCGCGGGCGCCGGTCTCGGCGATACCTCCAGGGGTTGTCACGGCGTCGACCAGGCCGATTTTCTTGGCACGTCGAGCCCGGATTCTCTTGCCTGTGAGCAGCATCGGGAGAGCCGCGACCAGTCCTATTCGCTCCACCAGCCTCTGTGTACCGCCACCGGCCGGCAGCAGTCCGAGCATGACCTCCGATTGAGCGAGCACGGTCTTGGGGTCGTCGGTGGCGAGAATGTAGTGGCAGGCCAGAGCCACCTCGAGGCCCCCGCCGAGGGCCGCACCGTGAACCGCCGCCACAACAGGTTTCTTGGAGGTGTATATGCGTTCCAATAGCTCATTGCCGTCACGCGACAACGAGCTGATTTCGGTTTTGCTGAGCCCCTCGATCACCTCGAGATCCGCGCCTGCAATAAAGGTGTCCGGTTTGGCCGAAACCACAACCAACCCGCGGACACTGGACTCGTCGAGCAGCGGCGCCACCGTGTCGTTGAACTCCCTCACCACCGCCGGTGAGAGCGTGTTGACCGGTTTTTCGGGATGGTCGAGAATCGACCATCAACAATGCCGTCGGGACGTTTTTCGAGCCGGATCATTCCCATATGGATGCCCCTGTCCACTGAAATCCTGATTTGAATTCGGAATTTGGAATTCGGAATTCGGAATTGCCGTCCACCCACCCCCGGGAGGTTCTGTCGACCCGCCTCAGCATCACGTTCTCGGACATCGATGTCTTCCTCACGAGCTCTCTCGAGGACCAGCCCGATGCCGATGGCACCGGCTGCGCACGCTGCGATCAACCCGTAGCGAGCCTCCTCGGCGGCGAGGCGATGGCAGCAATTGGTGATGAGTCGGGTTCCGGTCGCTCCAAATGGGTGACCCAGCGACAGCGACCCGCCCCACGCGTTGAGCCGATCGCGATCGATCGCACCGACAGGTTTGTCGCGTCCGAGCCGTTCGCGACAGAATTCTTCGTCGTCGAGCAGTTCGACCACCGCCAGCACCTGGGCTGCGAAGGCCTCGTGAATCTCGACCACCTCGATCTCGTCGAGCTCGAGACCCGCGCTATCCAGAGCCTTCGGCACCGTCAACGCAGGCCCGAGAAGCAGCTCCTCGAGAGGATCGAGGGCAGCAATTGCCGAAGATCTGAGCACCGCCAGCGGCTGCAACCCGAGCTTCTCGGCCGCTTCCTCGGAGGCCAGCAGGACCGCTGAACCTCCATCGGTGAGGTAGGAGGAGTTGCCGGCCGTGATGGTGCCGAAGCCGCGGTCGAAGGCAGGCCGCAGCTTGCCGAGCTTCTCCATCGTTGAATCACCTCGCACACCGTTGTCGGCACTGACACCCCGGTACATCGGCGGTGGATACGCCGGAACGATCTGGCGGCGCAATCGGCCGTCCTCGGTGGCCGCAGCGGCCCTGAGATTTGACGTCAACGCGTACTCGTCCTGCGCTTCACGGCTGATGCCAACCCTTTTGGCAAGTCGCTCGCAGTTTTCGCCCATGATCTCGCCAGTGGAAAATTCCGCCAGCGCGACCGGCTCGGGAAGGAGGTCTTTCGGTCCGAGGCCTTTGAGGAGTTTCACATAGTCGCCCGGGCCACGCGCCTTCTGGGCGGCGATCAGCCGTTTTCGAACCGAGCGGCGATAGCGGATGGGCGCGTCAGACAGGGTCTCGGCGCCGCCGGCGATCGCCACCTCGGCATCACCGGTTTGTATCGCGCGGGCACAGTCCAGGAAAGACTGGAGCGACGAAACGCAGGCCACCGAGCACGTGTACGCCGGGCAACTACTGGGCAATTGCGACCCCAGAACCACCTCGCGGCCGAGGTTCGAGGTCGCCGGATCGGCGATCACGGTGCCCATCACCAGCAGATCGACCAGTGCTGGATCGATTCGAGTCCGATGCAGAAGGCCCGAGACCGCCATGCGTCCGAGATCGTACGAACGGAGATCAGTGAAGTCGGTTCCCGACCGGCAAAAAGGCGTTCGGGCGCCGTCGATCACGACCACCCGGCGCGTTGGCTTCGAGTTATCCATGGAGAATCTCCCCACCTGTGTTTAGCAGATTCAGAACACCCACGCCACCCCACCGTACGTTCAAAAGTTGAACGTTAAGACGTTTGAACGTTCAAGCAACTCGCCGTTTGCTAAGATCTCAATCACCCTCGCAGACCGAACCGGGTCTGTATTCGACGAAGGAGAAAAACCATGCGCCACGTCCGTTTGATCGCGATCCTGATGACCATCTTCGCTGCCGCCGGAGTCATGGCTGCGGACGAGGACCCCTACCTCTGGCTCGAGGAGGTAGAGAATGAAAAGGCTCTGACCTGGGCCAAGGAACGCTCGGACACCGATACGGCCATCTTCGAGGCAGTGCCGGAATTCGACGACATCTACGCCAAACTGGTCGAGATCTACAACTCCCGTGATCGCATCCCGACGCCGGCGATCCGCGGCTCCTGGGTCTACAACTTCTGGCAGGACGCGGAACACGTCCGAGGTATCTGGCGACGCACATTCCCTTCGGAGTTCGTCAAGGATGAGCCTTCCTGGGAGATCGTTCTCGATCTCGACGCGCTGGCCGAGGCGGAAGACGAGAACTGGGTTTGGAAGGGCGCTGATTGCCTCGAACCGGAGTATCGGCGCTGCATGATCAGCCTGTCGCGCGGCGGTGCGGACGCCACCGTCGAGCGCGAGTTCGACACCGTCGCCAAGGCATTCGTCGCCGACGGATTCGTTCTTTCAGAGGCCAAACAACAATTGGGCTGGAGGGACGAGAACTCGCTGTGGATCGGCACCGACTTCGGCGAAGGCTCGTTGACCACCTCGGGATACGCTCGGATTGTCCAAATTGTGGATGCGAGGCACACCCATCGAAGAGGCGACGACCATTTTCGAAGGTTCGGTGGACGATGTCTTCGTTTTCGCAACCTCGGACCGCACTCCGGAGGGACGCTACGATCTCGTCACTCTGATCCCGGAGTTCTTCCGGGGCACCAGCTATCTTCGGCTCGGTGAGCGGCTGGTCAAGCTGGACATCCCCGAGGATGCTCAGATGCAGGGGTTCTTCAAGGACCAGATGCTTCTCTCCTTGCGTACTGACTGGGACATCGGCGAGCACGACCTATCCCCAGGATGCTCTGCTCGCCATCGATCTCGATGATTTCCTGGAGGGCAAACGAAACTTCGAGGTTCTCTTCGAGCCCGAAGAGAGGGTATCGCTGGACCAAGTGAGGTCGACCAGCAACGATCTGTTGTACACGACCCTGGACAACGTCCGCGGCCGTCTCTATCGCCTCACACTCGGGGATGCTGGATGGACGAAGGAGGAGATCGAACTTCCCGGCCTCGGCACCATCCGTCTCGGTAGCACGAGCCGGGTCGATGACAGCTTCTTCTTCACCTACACCGATTTCGTCACGCCCTCGAGCCTCTATCTGGTTGGCGACGACGGCAGTCCTCAGAAGGTCAAATCTTCGCCGTCCTGGTTCGACGCCAATGGGATGACGGTCGCGCAGTACGAAGCGACTTCGAAGGACGGCACCAAAATCCCGTACTTCGTGTTCATGCCGAAGGACTTCAAGGCTGACGGCGCAAACCCGACCCTGCTCACCGCCTATGGCGGCTTCGAGGTTTCGCAGGTTCCGCGATACTCCGGAGCAAACGGCACCGGCTGGGTGGCCCGCGGCGGCGTCTACGTTCTCGCCACCATCCGCGGCGGCGGCGAATTCGGGCCGAAGTGGCATCAGGGAGCGATGAAGGAGAAGCACCAGAACAATTTCGACGACTTCATCGCGGTCGCCGAGGATCTGATCAAACGCAAAATCACCTCGCCCGAGCATCTCGGGAATCGTGGGCGGCTCTCAGGGCGGCCTGCTGGTCAATGGCTGCTTTGTCCAGCGGCCCGATCTCTTCAACGCTGTCGTGTGCGCGGTGCCGCTGCTCGACATGAAGCGCTACAACAAGCTGCTCGCCGGGGCGAGCTGGATGGCCGAGTACGGCAACCCCGACACCGACGATTGGGACTACATGAAGCTGTGGTCGCCGTACCAGAACCTCGACCCGGAGGCCGACTACCCCGAGGTCTTCTTCTGGACCAACACCCGCGACGACCGGGTCCACCCGGCGCACGCGCGGAAGATGGTGGCGAGAATGGACGAGATGGGCCACAAGGTCTACTACTACGAGAACACCGAGGGCGGCCACGCCGCCGGCGCAAACCTCAATGCGCGCGCCTACACCGATGCCCTCGAGTACGCGTATCTGTGGATGAAACTCCGTTGATCTGCCTCCGGCCGATCAACGAATGTTGAGTTCTCAGTTTTCAATTTTGAATTTCCGCCCACCCCTCCCCGTTTCTGAGGGAGGGCGGGTGGGAATTGAGAATTGAGAATTGAGATCTGAGAATTCTGCTCGTCACGTAACGATCGCGATGCCGGCCCACACGATGCCGCCGAGAATCAGGAGCGGGATCAGGAGCAGGGCACCGAGATCAGAACCACCGGACCGACGACCACCAGGGCGATCACGAAACCGATCACGAAGACCAGCGCTTTGAGACCGAGCACGATCGGCAGCAGCGCGAGCTTGAAGGTGAACTTGAGGAGTCCCGCCAACAGGGCGATCACCCCGACCACGATCGCGCCGACGAAAAGCAACGTCAGGATGGCAAGCACTTCGAGCATCTTTCGGTCCTCCTGATTAGCACTACGCACTGCTGAACGAAAAGTTCCCAACCCTCCCCGCCCCGCAGATGCCGGATGCCGGATGCCGGATGCCGGATGCCGGATGCCGGATGCCGGATGCCGGATGCCGGATGCCGGATGCCGGATGCCGGATGCCGGATGCCGGATGCCGGATGCGGTGCGGACGTGATCGATCAATCTTGTCAATCTCTGACTATCTGGTATCTGGGACGGGTTGGTCCGGGCTGAGGCCTACGTCGCATGATGGAATCGAGAATCATCAAAAACGCCGCCTGCTGTTCGGGTTCGGTTTTTTCGATCACGGCCAAACAACCGGAGTCGTCAAACTCCTCGTGCAGCCGCTCGGCCGGGTGGCCGGAGGTAATGATGACGCGTTTGAGGTTGACACCCGTCTCCTTGGCAGCGGAAAGAACCTCTTTGCCGTCCATTTCCGGCATTTCCCAGTCGAGGAGCAATAGGTGAATATCCGGCGCCATGCCGATCACGGCCTCGGCGGGGTCGGTGTAGGTTTCGACCGCCACCTTCTCTCCGTACCGATTCTCGAGCAACCGCCGCCAGACGGCGCACTGGAACTTGGAATCGTCAACTACCAGGACGCGACGAGCAGTGTCCTGAGACATGACGAGAAGATTACCCGTGATTTGTCGATTTCTCCAGAGCACTGTTCCGAAATCACCTCGAAGAACGATGCTCGATCCACCGACCCGATGATGAAAATGCTGAGCCGACACGTCAGCGGGCGTGAACGCGTTACCCTCATTCGGGAGGTTCTCGAGCAGAGCAGTCGACCCCCTGCCCACCTTCCGCAAGGCCTTGATCACGGACGCAAAATCTGCCGGCACCGAATCGATTCGGTCGGAAGCGACATGTGCGACCGACCCCGACCAGGGGTCAGGCGATCCGGGCAGATAGACGGTTACGAGATCGCCCGGTCCTTGTTCCACCTCGAACGCCATCTGGGACAGGTCGTCGAATCGGACCATGACAGGTCGCAGGACGCTTTGGGCGTCACCTCCGAAGCTTTCGGTCATGCTTTTGACGAAGGTGTAGCGGGGAACCAGGTTGAGTAGCCATTCGTCCAGCTTTCGATAGAGGCGTTGACCGGGGGTACTGGTGGCAACGACGCCTGCCAGGAAGCAGGCCACCAGAATGATCGCCACCGCCACAATGTTGGCGAGGGCGATGCCCGCCACCGCATCGAGCGGAATCCGATTGGCGATCGGCTCGGCCAGGTGCATCGAGACACCGAAAATCTTGCCGAAGACCAGCAACGCAATCGCGAAAGGGACCAGGAAGATGAGACCACCGATGATCATGGTTTTGATGGTTTTCATGAGATTCTCCCCTCGCATCGTCCCGAACAGATGTTGATCGTCATATCCACGATTGCCTCGTCGACCCAGCGGGCGTGGCGCTCGGCGGCCGGTCAGCCGTCAGCGCTCGGCAACCCTCATAACGAATTCAAACGCTGTGCCCCTCAAAACCGAGAGATTCCACGACCTCGACGAGGTCTGGAACGGAAACGCCGTTGCCGCGGACGATCGCCCGGCCCTCCTCCAGCCGCACTTCGGCTTCAGTGACGCCGGCGATCTCGGTCAGGGCCCGCTGCACGCTTGTCACACATCCGTTGCAACGCATGCCTTCGATCTTGATCTCCAACACGTTATCGTCGTTCATCGGCTCATCTCCTTCATCGCGTCGCCTCGGTCTGAGGGCATTGATGAGAACAGCCAGCAGCACGATTGCGCACGCGGTCTCGAACCAGGGCATCGATCCGCCGCCCTCATGATGAGCGTGCTCACCCTGGTCGGCCATCGAGGAGGCCGCGGGGACCAGAGCCGACTCAGGAAGCCCTCCGGCTCCGATCAGGCCGTCCACGGCGAGACCGGTTGCCAAAGAAGCCACCGCAACCGTCACCAGGTACAGGATGGCTGCACGGCGTCCGAGGACCTTCCACAGAGTGGTCAGTGCGGCCGTGTTTGTGGCGGGCCCTGAAATCAAAAAGACCAGCGCGGCTCCCGGCGACAATCCAGCGTGGATCAGTCCCAGCGCGATCGGGGTCGAGGCGGTTGCGCAGACATAGAGAGGGATGCCGATCGCCATCGCCGCCAGCATCGGCCAGAAGCCCCCACCGAGATATGACTCCAGGGCCTGCGGCGCGATGAAGGCCGCAATCAGGCCCGAGATGACGACCCCCAGGATCAACGCCCTGCCGATGTCCCGCGGCAGGACCACAAGTCCGTAGTGCAGAGCCTCGACAATCTTCGGGCGGTCATTGGTTTTCTCATCGTCACAGCACGCCGAAGAGCAGTTCGAGTCCTCGATTTCTTGCGCCGGTTCTTCGCCGGAGCCCTCAGTTTCGCCGTTGAATGCCTGTACGAGGCCGCCGCCGAAGACGCCCGTGACAAGGGCGGCCACCGGCCGCACGACCGCCAGAAACGGACCGAGGAGGGCGTAGGTCACGGCGATGCTGTCGACCCCCGTCTGCGGTGTCGAGAGCAGAAAGGCGGTGGTCGCCCCCTTGCTGGCGCCGTGCCGGCGCAGAGAGGCCGCCACCGGGATGACGCCGCACGAGCACAGCGGCAACGGGACACCGAAGACGCTTGCCTTGACGACCTGGCCGAGACCGTTGCCGCCGAGGTGGCGCTCGACCCACTCGGGCGAAATGACCACCGACAACAGGCCGGCCACCACGAAACCGAGCAGGAGGTAGGGCGCCATGGCGCCGAAGACCGACCACGAGGCCGCAATAAAGGTGAGGATCAACTCCATTACTTACTCAGCTTGTAGATCAGGTCCATGAGCTCGTCCTGATGTTGTTGTTTCTTGTCCGTCTGCAGCCCATCGGTCACACAGGTCTCGATGTGGTGCCGCACCACCACCTTGCCGACCCCCCGCAGAGCCTCGTGAATTGCCGAGATCTGGGTGAGGATTTCGACGCAGCCCTCACTCTCCTCGACCATCCGTCGAAGTCCCCTGACCTGGCCCTCGATGATGCTCAACCTTCTCAGGGCCTGCTTCTGAACCTGTTCGTCGACTGCCACGTGCACCTCCATCGCAGCGCACAATATACCATACCCCCGTAGGGTATTATGTCATCACTGCGAATCGCTAATTGCACAACGATGAACGTTCAACCCCCCACCCGAAAAACCACAGAGACACAGAGAACGGATTTCGGATTTCGGATTTCGGATTTCCACCCACCCCCGTCGCAACCACGAAGACACAAAGACACCAAGAATTCACAAAGCGCGCACGCCCGTCACGGCGTAGCTGCTCGGCAGCGAAGCCGGACCCACCCATACGAAAGATCCACAGATCACCCAGATAACCCAGATCCGGACACTCGGAGAAACCGCAGATAGCGCAGATAAACGCAGATGATCTGTCGTCGCGCTTGATTCGTGGCGAGGCCTGCGCTTCAGAAGCGCAGGCCTCGCCCCTACCTTCCTGTAACAAACAGCCAAGGATTCGGCCCCCATCACAATCAATAGAATGCGAGGTAGAACCGACGCGCCTCGGGCGCGTTGGCCGGTGAGAAGTCGATTCGCGACGAACGCTCGTGTTCGGAACGAATTGACTTCTCACCGGCGGCAGGCGATCTCCTGATCGCCTGTCGTTCTGCCGGGCGGGCTTGGTGTCTTGGTGCCTTGGTGGTTGCGATGTGGGTGGCTGGGTGGGATCTGCGTCCATCTGCGTCATCTGCGTGATCAGCGGGCACAATCGGGTGGGCGGGCGGATCCAGCATCCAGCATCCAGCATCGGGGGGGGTCGGGCGGGTTCCGTGCCTCTGTGGTCCTGCGGCGTCCAATGGGCATCGACGATGCAGCTAAACGAGAACACTTCCCAATTTCATTTGCGGCATCTATACTGCCGGTTGCAAACAATGAAACCGAGCGAAAGGAGTTTGAAATGAGTGACGAAATCACCGAAATGAAGGTCGGCCAGCAGGTGCCGGACTTCGAGCTCACCGTCTACGAACCGGAGAACCACGGGTTCGGCAAACGCAACCTGGCCGATCTGAAAAAAGCAGGAAAGTGGACAATCCTCTTTTTCTACCCCGCCGACTTCACATTCGTTTGAGCGACCGAATTCGCTGCTCTGGCAGAGCAGCAAGACCGGTTCGCGAAGATGGGCGCCGAGCTCATCACCGTCTCGACCGACACCGAGTTCGTCCACCTCGCATGGAAGCGTGACGAGAAGGAGCTCGCCGACGTCAAGTACGCCATGGGAGCGGACCCGACGGGCAATCTCTCTCGGCTCTTCGGCGTCTACGACCCGGGTTCGGGTCTCGCGCTCCGCGGCACCTTCATCATCAGCCCCGATGGAACGCTCTTCAACTCCGAGGTCAACTTCTACAACATGGGCCGCAACATCGACGAGCTGATGCGCAAGTTCAAGGCCAATCTCTACCTGACGCGCAAGGCCGACGAGGGCTGTCCCTCCAAGTGGAAGGACGAAGGCGACAAGACCCTCCGCCCCGGACCCGAGATGGTCGGGCGCGTGCACGAAGCGTTGAACGATTGAGATCAATATCGCTGAATTCTCAACCCCGCCTCGGCCGCCGAGGCGGGGTTTTCTTTTCCTCATCTCCTTTTTTCCCGCGGGCGCCCTCCGGGCGAACGCTGTAAAAAAGGAAAAGGGGAGTAAGATCGCGCGCAACGAGAGCAATCTGGAGGACCCAATGCGTCGACTCGCTTTCTTTCTTCTCGCCTTGACTGTCGCGCTTTCTGCGCGCGCGATCGAACGCCCCGTCCACACCTACTCCATCGTCGCCCGCGATGCCGAAACCGGCGAGATGGGCGTCGCAGTCCAGTCGCACTGGTTCTCGGTCGGCTCCATCGTCACCTGGGCCGAGGCCGGCGTGGGAGCCATCGCCACCCAGAGCTTCGTCAACCCCGCCTACGGCCCCCGCGGGCTTGAGCTGATGAAAAGCGGCCTCAGTGCCGAGGAAGCACTGAAGGCGCTCCTCCTTGTCGACGACGGCCGCGATGTCCGCCAGATCGCCTTTGTTGATGTCAACGGCACCGTTGCGGCACACACCGGGGCCAAGTGCATCGAGGCAGCCGGCCACCACGTCGGTGACGGCTACAGCGTACAGGCCAACATGATGCTCAACGACAAGGTCGTGCCCGCGATGGCGAGGCCTACGAGTCAACCGAAGGCGATCTCGCCGATCGGCTCATGGCCGCGCTCGAGGCGGCACAATCCGTCGGCGGTGATATCCGCGGCAAGCAATCGGCCGCCATGCTGATCGTCAAAGGCGAATCCACCGGCCAACCCTGGGCCGACCGCGTGCTCGAGCTTCGGATCGAGGACCACCCCACACCCATCGCCGAGCTCTCGCGCCTGCTGACCGTCCACCGGGCCTACGAGCACATGAATGCCGGCGACCTCGCCGTCGAGCACAACGACCTCGAGCTCGCGATGGCCGAGTACGGGAAAGCCGCCGAGCTTCTGCCCGGCAACGTCGAGGTCGAGTACTGGGCCGCCGTCACGCTCGCGACCAGCGGCAATATCGAAAAGGCGTTGCCGATGTTCAAGCGGGTCTTCGCCGCCGACGCCAACTGGGTGGAACTCACCAGGCGACTCCTCAAACCCGGCATCATTCCGGACACCCCGGAAGGTCGGGCGCTGGTAGAGCAGATCGTCGCCGCCGCCGAGTGATCGAGCCCGACACGGGTGCCGGATCGTGACAGCCGGCCCCGAGAGGAGGTCAGCTTCAGACCCCGGTCAGTACACCGCCGGGACCCAGTCGGCCCCCGCCAGAAGCTCGTCGACCTGGACCTGGAGCAGCTCGACCCCGCCGGGAAGGACCGGAGCGCCGAGGATGTGGACGTCATTGAAATCACGGTCAAAGAGCATCCAGCGAACGAAGATGAACGAGGTCCCGTCCTCGGAGACCCTCTCCTCGACCACGCGGAACCCATCCAGTCCGCCGATCACGACCGGGTCGATATCGGCCTGGTTCAGCCCGTCCTTGACGTCAGCGGTGAATTGCTCCTCCGTGTCTTCTGGGCCGAGCGCCAACGACCACACGAACAGGCTCTGTCCATCGTCCCGAACCCACTCCGAACGCTGATTGGGCTCCACCCCGAATTGCCAGTGATCCGGGTCGCGCCCTCCGCTCCAACCGTAGTCATTGGCAGCAAAATCCGGATCACGGTCCACTAAATTGACGAAACCGCCGACGCCACCAAACGCGCCGGAAAACGCGGGCGGCAGAGCCACCAGGAACAGACTGAGCACTGCACCGACGATTGCGCCGCGGCTCCATTTCATACGATTCGGGTCGGGTCTCGTCCGGTGGGCCAGTACGGTCGCGACGTGGGCGCTTTCGAGCTTGGTGAAGAAGAAGAACATCACCCCAAGGGTCACAGCGGCGGCGACATCCCCTGGCCCGCTCGCACCGAGAAAAGAAACCGCCACAACGAAGAAGAGCATGATCTCGCCGAGCAGATCGAGGGCCGCCAACACGGGATGGCCGGCGTACAGAAGCCCCGCGCCGGGGAAGGCAAGTGCCAGTGCGGCGGCCAGATTGCGCGATTTGAATCGGATTCCGCAATGCTCACACTGCACTGGGTGCGATGGCGAGGCCGCACCGCACTCGGGACAGTGCCACAGCGGCACCGGACGCGCGGTGTGGATATCCCCGGGTAGCAGCTGCTGCTGAATTTTCGGCAGCAGCAGCTTGACGAGCTTCCGGTCGCCTCTTTCCTGGATCTTCCATTTCTGGGTGCGCCCCTGCGCGGGTTTCAGGGTCAGCGTTCCGAAGCCGAATTTGAGGTCCTTCACCTGGCCCCATGAGTACGAGAAAATGCCCGTATCCGCGCGGTCCGGTTTACGGAGCATGATCTCCACGACCCGGCGGTCCGTGAAGACCAGCGCCGCACGGAAAAACAGGACGTACCACATCCCAAAACCGAATACCTCGAGAAACCTGGGGTTGTGGATCACCGGCGCGACGTGAAGAACTACCTCGTCCGCGTCGAGCACCCTCTGCAGGTGGAGTTGGACAACCTGCCACAGCTTCTCTCGCGCATCGAGCTTACGTGGCGACAGATACCTCTCTTCGCCGGGGAACAGCCGCACCGCGCCTGTGACCGGTACGAACTCCTCGTCCAATGGACCAAGAAATGCGGGATCCCACCGCTGTCCGACATGCGGATCCATGCCTCACCTCCGGTCGCCCTCATTACAAGTCTAGCTCCGGGGGCGGCCCTTCCAGGTGTCGTCCGTCACTTTTGACACAACCGTAACAGTCGAATCCACAGGAGATCGAGGCCCCGCTGCGGCAGGTGCGCCGCCGTATTCGAGGATTCGCGGACTCGCCGGATCGTCTCTACCCGCCTGCCGCGACATCGAGCCTGCACCGTACCCAACGCTCCCCGGAGGGCTCGACCGCGACCGGATCCAGGACCTGCACCCGCGCGGGGTCGATCCCTGACTCATCCACCAGGAGCACACGGATGGCCTCGGTGCGTGCAGATCCGAGCTCACGGAGCTGTGCCTCGTTGACCGGTTGTGCGGCCGCCAGGGCCGCCTTCAGATCCCGGTAGTACGCCGTCTCGTCAATGACCGGCTCGGCCGTCTCTCCATCCGCCGCCTCGCCGGTCGCCATGTGTCGAGCGCGCAGGGTCTCGAGATCCTCGCCGGCACCGCTCTCAAGGTAGAGGTCCTCGAGCAGCTGGAGTGATGCGGTTCCCCCGGTCGTGCCCGGATCGCCAGCTTGTCGCTCGGCGATCAGGGCCTCGAGGGATGCCTCCCGCAGGGCCGCGGTATCCGCCTCGGCGTCGTACACGCCTTCCACCTGAAGGACCAGCTCCGGCCGCTGTTCGGCTCCCACCGCCAGGGTCCGCAGCTTGTCGGCGGCGGTCGTCTCGAGCTCGGCGCTGCCGGCTTCGAACTCAACGTGGCCGAAGTCCTCGTCGCCCGAGCCGCCCCCGAGCTTGCCCAGCAATCGGAAGGGCGATTTGATGAGCTCACCGACGATTTCCTTGGCGGCCGAGCCGATGGCGTTGCCGAGGCCGAAGCTCGGATCGTCGAGGTTGCCTTCGATCGGAAACTCGAGGGTGATGAGGCCCTCCTTGTCGGTCAGCAACGAGACCCCCAGCTTGAAGGGGAGGTTCACCATCCCCTCACCTTCCACCTTATCGCCGAGGGCCAACCCGTCGGTCACGAATCGATTCTTGCCGACCAATTCCGAGCTGGTGATCTGATACTCAAGACCGATATCGACCACTCCCTCGGTGATGGGGTGGCCGATGTAGCGAACCGACATGGGGGTAACCGGCGGCAGCACGGTCTGGCGGACGTCGATCCTGAGATCGGTGAGACGTTTCGGGTCGAAGAGGTCCATCTCGCCTTCGAGGTCCATCAAGCCACCGCTGCGCACCGGAGCCTCGATCTCGAGCTGCGCCCCGCCCACACCCTCCGACGAGATACCGCGGATCGTGCCATCCACCGGATCCAGCGCGAGCGTGAACGGCGGCGTCAGAGTCCTGTCGGTGTACGCCCCGGAGCAGCCATGGAGAGTCACGGTCTGCACCGCGACGGGAGGCATTTCGCTGACCTCGCCGCCACCTTCTGCTGCCGACTGCTCGGCCATGGCGCTGAACAGCTCGATCAGGTTGACCCTGCCGTCCTCGGACACCACGATGTCGATGCCAGCGCCGTGGATGTCGATCGATGCGACCTCGAGTCCCAGCGGTCCCACGGACGCATCGATGCCACGGGTCTCGACGCGTCCCCACTGCAAGACTCTCGATCCGACGGCGGTCTCGCGGAGGTCTATCATCTGGATCGTCAGGTCTCCGGCAAAACTCGCCGTCGGCCCGTCACCCTTGGGATCGACGATGGCCGTGCCCTTCGTATCGAGCACGCCGGCGCGCAGATCGAGCGGTGCGATCCTCTCGAGATAGGGCTGGATGTGGCCGACGTTGAGTCCCTCCACGCTGACCTCGGTTTCGGCTCGTATCGGGATCATACCGACGGAGCCCTCGAGCTTCGCCATCCCGTCGCCCATCGGCTTGGCCGACGCGGACAGCCCCCACTGATGCCCGGGACCGGTGGCGATATCGGTGAGCACGAGGTTGGCCTCCTCGACCGTGAGCTGCAACGGTTCTGGGAATGTCCGATCTTCGACCCGCGCGGTCGCACCCCTGATCTCGAAACGGTCGACGGCGATGTCCCATGGGAAGGCCTCTTCCACTTCGCGGTAGATCTCCACCGTTCTCTCCTGCGTCTCCTCCGGTACCAGCGCGTCCCAGGACGGTGTGCCGTCGGGCCGGATCCACTGGAAGGCCTCCGCTCCCTCGACAACGATCGACGACCCACGGACCCGGGCTTCCGGCCAGGCCACGGAAACGTCGGAGGTGGTGACCGATTCCACCTTGAGAACGGTTTCGGTGCTGCTGCCCGCCGTGACCTCGATGCCCTCGACGAGGTAGTTCGCCTCGTGAATCAACGCGTGAGGCCCGTCGTCTTCAATGAATATCTTGTATGAGAAGCGGCCGCCGGCGACCCCGTCCACCACCTTGAACTTGAAGAACGGCTGCAGGGCCTCCCAGGCATGATCAAGGGAGATCTTTTCGATTTCGATGGTCCCCTCGAGGCCGAGCGGTTCCACGACCACGTCGCCCGTGACACCGATCCTCCCGCCGCGCTCCATGCCGATGACGAAGTCGTTGTTGCCCTGATACTCCGGAATCGTGCTGATGTCGTGCAGCTCGAACTGTGAGGGTCCGAGCTTCCACTCCAGAGGTTCCTCGCGGGCGTAGTCCTCGACATCCATCGCCGTATCGGTCACCAGGATGTGCTGCAGAACCAGTCTCGGCAGACCACCGTCCTCCTCCTCCTCGGATGGAGGCAGCCGGGCTTCGATGTCCTCTTTGAGCTCGATGATGTTGATTCCGCCGTCGGCGAATCGCCGGACACCGAGGTACGGATTGACAACCCGCAGCTCCTTGAGGGTCCCCGCCCAGCGGAAGAGGCTCGAGACCTGTGCATTGGCATAGAACTCGTCGAATGACAGGAAGGTCGTGCCGGGCCGATCCGGCATCGAGAAGTCGCGAACGGTCAGCGACAGGGCAAAGGGGTTGCAGCGCACGTCCCCCACCGAGACCTCGCGGCCGGTGCGTTCACGGGCTATATCGACGATGAGCTTCTTGGCGATCACCGGCACCACGAAAAAGCCGACGAGGCCGTAGACAGCGACTGCCACCACCGCCGCCGTTCTCCAGCTCAAAAGTTTCCATGATTTCACCCACGCACCTATGCTTTCCATGACGACCCCAGTTCTTTCTGCAAGTATTCGAAGTATTGTGGCACTGCCGCATTGCCAAACACCTCGCAGACGCCTTGACATTCCCTCTGATTTGGTTGCCTTGAATTCTACCCGAGTGCATTCAACCGAGCAGGTTCACCAGTCGTCGGACACCGACTTCGACCGTTTCAGTGGGCAGACCGGCGTAGCACAGACGCATGAAGCCCGGCTCTCCAACGTGGCACGCGGCGCCGGGCGTGAGGTTGACCCCGGCTTCGTCGAGGATCCGGAGCCACAGCGCGCGCTCGGCTTCCCACGTCGGCTCGGTCAAGTGGGGCCGTAGATCGAGAAGGGAGAAGACGCCGGCCTCAGCCGGAAAATGGCGAATCCCGCCGGCGTCCAACAGTTCCGCCAGGCGGCTGTTGGCTCTGCGCAGAAGATCCCGCATCGCGCTGATATAGCTATCAACCCACGCTTCGTCCGAAATCATCTCGCCGAGCAGATACTGGGTGTGGCCCGAGCAACACGCCCAGTACGCGAGGGCATCCACTGCGGCACTGACCGCCTCGTTTTCGCTGATGAGCACTCCGCACCGCAGACCCGAGGCGCCAAAGTCCTTGGAAAAGGCCCACACGATGTGCAGGCGCTCGCCGAGTGACGGCCGCAGCTCGGCGCAGCTGGTGAACTCCCCGCCACCGAAAACCGACAAGGCGTAGATCTCGTCGAAGACCACGTGCAGCCCGCGGCTCTCGGCCCACGACAGAACCTCGTTGATCTCATCCGGCGTGGAGACTGTGCCCAGGGGGTTGTTGGGTGAGGTGACGAGCAGGGCCTTGACCGGGCGCCCGGCATCGGCGACGGCACGGTCGAGCTGTGCGGGTGTCAGCTTGAAGCCGTCATCAGCGACACAGTGAACCGGGACGATCCTGAGTTCGTCGCGCAGTTCGAGGTCCAACCAGAATCCCGCATAACTCGGAGTCGGAACCAGGATCCCGTCACCGGGATCGGCCAGGGTGTGGAAGAGAATCTCGAGCACGCTGCCGGCGCCGGCGAGAACCGAGATCTGGTGCGGCGCGAAATCGCGGCCGAGGAATGTCCGGCCCATGAATTTTCCCAACTGCTCGCGAAAACGCACGGAACCGGTCATGGCGTCGTATCCGAGCACCGAGGCGGGAACCATCGAAATCCGATCGAGGCGTTCCGCCACCAGATCCGCCACCAACCGATTCTCGGCGACGCACAGACCGATATAGCCGTCAGGGTTCTGCGCAGCGTCAAAGGGGTCGTTTGAGCCCTCGTGGTCACGAATGAGGTATTCGGTTATGGAAGATCCGGCCAGCAGATCCCGAGCCCGGCGTGACAGCGATCGCGAGTCGAGCTTCATGGTGTGGGATTGTACGACCGCGGGTCTGTTCGTGCATCCCGTCACCCGTGGGTGATGACACGGTAGCTCACGACTTGACGAGTTGCTTGCTGACCAACCGCCGGTAGAGACCGTCACTGGCCATCAGTTCGTCGTGATTGCCCGATTCGATCACTCGACCGCCGTCGAGCACCACGACACGGTCGGCATTGCGCACTGTGGACAGGCGGTGGGCGATCACCAAGCTGGTTCGGTGGGCCATGAGTCTTTCGAGAGCATCCTGAACCAGCGACTCCGACTCGGCGTCGAGCGACGAGGTGGCCTCGTCGAGGATCAGGATCGGTGGATCTTTGAGCAACGCCCGAGCGATGGCAATCCGCTGCTTCTGTCCGCCCGACAGCCGCACCCCGCGCTCACCGACCTCGGTCTCATACCCCTCCGGCAGGTCCGAAATGAAATCGTGTGCATTGGCCGCACGCGCGGCAGCCTCGACCTCGTCGTCGGAGGCTTCGGGCCGGCCGTAACGAATGTTCGCGGCAACTGACGTCGAGAACAGCACCGGCTCCTGCGCGACGGTCCCGATGCGTTGCCTCAGCCAACGCGCGTCGAGGCGGCGAATGTCCTGTCCGTCAAGACGGATCACGCCCTCGCTGGGATCGTACAGGCGCAGCAGCATCGCGGCGATCGTCGACTTTCCGGCGCCGGAGGGTCCGACAAGAGCCGCCACCCGGCCCGGCTCCAGCTGAAGGTTCACGTCGTCCAGCACCTTGATCTCCGGCCGTACCGGGTAAGCGAAGCCCACGCTGTCGAACTCGACCAACCCGGCCACCTTCTCCAGAGTCTCCCCACCACCCGCATCCACAACCGGCTCGCGGTCGATGAGGTCGAAGACCCTTTCGGAGGCGCCTCGGGCACGCGCGAAGTCCGACCACAAGTCGGCAAGGGCGCTCATCGACATGGCGACAATCAGGGTGTAGAGAATGAACGAGGCGAGCTCCCCGACGGTCATGTCGCCCGCCATCACCATGCGGCCGCCGAACCACAGGACCGCCGAAACCGAGCCGAAAGCGGCGAGGGTCATGGTACCCAGAAAGACGGCGACAACTCGAATCCGCTTTCGCGACACCCCAAACGACTCCCAGATTCGATCGCTGTACCGGGCCGCCTCCGCCCCTTCGCGGGCGAAGCTGCGTACCGTCCGGATCCCGGCGATCGACTCTTCGGCCGCCTCGTTGGCCCGGGCGAGGGCGTCCTGCGCCTTCTTCGACAGCTTGGACAGGCGCCGCCCGACCACAACCGCGCCAAGCGCAACCGGAGGTACCAGTGCCAGCATCAGCGCGGTCAATCGGAGCGACGACAGGGCCAGGAGGCCGAGCCCCCCCACCACCAGAACCAGGTTTCGCAACCCCATCGAGAGATTGACGCTGACCGTGTTCTGAACCACGGTCGCATCGGCTGTCAGCCGACTGGTCAATTCACCGGTCTTGCGGGCATCGAAGAAGCCGATTTCCTGCTCGATGATCGAGCGATAGACCTGCTCGCGCAGCCGGGTGACGATGCGCTCACCGGCGATGGAGAAGAGGTAGTAGCGCAGCGCCACGGCAACCGCCTGAACGGCGAAGATCGCCGCCATGACCAGCGCCGCCCGGTTGATCGTGGTGGCGCCACCGGCCACTGCGGCATCAATCAACACACCGATGACGCGAGGATAGGCGAGGCTCGCAGCCCCACCAACCAACAAGAACAGCGTCGCAACCGCCAGCCGCCGCCACTCGGGCAGAGCAAGCGCCAGCAGGCGCCGGACGGATACGCTCGAAGTTCCTTTTTCGACGTCGAGAGCCGACTCGTCTTCAGACATCTAGCTCACCCTACACCACTTTCGGGCCCCTCCGACCCCTGGGAGGGCGGGTGGGAATTCAAAACTCAAAATTCAAAATTCAAAACTACTTTTTGTACTTTACCGAGCACCCGTACGGCTTGGTCTCGGCGGTTGTCACTGATTTCCCGGCCAGCACCTCGCCGAGCGCGGCGTCGACATAGTTGATTGTCTGGGCCGAACCCTTGCTGCCTCGGGGGTCATCGTCGATGGCGCCCTTGTAGACGAGCGTCCCGTCGCCGGCAATGATGTACATGTGGGGAGTGGTCGCCGCGCCATAGAGGTGGCCGACTTCACCCGACTGGTCGACCAGAACGGGGTACGGCAGTTCGTTAGCCGCTTTGAACTTCGCGTTGGCCGCAGCATCCATGTAATTGGTGGAGTTGATGGTCAGCCACACGACGCCCTCTGCGCTGTAATTGGTAGCCAGGCCTTTCATGGTACCGGCCTTGTAATGGCGTTGGACGAATGGGCAGTCGGGATTCAACCACTCGAGGACAACCACCTTGCCCTCGAAGTCGGAAAGGCTCAGCTCGTTGCCCGCGGTGTCAGCGAGCGTGAAGCCCGGAGCGGTGTCGCCGACCGCGACGCCTTCACCTGCCGCCGCCGTTCCGGCCAGCACCACGAGCGCTCCACATATCATCAGACTCATTGATCGTTTCATGTCGTCTCCTTTATCTGTCGTTCTTTGTGAGGTCCACGGCCAGATGCCAGCCGCGGCGCTCCCGTTGATCGTCCGCGATGACTACGAGCGAATCGAGGTTTGGATCCGGCTCGGCCGACTCGGCAAGTCTCCGCACGACGGCGTCGATCCGCGTGAGGTTGCCCCTCGTCTGAATCTTGATGTCCCGCACCTCGACCTCGCCCGGCGGATCGGGAAACCACTCAACGGATCCGGGAGCCGTCTGCCATTGAATCCAGACTTCGATCTTCTCCTCGCTCAAACCGCCCGTCACCCTCGAGGTAAATGGTGGAGGGGAGGGATCCGGCAAGCCCGGCAAGGAGGTGTTCCATTCTGAAGAATCCGGATCTCCCGGCACCTCAGCCCAGCTCGATTCGAGTTCGGCCGAGCCGAGTACACAGACATCCTTGCAGGCAAGCCACGAGACCGAGGCCGCCACCCTCGCGTCTCCGGTCAATCCTGTCGTCGACTGCAGCTGAGCGGCCAGAAAGACCGATCTTTCGTAGCCGTAGCCCGGGACATCGCCGCTTTGGACAAAAGCAATCGGCAGCGGCCACCGCAGATCACCGACTTCAACGCCGTGCGGAAGCCGCCAGGAAATGTCGGTGGCCAGACCGGCGCCACCCGGGTTCTTCCAATAGATATGCCAACCGGGCTCGATGTCAAAATGTACGCCGAGGAAGATCGCGGATCCCGATTCGGATCCCTGACCGGTTTTCAGCAATCGCACCCGGGCCCTGCCCTCGCCGGAGCCCCCATCCGTCGCCCAGCCGCTGCCGGCGCAGACGAGCGCCACAATGAGTGCGAGGATCGAACTGCTCTTCATGCAAGTGAGAAATCAACTCGGGCGTTCGGTATTCCGCGGCTCCCGGACAAAAAGGACTTCGGATGCCGTCCAGTCGAGCCCTACGAGGCTCCCGGTGGCAACAAAACGATCCAACCCGAGATCCTGAGTCAGGGCCCTGATGACGCCACCGTGCACAAAAAGCAGGTGCCGGCCGGCCTCGAGCTGGCCGACAAAGTCCACCACCCGGGAGCAGAACC
Organism: Candidatus Sulfomarinibacteraceae bacterium; assembly: GCA_963769215.1. Classification (GTDB taxonomy): domain Bacteria; phylum Acidobacteriota; class Thermoanaerobaculia; order Thermoanaerobaculales; family Sulfomarinibacteraceae; genus Sulfomarinibacter. The sequence goes on along the minus strand of CAVYKX010000011.1, from coordinate 34,635 downwards.
CCGCGTGCGACTCGCCCTCCGGGGCCTGAAAGTCGCGAAATACGCGAAACACCTCTTCGTAGGTCGTGTCCGCCTCCTCGTAGGTGCAGCCCTCCAATGAACCGAAATTGCACTCACGGAGCCGAACATCGGGCGATGCCTCTCCCCATGCAAGTCGCGCGCTTTCGACCGCACGGCCGAGGTCTGACGACCAGACACCGTCAAACTCCGCCCCGTCGATGACCGCACGCAGGGCTTCCGCCTGGCCGCGGCCGATCTCGGTCAGCGGCGGATCGCTCCAACCGGCTACCCGTTTGGCCGCCGAGTAGGTCGTTTCTCCATGGCGGACGAGCCAGAGTTCGAGGGGTCGTTTCATGGCGGACAAGGATAGCAAGGGAAGAAGTTGGGATTTTAGATTTTAGATTTTAGATTTTGGATTTTGAATTTTGAATTTTGGATTTTGGAATTCCCGCCCACCCTCCCGGGAGGAACCGCAGATCACGCAGATGGACGCAGATTCTCGAATTCGGAAGTCGGAATTCGAAATTCGGAATTTCCCCCCATCCACCCTGAGCAATCAGCGCTGGGCATCACCCTCCCTCCCGGCAAAGCGCTTGCAGAAGAGCGTGCTCGGCGGAGCGTGCCAGTTTTCGCATTGTCCGGAGAACCGCTACCAGATGAGATGTCTCTTGGGTCGGTCAATGCGAAGGCTGGCAACTCTCGGGAAGCGCGCATGCAGAAAAGCGCGTTGATCGGACGTGCCACTTCTAACAATGTTCGGGAGGATTATCCCTCCCTTAGGTTAGGCGATAGGTCCCGATCATTGTTAGGGGTGGCAATCACGCGGGACATCGTTTGCAGAAGAGCGCCATGAAACACGAAGCGCTTTCCCAGGACCCGAGCACGAGCACTACCACGGGAACGGGTATGATTTCGGCAGAGGAGACTCCTATGAAAGCCATCGCTGATATCAGCATCATTCCGCTTGGAGTCGGGCTGTCGTTGTCGAGCTACGTGGCGGCATGCGAGAGGGTCTTCACGGAGGCCGGCCTCGAACCCAGACTGCACGCCAATGGCACCAACGTCGAGGGCGAGTGGGACGTGGTCATGACGGCGCTGAAAGCGTGCCACGAACGGCTGCACGAGATGGGCGTGCCGCGGGTCGCCACCAACCTCCGTCTCGGCACGCGGGTCGACCGTGATCAGTCGATGGATGCGAAGCTCGAGTCCGTCAAGGAGAAGCTGAAATCATGACCAAAATCGGAATCCCATTCGCGAAGTGGGACGATCCCGGCGATTTCGATGCGATCGTCATCGGGTCGGGCATCGGCGGCCTGGGTGCAGCAGCCCTGCTCGCCAAACACGGCGGCAAAAAAGTCCTGGTCCTCGAGCGCCACACCACCGCCGGCGGTTTCACCCATACCTTCACCCGCAAGGACTGGGAGTGGGATGTCGGCGTGCACTACATCGGTCAGGTTCACCACGAAAGCTCGATGCTGCGCCGCCTTTTCGACGACGTCACCGACGGCAATCTCCAGTGGGAGCCGATGGGCGAGGTCTACGACACCGTCGTCATCGGTGGCGAGCGGTGGGATTACCTCGCCGGGCGCGAGAACTGGCGGCAAAGGATGCACTCGTACTTTCCGGACGAGACCGAGGCCATCGACCGCTAGCTGGATCTGGTCAGCGAGGCCACCCGAAGTGCGCGGGGCTTTTTCGCCGAAAAGGCCATGCCCGGCATTCCTGCCCTGCTCGTTGGGCCGTGGATGCGCCGCGGCTTTCTGCGCCACTCCGACCGCACCCTCGGCGAAGTGCTCGACGAACTCACCACCGACCCGACATTGAAAGCCGTGCTCGCGGCGCAATTTGGCGACCACGGGCTTCCGCCCGCTCAGGCCAGCTTCGCCATTCACGCCATGATCTTCAACCATTATCTCGGAGGGGCGGCCTACCCGGTTGGAGGCTCCGCCAGCATCGCCCGGACGGTGGCCCCGGTCATCGAATCTACGGGCGGCGCCATCGTCATCGGCGCCGAAGTCGCTTCGGTCATCGTGGAGAATGGCCGCGCCGTCGGCGTGCGCATGAGCAAAGGCGGCGAAATCCGGGCGCCGCTGGTCATCAGCGACGCCGGTGTCCCGAACACCACCCACCGCCTGCTTCCCGAAGGCACACCAGGACGCGATGCGCTCCTGGCAACGCTCAAACACACCGCCCGGTCGGCATCCCATATCTGTCTCTACGTCGGGCTCTCACTCCACCGACCGCGACCTCGGCCTCGATCGCTCGAATCTCTGGGTCTATCACAGCGCGGACCAGGATGGCGACGTCCAGCGATTTCTCGAAGACCCCGACGCGCCGTTGCCTCTGATCTACATCTCGTTTCCCTCCTCCAAGGACCCGGATTTCGCTCGACGCTACCCGGGCAGGGCGACCATCGAGATCGTGAGCATTGCGCCGTACGACCTCTTCCGCGACTGGGAGGACACCCGCTGGATGAAGCGCGGCGAGGACTACACGAACCTCAAGGAAGATCTCTCGCGGCGCCTGCTCGCAGTCCTCGAGCGGGAAGTCCCGCAGGTGGCCGGCAAGATCGCCTACCACGAGCTCTCGACACCCCTATCGACGCGCCATTTCGGAGGCTATCCCGAGGGAGAGATCTACGGCCTCGAGCACACCCCCGCACGTTTTCGGGAACGGGCCTTGAGACCGAAGACCGGACTGAAGAACTTCTACCTCACCGGTCAGGATGTCTGCACCGCCGGCGTCGCCGGGGCGCTCTTCGGCGCGGTGTTGTCTGCCTCGGCGATCCTCGGCACGAAACCTCCTGAAGGAGATTCAGGAGCCTGAGCCGCACCCAGCGAAGACGCAATAGCCACAATAGACCAATTGTCGGACCCGAGTGATCTCCGTTCATCCGCGTGTTGTTCGTTTCGTGTCTTCGCTGGCATCTGTGTTTGCGACGGCTCTAGGGCTGCGCGACTCTGAACGTGTCGCAGGCGGCGACGTCGCCGGATTCGAAGCCAATCCGGAACCACTTGACCCGCTGCGCCGAGCTGCCGTGGGTAAATGAATCCGGCACCACCCGACCCGTGCTCTCTCGTTGGATCCGATCGTCACCGATGGCGGTGGCTGCGTTGAGGGCCTCTTCGAAATCTCCCGCCTCGAGCATGTTCCGTTCGCGCTGGGTATGAAAGCCCCACACACCCGCCAGACAATCCGCCTGGAGCTCGAGCCGAACCGAAAGCTCGTTGGCCTCCGTCTTGCTGACCCGTCGCTGCATGTCCTGGACCTCGCCGTTGATCCCGAGGAGGTTCTGCACATGGTGCCCCACCTCATGGGCGATCACATAGGCCTGGGCAAAATCGCCGGGGGCGCGGAAACGCCGCTTCAACTCGTCGTAGAAGCTGAGATCAATGTAAAGCTTGTGGTCGGCCGGGCAATAAAACGGGCCCATTGCCGCACCGGCCATCCCGCACGCCGATCGAACCTGTCCAGAAAAAAGAACCAGGTGCGGTTCCTCGTACTGACGACCGATCGACGCAAAGATCGGGTTCCACGTGTCCTCGGTGTCGGCCAGCACCACAGACACGAAGTCCGCCAGCTCATCCTGCCCGGGGGGCGGCGGGCCAGCGGAGGTGGAGGCAGAAGGGCCGGTGTCCACCGGCATCTGCTCGACCAGCTGCGACGGATCGCCACCGAGGAGCATGTAGAGAACAATGATGACCAGAAATCCGAGGCCTCCGACGCCGCCCACCTTGGCGCCACGTCCCATCGACATCCCCCGCCGATCCTCGACGTTCTGACTTCTCCGCCCACCTTTCCAGCGCATGTTGAACTCCTAGGTTTTTGGTCTGCACATGCTACACCACCCCGCCCACCCAGCCCGGATGCCGGATGCCGGATGTCGGATGCCAGATTATCTGGATATCTCGGATCTGGTATCTGGAATCTGGTATCCGGCATCCGGGTGGGCGGGTGGGTGGGTTGACTAATCCAAAATAGCGACGAAACCCGCACCTTTGAACTACTCAATTGATGAGGAGAGCACTTCCACCACCGCCGCGAGTCCAGCGTCGAAACCGCGGTGCACCCGCGTCCCGAATTGATCGTGCTCTTCTCCAAGAGCGCTTCCCGAGAGTTGCCAGCCTTCGCATTGACCGACGCGGCCGACATCCCATTTAGAAGAGAGTCTCCGGACAATGCGAAAACTGGCACGCTCCGCCGGGCGCGCTCTTCTATGAGCGCCACACCGCGTGATTGCCACCCTTGACAATGATTGGGACCACGGGTCGTGCCGACCTGAGCGAGGGAACTCCCAACATTGTCAAAAGTGGCACGTCCGATCAACGCGCTTTTCTGCGCGCGTTCAACTGGGAGGGTGGGCGGGGGCATTCCTAATTCCTAATTCCTAATTCCTAATTCCTATCTCCGCTCAGGTGCTATCATCCTTCGCGACGGGGGAGGTCGCCATGTTACGTTTTCGCAATTCTGCAACTGTTTTGATTCCAGTCATTTCATTCATTTCTTGCATGACCGTCGCGCAACCCGCCTCGGCCTGCACCAACATTCTCGTCACCAAGCAGGCATCTGCCGACGGTTCGGTCATGATCACCTACGCCTGCGACGGGCGCTTTCACCCGCGTCTGCGGCGGACCCCGGCTCAGGACTACGAACCCGGGGCGGTGCACGAGATCAAAAATTGGTCGGGCGAGGTGCGCGGGACGATTCCTCAGGTCGAGCACACCTACGCCGTGGTTGGTTTGATGAACGAGCACCAACTCGCGATCAGTGAAACCACCACCACCGGCCGCAAGGAGCTGCAGGACCCCGACGGCCTGCTTCACTACTGGACCCTCATGCAGCTCGCCCTCCAGCGGGCGAAGACGGCGCGCGAGGCGATCGAGGTCATGGGCTCGCTGGTCGAAGAGTTCGGCTACCAATCGACCGCCGAATCCTTCTCGATCGCCGATCCCAACGAAGTGTGGCTGATGGAAATGGTGGGAACCGGCCCCGGGGGCAAAAGCGCGGCCTGGGTCGCCCTTCGAATACCCGAAGGCTACATCTCTGCGTACGCCAACGGCCTCAGGGTGCGGAGTTTCCCGCTCGACGACCCGGAGAACTGTCTTTACTCCGACAATGTCGTGTCGTTCGCCATCGAACAGGGATATTACGACCCGGCTGACGGGAAGCCCTTTAGCTTTGCCGATGCCTATGACGAACCGACCGTCCAGTCGCGACGCTACACGGCAACCCGCGTCTGGAGCATCTTCCGGCGCGCCGCACCATCGCTCGAACTGAGCGACGACTACCACCGCGGAGTCGCGGATGCCGAACCCTACCCGCTGTGGGTCAAACCGGAGAGCAAACTCAGCGTCGCCGATGTCATGGCGTTGATGCGCGATCACTACGAAGGCACGCCCTACGACATGACCAAGGGGGTCGATGCAGGACCTTACGCGACACCGAATCGCTGGCGGCCCATGGCGTGGGAGGTCGACGACCAGAAGTACACCTGGGAGAGGCCCATCTCCACCCAGCAGACGGGCTTTTCCTTCGTCTCACAATCCCGCTCCTGGTTGCCCGACCCGATCGGTGGGGTCTTCTGGTACGGCTTCGACGACACCTACACCTCGTGTTACGTGCCGCTCTACGCCGGCATCGACCGGGTGCCGCACTCGTTCACCGTCGGCAGCATCAACAAGTTTTCCTGGGACTCCGCGTGGTGGGTCTTCAATTTCGTGGCCAACATCGCCAACCTCAAGTATTCCTACATGGTGCAAGACATTCTGGCGGTCCAGAAGGAGCTCGAGGGGAGATACCTGGCCATGCAGCCGATCGTCGAGGAGACCGCCGTGGCCCTGGCGAAGAAGGACCCTGATCTGCTCCGCGAATACCTCACGCAGTACTCGGTCGGCCAGGGTGAAGAGATGGTCCGACGTTGGAAAGAGCTCGGCGAGTACCTTCTGACCACCTACAACGACGGCTACGTCGCGGGCAAGGGAGATGAGGTCGAGCGTGGCTATCCCGAAAGCTGGCTGCGCGAGGTTCTCAGAGCCCGGCCCGATCAGTTCTCGCTCGAACAACCCGAGTCGGCCGAGAACGCGCTCCCGTATTGAGCACAACGATGAACGTGGTACATTCCGGCGCACCCGCCTCGATCAGGTGGGCGTCACACCAAGGGGGGAAATCGATGAAAAAACTGTGGATCCTGCTGATAGTTTTTGCTCTGGTGGCGACACCGGCGATGGCCAAGAAGAAGGCCGCTGAGGAGACAGAAAAAGAAGACGAAAAGCCGATGTCGGCCTCCACCTTTGCGGGTCTCGAACTCCGCAACATCGGACCGGCCATCAATTCCGGTCGGGTCAGCGACCTCGCTGTTCACCCTGAGAATCACCACATCGTGTATATGGCGACCGCATCGGGCGGCCTGTGGAAGACCACGAACGCAGGGACCACCTGGAACCCGATCTTCGACAAGGAAGGCTCCTACGCAATCGGCTGTGTGACCCTCGATCCCTCGAACCCCAACGTGGTGTGGGTCGGCACAGGCGAGAACAACAGCCAGCGTTCGGTCGCATTCGGTGACGGCGTCTACAAGAGTCTCGACGGCGGCCAGAACTGGGAGAACGTCGGCCTCGAGGATTCCGAGCACATCGGAACGATCACCGTCGACCCGCGCGATTCAAATGTGGTCTATGTGGCGGCCCAGGGCCCGCTGTGGAATTCGGGTGGCGAACGCGGCGTCTACAAGACGATCGACGGCGGCGAGACCTGGGAGCGCGTGCTCCACGTCTCCGACGACACAGGGATCAACGAGGTCCACATGGACCACAACGATCCGGACGTTCTCTACGCAGCCTCGTACCAGCGCCGCCGGCACGTCTGGACCCTGGTCGACGGCGGTCCCGAAACGGCGATCTACAAGTCGACCGACGCCGGCGCCAACTGGCGCAAGCTGACCGAGGGTCTCCCCAAGGTCGACATGGGCAAGATCGGCATGGACATCTCACCCGTCGACTCCGACGTGGTCTACGCGGTCATCGAGGCCCAGCGAGACAAGAGCGGTTTCTTCCGCTCCACCGACCGCGGTGAGAGCTGGGAAAAGATGTCCGACTATGTGTCCGGCAGCCCGCAGTACTACAACGAGATCTTCGCCGACCCGAAGGACGTCGATCGCGTGTACGCAATGGACACCTTCCTGCAGATCACACTGGACGGCGGCAAGACATTCAATCGCGTCGGAGAGAAAAACAAGCACGTCGACAACCACGCGATCTGGATCGACCCCGGCTCGACCGATCACTTCCTGGTCGGTTGTGACGGTGGTCTGTACGAGACCTTCGACCGCGGCGCCACCTACCGGTACTTCGAGAATCTGCCGATCACCCAGTTCTACCGGGTCTCGGTCGACAACTCGACACCGTTCTACTACGTCTACGGCGGCACCCAGGACAACAACTCAATGGGCGGACCTTCACGTACCCTCTACAGTTCGGGGATTTCCAACGAGGACTACTTCATGACCGTCGGCGGCGACGGCTACGAAACGGTCGTCGACCCCACCAACCCCAACATCGTCTACAGCCAGTGGCAGTACGGCGGTCTCATCCGCTACGACCGGGTGAGCGGTGAGGAAGCGGACATCCAGCCCCAGGAGGAACCGGGCGAAGAAGCCCACCGCTGGAACTGGGACTCGCCGATTCTCATCAGCCCGCACTCCAACACACGGCTCTACTACGCCTGCCAGCGACTCTATCGTTCGGATGATCGCGGCACATCGTGGACCGCGGTCAGCCCGGACCTCAGCCGGGGCCTCGACCCCAACGAGCTGCCGGCCTTCGGCAAGATCCTGAGCATCGACGCGGTGGCGAAGAACATGTCGACTTCGGATTACGGCAATATCGTCTCGCTCACCGAATCTCCACTGGTCGAGGGGCTGATCTATGTCGGCACCGATGACGGACTTATCCAGGTCACCGAGAACGGCGGCGACAACTGGCGCGCCATCGACCAGGTCTCCGGCGTGCCGAAGATGACCTACGTCAGCCGGCTCGAGGCCTCGCTGCACGATGAGAACACCGTCTACGCAACCTTCAACAACAAAAAGCAGGGCGACTTCAAACCCTACGTCTTCGTCAGCCGCGACCGCGGCCTGACCTGGACCTCGATCACCGGCGATCTGCCCGAGCGCGAGATCACCTACTCGCTGATGCAGGATCACGTCAAACCGGAGCTGCTCTTTGTCGGCACCGAGTTCGGGGTCTACTTCACGATCAACGAGGGCGCCAACTGGATCAAGCTCGAGGGCGGGATGCCGACGATTCAGGTGCGCGACATCGACATCCAACGCCGCGAGAACGACCTCGTTCTGGGCACCTTCGGCCGCGGCTTCTACATCCTCGACGACTACACGCCGCTGCGCGAGGTGTCGGAAGCCGCACTCGAAGAGGACACCATCCTCTTCCCCACCAAGCAGGCGCTACGCTTTGTCGAGATGCGCTCGCGACGGGGCTCCCGCGGAGAGACATTCTTCACCGCTGACAATCCGCCTTTCGGCGCAGCCTTCACCTACTACCTCAAGGAAGGCCTCCAGACCAGGGAGGACACGCGGATCAAGGCCGAGAAAAAGGCCATCAAGGCCGACGCGGCGCCGGTCATCCCGAGCTACGAGGAGCTCCGCGCCGAGGAAGAAGAAATCGAACCCAAAATCGTCCTGACCGTTCGGACAGCCTCGGGCGAGGTCGTGCGGCGTATCGACGGCAAGACGAGCAAGGGGATGCACCGGGTCAACTGGGACCTGCATTGGCCGAGCTCTCGCCCGACCTCTCTCGCAAAAGGTCCTCGCAATCCTTGGGACAGCGATCCAATCGGTCCGCTCGCGGTGGCCGGGACCTATTCGGTTTCATTGTCAAAGGTCGTTGACGGCATTACCACCGATCTTGCCGGTTCTCAGGAATTCGAGGTCGTCGATCTCGGGCTCAACACCTTCAAGGCCGACGATCCTTCGGCGGCATTCGACTTCCAGCAGAAGACCGCCCGGCTCGAGCGCGCGGTCCGCGGTGCTCTCAAGTGGGCCGGCGAGGCCGAGGACCGGCTCGCCCTGACTCGGAAGGCGTTGCTCGACACACCAAACGCCGACACTGCACTGCTCGCCGAATCACAGCAGATGCAGACCGAGCTCAACGACATTCTGGTGGCGCTGCGTGGCGACCGCACCCGAGAGAATCGCAACGTCTTCACGCCACCCTCGATTTCGGATCGGGTGAATCGGATCGTCAACGGCCAGTGGGAATCGACGGCGGCACCGACGACCACCAATCTGAACGACTACGCATGGGCCGCCGAGGCATTCGAGGTCGAGCTCGATCGCTTGAATGCCCTCGCGTCAGACCTCGACGCCTTCGAAGCGAAGCTCGAGTCGGCCGGCGCGCCGTGGACACCGGGACGACTGCCGAGTGGGAGATAGAGTGATGCGTCAGACTTCGGATTTCGAACTTCAGACTTCGGATTTCCACCCCCCCCGGTTCGATCTTGGGCCGGGGGATTTTCACTCCTTCCCGAGATTTCGGATTCCAGATTTCGGATAACGGATTCCGGGTACACCCACGGCGAAGTTCGATAGCATTGCCAGAAAGCCCGCAGATCACGCAGATAGACGCAGATATCGAATTCGGCATTCCGAATTCCTACCCGCCCGCGCGATCGCTGGCAGAAGGGCGCGCTGGGCGGAGCGTGCCAGTTTTCGCATTGTCCGGTGAATCGAGTCCGAGTGGGATTACCTGCCGGGTCGGTCAATGCGAAGGCTGGCTCCTCTCGGGAAGCGCGCCTGCAGAAGAGCGCATTGATCGGACGTGCCACTTCTAACAATGTTCGGGAGGTTTATCCCTCCCGTAGGTCAGGCGATAGGTCCCGATCATTGTTAGGGGTGGCTCTCACGCGGTGTGACGCTCGCAGAAAAGCGCTATGAAATATGAAGCGCACTTCCAGAACCCGGGCACGGGCACGGGCACGGGCACGGACGGGCGAAGATTGGAACAGAGTGCGACAGTCATTTGTTTGTCTGATAGGAGGCACGACACATGGCAACAGCAACATTCGGAGCGGGATGTTTTTGGGGAGTCGAGGCGGCGTTTCGGAGGATCGAGGGCGTGACGGACGCGGCGGTGGGTTATGCCGGCGGACAGACCGACAACCCGAGCTATCGGGATGTGTGCGGCCACGGAACCGGTCATGCCGAGGTGGTGCAGGTCGAGTACGATCCGGCGCGCGTTTCATACGAAACGCTGCTCGATGCGTTCTGGCACATGCACGATCCAACTCAATTCAATCGCCAGGGACCGGACGTCGGCGATCAATACCGGTCGGTGATCTTCTTCCACACTCCGGAACAGCAAGCTGCAGCCATCGAATCGAAGTCAGCCCTCGAATCCGCGGGAACCTTCAACCGCCCGATCGCCACCCTCATCGAAGCCGCTCCCACCTTCTGGGTGGCGGAGGAGTACCACCAGCGCTATCTGGAGAAGAACAGCCGGGCGGCGTGCAACCTCGGTCACGCCGGAAGCGGTCGCTGACTATTCGGTCTGCTGCGCCAGCGAGACGAAATGGGTGGCCGTCAAGAGCAGCATGACCCTTGCCCCTACCGGAATGGTCCCCTGAATGCGCAGCTTGCGCAGGGCCGCGAGCGTCGCGGCGCTCTCGTAGCTCGCGGCGATGCCGATCCTCCCGAAAACCCGGAAAGCGTCACGGATGGCGCCCTCACTTACGGCCACTGCGGTGCCGCCTGATTCCCTGACGGTGGCGAGAATGCCGTGGCCCATGATCGCGCCCGGCACATCGAGACCATCGGCGATGGTGCCTTTCGACTCCACCGGCTCGACATGATCGAGCCCCTTTTCGAAGGACTCGACCACCGGTGCGCAGTTCTCCGACTGCACCACGACCATTCGCGGCAGTTGCGTCACATTGGTATTGATGATTCCCAGGGCCGCGAGCTCCTGAAACGCCTTCCAGATTCCCACCAACCCGGTGCCTCCGCCGGTCGGGTAGAGAATCCAGTCGGGAAGATTGGTCGGTCCGAGCTCCTCCACCATCTCGAGGCCCATCGTCTTTTTGCCCTCGAGTCGTCCGGGCTCGAAGAAGGTCGACATATCAACCAGGCGTCCGCTGGCGAGATCCTCTGCGTGGGCTTCTCGCATGATGCGCCCCGACGCCGCGATGTTCTCACCGGCAAATCGAACCTCGGCGCCGAAGAACTCGGCTTCGCGATGGTAGATATTTCCCTGGTAACCTTCGGGCATGTAGACCAGGCATCCCGGGAGCTTGAGGCGGGCCGAGAAGAGGCTGGCGGCGACCCCCGCGTTTCCCTGAGTCGGCAAGCAGAACCGTTGTGCGCCGCAGGCGACCCCGAGCGCGACACCGAGTGCCAGCCCGCGGTCTTTGAAGCTGCCGGACGGATTGCTCCCCTCATGCTTGAGGAAGAGATCGACCCCGTTCTCGCCTCCGAGGATTTCGTGACGGTGAACCTTGGTCAAACCGACATCGGGAGCAAAGCGCCAGGGCACACCGAGCACCGGCAACAGGGCGCCGTAATGCCAGATCCCCGGCCCCTTGCCCCAACCGTTGGAGTCGAGCCGCTTTCGAATCGAGTCCAGGTCGTACACGACCACCAGCGGCTTGCCCGGCGCCGGACAGCAGGAGCACAGTCCGAGTGGACGGCGATAGCCGTGCACCTCCTCGGCCTTCCCCGTGATTGAACAGACGATCTTCTCGATATCCGGGTTGAGACGAATGTGTCCTTCAGGTTCACCCATGCTGAATCTCCCCGGCGACGATTCTACCGGGTCATCACTCAGGCGGCGAGGTTCGTGGGCCGCCCAAGGTCAATCGAAGTCGACGAGTTCGAACGGATTGGTGGCGCGTGAGTAGCTCGCCTCGAGTCGGTCGCGGAACGGCTCCAGACCGGCTGCGAGCTCCTGCGGCAACCCATCCTCCCAGGGCACCCGCGCCGGGTCTTCCGCCAGGATGGCGAGCTCGCTCCTGACGATTTCGAGCACCGCTGACCCATCTGGATCCTCCGCCAGCTCCTCCTCCAGATTTCTCAGCATGGCCGTGATGTCCCGGCGCAACCGCCAGGTCAGGCGCTCCGGCTCCATCCCTCCGTCGATGTGCACGTTGACTCGGCCGTGCTCGTGAGACCTATCGGTCAGGATGTCGTCCAGCTCCGAGTCATCGGCCGGATGCCCGAGCCACGCGAAGTACGTCAGCCAGTAGATCCAGGTGTACTCGCCTCGGCCCATTCCTGCGTCGATCAACGCCTGGTTCCGGGAACGCGAGAACTCCATGATGTGTTGAGGGATGCTGACTCCGGCTCGTGCGGCACGCAAACCGCCGGAGACACCACCGTCTTCGTCGCGGCGGCCGAGTCCGAGAATTGATTCTTCGAGAGCAGCCCGCGCGGTACCGGATTCCTCCCTGACTGCTAAAAAAACCTCGAGGCGATCCACTTGGAGCCGGCCATCTTTCGGAGGGACGTAGTCGCGGACCCGACCGTACTCTTCCGAAAGCTGCCGTTCGGCTTCGGCTGCTGCTTCCACAGCTGTGGCCGTGTCCTTCGCCCATCGGTAGCCCATCCACGACAACCCCACCGCGAGAAGCACCAGAAACAGACAGCCGATTCCGCATCCCGCGAGGACCTTTGTCCATGTCTTGTCCATCAGGCCTCCGTTCAGCTCTCGGAACGAAACTCGGGTTCAGCCAGGATGGTGAAGACGACCGCGGCAATGCCGACCGGGAAGAATCCGAAGATAGCCGCGACGGATCCCGCGATCGCCAATCCCCACCGCCGACGGTTGAACGCCGCGATGCCGCCGGCAATGGCGATGAAACCCGAGAGGAAGCACAGTATGGCCAGAGGCATGAAAAGAGCCAGCGGAATCGCAGCCAGGGGCCGCAGCTCCGGATCGGGAAGCGTTCCGAGCACCCCGCTCCCGACCAGCGCCAGCACCAGAAGCGGAATCCCGCCGATCAGACCTGAAACGCCTGCCACGATGTCAAGTACGCCTGCGACCGTTGCCTTGGATGTTTGCGCCATGTCACACCTTCCCGTTCTTTCCTACCTCAAGGTACGCACATTGTCGCCGGGTTGTTCCCGAATGGCCACACCTCCGTTCCGGATCCCGATCCCAATCTCGATTCCGACAGTCGTGAATATCGGGAACGAGAACGGGATCGGAATCTCGATCGGAAATTCGCGTATGGTAGATCGCCATGGCCGAAAGAGAACCGACATCCACCCCAGGCGGGGAATCCGCCGCCGAGATGGGCGCCTGGGCGACGATCAAGCTCGCGCTGACCGGGAAGGAACTCGATTTCACATCAGGCCCCGTCGGCCGCGCCATCGTGCTGCTGGCAATACCCATGGTTCTGGAGATGGTGATGGAGTCGGTCTTTGCCCTCTCCGACGCCTTCTTCGTCTCGCGCCTCGGAACCGATGCGCTGGCAACGGTGGGCCTGACCGAGGCCATGATCTCGTTGCTCTTCGCGGTCGCGATCGGCACGGGCATGGCAACTACCGCAATGGTTGCGCGGAGAATCGGCGAACGCGACACCGGGGCTGCGGGAGTCGTCGCCGCACAGTCAATCGTACTCGGGGTCCTTCTGTCGTTGGCAGTTGCAGTGCCGGGTGTGATCTTCGCCAGAAAACTGCTCACGATCATGGGCGGAACCCCAGAGTTGGTCGCGTCCGGATACGGATACACGCAGGTCATGTTCGGCGGCTCGGCCACAATCATGCTGATCTTCCTCCTCAACGCGGTATTCCGCGGCGCCGGCGATGCCGCCATTGCCATGAAGGTGCTCTGGATCGCGAACGCGATCAATATTGTCCTCGACCCGTGTCTGATCTTCGGTCTCGGGCCGTTCCCCGAACTCGGGGTCACGGGCGCCGCGCTCGCCACGACCATCGGACGCGGCATCGGTGTCGCAATCCAGCTCTGGGTTCTGTTCCGTGGCTCCGGCCGGATCCGCGTTCGCTGGCAGGATTTCACCCCGCGCCTTGCAGTCATTCTGCGGTTGCTCCGACTGTCGGTCGGCGGCATCCTGCAGCTGCTGATCGGCACCTCGAGCTGGGTCGCGCTGGTGTGGATCGTCGGCAGCTTCGGCTCCGCTGCGGTCGCCGGCTACACGCTCGCCATCCGCCTCATCGTCTTTGCCATTCTCCCCTCGTGGGGTCTCGCCAACGCCGCCGCCACCCTGGTCGGTCAGAATCTCGGCGCCGATCAGCCTGGCCGGGCCGAGACCTCAGTGTGGCGGGCGGGCCTCTATAACATGGCCTTCTTGCTGGCAATCGCCGTAGTTTTCATCTCTGCGGCGGGCACGCTGATCCGGCTGTTTACCAGTGAACCGGAGGTCGTTGGATATGGCGTCTCGTGTCTGGTGTGGGTTTCCATCGGCTATCCCTTCTACGCGTGGGGCATGGTCATGGTGCAAGCCTTCAACGGCGCCGGCGACACCTACACTCCGACCGCCATCAACTTTTTCTGCTACTGGATGTTTCAGCTGCCTCTCGCCTACGCCCTCGCCCATGTCGCAGGTTTCGGCCCCACCGGTGTTTTCGCTGCCATCACCATTGCCGAGTCGCTGATCGCAGTCGTCGGGATCCTCGTTTTTCGAAGAGGGCGGTGGAAGCACCGTAAGGTTTGATCTGCAGATCTTCGGATTCGGTGGGCGCTCCAATTTTCGTCGCGCTCTTCTGCGGATGTTGTCCCGCGTGCGATCAGCGCGCTCTTCTCCAAACGCGCTTCCCGAGAGTTGCCAGCCTTCGCATTGACCGACCCAGCCGACATCTCATTTGGAAGCGACTCTCCGGACAATGCGAAAACTGGCACGCTCCGCCGAGCGCGCTGTTCTGCACAGGCGTTGCCGGGAGTTTGGGTGGGTGGGCGGAAATCCAAAATCCAATATCAAACATCCGGGTGGATGGGCTGGCGGACTTGACACTTTCAGCGCACCGACATATCTTCTCTTTTCGGCCGACTGACCAGTCGGTCAGTTTTAGGAGTGAGACGTGGTATCCACATCAACAGACCGCGGTGACAAGAGGCCCCGCCTGGTATCGGCCGCATCAGCGGTGTTCGCCGAAAAAGGCTATGCCACGACCCGGGTCGCAGACATCGCCGAGCGGGCAGGAGTGGGCAAAGGTACCGTGTATGAGTACTTCTCATCGAAGGAAGAGCTTCTCTTCGCGGTTTTCGAATCCATCAAGGACAGCGTCACAGCCCGAATGAACGCCGTGCTCGACGAGGACGAGCCCACCCAGGAGCAGCTCTTCAATCTGCTGCGGCTCGGCGCAGAGGTCATAACGGAACAGTTGGAGATCCAGCCGGTCATCCTCGATTTCTGGGCTGCTTCCCGCGGCAGTGGTTTTGAAGAGCATTATCGAGAGGCCGTCGTCGCCAACTACAGCCATTACCGGAACCTGGTCGCAACGTTCATCCGCGCGGGTCAAGGACGTGGGGAATTTCGAAAAGAAGCTGATGCTGAAGCGCTCGCTGCCGTGGTTGTCGCTACCATAGAAGGCCTCGGAATCCAGCTGTCTTTCGACCGCTCCTTGGATCCGAGGCGTATCACCGAGGAATTCGGTCATCTCCTGTACGAGAACCTGACCCTGGAGTCTCCATGAAGCAAACGCAGTCGCATCTTCTGAATGCATCACCTACCCCACGGAGGGTGCCCATGACAGGAACAGCAGCGCGAGCTCTGCTCGCCATTCTCATCCTTATCGGAGGGTTTGTCCCGTGCGTTGCCAGGGCCCAGGGCTCGGAGTCGCCGGCCCTGAAGGACCTGGTGCTGCAAGCCATCAGCACCCACGAGGCGGTGCAGCTTGCCGACAGCCAGATTCGGAGAGCTCAAGCCGATATCAAATTGGTAGGGTCAGCCCTTCTCCCCAGGCTTACCGTCAACGGCGCCTACACCTTTTATGCCGATGAACAGGTTATCGAGCTCTCGCCCGGTGAACAGTTCGTCATCAGGCCGAGCCAGGATTGGAGCGCCAGCGTCGATCTTCGTCAGACCCTGTTTTACGGCCTCCGCGATTGGCGGGCGCGCGACATTGCCAGGCTCAATCGCGATATCGCCGAACTCGATCGATCGGTGACAGTCAACGATCTCACCCTGCGGGTGGCGGCTGCGTTTTACGGTGCACTGGCTGCGGCTGAATGGGTCGAGGTACGGAAGATCGTCCTCGAGGAAAACCAGAACCAGCTGAAGGTCTCCGAACGGAGATTCGAAGTCGGCGAGGTTGCGGTCGCCGACGTGGCTCGGTGGAGGGCCCAGGTTGCCGCCGCCAGACAGGCCCTGGTCGTCGCCGAAGGCGACGCCAAGTTGTCTCTCAACCGGCTCGAGCTGTTGGTCGGCGCAGACACCATCACCGAGTTGCGGTCGCCGGGACCGATTCCGATTCCGGCCGGAACCGATAAGGAGCTCACGTCAAAAGCATTCGGTCAACGTCTCGAAATGTTGACCTACGCAAACCAGCTCGAAGCTGCAGGCATGTACGTCAAAGTGGCGAAGGGAGCCTGGTATCCGGAGCTCGAGGCCGTGGGTCAGTACTTCCAGCAAAAGGCAGGCTTCCCAGCCAACGACTGGGCATCAATCTCGCTGATGCTCAAGGTCCCGATATACGACGGAGGTCTGACCAAGGCCGAGGTTGCCAGAGCGAAGGAAGATTTGCGCAGTGTGGAGCTCCTCGGACAGACTCTTCGCCGCACCATCACTGACCAGGTGGTTGCCTCGTACATCGGCTACGAGGCGGCCGAAGCGGTTCTCAATGCGGCGACCGAACGCACCAACGCGTCCAGGCTCGCCTATCGCCAGGTCGAAAACGCCTACCGCGTCGGTGAGGCTTCAACAACCGATCTCCTCAACGCCACCGCCGAGGCAACTGACGCTGAAACGTCGCAGATCGTCGCCCGCGCGCAGCGCGAGTACCAGGCGATCTCGCTTCGTTACGCGGTGGGCTTGCCTCCCCTACCCGATCTCGATTTTCGCCGCATGGGCGAAGACACTCAGGAGTGATGAAATGAAATCGACCCGACACAATCTCATACTCAGGTGTTCCACAATCCTGCTGCTGACTGCACTGATCGGCTGCCACTCCGGGGATGACGACGATCCGGCTGCCGCGGCAGAGACTCTCGAGAGAGCTCTCGCAAATCGGGAAGTCCGGCTCGTCGCTCCAGAAATCCGAGAAGAACGCCCCTCGGTGCAACTGGTGGGTGAAGTCCGTGCCTTCGACACCGTCCAAGTCTCATCGGAGGTCGCCGGCAAAGTCGACCGAGTCCTGGTCGAGGTCGGCGATCGGGTTTCCAAGGGAACCCCGCTTGTCGAGGTCGATCGGGAGACCTTCGGCATTTACCTCGAACAGGCAAAGGCCAACCTATTGGCCGCCAGCGCGGATCTGGCTTTGGCCGGCAAAGAGCTCGAACGCAAGCGCGATCTGCGCTCAGACGAGACGATCTCCCAGGCCGCGCTCGACCAGGCTCAGGCCGGCCACGACCTCGCGTCGGCGAGGGCTGCGGCCGCTGAAGCTTCCTTGAAACTCGCACAGCGCAATTTCGACCGCAGTGTGATTCGCGCGCCCGCAGCAGGCGCCATCACGCAGCGCCTCGTTGTAGCCGGCCAGTGGGCCGAGGTCGGGGTGGGGCTTTTTCACCTTGCCGTCGGCAACAAGATCAAGGTGTCGGCGCGCGTGCCCGAAGCCTGGGCGCCTGAACTCGCCGGTCTCGAGGAATTCAGCTTCTCGGTCGGCACATCCGGTCCCACCCACACGGCCACCATATACAGCGTTCAACCGGTGGTCGAACAGGCGAGTCGCTCATTCGAAATCATCGGCACTGCTGCGCACGACGGTTCGATCAAGCCCGGGATGTTTGCCAACGTGACGCTCGAATCACCGACAGCGACGCCGTCCCTGTGGATTCCTGCAACAGCAGTAGCTACATCCGATCTGCCGCAGGTGTACCTGGTCGAGGACGGCGCGGTCGCCTTCCGCAGGGTTCGAATCGGTCGTCGCGATGGCGACTTTATTGAGATCGCCGACGGCCTGTCGGCAAAAGAACAGGTCATCGCGAACGTCGCCGGTCTGAGCCGCGGCATCCCCGTAACGGTTGTCGAGTAGCGGAGACAATGTTGCCGGCAGAATTTTCCATCTTCGATTCTCGATGCTCAACTGAGGACTTGAGCCGTACCGCTGGTCGGCTCGGCACTCGATTCACAATTCCGAATTCCGAATTCCGAATTCCGAATTCGTTTTCGAAGGAAACACGATGAATCTCTACGACATCGCAATCCGCCGTCCGGTTTTCACCTTCATGCTGATGTTGGCACTGGTGGTCTTTGGCGTCCTCGGCTACCAGACCCTGCCCATCAACCTGCTGCCGTCGATCGACTTCCCAATGGTCACCGTCATCACCATCCTGCCGGGCGCCTCGCCCGAGGTCATGGAGTCGGATGTCACCGACGTTATCGAAGCCGCGGTCAACACCATCGAGGGCATCGATCAGCTGACTTCTTATTCGGGCCAGGGCGTTTCGCAGGTCACCGTGATGTTCACCTCCGACCGTGACATCGATATTGCCGCCCAGGACGCGCGTGACAAGGTCTCGGGCGCCGTGGGTCAGCTACCACTCGACGCAGAACCACCCATCGTCCAGAAGTTCGACGTGAACTCACAGCCGATGCTGTGGATGGCCCTGGCGGGCCTCGATGCTCGAGAGCTTTCGGACTACGCGGACCAGGTCGTCAAGCCGCAGCTGCAATCTGTGCCCGGGGTCGGAAACGTCCTGGTTCCGGGTTTCCGCGAACCCATGATCCGTATCTGGATCGACCGCGACAAGCTTGCCGCACACAAGCTCGCGGTTACTGACGTCATCATGGCGCTGAATCGTGAGAACCTCGAACTGCCAGGCGGTTTCATCGAAGGCCCGAAAATCGAGCTCGCGGTGCGAAATCTCGGTCTCTTCGAGACCGTCGAGGATTTCGACCGGATGATCGTCGCCACCGTCGACGGGCGGCCGATCCGGCTCTCGGATGTCGGCTTCACCCAACTCGGTGTCGGCGACGAACGTGGATTGGCCCGTTACAACCTGACTCCGACCCTCGGCCTCGGTATCGCCCCGAGATCCGGAGCCAATCTGGTCGATGTCAACCGGGCCGCCAGGGAGAGGATGGAGGAGCTCAAAGAGGACTTCCCACCGGGCCTTTTCTACGACGTCGCATTCGATGGTGCAGAGTACGTCGAGAAATCAATCGAGAACGTCCAGGTCGACATCGTCTACGGCGCGGTGCTCGCCATCCTCGTTGTCTTCGTGTTCCTGCGCTCCTGGCGCTCGACCTTTATCGTCTCGCTTGCCATCCCGACCTCGCTGATCGCCACCTTCGGATTCATGCGGGCATTCGGGTTCTCGCTCAACAACCTCACCACCCTGGCGTTGGCGCTGTCGGTCGGCGTTGTCATCGATGATGCAATCGTTGTTCTCGAGAACATCTTCCGCCATCAGGAAGAGGGGGAAGACCCCTTCACAGCGGCCTTGAAAGGTACCCGTGAAATCGCCCTCGCGGCCATGGCGGCCACCTTTTCCATCGCAGCGGTCTTCATCCCCGTGGCATACATGAAAGGGATGATCGGCCAATTTCTCTTCGAGTTTGGTATCTCGGTAGCCGTCGCCATCCTCATCTCCCTGTTTGTGGCCCTCACCCTGACGCCCATGCTCTGCTCCCGCATTCTCAAGGTCAGCCCGAAACACGGCAAACTCTATGACATCCTCGAAAACGGCTTCGACCGTCTGGAAGATGCCTACTCGCGCTCGCTCGACTGGGTGCTTCGCCACAAGATCATCACCCTCGTCGTCTCCGTGGTTGTCGTCGTCGGGAGCCTGATGCTGACGCCCCTGATCGGCGCCGAATTCGCACCCTCGGAGGACATGTCTGCCTTCATGATGCGCATCGAAACACCGGTCGGCACCTCGCTCGAGGCCATGGATCGAAAGATGCAGGAGATCGAGCGCATCGTGCTCGAGCAACCCGAGATCCGCTCGGGATTCTCGGCCGTCGACATGGAGGAGCGCGGCCAGGTTCACACCGGCATCATGTTCATGCGCATGTACAAACCCTCGCAGCGGGAAACCACCCAGGCCGAGGTGGTACAGCGTCTGCGGCGCGAGCTCGCCAAGATCGACGGCGTGCAGACCGGTGTCATCGAGTTCAGCTTCTATAACGTGGGCGGCGAAGGTGGCGAAAGCGCCCTCGCCTACTCCATCCGTGGACCCAGCATTCGGGAGCTCGACCGTGTCGGCAACCGGGTCATGGAGCGATTGGCCGCCGAACCGGGTTTCGTCGACCTCGACACCAACCTCGATCTCGAACAACCGCAGCTCTTCGTCGAGGTGGATCGCGAACGAGCCGCCGATCTCGGTCTCGACGCCGCAACCATCTTCGAAACCGTCTACGCCCTGGTCGCAGGCCGCGAGGTCGGCTCCTTCACCGACGAAGGCAAACGCTACGACGTTCGCATCAAGGTCCACCCGTCACAGGCCCTTTCGCCTGAAGACATCGGCCGCCTTCAGGTGCGAACCCCGACCGGCCAGATGGTGCGTCTCGACTCGGTCGTGGAGATCCGCCACGGCGTCGGTCCCATCAACGTCAATCGAACCGACCGTGAGCGCTCGCTGCTGCTCACCGCCAACCTCGAAGGGGTGGTCTTGAACCGCGCTCTCGAGACCGTTGACGCCATTCTCGCTGAAGAACTGCCTGACGGCTATCGTGCCAAGGCGACCGGACAGGCCGAAGAATTCGCCGAGTCCATGAACTCTCTCCTCTTCGCCATCGGCCTCGCGATCCTCATCGTCTACATGCTGCTGGCGAGCCAGTTCGACTCGCTCCTCCATCCGTTCACCATCATGTTCGCGCTGCCGCCGGCTCTGGTCGGCGCCCTCCTTGCCCTCCTGGTGACCGGTTACACGATCAACATCATGTCGGTGATCGGCATCATCCTGCTCTTCGGATTGGTGACCAAGAACTCGATCCTGCTCGTCGACCTCACGATCCAGAAACAGGAAACCGGGCTCGACCGCGAGGCAGCGCTCCGCGTGGCCTGCCCGATCAGGTTGCGGCCGATCCTGATGACCGCGGTGTCGATGGTCTTCGGCGTGCTCCCGGTGGCCCTGGCCATCGGCGAAGGCGCCGAGGCGCGCGCACCGATGGCGGTTGCAACGGCCGGGGGTATGACCACCTCGACACTCCTGACCCTGTTCCTTGTGCCGGTGGTCTACGCCTACGTCGATCGCTTCGGCACCTGGGTACGAGGGACCCGCGAGAAGCACGGGCGGACCGAGGTGGTGGCGGAAGAACTCTAGAACGTTAAAACGTTCGAACGTTCGAACGTGCAACGTTCAAACGATTCGCCAGTCAGTCAAGCGGTTCGGTTCCGGTGGCGCCACCGTACCGGCTGAGTCCGTCTCCGAGTTCGACCCAGTCGACCTGGGCGTCGCAGAACACGTGGGCCTTGGGCTCGCGGTCGATCGGCCCATCCATGTTCGCGAGGGCGATGTGGATCTCGTCCGCCCAGCGCTCGCTCTCGAAAAAGAGCGTGCTCCCACAACGGCCGCAGAACCCACGCCGCGCGGCACTGGTCGACTGATACCAGGAAAGCGAGCTCTCCCCAGCGACCAACTCGAATGCCGAACGATCCACTCCGAACCAGGTCACGAATGCAGCCCCATGCGCCCGCCGGCACAGCGAACAGTGGCAGTGGGAGCACCACTTCGTGGGAGCCTTTACCTCGAAACGAACTGCTCCACACAGACAACCACCACCGATAGGTGCATGGTCGGTCATCGTAGGCCTCCAACCGTTCTTCTATGTTTCGACGCCTGCCGAAAGTTGAGATACAAAATACAAGATAAAAGATGCAAGACCCATCCGCCCAGATTCTGTTCACCCTCAAGCAGAATTTCTGGGCTTGGGCGCGGATCTTGCATCTTGCATCTTGCATCGGGGTGCGCTTGCCACGGCGTAGCCGAAGGCGAAGCCGGGTGGGCGGGGGGTTCTACCTCGCGTCGGCCTGGGCGATCTGGTCCATGATGTGGTCGGCATGGGCTGCGTCGATCGACACAAAGGCGACCCCGACATCGTAAGCGCCATCGCCGTCAGGTTTCTCCCAAACGACCCTGCCGGTGGCCTCAACGGCCTCTGCATCGATGGTGATCTTGAGCCGAAGATAGGAGTCCACACCGAGCGGCTCGACGCTGGAGATCATGAGCCCGCCGAGCCCGATCGACCGCGTTGTCGCCATTTCTTTCTGCTCGGCCGGTCCGATACGGTGGATCATCACCACATTTTCGGCCGGAATTCTCGGGAACTGTCGTCGCGTGGGGGTGAGTTCGTCCTCAAACATTTTCGATACCTCACCAACAATTGTACCGCGGACGAGATCTAGACCCTCGATTTTGGATTTTGGATTGTGGATTTTAGATTTCGTCCCAGACTGACCCCCGAAGTGATTCGAAACAGGGGTGGTGGGGCGGAAATCCAAATTCCACAATCCGAAATCCAAAATTATGCGGTGACGGTGTCCTCAACGACGACGCCATCTCGGATCTCGACCATCCTGTTGGCTCTCTTTGCGAGAGCCTTGTCGTGGGTCACCACGACGAGAGTTCTTCCTTCTTTCCAGAGGCCGTCAAGAACGCTCATGACATCGGAGCCTGAGCCGGTGTCGAGGTTTCCAGTGGGCTCGTCTGCAAGCACGATGTCCGGGCTCCATGGCAAGCGCACGGGCGATGGCCACCCGCTGCATCTGACCGCCCGAGAGCTCGGTCGGTCTGTGCTCCACCCGATCGCCAAGCCCTACCGCCTCGAGCTGTTTCATTGCCCGTTGCCGCCGTTCTTTTCGACCCACACCACCGAACAACAGCGGCATCTCGACGTTCTCCAGGGCAGTGAGCTGGGGCAGGAGATTGAAATTCTGGAATACGAATCCGACCCGGCGGTTGCGGATATCGGCCAGCTGGTCGCGATCGAGACCGGCCACCGCCTCACCACTCAACCGGTACTCGCCGTCGGAGGGCGTATCGAGGCAGCCGAGAAGGTTGAGCAGCGTCGATTTCCCCGAACCCGACGGGCCCACAATCGCCACGAACTCCCCACTCTTGACCACGAGATCGATCCCGCGAAGCGCCTCGACCTTGATCTTGCCGGTATCGTAGACCTTCGTGATCGATCGCATATCGATGATGTGACCGTTCGACTCGGCGCTGCCGTTCTTTTTCTTTCCCAATGACCAGTTCATCTTGAACTCCGGACCCCGCCGTGCTCGGGCGGGTGTGTGGAAATTCCGAATTCCGAATTCCGAATTCCGAAATCTTTACTCATAACGCAATGTCTCCGCCGGATCCACGGTCGCCGCCCTTCGCGCTGGAAAGTACCCAGCCAAAATACCGATGCCTCCGAGGATCGCAGCAGTGGCAACCGCGATCTGCCATGACAGCGTCGGTTTACCCAAAAACTCGAGGGCTTGGTTTCCCTCAACCGGGACTAAACCGAGGAGAATGATCATGATCAACGCGATCACCAGACCCATGGCGCCACCGACCATGGTGTAGGCCAGACCCTGCAGGACAAATGGTCCGGTCACCCAGCCGCGGCGCGCGCCAACAGCCATCTGCACCCCGATTTCGCGGGTCTTCTCCTTCACGACGGCATACATGATGTTGGCGACACCGATGCCGCCGATCAGCAGAGTCAAAGCGCCGATGATGCCGAGAAACGCCTGGAGGCCGATCATGATGTTGCCCATGATCTTGGCGCCTTCCACCGTGTCCCACAGCCCCGTCACCTGCTCGTCGGTCGGGTCGAATCGGTATTTGGCCGCCAGCGCGCAGGTTGAATTGTTCGCGGGCAAGCGGCATTCCTCGGCCGTCCGGGCCTTGAAGACAATGTTGGTCAGCCTCTGCCGGCCGAACTGGGCGGAGAACGTGGTGATCGGAATGACCGCCCCGTTTTCGTCCGGGCCCCTTGTACGTGCCCATCTGCATCTTGGGTTGTATAACGCCGATGACCAGGTATGGAACTCGATCAACGAACATTGTCTTTCCGACAGGATCCACCTCGCCGAAGATGTCCTCGGCCAACTCATCGCCGAGGAAAATCACCCGCCGTTTTTCGGTTTCGTCGTTGGCGTTGAAAAAGCGACCGCCGGCCTGTGGGAAGTGGTGGCGCATTTCGCCGTACTCCCAGTTTGCACCGGTCACCCGGCCCGTGATCGGTGTTGGTCGCCGTAGGTCAGCGAGCTCGACCAGCTGGTCATCTCGCCGATGACGCCGATGCCGCGGTCATTCGCCCCGGAGGTAGGCAATATCGTCCATCCGCGCCCGGATCGGCCGCCCTCGGGCAGCCCTGCCACACCTTCGAGGTCTCGTCCGGCCACCAAACAGCGATATTCTCCCCCATCCCGTGACTGACCCTTCATCATCTGGCGCTTCATCCCTCGCCGAAGGACAGCAGCATCACGATCGCCACCGTGCCCCACGCGATCGCCGCGATGGTCAGCGTGGCCCGCTTGCGCTGCAGCGACGACGCTTTGATAAACAGCGCACCAACGACTCGCCAATCGAGAAACTCAACTGCCGCTCACGAACTGCCATCAGATTCTGAATTCGGATTTTGAATTCGACGCACAGCCCCGAAAATCAACTCGATCAGCGGGGCAAATCCGAAATCGGCAATGCGTCCCCATTCCTTTCCTCATCGCACTACAGCTTCATCGCCACGACCGGGTCGAGGCGCGAGGCGGCTCTCGCCGGAAGTAGCCGGCCACCACCCCACCAGACCGAGAATGGTCGCGGTGAGCATGGCGAGGCTCGGAGGACAGCGTCGGCAGCCCCACAAACTCCTCGAGGTCGGTGGGAAAGGCCGCACAGATCCCGAAGGAGATGGCGAGTCCGATCGCGCCGCCGACCGCTGTCAAGACCATGGTCTCGAGCACGAACTGGCCGCAGAACGGCGCCGGCCACGTGCGCCGAGCGCCATCTTGATGCCGATCTCGCGTGTCCGCTCTTCGACCACGACATTCATGATGTTGGAGACTCCGATGCCCCCGACGATCAGTGTCAGCACACCCATGATGCCGAGGAACAACTGAATGCCGAGCATGAAGGCGTCCATGAACACGAACATCTCGGTGGTGTCCCACACCTGGATCGCCTGGTCGTCGTCCGGGTGAAACGCAGCCGGCTGCTGAGCGCGGCCCGCACCTGCGCGGTCAAGGTCTCGTTGAGTTCCGGACGACGCGCGCCTTGTAGATGAAATTGTCCAGGTACTTCTGGCCCGTCGAGGGCTCGGAAGGTCGATTCCGGAATGATCATCTTGGAATGGTCCCGGCCCGAATAGGAGGAATCCTGCTCCTTTGGCATCGAGCACGCCGACCACCAGGAACGGCGAACCATGAAGCATCACTGTCTCGGCCAACAGCTTCCTGTGTTCGCCGAACAGATCCTCCGCCAGTTGATCACCGACAAAGACAACCCGCCGCCGCTGATTGATATCGAGGTCGTTGATGAATCGCCCACCCGCCGCTGGGAAATCATGTTGCGCATGGATCCGTAGGCCGGCGAAACCCCGGAACGTCTACTGAACGCTGGCGGTCTTCGTAACGGCGCGATCAGGCTGTCCGAGTACTCACTGGAGATGCCTGCGATGAGCCTGAACCTGCGGCCTCCAGATAGTCGATGTCCTCCTCCATCATGCGCATGCGGCGGCCTTTGCCCAGACCCTCGAATACCATCGAGGTCCGCGATCGTCCAACCGATGACGATGCGGTCGCCGAGGCCGGCAATGCTCTTGATCATCTGCCGGTGGAGGCCGTGCACCGAACGCGAGCAGAAGGCTCACCGCAACCGTTCCCCAGATAATGCCGAAGGCCGTGAGAAAGGTCCGCAGCTTCTGGCTCCACAGATCGCGCGCCAGCTGGCGGAAGAAAGAGCCGAAGCCGGTCATCGGCGCGCCACCACGCCACGATTTGGGAATTTTGAATTTTGAGATTTTCGAATTTCCCGACCACCGCTCCCGGTCAATCACCAGAGGTTGGGCGTTGGATGGAAAATCCGAAATTCCAAAATTCGAAATTCTGAAATCCTTCATCAGGAGATCTCTCGGGCGGTCTCTGCACGACCTGGTCGCCTTCAGCCAGCCCGGAGACGATCTCGACGTTGAGGCCGTCCGACAAACCGAGTTCGACCGGGACCTTGCGCGGTTCGGCCTCAGGGCCTTCGCCCGGAGCTCGACAAAGGTCTCGCTCGTCTTCAAAGAGCACGAGGCGTTCAGGAAGGAGGACGATATCGTTTTTCTCGCGGATCACGACGTCGGCATTGGCCGAGTAGCCCGCGCGCAGAACGACTTCCTGGTCGGGATCGAGCTCGATCTCAACGTCGAAGAGCGTTGCGCCCTCGTCCTTCTGAGCCTGGGGAGCGATCCGTGAGAGCCGTCCGGTAACGATCTGGTCGGGAAGAGCGCCGACCTTGATACGGCAGGGCATCCCCTCCGTGATCTTACCGACGTCAATTTCATCCACTGTCCCTTTGAAAATCAGGTCGCTCATGTCGGCGACGTTGGCGAGCTCCGTCCCGGGTTGATACGAGGTCAGCGGAACAACCGGGTCGCCGACGTCGACCGATCGGTTGAGAACTGTACCGCTGGCTGACGTGCGGATGATCGTCTCGACCTCGGTGTCACCGCCGGACACCTTGCCGCTGCGCGTCAGGTCGCGGTTGTCGGAGGCTTGCTGCCGGGCCAGTCGAGCCAATTCGAAGGCCTCGCGAATCGCATCGAGATCGCCCTTGGACATCAGCCCATCCTCGTGCAACTCGACACCGCGTTCGTAGTCGGCCTGGGCCTTGAGATAGATGGCCTCCGACGAGCGGACGCTGTGATCCACGTTGAGCAGCTCTTGTGGGGTCGGATCGGGCGCGATTTCGAAGAGCGCATCACCGGTGCTCACCACATCGCCGACCTCCACGAAACACCGTTTCACGATGCCCGAGATCTTCGATTTCACCTGAAACTGGTCGCGTGGCTCGATCTGGCCCACCGCCAGAGCTTTCTCAGTGATGGAACCGATCTCAGCCTCGATCAGGGTGTTCCCATTCTCGTCCTTGTCACGGGAGCCAACCCACGCATAGATTCCACCCGCAGCACCCGCCAACACAACTACAATCACGAGAAGTCTCAAAACCTTTGCCATGCTCATCCTCCGCGGATCATCCGACCCTGCCTGAAAGTACGCAAAACGGACCGGAGAAGTTCAGAATTGTCTGTGTTCATCTTCCTGCCCGTTCAATTTGATGGACCAAGTAACGGTCTCGTTCGAATATTCCTCCCGGCCGCCCGAGAAGAAACCGCAATCACGCGGTGAAGCGTTGGCAGAAGAGCGCAGTGAATAACGAAGGGCGCTGCTACAAACCTATCCCGGGCTCGGGCTCGGGCCTTGACGACACCCGCCCCCTTGACAGCCAGCGTTGCGTCGAGGAATCTGGCGTCCATGGAGGGACCAGCATGAGAAAACAGGTCACATTGATCACCGGCGCGAGTGGGGAAATCGGCCACGGACTGATCGAGCGACTCGCTTCCAATAGTGAAACGGCAATCATCACCATCGATCTCAAGCCTCTCGATCCCGAGCTCGGCAAGTTCGTCGAACACGAGTACATTGGGTCCATCCTCGAGACACACCTGCTCGAGCGAATCCTCTCGGAATACCTGGTCGAGGCCGTCTACCATCTGGCGGCCCTTCTCTCCACACGGACAGAATTCACGCCGCTCACCGGCCACGAGGTCAACGTCGAGGGAACCCTCAAGCTCCTCGACTTCGCCCAGGCGCAGGGAGAGTCGCACGGCCGCGCAGTCACCTTCCTCTATCCCTCGTCGATCGCGGCCTATGGCTTGCCCGACCTCGAGACCAAGAGCAGCGGCCGGAGCGGTTCGCGAGCACGAGTGGAATGTCCCCACCACCATGTACGGCTGCAACAAACTGTATTGCGAACATCTCGGCCGCTACTACGGCTCCCATTACAAACAACTCGCCGCCGAAACCCTCTCCGGGAAAGTCGATTTCCGCGCCATCAGGTTCCCGGGTCTGATCTCGGCGGCGACCGTCCCATCAGGGGGCACCTCGGACTTCGCACCGGAGATGATCCACGCCGCAGCTCGTGGCGAGGCCTATGCGTGTTTCGTTCGACCGGACACGCGGATCCCATTCATGGTGATGCCCGACGCCGTCGATGCTCTCCTGATGTTGGCGCGAGCGGACCACGGGTCCCTTTCGCAGACGGTCTACAACATCACCGCCTTCAACCCATCAGCGGACGAAATAAGGTCGCTGGTCATCGGTGGCTTTCCGGATTCGCAGATCACCTTTGCCCCGGATTCCAAACGTCAGGCAATCGTCGACAGCTGGCCGGCCGACGTCGATGACAACGCCGCCCGGAACGACTGGGGACTTGCCCCGAATTTTGACCTCGCAACCGGTTTCAGCGAGTTCCTGATCCCGAGAATTCGTGAGCGCTACAGGTCGTGAATTCGTGAGAGCAGATTCCGCACTGACCCACGCACCGACCCGGCTCCGACCGTCACCGGGGACAATGCAGGGCGGCCGTTCAACGTCTCCCTTCAGCACCGATTTTCGAGACGACCTCCAACTACGCGAAACCGGTCGAAGGCCGGCCACAGAAATGTCTCATCTGTAACCACTTCCGGGTCGGCAAAAAAGCTCCAAGGACCCCAAGATGTAGTGTTGACAAGACTTGGGAACCCAAGATATAGTGGTCCAAGTCAAGTGAGTTGATTCCGCGAGCCGGTGCTCTACATGAGCTCAAGAGGGGGTTTTGTGCGCCGGATAGCGGCCACCGCAGGGGAGGTCGAGGGCAGAATATGAAGGTCACGCGTCGCTTTACATGCGCCGGAAAAGACCCTTACGAATCCATCGAATTCGTCGAACGATCCACAGAGATCCGGAATCCCGACGGCAGCCTCGTCTTCTCGATGGACGGCGTCAAGGTTCCCGAGAGTTGGTCTCAGGTAGCGGTCGACGTCCTGGTCCAGAAGTACTTCCGCAAGGCGGGGGTGCCACAGACCGATGAAGACGGCAACCCGGAAGACCAGCGAGAGCGGTGAGCCGCACACCGGTTCCGAACGCGACGCGCGCCAGGTCTTCGATCGTTTGGCGGGTTGCTGGGCTCACTGGGGCAAAGAGCACGACTACTTCGACAGCGACGAGCGACGCCGATGCTTTCCACGACGAGCTCCGCTACATGCTGGCGGCGCAGTTTGCGGCTCCGAATTCACCGCAATGGTTCAACACCGGGCTTCACTGGGCCTATGGCATCGCCGGACCCGCTCAGGGCCATTGGTACGCCGATCCGAAGACCGGCAAGCTCAAGACGTCATCGAGCGCCTACGAGCACCCGCAGCCCCACGCCTGCTTCATCCAGTCGGTCTCTGACGACCTCGTGAATGACGGCGGCATCATGGACCTGTGGGTCCGCGAGGCCCGCCTCTTCAAATACGGGTCGGGAACGGGAACCAACTTCTCGCGACTGCGCGGAGTACGGCGAGCCGCTTTCGGGTGGCGGACAATCCTCGGGGCTGATGTCCTTCCTCAAGATCGGCGACCGCGCGGCGGGCGCCATCAAGTCCGGCGGCACGACGCGCCGCGCCGCCAAGATGGTGTGTCTCGACCTCGACCACCCCGATGTCGAGGAGTTCATCTCCTGGAAGGCGGTTGAAGAACGCAAGGTCGCAGCCCTGGTGGCCGGATCGAGACTCCTGCGACGCCAGCTCCAGGAGGTCCTCGACGCCTGCTTCCCGGGCGACTCCGGAGACCCGGTCGTCGACCTCTCGGAAAACCCCGATCTCAAGCGGACGATCGTTACTGCCCGGCGACGCGGCGTGCCCGACGGGTCGATTCAGCGGGTTCTGCAGCTCGCGGCGCAGGGTGTTCACGATCGTATCCGGTCGAGGAATACGACACCGACTGGGATTCGGACGCCTACTACACCGTGTCCGGCCAGAACTCCAACAACAGCGTGCGTGTGCCCAACGCGTTTTTCAACGCGCTCGAGGTCAACCGCAACTGGAACCTGGTCAATCGGACCGACGGCGAAGTGGCCAAAAAGGTCCCCGCCGCTCAGCTTTGGAACGGCATCACGATGGCGGCGTGGGAGTGCGCCGACCCGGGACTCCAGTACGACGACACGATCAACGAATGGCATACCTGTCCGGCAAGCGGCCGCATCAACGCTTCGAACCCCTGCTCCGAGTACATGTTCCTCGACGACACGGCCTGCAACCTGGCGTCTCTCAATCTGGTGCGCTTCCTCGACGAGGACGGAAATTTCGACATCGAGACCTTCCGGCATGCGGTCCGCCTGTGGACGATCGTGCTCGAAATCTCGGTACTGATGGCCTCTTTCCCGAGCCGACGTATCGCGGAGCTCAGCTATCGCTACCGTACGCTCGGTCTCGGTTTTGCCAACATCGGTTCGCTGCTGATGCGTCTGGGAATCCCTTACGACTCCAGCAAAGGCCGCTCGATCTGCGGTGCCATCACCGCCATCATGACCGGCGAAGCCTATGCGACCTCTGCCGAGATGGCCGCGCGAGCTGGGCCCGTTTCCTGGATACGAAGAAAACCGCGAACATATGCTTCGCGTCATCGGCAACCACCGTCGCGCAGCCTATGACGCCCCGACTGAAATGTACGAGGGTTTGTCCATCAAGCCCGACGGCCTGTCCGCCGAAATCACTCCACCCGACCTGATCGCGGCAGCCCGTGATGCCTGGAATCGCGCCGTCGAATTGGGCGATGAGCACGGTTTCCGAAATGCCCAGACAACTGTCCTGGCGCCCACCGGCACGATCGGCCTGGTCATGGACTGCGACACCACCGGTATCGAGCCCGACTTCGCCTTGGTGAAGTTCAAAAAGCTCGCCGGCGGCGGCTATTTCAAGATCATCAACCAGGGCATCCCGGCGGCACTCGAAACTCTCGAGTACGGTCAGGACCAGATCGACGATGTCGTCGCCCACACGATCGGCCACGGCACCCTCGATCAGTGCCCGACGATCAACCACCAGGCGCTTCGGGATCGAGGCTTTGATGACGAAGTCATCGAGCGCGTCGAACAGGCGTTGCCGATGTCCTTCGAGATCGGTAACGCATTTGCCCCTCACGTGGTGGGTACAGACTTCCTCAAAAAACTGAAGTTCTCAGACGAAGACCTTGCCGACTGGAGCCTCGACGTGCTCGCCAAGCTCGGTTTCAGCAAAGATGAAATCGAGACCGCCAACACCTGGGCATGCGGCACGATGACCGTCGAAGGAGCGCCGCACCTCAAAGAAGAACATCTCCCGGTCTTCGACTGCGCAAATCGCTGCGGCAAGCGTGGGATTCGATCGATTCGCTACGAGGGACACATCCTGATGATGGCGGCGGCCCAGCCGTTTATCTCCGGCGCAATCTCCAAGACCATCAACATGCCGGCGGAAGCGACGCTGGACGATATCAAGCGCGCCTACTATCTGGCCTGGCAGAAGATGCTGAAGGCCGTCGCGCTGTACCGGGACGGTTCCAAGCTCAGCCAACCGCTGAGCATCGCCATGGACGCCGAGGAAGAAGAGGCCCTGGTCGAAGCAGTCGCGTCGGGCGATACCGCGAGAGTGGCCGAATCCATGGCCGAGCGCGTGGTGATTCGTTATCAGGCGCGGCGCCATCGCCTCCCGGGACGCCGCACAGGCTTCACCCAGAAGGCATCGGTCGGCGGGCACAAGGTCTATATCCGAACCGGCGAGTACGAGGACGGTTCGGTGGGCGAAATCTTCCTCGACATGCACCGCGAAGGCGCGGCATTCCGGTCGCTGATGAACTGCTTCGCGATCGCGGTATCCCTCGGCCTGCAGTACGGCGTGCCGCTCGAGGAATACGTCGACGCATTCGTGTTCACGCGTTTCGAGCCCTCGGGCATGGTCGGCGGCCACGACCGGATCAAGATGGCCACATCGGTGATCGACTACGTCTTCCGCGAGCTCGCCATCACCTACCTGGACCGCGACGATCTCGCCCAGGTGTCGCTCGACGATCTTCGCCACGACGCTGTTGGAACCGGATCCGACCAGCACAAGATTCCACCGGACGAAG
This sequence comes from Candidatus Sulfomarinibacteraceae bacterium, assembly GCA_963769215.1. Lineage (GTDB taxonomy): Bacteria > Acidobacteriota > Thermoanaerobaculia > Thermoanaerobaculales > Sulfomarinibacteraceae > Sulfomarinibacter. The sequence continues at coordinate 2,414 of CAVYKX010000011.1, read as the reverse complement.
AGGACATGGCCGAGGTCCATCCGATCGCAGTCAATCAATCCGGAAGCCAGCCGGTGTCCGAGCCAGCTCCTTCCCTCAGCGCCGGGAAAGCCGCGGTCAGCCAGGCGGCAGCGGCAGCGCAGAAGGCGCGCTATATGGGTTACGAAGGCGACCCCTGCCCCGAGTGCGGCGCACTCACCCTGGTCCGCAACGGCACGTGCCTCAAGTGCGACTCGTGCGGAGGGACCACCGGTTGCTCCTGACGGAGCAACAGTTTTGAATTTTGAATTCTCAATTTTGAATTCCCACGCCACCGCCCCTGAAACCCAGGGGCGGTTCTATTTTCCACCCGCCCACCCGTTACTGGATGCTCGATGCTGGATACCGTGCCCAGGGACAAATATCGCCGAGTTTTGCTTTGCGCTTCTGGGTTGTACGCGCTCTTCTGGGGGCGATGTACCGCGTGGTTGCCACCCCTAACAATGGTTGGGACCGGTGGATAATCCTCTTGGAGCGGCCACCTCCCAAACATTGTCAGAAGTGGCACGCCCGATCAACGCGCTGTTCTGCTATCGCGCTTGGAGAAGAGCGCTTCCACGTCGGAGGCGCCAGGTGTCGGGTAGACCCGGGCGGTTACCCGCCCGGGCCCCCCACAGATCCGGACGTGCAGAATTCCCGCATCCGGCTCTTCAGGCGCATGGGTTCGCTGCGTGACGGTAGATCGAGTGGACGACCTTGGGTGGCGGTAGCGGAAAGCGCTTGAGGAACCGGGCAAAACGGTCCCAGGTCAGGCACCGCCGCTGCGACCGGCGTCGCAGCCAGTAGTGCCAGATCCGCACGAGCTGGTGGCGAAACGCACTGAGAGCCCTACCGTTACCGGTCAGACCGTAGTACGAGTAGTGCCCCAGCAGTACCGCGGAGAGATACCGTTGCTGGTCCGCTATCGGTTGTGTCGGTTTCGCTTGCACCACAGAGCGACTCGTTTGAGCGACCGGGCAAACCTTCCCTGCGCTGTCTTGCGCTTGACGATCGGTTTCCCTTTTCGTGAGCGACCCCAGTAGTGGGTAAATCCGAGAAAGTCGAAGGTCGGCGGTTTGCCGCCGCCTCCGCCCTTACCCGACCCAACGGGTCGCCGGCAGTCGATCAGTCGTGTCTTCTCCGGGTGCAGTGCGAGACCGAATTTGCCGAATCGCTTCGGCAGCACCTCCATTACCCGGCGCGCATCGGACTCGTCAGCAAATACGATGACGAAGTCGTCGGCGTACCGAATGAGGTGGGCCGTTCCTCGCATCCGCGGCTGGACCTGCTCGACAAACCACCGGTCCAGCACCTCGTGCAGGTAGATGTTCGCCAGCAGCGGCGAAATCACCCCTCCCTGCGGGGTGCCTCCCTCGGTTCGTCGAGGCTGCCCGTCTTCCAGCACCCCCGCCTTCAGCCACTTGTCGATCATCTTTCGAATCACACCATCGCGCACCCGCTGGTCAAGGAAGCTCCGTAGGATCTTGTGGTCCAGGGCGTCGAAGAAGCTCGAGATGTCAGCATCCAGCACCCAGCCCCCATGCACCTCCATCAGCCTGTTCCACAGGCTGTCCAGTGCCTGGTGTGCTGACCGACCCGGCCGGAAACCGTACGAGAAGTCATAGAAGTCCTGCTCGTACACCGCTTCCAGCACCATCAGCACCGCCCTCTGCAGGACCTTGTCCTCAAAGGTCGGTATCCCGATCGGACGGGTCTTGCTCCCGTCTCCCTTCGGGATCTGCACCCGTCGCACTGGTGGGGCCCGGTACGACCCCGACTTGAATCGCTCAAGAAGCGACCGCAGGTTTCCGTCGAGGTCCGCGGCGTACTCCGCCGCCGTTACCTCGTCCGATCCTGCTGCTCCGTCCTTGCGCGTCTGCCGGTACGCTTCGTACATCCACGCGAAGTCGATGTGGTGGGCAAGGGTCACGATCACCATCTCCGGTGCTTCCTTGCCAGCTCAGCTATCCGATGCAGTCTCGTTGAGACGCTTCCGAGGTCCAATGCCCTCGCCATCTTTCCCTCCATCAGTTCCATGCCCCGGCGCCCCCTTCCCTCCCCGGGTCCCTCTGGTTTGGTTCCCCGGTCTCATCGGTACTATGGGGCGCTCCGACTTCCTGTCATCCATCCCGGGGGGCTCGTTGACTCGCCCCCCGGTACCGTCCTCGTGCTATTTTTTCGCTCCCGCCGTTGGCCAGCACTACCGATGACGGGCCTGGGTTTTAATCGCCCGGCTCCCTTACCGGTTTCTTCAAGTACGGAGAAAACAGGATCTCCCGAGTTCCCGTCAGATCCTCTCGATGCATGCCCTGCTCCCATCAGACCCCGGTGGGACCGGGGCCCCAGGCCATTCGGCGCTCGCGATGTTGCCTTCCGCTAATGGCACGGCGTCGGCTCCCACGATTAGCGAATTTCGG
>CAVYKX010000010.1:0-70060 GCA_963769215.1 Candidatus Sulfomarinibacteraceae bacterium | reverse complement strand
GTTGACGATTTTGACGCCGAACCCCGGAACTGGTGGCGCCAGGGAAGCAGATCTTCGGAGCCGGCTGGGCCGTGTCCGGACGATCGCTCGTCGCCTCGATCGACGGTCGTCTGGTCCGCGTTTCGAAGCCCGGAAGCACCCCCGTCATCCCGAGACTGGATCGGTTGTGGTACCCGTCGATGTCGCCGCAGGGGGATCGGATTGCGGTTGTCCGTCGCAGCACAACAAATGATCTGGTCTCGGTGAACCCCGACGGCGGTGGCTGGAGCTGCGTGCTCTGTGGTGTTCCCGAGAGCGGTTGGGGGAGCGTGGATGGCGAGGGGATCGTTGCCTATCGCCGGTATGTCGCGGGGAGCGCAACCCTTTTTCTACGCGATCAATCGGGAACCGAGGTGGCGATCAGTGATCCCAGCGAGGACGCGGCATGCCCCTCAGTTTCGCCGGAAGGAAGCCGGATTGCCTATTTGGCCCACATCCCTGATGTGGGACCCGAACTCAGGGTCGTTTCGAGGGCAGGTGGGCAGCCGGTAACTCTGGCTTCTGCCGTCGAGGCGTCGGAGTATCCGAGTTGGTCTCCGGACGGCCGGTTTTTGACGTATGCGGCGGGGTCGCCGATCCGTGTATGGACGGTCTCCGCAGCTGGTGGAGAGCCGAAGGAGCTGACGCCAAAGGGCGGCGATTACCCGCAGTGGAGTCCTTCGGGCGAGTGGATTGCGTATTCGGTGTGGACCCAGGATTCAGACCCCGATCAGGGGGCCTGGGTTGTGCCCGCCGAGGGTGGGTCGCCGCGAAAAATCGGCCAGGAACCGACGCGGATGGTATGGAGCAGGGATGGCGGTCGCCTCATGCAACTGCGCCGCGCCGGCGACCGAATCGAACTGTGGGAGGCGGTCCCGGGGGTCTGGGAATGGAATCGCCGATCGGTCCTCGATCTCGGACGGCCGGCCGCATCCCATCTCGAGCACATGCCGCTGACGGTTGACCCGAGGAGCGGAGAACTGATCATGAACCGCCGGTCGACGATGAGCGGACTGTTGGTGCTGGAGGGCGTTGACGCCGAGCGGTGGTGATGGAACAGCCTCATGGTTGTTTGAGCTCACGCGGACTGGCGGCAAGCGTTCGCCGATGTTCTGAGGTGCGGATTTCGGATTTCGGATTTCGGATTTCCACCCACCCTACATTTTCCGGCAGATAACGCAGATTGACGCAGCATATTCGGGCCCGGTTATTTGGAGGTTTCCAAAAATCGGAGCTTTCTCGTCTTTTCGTCTGATTTGAAAACGCAAAGACGCCAAGCCCTCCCGCGCTGCCACCCCGCAAAGATTTCTTCAGGAGATGGGATCCGGCCAATCCCTTTGCGCTCTTTGCGGCTTCGCGGTTTCAAAACCGAGCCCTCATCTTTATTGACCGCATTGAGGCACACAACCCACGGATTCTCCAGGTCCTGCCGGGTTCGATTCGGTGTTCCGCTTCCGCCCACCAAGTGTCGGCAGTGCTTCGATTGAATCCAAATAGGAGTGATTCGGAATATCGGTTAGACTGGGGCGTATGGATTGTCATGGGCGTGTCGATCTTGAACATGTCCTGAGACGATGGTAGATTCACGGGGTGCCGGGTCGCCCGAAGAGAGCGCACCGGAGAAATTGGAGGATTCGATGAGAAAACACACGCTTTTGATGGTTTTTGCACTGGCCGTTGTGATGTCGTTCGCCGCCTCTGCTCAGGCTGGGGACCATGAGTATGCCGGCGCTGACAAGTGCAAGATGTGCCACAAGGTTCAATTCGCTTCGTGGGAGGGCACCTCTCACGCCAAGGCGACCGTTGGGCCAAGTCCTCGACTGATCGCGAGTTCACTGCCGACTGCCTGAAGTGCCACGCGACCAACGCCAACCAGGAGCTGTCCGGCGTGCAGTGCGAGGCGTGCCACGGGCCCGGCAACGATTTCAAGAAGATGAGCATCATGAAGGATCGTGAGAAGGCGATTGCAAACGGTCTCTTGATTCCGACTCAGGAAACCTGCAACGGTTGCCACACCGGCGATGACCACGCGAAAAAGGTCGTTTTTGCCGACAACTTGAACAATCCAAAGGCCATCCACGAATTCAAGAACCCCCCGGGCGAATAAGCCCCAGGGCCGAAGACCAATGCGCGGCCATCGGCCGCGCTTTTTTTTGCCCGCCCACCCTCCAGATGCAGATACCAAATACCAGATAGGGGACGGATTCCCTCACATTTCGCGCTCGAATTTCAGTGACGGATCATCTAGCCGTGATCCGGCCCATCCGGCATCCGGCATCCGGCATCCGGTCCAGTGGGCGGGTGGGAGTTGGCATCCCGCGTTCTGCCGTGTATGGTTCCGTATCGCGAAAGGAGGCGCATGCCGACCTGTGATCGTCAGTCTGCCATAGGGATGGATGAAGCGCGAGAGCGTGCCGGTAGCCTGGCGTTCCCGCCGCCGCGAAACGAGGCGCTCATCGGCGGGGTCGGTCTCGAACCCGAGCTCTTTCCCATTGTCCGTGATTCTGACGGACGGCCCTTCAGTCGAATGATGCTGACGCATCCCGGCGGAACCGGTGTGCTCGAGGTTGTGGATGCGCTCGCTCAAACGGATGATCGCATCGGTCCGCGCACCAGCAGTCCTCCGGGGCCGGTTGAGTATCCGGTTGAGGGCGGAGGACGCCTGACCTTCGAGCCGGGTGCTCAAGTTGAACACTCGACAGCCGTCTTCCCTTCGGTTGCGACAGTCATTGCTGATGTGGATGACGTTTTAGCCAGGGTGAGAAGGGCCTTTCGCGGGCACGACACACATCTAGCGGCCGTCGGTATCGATATTTGGAACGACGTGGAAACCGTGCCCCAACAACTCCGCGCCGGGCGATATACCGCGCAGGCGTCCTACTATCGTCAGCGAGGTCACTGGGGGGCGGTGATGATGCGGCAGACCGCCAGCCTGCAGATCAACCTCGACCTCGGGCCCGAGGGGGTGTGGCAGGAGAGGTGGCTGCTGTCCAACCTCATGAGCCCGTTGATGACCGCGACATTCGCCTCGAGCCCCGGAGCTGGGGCTGTCTGCAGTCGGGCCCGTGCCTGGCAGGAGCTGGATCCGACGCGAAGCGGATTCCCACGGCTTCTCGTGGACGGGACGGGCGATGATCCTCGTACCGAGTGGGGACAGGCGGCCCTCGAAGCCGATGTCATGCTGTATAGAGTTTCGAGCAAGCACTTCGAACCCGGTTGCGTAGGGTGCAGCTTCGAAAAGTGGATTCTCGAGGGCCACCCGCGTTGGGGCTGGCCGACAATTGACGATCTCGATTACCACGTCACGACCCTGTTCTTCGAGGTCCGGCCCCGCGGATTCCTCGAGCTTCGGGCGGGCGAAGCTCTTCCGAATCGCTGGCGTCCCGTACCGGTTGTCTTGACCGCGGCCCTCCTGTACGAGGGTGATGCCCGCGAAAAGGCACTCTCTCTGTTGTCCGGGTTTCGTGATCGACTCCCGGGGCTGTGGCGCCGCGCCGCTCTGGACGGAGTCCGAGATGACGAGATCCGCGACCTGGCGTGCAGGCTGTGGAGGATCGGTCTCGAAGGTGCGCGGGCGCTGCCGCGGGATTACGTCGGGGAAGCGGCCCTTCGCGCGACCGATGATTACCTCGAGCATTTCACCGCTCGCGGACGCATGCCGGCTGACGACCTGCTGGACCTGTTCAACGAAGACCCCGCACTCGCTCTGGAGTGGGCCAGCAGCTGACGCTCCCTCGAATTCGGAGCTCTGGAATTCGGAATTCGGAATTTGCGCAAACCGCTTGCCATTTGCGACGGTAACCGGGTGGGTGGGTGGGAATTCAAAACTCAAAATTCAAAACTCAAAACTGGACGCGTTATCCTCTACTCATCCGAGGAGGCAGTTCGATGCTCTTCGATTCCGACATCGACAAGGCGGTTCGCGCGGGAACACCGCTGACCGAAACGGCGCCGTGGAAAGCGCTCGAAGCTCACCACGCTGAGATCCGCGATCTTCACATGGGCGACCTCTTTGCTCAGCGATCCCGAGCGCTTTTCGAAGTTTTCGATCGAGCTTGACGATCTCGTGTTCGACTACTCGAAGAACCGCATCACCGACGAGACCGTCGCCCTGCTGTGCGATCTCGCGGAAGCCAGCGGAGTGCGCGATGTGTCGCGCGCCATGTTCGAGGGAGAGCGGATCAACTGGACGGAGGACCGCGCCGTTCTCCACGTGGCCCTGCGCAACCGATCGACACCCGATCATCGTCGATGGCGAGGATGTGATGCCGCGGGTCAACGCGGTCCTCGAAAAGATGCAGACTTTTTCGGAGGCGGTGCGGAACGGCGAGTGGACTGGTTTCACCGGCAAGACCATCACCGACGTGGTCAACATCGGCATCGGCGGCTCCGACCTTGGCCCGGCGATGGTCACCGAAGCACTCGGCGCCCTACTGCGACGGACCGCGGGTCCGACTTCGTCTCGAACGTCGATGGTACCCACTTCGTCGAGAAGACCCGCGACCTCGACCCGGCGAGACCCTCTTCATGGTCGCATCGAAGACCTTCACCACCCAGGAGACCATGACCAACGCCCACACCGCGCGCCGCTGGCTTGTCGAGGCCCTCGGGAACGAAGCGGCGGTGGCGAGGCACTTCGTGGCCCTGTCCACCAACCGCGAAGCGGTGGAGGCATTCGGGATCGACCCTGAGAACATGTTCGAGTTCTGGGACTGGGTCGGCGGCCGCTACTCGATCTGGTCGGCGATCGGACTGTCGATCGCGTTCGCGATCGGTTTGGACCGATTCGAGGACCTCCTGGACGGCGCCCACGAGGTGGACGACATTTCGCGTCGGCGCCGTTCGAGGAGAACATCCCGGTCCTGATGGCCCTCCTGGGTATCTGGTACCGCGAACTTCTTCGACGCCGCCACCCACGCGATCCTGCCCTACGACCAGTACCTGCACCGCTTCCCCGCCTACCTCCAGCAGGGGGACATGGAGTCCAACGGCAAATCCGTGGACCGCGACGGCAACCGGGTCGCGCTACCGACCGGGCCCGTGATCTGGGGCGAGCCGGGCACCAACGGCCAGCACGCCTTCTACCAGCTGATCCACCAGGGCACGCAGCTGATCCCCTGCGACTTCATGGCGCCGTCAACTCCAGAACCCGATCGGCGACCACCACCGCGATCCTGATGGCCAACTTCTTCGCCCAGACCGAGGCGCTGATGGTCGGCGCAAGACCTGGCCGAGGTCCGGGCAGAGCTGGACGCAAGGGACTCGATGAAGAGCAGATCGCGACGGCTGGCTCCGCACAAGATCTTCCCGGGCAACCGGCCGACCAACACCTTTCTGTTCGACCGCCTGACCCCGCGGCCGCTGGGCATGCTTGATCGCGCTCTACGAACACAAGATCTTCATCCAGGGCGTCGTCTGGCGCATCTACAGCTTCGACCAGTGGGGCGTGGAGCTCGGCAAGGTCCTCGCGGGTGCCATCCTCGACGAGGAGAACCGCTTGCTTGACGGCGAAGCGGTCGATCTCTCGCATCACGACAGCTCCACCCAAGCCCTCATCGAACGCTTTGTGTCTCGACAGGAATCCGACTGAACCACAGAGCAACCCGCCCGCCCCGGAGAAACCGCAGATAACGCAGATGGGCGCAGATCCGCCCACCCACGATGTCCACAGATCACCCAGATAACCCAGATCCGCGCACGTCGCAAACACGAAGACACAAAGGCACGAAGAAGCGTGTGCTGAGTTGAAAGCGATCGCCAATACGGGCCCTTTCACGGCCGGGTACTCGTCTGTCGATGAAGTCGGTTGCGGTCCATCTGCGTTCATCTGCGTTATCTGCGGTTTCTTCTCGCGCGTGCGCCGGGTCAATCTGGGTGATCTGTGGGCAAAATGGGCGGTTGGGCCCGGCTTCGCTGCAAAGCAGCTGCGCCGTGACAAGCGGCTTTGTGATTTCTTTGTGTCTTCGTGCCTTCGTGTTTGCGACGTGGGTGGTGGGGCGGGCTCTGTGTTTTTTCTCTGTGCCCTCTGTGTCTCTGTGGTTTCTGGCTGGATGTCGGTGGTTGCGTGAATAACGGCGTTGTCGGGTTAGAATATCGGTTCCCCGAAAGAGGGATTGGAGGACCGATGACACTGATCCGAGTTGCGCATTCGCCGGATTCCGACGATGCATTCATGTTCTACGCACTGGCCAAGGGCCTCATCGATACCGGCGAGCTGCGTTTCGAGCACGTGTTGTCCGATATCGAGACCCTCAACCGGAAGGCCTTCGAGGGAACCTACGAGGTGACAGCGGTGTCGATCCACGCCTTCTCGCACCTTGACGACACGTATGCGCTGCTCGGATCCGGCGCCTCGATGGGCGATGGCTACGGTCCTGTGTTGGTGGCGCGCGAGCCGGTGGACGAAGCCCAATTGCAGGCGATGACCGTGGCGATTCCGGGGCGGCTGACATCCGCAGCGCTGGCTCTCAAGATGTGGAACCCCGCCCTCCAGACCGTCATCTATCCCTTTGACGAGATCATGCCGGCGGTGCAATCGGGCGGAGTGGATGCGGGGGTCGTGATCCACGAAGGACAGCTGACCTGGGAGGAAGAGGGTTTTTCCAAAATCGTCGATCTCGGGGTGTGGTGGGCCGGGGAAACCGACGGCCTCCCGTTGCCTCTCGGTGGGAACTTGATCCGCCGCGACCTCGGGACCGAGATGTGCGAACGGGTCGCGGCGCTCCTCAAGGCCTCGATCGAGTATTCGTTCGCCAACCGGGAGCAGGCTCTCGACTACGCGCTTGATTACGGCCGTGGGCTCGATCGCGGCAAGGCCGATCGGTTCGTCGGTATGTATGTCAACGAATTGACGGTGGATTATGGAGAACGGGGACGAGCGGCGGTGAAGACATTCCTCGACCGCGCGTACGCCGAGCGTCTCATTCCGAAGGTGCCGCAGCTCGATTTTCTCTGATCGTTGCTGCTGCAATAGCGCCGACCAGAGCCGCGGCGGCGAGCAGAATCCATGCGGTGCCCCACCCGTGGCTGCGATCATGGATGGCGCCGGTGATCGCCGGACCGACGAGGTTGCCGAGGTTCGAGAATGCGGTGATGAAACCGAAAGCAAAGCCGACCCTTGTGGCAGAAACCAGAACTGCCGGCAGGGAATAGGTCGCGGTGGCAACGGTGGCAAACGTGACGCCGACGAGGAGCATCGCGGGCGCAGGGGGTAGGACTCGCGAAGCCATTCCGACCAGCACTGTCGCCAATATCACCTGTCCGCCAACGACCCAGCGCGACGCGTGGCCCGTACGATCGATGAGGATGCCGGCAATTGGGGCGAGGAAGATCGCCGCCCACGGGATCAGGCTGACCGTGAGCAATCCACCGGATCCACCTCCTTGTCCACTCGGGAGCGAAGGTGAAAATGGAGGCGTACGAGGCGAAGAAGAGCAGCCATGACAGAGCCAGGGCCAGAAGCCCTGCACTGATCCAGGGTTCCCGGCTGTCGACTTCAGACGTTGCCTCGCCGCACAGGTTTTTCGGTACCGCGAGGTTGTGGAGCGGAATCGCCAGAATCACCACGACTGCCAGCGCTGTCAGTTCGCCTCGCCAGCCAAGCAAGGTCAGGAGCCTCGGATGCAGCGAGAACATCACGATCATGCTGGCAGGGTAGACGGCGTTGAAAAGGCCCATCGCCAAAGCGAGCTCGCGGCCGGCAAAGGCGTTCGAAACAAGACGGGCGAGGAGCAAGTTGATGGCCAGGCCGCCGACGCCGAAGAGAAGCCGGCCGAGAACGAGGACGGCGTAGCTTGGAGCCAGGGCAAACAACCCGGCACCGATCACCATCAGACCGAGGGAAACGTTTCCGGTAGCCCGCGCCGGCCAACGGTCGATGGCCGCCCCGAGCGGGATCGAAAACAGAATTGCCGGGACCGAGATCGCCCCCATCAGGATCCCGATGGCGAGGTGGCTGAGCCCGAAACGACCCACGAGTTCGGGGATGAGTGGGGGTACCGCAAAAAACGTCACACCGACGGAGAAGAAGCTGACCATGGTGGATGCGAGGATCAGCCACCGGCGGGATGCGAGGTCTTGAGTCATGGGGGCATCATACCCGCCTCCGGTCCCGATCCCGATCCCGTTCCCGATGGAATGTTGAGAGGCATTGGCTATGTGATCTCTGGAGTTCGCTCGGCGCTTCGGAGTTCATCGCGCTGTTCTGCGGGCGCGCTTCCCGCAAAGGAGCCACCTTTAGCATTGACCGACCAGAGGGCCAGACCTTTTGCGCGTCACGATTCGGACAATGCAAAAGATGGCACCTCCGCCGACGCGCTGTTCTGCGGGCGCGCTTCGAGAGCCACCTACATGCCGCCAGAGGGCCTCAAGCCCCAAGCCCCTCGAAGGGTGCCTGGCATCGAACCGTTGAGCGTGCGGGGAGAAATTTCTTGACAGTTTGAAACATCTGTTTAATATGAGCGTTTGAAACAGATGTTGGGAGTGTCCATGGAGACTCAGACAGACTTTGATGTTCGACCCCACGAGGCGGAGGACACTCGCGAGAGGATCCTCATCTCGTCGCAGAAACTCTTTGCTGATAAGGGTTTTGATGCGACATCAGTGCGCGATATCACGACCGAGGCGGGCTGTAACGTGGCCTCCGTCAACTACCATTTCGGCGGCAAGGAAAAGCTCTATCTCGAGACGTTTCGGTCCATGCTCACGTTCCTTCGTGATCGTCGCCTCGAAATGATGAGCGAACTCATGGAGCGCATGCCGAGGCCGACGCTCGATGAGTTCGTCGAGACCTTTGCGGTGATCATGCTCGAGCCGCTGGTCAAGGACAGCCGGGGTCGGATGTTCCTCGATCTCGTGTCGCGCGAGATGATCTCGCCCCGGCTGCCCCAGGGAGTACTGTTGGAGGAGTTTTTCGAGCCGATGATGCAGCGCGCGACGATGGCGCTCGCCCAGGTCGGCCCGACACTCCAGGAATCGACGGCACGAATGTGTGTGATGTCGATGGTCGGTCAACTCCTGCACTCCCTGAAGGCTCATCACCTGCTTTCCGATCTCGGGCGCCCGGATGTGATTCCGACCCGGCACGAAGAGCAGATCGCCCACTTCGTCCGATTCTCGGTCGGAGGGATCAACGCCTGCGCCGGGGAGGGCCCAACCGAGCCGGAGGTCAAGCCATGAGCCGTCGAAAAGTAGTTCTGAACTGTTGGTTGGCGGGGATATTGGTTCTTGCGGCCGGCTGTACCCTCGGCCCGGAGCCCGAACGCCCGGCGACGGCGGCTGACGTTTCCGACGTGTATGTGTACGCACCCGAAACCGAATCACCGCCGCTGCCGGAGGTGACGACCTGGTGGCGGGAGTTCGGCGACGATGCGACAACCGAGCTCGTCGAGCTCGCCCTCGCGAACAACACTGACCTGAGGGCTGCGGCGGCGCGGGTCCTGGAGGCCGAGGCAAATCTGGAACGTGCCGGAGGCGCGAGGTTGCCCCAACTCAACTATGGAGCCAGTGGTTCGAAACAGCGGGTGTCGTTCGTGCTGCCGAATATCGGACGCCAGACCATCGATTCGACGACCTACTCGTACAACCTGAATGTCGCCTGGCAGGCCGATCTCTTCGGACGTCTCAAGAGGACGCAGCAGTCATCGTGGGCGACTCTTTTGGCGCAAGAGGCGGCCCAGGAGGCCGTGGTGCACTCGGTCGTCGCTTCGGTCGTGCGAGCGAGGGTTCTGGTGGCGACCGCGGCCTGGGCGCTCGACATCAACAAGCAGATCACCGCAAGTTGGGAATCGACCACGCGCACGGTGGAACGCAGGTATCGCGCGGGAATCTCAGGCGCCGTGGAGCTTCACCTCGCGCGCGAGAACCTCGCATCGGCCCGCGCCTCCGAGGCAGTCATCGAGGCCCAATTGGAACAGGCTCGTCTCGCGTTAGATGTGCTCGTGGGCCGCCGTCCGGGAAGTGCCGAAATGCTCCCCGACACGCTGCAGCAACTTCCGTCGCTGGAACCGGTGCCTTTGGGACTTCCCGCCGCACTTCTCGACCGGAGGCCGGACGTCCGCCAGGCCGAGATGCAGCTTGCAGCGTCAACCTACGGGGTGGGCGCCGCGATCGCCAATCTTTACCCCGATCTCAGCTTGACGGGGTCGGTCGGCGGTTCAGCGGATGCGATCAACGAGCTCAATTTTTCGGATCTCGTGTACAACATCGTCGCCAACTTGACCGGCCCGCTTTTCAGCGGCGGGCAGCGGCGGGCGGACGTGGATGCTGCGAGAGCGCGGGCCGAACAGGCGGCGGCAGGCTATGCCGGTGCGGTGCTGAATGCCCTGCGCGAAGTCGAAGATGCATTGATCCTCGGCGACTCCTCGGTTGAGGCTTTCAATCTGACCACCGACCGGGTCGGCGAGGCCCGGGCTGCAGATCGCATCGCCAAGCAGCGCTATCAGCGCGGCGTGGAGACCTTGCTTACGGTCCTCGAAACCGAACGCCGGCTCCGTCTGCAGAACAGGCGATCATTACAGGCACCGCCGAGGTCTGGAACGCTCGCATCGCCCTCTTCCTCGCCCTCGGCGGCGACTGGGGCACCGAGCTTCCGAGCCGCAGAGAGATTCCGCCGAAATAACGGAAAAATTCGACAGCCCGAAAATCCAAAATCCAAAATCCAAAATCCAAAATCCGAAGAGGTACTCGTGATGTCTTCCAAAGCTCTCAAACTCGTCATTCCCATTAGTGGTTCTTATCGCCGGGATCGCCGCGGCCGCCATGCTCGCCTCTGCACGCAAGGCTCCTCCCAGGGTGGACCGCCCGCCGCTCGGCCCGCTGGTCGAAGTGATGTCATCCGAGGTGACCGATATGCCGGTGGTCGTCACCGGCCACGGCGAAGTCGTCGCGAAAGTCGCGGTGGACGTCGTACCTCAGGTCAACGGCCAGGTCGTCGAAACCCATCCCTCTCTGGTGGCAGGCGGCTTCTTCAAGGCTGGTGAGGTGTTGGTGGTGATCGACGCTCGAGACTACGAGTTGGCTTTGGAGCGAGCGGAGGCAGCGGTGGCGCGCGCCAAGGTCACGCTCGAACGCGAACAGGCTGAAGCCGAGGTGGCGCGCGAAGAGTGGAATGACCTGCATCCTGGGGAGGAACCAACCGCCCTGGTGATCCGGGAGCCGCAGATCCGGCAGGCCGAGGCTGAACTCGCTGCCGCCGTGGCAGACCTCAGCGTATCGAAGCTCAACCTCGAGCGAACCAGGATTTCGTTGCCCTTCGACGGCGTCGTGGTCTCCGAAATCGTCGACGTCGGTCAGTTCGTCGGCAACGGCAGCCGCTTGGCGACGGTTTACGGCACCGATGTGGTGGAAGTTCGTGTGCCGTTCGACACCCGGGAGCTCGCCTGGTTTGACGTGCCGTCTCGCGGGAACCGCGCTGGTTCTGAAGTCGAAATCAGTGTCAGCTTCGGCGGTACCCGCTCCACGTGGGAAGGGCGCGTCACCCGCATGGAAGCGCAGGTGGATCAGATGTCGCGCATGGTTCACGTGGTGGTTGAGGTCCCACAGCCTTACGACACGTCGGATGAACGCCCTGCGCTGTTGCCGGGAAGTTTCGTGGACGTCAGAATCCTGGGTCGCACATTGCGGAACGTTGTATCGGTTCCCCGCTATGCAGTCCATGATGGGGAACGGGTCTGGGTCTTCGCCGATGGCAAATTGGGGATCCGTGAGGTCGAGGTGTTACGGTCCGACCGCCAGCAGGCCCTGATCTCCTCCGGGCTCGAGGAGGGTGATCTGGTGATCGTCAGCTCGCTCGATGCCGTCACCGACGGCATGACTGTTCGGCGCGCCGATGCTGAAACTGGGGGCGCGGCATGAAGGACAGTCGCAAGGGCCCTCTGGCCTGGTTCGCCGCCAACCATGTGGCGGCCAACATCCTCATGATTTTCATTCTCGTGTCAGGTGCGTTGGCACTCCTGACGATGGTCATCGAGGTCTTTCCAGAGATTGACACCGATACCGTGACCGTTCGGGTGCCGTACCGAGGTGCGTCCCCGGCCGAAGCTGAAGAAGGTGTGTGTATTCGCGTTGAGGAGGCGATTGCCTCGATCGAAGGCATCAAACGCATTCGCTCCTCGGCGCAAGAAAACCTCGGGAGTGTGACCGTCGAGCTCGAAGAAGATGCGGACGACCGCAAGGTCCTCGACGACATCAAGGCGGCGGTGGATCGCATCGAGACCTTCCCGGTCGAGACCGAGAAACCCGTGGTTTCAGAGGTCGATACGAGGCGGCGGGTCATCACCATCGTGCTCCACGGCGAGGCCTCGGAAAAGACACTCAAGGCCCTGGCCGAGCGGGTTCGCGACGAAGTCACGGCGCTCGAGGGCATATCGCAGGTCGAGATCGCTGGGGTTCGAAACTATGAGATCTCGATTGAGGTGTCTGAAGACGCCCTCCGCCGTTTCGGCCTCAGCTTTCCAACAGGTGGCGGACGCCGTCTCCATGTCGTCGCTCGATCTCCCCGGAGGTGCAGTCAAGACCCGTGGCGGTGAGATCCTTCTGCGGACCAAGGGCCAGCTCTATCGCGGGGCTGAGTTCGAGGACATCGTGGTCGTGACCCGACCGGACGGCACCCAGGTCTACCTGTCCGATCTGGCAAACGTGGTTGACGGTTTCGAGGACACCGACACCGCGACCCGTTTCGACGGCAGACGGGCAGCCTTGATCCAGGTCTATCGGGTCGGCGCCGAAGGTGCGTTGCAGGTCGCCGAGACGACCAAGAGATACCTTGCGGAGCTCGAACCGGATCTGCCGGCCGGCGTGGCCGTCGATACCTGGGACGACGATTCCATCATCCTCAAACAGCGTATCGGGCTTCTGCTTCGCAACGCCCGCCTCGGCCTGGTCCTGGTCTTTATCTGCCTGGCCTTGTTCCTCAATACCCGGCTCGCCTTCTGGACCACCATGGGTATACCAATCTCGTTCCTGGGCGGGTTTGGTTGATTCCGTACGCCGATGTCACCATCAACATGATCTCGTTGTTCGCCTTCATCGTGGTCCTCGGCATCGTCGTGGATGACGCGATCGTGGTCGGCGAGAATATCTTCAACTATCTCGAACAGGGCATGAAACCGCTGGATGCAGCCATCCGCGGGGTCCGTGAAATGGCGATGCCGGTGACCTTTGCCATTATCACCACGGTCGCGGCCTTTGCGCCGCTGCTCTTTGTCGCCGGCAACATGGGCAAGGTCATGCGCCAGATCCCGGTCGTCGTGATCGCGGTGCTTCTGATGTCGTTGGTCGAAGCCCTCTTGATCCTGCCGGCCCACTTGTCCGGTGAGGGCAAGATCTTCAATCGCCTTGTCGGGCCTTTTCTCGGCCCGATCGAAAAGGTCCAGAACGCGGTGCAGGCCCGGCTCCAATGGTGGGTCAGCGTTGTATATCGAAAATCGCTCGATTTCGCGCTCGAGTGGCGCTACCTGACGGTAGCGGTTGCCCTGGTTTTCCTCTTCCTCAGCGTATCGGTGGTGGCCGGCGGCTTCCTCAAGTTCAGTTTCATGCCGAGGGTAGATTCCGACAACATGATCGCCTCGCTGACCATGCCGCAGGGGACGCCGGTTTCGCAGACCGAGGCGATCCTGGCGCGGATCGAGGCGGGAGCCGAAGCTCTTGCTCGCGATTTCGACGAGGGTCAGCCGGAGGGTTCCCCCTCGATTCTCCGCCACATCTCCACGACGGTCGGACAACAGCCTTCGTCCGGCGGCGGTGGTCCCATGGCGCAACGATCTTCGGGGGGCGACTCGTCCCACCTGGGCGAGGTCAATGTGGAGTTGCTGGGTGCGGAGAACCGCGACATCGGATCGGCCGAGCTCGTCAGCCGGTGGCGTGAGATCGTCGGCGAGGTGCCCGGAGCGGTCTCGCTGACCTTCAAGGCGAACCTGTTCTCGGCCGGTGATCCGGTCAGTGTTCAGCTCGCACACCGCGATTTCGACACGTTGCTGGCGGCAGTCGGCCGGCTCAAGACTGTCATCGCCGAGTACCCCGGGACCAAGGACGTGGCGGACTCGTTCCTCCCAGGGAAAAAGGAGCTCAAGTTGACCCTGACCCCGGAGGGCCGGTCAGCAGGCTTGACCCTGTCCGATCTCGCCCGCCAGGTTCGGGCCGGCTTCTACGGTCAGGAGGTACAGAGGATCCAGCGCGGCCGTGATGATATCCGGGTCATGGTCCGCTACCCCGAGGCGGAGCGCCGTTCTCGGGGAGATATCGACGAGATGAGGGTGCGCCTGCCCGGAGGAGCCGAGGTGCCCTTTACAACCGTCGCTGTGGTTGAGGAGGGCCGCGGATACGCGGTCATCAACCGCACCGACCGGCGCCGGGTTGTGACGGTGAGTTCAGACGTCGAGGAAGAGGTAGCCAACGCCAACGAGATCTCCGCCGACCTCCGGACCAACGTCCTGCCGAATCTGGTCAAGGAGTTTCCCGGATTGACGTTCGATTTCGAAGGCGAGCAGCGACAGCAGACGGAATCGCTCGACAGCATGAAGATCAATTTCCTGGTTGCCCAGTTGGCGATCTTCGCCCTGCTGGCGATTCCCTTCAAATCCTACTCGCAGCCGCTGATCATCATGTCGGCGATCCCGTTCGGGCTGGTCGGCGCTGTCTTCGGCCACGTCATTATGGGTCTCGATCTGACGATGCTGTCGATGTTCGGGATGGTGGCCCTGACCGGCGTCGTCGTCAACGACTCGCTGATTCTGATCGACCTCATCAACCGCATGCGTGCCGAGGGTGCGTCGGTCGACGTGGCCATTCGCGAGTCGGGTGAGCGCCGTTTCCGGCCGATTCTCCTGACCACTGCGACAACCTTCCTCGGTCTGACCCCGATGATCTTCGAGACCAGCATGCAGGCGAAGTTCCTGATCCCGATGGCGGTGAGCCTGGGCTACGGCATCGTCTTCGCCACCGCGATCACGCTGATCCTGATCCCGACGCTGTACCGGATCCTCGAAGACTTGAAAGCGCTTTTCGGAGCCAAAGAGGAAGAGGTCAGGGTCAGCCGGCAGGTCAGTACGGTGGAAGGGTGAATGAGGAATGAGGAATGAGGAATGAGAAATTCCCACCCGCCCGCCCAGCCCGGATACCAGATACAGGATTCCAGATACAAGATCCGCCCACCCACCCAGGAGAAACCGCAGATCGCGCAGATCAACGCAGATACATCACATCCAAGGCGTTGTAAGGGCGGGATATATTCCGCCTGATGCGCGATGATCGTCGACGCGACGGCCGAAGGCCGTCAGCAAGTGGGACCCTCGGCTCATCCAGAATCTGATGAGGTGAGCCGCATAGCGGCGACAGAATGATAGCCTGGGGCGTGAGCCCCAGGATCCTGGGATTCACCATTTTCGCAAGCCCCTGAAGGGGGCGACAGAAGCGTTCGGTTGAGTCGATTGCGACGCATCTGTCGCCGCTTCGCGGCTTAATAAATACGAGGCATCGAATTCCTGGGGCTCACGCCCCAGGCTAAATATCTGTCGCCCCTTCGGGGCTCGCAGCCGCCTCCAATGGAAGTCACGGAAGTTCGGATGAGCCAGACGTCCCAACTTTCAACATTTTGACGATTTACATCTGTCTACCGAGGTTTGGCTGGAAGACGTTTCGATAGTGCCGGAGGCGCCAAGGGATCATTCCGCCGATGCGTTCGAAGGTGATGAGATCGTACCGGCAGGGGCGTTCCCAGAGTGAGAAACGGCTCAGATATGCGGACGCCGTGCGAACGAGCATCTTTTTCTTTTTCGCGTCGAGGGCTGCCGCCGCGCCGCCGAAATCGGCACTCGATCGCGCCTTGACCTCGACAAAGACCATCTGCCCCGCTGCTCCATCACCAGGTCGAGTTCGCCGCCGGCGCCGCGCCAGTTGCGGTGCCGCAGACGGTAGCCCTTGGCCAGAAGCAGCAGCAGGGCGAAGAACTCGCCCGCGCGACCGAGGCGGTGTCTGCGCAGAGGGGACATGATGCGATTGTAAGGCGTCTTTGAATCAGGGGTTGGCGAGAGGGATGCGAAGGATCGCCTCACATCCTGCATGACCCTTCCTGTTTTCAACGCTGACCGATCCTCCATGCGCCTCGACGATCTGGCGGCAGAGGAAGAGACCGATCCCCGATCCCTCCTTCTTCGTGGTGAAAAACGGAACGAACAGATTTCCGGATTCGGGCAGGCCTGGTCCTTCGTCGCGGATCACGACCTCGGCCATGCCTTCGTCAATTGTCCATCCGAGATTGACTGTCCCGCCGCCATCCAGGCTGGCCTCGACGGCGTTTTTCGTGAGGTTGATCAAGACCTGCTCGAGCTGGTCCTGATCGGCAGCCACCACCGCTTGAGGGACCACCGTCGATCTGCACGGCGAGCCGCTTTTCGAGTGGCGCCGTATTGCGAACGCAGGTTCCGAGGTCGACGGGCGCGATTGTCGGTTCCGGCAGTTTGGCCAGCCGCGAGCAGTCGCCCATGAAACGGTTGAGGGCCTCCACCCGGGAGGAGATGACCTGGAGCCCCCGCCCGAGATCGCTGCGCCAGTCCTCCGGGAGGGGATCCTGGTCGACGACCCGCTCGAGGCTTCCGGCGAGCGAGGTGATGGGTGCGAGGGAGTTGTTGAGCTCGTGGCCGATGACTCGAATCAACCTCTTCCAGGCTGCCAGCTCCTCTGCCTGCAAGGCGCGGCTCACGTCGGAGAGCACGAGCAGGTGGTTGGGCCGTCCGTGCTGCCGGAAACTGCCGCGCCGCATCTCCCATCGCCCTGTGGTGCCGCCGATGTCGAGTTCAACGGTGCGGGCGGACGATCCCGAGAGACAGGACTCGAGCCCGAGCTCTTCGGCCGTCGAATCGAGCAGATTCGGTTTGTCTCGGAAGAAGCTTCTCGCCGGTGGCGTTGACCTGCCGCAGGCGGTGGGAGGCGTCGAAGGCGAAGACCGCGACGTCGATCTCCGCCATCACCTTGCGCACGAGGGCCGTGGCTTCGAGGTCGTCCACGCGTTGCCGGCGAAGAGACTTTGCCAGGAGTTGAGCTCGGTGACGACCTCGCCGTAGGGATCGGCTCGCGAAACGTCGCGAACCCGGAACGAGAAATCACCTTCGCGCAGAGCGGCGAGCAGATTGGTGACGGTCCGCAGGTGGTAGCGGCTGCGCGCACGAATCAGGAGCACCATCCCGAGCCACAGGCCGACCACGAGGAGAGCGAGCAAGCTGGCGGGCGGTCGAGGAGAAATCGGACCGGAGAATGCAGAAAATCGCGACGGCGGCCGCCGGCACACCGGACAACAGCACCAGGCCGACAAATCTCGTGTGAAGGCCCGGGCGTCGCCGTTTCACCGCACCTCCACCTCGACTGAACGCAGTGGCTGTTTTCGGGATGGCGCTCCCAGCATCACAGGCCGTGCTTTTCGAGACGGCGGTAGAGGGCGCTGCGGCTGAGGCCGAGGGCTTCCGCGGCGCGGCTGACGTTGCCGTCGTAGCGCCGCATCGCCTTTTGCACGAAGATCTTCTCGAGATCGTCAAGGCTCATCTCGTCGAGCGTGGCCTCGGTCGAGGCCGATCCGCTCGTCAGGCCGAGATGGTCCGCCTTGATCGTGTCGCCTGTGGCCATCAGGACCGCGCGCTCGACCACGTGGGCGAGTTCGCGGACGTTGCCGGGCCAGGGGTGGCGCTGCAGGGCGGTGGAGGTGGCGCCGTCAAAGCCGGTCAGCGGCTTTCTGTATTTTTGCGCAAACCTGCCGAGGAAGTGGTTGGCGAGAAGCGGAATGTCCTCGCGGCGTTCGCGCAGCGGCGGAATCCGGATTTCCACGGTGTTGAGTCGAAACAGGAGATCCTCGCGAAAGCGGCCCTCGGCGACGTCGCGGGCGAGGTCGGCATTGGTGGCGGAGATGATTCGCGCGTCGACGACCCGCGTTTTCGATGAGCCGACGCGCTCGAGCTCTCCGGTCTCGAGGGTTCGCAGAAGTTTGGCCTGCTGGTCGAATGGCACGTTGGCGATTTCGTCGAGGAACAGGGTGCCGCCGTCTGCCATTTCAAATCGGCCCACCCTGTCGCCCTTGGCGTCAGTGAAGGCCCCTTTGACGTGACCGAAGAGTTCGCTGGCGAAGACACCGTCCGGGAGACCTCCGACATTCACCGTGATCAGGGGCGAGTTGGCTCGTTCCGAAACCGCGTGCAAGCGGCGAGCGACGACCTCCTTGCCGCTACCGTGCTCGCCCGTGATCAGGACGTTGGCGTCCGACGGGCCGACGCGCGCAATCAGCTCCAATACGGGTTCCATGGCCGGGGCGGTGGCGATCAAATCAGGGGCTTCGCGGGTGCGCAGCGTGGCGTTTTCGGCCTCGAGACGCAGACCGCGGCGAAGCGACCGACACAGGGCCACCTGGTTGCGGAGAATCGACAGCAGCCGGTCGTTGTCCCAGGGTTTCTCGATGAAGTCGCGGGCGCCGAGCCGAATAGCCTGGACCGCGATTTCGACGCTGCCCCACGCCGTCATCACCACCACCGGGAGCGTGCTGTCCAAGCCCTGGAGTTTCTCCAGCAACTCGAGTCCCTCGGCTCCGGAGGTCGTATCCCGGGAGTAGTTGAGGTCGATGAGAGCTGCGTCAAAGTCCTTCGCGCCGACGGCTGCAACGGCCCCCGCCGGCGAGTCGGCCGTATCGACTCCGTAGCCCTCGGTCTTCAACAGGAGCCGCAGTGACTCCAGGATATCGGCCTGGTCATCGGCGATCAGGATGCGTGGGGCCGTGCCTGAAGACGTCACAATGACCTCAGGATACCGTAATCAATCGCAACGAAGGGCGATCACGGGATCGACTCTGGACGCTTTCACTGCTGGAATCAGGCCGGCGAGGAGTCCCACTACAAGCATTCCCGCGCAGACGGCGGCGTAGGTGATCGGATCGAACGAGGAGGTCTCGAACAGCACTTCACCGAGCCACCGGCTCATGAGCCACGCGATCACGCCTCCCACCACAATGCCGACAGAGACGAGCGCTGCAGTTTTTCCGAGGATGGCCGCGATGACAGCACGTGACTCGGCTCCAAGCGCCATGCGCACGCCGATTTCCTGAGTCCTCTGGCCGACGGAGAATGACAGCATCCCGTACAGCCCTCCCAGCGCGAGGACCAGCGCCACGATGCCGAAGCCCCCGAGGAGATTCGCGAGGTCGTCCGCGGACCGGACGTTGCGCTCGACGATCTCCTCCATGGTCGCGATGTTATAGATCGCCAACTCCGGATCTATTTTCCAGATGACGGCCTGGGCTTGGTTGATCAGTGACTCGGGCGCGATCTCGGTTCGAACGACGAAGTCCATGCCGGGCGATGTGTAGTACGCCTGCGGGTAGAGCGTCTCGAGCCGCGGTTCTATCTCGAGTGATGTCTGGTGGTAGTCGGCCATGACGCCGACGATCTCGAGCCAGGGCTCGTCTCCATCGAGCCGTCCGAATTTCACGCGCTTGCCGAGAGCGCTTTCGTTCGGCCAGAATCGCTCCGCCAGCAGCTTGTTGACGATAATGACACCCTGCGTATCGGCCCGGTCCATCGAGGTGAACTCGCGCCCTTCGAGCAGCGAAATCCCCATGGTCTCGAGGTACCCGGGAGTCGCGGAGTGATTGCCGACGAAGAACCGGTCCGCGGGGTTCGAGATCGGGAAGTCTTCGATATTGAGGGCGGAATTGCTCGAGTCGCCGACGAGTGGGATGCATCCCACCGATGCGACCGACCGCACGCCGGGCAACGCGCGAATCTGCCCCTCTGCCCGTTCGAAGAATTCGAGCTGCTGCTCCTCCGAAGGGTAGCGTTCGCCCGGCAATGAAACCCGAAGTGTGAGCAGGTTGTGAGTGTCGAAGCCGGGGTCGACCGACCGGAGGGCGAGCAGGCTGCGAATCATGAGGCCGGCGCCGATCATGAGGGCGAGAGCGAGAGCGACCTGACCGATGACAAGCACGTCGCGCCGGAGTTTTTCGCGAGAGGTCGCGGTCGCTCCCCGAGAGTTCTCGCGGACGACGCCCGAGAAACGCGCCTTCGAGGCGCGAAGCGCCACCGGGATGCCGATTCCGAGGGCGGTCACCACGAGAACCAGGACCGTGAATGCGAGTGCCCGGCCGTCCACCGAAAACTCGGGAGTTCTGCCGATGGTCGCCTGCATGCCGGCCGCGAGAATCCCGGTGCTCCAGTAGGCGACGGCAACACCGAGTGCGCCTCCGATCAGGGTCAGCAGCGTCGATTCGGCCAGGAGCTGTTTGACGAGGTGGCGGGAATTGGCGCCGAGGGCGGTCCGAACTGCGAACTCGCGTTCGCGGCTGCCGGCAGTTGCGAGCAGGAGATTGGCGATGTTGACGCAGGCGATCAGCAGCACGAAGGCGACCGCCGCGCTCAATACGTACATTGTCGGCCGGGCGCCGCGTCCGAGGACCATCTGGTTCAGGGTGAACACGTTGACGGTCTGGCCGCGATTGGATTCGGGATACAGCTCGGCAAGGCGGTCACCGACCACTTTCATCGCCCGGTCTGCCGCTTCGGGCGTCACGCCATCACGCAGTCTGGCGATCGAGGCGAAGCTGCGCTGTGCGCGGGCCTCGAATCGCTCTCCCCCAAAGGTGAACGGCGTCCAGAGGTCGAACGCCCGGGTTCCGGCCGCGACCTCCGGGGGGAGCACTCCGATGACCTCGTGCGCCACTCCGTCGATGCTCATGGTCGTTCCGACGACTCCCGGATCGGCTCCGTACCGGTTTCTCCAGGTCGCGTCGGAGAGGAGGACCACTGGCTCGGCGGCGGGATCGTCGCTCGACGCGTCGTACGCCCTGCCCAGCGCCGGACTGACACCGAGAGATCGCAGCACACCGGCGGAGGCCCGCATGGCCAACAATCGTTCGGGCTGCTCGGTTCCCATGACATTGACAGCGCCCCTCGTCAAAATGCCGGCATCCTCGATCACCGAGTCCTCGGCGGCCCAGTCGCGGAAATCGGGCAGGGAGATGGTCTGCGTCGTATAGCCGGCGGAGGGCTTGGCGGAATAAAGCATCACCAACTCGTGAGGCTCGTCGAACGGCAACGGGGTCAAAAGGGTCGCGTTGACCAGGCTGAAGACCGCCGTCGTCGCTCCGATGCCGAGGGCGAGGGTGATCACCGAGATGACGGTGACCGTCGGATGGCGGAACAGCATTCGGACGCCGAAACGGAGGTCTTGAGCGAGATCCAGGCGGTCACCGTCCTTTCGGTCGGTCTTCAGATCGCCGCTTCTTGGACCGCCGGGTCGGTTTCGTCCACGACCTGGCCGTCGAAGAGGTGAATCGTCCGTTCGGCATACTTCAGATAGCGGGGGTCGTGGGTCACCATGCAGATCGTTGCACCGTCGGCGTGGAGATCGGCCAACAGATCCATGACACGCTTGCCCGCTGCGAGAGTCGAGGTTGCCGGTCGGCTCGTCCGCGAGCAGGATCAGAGGTTTCCCGACCAATGCGCGGGCGACGGCCACACGCTGCTGCTGCCCTCCGGAGAGCTGCGAGGGGTAGTGGTTGAGGCGGTGTTCCATCCCGACCTGCTCCAGAGCTTCGCGGACCATGGCTTTGCGGGCCGACGAAGGCGTCTCCCGATAGACCAGCGGCAGCTCGACATTTTCGAAGACCGTGAGGTCGCCGATCAGGTTGAAGCTCTGAAAAATGAAACCGATCGCCCGGTTGCGAAGCCGCGCCCTGTCCGCGCACGGTCAATGTCTCGACCGGGTGGCCGTTGAGTTTGTACTCGCCTTCGCTCGGCGTATCGAGCAGACCCATGATCGACAGCAGGGTCGACTTGCCGCCGCCGGATGGCCCGGCGATGGTGACGAAATCTCCGCTCTCGATCTGGAGATGGACATCTGACAGGGCGTGGGTCTCGACCTCGTCGGTCAGAAATACCTTCTTGACGCCGGCCATCTGGATGAGTGAATTCTTGTCGGTCATCTGTGTGCCCCCTGTTGGTTATCGCAACTCGGATCTTTTCGTTCTCGTCCCAGCGGCTCGTATCGGACAGGATCACCCGATCGCCCTCGCTAAGGCCGTTGATGATTTCGATCGTTTCTACCGAAGCGCGACCCAGACCGACCTGAACCCGAAGGCGTGGTCCCCGTCGGGATCGAGCCGGTAAAGACCGACGGTCGCGTTCTCCTGGCTCTGCACCGGACGACCGACGAAGAGCACATCCGTGAGCTGTTCGATCTCGATGGTGCCGTCCACGGCCAGGTCCGGCCGGGCTCCGTCCGGCAGAGCTCGTCGTCGAAACGAACCTCGACCAGCGACCGTTCCGCCCTGAACCGACGGGTCGACTCGAGCCACTGTGCCGGCGACGATGACCGTTTCGCGTGTCGACTTTGACCTTCTGGCCGCGGCGCACGTCCCGCGCCCGGGTGGCGGGAACCCTGCAGCTCGGCTTGGAGTTGGGTTGGTTCGGCAACCCGCGCCAGCATTGTCCCCGCCATGGCTTGTTGGCCGATCTCGAGTGGGACCTCCTGCACGACACCGTCGATGCCGGCACGGACCGACAAGGCTTCGAGCTGTGCGGCGCGGAGGTCGAAGAGTGCCCGCTGCTGATCGAGTTCGGCCTGTTTCGCCTCGAGGAGGGCTACGTTGGCGTGCGCGGTCATTTCCAATCGCTGACCTTCGATTTCCTGACGCGTCTCGAGGGCATCGGCGACCGCTTCCGCCGACCGGAGCTGGATCTCGGAGACGAGACCCTTTTCCAACAGCTCGCGGTTGGCTTCGGCCTGGAGCGAGGCGCGAATGGCTTCGGCATCGACCTCCGCCGCGTGAGCCTTCTGGTCGAGTTCGGTCGAGATCAAGGTAATGCGCAGGCTCTCGATCTCGGCTTCCTCTCCCCTCAGCGCGTTTTCCGAATCGATGGCGGCCCGTTCCACCTCCGGATTCGTGAGCTCGAGGATCACCTCGTCGGCGGTCACGCGCTGTCCCGGATCGACGAAGATCTTCTCGACGCGCCCGGTGGTCTCGGCCTGGACCCAACGCAATTCCTCGGGTACCAGCTTGCCGTGGCCGCGGACCTGCCGGAGCAAGGTGCCGCGCTCAACGGTGCCGACCCAGACCGTGTCCTTGTCGACACTCGGCGCTGCCGGCTCGAGGCTGGCTACTGCTACGGTCACCACAATCACCACGACGACGTCCTACGGCGGCCAGGATCCATCGGTTGCGGCGTTTCTTCTCGACGATGCCTTCTCGGACAATATCCATATTCACTTCCCGTCCCTGCGTATCGCAATTGCCGTGCCATGCGTGAACGGGTTCTCTGTGAGAGCGCGCAGGCAATGGATTTCCGTCCGTCCGCGGGAGGCGAGTGTCCGGAATCGGACACTCGTCGGATGCCACTGCCGCCATCAGTCGCTCCTGAATACGTCGGAGGGTTCGACTCGAGAGGCGCGATAGGCTGGGACAAAGCTGGCCACCACTGCCGCGGCAACGATGATGACGGGCACGACGATAAGGGTCCTCAAATCTGCAGAACCGACGTTGTACAGAAGGCTCTGCAGACCCTTTGACGCGAAGACTGCGCCCAGCAGTCCGATGAGAACACCGAAGATCACAGGCACCAGAGCTTGCCGCACCACGAGCTGTCGGATCTCCGAAGGCTCGGCCCCGAGGGCCATCCGAATCCCCATCTCGAAGGTGCGGCGGCTGGCCGCATAGGCCACGACCCCGTAGACGCCGACAACGGCGAGCGCGAGCGCGATGCCGCTGAAAACCACCAACAGGACCGTCGGGAACTCACGGTCCGAGGTCCCGTCGGCACGAATGTCGGCCATGGTTCGGAAGTCGCCGATCGGCACCGAGGGCCCGATCTCGCGGATGATCTCGCGAACCGGTGCGGTGAGCGCGGCGGCGTCACGCTCGGTGTGGATGACCACGCCCATGCTGCGCGCGAAGCCGATGATGTAGGTATCGGGCGGAAGCTCGTCGATGGCGAGTTGGGCGTGATTGACGTACATCGTCGGATAGGTTTCCCGCTCGAGATCCCTTTGCCGGATGTCCGGGACCACTCCGACGATCTCGAGCCAGGGAGTGTCATCGCCCCACTCGCCGGATTCTGCTGACCGATGGGATCGGCGCCGTCGAGATGCTCGCGAACGAAGGCCTTGTTGACCACCGCCGACGAGGGGCCTGCCCGCGATGTCGGTCTCGTCGTGCAGTCGGCCTCGGGTTGCGAGCCAGGCCCAGTGCGCGAAAATATCCGGGCGATGTGAGCTGGAGATAGGTGTGCGGAGTCTCGCCGATGGTTTCGACCTCGCGCCCCTCGATCTGAATCGAGTACGTGACCGAAGCCGTTGGCCAACGGCATCTGGCGAACGATACCGGCGGATACGACGCCGGGCAGGCCCGGATGCGTTCTTCGAGCTCTGCGAAGAAACCCATGATTTCGGAGCCTCGGGCGTAGATGGCGGCGGGAAGCGTGACCCGCGTCGTCAGCACGTCGTCGGTGCGGAAGCCGACGTCCACGCGGCTGAGCTCCGCCAGCGTGCGGATCATCAGCCCGGAGCCCACCACCAGCACCACCGCCAGAGAGACCTCGGCAGTCACGAGTGCCTGGCGGATGTCGGCTGCGACCGCCTGCGGCCACCGTCTGGTCCCGTCTCCAAGGGCCTGCTCCGCGAGGCGTCGAGGCGTCCTCAGGGCGGGCAGGATCCCGGCCAGGATGCCCGCTGCGATGGAAACCATCGCGGTGACTCCGAGCACCCTGAGGTCGAGCCCAACGTTGTCGGCGCGGGGGACCGCGTCGGCGGCAAAAGCCAGCAGAGACTTCGTGCCCAGGTATGACATACGAGACCAACGGCGCCGCCTGCTGATGACAACAGGAGGCACTCGGTCAGAAGGTGCCGGGCGATGCGCGGCCGGGAGGCGCCCAGGGCCGAGCGCACGGACAGCTCCATGTTTCTGGTCTCGGCGCGAACGAGCATCAGGTTGGTCACGTTGGCGATGGCGATCAGGAGGACGAGGGTGACCGCGGCGAGCAGGATCCAGAGCGGAGTTTGGACGGAGCCGACGCGATCCTCGAGCAGGCTGACCGCCGAAACCCCGTACTGAAAGTCTTTGTAGTTTTCGGGGTATTCGCGGATGATCCGTTCGCCGTAGGCTGCGAACTCGGCCTTCGCGTCCTCGATGGGTACGCCGTCGGCGAGGCGCGCAATAACGGAGTAGAGATGGTCGGTCCGAAGGCCCTCGGCGGAAGTATCGAACCACAGGGAACGCCACACGTCTGCGTCGGGGCTCGGGAAGTCGAACCCGGCCGGCATCACGCCGATCACAGTGTACGGTCGCGAGTCGAGCGTCAGCTTCTGTCCTACCACATCCTGCCGGCCCCCGAACTGGCTTTGCCACAGGCCGTGGCTGATCACGACGACATCGGCGTCGTCTCGTTCATCGTCGGGGATGAACCCTCGGCCCATGACGGGCTGGATGCCGGCCACATCGAAGACCTCGTGGCTGCAGTCGGCGCTCAGCACGAACTGGGGATCGGGCGAATCCCCGAGGTAGAGGCGCTCGTACCGATACGTGGTCACCGACTCGATGCTCTCGATCTGCTCGCGATAGTCGAGGAAGTTCGCTGCCGCGTGGGATCTCGAAACCCTGCCCTGGAACTGGGTGCGAACCCGGATCATGCGATCCGACTCCGGGTACGGCAGATCGCTCAGCAGCACCCCGTTGACGACGCTGAAGATGGCGGTCGTGGTGCCGATGCCCAGCGCCAGCGTGAGAATCACGAGGATCGAGAACGAGGGGCTCCGCGCAGATGGCGCAGCGGCGGATCGAATTTCGGTCAGCAGTCCATCCATGGCGGTCCTTTCGGTCTATTCGATTGCGGAGAACCGTCATCGGTTCGACTTGAGCCGCTCGTCTCGCCGGGAGATAACACGCTAGAAGCCCGACCGCGGTCAGAACCAGCGCTGCAACGATGTAGGTCAGCGGATCAGTGGCACGGATGCCGTGAAGCTGGGTGGAGAAGAAACGTGCCAGCACCAGTGTGGCCGCCATGCCGATACCCAGCCCGACGACAATCATCCGGATTCCATCGTTGATGAACTGGATCGCGATGTCGCGCGGCAGGGCGCCGAGCGCGCGCCGAATGCCGATTTCGTGGCGCCGCCGGGAAATATTGAAGCTCAGCATCCCATACAACCCGACCGCGACCAGGAGCAGCGCGACTCCGGCAAAGGTGCCCATCAGCAGCATGTTGAAGCGGCGCTGGGCGAGCTCGGTGAAGAGGATCGCGTCCATCGTCTTGATCCGGTTGACCGGCTGGGTGGGGTCGACCTCGTTGACGGCCTGCCGCAGCGCTGGGGCGAAGGACGCCGGGTCGTCGCCGGTGCGGAGGATCAGAGTCATGAACGTGAACGGATCCTGTGCGAACGGGCGATATGTCTCCGGTCTCGGGGGAAGGTCGATCCCTTCGACAAAGGCATCGCCCACGACGCCGACAATCGTGACCCAGATCCGGTTGTCATTTTCATCACTACCCCACGAAACGCGCTTGCCGATCGGGTTGTCGCCCGGCCAGAAAAGATCCGCGGTGGTTTGGTTGACGAGCGCCACCCGCATCGCTTCGTCGGTGTCTCCCGTGTCGAAGAGACGTCCGCGCAGGAGCGGGATGCTCATCGTCGCGAAGTAGTCGGTATCGACGACCTGGTACCCGGCCACCGGGCCGTCCTCGTCCTCTTCGGGCCGCCCATCGATCGTGAATGAGAGGCTGCCGCGGATCTGCCAGTGCATCGGGAATGTCAGCGCCGTACTCGCGGACTCTACGCCCGGCACGGCGCGCAGCTTTTCGAGCACCCTGTCATGGAAGTCCCTGATCGCATTGTTCTCTTGGTATGCCGATCCCGGCAGGCTAACGTGGCCCACCAGCAGCCCTTCGGTGTCGAAACCCGGATCGACGGCATTGAGATTCACGAATGTACGGATCACCAGTATGGTCGCGATGACCAGGAGCAGCGACGCGGCGACCTCGGCCACCACGAGCCCCTTCCGCAGCCGGCCGCTCCGGCCGACCGCCTGGCCTCCCCGGCCCTCGCTGACGATCGGGGGCCGGTTGAGGCGCAGGGCCTGGGCAGCGGGCGCGAGGCCGAAGAGGAGGCTCGCGCCGAACATGACCGCCACCGCGAAGAGCAGCACCCCGAAATCCACCGCCACCTCGCCTGTCCGCGGCACCGAGTCCGGGGCCAGACCGAGCAGTGCCTTCGTGGACCAGGCCGCGAGGGCGACGCCGGCGGTTCCGCCGATGAAGGCGAATAGCAGGCTCTCGATCAGGAAGAGGCGCACGATGCGGCGGCGTTCAGCGCCGATCGCGAGCCGGACGCCGACCTCACCGAGCCGTTCTGTGCCGCGAGCGAGCAGCATACCGGCGACGTTGACGCAGGAGATCAGAAGAACAAGACCAGCCGCGGCGAGGAGCAGCATGAGCCTCGGCCGCGCGTCGCCGATGATCGAGTCGCGCAGCGATTGCACGACGACGCCCACGCCCTCGTTGGTTTCGGGGAACTCCTCCGCGAGGCGCTCCGCGATGGCGGCCATCTCCGCCTGCGCGTCCGCCAAGCCGACGCCCTGGCGGAGGCGCCCGACGACCTGGAAGTAGTCCGCGCCGCGATTTTCCGCCGGATCGTCGCCGACGCTCACCGGCGGGTCGGGCACGCGGAATGCCGAGGATTTCCAGAGCGCCGTGTCGCCCGGGTAGGAGAAGCCGGGCGGCATCACGCCGACCACCGTGTACGGAAGCTCGTTGAGTTGTACGACGCTGCCAATGACCCTCGGATCTGCGCCGAGGTGAGCCCGCCAGAATCCGTCGCTGACGACCACCACCTGCTCGGAGCCCGGCCCGTCGACATTCGGCGACAGAACCCGTCCACGCGCGGGCTCGGAACCGAGGACGTTGAAGAAATCCGGAGTCACCGAGACGCCCCTGACCCGGATCGGATACTCGGCGCCGGCGAAGTTGAAGTCCATCGAGCAGAGCCCGGCCAGCGTCTCGAACGACGTGGCCTGAGCCTTCCAGTCGAGATAGTTCGCACCGCTGGCGTTGCGGACCTTTTCGGCCTCGGAACCCGAGTCCAGCCGGACCAGCCGGTCGGACTCCGGGTACGGAAGCGCGCGCAGCACGACCGAGTCGGTGACTGTGAAGACGGAGGTAATGCTGCCGAATCCCAATGCCAGGGTGAGCACACAGGCGAGCGTGAAAAGTGGCCGGCGACCCATGGTCCTGACCGCCGTACGAATGTCCATCCAGAAACCGGTCATGTGAATCTCCAACCTTTCGCCGTTCGTCGGAGCAAGGAGCGTGCCAGGGTTCCGGCGAGAGATATGCGGTTCGGCAGGGGATAGATGTTCGCTTGCGTGATCGGAGTGTTCGGGAGTGAACATCTGCCGGGCACGGGCACTCGGTCGAGCTCGGGAGCGGTTATCATCGCCGGATGCGGACTGACGACTTCGACTTCGAGCTTCCGAAGGAGCTGATCGCGCAGCACCCGGCGCCGCGGGGCACCTCGCGTCTGATGGTGCTCGACCGGGGGGGCGATTCGCTGCGCCACCTCGAGGTGAGCCGGCTGCCGGAGTTGCTGCGAGACGATGATCTGCTGTTGCTGAACAATACGAGGGTGATCCCGGCGCGGCTCTACGCCAACCGTCCGACCGGCCGCCGATTCGAAATCCTCCTCCTGCGGGAGCTGGAAGGTGGCGAATGGGAGGCGCTGCTTCGACCCTCGGCGAGTGCACGGAGGGCGAGCGGCTGGTGCTGTCGGACGGCGGCGCGGTTATCCCGGTCGAGCGAAGAGGGGAGGGGCGGTGGACCATCCGGTTCGACCCGCCGCTCGACCTCGACCGGCTCGACCGTCTCGGCGAGATGCCGCTGCCTCCATATATCGAGCGGCCCGGCGGGGCCGAAGCGTCGACCGCGGCGACTACCAGACGGTCTACGCCGAAAACCCCGGAGCGGTTGCCGCGCCGACAGCCGGTCTCCACTTCAACGAGGAGCTGCTCGATCGGGTTCGTGCGACGGGGCTCGAACTGGCCTTCCTCACGCTCCACGTGGGCCTCGGCACCTTCAGGCCGGTTGAGGTCGACGAGATCGACGATCACGAGATGCACGAGGAGTGGTACCACTTCTCGGACGAAGCAGCGGCGGCTGTGAACCGCGCCCTCGATGAAAATCGGCGTATCGTCTGCGTCGGCACGACTTCTGTGCGGGCGCTCGAAGGAGCCCTTCAGGTCGGGGACGGCCGCGTTCAGCCCGGCGACGGCTGGACCCGGATCTTCATCACCCCCGGCTTCGAGTTTCGCGGCACGGGCGCCATGCTCACCAATTTCCACCTGCCGCGCTCGACGCTGCTGATGATGATCAGCGCCTTCGCCGGCCGCGACCGCGTGCTCGCCGCCTACACCGAAGCCGTCGCCAATCGCTACCGGTTCTTCTCCTACGGCGACGCGATGTTCATCGTCTGAACGTTGGAACGTTAGAACGTTGACACGTTGCGACCCACCCGCCCTCACCAAATACTCAACGTTCAACGTTTGAACGTTCAACGTTTTAACGACGCGTCTGGAAGGGACCGCTCCGGCGCCCGGACGCCGTCACGGTCAAGCTGGGGTGGGGTGTTCGTTTGGGGCGTTGGTTGGTGATAAGTAAGGTGTGGGTTGGGCGGGTCGCGCTCCGAATCCCGTGACCGTGTTCTCAACGGCCGCATCTCCGGGGAACGGGTTTCTGGAGCTACACATCATGGTTACCTCTCGACGGTTGATATGCCGCGTCGGAGAATCCAGTTACCTGATCTACGAAATGATGGGAAAGAGGTTTACTCGGGAGTTCCGGAAGGGTCGTCGTCGCGAGTTTCGCCCTCGGTCCGCCGTTCATCCTCCTCGCCGAGCAGGCGCACGGCCGGCGTCTCCAGGTCGTCCATCTGCCCGCTCCTCACCGACCAGATGAACGCCGCCAAAAAGAAGAGCGCCAACAGGAGCGCGAGCGGAAGAGCGATGTAGACCGCGGACATGACGCACTGATTGTAGTGCCAGAATTTGGATTTTGGATTTTAGATTTTGGATTTCCGCCCACCCGACTCGCTCGACGAACCCTCAGGGTTGGGTGAGGCAATTCAAAATTGAGAATTGAGAACTGAGAATTCAAAAAGTTTTCGCACGATACGAGCTCAGCACCACGGTCATCGACGACAAGCGGCATCAAAATGGCAGCCAGGATGGGGCTCATGTGTCCGGTGATGGCGAAGCTGACCGCGACCACGTTGTAGGCGAGGGAGAAGACGAGATTGCGGCGGATGACGCCGAGGGTGCGCCGCGAGCCCTCGATCAGCTCGACGACCGGAGCCAGTCCGGGCCGCCCGAGGTAGACGTCGGCCGCCGCGAGCACCGCCTCGGCGCCGCCGTGCACGCCGATGCCGACGGTGGCCGCCGCCAGCGCGGCGGCGTCGTTGACGCCGTCGCCGACCATGGCCACAGTCTCGCCGCCCGAGCTTTGGATCGATTGCAGCTTGTCCTCCGGCGTCGCGGCCCCGCGTGCGGCTTCGGGCGGCACGCCGACCTGCGCGGCAATGCGTCTGCACCGCCGCCGGGTGGTCGCCGGAGAGTATTTCGACCTCGCCAGCCGATGGCTCGCATGGCTTCGATCGAGGAGACGCTGTCCTCGCGGAGCGGGTCGCCGATGCCCGCCACCGCCTCGACCGTGCCGTCGACGGCGATCAGCACCGGGCTCAGACCGTCGGCTGCAATGGCGTCGACGGTCTCGACCACGGAATTCGGAATGACTGAGGCGAGGGTTTCGGCGAAGGTCACCGAGCCCACGGCGATTCGTCTGTCGAGCGACTGTTCCTTCGATGCCGGCACCTGGGGTTTCTCGAACGTCGCTCGCCTCGATCCCGGCTGCATCGAGCTCGGAGAAAGCCCGGGCGACAGGGTGGGCCGAGTGGCGTTCCAGCGCCGCCGTCGCGCGCTTCAGGTCTTCATCTCCCCACCAGCGGACGACCGCCATCCGGCCCTCGGTCAGGGTGCCGGTCTTGTCCAGCACCATGCGCCCAGGCCGGGCCAGGTTCTCGAGCGCGTCGCCGCCCTTGATCGAGGATCTTCTTCCTCGCGGCGTGGCCGATCGCGGCGCTGACCGCGAGCGGCGTCGCGAGCCCGAGGGCGCACGGACAGCTCACGATCAGCAGCGCGACGGCGTGGCCGACCGCGTGCTCGGGATCGAGCTGCCACCAGATCACGACCGTGGCCAGGGCGAGCGCCAGCACGATCGCGACGAACCAACCCGAGATCCGGTCGGCGAGCAGGACGACCGGGGCGCGCCGCTGGGCGCCTTCTTCCACCAGCTGCATCAGTCGGCCGACGCGGGTGTCCTCGCCGGTCGACCGGACCTCGACGAGCAGGCGTGCCGACAGGTTGACGGTGCCTGCGTGCACCGGGTCGCCGGCATCCGCCTGCTCCGGCAGGGACTCGCCGGTCAGGAGCGACCGGTCGAGGGTCGACGAGCCTTCGACCACGACCCCGTCGGCCGGGATCGAATCCCCGGCGCGCACCTCCACCACCGAACCCTTCGACAACGCCTCCAGAGGCACCTCGCGCACTGCCTCTCCCTCCGACCAGCCGGGCGACGGATGGCGCCAGCGAAAACAGAAGCTCGGTCGAGCTGGCCGCCTTGAGCTGCTGGCGGCGCTGCAGGAAGCGTCCGACCAGAAGAAAGAAGATCAACGCGGTCACCGAGTCGAAGTAGATCTCGCCGGTGCCGCGGATCGTGTTGGCCGCGCCCTGGGTGAAGCCGGCCAAGATGCCGATGGCGATCGGCAGGTCCATGTGCAGGGAGCGGGTGCGCAGCGCGCCCCACGCGCCGCGGTAGAAGACCGAGGCGCACCAGAACACCGAGGGAATCGAAAGCCCCAGGCTGACCCACCGGAAGAGCGTCCGGAACTGGTCGCCGATGCCGTGGAAGTGGCCGCCGTAGAGCGCGAAGGCGATCAACATGACGTTGCCGGCGATCGCGCCCGCCGCCGCGATGCGGATCAGCAGCGAGCGCTCCTCGCGCCGGGCCATGTCGCGCGCCTCGACCCCGCGGAAGGGGTGGGGGGTGTAGCCGATGGAGTCGAGGAACCGGGCGACCTCGGAAAGCGGCGTCGCCCGAGGGTCCCAGGTCACCGTGGCCAGAGCCTTGCCGAGGTCGAGCCGCACCTCCGCCACGCCGCCCACGACGACGGTGAGCTTCTCGACCAGCCACACGCACGCCGCGCAGTGAACGCCCTCCAGGTAGAGCTCGACCCGCTCCAGCCCCGACGGCAGGGTTCGGCAGTAGAGCTCGTGGAAGGCCGGGTCGTCGAACTCCGCAAAGCTCTTGCCCGACACCTGCGCCGCCTGCTCGGGTGCGTCGATCCGTTGCTTGATGTCGTAGTAGCCGTCGAGACCGTGGCCCCGGATCACCTCGTAGGCCACCCGGCAGCCGTTGCAGCAGAACTGCCGTTCGGCTCCGTCCTCGACCAAACCCGCTGGAACCGGCAGACCGCAGTGGGAGCATTCGATTGGCATCGCGAGGATTGTCGCACGGGTGTGATTTCGAATTTCGAATTTCGGATTTCGAATTTCCGACCACCCGCCCAATTCCGATCCCGATCCCGTACCCGTTCCCGATTAGGACGCCTGGCGTAGCCGGGCGCCGCCAGAATAAGTTCTCCCATCGCGACGTTGTATGTGAAAATTCATCATTTCGAGGAGACAACTTCATGCGAGCGATCATGGTTTCGGTCATGTCGGTTCTTGCTCTGGCAGGATGTCAGTCGAAGGAGGGGCCGATGGATATTGAGCAACTGAGAGAGTTTGGCGCGCGGTATGCTGCCGCCTGGTGCAGCCAGGATCCTTCCAGTGTCGCGGCCTTCTACGAAAAAAACGGTTCGTTGACGATCAACGGCGGAGATCCATCCGTCGGCCGGGCGGCCATCACCGAGGCTGCACGAGGCTTCATGGAAGCCTTTCCCGACCTGGTCGTCGCGATGGACGAGATCGGCATCGAAGGGGGCCACGCGGTTTTTCGTTGGACCCTGGACGGCACCAGCACCGGCCCCGGCGGTTCTGGGAATGCCGTGCACATCAGTGGATATGAAGAATGGACCCTCAGCGAAAACGGTCTGATTGCGGAGTCGCGGGGCCATTTCGACGAAGCCGACTACAACCGCCAGCTCGATTCCGAAGGGTGACGGAACACGCCGCACCGTCAGCCCCGGACCATGTCCCCTGCAGTATGATGGAGGGGAGGGCTTTCGAACACCACCAGCCCACGAGACGAGGCGCAGTCTCAAAACCCTGCACCAATTTTCGCGCCGCGGGAGCCTAACGCATGGTTTCTCAATGGGTTGCACCTGCAATCTAACTGCGGAAGCTGATGCCATACATTTCGCCACAGCTATGCCACACACCTTTTGATGGCCGGCCACGACATCCGCACCATCCAGGAGCTGCTCGGCCACAAGGACGTCAAGACCACGATGATCTACACCCACATCATCGGCAAGGCCGGCGGCCGTGGAGTGACAAGTCCCGCCGACTCCCTGGGGACCGGCCCTTGAGCACGCTAACACCCGGTGTGTTATCGAGCGAAACCCGCACGCTAACACTCCTCTCGGTCGCCGCCTTCCGGGTCGATGAAAACGTGGTTGACGTATGAGCCCGACCGTCTTCCGAAGCGGTCCATATCGGTTCTATTTCTTTTCCCGGGAAGAATCCAGAATGCACATCCACGTCGACTCTTCTGATGGCGAAGCCAAATACTGGATCGAACCCGATATACAATTGGCAAGTAGCCACGGTCTTCCGGAACGCGAGTTGAGCCGAGTTCGTAAACTGGTAGAGGAACACGAGGATGTCATCCGTACCGCTTGGATCGAGCACTTCGGCGGCTGAGGTCACCAACATCTCCAGACACGGCGTCTGGCTGTTGGTCGACGATCGCGAGCTCTTCATGCCTTTCGAAGACTTCCCCTGGTTCAAGAATGCGCCGGTCGAATCGGTGCTCAAGCTCGAGCGGCCAAGCAAGAACCACCTGTATTGGCCCGATCTCGATGTCGACCTCACCATCGATTCCATAGAGAACCCGGGGAAGTACCCTCTCAAGGCGAAGCATGGCTGACCTTGTGCAAGCGAATCGAATCGGCAGAGCCTCGCGGCACGACATGTTATCGAGCATCCAGAGCACGAATCGGTCGGTTTCGGTTCGTATCGCTAATACAAGTTAGGACGGCAAGGCTACTCCTGGGAGGATATGAATATGATATCGCGGAAACATTCTTCGCCTACGCACAAGCGTTCGAAGCGACCTTCGAAGACGATATTGGTCTCGTTTGGAAGACTTCTTTTTGGCCGACGCGTGTATCTTCCCGGTGACGGGAAAGAGATCCGCGGGCGCCAAGACGTTTTGGATCCTCTCAAGCACAACTTGATACTTTCGATCGATTTTCGATCTTCGGCGAGTCGAACTCGCCTCCGCCTGTTGTCACGAACAGTCAGGTGGCCATTCAGTGAAAGCGACCATGAGAAGAGGGGGTTGCCTGATCTCGTTTTCATCGGTTCGGAGGTACATCTTTTGACGAGAAGGTTATTTCCCGTCTTGAGGACTCACTCAATGATTCCGTTGCAGAGGCCCTCCAGAACTGGACCGGTGATTTTGGCGACCGGTTGTCAGAATAAGGGCACGGGAAGTGGTGCCTAACACCTCATTCCAGCGGACCCCCACCCGCGGCGGGTGTGGTCCGCTGAATTCGGACCGTTAGGCAAAGGCACCTATTGGCAGTGAAGAGGGAACTGACCGATGCTGAAGCCAATTTTTTTCGAACCGTCGGTCAAGATCTGATGGTCAATCCGCACACGTGGGAGATAATGGTTTGGCAGCGCGATCCGTTTCGACTCTGTTCCAGACCTATCCACAATCCGAAATGCACGGTGGTGGCCCGCCTGCAGTCGTTTTCTCGAGAAGGAACTTTCGACGAAGCTCATGGGAAGCGAGGGTTGGACAGCGCCAAACGTCAATGTGGCTGTGGAGTATTTGATTGATCGATGGTGCGAAAGGCTGACAACTTCTTCCACTCCGGTTGTCTGCAGGGATGGCCTCACAATGGCCTGACTGACGGGGTTGCCAATTACGTCGACGCCCTTTGACGCGGCGCGTTCATTTGCGCGAGATGCCATATCCGATCGAAAAAGTGATCCTGACAGCAACCATCGAAAACGTGAATCGTGCACTAACAAGATGACCGTATCGCCTAACACCTCGTTCCAGCGGACCCTCACCCGCGGCGGGTTCTGTCCGCTGAACTCGGACCGTTAGGTAATTCATGAGACGCGTTTTTCGAATTGCCACGATCCTGGCCGTTGCCCTATCCGTGGCTTATTGCTCGCGGGAGGAACCGATGACGTTTGAGCTTGACTACGATGAATTGATTTTCCTCGATGCCGAAGATCTTGCCGAAGAGGGCATATCGGAGGCGTATCAGGGCCTTCTTCCTTACCTGCGCCGATTTGTGGACGAACCCGCAGAGATCAAGGAAATCTCCGACCATGATCTACCCTCCTACAGCGTCAGCGCACTCGGTTCCCTATACGAAATCTACGCGCCAAACCTTGAATACCGCGAAGGCCAAAGTCGGGGTCGGGCGACATATGCGTTCTTCAAAATCGTCAACGACCAACTGACACATCACAGAATCACCAGTTCTACGCCATAAACGGGGGCAATATCTTGGTGGGATGTTCCTGAGGCCAGAAGAATGCGCCGCCGCAATCGAATCTCTGGAAAACAAAACCGACTGGCCATACATCCCGACCGAGGAACATCCGTGGTATGGCCAGCATCACTAACATGACGGTTATACCTAACACCTCGTTCCAGCGGACCCAAACAGCGCGGCTGTCTGGTCCGCTGAACTCGGACCGTTAGGCGCATATGTATCGAGTCACTCTCATCTGTTCTGGTCTTCCGCCCGCCGCAGGCCCGGAAGCGGCGGTCGACATTGCGAAGGAGTTTGCCGAGTACCGCAGGTGGCACAGTCGCGTCACTTGCGAGTGGAAAGGTGCACTTCTGATTCTGCGCTCTGACAACAACTTCGATACAAACGGGTTGGCTACACTCGATGAGTTCGGCGACTGCATCTCGGCTTACGTCTCCGATCCAGGAGAGTCGCACATCGAGATCGAGTCGGTCTGCGAGTTCGGCGAGGAGAACGCCTAACAGGCCGTTGCAGCGGACGGTCCGCTGCGCGGCCCGCCGCTGAACGGCAACGCGTTAGGCAGGAAGAGCCCCTGGGAATGCTGCAATCAAGAAGAAAATCGGATCTCGACGGCGCTGGAAGCCGCCCACTCGGAATGGTTTTCTGGTGGCTACCAGCAATAGGAATTTTGGTCATCTGGTTGGCGTTTTTTCTCGTCAGTGAAAGAACACCAACTCAATTCGCACATATGACGTTCGGCCGTTTGTGGGAATTGCTCCCCCATTCCTTTCTCATTCAGGTTACTGCCTTACTCTTCGCCCTACTTTCGGGTTTGATTTTAGCGATAGGTGTCTTGCGCCGAGATCAACGGTTCGTCGCGATGGCGGTTTTCATACTACTCGCAGGCTTGCTGATCTCGATTATCGTCATGACGTTGGTTCTCCTGGGTTCGATGGGGGCCTAACACCTTGTTCCAGCGGACCCTCACCCGCGGCGGGTTGCTGACGGCCTTCGGTCGTCGCGTCCCCCCACCACCAGCGAGCGGCCGATGGGCTGGACTGGGGTCCAGCCTTCGGCCGCACTTCGCTGCTGGCGGCGGGTTCGGCCGCTGAATTCGGACCGTTAGGCGGAAGGGAGGTTATGCCAAGCGCGACCATCAAACTCTTCTTGGTGCGGGGTGACCGAAGAGGCTTCGCACCGCCGAGTTGTCCAACTGGACGGGCAAGGCTGTCGCCGGGCCGAGAAGCGAGTTCGACAGCATCGTGGATCGAGAGGAATCCAAGAACGCCGGCGTCTACCTTCTCACCGGAACGGATACGGAAACAGGTCGGCCTGCGATATACGTTGGAGAAGCAGAGGTCATTCGAGACCGAATGAAAGCTCACTTGGCAAAAGACTTCTGGAATCAGGTGGTCTATTTCGTTAGCAAGGACGAGACCCTGACGAAGGCCCACATTCGCTTTCTTGAGGGTAGGCTGATCGAGTTGGCTCGTTTGGCTGAAAAGGCAGTCGTCATCAACAGCCAGAGCAGCGGGGCTCGACTCCCGGAGTCCGACCGTGAAGACATGGAGATCTACCTTGAGAAGGTGAACCAGCTTTTGCCTGTCCTGGGTGTGGATCTCCTCGTGCCCCCAGCAACCGAGAAGAGGAGTGGATCCGAGGGGAGGGCGCTCTTCTGTGAAATCAAGGGCCTTCAGGCGCGTGGGCACCTCTCTCCG
This sequence comes from Candidatus Sulfomarinibacteraceae bacterium, assembly GCA_963769215.1. Classification (GTDB taxonomy): domain Bacteria; phylum Acidobacteriota; class Thermoanaerobaculia; order Thermoanaerobaculales; family Sulfomarinibacteraceae; genus Sulfomarinibacter. Next base: position 32,606 of record CAVYKX010000010.1, on the reverse strand, counting down.
GATGGGACTTGTCGTTCTGAAGGGATCCCAAGCGGTGCTGGAAGAGCGAGCGTCGACGAAGAAGTACCCTTGGCCGCACAACATGCGTGAGCGGCTGAAAGAAGAAGGAACCCTAGGAACGGAGTCGGATCATCTCGTCTTCACACGCGATACGGAGTTTTCCAGTCCGAGCGCAGCGGCTGCCGTCATTCACGGTGGCCACGCGAACGGGCTGACCGCCTGGAAGGACAAGCACGGCAAGACGCTGAAGGAAATCGAGTCCGCCTAACGGACGGGCGATGGACTTCGTCCCGGAAGAGATAGAGAGAATTTCTGTGGCGAATCGATGGAACATCCCTGAAGCGCTCGAACGGGAGATCATTGATCGGGACCGTTGCTGCGTCTACTGCGGCATCGCGTTCGGGTCAGCCGATACGCCGAGGGCGGCAAAGCCCACCTGGGAACACATTGTCAACGATGCAAGAATCGTCAATCGCGACAACATCGCGAGATGTTGTGTCTCATGCAACGCGAGCAAGGGCACCAAGGACCTTGCCGATTGGTTCGAATCTGGATTACTGCAAAAGGCGGGGGATTTCAGAAAACACCATGGCCGATGTGGTGAAGCGGGCGTTAGCTTCCCACCGAGGATTGACAATCGAACGGCTGAGATGGTGTCTGAAACGACGTAAATGAATATGCCTAACACCTCATTCCAGCGGACCCTCCGCGTGCCGGGATCGGGCCGCTGAACTCGGACCGTTAGGCAGGTGTTGACAAACGGCACACGTTGTACGACATTCGTTCTGTGAAGTACTTCTCCTGGAACCCTGAAAAGAATCGGTTGCTTCAGGAGGCCCGAGGCATCTCTTTTGAGGAAGTCGTATTTCACATCGAGAGGGGTGACGTCCTCGATATCTTGGAGCATCCAAATCAGAAGAAGTACTCGGGTCAGCGAATTATGATCGTCGATGTTGAGGGTTACGCGTACATCGTGCCGTTCGTCGAAGACGAACATGATGTCTTTCTCAAGACAATCATCCCGAGCCGCAAGGCGACGCGGGATTACCTCGGAGGTGGCTGATGGCCAAGCTGGACAAAGAAGAAAAGGAACTTCTCAAGTCATACGAAGACGGGGAGTGGAGGTCTGTTTCAAACAAAAAACGCGAAGTTGGGCGCCTCCAGGACTACGCGACAGCGACATTCAAAAAGGATCGCCGTATCAACATCAGGATCTCCAGCAAGGATCTCAATTCGCTGCAAAAGAGAGCGCTGGAGGAGGGAATCCCGTATCAGACTCTTGTGTCGAGCATCCTTCACAAGTACGTGTCTGGACGGCTCCGTGAAGAAACCGCCTAACACCTCGTTCCAGCGGACCCTCACCCGCGGCGGGTGCGGTCCGCTGAACTCGGACCGTTAGGCAAGGTGATACCGTCTCCCGAGCTTGACAAGTGTCACGTGACGCATTACATTTAATGGGTGATCAAAACCTTCGCGGACAAGCGCACCTAAGAACTGTATCTGACAGGCAAAGCGCGGCGGTTGCCTCTCGGAGATCTTGACCAGGGCTCGGCGGAAGCTGGAGCAGATCAACGCTGCATCTGTTCTCAGCGATCTGAAAGTGCCGCCGAGCAATCGGTTGCACGACCTGAAAGATGATCGCAAAGGGCAGCACTCGATATCGATCAACGAACAGTGGCGAGTCTGTTTTCGGTTCGTGGACGGCGACGCATACGATGTCGAAATCTGCGACTACCATTGAAAGAGGTTCAAGATGAGTATCCCGAACGATAAAAAACTCAAGCGGCCACCCACCCATCCGGGCGAGTTTCTTCGAGAAGATTTTCTTCCGGACTACGGTCTTACGGTTTCTGGTCTGGCAACCGCACTTGGGGTTTCGCGCCAGTCGGTGAATGAGCTTCTTCGTGAGCGCCGGGCCGTCAGCCCAAGAATGGCGTTGCGCCTCTCTCGTCTCTTCGGGAATTCGGCCGAGTTCTGGTTGAATCTCCAGCGCGGCTGTTGACCTATGGGAAGCCGAAAATGCGATCAAGGACGATGTTCGCCAAATCAAACCGATTCGTGTGGCCTAACACCTCGTTCCAGCGGACCCTCATCCGCGGCGGGTGGCGTCCGCTGAATTCGGACCGTTAGGCGGTATTGAGAGGCGCGTCGTGATTCGAATAGTTGACATCACTTCGGCGGAGCTTACCAGTGGGGTGCTGCGATATGGCTGGCATCTGCTCAAACGCGACGATTTCAGCGTGATTCAGGAGTGTATGCCACCAGGAGATGCAGAGAAACGGCACTTCCACGCGCAGGCACGCCAGTTCTTTTATGTGCTCGCTGGTCGAGCGGTTATCGAGGTCGACGGTTCGAAGTTTGAGCTCTCCGCGGGTCAAGGTATAGAAATAGAGCCCGGCGCCCGCATCAGTTCCTGAACGAGTCGTCTGAGTCCGTTGCTTTTCTTGTCGTGTCGTCGCCGCATTCACACGGTGACCGCACGGAGGTTGGTGAGGGCGCTGCTTCAGTTCCAGCCTGAAGTGCGACATTCTTGCCTAACACCTCATTCCAGCCGACCCGAGTCCGCGCGGCCGCGGCCTCGGACCGCTGAATTCGAAACGTTAGGTGAAGAAGGACGCGATCAGCCCGAAAGGTTCCATGTTCAGAATGCCGGGACGATGATCTTGGAAGCCACAGCAGAGGATAATGAGGGCCGCTGCATGCCGTGCGCTTTGGCACGCGCGACTATCGAAGAAGGTAAACGCTACGCAGCCGAGCAGAGATCAAGAGACCCGGACCCGTTTTGGCAATCCTGGACGACATAGCTCTCACGGCAGTCGCGAGAGTTTACCTCGCTCGCGCCAGCCGAAAAACGCTTCTATGTAATCAATTCCCTCATCGGTTCAGTGCTCCGTGGCGGATTTTACAGCTATTTCGAAACAACCCCGGCGGAAGAAATCACCCTTCGAAAACAGAGATTTCTCAGTCGGGTACACCGGAGATTTCGGATCTCCTCGAGCAGGCAAGAATATCCTCTTTCCCAGGGGCGTGCCTCAGGACCTTGGTGCGCAGCGCCAGCAACTACCCTGTCTGACCGAACGAGAATTCGAGGAAGACATCGAGCCTGATTGGCCATCGCTTTGGCGAAGATTGACGATTCGTTTTATGAGATCGAGGCGGTGGTTGAAGATCTGGCGCTCCCGAGCGTTCGAGAATTTACCCGGAACAAGCATGAAGAGTGAATTATCTAACACCTCGTTTCAGCGGACCCAAACAGCGCGGCTGTTTGGTCCGCTGAACTCGAACCGTTAGGCTTGGCGTCAGAAGGATTCGACAGTGGTTTCGAAAAGCGAAAAACAGAAGCGAAAGGAACTCAAGAAGGCCTCAAGAGGTCCTGACGTTCCCAGCGACCCCTTCTTCCGGCGGCTTCATGATGCAAAGGCATTCAACATGTTTCTGCCCTCTGACGCTGCAGAAACTCCAGACGATGAACTCAAGTGGCGTGTCGTGGTCGTCGTACACAACAGGATTGGGAAGCAATACGATCGTGAAGAAGGAAATCGTCTCCCAGCTTCAGTCCCCGTGAAAGCGGTTTTCGCGACCTGGATGGTCGAATCCGAAGAGAAATGCAACGGCGGATTCGCGCAGTTCTTCTTCAATCAACGCCCGTACCTCGCCAAGCTCGCCGTTGACGGATACGAAGTACTGGCTTCCCGAACTGCGAGCTGTTCAAATAGCCATCGTTCGCCACCATCGGGGACTCGACGACTTCGATGAGCAGAATCGGGTGATCAACGACCTCTGGCGAAATTCAATCGACAACAAAGCCAAGAGGATCAGGGAACAGCCCGAACTCTACTCGATCCAGGACCAAGAGTAATCAACTCCGCAGCGCGACACGGCAACGCGCTGGGAAGCCTAACAGCTCGCTGAAGACGGACCGCTACTCGTGTCGAGTACATTGCATGTCGCCGCAAGCGGCCGAACGTAGCGTCCGCTTGGCTCGGGGGTGTTAGGCTCGATTTCTTGCGAATTCAATGGAGGATTTTGAAGATCGAACCACTGGGAGACCTTCGAAGGCATGAGGATATCGAGGAGTGGTTCGTGAGCGATCCTATCCCGGTCCCTACCTTGGCGATCAAAAAGTGAAATTCATTGTCGAAGGTATCGAGGACGACAATTCTCCAGAAGACTTTTCGATCTCAATCAAGCAGTTCTTGAGTCTCTCAGAATCGGATCAATTGGGTGCGGCACCCTACTTGTTCCACGAATATCGCCGGGCCGCCAACGTCCTAGATGAGGAAGACCTCCTCGTCCACGTGGGTGCAGACTCAGAGGTGTGGCGGCATGTTCAAATGACTGCGATCTACGTTTCAAGGAGACACCGCGCGGACAACCTCGTGTACGTCCAGGTGACTGGAAATTGTGGATGGGACCCAGAACATGGCATCCAGGTGGTCTTTCGTCGAGGAAACGTTCTTGCGCGCGTGAGCAGCCAGGACGGGCACCTCACAACAGCGGACGCGTATGCGCTACCCGAGGACCAAAACACAATTGTGTATGGCACGTAGCCTAGTGGACGCAATTCAACATCAGGGCACGGTGCCTAACACCTCATTCCAGCGGACCCAAGTCCGCGCGTGCGCGGCCTCGGTCCGCTGAACCCGGACCGTTAGGCAGGAACCGCGGAGCTTCAGAGGGAGAAAATAGAAGACGTTGATACGCACAAAAACCAGCTGGTCTTTAATCCTCGTAGTTCTATCCACTGTCCCGGCGACCTTGGCTTCGGCGCAAGATCCTTTACCAACCCCGGGTCCAGACCCGGTTACTTTGCGCCGGGCGCTGGAGGTCCTCCCCGAGGGTGGCGTCGTTTTGGGTGCGCCAGACGAGGAACCCATTGTCATCAGGCCTGGTGAGCAGGATGTCGTAGCTTTGGGTGGTCAGTTGAGATTCCGCCATTATTTCGAGGGCGGAGTTCCTGGTCCTGCGAAAAGCGCTTCCGCTATAGTCACCTCGGCGGGGCCGGCGTTCATTCCCGGTGAATCCGGTCTCGTTCTTCGTTGGGTCTTCAGCCTGATACCGAGAGACTCTCAGTCGTTTCTTGAAGGAGTGATCCGTGTTTCCGTTGAAGATGTCACGGGACAAGACGCCATACCTATCATTGACTCCGCCCCACATTTCAAGAATGGTCAACTCGTCGCTACCTCGGGTGAAACAACGTTCTCTCGAGAGTCGTTTCCATGGATGTTCACGAACGACCGGACCTTCTTCGTATTTCGCATTACGCTTGACGGTGATGGGAATGAAACTCTACTTCAGCCTGTCCTGGTCGGACCCGAAGTTAAACAGCAAGTCATGAACTTCATAGAATCCAAGAAATCTGGCGACTGAACAAGCAATACCGCCAACGCCTAACACCCCGTTCCAGCGGACCCTCACCCGCGGCGGGTTCGGTCCGCTGAACTCGGACCGTTAGGTGGGGAATCAATCTCGGCGTTCGACGTACGGGGGGACATACGGAGGTACCGATGAAATCGAAGCAAACCACTCTGTTGTGTTTCGTCCTGGTCGTCCTCATGGCGGCAACCACCCTATTCGCTGGAGATTCGGAAAAGGAAGCCGTAATGGCAGCGGAGTCGTGGTTAGGTTTGGTGGATGAGGGCGAATACGGAAAGAGTTGGGAACAATCTGCCGAGCTCTTCAGAGCAGCCCTGTCCAAGGAACAGTGGGAGCAGTCGCTGAACAGTGCCCGGAAACCTCTGGGAGAAATGGTTGGTCGCAAGGTCAAATCAACGGAGTACGCCACCTCACTCCCTGGTGCGCCTGATGGTGAATACGTGGTCATCCAGTTCACCACGAGTTTCACGAACAAAAACTCTGCGATTGAAACCGTTACCCCCATGAAGGATCCTGATGGCGCGTGGCGCGTCTCCGGCTACTATCTCAAGTGAAAGTTTTTTGAACTGAACAGTTTGACGCCTAACACCTCGCTCCAGCGAAACCTTGCGCGCGCCGGGTACAGGCCTTGAGCAGAACAGGTCGATGAAATCCTCGATATGACGATTGCATTTCTGGTACTCGTCGCTCTCGCCTGCGGGGCAATTTACCCAGCCTGCCCTGCGTCCCGCCGCAGAGATCCTGAGTCGCGTCTTCTGGTCGTGGCCCCCGTACCGGCTGTTGTGGTGATGGGCCTTCTGCCTGCATTGATGGGCTGTGTCCAGGCGGAGGATCGTCAGTACGAGATGAAGTGGCGAATCGAGCCCACGATTCATGAGGAATGGGGGCAGGCCGAGGATGTCTATCTCACGTTCGTGGACGACCCCGACACGACCCTGAAGATCGTCTCCGACGATCTCGGTGGTTACCTCCGGTCGCTGGATACCGACAGCGTCATGACCACCTGGAAGACTGACGTCTATCTGTATTTCATCGACGACCCGGTCCGGCTCGAGCGAGTCGGTGATCTCGAGACCTGGGACCGCAGATGGTGGTGCTGGATCCTCGAATGAAATGCTGGTGACGGACGAATGAAGATCGCGGTACCGAAGTTCGAATTGACGGGGCAGATGAAAAGGCCTGACACCAGGCTCGGGAATATCGCCTTCGCGGAGTGCGGGGTCTTGATTCGCTTACCCCGGACTGTCACGATCACAGCGGGGTAGCAATGAGCAATCGGATATTGAAATCGATTCGTACCTCGATCTGGGTCCTTCTGGCCATCATTACGGCGTTCTTTTCATGGATTGCTGGGATCGCGACGGAGTCTGCGATCAACGACGGCTGCACGTGGGTGGAACGGCACGCAGCCATCATCTACCTCGCTGGCGCGTTGCTCTCGGCGATCATTCTCTACTTTCTCCACGGTCTCCCGTTCTTCGATCGGGAGAGGGCATCCTGGAGGACACGGGTGTTCGCGTTCGTGTTGGTTCTCCCATGGCTCTTCGGCTTGCTGATTTCCGGCCCGGCCAATCTCGGAGCGATCAATAGAGGGCGTCAGAAGAGGACCATGGCCGATATGCGCCAGTGTGCCGTTGCTCTGGAAATGTACGGGCAGACTCACGGGACCTACCCGGAAACCGAGGATCCGGACGAGTTGCGCTCGTTGCTGCTCGAATTCACCTCGATGCCGGAACACGACGGCTGGGATCGACCGTGGAGGGTTCGGGTGTCGAGTCACAGTTACACACTCGTCAGCCATGGTAAGTGTGGGGAACCTGATGATCCATCGCTCGATCACTACGAGAACGAAACCACAACGAGCTTCCAATCCGACATCGTGTATGCCAACGGAGAATTCGTGCGATGGCCGGAGGGAATCCAGTTGAATTGACCGGAGCGATCTGGGAAAGGGTGTCCCTTCCCGACAATGTAGCAATGAGGAACACGGCACCTGGCGACGTCGGCCGGCCGGGTAGGCTAGAATCGCAAAGATGAAGACCAGCTTCCTTCGCAGAACCGCCGCGGTGGCGTGGCTTTCGGTGCCGCCGCTTGTGCTGTCGGCGCTCATTCACATGGCCGATCCCGACGTCGCCGGCTGGCAGGGGCTCGAGTCCCACTCCTCGCTGTGGTCCGTGGCGCTGTTTGGTGTCCTCGCGTTCCCGTTTTTCTGTCTCTGCCTGTGCGCGCTGCTCGAGTTCGGTTGGCCGGCGTTCATGATCACGGCCTCCGGGTTGTCCATCTGTTCCGGCGTGGTCATCACGTTCTTGGGTTCCGGGGCGACCAGCACAGTCGGTCATCTTCAGACTTTGGTGGCATGCACCGTAGTGGTGTTGGGCACGGTTCTGGTGGCGGTCATACCGGCTGCCGCGCTGGGTTGGCCGCGCAGCGCAGTTCGGCATTCGATGAACTCAGTGTGATGGATTCCAATTTCAGAGTGGGCGTCATTCTTCCTCGGCGTCCTGCTCAAGATCCGGGGCGCAACGGCGGCGGAGAAGAATTCAAGCGGTGATTGAATCATCAGAAATCCTGGACCACACAGACCCAGCCAGAACCCTCTTTTCCCCCATGTCTCCTTCTGATGAGCCAGTGAATCGTAGGCTGTACTGGCCCGTGCTTTCTGAGCGTTCGAATCGATGAAACGATCACCCCTCCTCGTGTACGTGTTCTTGTGGCTGTCGATCGGCTTCTACGCGGTCTACTGGTTCCTGGATTCGCTGCGGTTCCTGAACGGCTTCCGGCCGCTCCGGATTTTCAACATCCGTCGTCTCGCGTGGATCGTCTGGCTCTATGTGGCGCTGTATGTCGTGGGATTCGCGATTGCGATGACCTCGGCGCGGATCGGATCCGATCTCTCGGATGAGGTCAAGATTTTCCTCTTCGGCAGCTTGTGGCTGATGGCCCTTTTCTGGAATGGGTTTTTCGTGTACGCGGTGTGGAAAGTCGCCTGGAGGATTCGCGAGGTGCAGCTCCACGAGCACATTGCCGATCCGATTTCACCGGTCGTTTCCGTGCTCGCGTTCCTTCTCTGGTTTCTGTGCTTTCCCTATATGCAAGGTCACATCAACCGAATCATCGATTCTGATCTCGAGGCTTCGGTTTAGTACATTGTTGAGCAGGTGCTCGGAAATCTCTGGGGATTCCTGAACGCGGACCGTTGGGCAATTGGAGAACTGCAGTCATGAAGAACTTGCGACGTGTGTGTTCGCTCGGCGCCTCGGTAGTTTTTTGATGGCTTGCGCCGACACGACTGCGCCCGACGAGGTGGTGCCAGAGGACAGACCAGCGGAATGGGCCACTCCGATTGGCGATGTTCCGGGTCTGCCCAATCTTCACAAGGTCTCCGATGAGCTCTACCGAGGAGGGCAACCCGAAGAAGACGGCTTTTTTGAACTGAGGAAGTTGAAGAAATGGACGTCGAAGGCATTCGGGAGACGTCTGGCGTTGTCGACGACGTCGAGCGAGAGGATCTTCGATAGCCGGATCACTCGCGCCAAAGCCGGCACTGAGCGCCGGACGGCACTTCCCTCAAAGCCCTGACTCGATCCGAGTCGGGAGGGCATACCCACAACAATTCAAGCGCGAAGCATGAAGGCAAGCTCTCATCGCCTTTGGGCGGGAGTCTGTCGACGGTCTTCGGATTAGGGGGAACTCCGCGTCACTACACAACTCGTACTGTTGGCAGGAGGAACAACGATGAAAAATCTGATGATTGCGATATTGATGTTTCTCGGACCGGCAACTGCTGTCGTGGGTGAGTGTCAGGAGCGTGAGTCGCGGGATGCCAGATTTCGCCGCACCTGCACGGCAGAGCAAAGCCCTCGTTTCTTCTGCGAGGTCCACAAGATTTCCTTCGAGCCGGTCGAGGTGCCACCCGGATCCGGTGGGGCATTTGGAGAGCCGGAATCCATGGCGAGTTGGGAGCGGGATTGCCGCTACGCCGGGGCCCGGGAAAAGGAGTTTCCGAACGCCGGACCTCGGAGCACACCGGGCGGTTGCCTCGTGATCGGGGAAGAAAAGCCCGGATTGTCGTGCGCTTGTCCGATATGCACCGCGGCAGAACGAGAATGGAAATGGATGTGTTCGGGTTGCCCTCCGGGCACTGACCGGAGTTGGTGGGAACCCTACGATCCCGAGCACACTGATACCGACCTCCTTCTTTGAATTCAGCAGCTTAGAGTGTTCGATGAGCCTGAGGTTGCCGACTGCCTGCAGCGCGTCTGGGACCGAAAATTCGGAGCTGAGTGACGGTCTCAAGCTCAGGAATCATTACTGTATAATTGAACTACAGTGACGGGAAACCCGTCGCGCTGAACCGCCCTGCGATTCACAAAAAGACACAGAAAGAGGACATCCAATGCGCCGTATTGCTGCCATTCTCGTTGGATTGTGTGTGCTGTTGCCGATGATTGCCGAGGGGACCTCCCGGAACTATGTCTACATCGGGGCCGAGAACGGCGAGTTGTGGGGCGTGGATGTGGACAGCGGTGAGGCGCGCCTGCTGACTGTCTCGACGGTCAACACAACTGGGTACACAAACGCCCTGGCGGCAAACGACAACGCCTGCATCGCGTATTACGGCGTCGGGACCAGCATGTACTGGTGGGACGAGACCACGGATCTGCACACCCTGCTCTCGAACCTCGCTACGGACTATCCTGCGGTATTCTCCGGCGGTACGCTGCAGAGCGGCGGCGGCACCTATTGGAACGAGACGGACTCGCTCTTCATCGGGGCGGAGCCGGTCGCCGCCGCCGGCGATGTTGAAGCGCTGTATGTGGCTTCCCTCGACGCTGCGGGAACCACGGTTACCGGTCTGACCCGGATCGACATCGTGACGATTGCGGCAAACGACCCCGAGACCCCGGTTGCGGATCTCGGCGGCTTCGGCGACCTGATCGTGGTCGACAACGGCTCAGGAGGTCCGCTGATTGTTGCCGCGACCCGCGGATGGCACATCGACGCAGTACTTCTGGACCTTCGACGTGGCGGCCTCGAGCTTCACCCGGATCAGAACCGGCACCGAAAACTGGCAGCTCGCCAAGACGCCCGACGGCAGGGTGTGGCGTGGTCAGACGGTGAGCGGTGTGAACACTCTTCAAGAGGTCGATATCACGACCGGTCTGACCGTCGGCGACCCCATCACGGTCACGGGCCGTCCTCGATTGCCGACCTCACCGCGCCCGCGTGCCGGCCGCAGATCGGAATCGCCAAGCGTGCATCGTCGCCGAGCTCGAACGGAGATGGCACCTTCACCGTGACCTACACGCTCGAGATCGAAGCATTCGAGGATTTCGATCTGTATGACGTGCAGGTTACGGACGACCTGGCGACGGAATTCGGTTCGGTCGTGGCGGGTACACCCGACGATCCCGGCGAATACTCCGTGAGCTCGGGACCGACGGTGCAGAACGCGACCGGTGGCGCAGATCTCACGGCGAACTCTTCGTTCGACGGCGACTCGGACCAGGACCTCCTGGAGTTGACGAGTGGCGATGTCCTACCGATTGACTCGACGATCGAGATCGTATTTGACGTCACCTTCATGCCCGCCCTCGGGACGACTTCATGGGAAAACCAGGCCGAAAGCCACGGGCGACACGCGTGAGGACGGGACCGATGATGGGGACACGGATGATCTGTCGGACGACGGTTCTGATTCCGATCCGGGAGATGGCGAAGGCGGGCTCCCGAACGACGACCCCGAGGATGACGACGAAGGCGACCCGACCACGTTGTCATTGGATTCGCAAATCGGCATCGCCAAACGCGCGGTTCGCTGACCGACAACAACGACGGCACGTGGACCGTGGACTACTCGATGCTGGTGGAAAATCTCGGCGCCTCGCGCTCTTCGACATTCGCGTGACCGACGATCTGACGACAGAGTTCGGCACCCTGGTGGCGGATCCGGACTCCGCCGGGGAGTATGCGGTCGTCTCCGGACCGACCGTCGAGCGGACAGACCGGCGGGGCGACCGTCAGCCAGACGTCGGCCAACGCGGCTACAACGGGGATGGTGACTCGGTGCTCATCGCTCCGACAACCGGCGAGTACTGCCGGTCGGATCGACCTTTACCATTTCCCTTTCCGTTCGGTTCTACCCGAATCCGACAGTGGCCGATCTATTACAACCAGGCCCGGGCCACGCGGGGACGAGGGAGAAGATGGCGACTGCCGACGAGGACACGGTCGATCTGTCGGACGACGGGACCGATCCGGACCCCGGCGACGGCAACGACGGACCTCCGAACGGCGATCCGGGTGACGGCGACGAGGATGATCCAACGCCGGTCGAGATCGATTCGCAGATCGGTGTCGCCAAGCGAGCGGCTTCGGTGACTGACAACAACGACGGTACCTGGACCGTGGCGTACTCGATGCTGGTGGAGAATCTCGGCACCTCACGCTCTTCGATCTTCGGGTGACCGATGATCTGGCGACGGAGTTCGGGAGCCTGTCTGCGGATCCGGATTCGTCGGGCGAGTACGCGGTGGTTCCGGACCGACCGTGAGCGGTCAGACTCGGCGGGCGACGGTCAGCCAGTCCTCGGCCAACTCGAGCTACAACGGGGATGGAGACACGGTGCTCGTCGCACCGACAACCGGCGAATACCTGCCGGTCGGATCGACCTTCACCATCTCGCTTTCCGTTCGCTTCTTCCCGGATCCGGCGGTGGCCGTCTATTCAACCAGGCCCGTGCCACGGGTGACGAGGGCGACGAGGATGGCGTCGCCGACGAGGACACGGTCGATCTTTCGGACGACGGCACCGATCCGGACCCCGGCGACGGCAACGACGGACCTCCAAACGGCGACCCGGGTGACGCCGACGAGGACGACCCGACGGAGGTCGAGGTGCAGTTCTCGCTGGAGTCGATCCCGACGCTCGATGAGTGGGGAATCGTGGCGATGATTCTGCTGCTCGCGGGCACCGCGATCCGGCGGCTGATGGTGTAGCAGCCTCTGACAGTCTCCATGTGCGGTTTGAAGGCAAGCCCCGCGATCGCTTGCCGCGGTCGGGGTAAAATCATCGCACGTGGCCTCGATGCGACCGGATCGAAGGGAGAGGGTGTGGCTGAAAAACTGGATCAACGCCGGTTTTTTATCGAGAGTGTTGGTCTTCCTATTCGTTGTGTTTGCCGGGTTTCCAGTTGCCGGGCAGGGTCGCCGGACGGCAGAGAAGAAACCGCCGATGGCGTGCGGACGATCTATCTGATCCGCCACGGCGAGTATGACCAGGACGACGAGCGAGACCCGGATGTGGGGAGAGGACTGGTGCCCTCTGGGTGTGGCCCAGGCGCGCCTCCTGGGCGCGAGACTGCGGGGTCTCCCGGTCGAAATCTCTTCACTCCACAGCAGCACGATGACGCGGGCACGAGAAACGGCGCTGGTCATTGGAGAGGAGTTCCCGGATCTCGAGTTGCAGACCTCCACTCTGATTCGCGAGTGCCTGCCGCCGACCTGGCGCCAGGACGTCATGGCTGAAGAGGACCCCGCGGAAATCGAGGCGTGTCAACAGACCCTCGAGAAAGCCTATCCGGTTTACCTCAAGCCCTCACCCGAAGCCGATCAGCACGATGTCATCGTGTGCCACGGCAACGTCATTCGTTACTTCGTGACCAAGGTCCTGGGAGTCGACACCGAATCGTGGCTCAGAATGTCCATCGGCAACTGCAGTCTGACGGTGGTCACGATCAAGGCCGATGGCTCGATGAAGCTGCTCTCCTATGGCGATGTCGGCCACATCCCGCCGAATCTTCAGACTCGGACTGCGCCGGGAGGACCCAACGACCTGAAGGTTCCGCCGCAGCCCCAGGACTGAAGGCCCAACCCCCGGACAAAGATGGGAATGGACCCTGTTCGGCGACGGCAGGCAATCGAACTTGACGTTGGCGGGCACTGAAGTACCCGCCTACAGAAGGAGCGCGCTTCATAGACGTGTAGGCGCGTATTTCAGTGCGCGCCAACGGCCAATCCGGAGTCTCGAGATCCTCGCAAATGGTACCGCGCACAGTTGTTCGGGAAGGTGGGCGAAAATCCAAAATCCAAAATCCAAATTCAAATTCGAATTCCGAATTCCGAATTCAGACTTCCGAATCCCGCCTTCCTGGCAAAACGGGTGAGAAGGTCCCTAGCCCGTGTTCTGCATGCCGCGGGCGATGCCGCGCACGGTTTCCTTGAGGGCCTCTTCCAGGTCGGGATCGCTGCGGCCCCCGGCGCGCCAGCGTCCGAGGAGGTCCACCTGCAGGAGGCTGATCGGATCGACGTAGGGGTTCCGCAGCGTGATCGAGCGGGCCAGCACCGGCTCTCGCTCGAGCGGCTCGCGGATTCCGCGGATCCTGCAGATGAGGTCACGGGTGCGCTGGTACTCTCGCGAGAACCCGCGGAAACAGGCTCGCGCCGGTCTCGCCCGCCAGCTCGGCATAGCGTTGGGCGATGCCCATGTCCGCCTTGGCGAGCACCATCTCCACGTCCGAAAGCAGGGTGGCGAAAAACGGCCAGTCGGCGGCCATCCGCGAAAGGGTGTCTTCTCCGCAGCACTCCACCGCAGCCTCCAGCCCAGATCCCACACCGTACCAGCCGGGCAGCAGGTGCCGGCTCTGGGTCCATGCAAAGACCCAGGGAATCGCGCGCAGGTTCTCGACGCCTCCACCCGAGCGACGCGAGGCGGGCCGCGAGCCGATCTCGAGCCGTTCGATCACGTCGATCGGGGTGGCCGCACGAAAGTATCGGGACAAAATCAGGGTCGTCCCACACCAGGCTCCGGTAGGTCGAGCGCGATCTCGCTGCCACCGCATCCATGGCCCTCGACCACTCGGGCGGGAGGGCCTCGGCGTCGGACGGGGCGGCAGCGGATTCGAGGACGGCGCCGGTCATGAGCTCGAGGGTCCGTCAACGCGATGCCGCGCAGGCCGTACTTGGCGTGGATGATCTCGCCCTGCTCGGTGACCCGCAGGCGTCCGTCGCATGACGCCGGGCGGCTGGGCGAGGATCGCCGGCTCGAGGCTTGGATCCCCCGCGGCTCGGCGTTCCGCCGCGGCCGTGGAACAGGGTCAGCTCGACACCGGCGCGTTCGGCCGCGGCCGACAGCGCCACCTGGGCCCGGTACAGGGCCCAGCGCGAGACGCCGCGAGCCCGGACTCCTTGCTCGAGTCCGAGTAGCCGAGCATGACCAGTTTGCGGTCGCCGCGCGCCTCGAGGTGCTGCCGGTAGAGCGGGTCGGCGAGCAGCCGTTCCAGCGTCTCGCCGGCGTGGTCGAGGTCGCCCACGGTCTCGAAGAGCGGCGCCACGTCGAGGGGCACCGCTGCCCTCGGGGTCGGTGAGGCCGGCGCAGCGCGCGAGCCACAGCACCGCGAGTGCGTCGTCGGCGCCCTGGGCCATCGAGATGATGTAGGGCCCGATCGGCCTTTCCGCCGTACTGCGAACGGGCGGCTGCGATTTCGGCGAAGACCTCGATCGTCCGCGTGGTCTCCGGCTCATCCGGCGCCGTGGCGACGTGTTCACGTTCGATGAGGTCGTGGAGGCGCGCGGCCCGCTCGTCGGCCGGGGCGCCGGCGAACCCCGAGTCTCCGAGCAGGGCGCCCACGACCTGCCGGTGCACGGCCGCGTCCTGGCGGACGTCCAGGGTCGCGAGATGGAAGCCGAACGTCGCCACCCGCTGCGCCAGCCGCAGGGTTCGCACCAGGCCCGCGTGCTCGCCCCTGTTGCGGCGAAGGCTGGTCGGCGATGAGGCGCAGGTCTTCGCAGAGCTCGTCGGCACGCCGGATAGGCGTGCTCGCCTCCGGTGCGGACCGCCTCGAGCCGCGCCCAGCAGAACCAGAGCAGAACCCGGTACGGCATGTCGTCGTAGCGGGACGGGATGTCGGCCGCCACCTCCGGCATTCGCTTCCGGTAGACCTCGCAGCGCTCCTCGACGTCGCGGTCGAAGGCGACCCGTGATCGCGATTGGCTGAGGTGGCCGAAGAGCTCGCGGACCTCGGAAACGTAGCGGTCGATGATGAGCTCCCGCTGCCGTTCGAGGGTGCGGCGAATGGTGTCGGGGCCGACGTTCGGATTGCCGTCCATGTCGCCGCCGACCCACGAGCCGAAGCGCAGGAAAGGGCTCGGAAGATCGTCGTCGTCGGCCTCTCCGTAGGCGGCGCGCACTGCAGCCGACATCGCCTCATCGAGGGCCGGCACGATCCGGTAGATCACATCCACGAGGTAGAAGAGCACGTGCTCCACCTCGTCGGCTACGGTACGCCCGACGCCCGGGTGCGCGGACGTCTGCCACATGAGTGTTATCTCCTCGCGCAGCCGAGCCTCGAACGACGCGGACTCCTGCGGCGTGCGGTCGGTGTGCTCGAGGAAGTCGACCAGGATGCGTGCGACCCGCTGCTCCTTGGCCAGGATGGTCCTCCGGACGGCCTCGGTGGGGTGGGCGGTGAAGACCGGCTCGACCAGCATCCGTTCCAGAATGCTGCGAAGGCGGTGCCGCTGCACGCCGGCCGCGGCGAGCCTCCGGAGCACGTCGTCGAGGCTGCCCGGTTGCGGTGTGCCGGATTTCTGGTAGTCACGGCGTCGGCGGATCCGGTGCACTCGCTCGGCCATGTTGACCAGCGCGAAGTAGGCGGAGAAGGCCTGCGCGACCTCGCTGGCACGCTGCGGCTCGAGGCCGGCCAGAAGCCCATCGAGCGTCTGACCGGCTGCCGCGTCGTCCTGGCGTCGCGCCCGCGCTGCGACCCGAGAGCCCTCGACGATGTCGAACAGGGCTTTCCCGCCTTGTTCCCGCAGCACATCGCCGAGCATGGCGCCGAGAAAGCTCACGTCGCGGCGCAGGTCACCGCTGTCGCTGACTTCGGGTTTCCTTTCGGTGCTCTCGGTCATGGGCCCCATCTCAGCATGAACCGGGCGGCGCCGCCAGCCCCGGGGCGACTCGGGGACCCACCGCGCTTCACTCGGCGTCGCAGCAGGATTCAGATGCGGCGCCAGATTCAGGGACCTGGCCGTGCATCTGCTGGTGCTTGTTGATGGCTGCGGTGACGGAGGCCGGCCGACCGAGGATCGCGAAAAGCCCGAGGGCGACCAGCAGCACGGCCGTAACGGCGGGGATGTGGCGCCGCAAGGGCGCGCTGACCAGTTGGGTGCCGAATCCAACCGCTACCAACGCCGGGACGGTGCCGGCCCAGAAAGCGGCCATCACTGCGGCGCCTTTGAGGGCGGAGCCGGTGCCGGCTGCGGTCACGACAAAGGCCCACAGCCACCCGCAGGGGAGAAAACCCGACAGCAGTCCGACGACACCGGCTCTGACCACCGGCGGCTTGTCACTCACAACGGAAAAACCACGTCGGAGGATGCGGGCGATTCGGCCGTTGCCAGAGCCATGCTTGAAGATCCGTATGCCGCGAAGCTGGAGAAGGGCAAGCGTTCCCCACAGGATCATGGTCACTCCGGCCAGCACCGCGGCGATGCGTTGGAATCCCGCCAGCGAGCCGGCCACGTCGAGCGCCGCGCCGACCGCCCCGGCGGCGAGACCGAAGATCGCGTAGGTCACCAAACGGCCGCCCGAGTAGGAAGCGTGGCTGAGCAGGCGCCGCGCCCCGGCTGATCCATCCGAACCCGAGTAGAAGGCCACGAAGGGGCCGCACATGCCGATGCAGTGCGAGCGAGCCCACCAGGCTGGCGGCGAAGACCGTCGACGAGCAGGAGTCCCGGTCATACGGGATGCTGGATCCGCCGCCCGCGTGAATTTTGGATTTTGAATTTTGAATTTTGAATTCCCACCCGCACCGGCCCGTGCTCTCTGGGTGGGTGGGTGGCAATCCGAATTCCGAATTCCGAATTCCGAATTCATTCCCGCTTGCCTTCACGAACAGATGCCTCGTCTCCGAATGGGTGAATCGGTCACTTCCCCGTCTCGACCGTGAACCGCAGCTCCCAGCGGCCGTTGTGCTGCATGGGGAGGGTGGTGGAGTACACGCCCGGGTCTGCAGTCTCCGGGACGGGCGCGCGAAGAATGTCGTCGCTGCGTGAGTTGTGGAAGGTCGCGACCGAGACTGCCGCACCGGTCAGCGGAACGCCGGCCTCGTCGTGGAGCGTGACGTCGAGCTTCGGATGATCTCCCGGACTGTCGGGGGGCGTCACCGCGAATTCAAAGCTCCAGCCGAGTGTGCTGTTGGTGCTGTCCTGAGCGCGCTTTTCGTCCCAGGCCAGGGCCTTCTGGTAGTAGTCCTCTTCGACTGCGTACGACGGATCGGAGGTGGCGATGAAGACCACCACAAGGGATGCGATGACGTGCAGAGCGAGGGCGCCGCCGATGATGTACGGCCAAGCTGCTCCGCGTTTCACGATCCACCTCCGGCGGGCCCGAGCATGCGGTAGTCGATCTCCTCGGTGAAATCGACACCATCGCTGATTTTGAGGGTGACGACCAATTCTCCGTCCGAAAATGCCGACGGCGGAATGGTGACGAATGCGCCTGTCATCTCGGTTTCGCCGGCTCCGACGGTCAGCGGGTTTTCCGGCGCTACCAGCGTCACACCGTCAATATCCGCGAGCTCGATGAAGTACGAGCGTACCTCGGGTGCGCGGTTGGCGATCTTGATACGGATCTGGTTGGAAATCTCGCCGCTGGGCAGGACCGAGAATGGGGCGCCGAGCCCTCTCAGCAATGTGACATCCGCCGTACTTTTGCCGGCGAGCGAAAAGGCGAAGGTCCCGAACATGACCAGGAGGATGGCCGAGTAGACCACCAGACGCGGCCGGAAGAACGAGCGTTTGCCGCTCTCGAGCTCGGCCTGCGAGGTGTAACTGATCAGCCCGGGTTCGAGACCGACCTTTTCCATCACGGCGTCGCAGGCGTCGATGCACTGGGTGCAGTGGATGCACTCCATCTGCAGGCCGTCCCGGATGTCGATGCCGGTGGGGCAGGTGCTGACGCACAGCCCGCAGTCGATACAATCACCGGCGGTTCGCTCTTCTTTCTTGCGCCACGGCGCGCGCTCTTCGCCGCGTTGTGCGTCATAGCCGACGATCAGCGACTGCGGGTCGAGCAGCACCGACTGGAAGCGGCCGTAGGGGCAGGCCACGATGCAGGTCTGCTCGCGGAAATAGGCGAAGTCGAAGAACATCAGCAGCGTGGTTCCGAGCATGACCGCGAAGGCCGCCGGTTGCTGGGTCGGTGGGCTGGTCATCCACCCGAGAAGCCGGTCCCAGCCCACGAAATAGGCGAGGAAGGTGTTGGCGAGGAAGGCCGAGACGAAGAAGAAAACCACGTACTTGAGGAGCCTTCGGCCGTTGGGCCCGGACTCGTCCAGACGCCAGCTGCTGCCGCGCGACCGCCCTCGATGAGATTTTCGATCGGGCGGTAGAGGAACTCCATGTAGACGGTCTGCGGACAAGCCCAGCCGCACCACACTCGACCGAGCACTGCGGTGACCAGAAAGATGCCGATGAAGATGCTGAACAGCAGCGTCATCAGCAGAAACGTATCGGTGGGGAGGAACGTCGCCCCGAAGAACGTGAACTCCCGCTTGGGGATATCGAAGAGCATCAGCGGCTTGCCGCCGAGCCTGATGATCGGGATCAGTGTGAAGGTGGCCATCAACGCCCACGCGGTGACAAACCGCCTCCGGTAGTGCCGGCCCTTGGAGAGCTTGGGCCGGATCCAACGCCGGCTGCCGTCCCGGTTCAGGGTCGAGAGGACCCGCTCCTGGGCCTCGGGCGCGTTCGAGGTGGCTCGTCATCTTCGCCTCAGGACGCCGCGGGCTGTCTCCTCGGCGTCGCCGTCTCCTCGGCGTCGGCCTCGGCCACCTCGACAGGGCCTCCGGCGCCTGGCCGCTCGAAGAGCTCGCCCTGCGGCGCCTTGGCATTGGGTGGCTCGCTGCCGAGCAGGGTGCCGACGTACGAGCTGACCGCCAGCAGCTCGGCCGGCCGCAGCTGGCGCTCCCAGGCCAGCATGCCTTTCGACGGCACGCCGTCGCTGACCGTGGCGTAGATGTCCATGAGCTGGCCGCCGTGCAGCCAGTACTCGTCGGTCAGGTTGGGGCCGATGCCGCCCTCGCCGAACATGCCGTGGCAGGTGGCGCACTTGGATCTGGAAGATCTTTTCGCCGCCGTTCATCATGCTCGGGTCGGCCATCAGGTCGACGAGGGTGCCCTCGCTGATCTCGCCGAGGGCCAGCAGCTGTTCGGCCTGTTTGTCGTAAAA
Source organism: Candidatus Sulfomarinibacteraceae bacterium (assembly GCA_963769215.1). Lineage (GTDB taxonomy): Bacteria > Acidobacteriota > Thermoanaerobaculia > Thermoanaerobaculales > Sulfomarinibacteraceae > Sulfomarinibacter. The sequence goes on along the minus strand of CAVYKX010000010.1, from coordinate 13,001 downwards.
GGCGATCATCTCCGCGTCGTAGCGTTCGATCGCGAGCATGCCGGCCCCGAAGTGGAAGTAGAGGATGTAGAGCGGGGCGAAGACGATGGATATCCAGAAGATGGCCAACCACCACCGGGGCAGCGGGTTGTCGTACTCCTGGATGCCGTCGTAGGAGTGGTCCAGAAGGTGGTCCTGGTCCGTGGTCGCTGGATCGTGATCGAGGTGCTCTTGACTCACTGGAGCTCGCCTCCTTCTGCGGTGGCGGTGGCGCTGTCGTCGCCGTTGTCTTCAAGCGGCAGGTTTCGCATGTGATCGTACGACGGCTTGCTGCGAAAAATAAAGACCCAGACGACGATCGCGGTGAAGGCGATGAAGCACAGGATCAGCGCCACCTCGGTCCACGATGACAGGCCGGCCGCCGACATGATGTCGCGTCAGACTCATGATGCCGCCTCTTCGGAGATCGTCTCCTCGGCTTCGGCGGCGGCCTCCGCGGCGCCGGTCTCTTCTTCGACCGCGACCGGCTTCGGGTTTGAGGATGTCGGTGCCGAGGCGCTGCAGGTAGGCGATGAGGGCGACGATCTGCTTGTCGGCGAGCCCTTCGGGGCCGCCCTGGACGACGATTTCGTCGGCGATCGCCGCGGCCTGCTCTTGCGCCGCTGCCGTGCCGTTGGCGACCTCCTCGTCGCTGTAGGGCACGCCGAGGATCTGGTGCGCGCGCATGACTTGCTCGATGCTGTCGAATGTCGAGGTCCGCGGTCAGCATCCACGGGTAGGCGGGCATGATCGAGCCGGCGGTGATCGCTCGCGGGTCGTCCATGTGGCGCACGTGCCACAGATCGGGGTACTTGCCGCCGACCCGCTGGAGGTCGGGTCCGATGCGGCGCGAGCCCCACTGGAATGGGTGATCGTAGACGAACTCTCCGGGCTTGGAGTACTCGCCGTAGCGCTCGGTCTCGGCGCGGATCGGGCGCACCATCTGCGAGTGGCAGTTGTAGCAGCCCTCGGCGAGGTAGATGTCGCGGCCGGCGAGCTCGAGCGGCGTGTAGGGCGTCACCGTGGCGATGGTCGGCACGTTGGATTTGATGAGGAAGGTGGGGATGATCTCGAAGAGCGAAGCCACCACCACCGTAATGACCACCGCGACGGTGAACTTCAGCGGCAGCCGCTCCCAGCGCCGGTGCCACGTTGGTCGAGAAGAAGCGTTCGAGCTTGTAGGCGATATTGACGACGTGGGCGCCGCTGGCCTCGAGCTGCGACGGGCTCGGGCGGCTCGACGTAGGTCTTCGACAGTGCCGGCGCTTCGTGCACCGGGACCTCGTAGGTCGAGGGGCGGCTCCTCCAGGTCATGAGCATGTTGACGCCCAGCAGGAGGACGCCGCCGAGGTAGGCGAGGCCGCCGATGACCCGCACCCAGTACATCGGGATCAGCCGCAGGGTGGTCTCCACGAAGTCGCCGTACTTGAGGTAGCCCTCGCTCGTCGAAGGCGAGCCACATCAGGCCCTGGGTGAGGCCGGCGGCGTAGATCGAGACGATGTAGAGCAGGATGCCGATGGTGCCGATCCAGAAGTGGGCCTCGGCCAGCTTCTTGCTCCAGAGCTCGGTCTGGAAGAGGCGCGGCAGCAGCCAGTAGATCATGCCGAAGGTCAGGAAACCGACCCAGCCGAGGGCGCCGGCGTGCACGTGGGCGATGGTCCAGTCGGTGTAGTGGGAGAGCAAGTTGACCGCCTTGATCGACAGCAGCGGTCCTTCGAAGGTCGACATGCCGTAGAAGGTGACGGCCACGACGAAGAACTTGAGCACCGGGTCCGACGCCACCTTGTCCCAGGCGCCGCGCAGAGTCAGCAGACCGTTGAGCATGCCGCCCCACGAGGGCATCCACAGCATGACGCGAGAAGAGCATGCCGAGGGTCGAGGCCCACTCCGGCAGGGCGGTGTAGTGCAGGTGGTGGGGGCCGGCCCAGATGTAGAGGAAGACCAGCGACCAGAAGTGGAGGATCGACAGCCGGTAGGAGAAGACCGGCCGGTTGGCCGCCTTGGGCAGGAAGTAGTACATCATGCCGAGGAACGGCGTCGTCAGCAGGAAGCCGACCGCGTTGTGGCCGTACCACCACTGCATGAAGGCGTCCTGGACTCCGGCGTAGATGGGATAGCTCTGGAACAGACCGGCCGGCACCGCCAGGTTGTTGAAGACGTGCAGCAGGGTGATGGTGACGATGGTGGCGATGTAGAACCAGATGGCGACGTAGATGTGGCGTTCGCGCCGTTTGGCGATGGTGCCGAAGGCGTTGATTGCGAAGACGACCCAGACGAGGGCGATGGCGATGTCGATCGGCCACTCCAGCTCGGCGTACTCCTTGCCCTGGGTCATGCCGAGCGGCAGGGTGACGGCGGCGGCGACGATGATCAGCTGCCAACCCCAGAAGTGGATGGCGGTCAGCGCCTTGCTAGAACATCGGTGCCTTCAGGAGCCGCTGCATCGAGTAGTAGACGCCGGCGAAGATCGCGTTGCCGGCGAACGCGAAGATGACCGCGTTGGTATGCAGCGGGCGCAATCGGCCGAAGGTGATCAACGGGAGCTCGAAGTTGAAGAACGGCGCCGCCAGCTGCAGGGCGACGATGACGCCCACCAGCATGCCGACCACGCCCCACAGCCACGTGACGAAGACGTAACTTGCGGACGATCGCGTCGTCGTATGAGAACTGTTCGATCTGGACGGACATCAAGCTCCTCCGGGCTTTCGAATTTTCTGCACCACGGGCCGGTGCAACGTGGCCTCAGTTGGCGGCGGGAATAATACCAGGAATCGTTCCTTTTTGAGAATGATTCAACGCGTACCACGCGAACCAGAAGGTGTATCGAACGGCTTGCAGGCTTTCGCTTTCTTCGACAGGAGTGACGTTTGCCACTCCGAGAACGGAGTCGAAGTTGATCCTCAACGGGACTCCCTGGATTTCAACCTGGGTCGAAGCCTCGTTCGCGCCGGCCTGGGCAGCGAGGTCGGAAAGCGAAAAGACCGCGTGCTCCCCGTTGACGGTGACGACGACCAGTCGATCTTTGAGCGCGCGATCACCCGGCGGTAGTGGGTCGACCGGGAACCTGAGGAGATCAGACCCGAAGTAGGAGTGGTACGGGTCGCGTTTGTAGAGCTTCTTCATCTCGGGAATCTGCGCCAGGATGTCGGTTTCCGGATGCCGGTCTCTCCAGTCCTCCCAGGTTGTCAGGGTGGTGATGCGTAGCGTGAGCTCCGGTTGAGATGCCGGGTTCGGTCCGGCGAGGACACGGCCGTCGAGTTGAGTCCAGAGTGGTGATGTGGATGGGTCCTGTCTCCGGTCGTAGAGGAGTGGATTGGAGTTGTAGAGGAGTCCGGAGGCCCCGAGTTCCACCACGCCGGCGCCGACCTCGCGCGAGAAGACCACGACGCTGTCGCACAATGGGCTGTAGGTGATCGCGATCGGCTCTCCACCAACAACGTCGTTGACCACCTCGTGCCAGCGCATGAGGCGCAAAGGATAGGCTCGGGCCTGGCCCTTGATGTGGACGCCGATGACCCGGTCGTCGGGTACGAGGAGCTTGCCGCGTTCCTCCCGATTGAAGCGGTCGATTTCTTCCGGGTCGATGGTGGCGGGTTCGACCAGACACATGAAGCTCGTCTCGGCCATCGCCGAGACGATGAACTCGCGCGGTACCTGGGGATCCTGGAGGTCGAAAGCCGAGGTAGCGGCTGCGCCTTCCTGGCGGTTGGCGAGCACGGGCAGGATCAGGACTGCGACAACGATCAGGCTGAGAAGACCCGCTGCCGCCGCCACCCACCAGCCGCTGCTCACGATGCCAGGGGTTCGCATGGCGTCACGGACCTCGGTGAAGGGATGAGGCCGGGGTTTCTGGGGCCGGTTGCAGGGGAGTTGAGTCGTGTAGCGCGAAGGCGGCAGTCGGCGCGGCGCCCCGGCTTGACGATGATGTTGTGTCCATGTCGACAACCATCAGACCGAGGATCACCGGCAGATAGAGGATGCTTGCGAGGAAAAGACGCCGCGCAGTCTGTTGATTTCGGATACGAAGGAATGCCCAGCCAAGCCACACGAACCCGATGCCGACGGCCTGCGACACAATCAGAAAGGCACCCCCGGTGACTCCCCAGACGCTGAGCGCCGCCGTAATCGGCAGCAGCGCAGCCGCATACAGGAAAGCGAGCCTGCCGGTAATGCGTCCCTCGATGTCGACCGCCGGCAGCATGCGGAATCCGCCGCGTTCGTAGTCCTCGCGGTACATCCACGCCAGGGCGAGGAAATGAGGGATCTGCCACACGAAGAGAATCCCGCCGAGGATCCAGGCCCCGGCGTCAAGACTCCCGGTCGCCGCTGTCCAACCCATCATCGGCGGAATGGCCCCGCACACGGCCCCGACGACCGTGTTGAGAGGAGTCTTCACTTTGAGTGGGGTGTAGATGAGCACATAGACGAGAATGACGAAGAGCGACAGGAGCGTGGTCAGTACATTGGTGCCGAGAGCGAGAATTGCGAGACCGATGACAGAGGTCACGATCCCCCAGACGGCTGCCTGGCGCCTGTCAACACGGCCGGAGGGGAGGGGGCGCTCGCGGGTGCGCACCATGCGGCGGTCGCGTTCAACTTCCCACCACTGGTTGAGGATGTTGGCTCCGAATGCGCTGAGCGCGGTTCCGACGACGGCTGCCAAACCTACCCACAGGGACGGGTTGCCGCGGGCGCCGAGCACGTAGCCCACAAACGCCGTCAAAACCACCAGTGCGCCGAGCCGGGCCTTTGCCAGCTCGAGATAATCCGTGATCACCGACCGCTTGACGCCTTTTTCCGGCGCGGCGTTGGTGGTATCTGGAGCTGAGATCTCTGTCTCCATTTTTTGTTCTTCCCTGCGATTCCACGTCACTGCGTGGTGTATATTTCGGTGCGATCAATTGAGTGGCGACTGTCGCCGGGAAGTATAACCGACGCGAGTGTCTTCGTATTGCGAGTCGACGGAGGTGGAGAGTGAATGTGAAATACCCCGACCGCAGCTATGTCATCCCGCTTGCCTTCGCGATGACCGTTTCCATGTGGGCCGTCGCCTACGTCTGTCGCCTCCCCGCGGTGCTGGCGCCAAGCTGGCTGGTGCTGGCTCTGATGCTGTCGATGGTCGCTCTGTGGGGCTGGATCACCGGTATGCGTTCCGGAGGCGGGTGGCTTGCAGGCACCATGGTTGGGTCGGTATCGGCGGTCCTCAATATGCTGATTCTGGGGAGCCTTCTCGCCTCGGCAGAAGATGGTGGTGTGGTCCCGTCGGCACTGTGGTGGGTCCCCGGCTCGGTACTCGTGATCGCGCTCATTTCCGGGGGCTTTGCCGCCGTGGGCGCGCGGATCGAGTCATCCGATTCGGTGACGGGCTGGACCGCTCTTTTCTCGAAGGTCGCCGTGGCTACGACCTTTCTCCTGGTGGTTGCCGGAGGATTGGTGACCAGCAACGAGGCCGGACTGGCCGTCGTCGACTGGCCCAATTCCTTCGGGTCGAATATGTTCCTGTTCCCGCTCGCGCGGATGACGGGTGGGATTTACTACGAGCACGCCCACCGGCTCTTCGGCGCGTTGGTCGGGCTGACGACCATCGCGCTCGCTGTGCGCCTGTGGTGGCGCGATGACCGGGCGTGGCTCAAACGCTTGAGTGTCGCTGCGGTTGGGCTGGTTATCGCCCAGGGCGTACTCGGCGGCCTCAGGGTCACCGGTGGTTTCACCTTGAGCACCTCGGAGGCCGAGATGGCTCCGAGCCTGACACTCGCCTTGATTCACGGGGTTCTGGGTCAGATCTTTCTCTGCGTGATGGTCGTCATCGCAGTCGCCACAAGCAAACACTGGCTCGACGCGCCGGAAGCTGAAACGAGGCCCTCTGTCAAAGATGACCGGACCTTTCAAAGGTGGCTCATTGGAATCATGATCGTTCAATTGGTGCTGGGAGCCGCCCAACGCCATTTCTCGGCCCTGCTGATCGTCCATATCTGCCTCGCCACGGTGGTTGTATTGTTGGCGGCGATGGTCGGTGGTCGGGCCTGGGGACTCTACCGGGGCTCCTGGCCCGTCGAGTTCCTCGGCAAGCTCCTCATTTCGGTGACCTCTGTCCAGGTCTTCCTCGGGATCGCGGCTCTCGCCGTGACAGGTGGGCTCGCCACGGTCGGTTCGCCCACCACTCTCGAGGTCACTATCACCACTGCGCATCAAGCCACCGGGGCGTCCCTTCTCGTCCTCAGCGTCGCGCTTCATCTCTGGACGCAGCGGATGTTTACCTTTGAAACGTTGGAACGTTAAACGTTACGCGTGAGAACGTTCCGCCCTCCCCATATCGTGAATTGGCAACGTTTCAACGTGTAACCTTCTAACGTTCTAACGTCTCGGGGAATCCACCTGTCTCGTAGAAGTGATCCAGCAGTTCATCCTTCTCCTCCCAGCGATCCAGCAGCCACTGGCGGAGGCCGTCTGCAGACTCGGGGAGCGAATCGATGTCGAATCGTCGGACGTGGACGTGGATGTGTTCGACCAAGCCCTTGATGTACTGCCACAGAGAGGGAACCCCGACCTCGTAGCCGATGGTGAGGTCGTAGACCGCGTCGATATGGCTGCGGAGGCCCTCCACGGAAGCGGTGAAGCCTTTGGTTCTTGGCACCAGGGTGTGGCGGGGCTCGTACATACCGTGCTGCCGGGCGTAGTCGCGAGCGGTCTCGAGTTTTGGGAGCGTGAGACGGGTGCCCTCGACGAACGACACGAGATAGACAGGGACGTTGCCGTCAACCAGACGGGAAAATGTCTTGCGAATGGTCTCGCGGTCCGATGTCCAGTCGCGGTCGATATAGAGACAATCGAGAAACTGCATGCCCCAGCCCATCCCGGGTACCCACTTGAGCTGCTTTTTGACAAAGAACTTGAGGTCTCCGAGACGGTCCTTGGTCCTCGCGAACTTCATGATGGCGGTGATGTCGGGCATCTGCTGGTGATTCGACGCCAGCAGAGCGTTCTCCCGCATCGGCACGTCGTCACCGCTGAAGAGCACTTCTGTGTGGTTGAAGCGTTCGGCGCCGGTGACGCACAACCCCCACCACGTGTCCGCGCACCAGCGGTTGACCGCTCGAAATGCTTTGGCCGAAAAGGGTAGGAGCACCAGGCTCAAGAGTTGTAAGAGGTTGACGGGCAGTAGCGTGGCGAAGCCTAAAATGAGAATGGCGACGCCGCGAACAGAGGCGAAGATGCCGGTCGTGTCCTTCAGCGGTTCGAGAGGCATGCAAGACCCTCCGTCAGCAATTCGCGGCAGCGCGCCACATCACTTTCCACGGTTCCGAGATTTCCGATCGCGACGCGCAGCGATATGCCGTCGTCAAGCTTTGTGTGGGAGAGGAAGATCTCGCCGGACGCGTTGACGTGCTCCATCAACTCCATGTTGAAGCGGTCGAGTTCCTCACCTTCGAGTCCCTCGGGTCGTGCGCGGAAGCAGATCACGGAGAACGGTCGCGGCGCGAGCCGTTCGAAGTTCCGGTCACTGTCGACCCATTCGGCGAATTCGGCTGCCATTTTGATGTGCCTGCGCAGGCGATGCTGCACTCCCTCGAGACCGAAGCACCGCAGCACCCACCACAGTTTGAGGGCTCGGAATCGCCGGCCGAGCTGGACACCGTAATCCATCAGATCGACGACCTGGCCGCTGACCGGGGTGGTGAGGTATTCGGGCACAAGAGAAAAGGCCCGTTTGAAGATCTCGGGGTGTCTCGTGTAGAGAGCAGACGCGTCGATCGGCGTGAAAAGCCACTTATGAGGGTTGAAAACGAAGGAGTCTGCGCGTTCACAGCCTTCGAGACACCACCTATACTCCTCACAGAAGGCGGCTGATCCCGCATATGCGGCATCGACGTGCATCCAGACGCCTTCTGAAGCGCATATTTCTGCTATTTCCTTGCACGGATCCACCGAGGTGGTCGAGGTCGTCCCGACGGTGGCCACAACGGCCAGCGGTCGCCGGCCGGCCGCCTTGTCCTCGGCGATCAGGCGTTTGAGGGTGGTGGCGTCCATTCGGTAGTCGGAATCGTGGGGTACGGCGCGGAAGCCGTCGAGGCCCAAGCCGAGGGTCAGGCAGCCCTTGGCGATCGACGAGTGGGCCTGGTCGGACGCGTAGACCGTGAAGGGCGGCAGATCAGACCGCCCGGCCATGCCGAGGTGTCGGATTTCGGGATCCGCTGCTTCGCGGGCGGCGGCAAGCGCGAGCAGTGAGGAGATCGAGGCTGTATCGGTGAGAAAGCCGAAGAAGTCATCCGGCAGCTCGAGCCCCCGGCGCAGCCAATCGAGCACCACCAACTCGAGCTCGGTGGCTGACGGGCAGGTGCGCCACAGCATGCCGTTGACGTCGAGTGCTGCGGAGAGCAGCTCTCCGAGGACGCCGGGCCCGGAACCGGTGATTCCGAAGTAGGCCATGAAGCCCGGGTGGTTCCAATGAGTGACACCGGGAAGCACGATGTCGAGGAAGTCCTGCCAGACCGCTTCGGGGTCTTCAGCTGCGTCAGGCATGTCCTTCGGTAGTCGGGCTGTCACCTCTCCCGGTTCGACCCGCGACAGCACGGGATGCTCGCGGTTGCCGCCGTCGAGGTACTCGGCGATCCAGTCCACCATACGGTGGCCCTCACGACGGAAGAGTTCTGCGTCCCAGTGACCCGATCCTTCGCTCATCGCATCCTCCGGCGCCAACCATACGCGCCCGCGCTGCGGCTGTCATCCGCATTTGCCGAGGCGAAAGTCGTGTGATGAGCGAGCGGCTCAGTTCATCCGGGTGCCGAGCGCGTCGAAGTACTTGGCGATGACCTTGATGCTCCTGCGCGAGCCATCGTCGTCGACGGAGCGGACCGCTACCACCGTGTGATCGCCCGATTGAGTGAGTTTGACCTCGAAGTGGACCGTGCGCTTGAGGGTCTTTTTTGGTGTTTCCATCCGAAACCAGTGCTCGGAGCGGTTGGAATCAGAGACCTCGAGGTCGGCATCCCTGGTCGCCTTGACCGCCTCGTCCCACACCGTCTCGATGCCCTTGGTGTAGGTGCGGCTGTCGGAGGCTGAGACGACCATGGCCCCGGCAAGGAGAATTGCAGTGACGAAGACGACTGTTGCTGTTTTCATGGTGGGACCTCCTGGTTCCAGGGTAGCGCAATACTCAAATAACTCGCGAGAGGCGGTGATCCTGCAATGCTCTTGGGTGCTGCTACTGCGAGTTCCGTGTTTCGCAGTGCGGGCCAAGATGCGGAGAACCCGAGATGTGGCGGCCGGGGGCTCGATCTGGGTGACCTCAGGCAGATGGGGGCGATCGGTTGCCCCGTCGCAGTGAGCTCTCGCGGCCGTAGGCGAGCCGCATGAGCACCCACATCAGTCCAAGCGCGGCAGAAACGACGGCGAATACCAGGAGAAAATCCAGCCAACCTGCCGGGAGCATGCCGCCAGGGAGAAAGCTCACGTTGTTGTCGGAGAACCGGCGCTGGAGGTGGGTTCCACTGAAAATACTGGCGGTGATGGCGAGGGGAGCAAAAAGAATCGAAACCCAAAGACCGACGCGCTGAAAGAAGGCTGCCTTGGTGTCGCGCACGTGCTGCGCCAACGTTTCGATTCGCCGTTTGGTGTCGTCGAGTAGCTTCGGGAAATCGTGTGCTTCGGCAAGAGCCTCGTACGTTCGCTGCCCCAGGGCGTGCTCGCTGACCCGGCCGACGGAGAGCTCCTGGTCGAGGCGCATGAGCTCCCATTGGTCGTCGAGAATCAGTCGGGCGGCTCGCATCGGATGACCCTCGCTGCGATGGCGCGTGAAACGAACGGAGAGATCGCGCAGTCGGTGTTTTTGCGCGAGAAACAGCGCCGTCAGACCTGAAAGCTGGAGGGGGTTGAGCACGCCGGCTTCTTCGTCCAGACGGCGCGATCGGATCGAAATTGCAGAGGCGCCGCGTGCGGTACAGCTCACCATCGCATCTCGTCGGCACGAGAACGCGGTGCACGATTCGGTCATCTGTCGGGTGTCCGCGAGGCTGCGGAACTTCGATGCACGACCCTCGCTCAGAAGGTGTCGCGCCAGTGCCGAGGGTCCGAGATCTTCTTCGAGGGAGTATTCCGACGACCGCGCTCTGAGCATCACGAGGTGGTAGAGATCCCCGTCCTCATCGACCTCGAGCCCGGGCTGGTCGAGAGCGTCCGTTGCGCTCGTCCTCAGCTTTTCGGTGATGGCGCATACCTGTGTGACGTCGTGAGGACCTTCAATCTCAAAGATAGCTGCCCAGAGGCCGCTCCCTCGGTCGGTAACCCAAACCTGTTGTTCGATACACGTCGCGCCGAGCTCTGGGAGCGATTGATGAACTGAGTGCCGAACCAAAATCGGGAGTGAGTCGGATTTCGTCACTTCGTGGGTGAGGTTGGGGCAAAGATCGCTAACGGCGGAGTTCTCGGACCAGTGCTGACTCCAATTGGAGCCCATTTTCACGGTACGAAAGACGGTGACTCGGGCCTCGTCGACGTGGAGGAACGACAGCGGATCTCCGTACTCCCACACCGCATCGAGCACCTCGTTCGAGCTGAGCAACGAACCGCACACGCTCCGGTCTCCGATCCGGAGCAAGGGTGAGTCGACGATGGTGAATGCGTGGCCGCGACCGTCGTACCAGGGCGAAGGTACGTTGTATCCGTGTCTACCGGTGCCGGGGGGGATCCGCTCACGACCCGTCGCGAGCGAAACGGCGAGCTCGTCTTCCTTCTGCTGTTCGCGGGCTTCGAGTTCCTTGCCCAGGCCCTTCAATTGGAGCCCGGACATCGGGTCCGTGCTGATGACGTGGCGGCGGAGCGGAGGATCGTGTGCCCCCTCGGCGTCCCTCGAGACGACCATGAGTGCAAACCCCTTCCCATTGGGGCTGTTGTCACGGTCTCCTCGGGCGAGTTCCCGGAACAGCGTGCTGGTCGGGTCGTCGAGGAAGATCGCATCGGCCAGCGACCATCGTTCACTCTGAGGGTCCGGGCGATCCTGTGGGACGTTCTCGCAGGTTCGAAGCCAGGGCTCGAGCAACCGCACAGGTAGCCGGACCTGGAATTGCAGCGCCCGAGAGAGGTCCTCGCCGTAATCTCTCTCGCCGTGAGCGATGATGGCGTGCACGGTGGGTGTGACCATGCCGCGAGCGACATCTTCGAGGCTTCGCCCGTCGGCCAGCGCGGCGTGAGACTGTTCGACCAGCCGAAGACCGCACTCGATCTCGCCCTCATCCTCCCGAGCCCTCGGGTGCGTGGCGACCGCCAGCCGAAGAACCAGTGACCAGCAGCCAGTCGGGTCGTCGGTGCGCAGGAAGCCCTGGTCGTGTTGGGCAACCGCTCGAACGATCGAGTTCACAGCGTGTCGCGGGCTGGGCAGGTTGTGGCTCAGAATCACCGAATGCGCGAGCCACGTCGAGACGATCCCGTCGAGCCCCGGTTGCGTGTGCATGACCAGGGTGACGTCATCGAGCTCCCTCAGAGTCTGAGGCAGGAGCTCTTCGAAGTGCTCCACGACCAACTCGGCGGTACACCACGAGTCGGTGTCTCCCCCGTGGTGGTCGAATACACGCTCGCCGAGGCGCCCGCCGACGTCGATCCAGACTTCACCGTCCGGCGTCGGGTCCGGCGCGACGGTTCCGGGCCCCACAAAGCGGTAGCTGATCACCGGAACATCTTCCTCACTTCACTCTCGTGGCTTCAGCATACCGTAGCGATCGCTCATCTGGTGGTTCCGAAAAGATTGTCTTCACGGAATGCCGGTGTATCCTGAGACGAATCACGGATGCGAGGAACATGACAAATCGCTGAACTCACTGCGGTGACCCACCTGTTGCGAGCGCGGGTGGCGTACGAATCGGGGTCCGGATGGGCGATCAGAGAAATGTCACCGGAATGAACGCCGACGTTGTGAACCGACCCCCAGCCGCCCCTAGGCCCATTCACGAGGCACTGCGCGCCTTCGTAGAACAGAGTGAGCCGCAGATCCGCCTCCAGCGGTTGTGCCTGTCGCTGATTCCGATGACGTTCCAGTACCTGGCGTTGGTGCTATCGAGCGAATACCTGCAGGCGGGATCGCCGCGGACGCGGACACCACGGACAGCCTTTTGGCGATGGTGCGGCGGCCCGGCCGGGCAAGTGGGTGGGCTTCATCCGGGAAGCCACGAGGTACTTCTCCGAGAATCCGACGAAGGTGTTGTCTGAGGAGGGGATCACGGTGGTGGCCGCGAGCCTGGTGGCGAAGGACCGGCCGCGGGTGAAGCTGCAGTCGGGACAGCGGCTCGACCGGTGGGAAGCGCTGGTCCACCTGCGCAATCGTTTCGCGCACTCGCGCCATATCGACCGCGAAACCGCAGTGGCGCTGGTGGAGGAGCACCTGGCGGTGTGGCGGGAGCTGGTAGCGTCGCTCGAGCCGCTCTTCGAGGCCGAGGTGCTGGTGGCGTCGGAGGATGGCGAAAGTTACCGACGCCTGGACGGCGGAGAGGTGAAGCCGGCCCTACTGTCGCCCGAGCAGACCGGCCAGCCGCTGTTGCTGTGGCGGCCATCGAGTAGGGCATGGATCCGGCTGTTTCCGCTGGTGATCCCGCATCACGAAGGGGAAGGGACGGAAGCACTGCTGCTGGAGGAGATCAAGGGCAAGCAGCTGTTGTACCTGCGCGGCGACGAGCTGATCCGAGCGAGGAGTTTCGCGAGCTGGTGCAGATGCTCTCCTCGCGGATGCCTGAAGAGCGGGAGCTGACGTCGGACGAGCTCAGCGCCGAGGTCCTGGGCGAGCGGGTGGACCGGGTAACGACGCGGACGCTTTCGGCCTTCGAGGACACCTTGAAGTACATCCCGGGGATGTTCGTGCCGCGAGAAGAAGTCACTGCCGAACTCGATGGCTGGCTCGAAGGTGATCATCCGGGCTGCGTTTGGTGGGAGAACCAGGGGTGGGGAAGACGTCGCTGGTAGCGGACTGGACGGTCAGGCGTCGCGAGGCGGGCGACCA